>NZ_DAIPZK010000001.1:0-406458 GCF_036782315.1 Flavobacterium sp.
CTGTAGTAGTAATTGTTGGAACTGCTGGTGTTGTCAATTGGGCTGCATTACTAAAAGATGCTGATGCTACTGATGAACAACTTCCGTTTGATGAAGTTACGGTATAACTCGTACCAACTGTCATTCCTGAAATTAAACCTCCTGCACCAACGGTTGGTCCTGATGGAGTGAATACATAAGTTAATGCTCCATTATAATTAGTAATAGTCGAAACTCCAGCTGATGAACACGTTGCTGCTGTAGTACTAATCGTTGGTTGGGATGGAACACTTAACGTCGCTAAATTGGTAAATGATGCCGATGAAGCTGATGTACAAGTACCATTTCCTGCTGTTACAGTATAACTCGTTCCAACTGTCATCCCGGAAATTAAACCTCCCGCACCAACGGTTGGTCCTGACGGAGTGAAAGTATATGTTAGTGATCCATCATAGTTAGATATTGTAGAAGTACCAGACGCAACACATGTTGGTGCAGTTGTTGTGATAGTTGGAACTGCTGGTGCTCCAATTGGTGAATTAATAACAACAACTGTTGCTGTTGAAATACATCCAGCCGAATTTCTTACTGTTACGTTATAAGTCCCTGGAGCCAGTCCTGAAAAAGTAGTTCCTGACTGAAAAACAACGTCATTTATACTATACTGCAATGTCCCTCCTAAAGGGGAAGAAACAGTTATTGTACCTGTTGTGACAGCGCATGTTGGCTGAGTAACAGTTACAGTGGGAGCAACAGGTGGAGTAGCACAAACTAAACTTGCTGAAACTTGGATATCAAATGTACATGCTGTTCCTGCAAATCCATCTAAAACTATTAAATAACATTGATTAGGACTAGCATTAAAAGTGTAATTATAATTGGTTGTTGAACCTGGATTTTGACAAACTATGGAAGTGGCTGTTCCACCTGTTATTTGAGCACAAGTAGTTCCTGGTCCATAAATTGAGAGTTGTAATCCTTGTGTGCTATTACAAACTTGATTGTTAACATTTAAATAGGCTAACTGCCCTACTGGCCAATTAGAAGGTGCACACCATTGATACCAAACATTATTTTCAACAGAACCTGAAGCTGGATTTTGGCAAACACTCGGTCCATCAACTGTACTATCTGCGTTTGTTGATGTATAAGTTACATTATTTTGAAGAGTAAAAGCATTAGCACAAGCATCATTACTAGCTACATGAGGCACAGTACTTGTAATACATGTTGCCGCTGCATTAGCAGTAGGATAGCCACTAAAGGCTGCAGCTGACTGTGAAACCATAATGTAATAAGTTTGCCCTGTTGTCAATCCCGTTACAGTAAATGTTCCATTTAAAACAACTGAGGCAGAACATGCTATTTGAGTTAAACTATTACATGGTCCAGAAAAAACTACATAATCTCTCTGTTCTGCTGTTGCAGCACCTGGTCCGGAATAATCAGTTAAATTTGTTATTGTAAAGGACGTAGTTGTGGCAACAACTGAAATCCATCTAACAGCTTGAGAAGTTTCATTATCTGTAGTACATGCTGGATTTATAGTACTAGTACCTGTCATAGTAACATTATTTCCCGCTGCATTTTCACTTTGATAATGCCCTGCATATTGTGCTCCTGAATTATTTGCACATGTAGTGTAAGGATACAATTGTAAAGCATTACATGGCGTGTCTCCTGCTGCTTGTGAGTATGCATTAAGCCCCGTAAAAACAAGCAATAAAAGTATAATTTTTTTCATATTACTTTATCTTAATTTTTAAAAGAATTAACTAAAACATACTCATCTGTATTTTTGTTTTTTTCAGCTAATAAATCTTTACGAGAAAAAATCTTTATTCTTCTAAATTCATCTATTTGAAGATAAACTGTTTCAGATTCTTTTCTCAAATTATAAATTTTTTCAAGTAATTCTGATGTTATTGAAATAGGTTCAACATTCATTTTTAGAATTTCTAGTTGAAAAGTTCCTTTTACTTCTTCTAAATTTTTAACTTTGTCTTGTGAAAAAGCAAAAAAAGAAACCAAAAAGAAAATTATTAAATAAATTTTTCTCATAATATTATTTTTAACAATTAATAAATAATCTGTTAAAAATATTTGTTTTTTTATAATTTGTTAACAAAGCGAATACTAAATCGATAAAGTGTAAAAAAAATCGATGATTAACACAAATTTAACACTAATTTAACTTGAAAATCTATTTTGCATCAGATCAACACTTTGGAGCGCCAACTCCAGAATTAAGTTTTCCAAGAGAACATAAATTTATTCAATGGCTTGAAATGGTTAAGCAAGATGCTGATGCCATATTCTTGTTAGGGGATTTATTTGACTTTTGGTTTGAATATAAAACTGTAGTTCCAAAAGGATTTATTAGAGTTTTAGGAAAATTAGCAGAAATTAAGGATTCTGGCATACCAATTTATTTTTTTGTAGGAAATCACGACTTATGGATGCACGATTATTTTCAAAAAGAGTTGAATATTCCTGTTTATCACGATAATCAAGAATTCACTTTTAATGGTAAAACCTTTTTAATTGGTCATGGAGACGGAAAAGGACCGGGTGATATGGGTTACAAACGAATGAAAAAAGTCTTTACTAATCCGTTTTCAAAATGGCTTTTTAGATGGTTACACCCAGATATTGGTGTGAAATTAGCACAATATCTATCGGTAAAAAATAAACTAATTTCTGGCGCAGAAGATGTAAAATATTTAGGAGAAGACAATGAATGGTTAGTACAATACTGCAAACGTAAATTGGAAACCAAACATTATGATTTCTTTATTTTTGGTCATCGCCATTTACCTTTAGAAATTGAAATAAACGAAAATTCTAAATATGTAAACTTAGGCGACTGGATTAGTTATTTTACCTATGGTGTTTTTGATGGAGAAAAAATGGAATTAAAAGAATTCAAAAACTAAATCGTTTCCAAATCTTTTTCGATATCTAATTCTCTAAATTTTGGTGATGCTACAGCGGTAACGCCTACAATTCCTAATGTCATCACACCACCAAAAACCACTGCCGGAACCACTCCCATAATTTTGGAAGCCAAGCCACTTTCAAATGCGCCTAATTCATTGGATGAACCCACGAAAATTGAATTCACGGAAGATACACGTCCTCTCATATGGTCGGGAGTGTAAATTTGTAAAATGGTTTGACGGATTACTACTGAAATTCCATCTGTAACACCACTTAAAAATAAAGCTACTACGGATAACCAAAAGTTTGTCGATAATCCGAAAACAATAATGCAAACTCCAAATCCAAAAACAGCCAATAATAGCTTTTTACCTGCTTTTCGATGTAACGGAATTGAAGTTGAAATCAACATGGTAATCAAACCCCCAATGGCTGGTGCAGCTCTTAAAATTCCAAAACCTTCCGAACCAACCTTTAAAATATCTTGAGCAAAAATAGGTAGCAAAGCAACTGCTCCACCAAACAAAACCGCAAACATATCCAGAGAAATTGCATTCAAAATGGGTTTAGAACGAAACACAAACGATAATCCCTCTTTCAGACTTTTGAAAATTGGTTCGCCTATTTTCGGATTTAAAATCGGTTTTTTTTCAATTTGTGTTAGTACGATTAAAGCCATAATCACACAAAAAACTACAAAAACCAACGACCAAAAAACACCAACCCAACCAATTGCAAATCCCGCTAAAGCCGGTCCAATTACAGCCGCCACTTGCCAAGTAGAACTACTCCATGTCGCTGCATTTGGCTGTTCTTTTTTAGGAATAATTAACCCTAATAAACTAAAAACAGACGGAATTAGAAAAGCACGAATGATTCCGCCCACAAAAACTAGAGTGTAAATTCCATATAAAATGGTATTTTTTGAAAATGAATCGATAAAATTCGGATGGACTAATAAACATAAAAAAGCACTAATGATAGCTAATCCAGAAAAACATTTGATTAACAATCCTTTTTTCTCGTTTTGATCCACAATATGCCCAGCAAACAAAGCCATACTTATGGCTGGAATGATTTCCATTAAACCAATTAATCCTAATGATAATGGATCTTTTGTAATGCGATACACTTCCCATTCAATCAATACAAACTGCATTGACCAAGCCAAAACAATAAACAATCGCATGGCTAAAAACCAGCGAAATTCTGGAATTCTTAACGAAGAAAAAGGATCTTTTTTAGTAATTTGAAGCATTGATATCACGTAATTGCAATTGCAAAGTTACAGTATCTTTCCATTCATTTTCTTCTAAGGAGAAAATTGCATCAAATTTATTTTTGTTGGTAACCAAGTCTAATTTATTACCTAATCCAAAACCAATCGCACCAAAGTATTCTGAATTTCCTTGTTTTACAAATGCTTTCAAATGTTCATTATCGGAACCTAAAGTCTTAGCATAACCTGAATCGATTAATCCTTTCGCTAAAAATAACGGCGTCATATTTTCCGGGCCGAAAGGTTCGAATTGTTTTAATAATCGCATTAATTTCGGATTGATTTCGGATAATTCGATTTCGACATCGTATGAAATTTCAGGTGTCAACAAATCAGGGTGAATGGTTTCTTGCACGACTTTTTCGAAGGCATTTTTGAAATTTTCGTAGTTTTCTTCCAAAAGCGTCATTCCAGCCGCATACATATGACCACCGAATTGTTCCAAATGTTCTGCACACGCTTCCAACGCATTATAAACATCAAAATCTTTTACAGAACGTGCCGAAGCAGCTAATTTTTCGCCACTTTTCGTAAAAACAATCGTTGGCCGATAGTAATTTTCTACCAATCTTGAAGCGACAATTCCGATAACGCCTTTATGCCAATTTTCTTGATAGACAACCGTTGAAAATCGGTTTTGTTCGTTATTTTCTTCAATTTGAAGTAAGGCTTCTTGTGTAATTTTTTTGTCTAATTCTTTTCTATCGGAATTATGCTGTTCAATTTCGGAAGCAAATTGTTCGGCTTGCTCTAAATCGTATTCCGTTAATAAAGCAACCGCTTCATTTCCGTGTTTGATTCTTCCTGCTGCGTTGATTCTTGGCGCTACAATGAAAACGACATCAGTAATTGTCAAGACTTTTTTCTTCACATTTTGAATCAAAGCCTTAATTCCTGGCCGTGGATTCGAATTAATCACTTCCAAACCAAATTTCGCCAACACTCTATTTTCACCCGTAATCGGAACAATATCAGCAGCAATCGCAGTGGCTACTAAATCTAAATATTCTACTAGATCATCAATCGTTTGGTTTCTATTTTCAGCTAAAGCTTGAATCAATTTAAACCCAACACCACAACCGCATAATTCATCATACGGATAGGAACAATCATCTCGTTTTGGATCTAAAACCGCAACGGCTTCGGGCAAAATTTCGCCCGGTCTATGATGATCGCAAATAATGAAATCGATGTTTTTTGCTTTGGCATAATTTACATGGTCAATAGATTTGATGCCACAATCCAACGCAATAATTAAAGAAATATCGTTGTCTTCAGCATAGTCAATTCCCATATAAGAAATGCCGTAACCTTCTGCATATCTATCAGGAATATAAGTCGCAACATTCGGATAAAAACTTCGTAAATAACTTGAAACTAAGGAAACAGCGGTTGTTCCATCGACATCGTAATCTCCAAAAACTAAAATATTTTCGTTGTTAGCAATGGCTTTTTCGATTCGCGCAACAGCTTTGTCCATATCTTTCATGAGATACGGATTGTGCAAATCGGCTAAAGTGGAACGAAAAAAGGTTTTGGCTTGTTCGAAGGTTTCGATTCCTCGTTGAACTAAAAGTGTCGCAATAATTTCATCGACTTGAAGTGCTTGCTGAATGGCTTGTACTTTTTCTGGATTTGGCTTAGATTTTGAATTCCAACGCATAGTTTAATTACGAATTAAAAATTATGAATTATTTATTTTGGCTTATATTATTGAATGACAAAGGTATAAATATTTTTGAATTTACTTAATGAAAAAAAATAACCACATAGAAACATAGGTTGATTTTTATCAAAATAGTCGTTACACTTTTTATAGGTTAGATAGGCTTTGTGTATTCAGCATGAACTAAAACTAACTTTTTTATCTATGTTTCTATGTGGTAAATCCTTTTAATTAAATTTTATGATAAAAAATCGCCACCTCAACTTTTGCAAATTGACGAAACATCTCCATTACACCACAATATTTTTCTACCGATAAATTCACAGCTTTTTCAAGTTTTTTCTCATCTAAATTACTACCATAAAAATGGTAATCAACCTTTACTGTATGATACGTTTTTGGATGTTCTTCGGTTAATTCTCCTGAAGTTTCTATTTTAAAATCAGTTACTTCTAACTTCATTTTTTCCATTAATGAAGCCACGTCTAATCCTGTGCAACCCGCTAAAGCCGATAACATCAACGCTTTTGGACGCAAGCCTTTCCCTTCGCCACCATTTTCTGGTCCGGCGTCAATTGAAATAATATCACCACTTGGATTAGTGGACTCAAATTGCATGTTACCTTTCCAGGTAGTAGTTATGTTGTGTGTTTCCATTATTAAAATTTATTTTATTCGTTTATTCCTTCCGATAAATAAATACAAAAATGGTCCTAGTAAAGGAACAAACAGCAAAACTAAAACCCATATCAATTTATCATTACCGTTAAACGAGGCTCTCAAAACATCAATTACACAAAACAACCAAAAAAACAATGTAACAAATAATATAATTTGCCAAATCATTAATCCAAATGAAAAATTATCTAACTGAAACTCCATATATAATACTATAAATTTACTTCAAACTCTTCCCCCCAACACAAACCACAATTTCACCTTTAGCTGGTTTCGCTTCAAAGTGCTTTAACACTTCTTCGGCAGTTCCTCTTATGGTTTCTTCGTGTAATTTGGATAATTCTCGGGAAACAGAAACAGGTCTTTCGGCACCGAAATATTGTACAAATTCGGCTAAGGTTTTGTTTAATTTATGTGGCGATACATAGAAAATCATCGTGCGATATTCTTCTTGTAAGGCTAAAAAACGGGTTTGTCTTCCTTTTTTATCGGGCAAAAAGCCTTCGAATACGAATTTATCATTGGGTAAACCGCTGTTCACTAAAGCTGGCACAAAAGCCGTTGCTCCTGGCAAACATTCCACGGCAATTCCGTTTTCCACACAAGCGCGTGTGAGCAAAAATCCTGGATCGGAAATAGCTGGAGTTCCTGCATCACTGATTAAAGCAATAGTTTCGCCTGCTTGTAATCGCTTGACCAAATTTTCAACGGTTTTATGTTCGTTGTGCATGTGATGACTATGCATGTGCGTAGCAATTTCGAAGTGTTTTAGCAATTTTCCGCTGGTTCGCGTGTCTTCTGCTAAAATTAAATCGACTTCTTTTAGCACTTTAATCGCACGAAAAGTCATGTCTTCTAAATTACCAATTGGCGTTGGAACGATATATAATTTACTCATTTATAAACGATTTGAATAAAAAAGAATTTTTACCTCATAGACACATAGCAAAACTTAAATTTTAAAAGAATTATATAGAAAATAGATTTCTACACATTAGCTATACGTGCTAACCAAAACTCAAACAAGAAAAACCTATGTTTCTATGTGGTTAAACTAAAAACCCAAATTTCATGAATTAGTACGAATTCATCAAAAGAAATCTGTGCCTGAAAACTGTGACTGCGACTAAAAACTAACTAAACTTTTTCTCCACAATTTCCATAAAACGCGTTTCATATTCTTCCGCACCTTCCCAATTGTTATAATCTGGCTTTACGAAATCATCTACAAAAGCTTTGGCTTCTTCAAAACTATCAAACGTATTCAATTGCGAAACTACGCGGTTAAAATCATCCGAACTTCCGCCAAATAATTTCTTCTCAAATCCGATTCTATCGTTCAATCCGAAAGTAATGGCTTTATTTAATCTATCGTTTAACGAACTGATTCTTGGTTCTTGGCTTACTTTTTCGAAAGTTGCTTTTACTTCTTCTTCTAACACTTTTGGTTGCAAAGTTTCAGAATCGACAACTATAGTCTCGGGAACAATTTCCACCTTGACTTCTTCTTCTGGTTTTACTTCCGAAATTTTGGAATCAAAAACGGTTTCTGATACTTTTTCAACTTCAGCCGGAACATCCTCTACTTTCACAAAATCCAATTCTTGATAATCATGTACCAATAAATCTTCAAATGAAATTTGCTTGGCAGGTTCTTCTATTTTTGGTTCTGAAACATCTGAAGCAGCAACTGGTTCTTCTACAAGAATTTCTTCCTCAATCGGTTCTTCTTCCACTGGTGTCATCAAAACTTCTTCTTCATCTTCATCATCTTCAACTACCAACTCCGCCACCACAATTTTTTTCTCTTCTAATGGAGTTTCGTTTATTGGTCCTTCAGCAATTGGTTCCAAATCCTCAGAATTAACCATCGTTTCTTCATTTACTGGTAAAACTTCTTCCACAACTGCAATTGGTTGTTCAAAAACATCGGCTTGCTTTCCTTCTAATTTTGCTTCAAAAACTTCTTCTGAAATTTCATTTTTTACGAATTCGAAATTTTCTTCATAAAAGCGTAAAATGGTTAACTGATCGTACAAATTTTTAGCTTCTTGCTGCAATTGAACCGTTTCTGAATGGTTTTTTAACTTTAAAATTCGGTGGGCAATACTGATTAATTCAGCGGTTACTCTTTTCTTCATAACTTTATTGGATGGAATTGAATATATCGATACTTTTTTAATAATTTTGTTTTGATTACAAATGTAACAGAAAATAATTTTTAACGTACGAAAGATACAAAATGTTTCTCGAAAATACCGTAAATCAACAAGAACAATTTGGCTGGATTGAAGTAATTTGTGGCTCGATGTTTTCGGGTAAAACCGAAGAATTAATTCGCCGCTTAAAACGCGCTCAGTTTGCCAAACAAAAAGTAGAAATCTTCAAACCCACTGTCGATACTCGATATGATGACGAAATGGTAGTTTCGCACAACAAAAATGAAATTCGTTCTACACCAGTTCCTGTTGCTGAAAATATTCGAATTTTAGCTCAAGGTTGCGATGTCGTAGGTATTGACGAAGCCCAATTTTTCGACGAAGAAATTGTTGCCGTTTGTAATGATTTAGCCAATTCAGGAATCCGTGTTATCGTGGCTGGATTGGATATGGATTTTAAAGGAAATCCATTCGGACCGATGCCAGCACTTATGGCTACAGCCGAATATGTTACCAAAGTTCACGCGGTTTGTACGCGTACTGGAAATTTAGCACATTATAGTTTTAGAAAATCTAATGATGAAAAACTGGTAATGCTTGGCGAAACTGAAGAATATGAACCTTTAAGCCGTGCCGCTTACTACAGAGCCATTCGCGAACATAAAGAAGACACTGAATAAATTGAACCTCAACCTTAGTCATATCATTTCGTTTTGTAAAGGCGTTTTTCACGGAAATTCGACTGAGTTTACCGCAAGTCATATTTCGATTGACAGCCGTTCGTTGCAAAATGGAAATAACACCTTATTTTTTGCTATAAAAGGACAAAATCACGATGCACATTTGTATTTGGAAGAGTTGATTGCAAAAGGCGTTCGCTATTTTGTAGTCGAATATATTCCGGAACATTTATACGAAAAAGCGAATTTTATTATCGTTGAGAATTCGTTAAAAGCTTTGCAACTAACTGCGATTGGCTATCGAAAACAATTCGATTTTCCATTTGTAGGAATTACAGGAAGCAACGGAAAAACCATCGTAAAAGAATGGTTAAATTTCTTATTAAGTCCAAATCATTTGATTGTTCGAAATCCGAAAAGTTATAATTCGCAAGTCGGCGTTCCGTTATCTATTTTAGCGATTGAAGGAAATTACGATTTAGGAATTTTTGAAGCGGGAATTTCGTTACCAAATGAAATGTCAAATCTAGAACACATCATTCAACCGAAATATGGCATTTTAACGAATATTGGTTCGGTTCATGATGAAGGTTTTCCCAATCGAGAAGCCAAAATCAAAGAGAAAGTCCAACTTTTTGAAAATTGTTCGGATGTTTTCTTGGAAAAGAATGCTGAAATTGAAGCTTTACTTCCAGAAAATAGTCAAAAACATACTTGGAGCTTTTCAGATGAAAGCGCGAATCTTTTCGTTTCGAAGAAAAATGAAAATGGTAAAACCGAATTAACTTTTAAAAACGCAACCAACACTTTTAGTGTAACTATTCCGTTTTCCGATGAAAATTCGATTGAAAATGTAATTACTTGCGTGAATTTCATGCTATTTTTAGGCGAAGAAATTGCGTTTATCCAAAATCGCGTTGCCGAATTATATCCAGTAGAATTAAGACTTCAAGCTAAGAAAGGCATTAACAATTGTTTGGTCATCGACGATAGTTATTCGGTGGATTATCAATCGTTGAAAATTGCGTTAGATTTCTTAGAACAACAAAAATTACACGATAAAAAAACGATTATTTTATCCGATATTTTCACGAGCGGAATTGCTGTAGAAACGCTTTACAATCAAGTAAAACAACTGCTTTCGAAAAATAAAATCGAGCGTATTATTACCATAGGCGAAACCATCGGAAAACAATTGAACGATTTACCCAATGTGATTTCGTTTGCCACTACACAAGAATTTTTACAGCAATTTAATACACAATCGTTTCAAAACGAGACCATTTTAGTAAAAGGCGCTCGAGGATTTAACTTTCATGAAATTGTGGTTTTATTGGAAGAGAAAAATCATGAAACCATTTTAGAAATCAACCTCGATGCGATTAGTCACAACTTGAATTTCTACAAATCCAAACTAAAACCAGAAACCAAAATCATGGTCATGGTAAAAGCGTTTGGCTACGGAAATGGCGGTTATGAAATTGCGAAATTGCTCGAACATCATAAAGTCGATTACTTAGGTGTAGCATTTGCCGATGAAGGCATCGAATTACGAAAAGCAGGAATTACGACGCCAATTATGGTTTTAAATCCCGAAAACAGTAGTTTTAGAGCCATGATTGCCTATAATTTAGAACCTGAAATTTATTCGATTACGGGTTTACAAGCGTTTTTAAAAATTGCCCAACACCAAAATATTTCCCATTATCCGATTCATATAAAATTGGATACCGGAATGCATCGTTTAGGATTTGAACCGCATTTGATAGACGAATTGTGTTCCTTACTAAAAAACAACAATTTCGTTAAGGTGAAAAGCGTGTTTTCGCATTTAGCGGCGAGTGACGACTTGCAATTTGATGATTTCACGAAATTACAATTTCAACGTTTTGATGCGATGTATTCCGAATTAGAAAAAGTATTGCCTTCAAAACCAATTCGCCATATTTTAAACACGTCTGGAATTTTTAATTATGCTGAAAAACAAATGGAAATGGTGCGATTAGGTATTGGTTTGTATGGTATTGGAAATTCGGATTTAGAATTAAAAAAACTTGAGAATGTCAGTACTTTAAAAACCATCATTTCCCAGATAAGAGAAGTTTCACCAGAAGAAAGCATTGGCTATAGCCGAAGATTTCGAGTAACCCAAAAAATGAAAGTCGCTACGATTCCGATTGGTTATGCCGATGGCATTCGAAGAGCTTGGGGCAATGAAAAAGGTTTTGTTACCATCAATAATCAAAAAGCCACCATCTTAGGTTCGATTTGTATGGATATGATGATGGTGGATGTTACGAATATTTCCTGTAAAACTGGAGATGAAGTAATTGTGTTTGGAAAAAACCCAAAAGTAACCGAAATGGCGAGTGTTATCGGTACGATTCCTTATGAAATACTGACTGGAATTTCGCAACGAGTAAAACGAATTTTCTTCAAAAATTAACATTTTGTTTTAAATTTTGTATATTCGTTATAGAAAATTAAAACAAAAACTAACTTAAATTCCCTAATTATGTTGAAAGAGTTCAAAGAGTTTGCCATGCGAGGCAATGTAGTAGATTTAGCCATCGGGGTTATCATTGGTGGTGCATTTGGTAAAATTGTGAGTTCGTTTATCGAAGATGTAATTACACCATTGCTTTTAAAACCAGCCTTAGAAGCTGCTAACTTGTCAAAAATTGAAGAATTAACCGCTTTTGGAGGAGTTAAATATGGTATGTTCATGTCGGCTGTAATTAACTTTGTAATTGTAGCTTTTGTCCTTTTCTTATTGATTAAAGGAATTAATGCTGCAAAGAAAAAAGAAGAACCAGCGCCAGCAGCACCAACAGGACCAACACAAGAGCAATTATTAGCTGAAATTAGAGATTTATTGAAAAAATAGTCGATACCGCTACATTATATATTCTAACTAAACCCCGATTCGTCGGGGTATTTTTTTAAAATCCTGTTACAAATCAAAACTTTTGTTATAATTTCATCAATATTTGCTAAGTCGTTTGAATATTCTATATTTTTGCATCTTTAAATAACACACACAATGAGAGTAGCCGTAGTAGGCGCTACCGGAATGGTAGGCGAAATAATGCTTCAAGTATTAGCAGAACGTAATTTTCCTGTAACAGAGTTAATTCCAGTTGCTTCTGAAAAGTCAGTTGGAAAAGAAATAGAATGGAAAGGCAACACCTATAAAGTGGTAGGTTTGCAAACCGCTGTAGATATGAAACCTGAAATTGCTTTGTTTTCGGCAGGTGGAGAAACTTCTTTAGAGTGGGCTCCAAAATTTGCAGCTGTAGGAACAACCGTAATCGATAATTCTTCTGCTTGGCGAATGGATGCCACTAAGAAATTAGTAGTTCCAGAAATCAATGCATCGGTTTTAACTAAGGAAGATAAAATTATTGCAAATCCAAACTGTTCAACGATTCAAATGGTAATGGCTCTAGCACCTTTACATGCCAAATATGACATCAAACGTATTGTAGTTTCTACTTACCAATCGATTACCGGAACCGGAGTAAAAGCCGTGCGTCAGTTAGAAAATGAATATGCAGGAATTGAAGGTGAAATGGCATACAAATATCCAATTCACCGAAATGCGATTCCACAATGTGATAGTTTTGAAGCAAACGGTTACACCAAAGAAGAAATGAAATTGGTTCGTGAAACGCAAAAAATCTTAAACGATAACACGATTGCGGTTACAGCAACGGCAATTCGTATTCCAGTAGTTGGTGGACACAGTGAAGCGGTTAACATTCAGTTTGAAAACGATTTTGATGTAAACGAAGTACGTCAAATTTTACAAAACACGCCAGGTGTAACGGTTCAAGATAATTTAGAAACATTTACGTATCCAATGCCAATTTACGCACAAGGAAAAGATGATGTTTTCGTAGGAAGAATCCGTAGAGATGAAAGCCAACCCAACACCATCAACATGTGGATTGTGGCAGATAACTTAAGAAAAGGAGCAGCTACAAACACAATTCAAATTGCGGAATATTTGGTTGCGAATAACTTAGTGTAATTTTAAACACATAGCCACATAGTTTATTTTTATAGATAAGTATGTTACTCTTTTTTTGAGTCCACATCAAACTTAAATTCTTTGTTTCTATGTGTTTCAAACATAACCACGAACTAACGAATAAGTCATCAAAACTTAAAAAATCGTTAATTCGTGGTTTGTTTTTTGGCTTTGCCCTAAAAGCAGTATATTTGTGATAGTGAAAAAGAAATTATTACATATGAATTTGTTTTTGATGCTTGCAGTATTATTTGCTGTGAGTTATCAATCTATTCACACTTTTTCGCATGATCATCATTTAAAAACAGAATGTTGTGATGATTCGCATCATTTGACTTTTAAAACTTCTGAAAAAACGTTTACGGAAAGTGATGACTGTCCTGTTTGTGATTTCAAATTTGCAGCTTTCCTTTCACCAGAAGTTTTCCATTTTGATTTTATTCCTTCGTTTTACGAAATTCCATATCAATTCAATAGTAATGAATCTTGCATTACGTTTGATGGAAATTCGTTTTATCTTCGCGGTCCGCCTGCTTTAGTTTAAAAAATATATTTCGATATCATTATCAAAAATAATGATACGTTGTTGTTTCATTTAAACTAAAAGAAATGCGATTTTTATCGATATTATTTTTCTTTTTGGTTGGCTTTTTCGGATACGCTCAAGTTACAATTACTGGCGTTATTTCAGATGAAAATGGCTTACCACTGAGAGATGCTCACGTACACATTGCTAATAAAACTACTTCAACCGATGTAAACGGAAGTTATGTTTTATCAGGCATTCCAAAAGGGAAACAGAAACTCTATATTTCGTTTATAGGCTATCATGCTATTGAGGAAACTATCGAAATTTCAACCGATTTAACTATCAATCGTCAATTGAAATTAGATATTACAAAGTTAGATGATATTACTATTCGACAACTTTCCAATTCAAAAAGCGAAAGTAGTAACGAACAAGTTTTGAAAAGCGCTACCATTGAAAAGTTTAGTAATCAAACCTTGGGTGAAGCCTTGAAAGAAGTTTCTGGAGTTTCAATTTTAAAAACCGGAAGTACTATTGTTAAACCAGTAATTAATGGTTTGCATAGCAATCGAGTGCCTATTATCAATAATAATGTTCGATTAGAAGACCAACAGTGGGGAACGGAACACGCACCGAATTTCGATATCAATTCAGCCGGAAAAATCACGGTAATTAAAGGCGCTTCTGCCTTACAATATGGTGGTGATGCAATTGGAGGAATTGTTGTCATCGAACCTGAAGTGATTAAAAAAGATACTTTGGTTGTAAAAACAATTCTCAACTTAGCCTCAAACGGAATGGGTGGAAGTTTGAGTTCAAGTCTTCAAAAAGGAAATCGCTATGGTTGGAGTTGGAATGCTTTGGGAACTTTCAAATATTTAGGTGATAGAGAAACACCTGATTATGTATTGTCCAATTCAGGAAATCGGGAACAAAATTTTTCGGGTGGCATTCGTTATGCTCAAGAAAAGTATAATTTCAATGCGATGTACAGTTTTTACAATGCGCAAATTGGAATCATTAAAGCATCTCATATAGGAAATGTAAACGATTTGTACAATTCCATCAACAACCAACAACCAAGCGTAATTGAACCTTTCACCTACTCGATTGATGCTCCAAAACAAGAAGTACAACATCATTTAGCGAAAGTAAATTACCAAAGATGGCTTAACGAAAACGCTTCGATTGATTTTCAATATGCGTTTCAATTCAATAATCGTCTAGAATTTGATGTTAGAAGAAGTAGTGCCAACAATGATAAAGCAGCATTGGATTTACAATTGGCAACCCATACTTTTTTAGCGGATTATAAAACGAATATTGGAAATTGGCGATTGAAATCGGGATTGAATTTGGGTTACCAAAACAACTTTGCGAATCCTAAAACGGGTGTACGTCCACTGATTCCAAGTTATGAAAAATTGGATGCTGGTTTATACGGAATTGCCGTTTATAAATTCGACAATGCAACTTCGTTAGAATCGGGAATTCGTTATGATTTTTCGACTATTGAAGCCACAAAATATTATTTGAAATCAAGATGGACCGAGCGTGGTTATGATGCTGAATTTTCACATTTTATTGTAGGAGAAGAAGGCAATCAATGGCTAACCAAACCTACTTTTGATTATCATAATATTACTGCCAACATTGGATTTAGAAAGCAATTTCATCATGAAATGGAATGGTTAGTAAATGTAAGTTTAGCTTCACGAAATCCAAATCCGTCCGAATTATTTAGTGATGGATTGCATCATTCGACTGGTCAAGTAGAATTAGGTGATTTACGTTTGAAAAAAGAACAAGCATATAAATTCAACACCACATTTAATAAGGATTGGAAATCGTTTCGCGTCCAAATTAATCCTTTTATTAACCGAATTTCAAATTTCATTTATTTGCAACCAACTGGATTTGAAACTACTATTCGTGGTGCTTTCCCTGTATGGGAATTCAAACAAACGGAAGCATTGTTAACGGGTTTTGATGTCAATACCAAATGGAATATTTCCAACCACTTTTCACACGAATTAGGAATGGCTTATGTAAACGGACAAAATCTAAGTACTAACGAGTATTTAATTGATATGCCGCCGTTTGTAATCAACAATAAAATTCAATATAAAAAAGAATCTTGGTTCGATTTTGTTTCCGAATTAAAGAGTGAAGTGGTTTTCAGACAAAATCAATTCCCAAATTACAATTTTGAAACCAACATTGTTACAAACAACACGTTAACTCCTGTTGTGGTTGATATTAGTTCTCCACCAAAAGGCTATCATTTGTTGCATTTTTATAGTGAAATGACGTTTAAAATCAATAAAAAAAATAGCTTAACTACATCTTTTAGTGTTCAAAATATAATGAATACAACGTATCGAGATTACCTAAATCGTCAGCGCTTTTATGTTGATGAAATGGGTAGAAATGTCCAAGTTCAATTAAAATTTAATTATTAAAACAATTTACAATCATGAAAAATTTAAAACTTATTGCTCTATTAGTAATCCCAGTATTGTTTTCAACTTCTTGTTCTAATGATGATGCACCAGTGAATGAAGAAGAAGTAATCACAACTGTAACTACAACTCTTGTTGGTGGTGGGCAAATTATCACATTAACTTCAAGAGATTTGGATGGTGACGGACCAAATGCACCAGTTGTAACCGTTTCTGGAAATTTAACTGCAGGAATAACTTACACAGGCTCAACAACGTTTTTAAATGAATTAGTTAATCCGGCAGAAGATATTACAGAAGAAGTTGAAGAAGAAGGTGTGGATCATCAAGTGTTTTATCAGCTTCCATCAAGTGTTGGAACCGTAACTTATACCGATATTGATGCAAATGGAAAACCAATTGGCTTAAACTTCACTTTAGTAGCTGGGACTTCAGGTACTACTGGAACGTTAACCGTAACTTTAAGACATTTACCAAATAAATCAGCAACTGGAGTAGCAGCTGGTGATATTACTAATGCTGGAGGAAACACTGATGCTGCGGTTAACTTTTCAATTGCAGTAAACTAAAAAACAAATCGATCTTATTACAAAACGGCTGAAATTTCAGTCGTTTTTGTTTTTTAACAAAACATTTAAATTCATTTGAATATCTTTGTTTTAATCAACAAATACATTATGAAAAAAACAATAACCTTAACCGCTATTGTTTGTACACTAGTTATGAATGCGCAAACAAAAATTATTTATCCAAACACAAAAAAAATTGACCATACTGACACTTATTTTGGCCAAAGTGTAAATGATCCTTATCGTTGGTTAGAAGATGATCGTAGTGCTGAAACAGAAGCTTGGGTAAAAAAACAAAACATTGTTACCAATATCTTTTTAAATAAGATTCCTTACCGAAATCAATTAAAAACTAGAATGGAACAATTATGGAATTACGAGAAAATTTCAGCTCCATTCAAAGAAGGTGATTACACGTATTATTACAAGAACAACGGACTTCAAAATCAATCCGTTTTGTATCGAAAAGATAAATCAGGCAAAGAAGAAATCTTTTTAGATCCTAATACATTCTCAAAAGACGGTACAACTTCGCTTGGTGGATTAGACTTCAGTAAAGATGGTAGTTTAGTAGCTTATGCTATTTCAGAAGGCGGAAGCGATTGGAGAAAAGTGATTGTAATGGAAACCAAAACCAAAAAAATCATTGGCGACACAATTGTAGATGTGAAATTCAGTGGTATTTCATGGTATAAAAATGAAGGCTTCTACTATTCAAGCTACGACAAACCCGTTGGGAGCGAACTATCCGCAAAAACAGATCAACATAAATTGTATTATCACAAATTAAATACATCTCAAAAATCAGATAAATTAATCTTTGGTGGCGATATAAAAAGAAGATACGTTGGTGGAAACGTTTCAGAAGATGAAAAATATTTATTCATTACTGCTGCAAATTCAACTTCTGGAAACGAATTGTATTATTTAGACTTATCAAAATCAAACAGTAAAATTATAACTTTAATTGATAATTACGAAAATGACAATTATGTGTTAGACAACAAAGGTTCTAAAATCTATTTGGTAACGAATTTTCAAGCTCCAAATAAGCGAGTAGTAACGTTTGATTTATCTAACCCAACTAAAGGAAATTGGAAAGATTGCATTGCAGAAACCGAAAATGTATTGTCGCCAAACACAGGTAGTGGTTACATTTTTGCAAGTTATATGAAAGATGCCGTTTCATTCATCAAACAATATGATTATGATGGGAAATTAGTACGTGATATTGAATTACCAGGGGTAGGAACAGCTGGTGGTTTTGGTGGAAAAGAAAAAGAAACAACTTTGTATTTTTCATTTACTAATTATGTAACACCGGGAACTATCTATTCATTTGATCCTAAATCTGGAAAATCAGCAATCTATCAAAAACCAAAAGTTGATTTTAATTCGACAGATTATGAATCAAAACAAGTTTTTTACACTTCAAAAGATGGTACTAAAGTTCCAATGATTATCACTTATAAAAAAGGAACAAAATTAAACGGACAAAACCCAACAATTCTTTACGGTTATGGTGGATTTAATGTGAGTTTAACTCCTGCATTTAGTATTGCAAACGCGGTTTGGTTAGAAAATGGAGGAATTTACGCTGTTGCGAATCTACGTGGTGGTGGAGAATATGGTAAAAAATGGCACGATGCTGGAACACAATTGAAAAAACAAAACGTTTTTGATGACTTCATAGCTGCAGCTGAATTTTTAATCAAAGAAAACTATACTTCATCTGATTATTTAGCCATAAAAGGAGGTTCAAATGGAGGATTATTAGTAGGTGCTGTAATGACACAACGTCCAGATTTAGTAAAAGTAGCTTTACCAGCAGTAGGTGTTTTAGATATGTTACGTTATCACACATTTACAGCAGGAGCAGGTTGGGCATATGATTACGGAACAGCGGAACAAAGTAAAGAAATGTTTGAGTATTTAAAGGGTTACTCACCTGTTCATAATGTAAAAGCTGGTGTAAAATATCCAGCAACCATGGTAACCACTGGAGATCACGATGATCGTGTAGTCCCTGCTCACAGTTTCAAATTTGCTGCAGAATTGCAAGCCAAACAAGCTGGAGATAATCCTGTTTTAATTCGCATAGATGTAAATGCGGGTCACGGAGCAGGAAAATCAGTAGCAGCTACTATTCAAGAAAATGTTGACATGCAAGTCTTTACGCTTTACAATATGGGTGTTAAAGAATTAAAATAAAAAGTTAAATAACTGATAAAAGAGCCTTCGGGCTCTTTTTTTATGCAATAAAACTTCAAAAATCAGGTTTTCTATTTATGAAACATGTAGTTATTATATCAATTCTTATTCTCTTTTTTGGATTACAAAGTTGTAATCCAACTATAAAAAGTGTTTATCGTGATGATTTTAGAAGCGCATCAGATTCAGAAATTAAAAATGTTCAAAAAGAAGTTAATGCCACTAATTCTAACAAAAGTATTTTGGTATTAACACAAACCTATAAAGGAGAAAAAATTGTCATTTATCAAAATGGTAAAATTCTTTATTCCGAATATCCAATTACCAATTTAAACAATAGAATTGCTTCCTATTTTAGTTTTAATAACCAAGAAAACTTACTTATTAAAGACCACAATTCGAAAAAAGAAATTGAAATCCCTACAAAAAAAGCTAAAAAACACAAATATATTTATGTGATGAAAAAGACAAATAAAGGAAAGTTTCAATATGTAATAACTTATAGCAATACTTTACGCCCTTTGAAATAAAAAACAGTAAACTCTAAATTTGAATTTACTGTTTATATATTTCTTAATATTTGTTATTCCTTCGGTAATGGTGCTCCTACTGCAATATCACATCGATGTCCTTCTTGACCATGTGGAGGATTCATTCCCGGAGCTGTGGTTGGTGTAGGTGGTGTATTTGTACCCACAATAGTTGTTGAGCCACCATTTGAGGTAACATTCATAACTGGCTGAGCTTTAGTTGAAGAATTGATTACCTGAGGAGTTTGTTGCGAATTGCTTTGAGCAGGTTTAGAATTCAAAGGCGCTCCAACCGCAATATCACATCTATGTCCAGGTTGTCCGTGAGGTGGATTCATTCCAGGCGCTGTTTGTGTTTGAGCTGTTTGTTGCATCTGTTGTTGAGCAGGTTGCACTTGTTGTCCTTGATTACCAACACGCTGTTTTAACCATGCCTCACCAGAAAAAGGCTGGGTAGGCTGTTGTGTTTCTGTTGCTTTTACATCCTCTTCTTTTTTACAAGAAACAAATAATATTGAACTTATTACAGCTATTAAAAGTAAATTCTTTCTCATCCTTTGCGATTTTTATAGTTCTCAAATATAAAACTTTATATTTTGATTTTTAGAAATTCAGTTCAAATTTTAATTTTTTTAAAAAATAAAAAAACCTCTCATTTCTGAGAGGTTTCGTACCCGGAGTGGGAATCGAACCCACACACCTAAGTACACGAGTTTGAGTCGTGCGCGTCTACCAATTCCGCCATCCGGGCATTTGGAAATGATGGTTATATCATTAAGTGGGTGCAAATGTAAAAAATATTTCTGCAATTCATAAAAAAATAGTTAAAAATATGCTTTCAGAGTTCGATTTTATTTCTAAATTTGCACCTCATTTACACAACACAACACTAACTAACTACTAAACAATAAATTAACATGCTGTATCAAGAACCAGAAGCAAAAATTTTTGCATGTTCTCAGAGTGTGTATTTAGCCGAACAAATTGCTGAAAAGTATGGCGTTCCGCTAGGTAAAGTAACGTTCTCTAAATATAGTGATGGCGAGTTTCAGCCTTCTTTTGAAGAATCAATAAGAGGATTACGCGTATTCCTTGTTTGTTCTACTTTTCCAAGTTCGGACAATTTAATGGAATTATTATTGATGATTGATGCAGCGAAAAGAGCATCAGCACGTCATATTACAGCAGTTATCCCTTACTTCGGTTGGGCTAGACAAGATAGAAAAGACAAACCAAGAGTACCCATAGGAGCTAAATTAGTTGCAAAACTATTAGAAGCTGCAGGAGCTACTCGAATTATGACCATGGATTTACATGCAGATCAAATTCAAGGTTTCTTTGAAAAACCAGTAGATCATTTATTTGCTTCTACTATCTTTTTACCTTATGTAAGAAGTTTAAATTTAGAAAATTTAACTATTGCATCTCCAGATATGGGAGGTTCAAAAAGAGCTTATGCGTATTCTAAGTTTTTAGAATCTGATGTTGTAGTTTGTTACAAGCAAAGAAAAAAAGCAAATGTAATCGACACAATGGAACTTATTGGAGAAGTAAAAGGAAGAAATGTTATTTTAGTTGACGATATGATAGACACCGGAGGAACATTAGCAAAAGCAGCTGATGTTATGATGGAAAAAGGAGCTTTAAGTGTGAGAGCAATATGTACACATCCTATTTTATCAGGAGAAGCATATGAAAAAATAGAGAATTCTAAATTATTAGAATTAATTGTTACTGATTCTATTCCGTTAAGAAAAGAATCGAAGAAAATTAAAGTTGTAAGTTGCGCACCATTATTTGCAGAAGTAATGCATATGGTTCAAAACAACAACTCAATCAGTGGAAAATTTTTGATGTAAAATCAAGAGCCACTTTAATAAGTATTTATTAATTATATATATATTACAATGAAATCAATTACGATTAAAGGATCAGAAAGAGAAAGCGTAGGTAAAAAGGCAACTAAAGCCGTACGTGATGCTGGAATGGTTCCTTGCGTTATCTACGGAGGAAATCAACCAGTTCATTTTGTTGCAGACGAAAGAGCATTTAAAGATTTGGTTTACACTCCAAACGCACACACTGTTGTAGTTGAGTTAAACGGAACGTCTTACAATGTTATCATGCAAGACATTCAATTTCATCCAGTTTCTGACAAAATTTTACACATTGACTTCTTCCAATTAAGCGATGATAAAGAAATCATTATGGAAGTACCAGTTAAAATTACAGGAACTTCTCCAGGGGTATTATTAGGAGGTGTTTTACGTTTAAACCAACGTCGTTTAAAAGTAAAAGCTTTACCTAAATTCTTACCTGACTTTGTTGAAGCTAATATTTCAGAATTACAAATGGGTAACAAATTGTACGTTACTAAAATTGAAACTAACAATTTCAAATTAATGCACCCAGATAACACTGTAGTTTGTCAAGTGAGAATTTCTCGTGCGGCAATGAAAGCAGCTCAAGAGGCAGCAAAAGCAGAAAAAGGAGCAAAAAAGAAAAAATAATTTCTTTTCAATGTATACAAAAGAAGCATCAGTTTTTACTGGTGCTTTTTTTATGCTTTTCAGTATCTAAACTTTGCATTACTTTTGCAATATGAATTGGTTATCAAATCTGTTTAATAAACAAATAAAAGAGAGTTTACCCATGAAGAAATTCTTAATCGTTGGGCTTGGAAATATTGGCTCAGAATATGCAAATACAAGACACAATATCGGATTTAAAGTTTTGGACTATCTAGCACATAAGGAAGGAATTTCATTTCAAACCGTAAAATTGGGTGAACTAGCTGAACTAAAAATTAAAGGAAGAACCTTATTATTACTTAAGCCGAACACCTATATGAATTTGAGTGGAAAAGCAATTAAGTATTGGTTAGAAAAGGAAAACATCGAAAAAGAAAACATGTTGGTTATTACCGATGATTTGAATTTGGCTTTTGGAACCATCCGAATTAAAACAAAAGGAAGTGACGGTGGTCATAATGGACTTAAAAATATCCAATTATTATTAAACTCTACAGAATATCCTCGGTACAGATTTGGAATTAGTGATGCCTTTAAAAAAGGACAACAAGTAGATTACGTACTAGGCGAATGGAGCGATGAAGAAAAAGAAAAATTAAAAGAGCGTTTGGAAATAAGTTCAGAGATAATAAAATCTTTTGCTTTAGCAGGTTTAAACAATACGATGAATACATATAATGGGAAATAAAAAAAGGGAAGCTTAAAACTTCCCTTTTTATGTTTATAAATATTATTCAATTATTGAACTACAATTTTCTTAACTTCTTTTCTAGCACCATCTTGAACAGTTACAAGATAAACTCCAGATTGAATATTATTCAATTGTAAGGATTCATTAAACAACCCATTGTTGTTATATGATTTAGCAAAAATCTCTCTTCCTCTCACATCATGAACATTTACTTTAATTTCATTACCTGAATTTGATGTAAATTGAATATTAAAGTTTCCATTGTTAGGGTTTGGATATAATGTAAAATTATCTAAACCAACATCCTCTGTTGATAGAGTTACTTGTTCCGAACAAACTGTTAATGTATAAGAAACTACATTTCCTGTATCTGCAGCTGCCACATCTCTAATACCAACTAACCAATTCCCATTTGGATTTAAAGTATTAAATACACTTAATGGAGAAGATGGAATAACATTTCCTGTAATTGTTGTAGCACAAACTATCCCTGAACCTTGATCATCGAAAGTAGCATTTATATTATCATTACTCGTACATGCTTGATTAAAAATCGTTGACTGAGTTGTTGGCGTCATAGGCCCTTGTAGAACGATTTGTAAATCTGAAACGTAAGTATGAGTCAAGTTAACAGCTAAATTAACATCAGAGATATTAGCTGTTGTAGGCACATTAATAGATCTAACCGTAAAAGTCGTATTATTATCTGGAATTGCAAAACCTGTATTCATTGTATAACTATTACAAGTTGTTGTAATTGTATAACCCACTGAAAAAGGAGCAGAAATATTGAAGAAAACGTTTGCACTAGCCTTCACCATAAATCTACAATATGGCGCTGCAACACCTGCTGGTAAAGTTACCGCCTGAGTTCCATCATTTGGCGTCCCAGCTAATAAAGTAGTCCAAGTAACACCATTATCAGACGAAAACGAAATATCTACATTTGTTGCACCAGCAATTGTATTGTGGCCATTAGCACCAGTTGCACCTGTCCAAACAACAGTTTGAGTTGAACCAACTGGATAACTAGTATTTGGCGCCATTGTTATTGTCAATGCAGTTTTATTAGCAACTGTTACCACAGCATCAGCAAAATTAGTTTGTCCCTGGCCCAATACATTATCACGGGCAGTTAATCTAAAGTTCAATGTTCTTGCAACCGAACTCAATGCTTCAGAAGTAACACCAACGCCTTGAGTTGTAGTACTTCCTGCCAAAATAGAAGACATAATAGGAAAGTATCGTGCTGGGCTAGTTGAAGCTGGGTAACACACAAAATTTGGCCCAGTTGTTTTAGTTGGGCTAGCCGGACTATTAGCCCCAGTATTAGAACCAGCATCATCATTTTGTTCCCAAGTATATGTTAATCCACTAGCACCACCAGCATCAGTAGCTGAACCTGTTAAAACAAAAGGGGTGCTCAATGGAATAGTCCAGTTACCTCCCGAATTTACAACTGGTGCAGAATGCGTTATCGCTGTTGAAGTAGGACAAGTTTTACCTGCCATATTTGCCTGAACTTGCGCTATACTAGCTGAGTGAAAAACATCAATAGAATTCATATGAGTATTATAAGAAGTAATACCTGCATAACCCATAATTGTTACTCCACCACCAACTTCTTTGTTTACACCTGTTCCTTCAGATGAATGTGAAAAAGTGTGATTAGCACCAAATTGATGTCCAAGCTCGTGTGCTACATAGTCAATATCAAATGTATCCCCTGCTGGAACACCATCTGCAGGAGACGTAATTCCTCTACCTTTTGTCGCTCCAGTACCTGAAGCTGTTCCATTCACACATACACAACCAATACAGCCTGCATTACCACCACCACCTGTTGAACCAAACATATGCCCAACATCATATGCCGCATTATTTGCAGCTAAAGAAGTTGAAGGTCCAGTTAAAGTAGTATTTAATGCTTGTTGCAATTCTGTATTCCAATTAGCTAATGTAGAATATGGATCAGTTGCAGGATTATAATAAATTACATTTGTTGTTGAGGCAACAATGTTCATTCGAATAGCAAAATCTTTTTCAAAAACTCCATTTACTCTTGTCATTGTAGCATTAAAAGCTGCTAAAACATTAGACACTTGGGCAGAACTAGTTGCTCCAAAATAATTAGCATATTCTCCATTACAAGACAAGGCTAATCTGAAAGTTAATAATGTAGTAGTACTTGAACGAGAAGTGATTTCTGGAGTAGAAATGTCATTTACCAATGTTTGTTCTGGTGTAGAACAAGTAAATGGTAATTTACCTTTTCTTCTAGAAGATTTATAAACAGCATAAACACTACCATCTTGAGAATATGGCTCCATAAACTCAGTCTGTTTATCTGCTCTAAAAACCATTGTTTGAATCCCTCTAGGATCAAGACTCATCCTTAATACCGCATATTTATCATCTATACCTTGACCTACATAAGAACGGATTTCAGGAAATTGTGACTGTAATTCAGCATCAAAATTAGAAGCCTCATATATTCTATAACGTTCTAATTTACCATCAGAATTCGGTATTGAAATAATTACATTTGATCTGTTTTCTGCAAATCTAACTGGCGCTGTTGAAACAACTTGTCTAAGACTATTCAAATCTAACTGCATCAAAGTAAAATCAACTGGAAAAGATTCTCTTTCAGCTGTTTTTGAAATTATTATATTCTGACCTTTGTAGGCAGACCAAACTTTATCTGTTTGTGAGAATGTCACACTCACAAAAAATAAAGAAAAAATTAATAGTAAAGTTTTTTTCATCTTATTGGGAATTTAATGATTAATTAACAAACTTATTAAAAAAAAAGATAAAAACATAAAAAATGAAAATGAAAAATTCTTTTTTAACACACATTACTTTAATTAAACCGAAATTAAAATTTATAAAAAAAATTTAATGGGTAATATTTTCAAAAAATTTAAACAAATTTGCGTAGGTACACTATCAGATCTTATATCTTAACAAAACAAAAAAAGAGAAGGCTTTCACCTTCTCTTTTTTTGTTTATTACTGTAGAGTATTTATTCTACAACTATTTTTTTAACTTCTTTTCTATCACCATCTTGAACAGTTACAAGATAAATTCCTGCTTGTACATTGTTTAATTGTAATGATTCATTAAATAAGCCATTATTATTAAACGATTTATTAAATACAGTTCTTCCTCTTAAATCATGAACGCTAACTTTAACTTCATTTCCAGAAGTTGAAGAGAACTGAATGTTAAAGTTACCATTATTTGGATTTGGATAAATAACAAAATTATCTAAACCAAAACCTTCAGACGCCAAAACAACTGTAGTTTCTGTTTTACACAAAGTTAAAGTTACACTTGAAATTGTATTTGATGTATTTGTACTTTTTGCAGCAAATCTCCACTGACCAGCTGAATTCATTCCATCTAAAGAAGACAAAGCACCAACAGGAATATATCTTGCACCTGTTGCAGTTGCAGCACAATCAAAAGCCACTCCTTCGTCATCAAAAATAGCATTTAAGTTAGCTCTATTATTAGCACAACCTGAATTTGGACCATCGAAAGCCACAACATCCACTACAGAAGAACCTGGTTTAACAAGTCCAAAAGAAACTTGATTTGTTCTAGCAGCAGTACATACAACTTTAAAATCAACATCTGAAATAGTATAACTATCTGTTATTGGTGTTGAAGGTAAAAGATACCCTGTCCAGTTAGTCGCCATTGCTTGAGCTGGGCTAAAAGTTCTTGTATAATCAGTACAAGTTGTTGTTGTTGTTACAACATATCCAATAGCAATATTTTTCACATTAACATTAAAGAAAATACTTCCTGAAGCTTTCACCATAATTCTACAAAATGGTTGTAAAATATTAGGAACTGTAATAGTTTCAGAACCATCATTTGGAGTATTTGATGCTAAAACAGTAGTAAAAGTGGCTCCATTATCTGTCGACAACAAAATATCAACGTTAGCACCACCAAAACTAGTGTTGGTACCATTTACATTCCATGTAATTGTTTCTGTTGTACCTGGAATCCAAGTTACACTTGCTCCATTTTGAGAAGTAACTTCTAAAGGACCTCTCGTTGCATCAACAGTAATTGTAGAAGTTGCAAAATTTGTTTGACCTTGTCCTGCAACATTATCTCTTACAGTTAATCTAAAATTCAATGTTCTTGCAACCGAACTTAATGCCTCAACAAGAATTTCATCACCTGAAGTTGTTTTTTGACCTGCTAAAACAGATGTCATATTAGGAAAATATCTTGTTGGACTCGAAGAAGGCAAATAACTTCTCCAGTTAGGACCCGAAGCTTTAGTTTCTGAAGCAGCGCTACTAGCACCTGTTTGACCAGCTGAAGCATTATCATACTGTTCCCAGCAATAAGTTAAAGAAGATGTTCCTCCTGTATCAGTAGCCGAACCTGTTAACATAAAAGGAGTACTCTTGGGGATAGTGTAATTTCCTGCCGAAGTAACAACTGGTGTACCATGGGTAATTGCAACAGATGTTGGACAAGTTTTACCCGCCATGTTTGCTTGAACTTGAGCAATTGATGCTGCATGAAAAATGTCAATTGAATGGGCAGCAATATCTTGTGATGTAATACCTGCATACCCCATAATTGTTACACCTGAACCTGGTTCCATATTCACACCCGTTCCTTCATTACTCATAGAAAAAGTATGATTAGCTCCAAACTGATGTCCTAACTCATGAGCAACATAATCAATATCAAAGCTATCTCCAGCAGGAACCCCATCAGCAGGTGATGTAATTCCACTTCCTTTAGAACCATTAACACAAACACAACCTATACATCCAGCATTACCTCCACCACCAGTAGCTCCAAATAAATGACCAACATCGTAATTAGCTTCACCAATAACACTTGTTAATGTAGATTGCAATTGACTGTTCCAGTTGTTCATTTGAGCTGCATCTGAATAAGGATCTGTTGTTGCATTATAATAAATTACACTTGTTGTGTTTGCAATAATATTCATTCTAATTGCAAAATCCTTTTCAAAAACACCATTAACTCTTGTCATTGTAGCATTAAATGCTGCTAATACTAATGATGATTGAGCACTACTTGTTGCTCCAAAATAATTTGCATACTCCGCAGTACATGAAAGGGCCAATCTAAAGTTTAATAATACTCCTGTACTTGCTTGAGTTGAGTTTGTATTTCTAGACAAATCATTCATTATAACCTGCTCAGGAGTAGAACATGTAAAAGGTAATTTACCTTTGTTTCTTCCAGAAGCATACACCGCAACAACTGAACCGTCTTGAGAATATGGCTCGATAAATTCTGTTTTTTTATCAGCTCTAAAAACCATAGTTTGAATTCCTCTTGGATCTAAACTTAATCTCAAAATAGCAGTTTTATCATCAATTCCAACACCCACGTAAGATCTAATTTCAGGAAATTGAGCTTGTAATTCTGTCTCAAAATTAGAAGCTTCATACATTGTAAATCTTTCTAATTTTCCGTCATTGTTAGGGATTGAAATCACAACAGAAGAACGATTAGCATTTGTTCTTTGTGGCGCAGTTAACAAAACTTGTTTCAAAGAATTAACATTCAAGTTAAACAACTTAAAATCTGTTGGAAAAGTTTCTCTTTGGATAGATTTAGAAAGAACTAAATCCGAACCTTTGTGTTCTGCCCAGAATTTTTCAGTTTGTGCCTGAACGAATACAGACACTGTTGAAAAAAACAAAATAACTAGTAATTTTTTTTTCATTTTATGGGTTATTTTTTTGATTTATTGCAAATTTAATTCATTTTTCTTGTAAAAACAAAAATAAATTATAGTGTGAGTTCATCGTTTGCACTTATAAAAACTAATTTTGACAAAAATTTGTTACAATAAAAAAGAGCAACAAATGTTGCTCTTTTGAGATAATATGTGATAAAGTTATTTTACAAGTATTTTTCTCACTTCTTTTCTGTCTCCATCTTCAACCGTCACAAGGTAAACACCTGACTGAACATTGCTTAACTGGAATGACTCATTAAATAAACCATTATTACTATATGATTTAGTAAAAATCTCTCTCCCTCTAATATCATGCAGATTTACCTTAATTTCATTACCTGAATTTGATGTAAATTGAATATTAAAGTTTCCATTGTTAGGGTTTGGATATACAACTAAATCATTAATTTGATTGGTATTTGTTGTTAAAGGTTGAGTAGTACAGAAGTTTAACCCCCAACTATTCAATGTTCCTCCATCACCAGCATACCCATCAACAACAGTTAGCGTCCATGTTCCTGCTGAGTTTTGTCCGTTTAAAGTTGATAATGGCTGAGAAGGAACTACAACTCCTGACAAAGCAGGATTTCCAGAACTACAAGAAACAGCTGAACCAGCATCATCTAAAACAACATTTAAATTATCAAAATCTCCACATGGTTCAACTAATAAATTCAAAACAGTACCTGCCGGACTTGTAAGTCTCACTGTTAAATCTTCAATATAAGTATGTGTAATATTTAAATTCACTTTCACTCCTGTAATAACAACGCCAGTAGCAACTGACAACGTTGAAGTTACAGTATTTGCATTATTACTTCTAATGGTTTTAGGAACATCAACACTTGAAGTTAAATTACATGCAGTTTGTCCGGTTTTAAAGTTAAATGCAGCACTATAAACCCCTTCACAACCAGCGTTTTTTGGTTTAACTCTCCAATAATATGTTGTAGCATCAGCTAATCCATTTAAAGCATAAGTTGTGGTTGTTACATTACCACTAAATACGATTGCTGTAAATCCAGCATCAGTTGCTACTTGAATATCATAAGATGTAGCGGCTCCATTTGAAGGCCAACTCAAGGTAACATTTGTTAACTGATTAATTGCATTATTAGCTGGAGAAGTTAAAGCTTGTGTTCCGAAATTCGAATTCAATAAATTCAAATAAAAAGGAACTGTTTTTGAAACGGCGCCAGAAGTAGCAGTAACTATAACATTATAAATACCGGGAGTTGCTCCAGCTGTATTAGTAATAGACATTGTAACTGTTCCATTCGTATTTATTGATGTAGGAGAAAACGAAACAGTTGTTCCTGCCGGATTACCAGCAGCCGTAAAAGTTGTTGTACCACTAAAACCACCTAAAGCCTTGTAATCAATACTATATGTTGCCGTAGCTCCTTGACAATATGACTTATTTTGTTCTCCTGCTACTCCATTATATGCTACAGCAAAAGTTGAAGCAGGAGCAGTTATTGTAAAGTTTGTATTGGAAATATCAAAGAAAATATTACCATTACCTCTTACCATAATTCTGTTTGTAGTTCCAGGTAAATTTGGCACAGTTATAGTTTCGCTACCATCGTTTGGAACTCTACTTGCTAAAAGTATTGGATAAGTATTACCACCATCTGTTGACAAATAAATATCTACAAATTTTGTGTTTACGGTTCCTATATCAGTATTTGCAACTGACCATGTTACACTTTGATTTGTTCCTGCGACCCAAGAAACTGCTGTATTAGGAGCAGAAACTACAAAAGGACCAGCTGTTGAAGCGACTGTAACTTTCATATCATCATAACCCGTTTGTCCCACTTCTGGTGTGCTTGAACTATATGGAGCATTGTCTCTTACTGTTAATCTAAAATTTAATTCTCTAGCAACAGAGCTAAGAGCCTCTACTAAAATTATTTCGTTTCCAGTACCATTTGTAGTAGCTGAATTTGCTAAAATCGATGACAATCGAGGCATGTAACGATTAGGTGATGACGTTGGCAACATTGAAACCCAATTTGGCCCTATAGTCTTTGTAGCACTTGCTGGACTACTTGCCCCTGTTTGTCCTGTTCCAGTAATCGCATCGTTTTGTTCCCATTGATATGTTAAAGCATCACCATCAGCATCTGTTGCAGAACCTTCAAGGATAAATGGTGTGCTTATTGGAATAACATAATCAGGTCCAGCGTTTACTACTGGCGCTACATTTGCTGCTGCAACTGGTATAATAACTGGACACGCTTTAGTACTCACATTAGCTTCAAACTGATAAATATTATAAGCATGATAAGTATCTATTGAGTGACGAGCCACATCATAACTTGTAATTCCTGCATATCCCATAATTGTAACTCCAGAACCCACTTCTCTTTGAGCCGCTAATACCTGTGCACTATGAGTAAATGAGTGATTCATTCCTAATTGATGTCCTATTTCATGAGTTACATAATCGATGTCGAAATTATCTCCTTGTGGAATTCCATCTGCAGGAGAAGTAATACCACTTCCTTTTTGTCCATCTACACATATACAACCGATACAACCAGCGTTTCCACCACCACCAGTTGCTCCAAAAAGATGTCCAATATCATAATTAGCTTCACCGATAACACTTGTTAAAGTTGATTGAAGTTCACCATTCCAATTTCCCATTTGAGCAGCAGGAGAATAGGGATCTGTTGCAGGATTGTAATAAATAACACTAGGGGTGTTAGCAATTAAATTTAAGTGTAATGCTAAATCTTTTTCATAAACCCCATTACATCTTGTCATTGTTGCATTAAATGCTGCCATAACTAGCCCTACTTGTGCCGCACTAGTAGCACCAAAATAATTTGAATATTCAGCTGTACATGATTGTGCTAATCTCATAGTTCTTAATTTTGCGTCACTTAATCTTGAAGTAACACTTGCGTCAAACTGAGATGTTGTTTTTTGCATAAAGTCTTGATCTTCTGTCGAACAAGTCCAAGGTAGTTTTGTTTTATCTCTTTTAGAACTGTAAACAGCGTAAACAACATTATCCAAAGAATACGGTTCAATAAATTCATTTTCTCTGTTAGCTCTAAAAATAGTTGTTGAAATTCCTTGCGGAGAAATACTTAATTTTAAAAGTGCAGACTTGTCTGTAAGACTTTTCCCAGAAAAAGCTCTGATTTCAGGAAATTGAGCTTGTAACTCAGGCACAAAATTAGAAGCTTCATACATTTCAAAAAGCTCCATTTCTCCTTTCGTATTAGGAAGAGAAATAACAACATTTTTTTTACTTGTATTATTTACAACTGTAAATAATTCTTGTTTTAAAGCTGTTAAGTTTAGAGTGTACAGATCAAATTCTTTAGGAAAAGATAATCTTTTTACACCTTTGTTTGTTACTATTTCATTTTTATTCGTTTTATTTACTGACCAAAACGTATTGTTTTGTGCAAATAAATTAAAAACAGAAAATAGTAAACAAATAACAAATAGTAGATGTTTCTTCATTTTATGATTTAAATTTAGGGGTTAATTTGCCAAATTTATATTTTTTTTTTTAAATTTTTGATAAAAAACATTTTTAAATCAATAAATTTAATTAATAAATAATAGCCATTATCTTTGTTCTTTTTAATAATTCCTCAAAATTGAAAACATATAACTCGATATTAGATTTTAAAAGTACAATCCAAACCACAATCACCATTGGCACTTTTGATGGTGTTCATTTGGGGCATCAATCTATTTTAAAAAAATTAGTTGACGCAAAAAATTTGGAAAATTATGAAAGTGTATTACTCACCTTTTTTCCTCATCCTAGAATGGTTTTACAACAAGATGCTTCTATTAAGTTATTGAATACAATTGAAGAAAAAGCAGAATTACTAGATAAATTTGGTATAGACAACTTAATTATTCACCCTTTTGATACGGCATTTTCAAATTTATCTGCGGAAGAATTTGTGAAAGAAATTTTAGTTGATAAATTAAACATCCATAAAATTATTATTGGTCACGACCATAGATTTGGAAAAAACAGAACAGCCGATATTAATGATTTAATCTCATTTGGTAAAAAATATAACTTTGAAGTAGAACAAATTAGCGCTCAAGAAATTAATGAAATTGCAATTAGTTCTACTAAAATTAGGATAGCATTACTAGAAAGTGATGTTCGATTAGCCAATCAATATTTGGGATATACTTATTTTATTTCAGGAAAAGTTATTGAAGGAAAAAAAATAGGAAGAACTATAAGTTTTCCCACTGCTAATATTGAAATAAAAGAAAATTATAAATTACTCCCTAAAAATGGGGTTTATATTGTATCGAGTAAAATAGATGGCATAATCTATTTTGGAATGATGAATATTGGCAAAAATCCAACAATAGGAGAAAATGAACAATCAATTGAAGTTCATTTTTTTGAACTAAATCGAGATATTTACAACGAAAATCTTAAAATTTCAATCTTAGAACATATAAGAGAAGAACAGAAATTTAATTCTTTATCTGAATTACAAGCCCAACTCGAAAAAGATAAATCCTTTTCACTTGACTATATTCAAAATTTAAAATGAAAACTTTATTCAAAGAAATAGACAACAGTCCGTTAATTGTTTTCCGAATTTTCTTTGGATTTTTAGTTGCTTGTGAAAGTTTTGGCGCCATTCTTACCGGATGGGTTAAAAGGGTTTTAATCGATCCTCAATTTACATTTTCTTTTATTGGTTTTGAATGGCTTCAACCGTTGCCTGGTTATGGAATGTATTGGTATTTCATTACAATGGGATTTTTTGGATTGGCCATCATGCTAGGCTACCGATATAGGATAGCAATTATTTGTTACACTGTTTTATGGGCTGGAGCTTATTTTATGCAGAAAACAGCTTATAACAATCATTATTATTTGTTGCTTTTAATTAGCTTTTTAATGATTTTCTTTCCTGCTAATCGTTATGCTTCCATGGATGTAAAACAAAAAAGAGTTAAAGAAAAAAAAACAATGCCTTATTGGATAAGTTTATTGTTTATAATTCAGGTTGCTATTGTGTATGTTTTTGCTTCAATTGCTAAATTATATCCTGATTGGTTAGATGGCACTTTTACTCGAAATTTATTAGCAGATTCCACCAATAAAATGATTTTAAAAGAACTATTCCTTCAAAAATGGTTTTATATGTTTATTGCTTACATGGGGATTATTTTTGATTTGCTAATTGTGCCTCTTCTCCTTTTTAAAAGAACTCGTATTATTGCATTAATAGCTTCTTTGTCTTTTCATCTTTTTAATGCTGTTTTTTTAGAAATTGGTATTTTCCCATTCTTTGCTTTAACATTTGCATTATTCTTTTATGAACCCGAAACTATTAGAAGAATATTTCTCAAGAAAAAACCAAGTGTTATTGGCGAAACACTACAACCTAGTTTCTACGGAAAAAAAATCGTTTACTTTTTAATGATTCCTTATCTAATTGTTCAACTTTTGCTTCCTATTCGTCATCATTTTATTGAAGGAGATGTGTTATGGACAGAAGAAGGTCATCGACTGAGTTGGCGTATGATGCTTCGCGAACGAAATGGTTACATTATTATTAAAATAAAAGATTTAAAAACTGGACAAGAATCAATTTACAATTATGGGAAAAATTTAACTGATAAACAAGCTCATAATTTGGCAACCAAACCCGATTTTATTTGGCAATATTGCCAAAGAATTAAAAAGGAATACAAAGGCAAACCCATTGCAATTCACATCGATTGTAAAAACAGTATCAATCGAAAAGAATATAAAACTTTAATTGACCCAAATTTTGATATGGCTAAAGCCGAATGGGACTATTTTGGTCATAACGAATGGATTCTACTTTATTAACACTAAAGTTTTCTTAAAAAGAATTATCTTTATATACTGTTTAATAATTTTGTTTCCCTAAACTTTGAATTTATGGGTAGAATTCAATTAACCGAAATTAAACGTGTAAAAGAAATTTCTAAAGAAGATTTTTACAACAACTATGTAAAAAAACAACAACCTGTTGTAATTGAAAATTTTACAGAAGATTGGCCTGCATTTTCCAAGTGGAATTTAAATTATATCAAAGAAATAGCTGGAAATAAAATTGTACCCTTGTATGATGACAGACCAGTTTCTCATAAAGACGGATTTAATGAGGCGCATGCTAAAATGAAAATGAGCGATTACATCGACTTATTACAATCTAAACCTACTAATTATCGTATCTTTTTATACAATTTAATGAATGAAGTGCCACAACTTCAAAACGATTTCAAATGGCCTAAACTGGGTATAAGACTAGTAAAACAATTACCCATGTTGTTTTTTGGTGGCGAAAATTCAAAAGTTTTTATGCATTTTGATATTGATTATTCGAATATTTTGCATTTTCACTTTCATGGAGAAAAACAATGCATTTTATTTGCTCCTAATCAAACACCCTTTATGTACAAAGTACCATATTCTTTAATCTCTAGAGAAGATATTGACTTTGACAATCCTGATTTTGAAAAATTTCCAGCTTTAAAAAATGCTAAAGGATTAGTTTGCAATCTAAAACATGGTGAAATGCTTTACATGCCTGAAGGATATTGGCACTACATGAAATATATTACTCCAGGATTTTCAATGAGTTTAAGAGCTTTCCCAAGAAAACCAAGCAATCTAGCCAAAGCGATATACAATGTTTTTTTTATGCGGCATTATGATAATTTCATGAGAAAAAGAAAAGGACAAGCTTGGATTGATTATAAAAATGAAAAAGCAATTATTGATACACACAAAAACCTATAAAAAAATCCCGATTTTCATCGGGATTCATTTTATTTACTCATTTCTGTAAAATACTTATAAAATAATGGAATAGTTTCGATTCCTTTTAGGTAATTGAAAACTCCAAAATGCTCATTTGGCGAATGAATAGCATCCGAATCCAATCCGAATCCCATTAAAATAGTTTTGCTTTTTAATTCCTTCTCAAATAAAGCTACGATTGGAATACTTCCACCCGAACGAACAGGAATTGCAGGAACACCAAAGGTTTCGGTATATGCTTTATTAGCGGCTTGATATCCAATACTGTCAATTGGAGTTACATAACCTTGTCCACCATGATGCGGTTTTACAACCACTTTTACTGATTTAGGGGCGATACTTTCGAAATGTTTTTTGAATAATTCCGTAATTTCTTCCCAATCTTGATTTGGCACTAAACGCATTGAAATTTTTGCATAAGCTTTACTGGCAATAACCGTTTTAGCTCCTTCGCCTGTATAGCCTCCCCAAATTCCATTTACATCTAATGTTGGACGAATTGAATTTCTTTCGTTAGTAACATAACCTGATTCTCCGTGAATATCTTCAATATCTAAGGCTTTTTTGTATTTCTCTAATGAAAATGGTGCTTTTGCCATTTCGGCTCTTTCGGCAGCAGATAACTCTTCTACTTTATCGTAAAAACCAGGAATAGTGATATGATTATTTTCATCATGAAGAGAAGCAATCATTTTAGCTAGAATATTGATTGGATTTGCCACTGCTCCACCATATAAACCCGAGTGTAAATCTCTGTTTGGACCCGTAACTTCAACCTCCACATAACTCAAACCTCTTAAACCAGTTGTTATAGATGGTTGTTGATTAGAAATCATTCCAGTATCTGAAATCAAAATCACATCGTTAGCTAATTTTTCTTGATTTCTTTCTACGAACCAACCTAAACTTTTAGAACCTACTTCTTCTTCCCCTTCAATCATGAATTTTACATTACATGGCAAGCAATTGTTTTGAATCATATATTCAAAAGCTTTCACATGCATGTACATTTGACCTTTATCATCACAAGCTCCACGAGCAAAGATGGCTCCTTCTGGATGAATTTCTGTCGTTTTAATTACGGGTTCAAAAGGTGGTGATGTCCATAAATCCATTGGATCTGGTGGTTGTACATCATAATGTCCGTAAACCAAAACCGTTGGTAAATTTTTATCGATGATTTTTTCTCCGTAAACAATTGGATAACCCGGTGTTTCGCAAAGTTCTACAAAATCGCAACCTGCTTTTTCTAAACTTGCTTTCACTGCTTCGGCTGTTAAAACTACATCGTGAGCATATGCACTATCAGCACTTACAGAAGGTATTTTTAAAAGTTCTATTAATTCGTTTAAAAAACGTTCTTTATTTTCTTGAACGTATTGTTTTATATTGTCCATTGTGATTGTTTGATAAAGTTCAAAAATACAAAATTGATTTTAAATGAAATAAAAAAAGCCCAATCTTTAATTGATTAGGCTTTTGAATAATTTTCTTTTAAGTTTAAAAAATAATTTTCTTAATTACTTTAGCTCCATTATCAAGCGTTACTTGAACAAATAAAGCCGTATTATTTTTTTGAATTTTAGACGTTTCAAATGTATTTGAATTTAACGTATTTGAATCTAAAAGTAATTGCCCTACCACATTGAAAATTTTCACATTACTAATTGAAGTCGTATTCGAAACTACTTGAATAGTATTATTTGAAATTACGATTACTTGATTGTTTGTAGTAAAATCATTATTTCCAAGTGTTTCATTAGTGTAACGTAAGACAAATCTATCATTGAACTGACCAACATTGGATGTAAACGAATATGGATTTTGTCTTAAATCATGAATAATATTTAAAGCTTTATCTTCTAAATAAATGGGCAAATCTGAAGCAATTCCGTCTAATGCAGCAATAGCAATTGAGTAATTACCACTAGTTGGAATGTTAACCCCTAATGCTACTTCATCATTTACATCAATAGGATATGATTTCCCTTGAATGGTCATCAAATCACTTTCGATTAAAGAGTAAATTTTCATTGAAAGTCCAACTGCTGTAACAGCATCAAAAAGACGATCTTTAGCTGCTGTTGCTCCTTCTGTATACCCTATTAAAGTTCTATCGGAATTATTGTTACTATCAACTATGTCTAACCAAATTCTTGAAGCAACTAAATCTGCATTTTCATTAGTTGCACTTCTATAAAACTGATTATTAGCATAAGAAGCACTTCGTAATGAATTATTAAATGTAACATTTTGTGTTGTGGCAGCACCATCATTCATTTGAATAAAAAATCCTTGTCCACCCGCAATATATCCATTAAATCCTGATGGGCCACTAACTGTTCCCAAACCATTGTAAGTTATATAATCGGCTGGGGTATAATTAGAAGAAGATGTTCCGTAAAAAGGAGAAGAAATGGCAGATGAAGGTAAAGTGGTGTGAGTCCACAAACGTATTGCCCCTTCAATATTTGTATTCAAATTCAAGAAATCTAAAGCACGAATAGCGGACGGATATGGATTACCTATTAAATTCCAATTATCATCAAATCTTGTAATTTGCGTTCCATTAGCTCCATTGTAATTAACACCTGTATAATTTCCTCTAGAAATAGGAATAGTTATTACACCATTATTTGGAACTCCATTCATAAAAGTTGCAGTAAAGTTTTGAGCGGTATTGGTAAAATTTTCTGGTCCTTTAACAATATAACCTTTTCCTAAAACCATTGTTTCACCAGTAGCCGCCATCCAATTTCCTAAACTTCCGTTTGTATTTGAAATTGTTGGATTCCATTTAAAAATAAAAGAGGTATTAGTCAAAGGAGAAATTCCATTCACATTAAAATTACTTATTGGTGATGACCAATACACATAATCATTTTTACGAATCGAAACTGTTCTTTCATAAGTAATATTTCCAGTATTTACTGCAGTATCCTCTATTTGAACTAACGAACCATTATTTAAAACATTTAAAGTTCCATTGACAGTTATATCGCCAGTAACCGTAACATTTGTATTTGCTCCAATATTTAAAACATTACCTGAATTGACGGTTAGACTACAACATGTTAAACTTCCATTAATTGTAGTATTATAGTTTCCATTAATAATTGCAACAATTTTATTATATGGTGTTCCGTTACTCCATGAAGTTCCATTCCATGTTGAAGTTACATCGCCACAATTGATAATGGTTGTTTGAGGACCCAATGCATATCCGCCAGATAAAGGTGAACTAAAAGTAGCTTGAAAAACAACATTTGTTCCAAAAGAACTCATAGTTACGGGTTGCGATTCTATTGTAAAAGTTCCAAAATTTGAAGGATTAACAGCGCTAATTGGATTATTAATTACTTTGATAATGTATAAATCATTTCTTGATTTTCCTGTTGCTGCTTCCCACGCTGCAACTTCAGCCTGAGTGTAATAGAAGGAAATCGTATAATTCCCTGTTGGATTATCATTTTGTGATGTTACTCTATACGTTTTAGACATTACGGCATTTGCAACAAGTGGATCTGTAAAGAGAGATGATGCTCCACCAACAGATGTATTACTTCTATCTACATAAATAGTTGTACAACCATAGTCAAATCCAGTATTTACCGTAATTCCTGACATAACTTTTCCGGTTGACGAATCTGTAGCATACAGGGTTCCGCTTGATTTTAAAGATGCGTTGTAGGCTGTTGCCAAATTAATCTCTGTTTGAACATCAACACTTACAGTTGCACTTAATTGCAAATTATCAATAAGTAATAAACCAACATTATTAGCGGTTGCATTAGCATGTCTGAAAACTAAATAACCTGTTTGTCCAGCTAAAGCATTTAAATTATATGACCTAAGCAGTGAAGTGTTTTCATTGACTACTAAAGCAGTTTGAATTAAAGTTCCTCCTTGAATGGTAGCTTGATTGGTAATATTTGTCGTAAAATAGACTAACAGATCGCCTGCATTTCTAACAGGTCCACCATCATCATAAGCTGCTGCAATAAATGATAAGTCTACGCTAGTTGCATTAGCTGGAATGGTAACTTGTGGACTAATTAAATAATTGTTTGGATTTACAGTACTGTTTGTTCCAAAATAATTAAGCCTTTTTGCCGAATAACCTGCTCTTCCAGCGATTGTATTAGGTGCCGTTCCCAGACCATTTAATCCGTTAACTATTCCCCAATTATTACCATCGCCATCTTGATCTAAAACTAACCATCCTGTTAAATCTTCAAAGTCTTCCGTTAATAAAGTTACAACTTGTGATGAAACTGGAGTTAAATCATCATTTTGAATGGTTATAGTAATTGTTTTAGCGGCATTATTTAAAACGGCATTTCCTCCATTTGCATTCAAAACTAAATCAATAATGATGATTTCGTTTGACTCTATAATTCCGTCATTAAAAAATCGCACAACTAAGTTTTGAGGAGCAGTTGTTCCAGCAGGAAAAGTTACTGAAGGTGTTACAATTTGATAATCGATATTTTGTGTTGCAGTACCACCTGTTACTGAAAATGTAACTTCAGCATTTGCTGTTGCGGCTCTAGCAATTGTAACCGGATAACTTACATCTACGTAATTACAATTTGTACTTTCTATGATACTCCCTGTCGTGTTACCAAATTGTATAAAAGGAGCTGGAGCTTGACATTTAGTTGAACTTGCTAAAGAGGCTCTTCTAGGTGAAACCGACATCACGGTTAACATTCTTTCTTTCTGATTCTGTGTAAAACGATCCATACATGTATCATCCGTATAATCCATGTAGTTTTGTATTTGATCTAAACCTGGACTTGTTGGACAAGAATCTGTACCTGTAGGACAACCAAAATTAGCTGCTCCAGCAACTGGAGTATCGGCACAAAAATCATCTACTGTACATCCTCCGTCTCCCCAAATGTGTCTCAATCCTAACCAATGTCCTACTTCATGAGTAGTTGTTCTTCCTCTGTCATAAGGTGCTAAATATAATCCTGCTGGATAAATAGCTGAAGAACCAAAGGCATTATATGCCATGATTACACCATCTGTTGTTGCGGCACCTCCGTTGGCTGCTAATCCAGCTAATCCAGAAGCACTTGGAAATTGTGCATATCCTAAAACACCATTTAAATCACCGCTAAAGCGACATGTCCACATGTTTAGATATTGCGTAGGATCCCAAATAGTATTAGGTTTTAAATTACCTTCCACACCTGCTCTATCAAATGAAGCTATACCAAGATTAACACGGTTAATACCTGTTGTAGGATTTCCATTTGGATCGGTTTGTGCTAAACAAAATTCAATTTCAACATCAACCCCTGGACCAAATCCGGGAGTTCCTGACATTCTTCTGAAATCTTGATTCATAACTTGAATTTGAGACAAAACTTGTTCGTCTCTAATATTTTCTCCTGTTCCATAAGCATCTCCATTATGAATAACATGTATTACAACAGGTATTGTAATAACACCTTGAACTTCATTAGGATTTGTTTGTCTTCTTAATTTTAATTCTTGAATTTTAGGAGCTAACCACGCTTCAAATTGTTCATCTGTAGGAGCTAAACCTCTTTGCTGTAATTCTTGATTATGCTCTGCAGTGGTACACTTTACAATTCCATTAGGAGCAAATTGTCTTGCTTGATTTACGCTTTGGGAAAAATGGGGGTTTTTGTTTTTTTCTAAAGTAGTTACAGCACGCGAAGCCTCAGCCTTCTTTGGTGAAGATGAATTCGTTTGGGACCATAAATTACTATTAAAAAAAAACACTACGCATAAAGCTAGTATTCTTTTTTTCATTTTATATAGATTTGTTGGGTAAAGCAAATATAAAACGATTCTGTTAATTCTATAAGAATTTAACAAAAAAAAGCGGTCAAATTTGACCGCTTTTTAAGTGCTTTTCTGTAATCTTTAGTAAATCAATTTCTTAGCAACTTTTTTGCCATTTTCAAGTACAACTTGAATAATTAATGGCACCTTATTTTTTTGAATCGAATTTACTTCAAAAGATGTTGCATCAATATTTTTCTCGTCAATCAATAATTGACCTAAAATGTTAAACACCTTAACAGATTGAATTCTATCTTTTGTAGATTGAATTGTAATTGCTTGTGAAGACGAAATTAATACAGAATCGTAAGTAACAAAATCATCATTCCCTAAAGTTTCATTTGTATATCGTAAAACAAATCTATTATTAAACTCACCAGCAACAGAAGAAAATGAATATGGGTTTACTTTTAAGTTGTGAATTATATTTAAGAGTTTATCTTCTAAATAAACCGCTTGGTCTTGAATAAAAATACCATCAGCTTCAGCAATTGCAATAGAGTAATTACCACTATTTGAAATATAAACTCCTAGAGGAACAATATCACTTGAAGTAAAGGGAAGTGTTCTTCCTTGAATCGTCATTTTTTCATTTTCCAAAAGCGAATATATTCTCATGTAATTAGTTACTCCTGTGAAAGCATCAAAAATTCTATCTTTATTATTAGTTGCTCCTTCAATATAACCTAAAAGTGTTCTATCGGATTCATTGTTGGAAGTATTTACAATGTCAATCCACAATCTATGTTTTTCTAAATCCGAATTTTGTGAAGAATTTCGGTAAAACTGACCATTATTATAACTTTTACTTCTTAATGAATTGCTAAAAATAATATTTTCTGTTGCAGCAGAACCATCTAACATATTAATCATAAAACCTTGACCCGCGGCAATTTTACCATTAAAACCAGTAGGTCCACTTACTGTTCCTAAACCATTATAAGTAATATAATCGGATGGCGTGTAGTTTGCAGCATAACTACCATAAAATGGATTTGAGGTACTTGATGAAGGCAATGTTCCATGAGTCCATATTCGTATTGCACCTTCAATGTTTGTATTAGCATTTAAAAAACTTAATGCATCTATTGCCGATGGGTATGGATTACCTACTAAGTTCCAGTTATCACTATATTTTGTTATCACCGTATTGTTAGTTCCTAAATAATCAGCTCCTGTGTATGTTCCTCTGCTTATTGGAAGAGTTATAATTCCGTTATTGGGCAAGCCTAAAAATGTAGCAGTTAATGGAATTGCAGTGGTAGAACCATTACTTGCTCTGGCAATATATCCTTTACCAATAACCATATTTCCAGAAGCATTAACCCAAGCCCCTTGACCACCGTTTGAATTTGCAATTGTAGTATTCCATAAATAACGATAGTTATTTGGTATACCTCCAACATTAAAATTAGCCACAGGAGAAGACCAATAAACATAATCTAAATTTCTTGCTAAAGCAGTTCTTTGGTATGTTATATTTCCAAAATTTAATGCATAATCGTTTATTTGAATAAGCGAACCGTTATTTTGAACAAATACAGAACCAGAAACTCTTACATCTAAATCATCTTGAATTTCAACATACGTATTTCCTGCTATATTCAGTGCCGCATTGACCTCACATTTACAAGCTTCAAAACTTGTTTGAACTCCACCTACACCAGTATTATAACTGCCATTTATAATTGCTTTCGTTGAACTTGTTGGTGTTGCCGACCATGATGTACCATCCCAAATTGCTAACTGTGGTAATTGCCCATACAAAACAACATCATCTAAAGCCCATTTTTCTGATGCTTTATCAGCATTAATAGTAAATCTTACTCTTAACTGTGAAGATGATGGTAAATTTGTCAATCTAAACGAATTACTAAATGTATTAGTAGAGTTTTCACTCATTCCAAATCGCTTCCCTTCTAACAAAGAACCATCATAAACAACTACTTGCTCGCTTCCAGTAGAAGTTACAATATCTGAAATTGCATTATTAAAACCAGTAATAGCAATTTGGTCACTCCAAGTAGTTCCATTATCAATACTTATCGAAACAATTACCTTATCTGCTGTTTCCATACCTTCTAAAGCAGTAGTTGCATAGGCACCAATTCTAAAGTTCAATTCATTATTAAAATAACCAGAAGTATTAATTGAAGAGAACGTAATTGTATTAGAAGTGGTACTGCCTGTTACTTGATAACTCTTCGCCCCAACAAACATATTGGATTTAGTAGTTCTATTATCACCAAACTCTTGACCGCCTACAACATTAACCGTTCCACCAGTTTGCGTATATGTTAATGTAGGAGTAGCAGGAACATCTTCGAAATTCTGAATAGCAATAACGCTTTTTGCTTGAAGTGAACATTGATTATAATTGAACACAAAAGCATTTACTCTAAATGTAAATGGCGCTTCATCACTATCGTCATTTGCAATGGAAATAACGGCTTGTTTTTCTCCAACAGTTGTTGAACTAAAAGTTATTGTAAAAGTAGCCGATTGATTTTTAGCTAAAGAAGTCGCAGAAAGTCCAGAAAGAACAAAATCAGTATCTCCAGTCAAACTCAAGCCTGAAAGCGATAAGGTGTTTTCTCCTCTATTTGTAACTGTATATGTTTTAATAATAGCTGGATTTCCAACAAAATAATTAGTTGAAAATAATGTATTGTTTGAAACTTTTGTTTGAATACTACCATTTAAAATTGAAGTATTATTACTGAACACCTCGATTTCTCTTGGAGAATCAAATGGACACAACTCTATATTATCAATATTAAATCTATGATTAGTATCTGTTGTACCCGATTTAAATCGAACTCTAAAGCGTACTGGTCCAGCTTGATTTACGGTAGAAGTAAAAGTTGTAACCGTAGCGCTTGGAGTAATTGTTCCTATTTCTATCCATGAATTTCCATCATCTTTAGTATATTCAACAGCAAAAACTGCAGCAATAGCATCTGTACCAAATCTTCTATGTGAAAATGAAACGGTGCTTAAACCTGTAGCAAGTAGCTGATTTAATTCCACAAACGCACTTGCACTTGCTCTCATTCTTACTGAGTTATTTCCAATTCTATAATCAGAAGCAGTATTCCCAATCAAAGCTTCACTTAAAATCCAGTCTTTTCCTTCGCTAACAATATTATCAGCTATATAAGATGCCTTTGTAGCAGATTCAAAAGTTGTTAAGGAACATGCGGCAACAATAGTAATTTGTAAAGTCGCATTACCTGTTCCAGCAGCATTTGTAGCGGAAATAGTTACATTATACACCCCTATTACAGTTGGAATACCAGAAATTTGTCCTGTAGTTGTATTAATACTTAAACCTGAAGGTAATCCAGTTGCATTATATGATGTAGGACTATTAGTTGCAATAATTTGATACGTAAATGAATTTACATTATCAGCACTAGCAGTTAAAACGCTTGTAATAACGGGTGCACTAATCCCATTTCCTTGAATTGCAAATGTGTATGGATTTTCATTGCTATCATTATTAGCAATACTAATTGTTGCTGTTCTTAACCCATCTGCAGATGGATCAAACGTAATTTGAAATGTAGTACTTGCAGAAGCAACAATGCTATTGGAAGGAATTGTAGTTACAGAAAAATCACCTGCGTTAGCTCCAGAAATTACTACATACGGGCTTAAACCTGTCAAATTTAAATTTGCTGTTCCTAAATTTTGAATAGTAAACGTTCTTGTTATTGTTCCTGAAACAGTTGAAACGGTTCCAAAGTCGGTATGATCTGTAGTTGATGGAGTAGTATCACCAGAAACTATATTGGTTCCATTTCCTTGTATATTAATTTCTGGCATTGGAGGTGCACATGAATTTGCATGAGTTCCTAAATCTGCAATATAATCTGTTGCATAACCTGTCCATTCTGCTGCTGGATTAAAAGCATCTGATCCATTGGAATCACCAATTTGAATAGCAAAATTTCTAATTAAGGTATTGTCTAAAGTAGAAACTCCTCCGGAAACCCATTCTGTTCCTGGGTCAAAACCTATTTGACCAATAACGTCAATATTAACCCCTACTTTTCTCAAAGCAACCGCATCATCTCCATTAAAACTTACACTTGTGGAAGTTAAATTTGCACCTGCTAAAATTGTTGCATTTGAACTTGGATTAGCCACTACAAAAGTTCCATAAGAAGCAATTGTTCCGGATAGCGTTATTGTTGAACTTACCGTTGAACTACCATTTGCATAAATAACAATATCATAACCTGATAAATTTATTGATGAAGCAGTTGGATTGTAAATTTCAACATATTTATTGTTACTACTACCTTCCATATATTCCGAAAAGAATAACTCGGTACAAGCTGCTGAAAGTGAAGTTGCAGTTACTCTGAAATCATAACTCGCTTCGTTTGAATCATTATTAGTTATAATTACCGTATCTGTAAAACTTCCTGCTGCAGCACTATTAAATGTAACTGTAAAAGTAGCAGAACTCGACGGCAAAATAGTAGCTGGTAATGTTATTCCTCCTACCGTAAAAACAGTTCCTGTTGACATAGCAATAGCGGTGACATTCAAATTTCCAGATCCTGTATTTTGGATGGTAAATGTTTTAGTAATATTTGAACCTGCTGTGATACTGCCAAAGTTAGTATCGTCTGTTAAAGATGGCGTTGTATCACCATCTACAATAGTAACACCATTTCCAGTAACATTAATTTCTGGAACAGGATTAACTGTTAAACTTACAGCATTTGAAGTAACACTTGTACATGGTGTTGCACCACTTACTACGCATCGATATTGATACCCATTCATAGCGAAAGTAGCACTAGTTATTGATAGAGTAGCTGTGGTAACATTGGAATAGGATGCTCCATTAATCAAATTAACAAAACCTCCACCAGTATCTACTTGCCATTGATACGCTAAACCTGTTCCTGATGCTGTAACAGCAAATGTGGTGTTAGCTCCATCTGAAATAGTGCTATTTGCTGGTTGCGATGTGATTGAAACCGGAGTATTAATTGTAATTGTTCCTGTATTTATAGAATTTGTACTCCAACATGTTCCGTTAAAAGAACGAACATAAATAGTTCCTGTTGTACTCAATATATAATTTGACGACGTTGGATTAGCTATACTTGTCCCAGTTGCACTAGTTTGCCAATAAAAACCTGCCGGATAAGATAATGTGGCAGATCCACAAGAGGGATTTGCAGAAACCGTAATACTTCCTGTTGGATCAGATGGAATAGCATTTACTGTAATTGCTCCAGAAACATTACTAGTTACTGAGGCTCCACAAGCTGCTGTAACCACACAATAATAATACAAAGTTCCAGCAGAAGCTGTACTTGGAGTATAAGATGCACTATTGGTTCCAACTGCTGTTCCTCCCGAATTTGTAGCCGTGGTATTGCTATACCATTGATATGTCAAACTTGTCCCAGTGGCGGTAACTGACAAAACAGTAGCTGCCGAACCTTGACAAAGATTTTGAGCAGTAGTAGCAGGCTGTGTGGTAATAGCTGCTGATGAACAACCGCCATTAGCAACAATACTTAAATCATCAATAGCTAAACCTGGGCTACTCGACCCTATTCTTGACCATCTAAAGAAAATTTCAGTACCTGCGGGTACATTTACAGTTAAATTCGCAGATAGAACTGTTCTATTTGCTGGAGCATTCCCGTCCATTGCTGCACCTCCACTAGTTGCTATACTTGAAAAATTTAAAGATGTAAGAGCAGTCCATGTTCCAGCTGTTAAAGATGTAACAGTCGCTCCAGTTTGATATTCAAAAACTAAATTTCCAGCATTAAATGATCTCCACTGTTCACCAGTAAAAGAAATATCAAAAGAGGTAATATCTAAGGCTCCATTATTCAATAATCTTAACCCAAATCTATGAGTTGTCGCTGTAGATATCGCTCCTAAAGCCCTATCTGACAATGGGTTTGTCCCTGAAACCCCAAAATTATAACATGAATTTGCATTATTTGTTCCAGTATTAATTGGTAAGCCAGTGGTGGTTATATACCATCCTGTCAAAGTAGTGTTATTTGTGTAAGTCGTAATGTTTGTGGTACCTAATCCATCAAAATTTTGATTATAAGTTCCACCAGCAGCCAAATTAACCTGCCCCCAGCTCACCACCGAGCAGAAAAGGGTAATAATAAGTAATTTTAATTTCATAAATTTGAAAACAAAAATAGGGGTTAAATTTTTGCTTTAAAAAAAGCCAACAAATGTAATTCATAATTTTTTGAATATGAAATATTTACTACATTATTAAATTGTTAACGAATTGAAAACTAACAAAACCTCCTTTTCCTTGAAAGAAATCTATTCAAAAATGGAATATTTCTGTGCTTATCAAGAGCGCTGTTATAAGGAAGTGGAAGAAAAATTGTATTCGTTTTCTCTACCAATTTCAGAAAAAGAAGAAATTCTTACCTATCTCATCGAAAATAATTTTATCAACGAAGAACGCTTTGCACAGAGTTTTGTTCGTGGCAAACACAACTATAAATTTTGGGGTAAAAATCGCATTGTAAATGAATTAAAATTCCGAAATATTTCGTCTCGAATTATTACTAGCGCTTTAAAAGAAATTTCAGAAGAAACCTATTTAGAAAATTTTCATCAGTTAGCCGAAAAACATTGGAACAATATCACAGAACGAAAAGGGCAAAAAAAGAACAAAAAATTTGTCGATTTCTTACTTCGTAAAGGCTATGAAACGAATTTAATTTATGAGAAGCTTAAAGAATTAGACAATTAGCCAATGTGTCGATGTACCAATTAAAACAATTAACTTAAAGGCAAATCGTCAAATTGCCACATTAACCCTATCTTTGCAAAAAAAATAATCCATGTTAGAAAATAAAGACCAATCAAGAACGAGTTTATCGCAATTAGGCGAATTTGGCTTAATTGAACACTTAACTAAAAACTTTACTATTAGTCAAGAATCGACATTAAAAGGCATTGGTGACGATGCTGCGGTATTGAATTTTGGCGATAAAAAAGCGGTAATTTCCACTGACTTATTAGTAGAAGGTGTTCATTTTGATTTGGCTTATATGCCGTTAAAACATTTGGGTTATAAAGCCGTGATTGCTAATCTATCGGATATTTGTGCGATGAACGCAACTCCGACTCAAATCACAGTTTCAATAGCAGTTTCGAATCGTTTCCCTTTGGAAGCTTTGGAAGAATTGTTTGAAGGAATTACGTTAGCATCTAGAATTTATAATATAGATGTAATTGGTGGCGATACAACTTCTTCGCAAAAAGGATTAATTATTAGCATTACCGCTATTGGAGAAGCAAACTTAGAAGATATTGTATACAGAAATGGCGCAAAAGAAAATGATTTATTGGTCGTTTCTGGCGATATTGGTGCAGCTTATATGGGATTGCAAATATTAGAACGCGAAAAACAAGTATTTCAAGTGAATCCAAACAACCAGCCGGTTTTAGATGATTACACGTATTTAATCGAACGTCAATTAAAACCAGAAGCCAGAACCGATATCAAAGAACTTTTAGCAAAATTAGAAGTAAAACCAACCGCTATGATTGATATTTCGGATGGTTTATCGTCGGAAATTTTACATTTGTGTAAGCAAAGTAATGTAGGTTGTAATTTATACGAAGAGAAAATTCCAGTTGATCCACAATTGATAAATGTGTGTGAGGAATTTAATTTAGACATCACAACCGTAGCATTAAGTGGTGGTGAAGATTACGAATTGCTTTTCACTATTAAAATGGAAGATTTTGACAAAATCAAAGGCAATCCAAATTTTACCGTAATCGGACACATGGTTGCCGCTACCGAAGGAAATCATTTAATCACAAGAGCCAATACGAAAATTGAATTAAAAGCAAGAGGCTGGAATGCTCTTGAAAGTTAGAATTTAGAATTCTGAATTTAGAAAATATAAAACCCCAAATTTCAATTGAAATTTGGGGTTTTTGAATATAACAATTAACCTAAACTAAATTTTTGCATCTTGAATTATCAGTGTTGAAGGCGTACTTGCTAACCATATACTTCTAGATTCTACTAACTTTTTCCAACTTTCTAAACTTACCACCATCAAGTCTTGAGATTTCAAAAAATCTTTATCTATTTTCTTATCATTCAAAATTGCAATATGATTTGGTGTTACTTGTTCTATTGCTCTAATTTCTTCTTTTAACTCGGTGTTATTCTTTACAATATCTCTTACATCTAACATTGAAACTTGAGAGTTATTATTGTAGATTAACTTTTTTGCATATTGAATTAAAAAAATATCTTTTTCATCAAAAATCGGAATAAAAACGGTTCCTGCCCTTTCGAAGTCTTTATCAATTAAAATCCCTAGAGGAACTTCCGTTTTATTGATGATATAGCGTGTTCTTTCATCAAAAATATCTTCTTCAAATAAATTTTCTTTACCTGTAAACGTGTTTAGTAATCGGTCTGGTGTAATGATTCGAGTTGTGAATCCTAAAATTTTGCCTAACAAACTTCCTTCGTAAATTGATTGACCTAATCCAATCAATAACAAATCAAATTCTCCTTGATTGGCCACTTTACAAATATCTGAATCGATATCATTTGAAACTTTAAATAAGGTATTAACATTAATATTTAATTCTTGGGAAGTGGCTAAAATAGGATTAAAACTTTCTTTTTCGTATTCCTCTATACTAAATTGATTTACTTCATTAGCCAATGATAAATGCATGGCTGTTAATAGTGAATTTTGTTCTTGCTTTTTCGTAAAAAAATGAGCTAATCGAGTTAAGACTTTTCCGTTATTGTAATCCCCAAAAGAAATTAAAACTTTAAACTTAGTTTGTTCTATAATTTTATCCGTAATTTCAGAAACAAAAGAAGAACTAAATAGTTTATCAATCAGACTCAAAGCAGGACCCGTCATAAAAGTTGTTACTAATGCCATAATTACCATCATTGCAAAAACTTGTGGAGTTAAAACCCCTAAATCGAACCCAATATTTAAAACCACTAGTTCCATTAATCCACGAGTATTCATCAAAGCACCAATAGTAAGACTATCTTTCCAATTTTGACCAACGAATCTCGCTGCTAATGCACTTCCTAAAAATTTACCAGCAACAGCAACCAAGACGATGAAACCTGTAATTTCCCATAAATAAGGGTCATCAATTAATCCAATTTTTGTACGTAAACCTGTAAAAACAAAAAACAAAGGCAATAATAAAACAATGGAAACATCTTCGATTTTTTCGATGAAAATATTTCTAAACTTCATATTATCAGGCATGATAATTCCTGCCATGAATGCCCCAAAAAGAGCGTGAATTCCGATAACTTCTGTTGCATAAGACGAAGTTAAAAGTGTTACAAAAAATATAGCCACTACGGGTTTACTCATTTTTTCTTGCGTAGCATACAAATCGCCCACACGTTTTAAAAACGGTCTAACAAATTTTAGCATTAAGAAAACGTAAGCCACAGCAAGCAAAACCACATAAATCGAACTCACAAATGAACCTGCTTTAACAATGGCAATTACAACTGCCAACAAACACCAAGCGGTAATATCATCAGCTGCAGCACAGGTTATAACCATAGCACCTAACTTCGTTTTATGTAATCCTCGTTCTTGGACAATTCGAGCTAAAACGGGAAAAGCGGTGATACTCATGGCAATTCCAATAAACAAAGCAAAAGACAAAAACGGAATACCATCTGGCGCAAAAGAAGTATAAATGTAATACGCCAAACAAACTCCTAAAGCAAACGGAATAATAATACTCGCATGACTTATAACTACTGCATCGTGGGCTTTGTTTTTAAGCACTTTTAAGTCCAATTCCATTCCTATAACAAACATGAAAAGAATTAAACCAATCTGACTCAAAAACTGCAAATTTGGCAAAGACGCTGACGGAAATAATAATGCTGAAAATTCTGGAAAATAGTGTCCAAAAAATGATGGACCAAGCATAATTCCAGCAACAATTTCTCCAATTACAGAAGGTTGACCAATTTTACGGCAAATCCAACCAAAAAGTTTGGCTACTAAAATTATGGTCACAATTTGGGCTAACAAAATCGCCAATGGATGTTGTAAATTATGTGTAAGCGAAACTATAAAGTCTTGCCAATTTGAATTTTCTGAAATTTTCTCATGTACATTACCATCTTCAAGAATTTTTCCTTGCTTGAAAATCCAATACATTAGAAACGAGAAAAATCCAATGATAACGATATAGAAAATGCTGTTTTTGTAATTTTTCATATTTCTTTTTGTTTCGGTTAGAATACTTTTTCATTGTTTGAAACAAATTTCTAAATATCCCTCTTTGGAAAATCTACATTGTAAAAAAGTGCTTTATTTATGTAATGAAAAAAGAAAAAAATGTAATGAACTGGTTAGAAATTTTTCATTTTCTCTGAAAACTCCGCCTTGTAACTATTCCCTATTGAAAGCACCATTTTTTTGTTTTGAAATTCAATTGAAGTATCAATTTGATCTGCCGTAAAAAAAGTAACACAATGCAGTCGAATCATTTCATTTTTATTGATTTGGCAGTACGAATTAGAAGGCAATAATTGTTTTAATTTTTCAAATGTAATATTCTTTAAAGTAACTAACTGATTGTCGTAAATAATTTGCTTATCGCGACTATCTATTGGCGATGTTTGAATATGCAAAATGCTTTCTATTTGTAAAACTGCTTTTCCTTTTTCGGTTTGCCATTGAATGGTTTGAGCAATTGGAGCTATTTGTTCTTTTCGCAAAAGCGCTTTTTCTATGGCAACTTGCAGACGATCTTTTTTTAGTGGTTTTGTCAAATAATCAACAGCATTTAATTCAAAAGCTTCAACCGCAAATTCTTTGTAAGCAGTTGTAAACAAAATCATTTTCGATTGAATTAATTGCGCAACTTCGGTACCTTTTAAACCTGGCATTTCAATATCGCAAATACACAAATCGTAATCTAATTTTTCTTGTTCTTTGATAAAAAGTAATGGATCATTGAATGATTTTACGATTTCAATTTCAGGAATCTGTTCACAAAGCAACTTCAAATAAGTCAACCCTGGAAGTTCGTCATCTAATAAAACACACTTAAGTTGTTGCATCTTTAAAATCTATTTTTAATTGGGCTACATACGAATCACCATCAATTCCAAAGCTCAATTTATAATTATTTCCATAAATTAAATTCAATCGTTTTTCTAGATTCTGTAGTCCGATACCACTTTTCTCTTTCAATAATTTAGGCTGTGAAGAAATTTTATTGGAAACCATAATCTTAAAATAAGCGTTTCGACATTCTAAAACAATATTAATAAATGAATCCTGACTTTGAATATCGGCATGTTTAAAAGCGTTTTCAATTAAATCCACCGTAATCAAAGGCGGAATTACCGGCTTATTGTAAAATGAATCTTCGGTATCAATTTTTGTTTTTACCGATAATTCAAACAACGGACTCAATTTGATTTTATTAACTTCAATAAGTTGTTGCGTAAAATACAGTTCATCTTTTGGAGTAACTCTTTCTTTCTGACTTTCGTACAAAATATAATCCAAAACGCCCGACATTTTATCAATAGCATAATACGTTTGATACGCATGTGATTGAATCGAATTTAAAATATTTTTAAACAAATGAGGATTGAGTTTAGAACTGATACTTTCGAGTTCTAAAAACTTCGCTTTCTCATGGACTTCAGCATTTTGCCTTTGAAAATCGTGCAGTGTTTGCATTAGTCTTTTGTTGTGATTCCAAAGCATTAACAATCCTATTACTAATAGAATTAAAACAATGCTATATATAATTATCCAGTCCATAAGCTATTTTGAACAAAGTTAAAAAAATAAGACCTTCAAATAGAAGGTCTTACTACATATTTTGGAGGGTTTATTACATTTTCATCAACCAATTTCTCATCGAAACTTCGCTATTGATAATATCGCGTAATTCTGAAATCTTCACTCTATCTTGTTGCATAGAATCTCTGTGACGGATGGTTACCGTTTCATCTTCTAATGTTTGATGATCAACCGTGATACAGAATGGTGTTCCTAAAGCATCCTGTCTTCTATAACGTCTTCCAACAGCGTCTTTTTCGTCATACGCTACATTGAAATCCCATTTCAAATCATCTATAATTTTACGCGCTACTTCTGGCAAACCGTCTTTTTTAACTAATGGTAAAACAGCAGCTTTTGTAGGTGCTAATACTGAAGGTAAACGTAAAACTGTTCTTGTGGAACCATCTTCTAACACTTCTTCTTGTAATGATTTTGAAAATACTGCTAAGAACATTCTATCTAATCCTACCGAAGTTTCTACTACATAAGGCACATAATTTTTGTTTTCTTCGGTATCGAAATATTGTAATTTTTTACCTGAATATTGTTCGTGTGCTTTCAAATCGAAATCGGTTCTTGAGTGAATTCCTTCTAATTCTTTGAATCCAAATGGGAAGTTGAATTCGATATCTGCAGCAGCGTTGGCATAATGTGCTAATTTTTCATGGTCATGGAAACGATAGTTTTCTTTTCCTAAACCTAAAGATTGGTGCCATTTTAAACGCGTTTCTTTCCAGTATTCATACCATTTCATTTCTTCACCTGGTTTCACAAAAAACTGCATTTCCATTTGTTCAAATTCGCGCATACGGAAAATGAATTGTCTTGCTACAATTTCATTTCTAAACGCTTTCCCCGTTTGAGCAATTCCGAAAGGAATTTTCATACGACCCGTTTTTTGAACGTTTAAGAAGTTTACGAAAATCCCTTGAGCTGTTTCAGGGCGAAGATATAAATCCATTGCGTTTTCAGCAGATGCTCCTAATTTTGTACCGAACATTAAGTTGAATTGCTTTACATCGGTCCAGTTTTTTGAACCACTTTCTGGACAAGCAATTTCAAGTTCTTCGATTAAGGCTTTTACATCAGCAAGGTTTTCTGTCTCTAAAGAACGTGCCATTCTTTCTAGAATTTCCTTCTTTTTAGACAAATATTCCATCACACGTGGATTAGTTGTTTTGTATTGCTCTTCATCAAAAGCAGCACCAAAACGCTCACGCGCTTTGTCAATTTCTTTTTGTGCTTTTTGATTTAATTTTTCGGCATAATCCTCAATTAAAACATCGGCACGATATCTTTTTTTAGAATCTTTATTATCTATCAACGGATCGTTAAAAGCATCAACGTGGCCCGAAGCTTTCCAAGTGGTTGGATGCATCAAAATTGCAGCATCTAATCCTACAATATTTTCGTGCATCTGCACCATTGATTGCCACCAGTATTCGCGGATGTTCTTTTTTAACTCCACACCATTTTGTGCATAATCATAAACTGCACTTAAACCATCGTAAATTTCGCTCGACGGAAATATAAATCCGTACTCTTTTGCATGCGAAACCACATTCTTAAAAATATCATCTTGTTTTGCCATACTGCAAAAGTAAAAATAGGAATGAAATAAAGAAAAGAAATTGAGGAATAAAAATAAGAATTATTAATATTCGAAAATTGCAGTACCAATTTTAACAAAATCATGGTAAATATTGATTTTATATTTACCTTTTATCGTTTTCTTTTGTTCTAAGTTAACATAGGTACAAACATCTGTATCATGCTTCTGATAATTTGTTGTAACTGAAGCACTGTATTGTAGTTTAATATTTGTATCTGATTCCACAAAAGTGTTTTCAGATGAGATAATTTGATTTTTTGGATTTACAACTTGAACATAAATTGTTTTATTGCCCGAAACTACCATTTGATTTTCTTCAAGAGTAAAACAAACTCTTAATTGCTGAATTTTAGCTTCACTTAAGTTATAATTATCTGAGTAAATTTTAACTCCTTTCGCATTCACATTCAAAGCGGTAAGATTGGCTGTTTTTGGAGTATTTCTTTCTTTTGAGACTACATTATTTGCTGAAATTCCTACAACACTTCTTCTAATATTTTGTTGTTGTTTCGCATAGTAAACTATAGAATCTTCTGATGATTTAAATTTCGAAATATTATTTACAACAGGTTCTGATCCTATTAATTTGAGTTCTTCACTAAATCTTATGCTATCTATTTTATTCTTAGCACTAACGGAATCATACTTATGAAGTATTTCTGTCAATTGACTTTCAAGAACTTTACTTTCTAATTCAGAATTTTGCACATAGTTATTAAAATCATCCGAAACTTTATAATATTTGACACCTAAAAACAAAGACAACAGCAACAAAACTAAGATGCTGATTTTGGTTATTTTGTTTTTTCTCAATGCCATATTATAAACTTTTTTATAAATTTATTTAAAAATGTTAATGTTGATACAATAAATCGATAAAATGCTAAAATATCTGATAAACTTACTTTTTCCAAAACTATGCTTGGGTTGTAACTCGCTTTTGTTGCATAATGAAAATATTATCTGCAGCGAGTGTAATCATAACTTACCTTATACTAATCATCACATTTTAGAGAACAATGATACAACAAAAAAATTTTATGGCATAATTCCTATTGAATTTAGTGCAGCTATGTTGTATTTTCACCATAAAGGTATTGTTCAAAATTTAATTCATAATCTCAAATACAAAGGACATCAAGAAATTGGAACTATATTAGGAAAATGGTATGCCGTTGATTTAAAATCAGTTGACGCCTTAGAAACGGTTTCTGAAATAATTCCAGTACCCTTACACAAAAAAAGACTAGAAGAAAGAGGTTACAATCAAGTAACTTCGTTTTGCGAAGCACTATCTTCGGAATTGAAAATTCCTTATAAAACTGACCTGCTTTATCGAAATCAATATTCCAAAACACAAACTAAAAAAGACAAAGAACATAGAAAAGAAATAACCGAATCGTTATTTGATGTGCGTTTTACAAATGAGGATCATAACAAACATTTTTTACTTGTTGATGATGTAATAACATCGGGAGCTACACTTGAAGCTTGTGCTAAAGCATTATTAAAAGTGCCTAACAGTAAAGTAAGTATTATAACCATCGCTTATACTGTATCATAAAAATTACTAAAAGTTGTATGTTTGTACTAATTATAGTTGTTATTTTGTAACACCATTATTTGAGAAAATGATAAAATTTAAATACATAGCTTTTCTGTTTGCAAGTCTTTTATTATTAACTAATTGCGCCAAAAGAGGCACCATTACTGGTGGCAAAAAAGACACTATTGCACCAAAAATCATTAGCAGTTCTCCTAAAAATTTTACCACTAACTTTAAAGGGAATGAAATCAAAATCAATTTTGATGAGTTAATAAAAGTAAAAGACATCAACAAACAATTGATTATTTCGCCACCTTTGAAAAAGCAGCCTATTATTATCCCTCAAGGTAGTGCTAGCAAATATATATCTATTAAAATTTTAGATACTTTAGTTCCGAATACTACCTACAGTTTTAACTTTGGACAAAGTATTACGGATAACAACGAAGGAAATCCGTATTCGCAATTCAAATATGTTTTCTCAACGGGAAGTTATATTGATTCTTTAACTATTGTAGGAAAAATAAAAGATGCTTTCGAACAAAAGCCAGACAATTTTGTAAGTGTAATGCTTTATGACGCCAAAACATTTACCGATTCAACCGTTTACAAAGAAACTCCTTTATACATTACCAACACTTTAGACAGTTTAAAAGTATTTTCTTTAGAAAATTTAAAAGAAGGCACTTACCGAATTGTGGCAATGAAAGACAAAGGAAATAATAACAAATACAATCCTGACACTGATAAAATTGGATTTATTGATTATCCTATTACGATTCCTACTTCAGATATGTTTGAATTAGAATTATTTCAAGAAAAAAAACCTTTTAAAGCCATCAAACCAACACAAGAAAGCAACAATAAACTTTTCTTAGGATACGAAGGCGATTTCAAAAACACAAAAGTTACTGCTTCATATAATAACAAAGAAGTTCCAATTAAAATAGGGAAATTCCCAACAAAAAATAAAGATTCTGTTCAGATTTTTTATCCCAATGTAAAAATGGATTCTATTCAAATTTCTGTTACAAATGGAAATTATTCGAAAAAGTTTAGCACGCGTTTAAAAAAATTAAAAGAGTCCGATACGCTTACAATAAGTGCAAAATCAGGAAACACCTTGTCATTTAGAGATGCTTTTGTTTTAAAGTCTACTACACCAATTGTATCAATTGACGAATCTAAAATTATATTCCAAAACAAAGATTCGATAGCTGTTAAATTTACTTCCAAGTATCTAGATTTTGAACAAGAAATTGCATTTGATTTTAAAAAAGAAGAAAATGAAAAGTACTCTATAAAAATACTTCCCGGAGCCATTAAAGATTTTTATGACAAAGCAAATGACACATTAAAATTTAACTTTGGTACAAAGGAAATTTCCGATTATGGTAACTTAAAAATTAATTTAACAAACGTAAAGCGTTTCCCTTTCATAGTTGAGTTGTTGGATAAAAATGAAGTTTTATACAAAGCTACATCAACAAAAGAAACGAGTATCTATTTTGAAACTATTGAGCCAAGATTATATACAATACGAATTATATACGATGATAATTCAGACAATGAATGGACAACCGGTAATTACTTAGCAAAAAAGCAAGCAGAAGAAATTATTTATTTTCCAAAACTCATTGACGTAAGGGCGAATTGGGATGTAGAACAAGATTTCATTTTAGATTAGCGAATTTCAAAATCATCTCTATCATTTAGAAAATTTAATTTTTCACGTGTTTCTTGTTGGATATTTTTATCTAATTCAACGATAAACACACCCAATTCATTTTCGCAATCTACAATAGTTTTTCCTAAATAATCAAACGCTTGAGAATGTCCAGGATATTCTAAATGATTGGCATCTTCTCCAATTCTGTTGACACCGATGGTATAGCTCATGTTTTCTATAGCTCGAGCTTTTAAAAGTGAGTCCCAAGCATTAATACGAGGTTTTGGCCAATTGGCAACATAAATTAACAAATCGTAATTTTCTACATTTCTTGCAAAAACGGGAAAACGCAAATCGTAACAAATTTGCAAACAAATATTCCAATTGTTATAATTTACAATTACTTTTTCTTCTCCTTTAGTATAAACTTTTTCTTCTCCTGCTAAAGTGAACAAATGACGCTTGTTGTAAAACTGCACTTCTCCAGATGGAAAAACAAAAACCATTCGATTATAGAAATTATCGTTTTCTTTAATTACTAAACTTCCTGTAATAGCGCATGTTTTCTTTTTTGCTAATTCTTTTAACCAATTCATCGTTTCTCCTTCCATAGTTTCCGCTACAGAAAAAGGGTTCATTGTAAAACCTGAAGTAAACATTTCAGGCAAAACGAATAAATCAAAAGATTCATCCTCATTTAAGAAATATTCTTCAATGAATTTTCGATTTACTTGTGGATTTTCCCAAGCTAATTTGGTTTGAAAAAGTGCTACTTTCATCAGATTTGAATTTGGTTTAAAAATACAAAAAAACGCATCCAAATGAATGAATGCGTTTTATTATTTTGAAGTTTCAATGAATTATTTCAAAGAAGCTTTTAAGTATTCTCTGTTCATACGAGCAATGTTTTCTAAAGAAATTCCTTTTGGACATTCGATTTCACATGCTCCTGTATTGGTACAATTTCCGAATCCTTCTTCGTCCATTTGACGTACCATGTTTAACACACGTTGTGTAGCTTCTACCTTACCTTGTGGTAATAAAGCATATTGTGATACTTTAGCCCCAACAAATAGCATTGCAGAACCATTTTTACATGTTGCTACACATGCTCCACATCCAATACAAGCTGCAGCCATAAAAGCTTTATCTGCATCGTCTTTAGGAACTGGTGTTGCGTTAGCATCAATAGTATTACCTGAAGTATTTACAGATACGAAACCTCCTGCTTGTTGAATTCTATCGAAAGCACTTCTATCCACTACTAAATCTTTCACCACTGGGAAAGCTTTACTTCTCCATGGTTCAATATAAATTGTATCACCATCTTTGAACATTCTCATATGTAACTGACACGTCGTAATTCCCGTATCTGGTCCGTGAGCACGTCCGTTGATGTATAAAGAACACATTCCGCAAATTCCTTCACGACAATCGTGGTCAAATGCTACTGGTTCTTTCTTTTCGTTAATTAATTGCTCGTTTAATTGGTCTAACATTTCCAAAAACGAACTTGCAGTAGAAACATTATCTAATTTATAAGTTTCCATGCTTCCTTTAGCATTAGCGTTCTTCTGACGCCAAATTTTAAGGGTTATATTGATATTTTTTGCTGCGCTCATAATCTATTATTTGTAATTTCTAGCTGCAATTTTGATTTCTTCGTATACTAATTCTTCTTTATGAAGTTCTGCTTTGCTGATGTCGCTTCCTTTGTATTCCCAAGCTCCAACGAACTTAAAGTTTACATCGTCACGTAAAGTTTCACCTTCGGCATCTTGATATTCTTCACGGAAGTGACCTCCACAAGATTCTTTACGTTGTAACGCATCCATTGCCATTAATTGGCCTAATTCTATAAAGTCTGCTACACGCATTGCTTTATCTAATTCAGGGTTCAATTCATCAGCACTTCCAGGAACGTAAACCTCATTGTAAAACTCCTCTTTTAACTGAGCGATTTCTTGAATAGCTTGTTTTAAACCTTCTTCGTTACGAGCCATTCCTACTTTATTCCACATAATTAAACCTAAACGTTTGTGGAAATGATCTACAGACTTAGAACCATTATTATTTAAAAACTTGCTGATTGCATCTTTAACTCTTGATTCTGCTTCAGCGAATTCAGGAGAATCTGTAGAGATTTTACCAGTTCTAATTTCGTCTGCTAAGTAGTTTGAAATTGTATATGGTAATACGAAATATCCATCTGCTAAACCTTGCATTAGAGCAGAAGCTCCTAAACGGTTAGCTCCGTGATCAGAGAAATTAGCTTCACCAGCTACGAAACATCCAGGGATTGTAGATTGTAAGTTGTAATCTACCCAAACACCTCCCATAGTATAGTGAACCGCTGGATAAATTTTCATTGGCGTTTCATACGGATTTTCATCGGTAATTTTTTGATACATTGTAAATAAGTTACCGTATTTCTCTTCTAGCCAAGCTTTACCTAATTTAGTAATTTCTTCTGGTGTAGGATTATGATTCCCTTTAGCATAAGCCGCTTGTCTCCCTTTATTTTGGATTTCAGTAGAGAAATCTAAATAAACTCCTTCATTAGTATCATTAGCTTCAATTCCATAACCTGCATCACAACGCTCTTTGGCAGCTCTTGATGCCACGTCACGAGGTACTAAGTTACCGAAAGCTGGATATCTTCTTTCTAAGAAATAATCTCTATCTTCTTCTGCAATTTGAGTTGGTTTTAATTTACCCGCACGAATTGCTTCTGCATCTTCTTTTTTCTTTGGAACCCAAATACGTCCTGAGTTACGTAACGACTCAGACATCAACGTTAATTTTGACTGATTGGTTCCATGAACTGGAATACATGTTGGGTGAATTTGTACAAAACAAGGATTTGCAAATAAAGCTCCTTGCTTGTGAATTTTCCAAGCTGCAGTTACGTTACTTCCCATAGCATTAGTAGAAAGGAAATATACGTTTCCGTAACCTCCAGAAGCAATAACAACTGCATGAGCTGAATGTCTTTCAATTTCACCTGTAACTAAATTACGAGCAATGATTCCACGAGCTTTTCCATCCACTTTTACTAAATCTAACATTTCGTGACGGTTGTACATTTTTACACGACCTAACCCGATTTGTCTTGATAAAGCTGAATAGGCTCCTAATAATAATTGTTGTCCTGTTTGTCCAGCTGCGTAGAAAGTACGTTGTACTTGAGTTCCACCAAACGAACGGTTGTCTAACATTCCACCATATTCACGAGCAAAAGGAACACCTTGTGCCACACATTGGTCGATGATATTACCAGAAACTTCTGCTAAACGGTGAACGTTTGCTTCACGTGCACGGTAGTCACCTCCTTTAATTGTATCATAGAAAAGACGGTAAACGCTATCACCATCATTTTGATAATTCTTAGCTGCGTTGATACCTCCTTGAGCCGCAATTGAGTGCGCACGACGAGGTGAATCTTGAAAACAGAATGCTTTTACATTGTATCCCATTTCTCCTAAAGAAGCGGCAGCAGAAGCACCTGCTAAACCAGTTCCAACAACAATAATATCAATTTTTGGTCTATTGTTTGGAGCAACTAATTTCAAGTGATTTTTATGATTAGTCCATTTATCTTTTAAAGGACCAGCTGGTATTTTAGAATCTAACTTCATAATATATACTGATGTTGATTATTTTTTAAAGTGTAAAAAGATTGGAATAATAGCAAATAATAATGGAACTATTATCGAAAATACTTTTCCTACAAATTTGATAACTGGAGTAATTTTAGAACTGTTAACGCCTAAAGATTGAAAAGCACTTTGAAAACCATGCCATAAGTGAAAAGCTAAAGCTACCATTGACAAAACATAGAAAATTGTAAACGCTAAACCATACTTAGGATCTTTAAAGAAATCAACGGTTATTTTGTATAAATCTTTATATAAATCAGCTGTTTTAACATCTGCTTGACTGTAATGCAATTCGGTTCTGTTTTTAATAACAAATTGTTTTTGCATCATGGTCATTGGGTCTGGTTTTTCACCTTCTTTCCCAACTTGTTCCACTGGAAAGTATTGACCTGTTTGAGTTCCTACATAAAATTTTTGCTTGTTGCCTTGTACTTCAATTTCTTTAACCATCAAAGGCATGTTTTTATCAAAATGCATTTTAGCCCAAAAATTCACCATGTGAGTGGCAATGAAAACTAAAACCAAAGTTCCTAAAACTGCCATATTTCTTGAAGCAAAACTACTAGAAGATCCATCCGTTTTAGCATAACCAATTGGTCTAGCTTTTCTGTTTTGGATTGTCAACATAATTCCATCAACAGCATGGAAAATAATTGAGATGTAAGTAAGATATGAAAGTAACTTAACTGCAGGATTGGTGGTCATGAATAAAGCATACTCATTGAACTGCAAGCTGGTTCCAAAAATCAATTGAAGATTTCCTGCCAAATGCCCCGCCAAAAACAAGCATAGAAATAAACCTGTAAGAGCCATCCAGTATTTTTTTACGATAGATGACTTTAATAGTGCCGATTTTGCCATAATTTTTATTTGATTGTACTAGTTTAATAAAAAATCAAACAAAAATAAGGCTAATTGAAATTAACTACAACCTTTTTGAGCTAATTTATAATGATTTTAAAATGAATTTAACTATCGTTGAATATCAAGGGTTTAAAGCGAAAAAACAACCTCAATATATAGCATCTTAGCAAATATATTACTTTACATATGATGGAATTAGTCCTCTCAAGCCCATATCCACTACATTTTCTCCAATTGATGGCTCATATTTACCATCAGCAACTACTTCTTCCCATTCAAAACTATTATTACAAGAAAGTGACAATGTAATTACCACATCACGTGTTTCATTACTGTTAATTATTAAATTTTGAGCAAATTTTCCAGTAACTACACATGATCCTGTCGGAATTGGCGAAGTTGCAGCAATTGGATTGGGAACCGTAGTAGCGCCCGCAGGGGATTGACCTGAAGTTGCGTAAGGAAAATCATTTAACGCAAATGCCCAATATCCTTGTAATCGATTACCATTAACAGGAAATGAATTATTCCCTATAGAATGGGTTGTGATATAAGTATTATATCCAACAAAACTGGCTAATTTACCTAAATAATCATTTCCAGCATTTCTAACCGAAATCGTGTACTCTTGATACGCCAAAGAAACACGAACATATTCATAGCTACCTTGAGCTACTTGACTTAATGGAATTCTTAAAAAAGCTTCCCCTTCTCCTACAATGACCGCTTTACTAAAATCTATGGCAACCGAACCACCTTGTGTTGTTTCATCGGCATGATACAAAATAGTACCATTCCCTAATTGCGTATAAGCGGTGGGAGCCAATTCAAAATAATGAGCGCTAATTTTACTAAAATCTGGAGATTGAGCAGCATGACCAGAAGGAATTGCAGCTGGTTGACCCAAATTATTCAAACGCACCTGATTTGGATCAAACTGAAATTTTATAATTAAATATGGCTCTTGCACATTATCATCTTTATCATCACAAGAAAAAAAAGAGATGATGGAAAAAAGTACTATAAATATTCCTATTATTTTTTTCATATTCCTTATTTAATTAATCACCAATCCAAATTGTTTTATGTTTAACGGAAAATTAACAGCAAATAGTATGCCTTTTTAACTATTTTTTTGGATTTAAAATTTCAAATGATTTGCTTTCAGATGCTTTTTCTTTTGAAATCACAAGTTTATACTTCCCAACTGGCAGATAAAACTTTTGATTATCAGCTGATTTCAATTTTACATTCTTATCTTTCTTATTCCAATTATCCACCACATTTTTCGTAATTGAATAATCATAAACAAACGAATTCAAACCTTTTTTAGCTTCCACTTTTTGAGTATGAACCAAAACTCCAGATTCATTTGCAATCGAAATATTTACTGTTCCTTCTGTATTGGAATAAAACCAAATTGTTTGTGAAGGCTCAATTGGCTTGCCCCAAGCATAATTTTGACTTCCCCATCGATCGGATTTTGTTCTATCATTAATTTTAAACAAATGCAGATTTTTAGCTAAAACTTCTTTTGTTAATTCTTGTACTTTCGAAATATCAATTTTATAAATTGAACGACCGTGAGTTGCCACAATTAACTCTTTAGCTTTAGTTTGAATTACCGCATCATGAACTGCTACATTAGGTATTCCGTTAGAAAAATCTTGCCAAGTGGCACCTTTATCTAATGAAATAAATAAACCATTATCAGTTCCAACATACAAAATATTCTCGTTAGCTGAATCTTCAACAATTACATTTACCGCTTGAGTTAAACCGCTAGATATAGAGTTCCAATTGGCTCCAAAATCTTCTGAAACAAACACATAACTTTCGAAATTATCATTTCTGTATCCATTTAAAGTTGCATAAACTCTTTCTTTTTTATGAGTTGAAGCAGCAATTCTTGAAACCCATAAATTTTGAGGTAATCCCGAAGTTTCGGGACTAGAAATCAATTGCCATGAAACACCACCATCTTTAGAAACATGAATTTTTCCATCATCAGAACCTACATAGAGCAACCCAAATTGAAATTTACTTTCTGAAATAGTCGTTAACGTTCCAAAAGCTACATTTCCTTCTTTAGCGCCATTGGTTAAATCACCCGAAATTCTTTCCCAAGTTTCACCTTGATTCATAGAACGATGTAAGAAATTTGAACCCATGTACAAAATATCTTGATTGTGCGATGACAACAAAATTGGCGTTTGCCAGTTGAAGCGATATGGTTTTTCACCTTTGGGAGCTTTTGGAGAAATGTAATCAAACTTTCCTTCTTTTTGGTTTATACGGTAATAATTCCCAAATTGAAAACCTGTAAATACAACATTAGGATTACGGCTATCGATTTGAATTTGCATCCCATCGCCACCAATTAATTCTTGATACGGATATTTTCCTTCCTGATGCCAAGCTACACTCTTCTCATAATTACTATTTCCAAACCAAACACCGTTATCTTGCAATCCACCATATACATTGTAATTTTCTTGATAATCCACATTTACTGCATACAATTGACCTAATGCTTCATTGTTACATTTTATCCAATGTACTCCGTTATCATAAGAAATATTAACACCGCCATCATTCCCGTTGATAATATGATTGGGATTTTGTGGATTTATCCAAGTTACATGATGGTCAGCATGCACGTTTTCTTTAGAAATTGAAGCAAATGATCTTCCTCCATCTTCTGAAAATAGCAATGGAACACCGCCCATATAGATACGATTTGGATTTTTCTCATCTACCGAAATGTTCGCAAAATAGTATCCGTAGGTATAAAACATATCATCAATGTACTTTTCATGTGTTCGTTTCCAAGATTTTCCACCATCTTCTGATTTGTATAATTCACAACCAATTACTTCAGTTTGAAACAAAGCTTCATTGGCATCTTTAGGCTTATCCACTTTGGTATTTGGTCGTTTATTCTGATTATCCACTACCGCAAAAATCAGATTTTCACTGAACAGGGCTAAACCAATTCTTCCCACACCTTCATTAGCAGGAAATCCGCTTTCTTTTGTAGTAACCAATTTCCAAGAAGTTCCACTATCTTCACTTTTATAAATGCCCGATTTTTCTCCATCACCATCAAAATGCCACGCTTTTCTATCTTTTTGCCATGACGCCGCAAACATAATTTTTGGATTACTTTTTGAAACAGCTAAATCAATAATTCCAGCATCTTCTGCTACAAACAAAGTTTGTTTCCACGATTTTCCGCCATCAGTTGACTTATAAATCCCGCGTTCTTTATTAGTCGTATATAAATGTCCTACAGCAGCCACGACAATTTCATTTAAATTGCTTGGGTTAACCCAAATTCTGCTGATATGATGCGAATCTCTTAGCCCTAAATTTTCCCACGTTTTGCCTTTATCCGAAGATTTCAAAACGCCGACTCCAGCATAAGACGATCGCGAAGCATTTACTTCACCTGTTCCTACCCAAATAGTTCCTGAATTCCAATCTACGGTAACCGAACCACAATTTACGGTTTCAGCAGAATCCATCACCGGAGTGAAAGAAGTTCCGTTGTTGTTGGTATACCAAAGTCCGCCTGTAGCATACGCAACATAAAATTCGGTTGGATTTTTCGGATTTACGGCTAAATCTACCACACGACCACTCATAATTGTTGGTCCGATATTCTTAGCTTCTACTTGATTAAACAAAGAATTTTGAGCAATTGCCGATTGCACAATCAATAAAAACAGGATAGTAATTTGCTTCATCTTGAAAAATTTTGTTGAAAATTAGCCAAAACATTGCACTTCTACAAAATTTCTATTGCTTTTAACAACTTTTCGTTTTTATCTTTTTATTTTTGGAGAACATTTTTTTCTACCACATAGAAACATAGAATTTTAATTCTTTAGAAAAGGCATTTTATTCATTTTAGTTAACATAGTTCAAACTATCTTAAAATGAAATGCTATATTTTTCTAAAACTTTTTAGGTAAACCTATGTATCTATGTGGTTAAAATTTAAACATTAAAAAATATTTACATCATGAAATACCATCAAATAGACCGTAACTTATACGTTAAAAATAGAGCAAAATTCACAGCTCAAATGAAACCTAACAGCGTTGCGGTATTCAATTCAAACGATATTTATCCAGTTTCTGCCGATTCTACTTTACCATTTGCACAACATCGCGATATCTTCTATTTATCAGGTGTGGATCAAGAAGAAAGTATTTTATTGCTTTTCCCTGATGCGCCTTACGAACATTTGAAAGAAATTTTATTCTTAAAAGAAACGAATGAGCACATTGCGATTTGGGAAGGGGAAAAATTGACTAAAGAAAGAGCGTTTGAAGTTTCTGGAATTAAATCGGTGATTTGGTTACAAGATTTCCACAAAACATTGAAAGAAATCATGGCGTATGCCGATACCATTTATATCAACACAAACGAACATTATCGCGCGGTTATAGAAACCGAAACTCGTGAAGCCCGTTTTATAAAATGGTGGAAAGAAAATTATCCAGCGCATAAAGTAGAAAAATCGAATCCTATTTTACAAAGATTGCGTTCGGTAAAAGAAAGTGAAGAATTGGATTTAATCCAAAAAGCGTGTGATATCACCGAAAAAGGATTCAGACGCGTTTTGAATTTCGTAAAACCTGGTGTTATGGAATACGAAATCGAAGCCGAATTTGCACATGAATTTTTAAGAAATCGTTCGAAAGGTTTTGCTTACACACCAATTATTGCTTCTGGAAACAATGCAAATGTGTTGCACTATATCGAAAACAACCAACAATGTAAAGCGGGCGATTTGATTTTACTTGACGTTGGAGCAGAATATGCGAATTATTCAAGTGATATGACGCGTATGGTTCCGGTTTCAGGTCGTTTTACAGATAGACAAAAAGCGGTTTATCAAGCGGTTTTAAATGTGAAAAACGAAGCTACCAAAATGTTGGTGCCAGGAACATTGTGGAAACAATATCATGTAGAAGTGGGAAAAATCATGACGTCAGAATTGTTAGGTTTAGGATTAATCGATAAAGCCGATGTACAAAACGAAAATCCAGATTGGCCAGCATATAAAAAATATTTTATGCACGGAACCAGTCACCACATGGGATTAGACACGCATGATTACGGATTATTACACGAACCTATGCAAGCCAACATGGTATTCACAGTTGAACCTGGAATTTACATTCCGAAAGAAGGTTTTGGTATTCGTTTAGAAGATGATGTTGTGATACAAGAAAAAGGCGCTGCGTTTAATTTAATGCGTAATATTCCGATTGAAATTGAGGAAATTGAAGCGATAATGAATGCTTAATTGAGAATATAGAGTATAGAATATAGAAAATAGACGGCTTGCAGAAATGTGAGCCGTTTTTTTTGAAACACAGATTGGAGAAATTTTTAAAATTTACATAATTTCTAAAATCCGTCTCCCAAATTTTTTAATAAAGCTTATAAATTAATTCGTGAATTCGTAACTAAAAACATAATTTTGCCTTTATGAAAACCACCAACTTCAAAAACACCAAAATCAGTTACACCGACCAAGGAAAAGGAACGGCTGTGGTTTTATTACATGGTTTTTTGGAAAATCAATCGATGTGGAAGGCGTTTATTCCTGAATTGGTGAAGAAACACCGCATCATTACTATCGATTTGTTAGGCCATGGTGAAACAGAATGTCTAGGTTATGTCCACACGATGGAAGACCAAGCCGATATGGTGCATCATGTATTACACGAATTAAAAATCAGAAAAGCAGTTTTGATTGGACATTCGATGGGCGGTTATGTGGCTCTGGCTTTCGCCGAATTATATCCTGATAATGTCAAAGGAATTGTATTACAAAACTCCACTTCAAGAGCCGATAGCGACGAACGAAAAGCAAATCGCGACCGCGCTATTATTGCGGTGAAGCAAAATTATTCGGCTTTTATTCGCATGAGCATTGCCAATTTGTTTAGCGAAGACAATCGCGAACGTTTAGCAGACATTATCGAAGAAGTAAAATTAGAAGCTTTAAAAACACCTCTTCAGGGAATTGTTGCCGCATTAGAAGGCATGAAAATCCGAAAAGACCGCGAAGTTATTTTGCATTTTGCGCCTTATCCGATTCAACTTATTTTAGGCAAAAAAGATCCTGTTTTAAATTACAATGAAAACTTAGAACAAATTGATGGTACGCAAGTACAACTCACCACTTTTGAAGACGGTCACATGAGTCATTTTGAAAATCAGACGGAATTGTTGGCGGTTTTTAGTGGGTTTTTGAAAAGGGTTTAACCACTAAGAGCACAAAGAAGGCACAATGAACACCAAGCTTTGTGAACTTCGTGTAATTACTTTGTGAGCCTTGTGGTGCAATTATACTTTTTCTTTAAACGGAATTTCTGGATTGAAAATTTCTACAATCAATTTTTCTAATTCTGATTTAAAATCTTCTAAAATTTCAGTTGAAATAACAAGCTCAGCATCTTTCCCTTTCCCTAATCCAAAAGGCAAAAAGCCGTTTTTCATGTTTTTGAATGAAACAATTCCGGCGGAAACTTCTCGATTTTGTTTTAATTCGTGATTTTCAAACATCAAAGCATAACACAACAACTGAATGATTTTTTCATTTTTTATATCCGAAGTCAAATCTGTAAAATCTTGAATTTTTAGACTGTTCCCATCTACTTTTCCAGTTTTGTAATCGATGATACGGATGGCACCGTTTCTCTCTTCAATTCGGTCAACTTTACCTGCGATTTTTATTGGAAAGGGCAAAGATTTCACTACGATTTCGCAAGACAATTCGGCTTCCAACAGCAAAACTTTTATAGCTTGGTCGGCTTCGATATCTTTTTTTTCTAATTGTAGAAAATTGTAGACATTTCGTTTCGCTACTTCAAAAGCTAACAGATTTTTTCCTTTAGTGATTTCGCCTTCTTTGTAAATTTCTTTGAAATGTTTCAGAATAACTTCATCAATTTTCGCTTCCATCGCTTCAATATGATGCAATGCCAAAAACTGATTCAAATAGGGCGTATATAATTCTTCCAAAGCATTGTGAATGATGGTTCCCAACGTATTTACTGCAATGTTTTCCTCTACTTCATCCGCTTCGTTAATGCGTAAAATACGTTGCATGTAAAACTGTAGCGGATTTCGAACATAATTCGTTAAAGAAGATGGTGAAAATCCTTTTTCTGTTGCGATTTCGTGCAAGCGTGTTAGAATTTTATCTGTTTTTGGAATCGTAACGGGTTCGTATGCTTTTTCGGGTAAAACGGCGTTGTAAATGGTACTTGTAATATTGTGTTTTCGTTGTTTTTCAATTTCTAATTGGGTAATAAAACGGCTTTTTTCACCAGCATCAATTCCTTCATTATCGGTGTTGTAAAGCAACCAAACGTTTTTCGCACGTAATAACAAATGGTAGAAGTGATAACAATAAATCGCATCTTTTTCTTTGTATGTGGGTAAACCTAATTCTTTCTTTACATCATAAGGAATAAAAGAATTTTGCGATTTACCAGCTGGAAATTTTCCTTCATTTACCGAAGTGATAATCACATTTTCAAAATCCAATACACGACTTTCTAAAACACCCATTACCTGAAGACCACTCAATGGCTCGCCTTCAAAAGATACTTCCGCTAAATCGATAATTTGCTTGTAAATCGCTTGTAACGATTGTAAACTTTGAATTTGATTATAGGTTTCGTGGTAATTAGTTAATTTATTAATGGTTTTAAACACCGAATACACAAAAGCTTTAGTGACTTTTTCTTCGGCATCATCATTACTTAAATAGGATTTTATGGTGAGTAAAATCGCATTCAAATTCGCTAAAATGTCGGAAATAGAATCCTCCCAACGTGTAAATAATAATTGGAAGAATTTATTTTCGGTATTAGGATATTTCTCTTCGTATAAACTGAATAATTTTTGATTAGAAAAGAAGGTGAAATTGTTGTTATTAATCACTTTTACTACTTCTTCCACTTTGCAATAAGGCTCGACCAAAGGATGATTTAGAATATCTAAAACTTCTTTGTAATAAAATGTATAGCTTTTTTCATTTCGTTGCTTGGCGTTAGTATGTAACTTGAACAACTTATTAATTAACAATTGCGCAGGATTATTTTTACTCGGATAACCCATTGTAATATTCAACGCATCAACAGATGCGGGCAAACCATACAAAACGGGAAGCAACAGGTTTTCATCACCAAGAACAACTGCGGTTTTTTCTAAATTTGGGTTTACTGATTGAATTTTTTCGATGATAGTTCCTACGATTTTAGCTTGACCAATGCTTTTTGGTGTACCAATAATTTCGATATTTTTTTCTTCGCTAAAATGATTCACCACCCACTCGAAATCTTGGTTTACAAACGGTTTCCATTCTTTTTTAAACTTTCTGATAAATAGACCAGCATCATGATAGGAATCATTCAAGAAAACCTCATCGATATCCCAATAAATTTTGGCTTTATTTTCGTTGGCTAGATGTTTAAATATTCGTTCCTCTGCTTGATTTAAAGCATTGAAACCCGCGAAATATATTTGATTAGTAATGGTTTTGGTAAAGGAAACTAAATTTTTAACTGCTTCTCTATACAATAGTCCCTGATAACCGATTCCTTTTTTCAATAAATGGTTGTAGAAAGATTCGTAATACAGTGGCAATTTAGCCCAAAATTCTAAATGTGTGTCAATTAATTTGGTAGTGTTAGATGGTTCTAAATTCCAACGTTTCAAGGCTTCAATATCTTTAAGATAAGAGAATACATGATTTGGATCTAATAAATATCGATCGATTTCATTAAAATCTTGAATAGCGATTTTTGCCCAAGCGGCAAACTCTTCGAAGGTTTGTTGTTTAGACTTTTCAGTAATGGAAAGATAGACTTCGTAAAATTCAAATAATAATTCAATTGGGTCGATGGTACGAAGACCAGAAATTTCTTGAATAAAATCTTCAATACTAATAATAGTTGGGGCAAACGAAGTATTACCTAATTGATTTTTTAAACTTTCTAAAAGAAAAACTTTTGCTCTTTTATTAGGTAAAACAATTAAACAATTTGATAATTGAATATCGGATTGTGATAAAATAGTTGCGCTTAACTTATCTAAAAAAGTATCTTGTTTCATTTTATAAAAATAAAAAAACGTCCCGATATTTCGGGACGTTTCCTAGTATATTTTAGAAAGAAATTATTTTACTAATTTCACTTCAACTCTTCTGTTATTAGCTTTACCTTTAGCAGTTTTGTTAGAATCTACTGGCATAGACTCACCAAAACCTTTAGAAGATAATCTAGAAGCATCGATACCATTTTCAATTAAGAAGTTTTTAACTGCAGCAGCTCTATCTTCAGATAATTTTTGGTTCATAGCCTCTGATCCATCAGCATCTGTGTGACCTTCTAAAGAGAATTTAGCAGTTGGGTACTCTTTTAAGATAGCAGCCATTGCTTTTAAAACTGGGATTGTTTGTTTTTGGAAAGAAGCTTTACCAGAGTTAAACAAAATAGTTTTTCCGTAATCATTTAATTTTTTCATTGTATCGTCAGATACTTCTGGACAACCGTTGTTAGCAACTGTTCCTTTTACAGTAGGACATTTGTCGTCTTTATCAGCAACACCGTCACCATCTGTATCAGGCCAAGGACAACCAGCATTATCTTTAGCACCAGCTACTGTAGGACATTTGTCATCTTTATCAGCAACACCGTCACCGTCAGCATCTGGACAACCTTTCATCATTTTAGTTCCTTTGTCATCTGGACAAGCATCTTCAGAATTGATGATTCCGTCACCATCATTATCAGGACATCCGTTTAATTCTTTAGAACCTGCCTCTTCTGGACAAGCATCTTCTGAATCTTGAATTCCGTCTTTATCTGTATCAGGACATCCTTTGAATTCTTTTAAACCAGCAACTTCAGGACATGCATCATCTTTGTCATAGATTCCGTCACCATCTGTATCTTTACCTCCAAATTTGAAAGTTAAACCAGCAAAGTGTTGAATATGAGAAGGAACATCTTGACCAGCTACTCTATTATCGTCAAATGAATGTTTGTAAGTAGATTGGAATTGTAAACCAACTCCTTCAGTTAACCAAAAAGTTAAACCTAAACCTCCATTTACAGTACCTGCAGAAGCATCTCCAATAAAGTTATAACCTCCACCAATGTTGATAGATGGATCTAACCATTTAGATTTTAACATTTCCATGAAGCTGTATTTAATTACAGCGTCAAAAGCATAATAAGATAAGTTTCCAGGATTAGTAACAACGTCTGTTGATTGTGTTCCAGGAACTCTTGAAACCCATTTATCAATTCTATTCACAGAACCTGTTACACCAAATGAGAATCCATCACCTACGTGTTTAGATACTGTTAAATAAGAAACTGAAGGTAAAATATTCCAGTTTTCTTTAGCGTTTAATAATTGGATGAATTTTGGACTGTCATTACCAACAGCACTAACTTTAGTGTCAACTCCATTTACCCCAAAAGACACTGCCCATGGGTTGTTGCTATCTTGTGCTTGCGATGTTAAACCAGCAAACAATAAAGCTGCAGCAAATAATTTGTTAAGATGTTTCATACTTGTTTTATTTAATTACAATGCGTTATAATTAGAACAAAAGTAAGACGTTTTTTTTAACTACAAAAAGTTTTGTTAAAAAAAATTACTTATTTGTCGGATTTTTACTTAATTATACCTAATTTTTTACCAACTTCTGTGAAAGCTTCAATTGCTTTATCCAAATGCTCTTGTGTATGTGCAGCTGACAATTGTACTCTAATACGCGCTTTGTCTTTAGGAACTACTGGAAAGAAAAATCCTATCACATAAATTCCTTTCTTTAATAATTCTTCTGCCATTGTCTGCGATAATTTAGCATCATACAACATTACAGGTACAATTGCTGAATCACCATCTATGAAATCAATACCTGCTTTTCTTAATCCTGCTTTGAAGTAATTCGTGTTCCACTCTAATTTATCTCTAAGTGTGGTATCTTTTTCTAATAATTCGAAAACTTTTAATGAAGCCCCAACAATCGATGGCGCTAATGAATTAGAAAACAAATATGGACGCGAACGTTGACGTAAGATTTCTATAATTTCTTTTTTAGCTGTTGTATAACCTCCCATTGCTCCACCTAAAGCTTTTCCAAGAGTTCCGGTGATAATGTCTACTCTTCCCATTACACCTTTAGCTTCTAGTGTTCCTTTTCCTGTTGCTCCGATGAAACCAGCAGCGTGACATTCGTCAACCATAACCAAAGCATCATATTTATCAGCCAAGTCACAAATTTTATCTAATGGTGCTACCAATCCGTCCATTGAGAAAACGCCGTCGGTTACAATTAATTTAAAACGATGACCAGCTTCAGTTGCTTTAATTAGCTGTTGCTCTAAGTCTTCCATATTGTTATTTTCGTAACGGTAACGAGCTGCTTTACACAAACGAACACCATCAATAATAGAAGCATGATTTAATGAATCGGAAATAATACAATCTTCTTCTCCTAATAAAGGCTCGAAAACACCACCATTTGCATCAAAAGCGGCTGCGTATAAAATTGTATCTTCTGTTCCGTAGAAATTAGCAATTTTCTGTTCTAGTTCTTTATGAATATCTTGAGTTCCACAAATAAAACGTACTGATGACATTCCGAAACCATGTGTGTCTAAAGCGTCTTTAGCGGCTTGAACTACCTCTGGATGGGAAGAAAGTCCTAAATAATTATTCGCGCAAAAATTTAAAACGGTTTCCCCTGTCGAAATGGTGATTTCTGCTCCTTGAGGTGAAGTGATAATGCGCTCTTTTTTGTATAATCCACTTTCTTTAATAGTGGCCAATTCATTTTGTAGGTGTTGTTGAATTTTTCCGTACATGATATGTTTATTGTTACTAGTTTGTTGTTTAGAGTTACAAAGTTACTATTTCTATGTTTTCTCCTATATATATTAGTGCTTTTTTTGCAACGGTATAGTTCATTTCTTGTAAAGCCATTTCGTATTCTTCCAATTGTATTTTGTGTTTGTTGTGCTTTTCTCCTGTTTTATAATCTAATAAATAAGCTACGTTATCTTTGATTACAACTCTATCGGGTTTGTTGTTTTTTGTGGCTTTTTTGATGATATTTTGTTCGTTATAAACTTTTGCAACGACATCAAAAAACGAAATCAATTCTTCATGATTTACAATTTTTTCAATTGTTTCTTTAAAAATTGCATTTTGAGAAAACGTAATCAATCCCAATTCCGTTGCTTTTTGAATAGCTAAATCCACATCGTCTTTGGTATGAATAAATGCCATAATTTCGTGGAGAATATTACCAAAAGTAATCGCATCTTGTTGCACCGTTCCCCACATCAAAGCTTCGCGTTGTGCGATTTTGATGTTTTTTGGATTTAATTTATGTGAAACAATGCCAATTTGATTGTGATTTCCTTCGTGGGATTTGTTTTTTGAAATTCTATTTGGATTTCCAAATTCGTATTCTGATTTAGTTTCTTCATATTTACCGATATTTTGCAGAAACTCTAGAAAATAGTAAGATAAATTATTCGTAACTAAATCACCTTTTTTTGTTTTTAGTTTATTTGAAATCACATACAATTGTTCTTCGGCTCGCGTTAAAGCCACGTACAAAACGTTAATTGTATCTAAAACTTCTTCTTGATTTTTGGTTTGGAAAATGGTTTTGGCTTCACTTCCATACGTTTCCACTTCTTTTCGATTATTGATTAACGCTTTTGGAAAATTCACATTCGCATCTTCTAACGGAATCCACAATTTATCTTTTGGTTTGCTTGAAAAATTTTCTTCAGCAAAAGGAAAAATCACAACCGGAAATTCCAAGCCTTTTGATTTGTGAATCGTCATGATACGAACCGCGTTTGTTCCTTCTGGTGATGGAATACTTTTTTGGTAGCCAATTTTGTCCCAATACTCCAAGAAATCCGCAATACTCGATTGTGCTTTGACATCTTTCTCTAAAACCAAATCCAAGAAATATTGCAAATACGAAGTATTCACTTTGTTATTTAAAAAAGTCGCAATTAAAATTTCAACTGCTTCATAAAGGGATTTCTTCTTGCAATTTTTGAATGAAATTTCAATTCCAATAGTTTTTAAAAACGCTTCTAATTCCTCCGAATTTTTATCTTTGGTAGCCAAAATGAAATCATGAATTTCTACTTCCGATTGCAGATATTTCGCAATGAAATACAAGAAATAGACTTTCGATTCGTCATCTTTTGGATTTTTCAAATAGCGAAGCAACGCAATCAACAACTTTACTTCGGTCGCATTTTGAATCAATAAGGTTTCCGAAGACAAAATTGGGACGCTGTTTTCGGTTAAGAAATTAGCTAATTTGATTCCGGGTGCTTTCGTACGCGTAAGTAAGACGATGTCTTTGTATTCAAATCCGTTAGCGATACATTTTTCAATGGTTCGCAACGTTTGATTCAAGTAAAATTTATCTTTTACCGAAATCGAGTCGTTGTCCGAATCAAAACCTTCCACTTCGGTTTCGTCTTCTGGCACTTCGATGAACGATAAATTCACATAACCGCCAATTTTGGAATTGATTTCTTGATGCGAAAGATTTTCGTATAAATTTTTATAATCTGGATTATCAAATTTATCAGATAATTGCTTGAAAAACGCATTGTTGAAATGAATGACTTCGGAAAAACTGCGGTAATTCGTGCCCAAACGAAGCGTCTCTTTGTCTTTATTGGAAAACGGATTGTGTTTTTTATCTTCTTTCGCCAAATCGATAAATTGTTCGGCTTTTCCGCCGCGCCAACGGTAAATGGCTTGTTTTGGATCACCAACCAACATCAAAGTTCCTTGCTGACCAAAATCGTCTTGACCAGAAAGCGCATTATCGATTAACGGAATCAAATTTTGCCATTGCATTACCGAAGTGTCTTGAAATTCATCGATAAAATAATGACGGTATTTTTCACCCAAACGCTCATAAATAAAAGGCGCTGGCTGATTTTGAATTTCGTTGTGAATGATTTTATTAAAATCGGAAATCGAAACTAAATTTTGTTCTTCCTGAATTTGTTTGAATTCTTGATAAATCGTGTTTAACAACGACAATGGATTCAAATTCTGCAGAAAAGCTTCGTACATTGAAATTTTTCCAACTTTTTCATTGATTGTTAGTACCGAAGCTAAAATTTCGGAAGCGTTTTCATCAATAAAATCTTTATCGGATTGTGGAACAGTTTTAGAATAACCACTTTCTGAACCATCTAAATATTTGATTATGGTTTCATTAATCGCAATTTTATCATCAACAATTTTCTCTAAAAAATTAGGAACCAAACTTCTGTAAAACGATTTTCGAGAAACGCCATTTGCATCAATTAAATCCAAAACACTTTGAGCAATTGCCTTACATTCCGATTTCAGTTGTTTGATTTCTTCCTGTAATTTCTTTTTTACAATCCCGAAATCATCAATGCTTTTTTCAGACAATTCTTTAATTTCTTCCGAATTGTTTTCATTAGTAATCAATTGGGCAACCTTTAATAATTCGCCCGAAATATCCCAGTTTTTATCATCGTCGGTTTTTTCTTTTGAAAATTCGATTAGTAATTTGGTTAGATTTGGATCATCACCTGCTTTGGAAATTACCAAATCGATGGCTTCTTGCAACAATGAATCCGTTTCCAAAGACACTTCAAAATTCGGCGGCAAATTCAAATCTTGAGCAAACGTTCGGATGACTTGGTGCGTGAACTTATCAATCGTAGCAATATCAAACGCTGCATAATTATGAATGATATTTTTTATGATGGCTTTCGATTTATCTTTTAAAGTAGCGATACTCAATTTGGTTTCGGCAGAAACATCTTTTAACAATTCCATCGCTTTATCGGAAGTATTATCCAATGAAAATTGATACAAACTCGATACGATTCGGGTTTTCATTTCTTCTACTGCTTTGTTAGTAAAAGTTATGGCTAAAATTTTTCGATACGCATCGTCATTTGGTGCTAAAAAAAGAATTTTCAAATATTCTTTCGTTAACGTATAAGTTTTTCCGGAACCAGCCGAAGCATCATAAATGGTAAAAGTCGTTGTATTCAAATGTTATATTTATCTTAATAATAGTGGTATAAAAACTATCTATTTTTGAATCCGAAGTTTAATTTGTAAATTTGGTGAAAATATTATTAATCTAAAAATTAAATATTATGGCTTTTGAATTACCACAATTACCTTATGCATACGATGCATTAGAACCACATATTGATGCTAGAACAATGGAAATTCACCATTCTAAGCACCACAATGCATACGTTACCAACTTAAACGCAGCTATTGCTGGAACAGATTTAGAAGGAAAATCTATTGAAGATTTGATAAAAAATTTAGACATGAACAACATGGCAGTTCGTAACAATGGTGGTGGACATTACAATCATACAATGTTTTGGGAAATTATGTCGCCAAACGGTGGTGGTTTACCAACAGGTGAATTAGCATCTGCAATTGATGCCGCTTTTGGTTCATTTGATGCTTTCAAAGCAGAATTTGCTAAAGCGGGAGCTACTCGTTTTGGTTCAGGATGGGCTTGGTTATGTGTGAAAGAAGGAAAATTAGAAGTTTGTTCAACTCCAAATCAAGACAATCCATTAATGCCAGGTGTTGCATGTGGTGGACAACCAATATTAGGAATGGATGTTTGGGAACATGCTTATTACTTACACTACCAAAACCGTCGTCCTGATTATATTGAAGCTTTCTTTAATGTAATCAATTGGGCTGAAGTAGCAAAACGCTTTGCTGCAGCAAAATAATTAAAATAAACAAAATTAAAAAAGGCGAAGATTTTACAATCCTCGCCTTTTTTGTTACCAAGTTTATTAAAAATAAAAAAGGTGAAATTGCTTTCACCCTTTTTGCCCCAAATCTACCATAAAACTTAACCTACTAATTTTCTGGTAGAGCTAAAGTAGATATAGTCATATAAATATCTCTAAAAAAATTGTTGAACAGCTCAAAAAGTCGATGAAATGCATTTTCACAAAAATAAAATGCGTTTATTTATATTTTTACTAACAAAAAAAGACCTTTTTAATCAAAAAAAAGGCACGCAATGCGTACCCTTTTTGCCCCAAATCTACCATAAAACTTAACCTACTAATTTTTTGGTAGAACTAAAGTAGTACAAGATAGTATGCAAGCATAAAAAAATTGTTAAACGAAATAAAAAATCGATGAAATGCGTATTTTTAATAAATTAAGGTAGTATCTCTAAATAAAGTTAACCTTAAAACAAAAAAAAGGTACGCAAGCGTACCCTTTTTGCCCCAAATCTACCATAAATTTAACCTACTAATTTTCTGGTAGAGCTAAAGTATGACGAGATTTTGTATTCCTATAAAAAAATTGTTAAACGAAATAAAAATTCGATGAAATGCTTTTTTTAATATGCTCGAGCATCTTTCCCTTCATAGAAATTCATAAAAGCTCTGTTTACCACTCTGTTACCTCCATCCGTCGGGTAATCACCTGTGAAATACCAATCACCTAAATTTTTTGGACAAGCTTTGTGTAAATCTTCAACTGTTTGGTAAATGATTTTTACTTCTGCTTTTGTATTATCTGGTGTTAGCATTTCGGCTATTTTATCTGAAATTTCTTGATCGGTAAATGGCGCATAAATTTCTTTTACATAATTCACTACATCTGCATCTTTAAAATCTTCTTGAGCTTTCGATTTCTTATATACTTCCTCTACAATGTGATATAAATTACGTTCTTTCAATAATTCTAGAGCTGCTCTGAAAGCGACTAAACCTTCTAATTTCGCCATGTCAATTCCATAGCAATCTGGATAACGAATTTGTGGCGCTGATGAAACGACCACGATTTTCTTTGGATGTAAACGATCCATCATTTTGATGATACTTTGTTTTAAAGTTGTTCCTCGCACTATACTATCGTCAATAATTACCAAATTATCGGTTGGTTTTACCACACCATACGTTACATCGTAAACATGAGCCACTAAATCGTCTCGACTGCTATCTTCGGTAATAAACGTTCTTAATTTAGCATCTTTAATCGCAATTTTCTCCGTTCTGATTTTTACTGAAAGTAATTCTTTCAAGGTGTCTTCCGTCAACGTATCTTTTTGCTCGATAATCATTTTTGCTTTTCGCTGATTTAAGAAATCTTGAGCCGCTTCACACATTCCGTAAAAAGAAGTTTCAGCTGTGTTTGGAATATAAGAGAAAACGGTGTTATCTGTGTCGTTATCGATAGATTTTAAAACACTTGGGAAAATTAATTTTCCTAATTCTTTACGTTCTTGGTAAATTTCGGCATCACTTCCACGAGAAAAATAAATTCTTTCAAATGAACATGCTTTTTTTACCAAAGGTGTTCTAACTTCTTCAATGGAAACTTTTCCGTTTTTCTTGATGATAATAGCACTTCCAGGGTTTAATTCTTGGACTTTATCAAAACCAACATTGAAAACGGTTTGAATAACAGGACGTTCAGAAGCTACTACAACAATTTCATCATCTTCATAAAAGAATGCTGGTCGAATTCCTGCTGGATCTCTCATTACAAATGAATCGCCGTGACCTAATAAACCTGCCATAGCATATCCTCCATCCCAATTACGAGAAGCGCGCTCTAAAATGCGTTGGATATTCAATCGTTCCCCAATAATTGGAGAAGCGTCTTTTTTAGAATAGCCTTCGTGTTTACATTCTTTGTATAAATGGGTCACCTCATCATCTAAGAAATGACCGATTTTCTCCATTACGGTAACAGTATCCGCCATTTGTTTCGGATGTTGTCCTAAGTCGATAAGATTTTGGAACAACTCCTTAACATTCGTCATATTGAAGTTTCCAGCTACGATTAGATTGCGATGCATCCAGTTATTTTGACGCAAAAAAGGATGAACGCTTTCGATGCTGTTTTTACCAAAAGTTCCATATCTAACGTGACCTAAAAATACTTCGCCTACATAAGGAATGTTTTGTTTTTGAAGCGCCACATTATTATGATATTCAGGATGTGCTTCTAGTTCGCCATTGATACGCTCGTTGATTTGAGCAAAAATATCTTTAATAGGTTGCGGATCATTGGAGCGAATTCGGCTGATGTATCGTTCACCCGGATTTACATCTAATTTAATACTTGCTAATCCGGCTCCGTCTTGACCGCGGTTATGTTGCTTTTCCATTAACAAGTACATTTTTTGTACTCCATAGAAAGCGGTTCCGTATTTTTCTTTATAGAATTCTAACGGTTTTTTTAATCGCAGTAGTGCAATTCCACATTCGTGTTTGATTGCGTCACTCATAAGTTGTTGTGTTGTTGTAGGTTGTTGTAATTCTTATTTTATTCTAAAACAAAAAATGCCCCGAAATTTCGAGGCACGTTTTTATTCTTCTAATTCGATTTCAAATTGTGTTAAAGCTTTAAACTGTTGCAAACGCGAGTTTACTTCTTTTTTATCTAAAGCTTCCATTCTCTCTGTTCCAAATTTCTCCACACAGAAAGACGCTAAGTTAGAACCATAAATAATCGCATTCTTCATGTTATCGAATGAAATATTTTCTGATTGCGCAATGTAACCCGCAAAACCTCCTGCGAAAGTATCGCCAGCTCCTGTTGGATCAAACACTTCTTCTAATGGTAACGCTGGAGCAAAGAAAACCTCTTTGTTATGGAACAATAAAGCACCGTGTTCTCCTTTTTTGATTACCACATACTTTGGTCCCATTGTATGAATTTTAGCTGCCGCTTTTACCAAAGAATATTCTCCTGATAATTGACGCGCTTCTTCATCATTAATAGTGATTACATCTACACGTTTGATAACGTCTAATAATTCTGGTAAAGCACAATCCATCCAAAAGTTCATCGTATCTAAAACGACTAATTTTGGTCTTTCAGACATTTGGTTTAAAACACCTGATTGTACAATTGGGTGTAAGTTACCTAATAAAACTACATCCGAGTTTTTATATGCTTGTGGCACCACTGGATTAAAATCTGCCAAAACATTTAATTCTGTCACTAAAGTATCACGAGAATTTAAGTCGTTGTGGTATTTGCCACTCCAAAAGAAGGTTTTTCCACCTTTTACGATTTCGATTCCTTCGATATTTACTCCTTTGTTTTCTAATAAATCTAAATATTCCTTTGGAAAATCTTCCCCAACCACAGAAACTACTGCCGCATCTACATTAAAAAAGTTAGACGCCAAACCAATGTAAGTTGCGGCTCCTCCTAAAATTTTATCCGTTTTCCCGAAAGGTGTTTCAATAGCATCAAAAGCTACTGTTCCTACTATCAATAATTTGTTCATCAATATGAATTTGAAATAAGGTGCAAAGATAAGTTTTTGTTTAGAAGTTTAAAAGTTTATATGTTTAAAAGTTAATACACTACAACAACTTCCCTTCTTCTCTTTCGTAAAACTCATCAATAGACAATTTTTCTTGTTGCGAAGCCATAACCGCTAATTGATCGCAGCGTTCGTTTTGCGGATGATTATTGTGACCTTTAATCCATTGAAAATCGACTTGGTGTTTTCGGTACACTTTTAGGAAACGCATCCATAAATCGGGATTTTTCTTGGCTTTGAAGTTGATTTTTTCCCACTGAAACACCCAACGCTTTTCCACAGCATCCACCACATATTTGGAATCCGAAACGACTAAAACCTTGGTTTTTGGGTTTTTTAATTTTTCTAAACCTACAATTACCGCTAATAATTCCATTCGATTATTAGTCGATAATCGGAAACCTTCATAAAATTCTTTTTTATACGGAGTCCCCACCATTTCCATCACCACGCCATAGCCAGCTGGCCCAGGATTTCCCTTGGCAGCGCCGTCTGTGTATATGTGGACTTCGTGTAACAAAATTTAAATTTAGAATTTAGAATTTAGAATTTCAGAAATAACTGTTGGAAAATATTGATGTTCTAATTCGTGTACTTTTTGCGCAATTTCTTCCGCTGTTTTGCAATCTTCAATATTTACAGCTTTTTGAAAAATGAATTCACCTTCATCGTAATGTTCGTTTACATAATGAATAGTGATTCCAGTTTCTTTCTCTTTATTATCCAAAACAGCTTGATGTACATTCATGCCATACATGCCTTTTCCACCGTATTTTGGCAATAAAGCTGGGTGAATATTGATTACTTTTGGATATTCCTTTAATATAGACTCGGGAAATTTTAGTAGAAATCCAGCTAAAACGATTAAATCAGGTTGAAATTGATGTAGTTGTTCCAACACAAAACCTTCATTTAACTGAGTTTTATTGAAAACGACTGAAGGAATGTTATGATTTTTTGCTCGATCTAACACTTTGGCATCAGCCTTATTAGAAAAAACGGCAACTACTTTTCCAAATTCGCTATTTTTAAAAAACTTAATTATTTCTTCTGCATTGGAACCATTTCCGGAAGCAAAAAGCACAATATTCTTCATTTTAGTGTGGATTTCTTCCCACAAAAAAAAGAATAATTATTGGTAAAAAATAAAAAAAAGCAGCCTTTGTGAATATTTTTTTTTATTTTCGTAGTCACATTTAGTAACAAAAAGGTGGTTTTAAAATAAAGTTTTTTATTTTTGCCAACAAATTAAATTAAAAATTAAAGATTATGTCAGACATTGCATCAAGAGTAAAAGCGATTATCGTAGACAAATTAGGAGTTGACGAAAACGAAGTTGTAGCAGAAGCTAGCTTCACAAACGATTTAGGAGCTGATTCATTAGACACTGTTGAGCTAATTATGGAGTTCGAAAAAGAATTTGATATCCAAATTCCAGACGACCAAGCTGAAAACATTGCTACTGTAGGTCAAGCTATTTCTTACATCGAGGAAGCTAAAAAATAATAAATAAATTACCCGTGTGCTTATTTTGGCATACGGGTTTTTATTATTTTAAAGAAAATTAGACTATTTTTGATTGAAATTCAATCACAATATATTGAAATACCCTTGTCTCTTTACTCCTAATAATTAAAGAATACACGGGTATTATTTGTTTAAACGATATTTTAAAAATTAGAATATGCAATTAAAGCGTGTTGTTGTAACAGGTCTTGGAGCATTAACTCCTATTGGAAATACTCTTCAAGAATATTGGGACGGTCTTGTGAACGGAAAAAGTGGCGCTGCCCCTATTACTTATTACGATACCGAAAAGCATAAAACCAAATTTGCTTGTGAGGTTAAAAACTTCAATGTTGAGGATTTTATCGACAAAAAAGAGGTTCGTAGATTGGATAAATTTGCTCAATACGCAATTGTTGCCAGTGACGAAGCCATCAAAGATGCAGGAATTACATTAGAAAATGTAAATAAATATAGAGTTGGAGTTATTTGGGGAGCTGGGATTGGAGGTTTACAAACTTTCCAAGACGAAGTAATGAATTATGCCGCTGGTGATGGAACACCGCGTTTTAATCCATTCTTTATTCCTAAAATGATTGCTGATATTGCTCCTGGACACATTTCTATGCGAAATGGCTTCATGGGACCAAACTATACTACGGTTTCCGCTTGTGCTTCTTCGGCAAATGCCTTAGTAGATGCATTCAACTACATCCGTTTAGGAATGTGTGATGTAATTGTTTCAGGTGGTTCTGAAGCAGCTGTAACAATTGCAGGTATGGGCGGATTTAACTCAATGCAAGCTTTATCAACCAGAAACGATAGTCCAGAAACAGCTTCAAGACCATTTGATGCTACTCGTGATGGATTTGTTTTAGGTGAAGGCGCTGGTGCTTTAGTATTAGAAGAGTACGAACATGCGATTGCGCGTGGTGCTAAAATCTACTGTGAAGTAGGTGGCGGTGGTTTATCTTCTGATGCGTATCACTTAACAGCTCCACATCCTGAAGGAATTGGAGTTATTGCTGTAATGGAAAACTGTTTACGTGATGCTGGCTTAAAACCAGAAGATGTAGACCACATCAACACACATGGAACTTCAACACCTCTTGGAGACGTTGCTGAGTTAAAAGCAATTAAAGCAGTTTTTGGTGATCATGCTAAAAACATCAACATTAACTCGACTAAATCGATGACGGGTCATTTACTTGGTGCTGCTGGTGCTATTGAAGCAATTGCTTCTATCTTAGCAATGCAAAATGGTATTGTGCCTCCAACGATTAATCATACAACTGTAGACGAAAACATTGATCCATCGTTGAACTTAACTTTAAATAAAGCACAAAAACGCGATATTAAAGTGGCTATGAGTAATACTTTTGGTTTTGGTGGACATAACGCTTGTGTTTTATTCAAAAAATTTGAGAACTAAACATGCGTCGTTTATTTAATAAAATACGAAAAAATTCCCGTTCTCAAGAAGACGGGATTTTTTTTGAAAAAATTACCAAAATTCTTGGTTTTCAGCCCAATGAATTAAAATATTACAAAAAAGCATTTACTCATCGCTCAGCTAATAAAGTAGACGAAAAAGGAAATCCTTTTAATTATGAGCGCTTAGAATTCCTTGGCGATGCTATGTTAGGAAGTGTTATAGCAGCTCATTTATATAGTGAAGTTCCTTCGGGAGATGAAGGATATTTGACAAAAATGCGCTCTAAAATTGTAAGTAGAGAACATTTGAATGAACTAGGTCGTGATTTCAACTTAGTCCAATTTGTAGAAAGCAAAGTCAATTCGAGTCAATTTGGAGAAAACATTCATGGTAATTTGTTTGAAGCATTTATTGGCGCCATTTATTTGGATAAAGGTTTTACTTATTGCGAAAAATTCATCCAGAATAAAATCATTAAACAGTATGTTGACATTGCTAAATTAGAAGGTAAAGTCATCAGTTACAAAAGTTTAATTATCGAATGGTGTCAAAAAGAAAAAGTACCTTTCGCCTTTGATTTTATCGAAGATAACGGACAAGAAGGACAAAAATACTTCAGCGTAAAATTGTCGATTAACAACAAAATTATCGCTAAAGCTAGAGCTACTTCAAAGAAAAAAGCGGAAGAAAAAGCAGCCCAAAGAGCCTATTTTGTCTTTCAAGAAAAAATTTCGAAAAAATAATTCCACTACTCAAACGTTTGAGTTTATAAATTATCGTTAAGAACTGCCAAACAGGTAGTTTTTAACGATTTTTAGCCTTATATTTACGACTTAATTTTGGAAAATGGCCATTCATAAAATTCAAATAAACGATTTTATTTCAGATGATTATGAGTTAATCGCCATTCATTCATCTTTAGAAGATTACAAATTAGCGTATTGCTTAAACAAGGAATTGGGATTGCAGTTACAAAAAAATGATAACTACATAGAAATCGCTATTCCGGAAGGAAAAAGCGCTTTTGAGAATTTCGCTTTTGATGATGAAAAGAACGATGTAATTTGGACCCTAATCGAAAATAAAACCACGATTATTAATTCGAACAAACAAACGAGTTCGCTTTTTGAACAAGTTGACATCACCGTTTTTTTACTTCCAGAATATAAAAAAGCAGATTATTTGATTAAAATTGAAAATATCGATTATGGCTTTGATGCTGATGAAATCATCGATAACATATTGAAAATCAAAAATGTAACCACTGCTTATTCCGTTGATACAACAAACTTAAAATCAAAAAATAATTTAATTTTTTAATTAAAATGCCGACAAACAAAAAAACTAAAATTGTAGCTACGCTAGGTCCTGCCTGTAGTACAAAAGAAGTGCTTAAAAATATGGTGGATGCTGGAGTTAATGTCTTCCGAATTAACTTTTCGCACGCTGATTATACCGATGTTAGTGCCAGAATTGATATGATTAGAGAACTAAACGATGAGTTTGGTTACACTACTTCCATCTTAGCCGATTTACAGGGTCCGAAATTACGTGTAGGCGTTATGAAAGAAGACGTAGTAGTAAGCAAAGGCGACAAAATTACCTTTACTACTGCAGAAGATATCTTAGGAACGGCAGAGCGTGTTTACATGAACTACAAAGAATTTCCAAAAGACGTAAATCCAGGAGAAAGAATCTTATTAGACGACGGAAAATTAATTTTCGAAGTAACTAAAACCGATAAAAACACTGAAGTTGAAGCGGTAGTTGTTCAAGGTGGCCCTTTGAAATCGAAAAAAGGAGTGAATTTACCAAATACAAAAGTTTCGCTTCCTGCTTTAACAGAAAAAGACATTCGCGATGCTAAATTTGCTATCGAAAACAAAGTAGATTGGATAGCATTATCGTTTGTCAGAACTCCAAAAGATTTAGAAGATTTACAAGATTTAATTGCAGAACATTCGGATCATAAAATTCCGATTATTGCTAAAATTGAAAAACCAGAAGCAGTTGAGAACATTGATAAAATCGTTGCGTTTTGTGATGGTTTGATGGTAGCTCGTGGTGATTTAGGTGTAGAAGTTCCAGCTGAAGAAGTACCTTTGATTCAGAAAAAATTGATTCACAGAGCAAAAACGGCTCGTATTCCAGTAATCGTGGCAACACAAATGATGGAAACGATGATTACCTCATTAACCCCAACACGTGCCGAAGTAAACGACGTAGCAAACTCAGTAATGGACGGAGCTGATGCAGTAATGTTATCTGGAGAAACTTCGGTAGGAAATTATCCTGTGGAGGTTATTGAAACCATGACACGTATTATTGAAAGTGTGGAAGATTCGCCATTAATTAAAGTGCCGTTATCGCAACCACAAGTAAAAAATCAACGTTATATTACCAAATCGATTTGTTACCACGCATCACAAATGGCGGATACGATTAATGCCAAAGCGATTACAACGTTAACTAATTCAGGTTACACGGCATTCCAAATTTCGGCATGGCGACCAAAATCGCATATTTTGGTATTTACGTCTAACAAACGTATTTTAACGCAATTGAACCTATTATGGGGAGTTAGAGCGTATTTCTATGACAAGTTAGTAAGTACAGACGATACCATCGACGATATCAACACGATTTGTAAAGAAAAGAAATACGTGAAAAAAGGCGATATGGTGGTCAACTTAGCTGCAATGCCTATCGTAGCAAAAGGAATGGTAAACACGATGCGAGTTTCTGAAATAGAATAAGCTTTGCTTTACAGTTATAAAAAAACGAGTGCTACATTACTAGCACTCGTTTTTGTTTATTATATATTTCCGTTTTAAGCCGCTATTTTCTCAAATGCGATAAAATTAGTTACTACTCCTTTATCATTGAAAACAGGAAATCCTTTGATGTGACATTTGTATAACGAACCATCTTTGCAATAATTGATTACGTTTTTCTCAAACGGAACTTTATTTAAAATGGCTTGTCTGATTTCGAAACTTATGTTGGAATCTGTTTTTGGACCCTGAAACATTTTTGGTGAGTTTCCAATAACTTCTTGTGCTTCGTAACCGTTCATTTTTTTGATGTTTTTACTAGCAAAAACAATTTTTAATTGTGCATCGGTAACCACGATAACCGTTTCTTCCTGTAAACTTTCTTTAAAATCCCAAACCGATTTCCATTGATTTTTATTGGCAATTTGATGTAACGAATTAACATCATGAAGCAACACATTGGTTTGCAATAAAAACTGAGAATAAATATCCCAAGACACTAACGGCATTGTTTTTATAGCCCCATTTTCATACTGTTTTGCAAACGCAGCATCATAAACTTTAAACTCCATATCCTTGTAATTTGCGTTAAAACTAAAAAGAAAAATGAAGCAACAAATTAGAAAAAACAATTTTAACGATTGTTTAAGTGGGGAAATTGAAATAAAAAACTCCGTTTTGAATTTCAGAACGGAATTTTTTAATGAGTCTGAAAGGATTTGCTCAAGGGTTTTAAAATTAATAATTCAATCTTTTAAGCTCCTTATCTTCTTCCATCGAAAATTGCTTTGTTCTAGTGCAAGTATTTGTCCAATAACCATTATAGCTTGAATCGTCTAAATTTGCTTTTTTATAGTTAAACCCAAAATAACAATTTTTAAATAAATAAACTTGATATTCTTGACCAACTTTAAAATCTTTATATCCACATGTTGCAGAATTTCTGCTCGTGTAAATAAAAATGTTTTTCTTTAATCTTTTTCCTTTATAAGAATAGAGAATTTCCATCTCAATTTTTAAAATATCTTCATTTTTTAAGTGTTCTTTTATATCTCTATCTAATACATTTTTAGAATTAATTTTTTTTAGTCCTTTTTTATTTAAAGTACTTATAAAAGTGACATTTTTTTTTGAAATTACTTTGCCATGAACAACAATATCTGTTGAATTAAATTCCTTCTTAATATCTTCATTTGATTCACATTTACATGCGAAAACAGATTGATAATCAAATATTAAAAAGTATAGGATAAATATATATTTTGTCATTATTCTGAATGTAATTTACCTCGCAATATAAAAAAATCTTCGCTTAAAACTCAAACTTCAATTGTACTGAAACACTTTTTTGTGGCAAATCGGTTTTGGTTTTTTCTTCGTTGTTTAGGTTGTGGATGGAAATTCCTAATAATCTTACGGAGTTTCTTAGGCGTTCTTGGTAGAGTAAATCTTTGGCAACATCTAAAATGATGTTTTTGTCGCTTACGAAATAAGGTAAAGTTTTGCTTCTGGTTTGTAAGGTGAAATCGGAGTATTTTATTTTTAGGGTGATGGTTTTCCCGGAGATTTTGCTTTTTTGAAGGCGTTTTTCTAGTTCTTTGGCTATGCTTTGTAAACGTTCTTCCATGAAAATTTCGGAAGATAAGTTTTCTCCAAAAGTACGTTCCGCTCCTACGGATTTTATCTTACGATTTGGTTTTACTGCGCTGTTGTGAATGCCACGACAAATTTGGTAATAATGAAAACCGCTGTTGCCAAAGTGCTTCTCTAAATACTCTAACGGTTTTTGCTTTAAATCGTAACCCGTGAAAATACCCAGTTGATACATTTTTTCTGCAGTAACTTTTCCAACACCATAGAATTTTTTAATATCTAATTTTTCTAAAAACGCTTCTACTTCATCTGGATTTACCGTTTTTTGTCCGTTTGGTTTGTTGTAATCGGAAGCGATTTTTGCTACAAATTTATTTACAGAAATTCCTGCGGAAGCGGTGAGTCCAACTTCTTCAAAAATACGTTTTCTGATTTCTTGTGCAATTAATGTGGCACTGGGATTGCCTTTTTTGTTTTCGGTAACGTCTAAATAGGCTTCATCGAGCGATAATGGTTCGATTAAATCGGTGTAATCATGGAATATTTTTCTGATTTTCTTTGAAATTTCTTTGTACCGATCAAATCTTGGTCGCACAAAAATCAAATCGGGACACAATTTCTTCGCTTGAATGCCGCTAATCGCACTTCGAACACCAAATTTTCTAGCTTCATAACTTGCTGCTGAAACCACACCACGAACTTCACTTCCGCCAACAGCCAAAGGCTTTCCTTTCAGCTCTGGATTATCCATTTGCTCTACCGATGCATAAAACGCATCCATGTCTACGTGAATTATTTTTCGGTAGTGCTCACTCATAACTTATTCAGTAGGAAAAAAGAAACTCATTGGTTTTCTAAAGAAATGTTGTTTTATCGAAGTAATAATTGGGCGTAACTCTGCCAACGGAATATTGCGCGAACGAAACGCCAATCCAAGCGATAAACTAAAACTTACAATAAAATTCACAAAACCAATAATTCCGATACCTAAAACGCCCCAAAACAACATCACATTATTCACCATATAATCGGCACCGTAAATAGCTAAGGCTAAGTTTCCACTGGCAAAAGTGATGTGTCTAATGTCTAAATTCAATCCTAAAAATAATCCAACCGAAGCCGTACTTCCTAAGAAAACTCCGAACCAAAAATTGGAAATAATTCCGGCCCAATAGCGTTCGTACCACTTCGAAATTTTTTCGGCTTTTACTTTTCCAAAATTTAACTTTAACAATGGATGTTCTTTAATTCGATAATACACATCAAAATGCTTATCACGATTCGCAATACTTCCAGAAATAATTCCTGACAAGAACAAGAAAAATCCAGCAATAGCGGCATGAAAAATCGCCATAGAATGTATCGGACTTAAATCAGTTATTAATTTTTCCCATTTTGTTTCGGCAATGTTGTAATTAAAACCTATATCGATAAGCCAAATTCCTAACAAAGCTATAGGGAACGCCATCACTACATTTCCAACAAAGGCAATAAATTGAGAGCGAAACAATCGAGCAAATAAAATAGCGAAACTTTTGTGTTTTTCTCCATCCCCATTGGCTTGCTTTTTTAAACCATCTTCTAGAGCGCTTATTAAAGCCGCAGCGGTCATGGCAGGTTGTTTGGTTGCTAACGTAAATCCTAAAAGATAAATCGCAATAAATCCAAACGAATAATTCATACTGTAATAAAAAGCATGACCAAAATGAGAAGTTTCTACTTTAGACAATAACAATTTGATAATACATAACATTCCTACAATTAAACCGCCGCCAAGTGCTGCATACAACATTTTGAAATATTCGGTTTTAGATTCCGTTATGTAATGTTCTCCTGTTTTTGCAGTATGCTGTGTAATTTCATAGGAAAGCAATTGCGTACTTTCGGCAAACAATTTTCTTACATTCGTTTTTAAACAATTGTATTTAATTAGTTTAATAGCTAACTCAATTGATTTTGATTTCTTTTCTTCTGGTTTATCAACTACTAAAAGTGGAATTAAAACACCTATGCGATACAATTGTTGTTTTATACACAATAGGTTTTGGTTTACACGCAACGAAATTCCGTATTTAGAGGTGTTTTGAAAAGCTTTCTCCACAAAATCATTACATTGTTTATGCAATAACAATAATTGCTTGTAATTGATGTCAGATGAAGTTGTATAAAATTCCGCTTCTTTTGTACGAATTGTATTTTCTATTGTGAACAATTCTTTTTCAAATGCCGCAAACGGACTTTCTAAACCTGAATATTCGGGCACCATTTTTATAACCTCTGTTTCTAATGCTTTTCCACTAGTACGTTGCGATAACATATTAATCGCTTGCATTACTTCATACAAAGGCGTATTTTCAGAAACTGATTCATAAATAGTGTTGAATTGAAATAAATCGAAAAGTGTTTCTAATTCTGCCTTCGGAATCTTATTAATCCAAATAGGATCAGAATCCAAATAAAAAATCTGGTTTAACACATACTGTAACGTGTCTTTTGGTGCTTGATAAGGAAGAATTTTGGCAAAAATGCGTTTTTTAATTTCGTAGAAAAAATCGATGTCTTGTAAAATTCCAGCATCGGTTAATATAGTATCAAAATTTTTATTTTCTAAAACAGTGTGCAAATAGGCTACAAAATTTATTCTTTCAACTTCGTTATTCGTAAAAAATTCGATTAAAGGAAGAATGCTCAAACGAGTAATTTTTTTTGGCTGATTTGGACGAATAGCATTTACCAACTGAACCAATATATCAATATCGTTCTCTTCGTTTTTCCAAAGTTGCAATTCATTAAAATATTTTCTAATGATACTGCTTGGCGTAACACTGTTTTTTCTTCGTAGCATATTATAGATTATGGTCTAATATGGGTAAAGATACGAATTGAATGGATTTTTTCGTAATTTAGAAGCCTAAATAAATATTAAATTTTGACAGAAATAGAGCGCAAATTTTTAGTTACGGCAACTGATTTTATTTCCGAAAGTACAGCTCAGTTTAGAATTGTACAAGGTTATTTGAATTCAAACCCAGAGCGAACAGTTAGAGTAAGAATCAAAGGAAATAAAGGTTTTTTAACAATAAAAGGAAAAGGAAACGAATCAGGCCTGAGTCGTTTTGAATGGGAAAAAGAAATTGCTCTTTTTGAAGCGGAAGCATTGTTATCCCTTTGTGAAAAAGGTGTTATTGATAAAATTCGCTACGAAGTTCCTATGGGGTATCACACCTATGAAGTAGATGTTTTTTCTGGCGAAAATGATGGTTTAATTGTTGCCGAAATCGAATTACAATCGGAAAACGATTCTTTTGAAAAACCCAATTGGCTAGGTGAAGAAGTTACTGCTGACGAACGTTACTACAATGCTTATTTAAGTATCAAACCTTATAAATCTTGGTAAAATGAAAACACTTTTTGGAATACTAATACTAATTGTATTGTTTGCTTGTGGTTCAAACACTGTAATTTATCCTGACAAACCGAAAACAAATCACGAAACTTTTAGTTATAAAGAAGGAGACACGACTTATGTGATGCAGAAATATTTCTTAGTCATGTTAAAAAAAGGACCGAATCGCGAACATTCTAAAGAAGAAGCGGCCGAAATTCAGAAGAAACACATGGAACATATCAATTGGTTAGCGAAAATAAATAAAATTAGTATCGCAGGTCCGTCTGATAAACATGAAACTATTTCAGGATTTTTACTTTTCAATACCGAAACTTTGAAAGAAGCGGATAGCTTAGCGAATCTTGATCCAGCGGTAAAAGCAGGTAGATTGATTGTAGAAACGGTACCTTGGTGGGCTTCTAAAGGTAGTAAACTGAAATAATTATTCTACAATTTCTAAACTTACTCGTAAAGGTGAACGTCCGTTGTTGTGGGAAATGTCTAAAAATGGTCGTTTTGCCATGTCAATTTCTCTTTTTCTAGTATGCGGACCTCTATCGTTTATGGTTACAATAACACTTTTGTTGTTTGCCAAATTGGTCACTTTTACTTTAGTACCAAATTTTAGTGTTTTGTGAGCTGCAGTATATTTTTTATTGCTAAAAACCTGACCACTTGCAGTTCTTCTTCCGTTTAACTTATCAGAATAATGCGAAGCTTCAACGTTTTTCTTGTATAATTTGGTTTTTAAATTGGCTATAGAATCGGCTACTCGAATTGAGTCTGATTTTTTTATCGAATCTAAAACTTGAAGGGAATCTTTTTTCTTAACGGTATCATATAAAGAAGCTTTTCTAACGAAACCTGAATTTGTTCCATTAGAAAAGCTTACTAATGCGGCAATAAGTACTACAAGAGATATTATTAGGATATTTTTCTTCATAATTTATTTGATTTTGTGACTTATTACCAAAGATTGTACCAATGACTAGTTGAACCAATTAGCCCATGGAAGTCTCGATAAAATTAATACTAAACCTAAGGTATAGAAAACGGCAATCTTTTTGAATTTTCCGTTGTTGCTTTCTTCTTTTTTATGTTTTGACCATCCGATTGTGATTAACACTAAAGCGATAATATTAATTAATGGATGTTCTAAAGATGTTAAACGAATGGCTTTATCGCTCATATTACCTAATTGAGCTAGACCCATTGGAGAAACAAAATACAAAATCAAACCTACTAACAATTGAATGTGGCAGATGATTAATGTGAATAAAGACAAACGTAAATCTTTATCAGTGAATAATTTTTTAGAAGTTAATCCAAAAATGGCATTAATTGAAGCTAATACTAAAAGCCCTAAAGCTGCATAAGCTAAGATAGAGTGAACGGATTGAATAGTTTCGTACATACCTAATTTTTTAAAAGTGAATTACAAATATAGGAAATTAAAAAACCTCTTACTCAAAAAAATGAATAAGAGGTTTTTATATAAGGTATTTTAAAAAACTTATCTTAAATAGGCTTTTAATAAAAACGAGGTAGAACTATCGTGATTTTTTACTTCTTTTGATTCAATTTCATCTAAGATAGAATTCGCTAATTGTTTCCCTAATTCTACACCCCATTGATCATAACTAAAGATATTCCAAATGATACCTTGCACAAAAATCTTGTGTTCGTACATGGCCACTAAAGCCCCCAAAGCTTCTGGAGTTAATTTATTGATTAAAATCGTATTCGTTGGTTTATTACCCGAAAACACTTTAAAAGGCAATAGAAAATCGGCTTTTTCACCTGTAATTCCTTGTTTCTCGAACTCTGCTTTTACTTGCAATTCGGTTTTACCCATTAGTAAAGCCTCGGTTTGAGCAAAGAAATTCGACATTAACTTATCGTGATGGTCTTTGTTTCCGTAAAGCGATTCTTTAAATCCAATGAAATCTGTCGGAATTAATTTAGTTCCTTGATGAATCAATTGGAAAAAAGCGTGTTGAGAATTCGTTCCTGGTTCGCCCCAAATGATGGTTCCCGTTTGATAATTTACTGGTTTTCCGTCTCTGCCAATGCTTTTACCGTTACTTTCCATGATACCTTGCTGCAAGTATGGCGCTAACTTTTGTAAATATTGCGTGTACGGAATTAAAGCTTCGCTTTCCGCACCAAAAAAGTTATTGTACCAAATGCTCAGTAAAGCTAAAATTACTGGAATATTTTTATCGAAAGATTCGTTTTTGAAATGGTCGTCCATTTCGTTGGCACCTTTCAATAATTTATCGAAGTTATCAAATCCAACAGCTAAACTTATAGATAAACCAACAGCGCTCCATAAAGAAAAACGGCCTCCAACCCAATCCCACATTGGAAAAACGTTATCAGGATTAATTCCGAATTCGGTTACTTTTTGAATATTGGTTGACACTGCTACAAAATGCTTCGCTACATCGTCTTTTGAAGCCGATTGTAAAAACCAACTTCTGATAGTTTCAGCATTAGATAAGGTTTCTTGTGTAGTAAAGGTTTTAGAAACTACTACAAATAAAGTTGTTTCTGGATTTAATTTCTTGATTACTTCATTAACGTGATCGCCATCTACATTGGAAACAAAATGAACGTTTAAATGATTTTTGTAGAATTGCAACGCTTCTACAATCATTGCTGGACCCAAATCAGAACCACCAATTCCAATATTTACGATATCGGTAAATGGTTTTCCTGTGAATCCTTTTTTGTTGCCCGAAATAACTTCGTTTGAGAAGTTTTTGATTTTATTTTTTACCGAATACACTTCTGGCATTACATTAACGCCATCGACCAAAACATTGGCTGATTCTTTAGCACGTAAAGCGGTGTGTAAAACGGCTCTGTTTTCGGTTTGATTGATTACATCACCTTGAAAATACCTTGAAATCGCTTCTTTTAATTCAACTTCCTTTGCTAAATTTAATAATAAATCGAGCGTTTCTTGATTGATGATATTTTTAGAATAATCCACTAAAAAATCATTCCATTGAATGTGAAATTTTTGTGCTCTATTAGTATCGGAAGCAAACATTTCTTTCATAGAAATGGCTTGCATTTTTTCAAAGTGTGATTGTATTTTTTGCCAAGCGGCAGTTTGTGATGGATTAATTTTTGGTAATGCCATTATTCTTTAAATTTTACTGCTGTTATACTATCCAATTCTTTCTTTAAAGGGGCAATATGAGCTAAATATTTTTTCTTATGCGATTCGTTCATAGGTTCTGTATTGGGCAATTTTAATCTTAATGGATCTACTTGAACGCCATTTTTCCAGAAACGATAGCAAACATGAGGGCCGGTTGCCAAACCTGTACTTCCTACTTTTCCAATAACTTGTCCTTGTGAAACACTTTGTCCATTTCGAACCAAAATTTTAGACATGTGTAAATATTGAGTAGAATAAGTTGAACTGTGTCGAACTTTTACAAAATTTCCATTTCCAGCAGTATAACCTGTTCTTTCTACAACACCAGAAGCAGTGGTTTTAATTGGTGTTCCATGAGGTGCAGCATAATCGGTTCCGTTATGAGCTTTCCAAGTCATTTGAACTGGATGAAAACGACGTCCTGAAAACTTAGAAGAAATTCTGAAATAATCTAACGGAGCCTTCAAAAACATACTTTTTAATCCTTTTCCATTTTCATCATAATAATCCGCATGCTTTTGATTTTCAGATAATTTGTAAGGAAAAGCAAAGATTTTTTTTCCCTTATGCTCAAAATATGAAGCTTCAATGCTTTCTACTCCTACATAAATAGAGTCTTCTATATAGCGTTCGTTTATCGTAACCGCAAATTTATCTCCTTTTTGAATTTTAAAGAAATCGACTGTATAGGCATAAATATTAGCTAAATTGTTAGCTAAACCTGCACTAACTCCAGCATTACTCAATGTTTCGGATAACGAACCATGAATTTCGGCTGCCACAACTCTTCTTTTTATTGTAGTAGGCTTTTTTTTGTTGAAAACTGCAATAGAATCTCTAAAATCGACCACAGTATAGCTTATTCTATCTTCGATATAAACTAAAGCTTGTAGCGTGTTAGGCTTTTTTTTATCGAGAAACATAATATAAGGTTTCCCTGCTTTAATTCTTTTAACATTGAATGAGTCTTTTACTTTTTCGGTAATATCATGTACTCGCAAACTGTCTTTTAGAGGATATTTTTCTAAAATTTTACCAAAAGTATCGCCAGAACGAATGGTGTCTCTAACCACTTGATAGTCGTTAAAGGTAAATCCGTATTCTTTAATAATAGGTTCTTTTTTTACTACTGCTTTTTTTGCATTTTCTTTTTCTTCTTTAGAATTACAAGCCGTAAAAAAAGTAACAAATAAAAGGGCTGCTACTAGATATTTCAATGTTTTTTGTTTTTTGCGCAAGGCGGTTATTCTCCCCAGTTATCTAATTCTTCTTTCGTCCATAATTCAGGGAAGAATATTCTTTTTTGGTATTTTGGTAACATATATTTTTTCCAATCACTTCCACCGGTTGCTTCGTGATTTCCTGGAACACTTTCAATATATTTTTTTGCTGCATTAAAATGTCCCATCACCCAAGTAATATTTACCGTTTTGTCATAATGACGCATTGCAGCTACTAATTCTGGATTTTGTTGATCTGCTTCTGGTAATTGTTTGAATTTTCTCCACAAGTTGATGGTGTTATATTCTTCCATCCAATCTAAGAACATTTTTTTGTATTTTCTTTCAAATTCTAAAATTAGATACGATTTTTCTCCTGTGTGATAATCCTTTCCTGCTGCTTGCCAATACAAATGTTCGAATGCGTGTTCATATGGTGTATTTCTGTCAATTGTTGCTCTAAAACGATTATCAATCAAATTGATTAAATCGGTTGAACTGAATTCAATTAAACGATACTGTGCCGATTGAAATCCGCTGGCAGGTGTTAGTGTATTTCGGAACTTTAGATATTGCTCAGGCTCCATTCCGTCTTTCATAATATCAAAAGAAGTAGTTAGCATATCGAAATAACGACTAATTCTTCCTAATTTTTCAGTAAAATAAGCCGTTGAAGGTTTTTCGTTATGACACAATTGGTTCATTTCCCAAAGAATCATTTTAAACAACAATTCATTTACTTGATGATACATCACAAACACCATTTCGTCTGGCAAAGTAGTGCGTTGTGTTTGAAGACTCAAAAGCGCATCGGTTTGGATATAATCCCAATATGTGATGGGTTTAGCCCAAAGTAACCCTTCTAAATGAGTGGATGTGTTTTGGTTTATTGCTTCAAATTTATCATGAAGTTGATTTAATTGTTCCTGAATTTTAGGAGTTATTTCCATTATTGATCTACTTTAACTTTGAATGAATTTTTTAATCCTTTAAAAGCATCTAAATCGGCCTTTAACGAACCTACTGCTAAACTTGCTTTTAAACGGATTGGAATTTTATTGTCATCATCTGATATCCAAACGGTTAAGCTTTCTTCTTCTTTGAATACTCTACCTGCCTGAACATAGGGTCTGAAAACCATACATGAAACTTTTCCAAATTTAGTTTTTATATCTTCTCTACCAATAAATTTTAACTTAAACTTTGTGGTTTCATCATCAAAAAACATATCAATTGCAATGAATTCACCCACTTTTAATTTATCAATTTTTGGATGATTTCGTAAGTAGTAAAATGAAGACACAATATCTTGCACTTCTTCTGGAACAGAAAATGTTTTTTCGGTTTTATGCTTGTAATCTTTAACTAAAACGGTATTCTTGTCTTGATTAAAAAAGCCTTCTTGATTTTTAGTGTATCCACCTTCATCAATTTTTCTCACAAATTGATATGGTTTTCCTGTTTGTTTATCAAAATAACTTTCGTAATTATCATCTACACCAAAGAAGAACTTGGTCATACCCACGGTCCAACCTTTACCTACTACATGATGTACTTTTTTATTGTTTTTAACTGCCTCTTTTATTTCTAAAGTTGCGTATCCTGCATTTACAATTCCGTAATGGATTCTAAGCTTGAACCATTCACCAGTAGTATATGCATCTTCTTGAACTACAAATGAGTTTGTAGTAATAAAAAGAACTATAAGAAGAACTATTTTTTTCATGGTAAATTCATTTTTAGAAATGAAAATGCAATTTTCGTTCCAAAAATACTAAAACAAAAAAACCCAGTCAAAAATATGACTGAGTTTTTATGCTATTAACCAACCAAAAAACTATAAATTATGAAAATTTATTACAATTCAAGGCAAACTACCTCCTTGTTTTGCGAGTGCAAAGGTATATATGTTTTTGAATTATTCTCAATTAAAATTCAACTTTAACATTTTTTTATCAAAAATCACACCTCTACAATGTTGTAATTTGGTAAATTGTTAATATTTTTAAGTTTTTATAGCGTACCTCGCAATTCTTGTTCGCGCTCAATTGACTCAAAAAGGGCTTTAAAGTTACCTGCGCCGAATCCACGAGCACCCATTCTTTGAATAATTTCGAAGAAAAGCGTTGGACGATCTTCAACTGGCTTCGTAAAAATTTGTAATAAGTAACCTTCATCATCAGCATCAATCATAATACCTAATTTTTGAAGTTCATTAATATCTTCTTTAAATTTAGACATATGATCTTTTAATCTTTCAGGAATTGCATCATAATATGCTTGAGGTGGTGTGCTTAAAAATTCAATTCCTCTTGCACGCATTTCTGCAACCGTTGAAATAATATCGTCTGTTGCTACTGCAATGTGCTGTACTCCTTCATCTTCATAAAAATCTAAATATTCTTCAATTTGAGAACGCTTTTTGCCGTGAGCAGGTTCGTTGATAGGGAATTTAATTCTTCCGTTACCATTTGACATTACTTTAGACATTAAAGCGGAATATTCTGTAGTAATTTGTTTATCATCAAAAGAAAGGAAATTTACGAATCCCATAACATCTTCAAACCATTTTACAGCCTCATTCATTCTATTCCAACCCGTATTACCCACCATATGATCGATATATTTTAATCCCACTGGTGTTGGGTTATAATCTGATTTCCATTCGCTATATCCAGGTAAAAAGATTCCGTTATAATTTTTACGTTCTACGAAAATAAAAACGGTTTCACCATATGCTCCATAAATACCTGCACGAACTACTTCACCATTTTCATCTTTTTCAACTACTGGTTCAAAATATGGTTTTGCTCCACGTTTAGTTGTTTCAGCAAAAGAATGACGCGCATCTTCTACCCAAAGCGCAATAACTTTAACACCATCGCCGTGTTTTTTTACGTGCTCTCCAATTGGTGAATTACTATTTAAAGCTGTTGTTAATACCAAACGGATTTTGTCTTGTTTTAAAACATAAGAAGCTCTGTCTTTAACTCCTGTTTCTAACCCTGCATAAGCTAAAGATTGGAACCCAAAAGCGGTTTTGTAAAAATGAGCTGCTTGTTTTGCATTTCCAACATATAACTCAACATAATCTGTTCCTAATAAAGGTAAGAAGTCTTGTGCTCCTTCAAAGATTTTTTCTAATCCGTATTCAACTGATTTTATTTCTTGTGCCATAATTCTTTAAATTTTAATTTTCCTTTTTTATAGAATCTACAAATGTGGTATCTATATAAATGGAATCGTTACTATAATTTTCTTCAATTTCTTCATCCAAATAAATGGAATCTTTAATTTCTTGATTTCTTATTTGTTCTATTTTATTTTTAAAAAGATCGGAAAGACTTAATTGATAAAAAACCACCGCAAACACTACAATAATAAAATATATCGTAGACAAAATAGTTGTAATCAAACAAATAATTTTTCCAACATATACATTTTGTTGACTTTGATGTGAATAAACTGTTGGATTTGCCTCATATTCTTTAAGACTTTTTATTGAAAGGACTAATCCTACAACTCCTAAAATCAACGAAACAAATACAACTAATCCACAACAAAACCCTAAGATCATAATTACAAAAGCAATTATTCCAAGTATTAATGCAGTAGGATCGGCCGATAATTTATTATAATTCATTTACTCTAACCAAGATTGATAATACGTATCATCAGCAATACCCATAGCGTCTTCTGTTACCATTAAAGGTTTAAAAGTATCTACCATAACAGCTAATTCTAACGTTTCTTTTTTACCAATACTTCTTTCTGCTGCTCCTGGGTGTGGTCCATGAGGGATTCCAGCAGGATGCAAGGAAATGTTTCCTGGTTTTACATCATTTCTGCTCATGAAATCGCCATCAACATAATACAATACCTCATCGGCATCTATATTACTATGATTGTATGGTGCAGGAATTGATAATGGATGATAATCGTATAACCTTGGTACAAACGAACAAATTACGAAGGCATTTGTTTCAAAAGTTTGGTGAATTGGTGGTGGTAAATGAATTCTGCCTGTAATAGGTTCAAAATCATGAATTGAAAAAGCATATGGATAATTAAATCCATCGTATCCAATTACATCAAACGGATGAGAAGCGTATACCAATTCGAAAATTTCGTCTTTTTTCTTTACTTTAATTACGAAATCGCCTTTTTCGTTATAGGTTTCTAGTTCCTCAGGGCGACGAATATCTCTCTCGCAAAATGGAGAATGTTCTAATAGCTGTCCAAACCAGTTTCTGTATTGTTTTGGAGTGTAAACTGGTGAATGTGATTCCACAATAAACAAGCGATTGTCTTCTGTATCAAAATCAATTTTGTAAATCATACCACGAGGAATTACTAAGTAATCGCCATATTTGAAATCTAAATTTCCTAACATGGTTCTTAATTTTCCTGTTCCTTTGTGAATGAAAATTACTTCATCTGAATCGGTGTTTTTATAAAAATAATCGGTTGTAGATTTTCTTGGTGCAGCCAAAACGATATGGCAATCCGAATTTGTTAAAACAATTTTTCTACTTTCTAAAAAATCATCTTGTGGTGCAATATCAAATCCTCTTAATTTATAAGATTGAATATTATTTGACTTCGCAATTTTTGGCGCAACACTGTATTGTCTTCTGATTTCTTTGACCTGAGTTGGTCGTTGCTCATGATATGAATTGGTTGACATACCGTCAAAACCAACTGTTCCAAATAATTGCTCATAATACAGATCTCCGTTTGGCTTACGGAATTGTATATGACGTTTATGAGGGATTTTCCCTAACTTGTGATATATTGGCATTTCTTTAAGTTTAAAAAGTTATAAATTTAAAAGCTTTAAATAGGTTTTTAAAACTTTTTAATTAAATCAAAAAGAAGTTGTACTCACTCAGGATTTCTCTTAATGAGGAACTTTAAATGCGAAAGTAAGCCGGTCCAATTTTTCATCATCACAAATATCGTAATTTTTTTTTAAAACCAAAATCCTACTGAGAACCAAGTGTAATGATCTCTAGTTTCTGGCGACCATGAATGTTTAATTTCTACTGGACCAATTACTGTTTCCATTCCGTAACCCACTGAATAACCTGAATAATTTGGTTTTACTAACCAAGTGTCTATAGTGTCAAAAATTTTGTTTCCTACATTAGCAAAGTTAGCAATAAAATTGAAATGATGTTTCTTAAAAAACTCATAATCTGCTGTAAGTGATAATTTTACATAACTATCTCCTGCAATACTCAAAAAATCATAACCAAAAAATGGCTTTATATTATTCACTTGTTGAAAACCATAACCTCCTAAAATAAAGTCGAAATAAGGAACGCTTCTTTCACCAATCTCAAAACCACCTTCCGATTGCAACTTGAAAGTCATGTTTTTAAAAACAGGTTGCGCAAAGCTAAAATCTCCTTTTGCAATGGAAAATCGTTCAAAATTGTTTTTATAATCAGATGAATATCCATAATAACGTATTTCAGAATTAAAGTTCCATCCTGTTTTAGGGAAATATTTCTTATCAAATGAATCATATTTTACAAATCCAAAAAAAGAGAGATAATTGCTATTTTCAAACACCGGACTTGTATTTTGTAGCGTTTCTGAAACTAATCGTAGATATTTCAACTCCAAACCACCACCGATAGAAAATTTTTGGGCAAAAATCGTTTGTAAATAGGCCTGATTACTTAAATCGGTAAAATTTACATTAATAGCACTTAGACCTGTATTAGATGTTAAATCTCCTGTGATATTGCTGTTTATATTTCTATTAAAGGCTGTCAACTTGGAATTAAAACCAAAACTCCAATAAAAACCATTATCAATATAGTAATCAAAATTATAGCGAAAGTTATCTCCTAAAATCACATCTATAGAAGCAACATCGTTTTTTACCAATAATTTCTTCTTTGTGTAATTTAACAAAATACCACTTTTGAACAAATCATCATAATGCAATCCAAATTTTAAAAAAGTACTAGTTTCTTTTTCTTTTAAATGAAGCTCCAATTTATGACCATCTTGTATTTGTTCGAAAGAATAATAGATACTACTAAAGTTTTGGGTAGCGTTTAAATTTAAAATCCCTTTTTGAAGTTGTTTATTTGAGATTTTAGTGTTTCTCTTAAAATTTAATTTTCCAATTATATAAGCTCGAGTGTAATTGTCAAGTTTATTAAAAACAATATCTTTAATTAAAATGGAATCTTGTACCACAACTTTATTTGTGTTTGGATGATTCGGATTTCCATAAAGTGTTAACTGTTTTACAAACTCTAAAGCTTTCTCTTTTCCTTTACTGATAATTTCTTGTCCTTTATCAAAAGCTACAACACTATATCCTTTGATTTCAGGTTTAATATAGATATTGGTGGCTTTTTGCTTTCCTTCCATTTTTTCAATCATGGAAAAATTATTAATTTGAGCTAAAACCGAGGTAACTCCTTTAAGTTCATCTCTACTTTTTAATCCATCCTGAACATCTACTCCGATTACAACATCTATGCCTCTTGCTTTTAATTCTTCGATAGGATAATTGTCTACAACGCCGCCATCAATTAAAACCCTACCATTTATTTCAACAGGACTATAAAGAGTAGGCAAAGCACCGCTTGCAATCATGCTATGAGCCAAAACACCTGAATCTAAAACCACTTTTTCTCCCGTTTCTGCATCTGTAGCAATACATAAAAACGGAATGGGTAAATTTTTAAAATCTCTAACACAACTCACATGTTGTGTTAACGAAGAAATCAAATTAAAATTATAAAGTCCTTTAGACAATCCAGAGGGCAATCCTAATTTAAATTTATTGAAAGGAAGCGTTAAAGCATAAATTTCATCATTTCGTTTTTCGTAAAAAGATTTCGCTTCTCTTGGAGTGTAATCTTGAAGCAAGGCATCAACATCGACATTAGAAAAGATAGAATCTAATTGCTCGGCATTATAACCTGAAGCATACAATCCGCCAACGATTGCACCCATACTAGTGCCAGCAATGTAATCTACTTTTATACCAAGCGAATCGATTACTTTAAGCACACCAATATGCGCCAATCCTTTAGCACCACCACCACTAAGTACAAGTCCTACTTTTGGTCGTGGATTTTCTTGTCCTAAGCTGATTTGGGTAAAAAATAGTAGGCTTACAAACAAGATTAGTTTTTTCATTTCTGTTAAAGGGTATTGTTCTTGTAAAAGTCGTAAATTTTTTTGGCTTTTGAAACACCTATAACCTCAGAAATTGCTTTTTCGTCGGCATTTTGCAATCTTTTAACACTTTTGAAATGTTTCATTAATGTAATCATCGTTTTTTCGCCAATTCCTGGAATACTTTCTAAGCTATTGGTTAAAGCCGATTTACTTCTTTTATCGCGATGATGGGTAATTCCAAATCGGTGTGCTTCGTTTCGCAAATGTTGTATAACTTTTAGTGTTTCTGATTTTTTATCTAAATATAGTGGAGCTGAATCGCCTGGATAAAACAATTCTTCTAAGCGTTTTGCAATTCCGATTATTGCTATTTTTCCTCGTAAACCTAAATCATCCAAACTTTTTAAAGCCGAAGACAACTGTCCTTTTCCACCATCAATAATAATTAATTGTGGTAAGGATTGATTTTCATCTAACATACGTTTGTATCTTCGGTAAACAACTTCTTCCATTGAAGCGAAATCATTTGGACCTTCAACCGTTTTGATATTAAAATGACGGTAATCTTTCTTGCTCGGTTTACCATCTTTAAATACCACACAAGCCGATACCGGATTCGTTCCTTGAATATTCGAATTATCAAAACACTCGATATGTCGTGGCTCAACTGATAAACGCAAATCTTTTTGCATTTGTGCCATGATACGATTGGTGTGGCGTTCTGGATCAACGATTTGGATTTGCTTTAATTGGTCTAATCGATAATATTTAGCATTACGTTCTGATAAATCTAAAATTTGCTTTTTATCTCCCAATTGCGGCACCGTAACTTTGATATTTTCGCCTAAATCAATTGGAAAAGGAACTACAATTTCTCGCGCATTCAAATGAAAACGTTCGCGTAATTCTACAACCGCTAATTCTAATAATTCTTCATTAGTTTCGTCTAATTTTTTCTTTAATTCCAACGTATGCGAACGCACAATGGCTCCGTGAGAAATTTGTAAAAAATTCACATACGCCATGGTTTCATCTGAAATAATCGAAAACACATCCAAATTGGTGATTTTCGGATTTAAAACCGTTGAACGCGATTGATAATTTTCTAAAATCTCGATTTTTTCTTTGATTTTTTGCGCTTCTTCAAACTTCATTTCCATCGCTAAATCGGTCATTAATTTTTTGAAATCTTTCAAACTTTCTTTGAAATTTCCCTTTAAAATTTGACGAATTTTTTCAATCTGACTTTGATAATGTTCCAAAGATTCATAGCTTTCACACGGTCCTTTGCAATTGCCAATATGATATTCCAAACATACTTTGAATTTTCCTGAATCAATATTTGCTTTTGACAAATCGTAGTTACAAGTTCGCAATGGATACAATTCTTTAATCAAATCCAAAATGGTGTGAACGGTTTTAAAACTCGTATAAGGGCCAAAATATTCCGAACCATCTTTTATCATTTTTCGAGTGGAAAATATTCTAGGAAATCGTTCGTTTTTGATGCAAATCCAAGGATAGGTTTTGTCATCACGAAGCAAAACATTATAGCGAGGTTGGAGCTTTTTTATTAAGTTGTTTTCCAACAATAACGCATCGGTTTCCGTTGGAACAACAATGTGCTTTATCGTAACTATCTTCTTAACTAAAACCGATGTTTTATAATTATCGTGATTCTTAGTAAAATACGACTGAACGCGTTTTTTTAAGTTTTTCGCTTTCCCAACATATAGAATTTTCCCTTCCTTATCATAATACTGATACACACCCGGATTATCGGGCAAGGTTTGGATTTGAAGTTCTAATGGTGTTTGCATTTTATTGAAAGATGATAGAACAAAGATAAGAGATTTGTTTTTGAATTCTTGAAGTTTTTAACCACAAAGGCACAAAGAAGCCACCAAGAGCACAAAGATTTTTTCAATTTCTCAAATTTCTTAAATCTGTGTTCTCAAATGACAATTGTTTTTGTATTTTTAACACTTTAGATTTTAAAAATGACAGCCTCAAAACCACTTGTAATCCTTAAAGAAACCATTTTAGCGGGCGAAAGCAAAACCATTAACATGGAAATTGCCAAGTTGCACACCATGAATAAATTGAAAATTCCAATAATTGTGGAACGTTCAAAACTTGATGGTCCAACGGTTTTATTTACCGCTTGTTTACATGGCGATGAAATCAACGGAACTGAAATTGTACGCCAGTTAATTGTTCAAAAAATCAACAAACCAAAACGCGGAACAATAATATGCATTCCGATTATCAATATTTTTGGATTCATCAATAAAACACGTGAATTTCCAGATGGTCGCGATTTGAATCGGGTTTTTCCTGGAAGTAAAACAGGTTCTTTGGCTAGTCGTTTTGCGTATTATATTTTAAAAGATATTATTCCACACGTGGATTATGCGATTGATTTTCATGCAGGTGGTGCCAGTCGATTTAATGCTCCTCAAATTAGAATAGTACCAGAAAATCCAGAACTCAAAGAACTTTCCGATGTTTTCAATGCGCCTTTTACCTTGTATTCGAAGAATATTTCGGGTTCGTTTCGAAATTCTTGCGATAAATTAGGCGTTAAAATGTTACTTTTTGAAGGCGGAAAATCATTGGATATCAATGAAGAAGTTACCAAAGATGCTATTGAAGGCACTAAGCGTTTTTTAGATCATTTAGACATGCTAAACCCTAGAAAAAAAGCCAATATTAAATCGAAAAAACCTATTTATATTGAAAAATCGAATTGGGTAAGGGCGAAATATTCAGGCATGTTTCATGGTTTGGTGAAAATTGGTAGTTTTATAAAAAAAGGAGAACTAATCGCTACTATTTCCGACCCATACGGAAAAGTCGAACACAAAATGAAAGCGCCTCATGATGGCTATGTCATCAATGTAAACGATGCGCCGATTGTATATCAAGGTGATGCTATTTTTCACGTTTCAACGCATTTAGAATCGGAAAGCTAACAATTATCATGTTTTTATTGGATTAGTACCTGTAAATTCGCCAAAATTTTTAGGTATGAACTTCTGGAAAAAACTAACACACGAAGAAAGAAAAGCCCGTATTGAAAAGGCTTTACACGATAATGTTAACTTCTCAAAAGATGCATCTTTAGGTTATCCAGCATCTAAATTAGATAGTCGCGTTTTTTATGATGATGCGCCATTTTTGAAAGATGCCCCAACGCTTCAAACCTATGTTGCCAATCCAAATAACATTGGTTGTCATACTTTTGGAACTTCTGAAAAAGCGTTTTATGGCACACAAGAAATTGAACGCGAAGTTTTAAACGTAATTGCTGTTGATATTTTTAAAGCCAAAGAAAACGAATTCGACGGTTACATTGCTCCTGGTGGAACCGAAGCGAATATTCAAGCCATTTGGGTTTTTAGAAATGAATTCATGCATAAATTCGATGCAAAATTAGAAGAAATCGCCATTTTAGCTTCGGAAGACACACATTATTCCATTCCAAAAGCTTCTAATTTATTGCAAATCGATTGGTTGAAAATTCCTGTTGGGTTTGAAAACCGTGAAATTGATGCAGTTGCTTTAGATAACATCATTTTAGAAGCGAAAAATAAAGGTAAAAAATACTTCATCTCCGTTGCTAATATGGGAACAACCATGTTTGGTTCGGTTGATAATCCAGATGTTTATACTTCGGCATTGGAAAAACATAATGTAACTTATCGTTTGCATATTGATGGTGCTTATGGTGGATTTGTATATCCGTTTAGCAATCAAAAATCGAATATCAATTTTAGTAATCCAAAAATTAGTTCGATTACCATTGATGCTCATAAAATGTTGCAAGCACCATACGGGACTGGAATTTTTGTTTGCCGAAAAGGCTTAATCGAAAACGTATTAACCAAAGAAGCCGAATACGTAGAAGGAATGGATTTAACGCTTTGCGGAAGTCGTTCTGGCGCGAATGCCGTTGCGGTTTGGATGATTTTATTTACTTATGGCGCTTATGGTTGGTTTGAAAAAGTGAGTATTTTACAAATGCGCACGCAATTTTTATGTCACGAATTAGATAAATTAAACATCAAATATTTCCGTGAACCGTTTATGAATATTGTAACAATTCATTCGGAATCGATTCCAGAAGAAATTGCTGAAAAGTATGATTTGGTACCCCAACAACACAACAAAAACAATAAATGGTACAAAATTGTGTTAATGGATCACGTAGAAGTAGAACATTTGACTAAATTTATAGACGAATTGAAAGCGTCTGTTAATGGATAAGAAAGAAGCAAGAAAAAAGAGTAAAGAAGCAAGAAAACAGCTTTCTCAAGAAGAAATAGAAGACAAAAGTTTGGCGATTGCGAACCAATTGTTGCGAATGAATATTTGGGACAAATTATATTATCATTTGTTTTTAACGATTGAAGAACAAAAAGAAATCAATACCGAATATATTCTGCAAATTTTAGCGGGAAAAGATAAAGAAATCGTTATTTCGAAGTGCGAGTTTGCCACTTTAGGAATGACGCATTTTTTATTAACGGATAATACTAAAATCAAAAAGAACAGTTACAACGTTCCAGAACCAGTTGATGGTTTAGAAGTACCTGATGCTAAAATTGATGTGGTTTTTGTACCGCTTTTAGCTTACGATAAGCAAGGAAATCGCGTGGGTTACGGAAAAGGTTTCTACGATAACTTTCTAAGCAAATGCAAACCCGAAACGATTAAAATTGGATTGTCGTTCTTTCCGCCAGAGGAAAAAATTGATGATGTTTCAGAAAATGATGTGAAATTGGATTTTTGTGTTACTGACTCACAAATTTTTGAGTTTTAATTTTTAGAACTATATTAGCTTAAATTTTACCTCAAAAGATATGAAAAAGCACATTTTAAAGAAATTTGTCTTAGGACTTTTTTCATTACTGGTTTTAATTGGTTTAGATAGTTGTCATGTACATCACGGACATGGTCATAAAAAATCGAAACCTTTACCTCCGGGACAAATGAAAAAAGTTACAGGATCTAAGAGTGCAAAACCTTATGCTCCTGGGCAAAAAAAGAAATAATAAAAAAGCCGAAAAATGTTTCTTTTATATATATATATATCAATAAAAAATCGGGTTTTTCATATTGAGATTACTCTTCAGCCGAAACTTCCTTCTTATCCGCATGAGCAAAAGCTCTTTTGTTAAATACAATCAAAATCCCAACACCCGTTGAAATCGCCACATCGGCTACATTGAAAATGGCATTGAAGAAAGTGAAGTGTTTGCCGCCCCAAATTGGCAACCAAGAAGGTAAATTTCCTTCCCAGATTGGAAAATAAAACATATCTACTACTTCTCCGTGAAACCAAGTACCGTAAGGTTGGTCCGAAAAAGCTGTGGCTACTTGATGATAACTATCGTTAAAAATGACTCCGTAAAAAACAGAATCGATAATATTTCCTAAAGCACCTGTAAAAATCAAAGCAATTGCTACAATTAAGTAATTAGAAGCTTTCTTTTTTACCGAATCCCATAACCACCAAGCAATTCCACCTACGGCTACGATTCGGAATAAAGTTAAGATTAATTTCCCATGTTCGCCTGGAATTTCTGCTCCCCAAGCCATACCTTCATTCTCTATAAAATGAATTTGAAACCAATCTAAACCCATTACTTTTATGGATTCTCCAATAAAAAAATGCGTTTTGATATAGATTTTTGAAATCTGATCGATTAATAAAATAGCAATGATTAATAAATAGGCTTTCTTTAACGACATGTTCAATTTTTTTGCAAAAATAGTGGAATTTATCAAATAAAAAACGCTCCAAACGGAGCGTTAGTGTAATTTTGTAAAAAGATTAACGTTGCAAGTTTTTTGCTTCAATACTCATAGTTGCATGAGGAACGATTTTTAATCTTTCTTTACTTATTAATTTGCCTGTAACTTTACAAATACCATAGGTTTTGTTCTCGATACGAATCAAGGCATTTTTTAAATCTCTAATGAATTTTTCTTGACGAATAGCTAATTGTGAATTGGCTTCTTTACTCATAGTTTCGCTACCTTCTTCAAATGCTTTAAACGTTGGTGATGTATCGTCAGTTCCGTTGTTTAAGTCATTCATATAGGCACTTTTTATAAGCTCTAAATCATTTTTAGCTTTTTCTAATTTCGCTTGAATTAACGCTTTGAATTCAGCCAAATCAGCGTCTGAATATCTAATTTGCTCCTCTACCATAATTTCAATGTTTTTTATAGTTAATAAGTCGATTAAAAGCTGTTCGCTTTTATTTTGAAATTAATATACTAGTTTTAATATCATCAAACTCAATTTCCGTACCATTTTCAAGGTTTTCTACAAAAATTAATGATTCGGTTAGTGTTTCTGACTTAATATACGATTCATTTGCTAAAACGGCTTCCTCAACTTGAGCATTTTTTTCCATTTTAACGGTAATCTTGTCGGTTACTTCAAAACCAGAATCTTTTCTGATATTTTGGATTCTGTTGATTAACTCTCTCGCAATCCCTTCTTTTCTTAATTCATCGGAAATCGTAATGTCTAATGCTACTGTAATTCCGTTTGAATTGGCTACTAACCAACCTGGGATATCTTGCGATGAAATTTCAACATCATCTTGTGATAAAGTTATACTTTTTCCCGCAATATCCATAACTAATTCGCCATCACGCTCTAATTTTGCAATTTGTTCTTGTCCAAAATTTTGTATCTCTTTGGAAATCAGCCCCATATCCTTGCCGAAACGTGGTCCCAATGTTTTAAAATTAGGCTTAATTTGCTTCACTAAAACACCCGAAGCATCGTCTAACAACTCCACTTCTTTCACGTTTACTTCCGCTTTAATTAGGTCAGAAACTGCCTCAATTTCAGCACGCTGATTGTCGTCAAGTACTGGAATCATTACCTTTTGCAACGGTTGACGCACCTTAATCATCTCCTTCTTACGAAGCGATAAAACTAGTGAAGAAACCGTTTGCGCTTTCATCATTTTACTTTCTAGTGATTTATCAACAAAGTTTTCAACCATTTTTGGAAACTCGGCCAAATGTACGCTTTCAAACGACTCAGAACCTGTAGCTTGTGTTAAATCTCTGTAAAGTTTGTCCATAAAGAATGGTGCAATTGGGGCAGAAAGTTTCGCCACCGTCACCAAACATGTATAAAGTGTTTGATAAGCTGCAATTTTATCTTGCGCATAATCGCCTTTCCAGAATCTTCTTCTGCACAAACGAACGTACCAGTTACTCAAGTTTTCTTGAACAAAATCAGAAATAGCACGAGCAGCTTTTGTTGGTTCGTAATCCGCGTACGCTTCATCTACCAATTGAATTAACGTATGTAATTCCGATAAAATCCAACGGTCGATTTCTGGTCTTTCGTTTAGTGGCACTTCGACTTCGTTATATTTGAAACCATCAATATTCGCATATAAAGCAAAGAACGAGTACGTATTATAAAGTGTGCCAAAGAATTTTCTTCTTACCTCAGCCACACCTTCGATATCAAATTTTAAGTTGTCCCAAGGATTTGCATTGGAAATCATGTACCAACGTGTAGCATCTGGACCATATTCTGCCAAAGTGGTGAAAGGGTCAACAGCATTTCCTAAACGCTTCGACATTTTTTGTCCGTTTTTGTCTAAAACTAATCCGTTTGAAACTACGTTTTTATAAGCAACTTTATCAAAAACTAAGGTTCCGATAGCGTGTAACGTATAGAACCAACCACGAGTTTGGTCAACACCTTCCGCAATAAAATCTGCTGGGAAAGCTTTATTTTCATCGATTAAGTCTTTATTTTCAAATGGATAATGCCATTGTGCGTAAGGCATCGCACCTGAATCAAACCAAACGTCAATTAAATCCGTTTCGCGTTTCATTGGTTTTCCAGAAGCCGAAACTAAAACGATATTATCTACGATATTTTTGTGTAAATCCACTAAATCGTAATTCGTTTCGTCCATATTTCCAATTTGGAACCCATTGTATGGATTTTCCGTCATGAAACAAGCTGCAACCGCTTTTTCAATTTCTTTGTACAATTCCTCTACTGAACCAACGCAGATTTCTTCGGTTTTATCTTCACTTCTCCAAATTGGTAAAGGGATTCCCCAATATCTTGAACGTGATAAGTTCCAGTCATTCGCATTTTTCAACCAATTTCCGAAACGACCTTCTCCTGTAGCTTTTGGTTTCCAGTTGATGGTTTCGTTTAAGTCGAACATTCTATCTTTGATTTCGGTTACTTTGATAAACCAAGAATCTAATGGATAATATAAAATTGGTTTGTCGGTTCTCCAACAATGTGGATAACTGTGTACATATTTTTCAACCTTGAAGGCTTTATTTTCTTCTTTTAAACGAATAGCGATTTCAACATCTACTGATTTTTCAGGCGCTTCGCCTTCATTATAATATTCGTTTTTAACGTATTTTCCTGACAAATCACCTAATCCAGCAACAAATTTTCCTTGCAAATCAACCAATGGTACAGGATTTCCATTTTCATCTAAAACCAACATTGGTGGTACTTCTGGAGTAGCTTCTTTGGCAACTTTAGCATCATCTGCTCCGAATGTAGGTGCAGTGTGAACAATTCCAGTACCATCTTCCGTAGTTACGAAATCTCCAGAAATTACTCTAAATGCATTTTCTGGATTTTGATATGGTAAAGCTAATGGTAATAATTGTTCGTAACGAATTCCAACTAAATCAGCGCCTTTTGCTTCGGTTAAAATTTGATATGGAATCTTTTTATCTTCTGATTTATAATTGGCAAAATCTGCATCAGATTCCGCAACAAAATACTTTCCACCGAATTGTTTTCCAACTAAAGGTTTAGCTAAAACAACATTGATTGGTTCAAAAGTATACTGATTGAACGTTTTTACTAAAACATAATCGATTTTTGGACCAACAGTTAGCGCTGTATTTGATGGTAGCGTCCAAGGCGTTGTTGTCCAAGCCAAGAAATGAACCGTTCCAAAACCTTGTAAAAAACTTGGTAACGTTTCGTCTTTTGCTTTAAACTGCGCTACAATCGTTGTATCCGTAACATCACGATATGAACCTGGTTGGTTCACTTCGTGCGAAGACAAACCTGTTCCCGCTTTTGGAGAATAGGGTTGGATTGTGTAACCTTTGTATAGTAAATCTTTATTGTAAATTTGTTTTAGTAACCACCAAACCGTTTCCATGTATTTGGATTTGTACGTCACATAAGGGTCTTCCATATCAACCCAATATCCCATTTTTTCAGTTAGGTCGTTCCATACGTCGGTGTAACGCATAACTGTTCTTTTACACGCTTCGTTGTATTCTGTTACCGAAATTGTTTTTCCGATGTCTTCTTTAGTGATGCCTAATTCTTTTTCGGTACCTAATTCTACAGGCAAACCGTGTGTATCCCAACCTGCTTTACGCTTAACTTGGTAGCCTTTTTGAGTTTTGTAACGACAAAAAATATCTTTAATCGTACGCGCCATTACGTGGTGAATACCAGGCAAACCATTTGCAGATGGCGGCCCTTCAAAAAACACGTAAGGTGTAGCTCCTTCGCGAGAAGTTACCGATTGTTCAAAGATGTTGTTTTTTTTCCAAAAATCAAGAACTTCTGATGCTACTGTTGGCAAGTCAAGTCCTTTGTATTCAGTAAATTTTGTACTCATTTTGTCGCTTTCTTAAATCAATTTGCGAAAGTAATGAATTTTAATAAAAGAGAATAGAAAATAGATAAAAGAGAATAGACTTTTATCGAAAATTTAGAAAGAAAGATGATTTTTTATTATTTTATGAAAATACTTCCTTTAAAACTTCCAAGGATTTAGGTTTTTTGAAGCCTTCAAGATGTAAAGTGTAGAAATCTAAGAGGATTTTTAGTAAAATTTGACGTTCTATTCCAGCAAATATTTTTTGATTGGAATCAAATTTTAGCTCCAGCAATCGTTTGAACAATTGTGTTTCATGAGCTGAAAGCGTATTTACCGATTGAAACGAGGTAAAAAAACCTTCTTTCACATCGAAAAAGTCGAAATCTATTTCGGAAATATCAGGATAAAAACCTAGGAATTTGGTCATTTCCATCATTAAAATTAGGTGGAAATTTGCCGCTTCTTCATGTGCGTCTAACCAAAGTAAAGCGGTTTCTAAAAACGAAAAAAGATTTTCATTTTTCTCTTCTTCGTGAATGCTATGATGCAGAATTTCGGACAGAAAAATTACTATGGTACTTTTAACAATATCTGTATTTATCGAATGAAAATTATGAGCTAATTTAATTTCTTTGAAGTGTTCGAGCGTACCTTTATTTTTGTGATTCGCTTCAATTTCAATAATCGTTAAGGGCTGAAAATAGGCAATTTTTTGATTGGTTTTTTTATTGGAATATGCATTTGGCACGAAGTAACTTTTCAAACCATCGGATTGCGTGAAACACTTAACAATCAAGCTTTTTTCTTGATATTTTAATGCCGAAATTACGATGGCTTTAGTTTTGACTAGCATTGAGTTATCTGATAATCATCACTTTTTTAACAGTAGAATCGGTAGCATCTTCTGAAGCTACAAAAATCATATATACTCCTGATGCTACTTTATGTTTTCCGAATGCTTTGGTATCCCATTCTATTGTTCCTCCTGCAGATGTGGTTTCGTATACTAAGTTTCCTTCTATATCAGTGATTTTAACATTAGCTTTGTCTGTCAAACCACTAATTTTAACTGTTCCCACGAAATTTGGTCGCACTGGATTTGGATAAACGAAAACATCACTTAAACTATTACTAGGTTTTGTTGAAGTTCCTAAAAATGACACCATTCCTTTATCCGTGACAAAAAACACTTCTCCTGAAACACCGTCTACCTCAATATCATTCACATTGTCGCTTGGCAATGGAGAGTTGTTTTTAGTAAAGCGATAAATTGTTTCTTGACCATCAGAAGACACCAAAAAAACACCTCCATCCGCGATAGAAACCCATTTTCTGTTAGCACCATCTACAGTAATATCTAAAATAGTTTGTTGGTAAAACAATTCTTGTGCTAAATCTCCTTCTTGAATAATTATAGCGTTTGTAGTTAATTCATCAGAAGAAATGAAACGATCAACACTTGATAATACTCTTAGACCTGCATAAGTTCCAATCCAAAGCTGATTTCTATTATCAACTGCAACACATCTTACGTCGTTATCAGGTAAATTTCCTGATGTAGAATTAATAACAATAAATTTATTATTGAAGTTTTCGTTAAAACCTACCAACCCATCATCAAGAGTAGGCACCCATTTGGTTCTATTCTTATCTATTGCCATTGGAGCATATCTACCTGTATTGACATTTGGAATAATCCCATTTAAATTATAAGATTGCCATTGTCCATTTGTACGCAAAACCTTTATTGCTTTATCTACAAAAGCATTGGTTACCCATAAATTTCCATCTCTGTCAAATGCTGGACTATTAATTCTAATATCAACATAACTTGGGTTTCCAGGAACTACCAAAGACTCTAAGCCGTTTGGACCTGTATTGGTATTATTGAAAAGCTGAATATTTTCGCCATCAATTTTAAGCAAACCTGAGAAATATGAAGTTGCATAAACTTGATTGGGATTAGTGGGGTTAATTATTATGTCAGAAATCGATTTTGCCTGAAACAAATTATTATACGGAATTAATTCCCAACCATTATCTTTTGAATATTTACTTATTCCAAACTCATCTAAAGCATAAGGATTATATTCTCTAGAATAATCACCATAAACTGCCCATAAGTAATTAGGTGCTTTTTTAACTCTAAAAATATAATTTCTAACAGGTCCGTTTGGCGACATTATTTCAAAGACTGTAGGATTGGCTAAAGTTGTTGAAAAAAGGCCATCTTTTTCTGTTCCAATATAAAGAATTCCACTTACTACAGTAGCTGCTTTAAAAATTGCGTTGAAATTAGGGATTTGAGTTATATGCGCAATTTGATTGTAATACTGATTTAAAACATAAACATGATTTTGAGTCGTTACAATTAACTCTGTTCCGTTGGTTTTGATTTTAAGTCCGGCTTGATTTTGATTTAAAACTTGTTGAAATATAGTGCCATTATATCGATAGGTTCTTGAATCGGTATTCATTGCAACCAATTGATTATTAAAAGTTACAATACCTAACCAAAAGCCTGTATCAAAAGTTTGCCATTGACTAAAATCATATAAATTTGGATTTGCTAAATCGCCTCTTCTAATTCCAAAACTTCGTGTTACAGCATAAATTTGATTATTTAAAACCGTAGTTTGTAACACTTCAGTTTCTTCTCCAGAAGTTCCAATAAAATATGTTATAATAAATTCAGAAGTCACTACATCCATAACGGAAATTCCATAATCTGTAGCTATATACAATTTCCCTTCGTGTTCATAAAAATCGTTGATTTTCTTTTTATTTGGCTGAACAGGAACTTCATTAATAATGTCTACCTTAGTGGAAATGGAACCATCTGAATTAATGATTAACAATAACCCATTTGCATTTCCTGCAAAAGTTTTGTTTGTTGCTTGTGAATAATGTATAGTAGTTATAGATTCAGGCTTAAAACCATTTATAGAATTAAAGATTTTTAAATCGTTTGAACCTATTGTTTTGGAAAAAATTGCGTTTTGAGTAGCAGCAAAAACCCCATTCGTTGCTGATTCAACATCTACTATTTCATTATACGAAAAATAACCTTTCCACAACTGATTGCTCTGTTGACCAAAGAAAATTTGGAAAATTAAAAATATAGAAATAGAAATTGCCTTTTTCATCGCATTTATTTGATACAAATATACTACAAACGTAATTAATTTAGTTTTGATATATTTTTAGAAAGAAAAAAGCTCTTTTAGTTTCCTAAAAGAGCTTTTAAAATATTAAAAATGTGATTATTAAACTACACCTTGAGCCAACATTGCGTCAGCTACTTTAACGAAACCAGCAATATTGGCTCCTTTAACATAGTTTACATAGCCATCTGCTTCTGTACCATATTTTTTACATTGGCCATGAATACCCGTCATGATATCTTTTAAACGTGCATCAACTTCTTCACTTGTCCAATTTAAACGGATAGAGTTTTGTGTCATTTCTAAACCAGATGCTGCAACACCACCTGCGTTAGCTGCTTTTCCAGGAGCAAATAAAACTTTAGCATCTAAGAATTGTTTGATTGCCTCTAAAGTACAAGGCATATTAGCTGCCTCTGTTACACACATTACCCCATTAGCAATTAATTTCTTAGCATCTTCTTCGTTAAGCTCATTTTGAGTAGCACAAGGAATAGCTATATCAACTTTAGCCTCCCATGGACTTTTACCTTTATGGAATACTGCACTTGGGAATTTTTCTGCAAAAACTTCAGCTCTATTATCTCCACTAGCTCTCATTTCTAACATGAAGTCAATTTTTTCACCAGAAATACCCTCGGCATCATAAATATAACCATCAGGACCCGAAATCGTAACTAATTTCCCTCCTAATTCGTTTACTTTCAAAGCAACTCCCCACGCTACGTTTCCGAAACCTGAGATAGCCACAGTTTTTCCAGAAATATTTTGACCAATAGTACCTAACATTTGTTGAGTGAAATACACCACACCATAACCTGTAGCTTCTGGGCGAATTAAAGAACCACCATAAGCCAAACCTTTTCCGGTTAAAACTCCTGTAAATTCGTTTCTAATTCTTTTATATTGACCAAACATGTATCCAATTTCTCTTGCTCCTACACCAATATCACCAGCTGGAACGTCTAAATCTGGACCAATATGACGACATAATTCTGTCATGAATGATTGACAAAAACGCATAATTTCAGCATCCGATTTTCCTTGTGGATCAAAATCAGAACCTCCTTTTCCACCACCCATAGGTAATGTAGTCAAACTGTTTTTGAAAACTTGTTCAAAAGCTAAAAATTTAAGCACTGATAAATTCACTGTTGGATGAAAACGAATTCCTCCTTTGTAAGGGCCGATAGCAGAATTCATTTGAATACGGAATCCTCTGTTTACTTGAATTTCTCCTTTGTCATCCACCCATGGCACTCTAAAAATAACCGAACGCTCAGGTTCTGCCATTCTTAAAAGTACATTTTTTCCGTCATACTTTTTCTCATTAGCAATAAAAGGCATTACTGTTTCAGCAAATTCTCTAACTGCTTGTAAAAATTCTGGTTCGTTTGGATTTTTGGCTTCAATAAGAGCCATAAAATCATTAATTTTTTGTTCCATTATACTATAAAACTTGTAGATAAACTAATTCGTTAAATATGTGTTTTTTTTCTTAAATTACGAATTTCGTAAAATTTAAGTCGACAAATATACATTTTAAAAATTACTTGGTATATTTTTAAGAAAAATTTATACCCTTCGTTGGTACAATATTTTCATATTTTTTTTGATAATGTTTTTTTATATGAGAAAAACATTCTTTTTTTTTTGAAGTGCAGTTTGTTTTTATATATTTGTCCGATAATGGAAATTTTTTACCGATGACTAAAAAAATTAAAACCCTACTAATAATGCTTTTAGGAGTCAATTTCTCCATGATGGCGCAATTTGGATTTTCTCATGAAGTCGGCGCTTTTGTTGGTGGAGTTGCTATGCAATCCGATTTTGGTGTTCGACATGATTTTGAAACTAACGCTGGAAATACAGGTTTTGGAGTTGGTTTAGTTCATTACATGAACTTTGCATATCGTGCCGAATGTAATTGTTATTCGCCAGAAACTTATTTTAATGATCACTTCAAAGTTCGTTCTGAATTGTCATATAATAGCACTCAATTACAACACTTTGGAAAATGGGTAGATAGAAATTCTTTCACTGCTGCTCAATTAAGAGCTATGAAAGGGGAAGCTAAAGTTACTGACATTGGTATGCAATTAGAATTTTTTCCATTAAGTATCCGTGAATTTACTGCTACTGATGGTGCTTTTGCTCCATTTATTGGATTAGGTGCACATTATTCTTTTTTCCAAAATGGAACTTATTCTGAATTAGGACCACTTGAAACTCCAATATCAACACCTATTAAATATTATGGTGCAACATCTTCCGAAGGAGGAAGCACATGGTCTGTAGTGGGGAGCGTTGGATCTCGTTATAAATTAACTGAACTTTCTGACTTATTTGTAGAGCTAAGATGGCAATATTACTTTTCAGACTGGGTAGATGGTTTAAATCCAGATCCTAAAGTGTGGACTGAAAATAAAGCTAATGATTGGAACTTATGGTTTCACTTTGGATACATTTATTATTTAGACTAATAAAAATTACTATATAAAAACCCGATTCTCACGAATCGGGTTTTTGTTTTTTATTATTCCTATTATTTAAAAGCTTGTTCTAGATCGGCTAATAAATCTTCAATATCTTCAATTCCAACACTCAAACGAACTAAATCATCTGAAATACCTACTTCTTTTCTTTTATCTTCTGGAATAGAAGCATGTGTCATTAATGCTGGGTGATTGGCTAATGATTCCACTCCTCCTAAAGATTCTGCTAAGGTGAAAACTTTTAAATTTTCTAAGAATTTAATTGCATCTTCTTTTTTACCTGATTTGAAAGTAAAGGTTACCATTCCACCAAAGCCGCTCATTTGCTTTTTAGCAATTTCATAAAATGGATGCGAAGCCAACCCTGGATAATACACTCTCTCCACTAAAGGATGATTGTTTAAATATGCTGCCACTTTCTCACCGTTTTCGCAATGACGTTGTACACGTAAATGCAAGGTTTTGATTCCTCTTAAAACCAAGAAAGAATCCATTGGTCCTAAAGTTGCTCCTGTTGCAAATTGTTTGAAGTGTAATTCTTCACCCAATGCTTTATCTTTTATGATTAATGCTCCTGCAATAACATCAGAATGTCCTCCTAAATATTTAGTAGCTGAATGCATTACAATATCAGCACCTAAATCTAATGGTTTTTGCAAATAAGGAGTGGCGAATGTATTATCAACTGCAAATAAAATATTATGTTTTTTTGTGATTTGAGCAATCGCAGCAATATCTGCTAATTTCATTAAAGGATTCGTTGGCGTTTCCACCCAAACTAATTTTGTATTTTCATTGATTAACGATTGGAATTTCTCCAAATCATTCATATCTACAAAATGAAATTTGATACCGCTATCTTTATATAATCTGGTAAACAATCTATAAGTTCCTCCGTATAAATCGTCCATTGCAATGATTTCGTCACCTGCTTTGAATAATCTCAACAAACAATCGGTTGCTGCTAATCCAGAAGAAAAAGCTAAACCTCTTGCTCCATTTTCGATACTAGCTAAAGCGTCTTCTAATGCGGTTCTTGTTGGGTTTGCTGCTCTACTGTATTCATAATCGCCCACCGGTTTCCCTGGACTTGATTGTACATAAGTCGAAGTTTGAAATACAGGTGGCATTACCGCTCCTGTTACTTTTTCATGATGTTGTCCACCATGTATCGTTTTCGTATTGAATTTCATTTTTTAAAAAATTTTTACAAAGGTAAATAAAAGTTGTTTGATGCTGCTTTTTGAATCGTTAACAATTCGCTAAATATATTTCTTAATCGACATCATAATTCCCAAATGAATGCCTTCGTGATAATTATTAAATTCCATCGCTTCTTTCCAAGTTCCCAAATGAAATCCTGTTTTCGTTTGATAGGGATGAAATTCTTTGAAAACACCAGCTTCAAAATCGGATTTGGTTTTTTCAACCATTTCTGATAATAATTTTTTGATTTCATCGACTTCCGCTTGCGTAGTTTTTCCATCTGGACGTGAACCGTTTTGATATTTTTCAAAAAGCGAATCTGAAATATGCATTGGTAAACCCGATAAAGCGTAAACCAATTTCTGTTGAGACACAATAACGTGACCGATGTTCCAAATTAAATTATTACTCATCCCTTCTGGGATTGTATTTAATTGTTCTAACGAATAATTGTCTAAAAAATTTTGATATAATCCACGGCTGGTTTGCCAAATTCTAAAAGTTGCTTCCATGTCTAATTTTTTTATAAAATTACTGATTTTTAGAATTGAAAAGACTGTATTTTTGCAAATCAAACCTTAAAATTGCTAATCATTAACGGAATGAAGAAAATATACTACTTAAAAACTTGTGATACTTGTAAAAAAATCATCAAATCACTACCTAATATTGAAGGTTTCATTTTTCAAGACATTAAAGAAGAACCTATCACAGTAAAACAATTGGAAGAAATGCATACATTGACTGGCAATTATGAGGTTCTTTTTAGTAAAAAAGCCAAACTTTATAAAGAAATGGGTTTAAAAGATGAAGTTTTAACTGAAGTAGATTTCAAACGTTACATTTTAGAACATTACACTTTCTTGGCGCGACCTGTAATTATGGTGAACCAAACTATTTTTGTAGGCAATAGTCCAAAAAACGTTCAAAAAACCATCGAATTTTTATCTAATGAGTAAAAGAGCTTGGGCATTATTTGCCGCTACCTTAGTTTCCATCATTTATGGGGTAACTTTTACGATTGCCAAAGACGTAATGCCAAAATATGTTGATGCTTTCGGATTTATCGTGATGCGTGTTGGTGGTTCAGTAATTTTATTTTGGCTCGTTTCATTTTTTGGACCCAAAGAGAAAATTGCTAAAGAAGATTTTCCTCGTATTGTTGCTGCAGCATTCTTCGGAGTGGCTTTTAATATGTTGACTTTTTTTAAAGGATTGAGCTATACTTCGCCGATTATGGGAGCCGTTTTAATGGTTACCACACCCATGATTGTCCTCGTTTTGTCTGCAATGATCATGAAAGAACGTATGGAAAACCGAAAAGTTTTAGGAATCATTTTAGGCTTAGCCGGAACCATAACTTTAATTTTGTACGGAAAATCATTAGTAAACGCGACAAACGCGAGTTTAGGAAATTTATTGGTTTTTGTAAATGCCGTTTCCTATGGATTTTACCTCATCATCGTAAAGAAATTAATGGATAAATACAACGCCTTTACCTTCGTAAAATGGATTTATACTTTTGGATTTTTGATGGTGTTACCTTTTGGTTGGGGCGAATTTCAAGCCGTAGATTTTGCTAATTTACCAATGGATATTATTTGGAAAATTGGTTTTGTTGTTGTGTTTTCAACCTTCTTAACCTATTTGCTAAATTTGGTTTCCATGCGCGAACTCAAACCAACAACCGTAGCAGTTTTCATCTATTTACAACCACTTTTTGCCACTATTTTCGCTGTAAGTTTAGGAAAAGACGACTTGAGTTTGGTGAAATTGATTTCAGCGGTGTTGATATTTGTCGGCGTTTATTTGGTAACCCAGAAAGCCTCCCCCAACCTCTCCAAAGGAGGGGAGAAAACTACCTAAGTAATTTTTCCTAGCTATATAAATCAGAAATAAATACACAAACTTATTCCCCCTTTGGGGGTTAGGGGGCATTTTCATATCTTTGAAGACATTTTTATAAAAAATATGATACACTCCATGACGGGTTTTGGGAAAGCTTCTTTGCAATTACCAAACAAAAAAATTACCGTAGAAATCAAATCGCTAAACAGTAAAGGTTTAGACTTAAATACGCGAATGCCATCGGTTTTTCGTGAAATGGAATTGGGTTTACGCAATCAAATTTCGCAGCGTTTAGAGCGTGGAAAGGTTGATTTTTCTCTTTATGTTGAAGTAACTGGTGAAGAAACATCTTCAAAAATCAATGTGCCAATTGTAAAAGGCTACATTAATCAAATGAAAGCCGTGATTCCAAATGCTGATGAAACGGAATTAATGAAAATGGCAGTTCGTATGCCCGATGCATTAAAAACAGAGCGCGACGAAATCGATGAAAACGAATGGAAGCAAATTCAAACCGTGATTGATGAAGCCTTGGAAAACATCACTAATTTTAGAAAAGACGAAGGCGCTTCTTTAGAAAAAGAATTCCAGTTACGCATCGCAAACATCAACAATTTAATGAACGAAGCGGTTTCTTACGATTCAGAACGCATTGAAACAGTAAAAACTCGTTTAAGAACAGCTCTAGAGGAACTAAAAGTAAATGTTGATGAAAATCGTTTCGAACAAGAATTGATTTTTTATCTAGAAAAATACGATATTACCGAAGAAAAAGTGCGTTTAGGCAACCATTTGAACTATTTCTTAGAAACCTTAAACGGAACGGAAGCTAACGGTAGAAAATTAGGTTTCATCACACAAGAAATGGGAAGAGAAATCAATACCATGGGTTCAAAATCGAATCATTCTGAAATGCAAAAATTGGTAGTAATGATGAAAGATGAATTAGAAAAGATTAAGGAGCAAGTTTTAAACGTTTTATAGTTTAAGCCACAGATTACACAAATTTTCACGGATTAAAATCGTTATAATCCTTTAATCCGTGGCAAAAATAACAACACAATGACCAAAGGAAAATTATTAGTATTCTCTGCGCCATCAGGTTCAGGAAAAACCACTATAGTACGACATTTATTAGCCCAACCCGATTTGAATTTAGAATTTTCGATTTCGTGTACAACGCGTGCGCCTCGTGGAGAAGAAGTACATGGAAAAGATTATTATTTTATCTCATGGGACGAATTCAAAAAGCACATTAAAGCGGAAGATTTCGTGGAATGGGAAGAAGTATACACTGATAATTTCTATGGCACATTAAAAGCCGAAGTAGAGCGTATTTGGGCATTAGGCAAACACGTGATTTTTGATATTGACGTTGCGGGCGGATTGCGTATTAAAAGCAAATTTCCAAACGAAACATTAGCGGTTTTCGTAAAACCACCAAGCGTAGATGAATTAAAACGTCGTCTAAAACAACGTTCAACGGAAAGTGACGACAAAATCAACATGCGAATTGCAAAAGCCCACGTAGAATTAGCTACCGCGCCACAGTTTGATACCATCATCAAAAATTATGATTTAGATGTGGCAAAAGAAGAAGCATACAAATTGGTAAAAGATTTTATTAGCAAATAGTAAAAAATGAAAGTTGGATTGTATTTCGGAACGTTTAATCCCATTCACATTGGGCATTTAATTATTGCCAATCACATGGCAGAACATTCCGATTTGGACCAAATTTGGATGGTGGTAACGCCGCACAATCCGCACAAGCAGAAAAGTTCGTTGTTAGATGATTACCATCGTTTGCACATGGTGCATTTGGCAACGGAAGATTATCCAAAAATTCAACCTTCGGATATAGAATTCAAATTACCACAGCCGAATTATACCGTAAATACTTTAGCACATTTACAAGAAAAATTTCCAAAACACGAATTTTCTTTGATCATGGGCGAAGACAATTTGAACTCGCTTCACAAATGGAAAAACTACGAAGTCATTTTGCAAAACCACAATATTTATGTCTATCCGCGACTAAATTCTGGTGAAATTGATGAGCAATTTGTCAATCATCCAAAAATCCATCGAGTAGGCGCGCCTGTAATTGAATTGTCCTCTACTTTCATTCGCGAAAGCATTAAAAAAGGTAAAAATGTAGTTCCGATGTTGCCGAATAAAGTTTGGGAATATGTGGAACATAATTTGTTTTATAAGAAGTAAACTTAACATTCCTTTACCATTCGTTCCGAATCCCATTCCGTAACTTTGCGAAGATGCTGAACTAAATTCAGCTTGACAATACTATGAACAACTTCGAATTATACAATCCTGTAAATTATGTCTTTGGAAAAGGACAAATCGCAAAACTAACTGATTTAGTTCCAACAAATACTAAAATTCTGCTAGCTTATGGCGGTGGAAGTATCTTCAAAAATGGCGTTTACGACCAAGTAAAAACTGCTTTACCGAATCACGATATCGTAGAATTTGGTGGCATTGAACCAAATCCACGTTTTGAAACCTTAATGAAAGCGGTTGAAATTATTCGTGCTGAAAAAATTGGTTTCATTTTGGCTGTTGGTGGCGGAAGTGTGATTGATGGCGTGAAATTTATTTCGGCAGCTGTAAATTTCGAAGGTGATGAAGCCGATATTTTGAAGAAACGAATCTTGTTTAAAGATGTTTCCAAAGTAATTCCTTTCGGAACCGTTTTAACCTTACCTGCAACAGGTTCGGAAATGAATTCAGGCGCTGTAGTTACGATTGAAGCTACGCAAGAAAAATTAACGTTAGGTGGAAGTGCTTTATTTCCAGTTTTTTCAATTGTGGATCCAACGGTAATTACTTCGTTACCAAAAAGACAATTACAAAACGGAGTTGTGGATGCGTTCACACACGTTATGGAACAATATTTAACCTATACGCATGATGCTTTATTGCAAGACCGAATTTCAGAAAGTATTTTACAAACCCTAATTGAAATTGGTCCTGATGTTGTAGAAAATCCGAGCGATTATAAATTAGCTTCTAACTTTGTTTGGAGTGCTACCATGGCATTGAATGGCTTACTTCAAAAAGGAGTTCCTTCCGATTGGGCAACGCATATGATTGGTCATGAATTAACGGCTTTGTACGAAATTGACCATGCGAGAACATTGGCAATCATTGGTCCAAATTTATATCGCGTAATGTTCGACACGAAAAAAGACAAATTAGCACAATATGGGCAACGCATTTGGAATATTCAAGGCAATTCAAGTGAAGAAATTGCCGAAAAAGCAATCGAAAAAACAGTTGAATTCTTCCATAAAATGGGCATGAAAACCAAAATTTCTGAAAACGCAGAAAACATCGAAAAAACTGCCGATTTTATCGTAAATCGTTTCGAAGAAAGAGGTTGGAAAGCCATGGGTGAAAAGCAAAACATCACTTTAGAAAAAGTAAGAGCTATTGTGGAAATGAGTTATTAAAGAACACCTATTCATCATAATAAAGGCACGGAGTTTTTCTTCGTGCCTTTTTATTAAAAAGAGTTTCGCAAACGTTTTTTGTAAATCCTTTTTAAATGCCTATTTTTGATGTTCTAAATTAAATCGTAAAATGGAAAAAAAGCCAAAATTTGCAGTCATTGGAGGAGGAAGTTGGGCTACTGCAATTGCGAAAATGCTTTGTGAAAATCAAGACGAAATTGCTTGGTATATGCGAAGTACTTATGCTATTGAGCATTTAAAACATCAAAAACACAATCCAAATTATTTGAGTTCGGTTGCGTTTGACACCAATAAATTAAAACTTACAAATGACATCAACGAAGCGGTGGCTTATGCTGATTATTTGATTTTTGTTATTCCTTCAGCTTTTTTGAGCAAAGAATTGGAAAGCCTAACCGAAAGTTTAGAAGGAAAAATCATTTTTTCAGCGATTAAAGGAATTGTTCCTGAATCGAGCTTAATTGTAGGCGAACATTTTCATACTAAATACGATATTCCTTTTGAAAATATTGGTGTAATTACCGGACCTTGTCATGCTGAAGAAGTAGCTATGGAGCGTTTATCTTACTTAACCATTGCGTGTAGCGATAAGAAAAAAGCCAAATTTGTAGCAAAAAATTTGAGTTCACACTACATCAAAGCGAAAACAACAGATGATATCATTGGAACTGAATATGCAGCGGTATTAAAAAATATTTATGCTATAGCAGCTGGAATTGCACATGGTTTAGGCTATGGCGATAACTTCCAAGCGGTTTTGATGAGTAATGGAATTCGCGAAATGAAGAAATTCATTCGTAAGGTACACAAAATGAAACGTAACATTAATAATTCTGCTTATTTAGGCGATTTATTGGTTACAGGATATTCCGTATTTTCTCGAAATAGAATGTTTGGAAACATGATTGGAAAAGGCTACACGGTAAAATCAGCACAAATGGAAATGAGCATGATTGCAGAAGGTTATTATGCCGTGAAAAGCGCTTACAAATTAAATCAAGAATATGGTGCCGACACTCCAATTATTGATGCTGTTTACAAAATTTTATACGAAAACAAAGATGCTAAAACGGTTTTCAAAGCCTTAACTGAAAAATTAAATTAAATCCATGTTATTTACCTTAAAAGCAGGCGCAATGGATCATTTAGTTGACCATCCAGGAATTATTACAGCTTTTACTATTACCATCATTGCTATGCTGGTATTAGATTTAGGTGTTTTAAACAAAAAAAGCCATGTAATTTCCAATCGTGAAGCTGCTATTTGGTCTGTGATTTGGATTTCGCTTGCTATGGGTTTTAGTGGTATTATTTATCACTACATGGGAGCTGAAAAATTCATGCAATTTCAAGGTGCATACTGGATTGAAAAAGCACTTTCGGTTGATAATTTATTCGTTTTCATTTTAGTTTTTGGTTATTTTAATGTAGCGAAAGAAGCCCAACATAAAGTATTATTCTGGGGTGTAATTGGTGCTTTGGTTTTTAGGGCAATATTCATTTTTGCAGGGGTTTGGTTGTTGAATTACACCTATTTACCTGAAATGGAGCTTTTTGGACATTTGGTTAAAATCAACTATTTGTTAACAATTTTCGGATTGATATTAATTGTTGCCGGAATTAAATCGGCACTGAGTCAGGAAGAAGATGAAGGAAGTAAAGATTTTACAAAAAGTCCAGGTGCGCGATTTGTGTATAAATTTTTCAATGTAACCCATCAATACGATGGCGATAAATTCTTCACAATTGAAAACGGACTTAAAGTAGCAACGCCTTTATTTGTGGTAGTCGCTATTGTTGAATTTACCGACTTATTATTTGCAATTGACAGTATTCCAGCAATTTTTGCTATTGCGCCAGATGACCCATTTATTCTTTATACGTCGAATATTTTTGCGATTTTAGGATTACGTTCGTTGTATTTCCTTTTAGCGAACTTTATGTACATGTTCAGTAAATTGAAATATGGATTAGGATTTATACTAGCTTTTATCGGAACTAAAATGATTATAGCACCTTTTTATCATGTTCCTACAAGCTTGTCGTTATCTGTAGTTGGTGGAGCTTTGATCTTGTCTGTAATCGCTTCTTTGTTGTTTCCTGACAAGGATTAAAACTTATTCGAAATATACTTCAGGATTATCTGTAATTTTCAACTTCAAAATATATTCTTTGAATTTATTTTTTTTGGATATATCCCAATTTTTTATTGTGGTATCATTCAATTCTTTTAATACAATTTTTTCCAAATACGATTTCTCGGTTCCGGCTTTATAGCCTGTTTCAAAATCTTTTAAGCTGTCTAAATTGTTTATCCAATACTGAAAAAAACCATTTTCAGTAGAAATTACAACTTGTTTTAAGATTATGTAACTTTTTTTAGTTGGTAGCTCTTCTTTTTTAAACGACTCAAAAAGTTCTTGCGATATTTTTTTGAGTAAAGTTTCATTTTTATTTACCAACAGTAAATCGCAATAAGCATAAAGCGTTTTTACTGTTCGATCGCCTTTATCGTATTTAGATTTTAAACCCGAAGATCTATAATCGGGATGTTTTGCCTTTTTACCTTCGTTAATGATATGTTCAGCATCTACGTTAACACCGCTATGATGCAAGAATTGTTTATCCTTATCAAAATACAAAAGTACCGGAACGCTGTTAAAATGAAGATTGGCCGCTTCTATAAATGCGTTATCTTCATCCGCTAAAGAACCATTTGTATTCATAGCATAATTGATGAAATTTTTATTGTAATAAGCTGTAACTAAAGAATCGCTTTTAAGTAAGTCACCCAAACGTTTACATACTGAACAATCGGAATTATAATATTCGATAAAAACAATCTTATTTTGCTCTTTTGCCTTTTTAAAAGCTTCCTTTAATGAAGGTTCAAAAACAACTTGTGCCGAAATAGTATTTGATAAAATTAAAAATACGATATAAAAAAGCGTTCTTTTCATATTTCCTTTATTTACAATTGTAAAATTAAAACTAAAAAGAAAGCTAAGTTGTTAATCAATTGTTATTTAAGAATAAATAGGTTTTGCTCAAATTCATTCTTTGAGAAAATTTTATAAAAGAAATTGCAAAAATGATAGTAAAACAGAATCAATCGGTTTGAATTAAATGTTTAATTTTTTGATGGAATATAGTTAAAAGACGTTTTATATCTTGTAATTCCTTTTCATCAATTGTGTGGCTCGTTTTGCATTTTTCTTCTACACTTTTAAGCATTTTCAATAAATCGACTTCTTGAAATTGACAAATCATCGTTTGCATTTTATGAGCAATTGCTCCTATTACTTTTAGGTTTGCTTCTTCAACTGCTTGCTCAAAAGTAGCTTTATCCTTTTCAAAATCGGTTAAATAATTTTTTAAGAACTCGATGATTTTATTTTTATCATCACCAATAAATGTTATGAGAAATTCAGGAAACACTTTATTATCACTTTTTTTAATTGTTATGCTTTTTTGAGAAATCTCGGAAATTAAAGTCAACAACTGAGAAGACGTGTAAGGCTTTGACAGAAAATAATCAAAACGATGCTCGGTTAAAAAATCTTTATCTTCGGGCAGGTTTCCACTAATGGCTACTATAGGAATAGACTTGAATGTTTCAGATGTTTTAACCAATTTTAAAAATTCAAAACCATTCATTAAAGGCATTTGAATATCAGTAATCACTAACGAAACTTTATTGTTTTCTATGAATTGAATTGCTTTTTCTCCATTAGTAAAACTTAATACTTGATTAAAATAAGGTTGTAATAATGACTTTGTAAGTTCTAATTGATTTTCATCATCATCGAGCAATACACAAGTATCCAACTCAATTTTATTTATTCTTTTAGTTGGTGGAACAGGTTTAATAGGTAAAGAAATTTGAAATTTTGAACCTACATTTTCTTCACTTTGCACCGTAATTGTACCTTCTAATAATTGAATTAATCGATTGCAAATAGACAAACCTAATCCAGTTCCTCCAAAAAGAATTTCTATTTGACTGTTGGCTTGTGTAAACGGTTTAAATATTTTCTCTATATCGTTTTTAGAAATACCAATTCCGGTATCTTCAATACTAATTTGGAGTTTATTTTCAACAATATTAGTTATTACAGAAACACTTCCTTTCTTTGTAAACTTAAAAGCATTTCCCATTAAATTATATAAAATTTGACGGAGTTTATTGTAATCACCATAATAAGTAAAACCATTAGTCGCTTCAATTTTCAAAATCAATTCAAGTGCTTTTTCTTGATTTAAATCGGCAATATTTTGAGCAGTTTCTTTTACTAAATCGTTTATTACAAAAGCGGTTTCAATAACTGAAACTTTTCCTTTTTCCATTCGAACATAATCTAACAATCCAGATACTAATTGCTGAATGTAATGCGTTGCTGATTTTATTTTGATTAAAGAATCTCTGTTTTTAAATTGACTTTCTGAAGCTAATAATTTTTCAGTGTTACCTAATAAAGATTGTAAAGGAGTTTTTATATCATGACTAACTGTCATCATTAATTGTTCTCGTGATTCGAGTAATTTTTCAGTTTTTTGCTTTTCAATTTCAAGTTCTTGACGATACATTTTGTTCTTGAAAAAATCAAACGACAACAACAAAAAGAAAAAAAGTACTACTATTAAGCAGGTCATAGCTGCTATTTGCAACAGATCTAAAGTTTTTTTCTGATTTTCAGTTTTAATACTTAGTATTTTTCTTTCTTCTAATTCGGCTGCACTTCGCAATCGAAAAATAACATCGGATAATTCTTGAGTTATTAAAAGTTCGTTTTGAAGCAATTCAATTTCTTTGTTTTTAATGACAATTAAACGTTGGTTGGTTTTTTTTTGTGCGTCTTCTAATATTTTTTTGGAAGCGGTTAAAACCGAATCTGCTTCTGCATTTGAAATGGTATTGGTAGAATCTTTAGGAACGTTTTTATTAAGGTAATTGATGTAATCTTCAGCAATTTTTTTCTCGTACGGAGTCAATTGATTCGGATTTTTAACAAAATTATTCAATGTCAATTTTCCTTTTACATCTTCTAAGTTTTTGATTTTTTGCAATGCAATTCCAATAGCTGATTTTTCATTTACTTTTTGTAATTTCCTTAAATTAAGAATACTTTGTTCTTTGTGCTTCAAATAAGTTGTCAAAGTATCTAACAATACTCTTTCGGCAGCTAAGTCGTTGTTTTTTAGAAACTCAATTTTAGAAATAACCAATGCGTTTTTCTTTAAAAAAACCGTTTGAGAGTTTTCATCAAAAGTTTGTAATGCCGCGCGCGCATGATTATCTGATTCGTATAAATCACGAATTAATTCAGTGTAAATCAGTTGTTTTTTATCGCTGTTTTCAATGGCGATTTGATTGTTTAAATTGGCTTGTTGTTTGAATAAAAACCAAACTGCAATTGCCATTAAACCTAGTAATAATAAATAACTGATTAGTAATTTTAATGAAGTATACTTTGAGAATTCCGTCATTCTATAAAAATAGAAAAAAGAAAACTAAACTTTCATTTTTTAACAGTTTATTATTTGATTTCTATTTCATCTACAAAAATAAACGCATCGCCACCAAATCCTTGATGCCAATCGGGTAATTTGCCGAAGTTTTTAGCGATTACTTTTACGTAACGTGCTTTTTTACCTTTAATTTCGTTAGATGTGAAATTTAGAATGGTATTTTCTTCTAATTTTGGATCTAGCGTATTGGCAACCGAACCGAAAAACGTAAAATTTACATTATCTTCTGAAATATAATAATCAACTTTTGTTGGCATTAAAATCCAAGAACGTTGGTCTTGTAAAAAGCGAGTTGAAATTTCATTAATATTTTTCACTTCTTTTAAATCGACAACCGCTTCAAAATCCTGACTTTGGTAGCCTTGCCAATCGCCTTTTCTCCAGTTTTCGGTTCCTAAAATACCATCTAACAACCCTTCTGGACCACCGGCATGATATTGCGGATTATAAACTGATTTGATATTGATACTGTAATTATTGGGTTTTTTGAAAAAAGTTGCAGAAATGGTGTTGCTTTGTCCTTCATTTGTTTTCACATACGCTTCAACAGTTGAAGTTTGCGATATTTCAAAAGGTTTTATGTAAGGAACAAACTGTTTCTTAGCCAAATGATCATTTTTATCACTAATCATGAAATAAATCACATCTTTTGAATTTTGAGATTTCAATTCAATCTTCAATTTATCTTTAAATGATTTGCTAGTGGCTTGAATTACTGGAACGGGAATAACATCATTATAGTTTATTATGGGAAATCTCAAGTAATTTTCATTAAAACCAAAATTAGAATTATCAACAAATTTTCTTTCTTTACTAATTACTTCATCAGTACCATTTTCAAGTTTTACTTTAATTTCATCAAAAAAGGGCTCAATTAGAGTCCAATTAAAGTTCCGATTTCCAGGAGTAACATTGTAAATCCCCATCGAACTCAACACATACCAAGCACTCATTTGACCACAATCTTCGTTTCCAATTAAACCATCTGGTGTGTTTGTGTAGAAATTATCTAAAATATACTTGACTTTTGCATTCGTTTTTTCGGGTTTTCCCACGTAATTATACAAATACGCCATGTGGTGACTTGGTTCGTTTCCGTGTGCATATTGCCCAATTAAACCGGTTACATCTACTTGTTCTCTTCCTGTAGTTTTGCTTTCGCTGTTGAACATTTCGTCTAACTTGGCTTCAAATTTTTCAGGTCCACCATAAGCTTTAATCATTCCGTTAATATCTTGTGGTACGAAAAATGAATATTGCCATGAATTTCCTTCGGTAAAATTATTGTTGACTTCTCTTGGGTCGAAAGGTTTGTCCCAACCTCCATTTTTCTTTGGACGCATGAAACCGGTTTCCCAATCGAAAATGTTTTTCCAGTTTTGAGAACGTTTCATGAAATATTGATAATCCTCTTGCTTGTTTAGAATCTGTGCCATTTGCGCAATACACCAATCGTCATACGCATATTCTAAGGTTTTTGAAACGCTTTCGTGTTCGTCATCTATCGAAATAAAACCGTTTTTCTTATAGGCATCCAAACCTAAAACATCACGCATCGCAGAAGCTTTACTCGCTTCAAAAGCTTTTTCGTAATCAAACCCTTTTATTCCTTTTGCCATCGCATCTGCAATTACAGAAACCGAATGATAGCCGATCATACAATCGGTTTCATTAGATGCTAATTCCCAAACCGGTAATCTTCCTCCTTGTTCATATTGTTTGATGAAAGTGTTGATGTAATCAGAAGTTCGTTTTTTATCAATCAAAGTATACAACGGATGCGCGCCTCTAAACGTGTCCCACAACGAGAACACCGTGTAATAATCAAATCCTTCTGCAACATGAATTTTATTGTCTCTACCGCGATATTTTCCGTCTAAATCTTGTGCGATATTTGGTTGCATCATGGTGTGATATAATGCTGTGTAGAAAATCGCTAATTTGTCTTTATCATTAGAAGTAACTTCAATTTTTGATAATTCTTTATTCCAAAGCGCAATAGCATCTTTATGAACTTTTTCAAAATCCCAATGTTTGATTTCAGAACTGTTTAGTTTGGCTCCTTCATAACTTGTTGGTGAAAGTGATACTTTTACGAGGATTTTTTCGCCTTTTTTGACTTGTTTAGAGAAACTTAATGCTAATATTTTATCAGAATAATAATTTTTATCTTTCAGACTATTAGCTTGATTTTTATTTAATTTCATTGGAACGTTAAACTCAATTCGAGCATAAACATATTGATCTCTTGCCCAAGCTTCACTTCTTCGTAATACTTCAATAGTTTTATCATCAATTATATTAACCCTTCCTTCCAATAATTTATCGCGATGATTTAAATCTAAAATAATATTAGCTTGACCATTTTTATTAAACGTATATTCATGAAAACCAACACGAGTTGAAGTAGTTAAACGAACATCGATATTGTGTTTGTCTAATTTAACAGAATAAAATCCAGCGGAAGCTTTTTCATTGGCATGAGAAAAAGTAGAAGAATACACTTTATTATCAAACGAAGGTTCGCCCATAGTTGGCATCAACATGATATCACCATAATCGGAAACACCAGTTCCATTCAAATGCGTGTGCGAAAATCCGTAAATTACAGTATCGGAATAATGATAACCTCCACAGCCATCCCAACTGCCGTCTATTCTAGTGTCTGGAGAAAGTTGTACCATCCCGTAAGGAACCGTTGCGCCGGGAAAAGTATGTCCGTGACCGCCTGTTCCAATAAATGGGTTGACGTGTTTGGCGTAATCTTGTGCTTGTGAAATTGTTGTAGTTAATAAGGCTAAAGCAATAAGAAATGGTTTCATGTTGTGTTGTTGAAAAATTTCTTAAAGGTAAAAATATTTTCTAATTGTTGTAAGGATAAAGCTATTTTTGAGTTTTTACCACATAGAAACATAGGTTTTTTCTTGTTTTGCTTTTAGGTGTTACACTTTGTTGAGATTACATAGAAATTTTAACATATAAGTCATATAAGAAAGTTTGAAAAGTTATGGTTTATAAGAGTTTATATAAGTTTTCTATGTTTACTATGTAAAATGAAATGCCTTAACTTTTATAAAGTTAATCTATGTTTCTATGTGGTGAAACTCTTTAAATTAGCTTTGAAAAATAAAAACCACGAAAACAGAAATCAATTCATGTATGCGTGGCTTTGTTGTTATAATACCTACAAGGTTTTGGAAACCTTGCAGGAGAATATGTTAATTTGCAAAAACGCCTCTTTTGTTGATGATTGGTAAATCCGCAGTGGCTTTTTCGTTGATGGTATTTACTCGAAATACGAAGGTTTTATCGTATAATTGTCCGTTTGAAAAATACGACAACATAAATTCGTTGTTCAATTGTAAAACATTATTTTCTAACAATTCAACTTTAACCGCGGTTCTTGGTTCAACTTTAGCAAACGCATGACGGAATGTTCCTGTTTTGCGTTCTTCGCCATTGATTAAACCATAAGCGCGTGAAACTACCATAGCCATTTCCAATAGATTATCAGTGTCGTTTACTAAGTAAGCGTACCAAGAATTCTCCATAAAATCGTCGTTCCATTCTTGAAAAGCTACAATGTGAACACCTTCTACTTTTGGGATGATAATGTCTTTTTTCATATTTTGAAGAATCCTGACAGGTTTCGAAAACCTGTCAGGATTTTAAATTATATACTCGATTTGAATTGCTCTAAGAAACGAACGTCGTTTTCGTAAAACATACGGATATCACCAATTTGGTACAACAACATGGCAATACGCTCTACTCCCATTCCGAAAGCAAAACCAGTGTGTTCGTCTGGATTGATGCCGCAATTTTTCAATACGTTTGGATCTACCATTCCGCAACCACCAATTTCTAACCAACCAGTTCCTTTGGTAATTCTGTAATCGGTTTCTGTTTTTAATCCCCAATAAATATCGATTTCAGCACTTGGTTCTGTAAATGGAAAATACGACGGACGCAAACGGATTTTCGATTTTCCGAACATTTCTTTGGTAAAATACAACAAAGTCTGTTTTAAATCGGCAAAGGAGACGTCTTTGTCAATATACAAGCCTTCCACTTGATGGAAAATACAGTGCGAACGCGAAGAAACAGCCTCGTTACGGAATACTCTTCCTGGAGAAATCGTACGAATAGGCGGTTTGTTATTTTCCATATAACGCACTTGCACTGATGAAGTGTGAGTACGCAACAAAACATCAGGATTGGTTTGAATAAAAAACGTATCCTGCATATCTCTTGCTGGATGGTATTCTGGTAAATTTAATGCCGTGAAATTGTGCCAATCATCCTCGATTTCTGGACCTTCAGACACGTTGAAACCAATGGTTGAAAAAATATCAATCATTTGGTTTTTTACAATAGAAATTGGGTGACGAGAACCAATGTTCATCGCTTCTCCTGGACGCGTGGTGTCGCCGTAAATTCCTTTTGCTTCTTCTTTATTTTCTAAAGCGTCTTGAATGGATTTTACCTTTTCTTCTGCCGAAGTTTTCAATTCGTTGATTACTTGACCAAATTCTTTCTTTTGTTCGTTTGGAACATTTTTGAATTCGGCAAAAAAATCTTTCAACAAGCCTTTACTTCCTAAATACTTGATTCGGAAGGCTTCTAATTGTTCTTTATTATCGGTTTGAAAAGCTTTTACTTCTTCAATATGGGCTTTAATCGTTTCTATCATCGCTTGTTGTATAAAGGTGCAAATTTATGGATTTTTAATGAAAGTAAACAGTCTCAGTCACAGTTTTCAGAATTTACAAATTTGCCAACTGCGACTGCGACTGAAAACTAATCTATCAACTCTTTTTCTAAAAAGTAGCTTACAATTGCTTCTTTCATTAGTACCGCTTGCTCGCCTGCTTTTAGTGGTGGCAATTCTTCTTTTACTTTGTAATGCGGCCAACCATCGTTGTCGAAATATTCAAATTCGTAGTAACCGTAAGGTTCTAACAAACGGCAAATGGCGATGTGCATCAGGTTTACTTTTTCGTCTTTTTTGAAAGTAGCATGAATTTTTCCTAATTCTTGCACGCCAATTAAATAGATGATTCCCTCTAAATCAAGGGTTTCACCATCTGCAAATTTATTTGATAATATAGTGACAACGCTTTCCCAACGCTGTTTTAATTGTTCGTCTCTGGACATGTTTTTGGGTTTAAGGTGATGGGTGATGGGTGATGGGTTCCAATGACCAATTACCGATAACCAATTACCAAATTTCTTGCAAAGATAACAACAGAAAACCACTTTCAACAATTCTTTTATCTTTGTTCTTTATTCTATTTTCTTTCAAATGAGTTTTATTGATATTGTTTTTGCGGTTTTATGGGGTTTTGCAGTTTATAAAGGATTAAAAAACGGACTTTTTGTTGAAGTTGCTTCGTTTGTAGCTTTGATTTTAGGAATTTACTTAGCGATTAAATTTTCGAATTTAGTAGGTGCGATTTTTACTGGATTTGTTCCGAGTTGGAATCCGAAATATATTGAAATAACCGCTTTTATAATAACGTTTATCATGGTTTTGATTGGAATTCATTTAAGCGCAAAAATTCTAAACAAATTAGCAGATTTTGCTTTTTTAGGTTGGATTAACAAATTCGCTGGCGTTATTTTTAGTTTGTTGAAAACAATTTTAGCATTGAGTGTTGTACTTTTTATTTTTGAGAAAATCAACATTAATAACATGCTACTTTCAAAAGAAACACAAGAGAATTCTATTTTTTATAATCCAATTCAAAATATTTCAAAAGCGATTTATCCTACGATTGAAGGTTGGTATGAAGAGTTGAAGAAAGAAGTTGAGGGCGAGGAGTAAAAGGTTCGACAAGCTCATTCTGAAAACTTTCAACTGAAAACTGAACACTATTCCTTCACTTCTCTAATCGCTTCTTTATCAATCCACGCTTTGGTTTTGTCGGTAAGTTCTACTTGTTTCCAGTTGCCTAATTCTTCTAATACAAAAACTTTTGTGCCTTCGTGAAGCGTTACTACATCTTCCGAACTGTTTTTAGGTTCGGCTTTCAAAGTTGTTGCTTCTGCAAAAACGATGGCTGGATTGTAATTCGCATCAAATTTCTTCTGTAAAAATGCGGAGAAAACCGTTACTCCAATTCCGACTAAAAACAACAGAAATAAACTGAAAAAAGTACGTTTTAAAAACACGGTATTTCCAAAATAATACCCTAAAAACGAAAGTAAACTCAGGAAAGCAATAAATACAGCAATCCAAGCCCAAGTATCATAATGAAATATGCTTGTGAATTCTTTTACCATTTTCTTGAAACCGACTTCAGGAAGGATTTTAATGTCGTCTATCGCCATTTTTTGAGCAAATGACAGATTGGTTTGTATGGCTTCGTCATCTGGGTTTAAAAGCAATGCTTTTTCGTAATTGTAAATCGATGGTGCTACTTTTCCTAATTTGTAATAGCAATTGGCAATATTAAAATACAAATCGGTCGATTCGTTTCCTTGATTTACAATGCTTTCGAAAGATTGTAAAGCTTGTTCATAATCGCCTTTTTTGTATAAATCGTTTGCTTTTTTGAAGGTAGCATCGATGGATTCACTTGCTAAGGCGAATTGAAATGTGAATATGAAAAGGAGAATGTATTTTTTCATTTTTAATCTTTTTTTTAACCGCAAAGAGCACAAGGAATGCACTATGAGCACTATTTTTTTATTTCAAATTTAGCCACTAAAGTGGTCACTAAGCTTTGGCTATAATATTCCGTTGATGACTCTTTGTACTCCGTTTTTTAAAAGTTTGACATTAAAATTAATTAACAACCCCAATTTACAATCGGTCAATTTTAAATAGGTTAATAACTGTGCTAAATGAACTTCGTTTAATGTTTCAACTGCTTTGATTTCAACAATAAATTTATCTTCAATAATTATATCTATTCTATAACCAACATCTAACTTTACTTCTTCATAAACTAGAGGTAATGGTTTTTGTTTTTCAACTTTAAGATTCGATTTCTTTAACTCGTAATATAGGCATTCTTCATATGCACTTTCAAGTAAACCCGGACCCAATGCTTTATGGACTCGTAAAGCACAATCAAATACTATTTTAGAAATTTCTTGTTCCGTCATAATTTATTTTTTGTGTTCGTTGTGCCTTCTTTGTGCTCTTTGTGGTTAGATTTGTTTTTCAAGTTCTGAAATTCGTTCCACAGCTCGTTCAAAATCATTGGTCATTGCAATATCGGTTGCTGGAGCGTATCGTGCGAATTCACAATCGTTCATTAACTCCATAAATCGATTGATACTTTCTTCTGATGCGTTTCGTTGTTGTAATAATTCGATGATGTTTTCTTTACTCATTTCAACCGTTTCGATATGTAATTTGGCTTTTAAGAAATTGTGTAACGCTTTCTCCATTGCCATATAAAACGGTACTTTGTCGCCCATTTGTTTTTTAGCTTCCGACAAATATTTCTTAACCAATTTGTTGTTTTGTCTGATTCTATTTCCAACCACATCGGCATCTTTTGCTTCTTTTTGTTTTCTAGCAATCATCACAATCGGAATCAATAATAATGGTGCAAATAACAAACTATAAAACAATCCTGAACCTAAGAAATCTTCTCTAGAAGCAGAAACAAATTCCGTTTTCAACTTATTGAATTGAAATACTTCTTTTTTCTGAATGACTTGTTTATTAGCACTTGGTGTATTGGCTACAACTGTTCCGTCACCTTCCGCTACATCAATGGTAATTTCTTTTGAAGTAATGGTTTTATACGATTTACTTGCCAAATCATAGTACGAAAACTCCATTGGTTTAATCGTATATTTTCCTTTAAACTGTGGAATAATAGTGTACTTATCTGAAACTTTTCCAACCATACCCGTTAATGGCGTTTGTACATTTTCGGTATGTGATGGTTCATACATTTCTAAAGCAGTTGGAACCACTGGTTTTGGTAATGTAAATAATTTTAAGTTTCCTTTACCTGAAACACTTACTTCTAAATCTAAGGATTCGCCTGTTTTTAAAGCTGTTTTTGATGGTGTGACTTTGAAATCAAAATTTCCCACAGCTCCAGTGAAACTTTCAGGTTTCCCTTTTTCTGGAAGTGGTTTTACGTTTATGGTTTGTGTTCCTGTTGAAAGTGATTTTTCAATAACTCGCATTTCATATTCGCCAAACCAATCGCGACGACCGGTTGGAACCTCAGCATCTAAATCGATTTTGAAAGGTTCTATGTTTTTTGTTCCCGCTTCTAATGGATATAAAATAACTTTACGCAACACCACCATGCTGTAATCTTTTCCATTGTATTTTCCACGCTCGGCAGTTAATTGCTTCATATCAATATACTGACTCCAGAAATCGTTATACTTTGGTGCTTTGAAATTTCTGAAATTTCCAACTGTCGAACGAGGTTCAAAATACAACTTGTACACTACGGTAACGGGTTCATTTACATACGGATTCTTAGTTGACATTTCAGCCACTAAATGTATTCCTTCACCATAATTCACATTAGTTGGTTGCTGACCTGGATAGGTTGGCATTTGAATAGGATCGGTAATTGTTATCTTTATTGGGGCCGATTTGTAAACCGTTCCATCATATTCAATTGAAGCGGCACCAATAGTAAACGTTCCTTTTTTTGTTGGGGTTAAATAATAAATAACTTGGGTAGAAATTTCTCTTTTCTGAGTAACTTTTCCGTTAATAACAGTAATTGAGGTCTGATTCCCTTTGTTGATAAAAGGTCCTTCCGCTTTAAAACCTGAAAATTTTGGTGGTTCAAAATTGTCTCCTTCATTATTAATAGTAAAAACTAACTGAATTCGTTCGTTTAACCCATACGAATTTCTTTCTGTTTGCGCTTCAAATTTTACTTGAGCGGAAACAGTGTTATAAAAAAATGATAAAAATAAAACTAAAAGTACCTTTTTCATGAATTACCAATCTTTTTCATTAGAAACCGGACGTGCTTTTACCTTCTTCGCATTTACTTTGTCCTGAACCTTCTTCTCTGCATTATTTACAGCATCTAAAATGTTATCGATGCGTTGTTTGTCGGCGCCACTTGGTTTTGGATTTTCATTTTTATCTTCTTTTTTCTCTCCATCACCTTTCCCTTGCTGGTTATCGCCTTGTTTGTTTTTATTGTTCTGATCGTTTTTATCAGAATCTTTTTTATCGTTTCCTTTGTCTTTATTTCCGTCTTTATTTTCAGGTTGTGGTTTGTTATCTTGACCGCCGCCACCTTTATTGTCTTTCTTTTTATCTTTTGGAGGTGGATTATCTTTATTTTTTCTTTTAGCTAAAGCAAAATTATAACGTGTTTCTTCGTCATTTGGGTTGTTTCGAAGTGCATTTTTGTAAGCATCTGCTGCTAAATCGTATTTCTTTTCCAACATGAAAGTATTGCCCAAATTATGATAAATTCGGTGTTTTTCTTCTTTAGTTTTAGCATGTTCTAAAGCTTGAATGTATCGAATTTGCGCTTCGCCTTGTTGGTTTTGACGATATACACTATTTCCTAAATTGTATCCAGCAGTTGCTTTTTTGGGTGATTTTTTTGATTCCGTTACACGAAAATCGGCTTCGGCATCAGCGTATTTTTTTTCTTTAAATAACTGATTTCCGTTGTATAGATTTTTGTCTTTTTCTTGTCCAAAAAGCAAAATACTATTCAATAGTAGCACTATGTAAACTATCTTATGCATGTTTCTTTTCATTAAATAAGTTCAACTTTTGCACCCATGCTGTTTTTTTCTCCAAAAGAAAAACATCTACTAATAACAATAAAAATCCCAAAGCCAAAAACCATTGATATTGCGATTCAAAATCAGCAATTTGTTGTGATTCAAATTCTGATTTTTCAATTTTATCTAAGGATTTTTTTATTTCCTCAACCACATTTTTTGTAGTGGTTCCTACAATATATTTTGACTTTGTGTTATCCGCTATTTTCTTTAAAACTTCAGGATATAACTTGGTAATTACCGTTTGTCCTTCTTGATCTTTTTTATACGAAGCGATAGTTCCTTTATCATCACGTAACGGAATTGGACCTCCTTTTTCGGTTCCTACACCAATTGTTATAATGCGAACTCCTTTTTCTTTTGCCATTTCAACTGCATCATCCACACCATCCCCATGATCTTCTCCATCGGAAATTAAGACAATTAACTTGCTTGTGTCTTTTACATCAAAGAAATCTACTGCTAATTGAATTGCATCGTTAAAAGCGGTTCCTTGCGAAGACACCATATTGGTATTCATACTTTGCAAGTACATTTTTGCGATGCTGTAATCGGTTGTCATGGGTAAAACAGGATAAGCACTTCCAGCATACCCAACAATTCCCACACGATCATTTCCTAATTGGTTGATGATTTGGGAAACGATTTGCTTTGTTTTTTCCAATCGGTTTGGTGCTACGTCTTCGGCTAGCATACTTTTTGAAATGTCGACTGCAAAGACAATATCAATTCCTTGACGCTTTACTGTTTCCATTTTCGTTCCCATTTTTGGGTTTACCAAAGCAATAATAATACAAACCAATGCTAACAACAAAACTCCTAATTTCAAAGCCGGTTTAAAGCTGGATTTTTCGGGCGCTAATTGTTTAAATAGTTCTAAATCGGCAAAAACAGCTTGTCTTTTTCTTTTCCAAAACAAATTGAATAGAAAAAGTGCCACTATTATAGGTAATAGGGCTAATAAATAAAAATATATTGGACTTTCTAATTCAAACATTGTTTTTCTTTCTAAACGATTCCTCTAAAAACTGAATTTCTCAATAACAACTCTACGCCTAACAACACAAACGCAATCAACACGAAAGGTTTGTATTTTTCATCGTAATTGTAGAATTTTTTCTCATCAATTTCTGTGGTTTCTAACTTATTGATTTCGTCATAAATGGCTTGTAATTTTTTGTTTGATGTAGCTCTAAAATATTTTGCATCAGTAGCTTTTGCAATTTCTTTCATTAAACTTTCATCAATTTCTACAGGCATATTTCTAAACACTAATTTACCATTTGCATCTTTAGCTACAGGAAACATCGCTTGTCCGTTTGTTCCAATTCCAATGGTATATACTTTTATGCCATATTCCTTTGCAATTTCAGAAGCAGTTCTAGGATCGATGGTTCCAGAATTGTTTACACCATCCGTCAATAAAATGATGATTCTACTTTTCGCTTTGCTATCTTTAATTCGGTTAATGGCTGTTGCTAAACCAACTCCAATTCCAGTTCCATCAGCAATAATGGAATCATCGTATTCGATAGTTTTTAGCGATTGTAAAATGATGGTTTTATCAGAAGTTACTGGCGTTCTAGTATAACTTTCACCTGCATAAACCACTAATCCAATTCTATCATTAACACGATCTTGAACAAATGTTGAAGCTACTTTTTTCAAAGCTTCTAAGCGATTTGGTTTTAAATCATTGGCCAACATACTACTCGAAACGTCGATTGCCATAACAATATCGATTCCTTTTGTGGTTTTCGATTTTGAGGTAACGTCAACACTTCTTGGTCGGGCTAAGGCGATTATGATAGAACTTAAAGCTAAAATTCGCAATAGGTATAAAAACGGTTTTACTTTCGCTAAGAATGTTCGGTTTTGTTTGAAAGGTTGCAATGAACTCATTTTTACCGTTGCCGAAAGTTGGTTTCTTTTATAAAAGAGCCATCCTATTGCTATTGGTAAAACCAAAAACAACCATAAAAATTCCGGATTTAAAAAGGTTACTTTTCCCATTATTTTTTAGGTTTTCTTAGTTCAATTGAATTCTGAATTTTCTCGATAATTTCCTTAGCATACTTATCATCTTCTTTGTATATCATAAAAAACTCTTGCGCACCACCAGGTTGTGATAAAACCATAATATCGTATTCCATTTTTACATCTTCTTCTCTTACTGGATCAAAAGCAGTAAAGGTTCCAAATGCTTTTTTGCCCGAAAGTCCTTTTACATTTTCAAATTCACCCGTTTTTACGATAATATTTTTAGCTCCAAAGGTTTCTAATTCTTTCAAATCCGCTTCAAGCGCTAAATCTAAATCTATCTTAGTGGTATCTTTATAAGCGGTTGTAATTAAAACTATAGAGAAATTGTCAATAATGCTTCCATACATAAAACGACTTGTTGCTTTTACATTTTCTGGAAGATTATTTTGAATTTTTTCATCAATTGTTCGTTTTAAAACTTTAGGTGTTGAAATGATGATAGCTGGTTCTCCATATTCGGAAGTAATCCATTCTTTTTCTAATAATTCTTTAGTGGAATGTCCTATGTAATTGTCTTTGATAAAATCGAATCCCACTGTGTAAGCAAAAATTACAATGGAAGCCACCAATAAAAAAACGGAAATTCCGATAGACATCACTAAACGTTTGAACTTTTGCTTTTGCATTTCTTTCTTACGAACCTCTTCTGCAAATAAAATTGCGGCTTGATCTTCAGTTCTTGGTAAAGCTTTATCAATGACCAATAAGAATTTATCGATGATTTTTTTATCCGTTTCTATTTCGAATGGTAATGGTTGCGATTTGGCAAATTTCACCAAGTCCGAATTTTCTAGTACTCTTTTAAATTTATCTAATTCTTCACGATTGACAAACATTTTTTTATCGGCAATCGCTTTTTTTAGTGATTCTATTAATTCGCTCGAGGTACTTTCCATTGCTGGAATATGGATGGACTCTTCGATGTACGTTCTTGTAATATCGGTCATTTCAGAATAGTATTCTTTGACATCACCGCGTTGTACTAATTGTTTTTTATCTAAGTTTTGAAGATACGCAATCGCTTTTTCAATTGGAGAAGCGAAAAACTCTTCTTTTTGTTCTTTGTCTTTTTGCAATCGTTTGATAATAAAGTACGATGCAAATCCAGAAGCCACAATCAATACTAATAAAATCAGCAATTTCCACCATTCGCTCATTGGTTTTTCTTCGATGGCGATGATGTCTTTGATGTCGTACATTTGTTGTTTTGTAGTATCAACTTTTACATCGTTTACCAAAATTGAAAGCGAATCAGTACGGAATTCTTTCTGGTTGATTTTCACCAATAATTTCGGAATCACATAACGCCCCGAATCAAATTGGGTTAACCCGTACTTTTTGATTAATTCGTATTGGTTGTCGTTTTTTACGGTATCAATTGGGTATGATTCCAATATTTCCAAAGCACCAAAAAACTTTCCATCAGGAAAAACCACTTTATCTTTAACGTTTACTTTTGCTTTGATAGTTAAATTGAATTGTGATCCAATTTTAATTTGAGTAGAATCAATAGAAGACGAGATTTGTTGAGAAAATCCCAAAAATCCAAACAATAAAGCAATATATAAGTAAAGTTTCTTTTTCATTTTTCTTAATTACGCGCTTTAAAATAACCTAATAATTTGGTTACATAGCTTTCATCCACTCTTGAACTAATCGTTCCAGCTCCACATTTTGAAAAAATATCCTTGAAATAATCGACGTTCTCACGATAGTATTTTTCGTAATCCATTCGTACTTTTTTTGATGTGGTATCAACTAAAAGTGTTTCTCCTGTTTCAGCATCAATCATATTTACAATTCCAATGTTTGGAATACTTTCTTCTCTTTGGTCAAACACTCGAATTCCAGTTACATCATGACGTTTTGAAGCAATTTTCAAGGTTTGTTCGTAATCTTTCACCATGAAATCGGAAATTAAAAACACAATGGCTTTCTTTTTCAAAACACTAGATAAATATTTCAAAGCTTGCGATAAATCGGTTTTTTTGCTATTCGATTCGAATTCGATTAACTCGCGAATGATTCGTAAAACGTGCGATTTTCCTTTTTTAGGTGGTATGAACAATTCGATTTGGTCTGAAAACAAAAGCAAACCAATTTTATCATTATTTTGAGTAGCCGAAAACGCTAATGTAGCAGCAATTTCCGTTACCATATCACGTTTTAACTGATTTTTAGTTCCAAAACTTTCCGAACCCGAAATATCCACCATTAACATCATGGTTAATTCGCGTTCTTCTTCAAATACTTTTACGAAAGGTTCGTTATAGCGTGCGGTTACATTCCAATCGATAGCTCTTACGTCGTCACCGAATTGGTATTGACGTACTTCTGAAAACGTCATCCCGCGTCCTTTAAAAGACGTGTGATATTCTCCCGAAAAGATATGATCACTCAATCTTCGGGTTTTGATTTCAATTTTTCGAACTTTTTTTAGAATTTCTTTGGTATCCATTTTTATTTTGTTTCAGGTTTCAGGTTTTCTTTGTTTCAGGTTTTATAACTTGAAACTTTAAACTTGAAACAAAAAATTAAGGCACTTCAACTTCATTAACAATTCTACTGATAATGTCTACTGTAGTGATGTTTTCAGCTTCTGCTTCATAAGTAATTCCGATTCTGTGACGTAATACATCATATACTACGGCACGAACGTCTTCAGGAATTACGTAACCTCTGCGTTTGATGAAAGCGTAACATTTAGCAGCAGTTGCTAAGTTGATACTTCCACGAGGCGAAGCTCCAAAACTGATTAATGGTTTTAGACTTTCTAATTTATATTTTTCTGGATAACGAGTAGCAAAAATTAAATCTAAAATATACTTCTCTATTTTCTCGTCCATGTACACTTCACGAACGGCTTCTTGCGCTCTTAAAATTTGCTCTAACGAAACCACTTGGTTTACTTTTTCAAAAGCACCTTTTAAGTTTTGACGAATTACATGACGCTCTTCTTCCATTTTTGGATAATCGATCACCACTTTCAACATAAAACGGTCAACTTGTGCTTCTGGTAATGGATAGGTTCCTTCTTGGTCCACTGGGTTTTGTGTAGCCATTACTAAGAACGGTTTATCTAATTTAAAGGTTTCATCACCAATGGTAACTTGTTTTTCTTGCATCGCTTCTAACAAGGCTGATTGCACTTTTGCAGGTGCACGATTGATCTCATCGGCTAATACGAAGTTGGCAAAAATTGGACCTTTACGGATACTAAAATCATTTTGCTTGATATTATAAATCATAGTTCCTACCACATCGGCTGGAAGCAAATCGGGCGTAAACTGTATACGGCTAAAAGTACCATGAACGGCTTGTGAAAGTGTGTTAATAGCTAAGGTTTTTGCCAAACCTGGAACTCCTTCAAGTAAAATATGTCCTTGACCTAACAAACCGATTAATAATCGCTCAACCATGTGTTTTTGACCCACAATAACTTTATTCATTTCCATTGTAAGTAGGTCAATAAAAGCACTTTCTCTTTCTATTTTTTCATTGATTGCTCTAATGTCTAATGCAGTTGCATTTTCTTCCATATTTTATGTTTTTTTCGAGGTACAATTAAGTTCAAAATTTTAACATTTCAAAATTGAAAAAAAAAATAGTGGTTTGTTGTTAATAATTGGTTAAAATAACAAAGGCAACCACCTGTTGTAGCTGCCTTTTTGTGAAATTTATGATATTTTAACTTAATTATTTCAATTTAGTCAGAAATTGTTTGCGTGCCAATATCGGTATTAACTCCGTTTACTACTACAACATTTTCTATCACTAAAGGAGTGAAGGTTGATGTAGGATCTGGAGTTAATGTAAGCGTGTAAGTTCCTGCTGGAATTCCGTGAAGATAAAATACTCCCTGAGAATCGGTTAGAGCTGTTACTTCAGTGGCACCTACCATAACGGATGCTAATACTTGATAATCGCCTACCTCAACAGCTCCTGAAATAGAACCAGAATTAGCCGTTGTAATTATTCTTAAAACGGGATGTAAATTGTAATTTCCAGAGCCACCTGCTTGTAACACAATAGAATGATTAACATCAAAATCAATTAAAAAATCATAAGTAAAATTTGGCTCGAGCGTTTGATTTACTTGAAGCTTTAAACCTGATTGTTGCGCACTTGGAGTATTAAGTGGATAAGTAATGCCGTTTTTTACCACGGTATTGTTTTCTCCTAAAATAAGTCTGATTTGACCTAAATAACCTGATGGAATTTGACTATCAGACAAAGAAGCGGTAACTCCACCTGTTAAATCAAGAAGATTATATACTCCTGGATTAGCAATTCCAATACTTATCCAATCGTCTTCATCTGTTGCATTTGAATTCTTTATTTTTACATCAAGAATTTCAATATTAACTGCATCATAATCGCCTGGATTATCGGTTATACCTACTTTAATTCTTGAAGTTCCTGCCGTATTTTCATCCGAATCAGAACAGCTTAATGCAAAAACACTAAGCACAAGAATTGAAAAAAAGCGAAATAAATTTTTTTTTAAATTTTTCATGGGACAAATGTTTAAATTAGTATATTCATAATGTCGATATGACACCGATTAATTTCATATAAACAACGCATTATCAATTATTTATTATAAACTTTAACACAAAAAAATAAACTTTATGAAAACTTTGTCAAGAATTATCGCAGGAACAATGAATTGGGGTATTTGGGACAAAAACCTAAGTAGCACAGAAATGGCGCATTTGATAAATCTGTATATTGAAAATAAAATTACATCTTTTGATCATGCCGATATTTATGGTGGTTACACAACAGAAGCTTCTTTTGGTAAAGCACTTGCTGAAAGTAAAATTGATCGCAAAAAAATCCAATTAATTACAAAATGTGGAATTCAGTATGTTTCTGAAAATCGTCCTAATAATTTGATTAAACATTACGAATATTCCAAAGACTACATCATTTGGTCAGCTGAAAATTCGTTGAAAAATTTACAAACGGATTATTTGGATGTTTTTTTGCTTCACCGCCCAAGTCCATTAATGCAAGCAGATGAAATTGCAGAAGCGGTTGAAAAATTAAAAGCTGATGGAAAAATTTTATCCTTTGGCGTTTCTAATTTTACACCATCACAAACCGAACTATTACGTCAAAAAACTGAAATTTCTTTCAACCAAGTGCAATTTTCAGCCACTCATCATGAAGCTATGTTAGATGGAAGTTTGGATTACATGCAAATTCATAATATTCAACCTATGGCTTGGAATCCGTTAGGAACGGTTTTTAGAGAAAACACAGACCAAACTTTTAGATTACGTCAGCTTTTAGCTAAATTAGTAGAGAAATATCATTTAGGTTCCGACATTATTTTATTAGCTTGGATTATGCAACATCCTGCCGGAATTATACCTGTTGCAGGAACAGTTAATTCGGGAAGAATTCAACAATTAATGAAAGCCAAATCATTAGTTTTAGACAAACAAGATTGGTTTGCTATTTGGGCAGAAAGTATGGGAAATAGAGTGCCTTAGATTAGTGCTCAGTGTTCGGTTAATAGTGTTCAGAATATTCAATTGAAAAATGATAAACAAGCGTCTTCTTATCAAAAATCTTTTAGCTCATCATGATGAGAACAGTTTTTATGATAAGAAGCGTCAATTGAATTTACACACCAAAGAAGGAAAAGCTAAGTTTTTAAAACATATTTGTGCGCTTTCCAATTCGAATCCGAGTAATAATTCTTATATCGTTGTTGGTGTGGAAGACGAAACGAATGAAATCGTTGGTGATGATTTTTTTGATGATAGCCGAATTCAAAATTTAGTAAATGCTTTTTTAGAAAATCCTCCTAAAATTCAATATGAAAATGTTCCTTTTCCTAATCTTCCAAAAGATAAAGTGGTAGGTTTAGTGACGATTAAACCCAAATCAAAAACTTCTTATTTTAAAAAAGGAATTTATACTATTGAGGCGAATACCTACTTTGTAAGAAAAGGAAGTAATACTTCTCCTACTACAGAGAAAATTCCGTATTCAAAGCAGAATGTTGAAACGGTTATAAGCATTGAAAATAGTTCGCGCAACAGCATAGAACATACTTTAGAAAGTGTTTTAGATTTTATTAATAATCGCCATAAAGATTTGCCTTCCAAGTACAAAGTTTTTAAAGAATTATTTGTGGTTTGCTGGGCTGGAAACAAGAAGAAAATTCGAGATAAAGTATATTATTCAAGAGTAGATATTGAATTAGTCAACGAACAAGTAAAATTGTTTTACTCGGCATTAGATGAAGTTAGTATTGAATATGACGAAAACAGTTTTGTAATAACCGAATACATAACCTTAGGATTAAATGACAAAACCAGTTATTATCCGTTTGAAAAAGTAACTTTAACTTTTTTTGATAATGGCTACTACAAAATGAATTCAGAAATGTTATTTGAGCCTCCACAATACAATCGGAAAATGTTGCATCACATTTACAATTCGAATATTGCATTACTGAATAAACTTAACAAAGGATTGCCTTTGCAAGCAACAGAAAAAAGAGATTTAGAAAATGTTCCGCACATTTTAATGATTTGTTATTTGAATGGTTTTGAAGAAGCCAAACAAAAACTCATTGATGCTAAACCTCTTTTAAAAACAATAGAAAACCCTTTAGTTTATATTGCTTTTAAAGAAGTAATGCGTATTTTAAGAAAAATGAAATATGATTAAGACCATTTTTTATTTTTCAAAAATAAGATTAAAGCCAAATACGATATAAAAAGAAAAACACCTAAAATGTAAATCAACTCAAATTGAGCATGATATCCAATACACTTTGATAAAATAGTGTTGCTTTCAAAAAAAAGCGTGTTGTAAGTTAAATCGATTACGGTGTAAAGCCATACTAAACTCAAGAACAACAAAACCAAAAGTATTTTTGTGTGCATTTTCATCCTATTATTTATTAAAGAATTACAATGTAAATGTAAGAACGCTTTTTTGATGGATTGCTGTAGATTTTCTGCAGTTTATGTTAAAATTTCATATCAAACCTCTTTTTTTCGCTTCTTTAATAATGTCTTCGTCTGAACCTTTTTCAATATTAAAAAACTCTTTTATGTGGGCTTTTCTTTTGTCTATTGCGCTAACCGTAATATTAATATATTCGGGCATGTTCTTGGTTTTAATTCCTTGTGCCAACAGCGTTATGATTTGCTGATAATGTTCATCTAATAAAAAATCATTTGCCATTAAATCATTAATATTTTGCTGAACTGTTCTGCTTCGATATTTATTTCCGGCTACTATTTGATTGAAAGCTGTTAAAAGTTCTTCTGCGGTGAAATCACTTTTAACTAAAAAACCTTCGGGTTCAATTTCTCTATGAATTTTATAAAGCACAAAAGCTTCAATATGAGACGTTAAGATAATGATTTTAGAGCTAGGCATATACAAACGAACCAAAGCTGCCAAATCGTGTCCTGAATAAATTTTTTGTTCTGGAAAAGCAGGTAAACTTAAATCGATAAAAACAACATCATAAGCCGGTTTGGTTTGGATATCGGTAATTAAATAATAAGCACTTTCGCAATTGTAAGCTGGAGTAACTTGAATTTCAAAATCCAAATCATTAAACGAAAGGATACTTTTATATCCTTCAATCATTGAAGGATGATCGTCAATCATTAAAATATTTAGCTTTTTATTTTCCAAAATAGTAGGGTATTAAGAAGTTGTCTTATAATTTAACTTTTAAACGAACTGATGTGCCTTTGTTTTTTTCCGACTTTATAGTTAATTTTCCATTAATAGCTTCAGCTCTGCTGTCCATATTTTTTAATCCTATTCCTGATTTTAATTTCGAAACTTTAAAACCAATTCCGTTATCGGCTATATGCAAATATAAAAAACCTTCTTTGATGTATAAACTTACCGAAATTTTAGAAGCGTTTGCGTGTTTGTTGATGTTATTTAATATTTCTTGTATAATGCGATAAACATTCATTTTAACTTGAGCCGATATCGTTTCAAACGTTTCTTCCTCATCAATACTGCATTCGCATTCGGTTTGATAGGTTTCTTTTTGATTTTGCAATAATTGTTCTAACAAACTACGAAAACTTCCTTTTGTTAAAAATGATTCGTTGTGTAATTCATGCGCAATGGTTCTAATTTCCTTTTCAATATTTTGAATCCCATTTATATGTTCTAAACACTTTTGTATGGTTTCATCATCTCGTTTTTTTGACAAAATGAACAAATTGAGTCGGGTTCCTGCTAATTTATTCATAATGCTATCGTGCAGTTCTTGTGAAATTCGCAATTTTTCTTTCTTTTTAACTTCATCAATCTCATCTTGTTTGTCTAACATAAGCTTATAAATTTCCTCATTAGCTTTTTGTTGCTCTTGATTAAAAAGCAGTTCTTTGTGCTTACTTCGTTGAAAAAGAATGATGTAAAATAAAATTCCAAAAGAAAAAATAAGCAAAGACGAAATTAAAATAACTTTAATTTGATTAGATATAGCTTCTTTTTCTACAATAATTTCATCCGTTTCAAATTCTATACGTGCTAGTTTATTTCGGGTTAGTCGTTCTTGTTGTTGTAAACTATCGTTAAGTTTGATGTATTCTTTAGCGTATTTTAATCCTTCTTTTGGTTTTAATTTGGTGTAAAAATCAAGCGTAGTTAATACTTCTTTGTTATAATGAGATTCTTTTGCTAAACGATTCGCTTCATCATTTAATTGTATTGCTTTTAAAGTATCTTTTTTTGATAAATAATATTCTACTAAATGGATTCTACTATTGATTTTACCCGCAATATCATTAATGCTATCTCTTATTTTTAAAGATTCTATAAAATCTGTCTCATTATAACTGGTTTTGTTTTTAAAATTTGAATATGCATAATTATCGAGTAATGCAGCATATAAAACTAAATGTTGATTTTTAATATTATCTATTTTTAAACCTTGAGAGAAATTTTTTATTGCTTCTGCGAAATCACTTGTTGATAAATAAACAAATCCAATATTGTTATAAGTTTGAGCTTTTAATATTGAATGATAGTTTGGATCTTCAACATACTCAATTTGTTTTAATGCTTTTTGATGATATTCTAATGCTTTATTATAATTTCCAAGACCTAAAAGAGAACTTCCTAAATTCACATAACATTCATAAATTAAAGAATTATCATTTAATTTAGTTGCTAAATTTAGAACTCTAATAGTTTCTGTTTCACTTCCCAAAAAATCTTTTTCATACAAGAGAATATAGGCTTTATGTAAAATTGTATTCGCTAAATTAGATTTATCCTTAGTCGTTTTATATTTTTTTTCGGCTGACAAAAAATAATAATATGCACTATCATTCTTTGATAATGCAAAGTAATAATCTCCTAAATAATATTCAGCTTTTGCAAGAGAAAGTGTATCTTGATTTAGTAAGCTAATTGATAATATCTTTTTTGTTACCTGCTTATACTTTTCATATTCTAAAAGCATAAAATAACGATTAGCAACTTTAAAATAATTTTTTGTCTTTAATGTATCTTTATCATTTTGCTTTTCAACAATTTTTAAAGCTGAATCAACATACTTTTCTCTTTTTTGATTTGATAAATTTGTATTGTATGCTTCGTTAAAATAAAATTCTAACTTTTCATTTGAAAAAGACTTATCCACATCGGAATTACAACCGATGAATAAAAACACTAAAACTACAATGATTATTTGTTTCAATACTATCTTTTGTTTCCAAACAAAAATAACACTAAATTATGATTGTTAATCTCTTTTAACAATAATAATTGGTGTGGCTTTGTAATCAATCTCTTTTGAAAAGTTGTGTTGAATATCATTGGAAATTTCCTTATTGTTCTCATTATATTTAACAGCTTTTCTGTTTGATATATTTAGTAAAAACAAAATACTAATAAAAAATATACTTAATACTTCGAATGCAATTTTCATAATCTTTTTTTTTAATTAATCTTTTTTTATAACAATAACTGGTTGTGTTTCTTCTACAGTCGGAGGAGGAGTCTCTCCATCTCCTTCCTTAGATTGTATATTTTGAATATTTTCTGTTACTTTTACACTTTCTTCAAGTGCTGCATCATACTCATCAGTAGTACATGAGAAAAGGATTGAACTTACTAACACGAAAGCGAATAATTGTAATAAATTTTTCATAATTGTTTGATTTTAAGTGAGTTTGTTTGTTGTTTAAATTTGTTTTTTTCTGTTTAAAACAAAATTAGAGACAGCCAAAAGATATATTGCTGTAGATTTTCTGCAGTTTATGTTAAAATTTGAATGAAATTATACATATAAATGAGAAAATTCGTACTGGGAGATATTCATGGCGGACTAAAAGCAGTTCACCAAGTTTTAGAAAGAGCAAAAATTACTCAAAATGATACCTTAATTTTTTTAGGAGATTTTGTAGATGGTTGGAGCGAATCGCCTGCTGTTTTAGATTTTTTAATTGAATTGCAAAAAAAACAACCTTGTATTTTTATCCGTGGCAACCATGACGAACTTTTATTAGATTGGTTATTAGGTAATAACGAGAAATTTGATGAAAAATTGTGGTTTCAACATGGCGGAGAAGCAACAGTAAAATCCTATCAAAATTGTGATGCAATTACTAAGTTAAAGCACATCCATTTTTTACAATCGTTACAAGATTATTATTTAGATGATAATAACCGATTATTTATTCACGCTGGTTTTACCAATATGAAAGGCGTTGATTATGAATATTTCAAACCACTTTTTTATTGGGACAGGACACTTTGGGAAATGGTGTTAGCACTTGATCCTCATCTTTCAAAAGATAACATAACGTATCCTAATCGTTTGACACTTTATAATGAAATTTATATTGGGCATACACCGGTCACAAAAATAAATGAGACAAAGCCCGTAAACAAAGCCTGCGTTTGGAATGTTGATACTGGTGCGGCTTTCAAAGGAAAGCTTACGATTATGGACATCGATACGAAAGAATTTTGGCAAAGTGATGCCTTACCAGATTTATACCCTCATGAAAACGGTAGAAATTAAAATCATTATCTTTGTTAGATATAATAAGTTTTTATGAAAAAAATTGTTGTTGTTTTAATCTTAATCTTTAGTACTCAGATTAACTGGGCACAAGGTTTTAGAGGAAAAGGAGATAAAAAATTGCAAGTAGGTATAAATCTTCAAGATCATGCCACAGGAATTACCTCAACTATCGACTTTGGAATAGGCGAAAATATGTCATATGGTTTTGCAGCCACTTATTTATTAAATACCGATGAGATTGCTGGAACTAATGCCGATTTTGAAGACAAAGCCGATATTAAATTTCGCTTTAATGCCAATATTGGAAGTGTTTTAGGGTTAAACCCAAAAGCAGATGTTTATCCAGGATTGAACTTAGGAACTCGTAATTTTGGTGCACATTTAGGATTCCGTTATTTCTTTTCTAACGGATTTGGATTATACGCCGAAGGCACTGCTCCACTAGCTCGATATGATAATAACGTAACTGGATTTGAACATTTTAATAACCAATTTGTTATGCATATTGGAGCCTCGTTTAATTTTTAAAATTCATTTTACAATATATTTTAAAGCAACTTCGTAAAAAAGTTGCTTTTTTTTATGCTGTTTTATTACAATTTATACCTTTGCTTCCAATTATTTATTTACGTAAAATCCATTCAAAATGAGTGTAATAGAAAAAAAACTGAAAGACCGCAGTGGTTCAGTTTGCGAAATTAGTGGTACCGAACATGATTTAGTTGTGTACACGTTGCCACCTCACACTGCAGAAAGTTTAGAACATTCGGTTTTAGTTGCTAAACATTTAAAAGACCAAATTGAAAACCCAGAAACCATGAATGAAAACGATTGGAGAGGGTTATCAGAAAGTATGTGGAACGAACATTTGCCGGTTCAAATTTTATCTTGGCGCATGTTAGCCCGTTTGAAAAATAACGATTTGCTTGACATGATGTACTTAGATGAAGAAGCCTTAGAATGGGCAAAAGCAACAGGTGAAGGCGAAGAAGAAGACGAAAACAAAATTGTACATAAAGACAGTAACGGCGCTGTTTTACAAGATGGCGACTCAGTAGTGTTGATTAAAGATTTAGATGTAAAAGGCGCAACCTTTACTGCAAAACGTGGTGCTGCCGTACACAACATTAAATTAGTTTGGGACGACGCTAACCTTATTGAAGGTAGAGTGGAAAACCAAAGTATTTACATTTTAACACAGTACGTTAAGAAAACGAAGTAATTTTCAATTTGCCGATGTGGCAATTAAAATAGCTAAACGTTTTAAATGAATTAAATTATTAATAATATTATGAAAAAGATAATTTTAGGTTTGGCTATCATATTGTTTATTTTATTCTTTTTAAGAAATTACACAAAAACAAGAGAAGATAATATTAATCAATATAACTTTATTGTTTCAAAAATAAAAATAAGAGATAATGGAAGTATATTGATTAATGACACATTTTATAGTCCGAATTTTATGTTAACTAAAGGGTATGACATAAAAATAAATGATTCTATTGTAAAACCATCAAAATCTAGAGAAATGTATGTTTACAGAAAAGAAAATTCAAATTATAAATTATTCTTAACTATTAAAAGTAAAAAATAATAATACACGAAAATTTTCTAATAACTACATACTCGTTAGCTCCTAATCAAATTCCTTTAAGAACTATCAAAACAAAAAACCCTGCAATTGCAGGGTTTTTCTATATCCAAAAAGTAACTAATCACTTAATTTTACAAATCAAACTTAATACCTTGTGCTAATGGTAACGCTGTTCCGTAGTTAATGGTATTAGTTTGTCTTCTCATGTAAGCTTTCCATGCATCAGAACCTGATTCACGGCCACCACCTGTTTCTTTTTCACCACCAAAAGCACCGCCAATTTCAGCACCAGAAGTTCCAATGTTTACGTTAGCAATACCACAATCAGAACCCGCAGCAGAAAGGAATAATTCCATTTCTCTCATGTTGTTAGTAAAGATAGAAGAAGATAATCCTTGAGGAACTGCATTTTGCATTTCAATAGCTTCTTCAATTGTGCTGTATTTCATTACATATAATACTGGAGCAAAAGTTTCGTGTTGCACGATTTCAAACTCGTTTTTAGCTTCGATAATACATGGTTTTACATAACAACCGCTTTCGTATCCTTTCCCTTCTAAAACACCACCTTCTACAATAACTCTTCCGCCTTCAGCTTTTGCTTTTTCGATAGCGTTTAAGTAATCTTGCACGGCACCTTTATCGATAAGTGGTCCCACGTGATTGTTGGCATCTAATGGATTTCCAATTTTTAACTGTGCATACGCTTTAGCTAAAACGTCTAATGTTTTATCGTAAACACTTTCGTGAACAATTAATCTACGTGTAGAAGTACAACGTTGACCTGCTGTTCCTACCGCTCCAAATACTGCTCCTACCAATACCATTGATAAATCCGCTTCTTTAGAAACGATAATTGCGTTGTTTCCACCTAATTCTAAAATAGTATTTCCAAAACGAGACGCAACTACTTGAGATACGTGACGACCAATTCTAGTAGAACCTGTAAAAGATACTAATGGAATACGCTTGTCATTGTTAATTAAATCTCCAGACTCGTTACCCACTACTAAACAGCTGATTCCTTCTGGTAAATTATTTCTTTCTAATACCGTTTGAATGATGTTTTGACACGCTACACCACATAAAGGTGTTTTTGAACTTGGCTTCCAAATACAAACGTCACCACAAACCCAAGCTAACATAGAGTTCCATGACCAAACCGCTACTGGGAAGTTGAAAGCTGAAATAATTCCAACCACTCCAAACGGATGCCATTGCTCATACATTCTATGCATTGGACGCTCAGAGTGCATCGTTAATCCGTGCAATTGACGCGATAAACCTACAGCGAAGTCACAGATATCAATCATTTCCTGAACTTCTCCAAGACCTTCTTGATACGATTTACCCATTTCAAAAGACACTAATTTTCCTAATGCTTCTTTATGTTTACGCAATTCTTCTCCCATTTGACGCACGATTTCCCCTCTTTTTGGAGCCGGAACCAAACGCCATGTTTTGAAAGCTTCAGTTGCTGCTTGCATTGCAGTTTCATAGTCTTCTTTTGTAGAAGACTTTACTTTTCCAATTAACTCACCTGTTGCTGGTGAATAAGATTCAATGATTTTCCCGTTAGAAAACCATTTTGAACCTGTTGACGTTCCTTCGTTAATTTCTTTAATTCCTAATTGTTGCAAAGCTTCTTGCATACCAAATTGAATTGCTGCTTCAGATATCATTTTATAACTTTTTATTCAGTTTTTGTTAAATTTTTTTCAAAGATAGAAAATATATTTTTTAACCACAAGGAACACAAGAGTTCAATCTTAGTGTTATTTTTTGCCACGGATTTCACAGATTATCACGGATTATTTTTTGTGAAACTTTTTGAAAACCATTGCTTAACCTTGTGTTACTTTTTTGTGAACTTAGGATTCGTTTCCATTACAGTACCACATTTTTTGCAAGTTCTTTTTTCTTCCGAATTGTAGAACGTATTAAAATGCGGTAGAAAATCTTTTTCAATATCGTGCAATTCAAAATAGACTTCATGTAATTTATGATTACAATTGTCACAAAACCACAACAAACCATCGTTGAATCCTTTTCCGGCACGCTTTCTTTCGATTACCAAACCTACAGAACCTTCTGTCCTTGCAGGAGAATGTGGAACTTTAGCAGGATGCAAATACATGTCGCCCGGACCTAATTTCATAGCCTTCTTTTCACCATCTTCCTGAATATAAACGGTAATTTCACCTTCTAATTGGTAAAATAATTCTTCTGTTTCATTGTAGTGATAGTCTTTTCGCGCATTGGGTCCACCCACAACCATTACAATGTAATCTTCTGAATCTATGTATAAATTCTTATTACTTACAGGTGGCTTTAATAAGCCTTTGTTGTCTTCAATCCACTTTTGTAAATTAAACGGTTTTCCTATTGCCATCTTTTTGAATTTAAAAAGGTAAAGTTACTAAAAAGAAAAAAGGTTAGCTGTTCATTTTGTTACAAACTAACCTTATTAAATTATTATCGTTGAAATTACTTCACTTCTTTAACTAGATAAATATAAACCGGGAAGTGATCAGAAAATCCAGGAACTCCATTTTGATTTCTCAATGGATAGCCTTTCCATTGACCTGTTTTTTGGATTAAAAAAGGCTTGTTATAAATTCCCGCTTTCCAATATTTAAAGGAACCATAATCATTATTGTCTGCTGGAATTAATTGTTGGCTCACCATAATTTGATCAAAGATATCTCCTGCATCTCTGTGAAAAAGCGTTGCATGTCCGTCTTTTTGCATTTGTTCAAAAGGATTGTAAACATCTCTAGGCTCTTTTAATTCCGTTTTTTTAAGTTTTGCACCAATACCTTCTTTAACCGATTTATTATAAGGGCCATCATTTAAGTCTCCCATAGTGATAAACTTAGCTTTAGGATTAATTTTAATGATTGAATCCATAATTTTTCTATTTAATCTACCCGCTGCTTCTCTATAAGGGCTACTTCTTTTTTCACCACCTGAACGAGAAGGCCAGTGGTTAACTATAACATTAATTTCTTCTCCATCTAGAAGACCTGTTACTAAAAGTTGGTCACGAGTGTAAATTCTTTTAGTTTTTTTATCATAGTTTACATTCTCTTCAACTTCTTTTTCTTCTTCTTTTGACTTTTTATCCTTTTTATCTACTGTAGTTTCCGTTTCATAAACATATAAAGGCACATTGATGTAACTAGTAGGTTGAAAATGTTTTTCTTGATATAAAAAACCCACATCAATTCCACGTTTATCTGGAGAATCAAAATGTACTACTTTGTATCCTTTATTAATAAGAACAGGGTGTTTTACTAAATCTTCTAGAACTCTTCTGTTTTCAATTTCACATGCACCAATAATAACTGGTGAGTTTTTTTGACTTTCACTTGTGCCTAATTCAATAAGAACTCTACTTAAGTTATCTAATTTCTTATTATAATTCTTTTTAGTCCATCCGTTTGCAGGAGTATACTCTTCATCAAAAGTATCTGGATCATTAATAGTATCAAATAAGTTTTCAAAATTGTAAAAAGCTACGGTATGTACCTTAAATTTTTTATCCTGCGAAAAGCCTTTGTTTACTGAAAAAACAACTGCAAAAACCAAGAATAGATGTTTAATTTTCATAAAAAGAATGTTATATTAATATCAAGTTTATTACAAATTGGGTGCCAAAGGTAAATAATATTATTAAAAGTTATACATTTGTAGGCTGTTAAGTTTGTAACTACTTAACGTTAAATATGTATTAATTATAATATTCTTTATGAAAAAACTTGTATTAAGCACTTTGTTAGTGCTGCAAGCTGTTTTTGTTTTTGCACAGCAAAATCCGGCCTTGAAAGGTAAGGTAATCGATGCTAAAAGTCAAAAACCATTACAAAATGTTGTGGCTGTAATTCAGAGCACAAACCAAACAGTTCTTACCACTTTTGATGGTTCGTTTGTTTTTCAAACAATCCCTTCAGGTGAACAAGTATTGGTTATCAAAACTCCAGGGTACAACCAACAAACATTAATGTTAGAACCTTTTACAGGTGAAACAATCGATTTAGGGGTAATCTTATTAGAAGAAGATATCACCTCTGAACAACAATTAAGTTTAGTGACAATCACTGAAAATGACTTAGGCGATGACAACAGTGGTTCAGAAAGTACTTCTGGATTATTACAAGCGTCAAGAGACACTTATCAACAAGCAGCCGCTTTTAACTGGGGATTAGCTCGTTTTAGAATTAGAGGTTTAGATAATGAATATGGAGTTACCATGATTAATGGTATCGCTATGAATAAATTATACGATGGAAGACCACAATGGAGTAACTGGGGTGGTTTAAATGACGCAACTCGTAATCAAGAATTTACAATGGGTTCTGCACCATCTGATTACACTTTTGGTAACGCATTAGGAACTCAAGAAATTAACACAAGAGCTTCTTTCTACCGTCCTGGAACTAGAATTTCGATGTCGGGAACTAACACCAACTATAGTTGGAGAATGATGGGTACGCATGCATCTGGAATGAATAAAGACGGATGGGCATTTGTAGTTTCTGCATCAAGAAGATGGGCAGAAGAAGGTTATTTTGAAGGTACTGATTACGCTGCAAATTCATTATTTGCAAGTGTTGAAAAGAAATTTAACGACAAACATAGTTTGAACTTAACTTCAATTTACGCTCAAAACAGTAGAGGTAAATCTTCTCCTAATACTCAAGAAGTAACAGATTTAAAAGGAGTAAGATACAACTCTTATTGGGGATGGCAAGATGGTAAAAAACGTAATTCAAGAGATAAAGACATTGAAGAACCAATGACTATGTTATCTCATTACTGGAAAATTACAGATAAGACAACTTTAAATACTAACGTTGCTTTTCAAACAGGTAAAATAGGGAATTCAAGATTAGATTTTCAAGGTGGAAATAATCCAGATCCAACTTACTACAGAAACTTACCAAGTTATTATTTGAATCAATTTGATAACAATGGGGTTTGGGCACCAGATTATACTCAAGCTGGTATCGCAAGAGCTAACTTCTTGGCAAACGGACAAATTGATTGGAATGCCATGTATGTAGCTAACCAAAACAGTGTTAATCCAGGAAGAAGTATTTATGCTTTATACGAAGATAGAACAGACGACAATCTTTTAAGTGCTAATTCAATATTAAACTCAAGTTTATCAGATAACATCAGTTTAACTGCTGCTGCTAACTTCAGAAAATTAAGATCACATAATCATCAAAACTTATTGGATTTATTAGGAGGACAATTTTTCTTAGACATTGATCCTTTCTTTGCTGGAAATGCTGCTCAAACAGATTTAAACAACCCTAATAGACAAGTTGTAGAAGGTGATACTTATGGTTATAATTATCTTTTACACGCTTTAACTTTCGATGGATTTACTCAGTTTAAATTTACTTATGACAAAGCTGATTTCTATTTAGCACAATCTTTTTCTAGAACAGAATATCAAAGAGAAGGTCTTTACAGAAACGGAATTTATGCTGACAATTCTTATGGAAAAGGAGAAAGCGTAACTTTTGAAAACTTTGGATTCAAAGGAGGTTTAACTTACAAACTAACAGGAAAACATTTATTTGATTTCAATGGTATGTATATGACAAAAGCGCCAACATTGAGAAACTCATTTTCAAATGCGCGTTTAAACAATAATATTACTCCAGATTTAGTTAGTGAATCTATTGTAAGTGCTGATGGTAGCTACATTATTAGAACTCCAAAATTCAAAAGTAGATTAACAGGATTCTATTCAAAAATTAGCAATTCAACCGAGATTTCATTTTTCTATGCAGAAAACATCGGAGACAATGAAGGTGATGAAGATGCTTTCGTAAGTGAAATTGTTACTGGTTTAGACAAACAAAATATGGGTGTTGAATTAGGATTAGAGTACCAACTTACTTCAACAATTAAAGTAACTGCTGCGGCATCTTATGGTCAGTATATTTATTCCGATAATGCTAAATTAAAAACTAACGATGATGGTTTAGCTGCTTTAGGACAAGATCCTATTAAAGATTTTGGGAAGGTGTACATCAAAGATTACCGCCAACCAGGTATGCCACAAACTGCTGCCTCTTTTGGACTAGAGTATAGAGACCCTCACTTCTGGTGGGTAGGTGCAAACATCAACTATTTAGGTGATTCATATTTAGACGTTTCAAACATTTTAAGAACTGATAACTTTAGTATTGACCCAGCTACTGGAGCTTCATATCCTGGAGCTACGGAAGATGAAGTTAGAAGAGTATTAAAACAAGAAAAATTTGATAGTTTCTCTATCTTAAACTTAACTGGAGGAAAATCATGGAGAATTAGTAAAGCAAACCGAAATACTGTAGGTTTCTTTGCTTCTGTTAATAATGTTTTAGATGTTACTTACAAAACAGGAGGTTTCGAACAATCTCGTAAAGCTACTTTCCCAGATTTACAACAAGATTTAGTAAGTGGAACACGTGCTTTTGGACCTAAATATTTTTATGGTTACGGAAGAACTTTCTTTGTTAACTTCTATATTAACTTCTAAAAAATTGCACTATGAAAAATAATTTATTAAAATCAATTTTCTTGTTGGCTACCACATCGGTAGTTTTAACAAGTTGTGTTCAAGATGATGATTTTGCTATTCCAACCATAAACATACCTATTTTTTCAGATTCATTTGAAACAAGTTGGGATGATTGGACAAAAGTAAATGTAACAGGCGCTCAAGAATGGCGTTTAGATACTCAATTTGGAAACCCTGGTAATTGTGCGGTAATGTCTGGTTTTGCCGGCGGTAACAATGTTAATGAAGATTGGTTAATCTCTCCAGAAATAGATTTAACTAATGTTTCTGGCGCAAAATTAACTTTCCAAACGGCTTCAAGATTTGCTGGTAATTTATTACAAATAAAAATCTCTTCAGATTACACCACTGGTAATCCTAACGCGGCAACTTGGACAAATTTATCTGCCACTTTAGACACTAACACAGCTTCTTACGTTTGGACAAACTCTGGAAATATAGATATTTCTTCATTTGCTGGTGAAAATGTTCGAATAGCATTCGTTTACACTTCAACGAGTACTGCATCTACAACATGGGAGGTGGATAATATTTTAATTCTTAAAAATTAATACGCTATGAAAAATTTAAGATTATTACTAACAACAGCTGTTTTAGCATCTTTAGTAGGATGTGTAAACGGTGATGACTATGGTACTCCAGACTTATCAAACGAATGTATTACTATAGCAAAAACTAAAGAAGTAACCGATATTACTTCTATTGCAACTGCAACTGCAACTCAGTATACTACTGACGAAACTTTAACAGATTACATTGAAGCTTATGTAACTTCAAGTGATGAAGGAGGTAATTTTTATAAATCAATCTCAATGGTTTCAACAGATGGCTTAACAGGATTTAGTATGCCTGTTGACAATTACAACTTGTATGCTGAATTTGAACCAGGAAGAAAAGTAACGATTAAATTAAACAAAAACAGATTCTTCATTAAACAATATGGAAGTACTGTTTTAGGTTCATCTTACAATTCTGGAGTGGGACGTATTTCTGGAGTTGAATACAAAGATGTTATTTTAAGAAGTTGTGATAAAGTTAGCGAAGAAGATTTGGTAAATCGCCTAACCATTTCCCAAGCTAAAAACGACCAATACTTAAACAAATTAATCGAGTTTGATGCAGTTCAATTTACAGATGCATCAGTTGGAAAAAAATATTTTGACACATCTGTGAACAATTTAGGTGGAGCTACAAATCATTTAATTACAGATGTTTTAGGCAACACTATTATTTTAAGAGCAAGTGAATATGCAAACTTTGCAAGTCAGATTATTCCAAATAAAAGTGGTAAAATTAGAGGTGTTTTAACAAAATACAATAATGATTATCAGTTTATGATTAGAACTATTGAAGATGTTAAATTAGACCAAAACAGAATTGTGCTTTCTACAATTTTTGAAGAACCTTTTACAACAAACTGGACCAATTGGATTAAACAAAGTGTTGTGGGTGCACAAGTATGGTCTTTAAACACCACTGCTGGTAATCCAGGATCTTGTGCAACAATGAATGGTTTTTCAAGTGGAAATAGAGATAATGAAGATTGGTTAATCTCTCCTGCAATTAACTTAACAGGTTATAATTTGGCTGTATTAAGATTTGATAATTCAACTAGATTTTCAGGAACTCCTATTCAAGTGTTTGTTTCTACAAATTATACGTCTGGAAATCCAAATTTGGCAACTTGGACACAAATTACAGGTTTTACATTAGACACAAATACAAGTTCTTATATTTGGACAAACTCTGGTGGTAAAGATATCTCAAGTTATGTAGGTAATACTAATTTTAGAGTAGCTTTCAAATATATCTCAACAACTGCTGCTGCTAGTGCATGGCAAATAGATAATGTAAAAATTAGTGGTCAATAACAAGACTCTATTTTAAAATATTTAAACCCTCAGAAGTGTTACATTTTTGAGGGTTTTTTTATGCTTGCTATTTCGTACCTTTGTAATCTTAAAGAACGATTATGTTAGAGAAAGAAGTTATTGACTTTGAAAAATCAATTATAGTTGGAATTGTAACACAAAACCAAAGTGAAGAAAAACTCAAAGAATATCTTGATGAGTTAGAATTCCTTACCTATACTGCTGGTGGAACAGTTATCAAACGTTTCTCCCAAAAAATGGATAAACCCAATCCCAAAACATTTGTGGGAACAGGAAAGTTAGAAGAAATTAAGTACTTCATCAAAGACAACGATATCAAAACCGTAATCTTTGATGATGAATTAACACCCTCACAATCTAAAAACATTACAAAAGAATTAGATTGTAAAGTTTTAGACCGAACCAATCTTATTTTAGACATCTTTGCGCAACGTGCTGAAACTTCATATGCTAGAACGCAGGTAGAATTAGCCCAATGTCAATATTTACTACCTCGCCTAACTGGAATGTGGACCCACCTTGAACGTCAAAAAGGAGGTATTGGAATGCGTGGTCCTGGTGAAACCGAAATTGAAACCGACCGTCGTATTGTGAGAGACAGAATATCGTTGCTAAAAGATAAAATTAAAGTTATCGACAAACAAATGGCAACCCAACGCAGTAATCGCGGTGCTATGGTACGTGTAGCTTTAGTGGGTTATACCAATGTTGGAAAATCAACTTTAATGAACGCTGTTGGAAAAAGCGACGTATTTGTTGAAAATAAATTATTTGCTACCCTTGATACTACCGTAAGAAAAACAGTAATCAAGAATTTACCGTTTCTTTTAAGCGACACTGTGGGATTTATTAGGAAACTTCCAACACAATTAGTTGAGTCGTTTAAAAGCACCTTAGATGAAGTGAGGGAGGCCGATTTATTGCTTCATGTAGTAGATATTTCACATCCCGATTTTGAAGACCATATTGAATCAGTAAATCAGATTTTACAAGATATTAAAAGTGCTGATAAACCTACGATTATGGTTTTTAATAAAATTGATGCGTTTAAATCAATTCATTTTGACGAAAATGATTTAAGTGTTGAAAAAACAACCAAACATTATACCTTGGAAGATTGGAAACAAACATGGATGAGTAAGTTAGGCGAAAGCAAAACATTGTTTATTTCCGCTACTGAAAAAGCCAACTTTGAGGAATTTAGAGAAAAAGTGTACGAGGCAGTAAGAGAAATTCATATCACGAGATTTCCATACAACAAGTTTTTATATCCGGATTATAAAGATGCTGTTGAAAATGATTAATAAAAGACCTCATTAAGGTCTTTTATTTTGATTTATATAGTGGAACCGCTGAACAAGCTTCGCCAAACATAACACTTTTAGCTACTTTCATCAACTTTTGAATAGCTAAAGTATATACTTGGTTGGGAACCGGTTTTTTTGAACATCCTTTAAGAATTAAAGGTTTTTGAAAGTAATCTGTATAATCTAATTTGTTTAAAATGTCTTGATACCATTCTATTGTTGCTAATTCTTTATTTCCATGAATGACTTTTAAAGTATGTGGCGCCAAATGAACCGAAACTAAAGCAAATGCCCAAGCTGGAAGTATGGCATCGGTTGAACAAAATAAAGCCACGTATTTATCTTCAAATTGTGACCAATCAGTTTCTTTTAATTTTGCTCTGAATTCTGATTCTTTAAGGATAAATCCTTCTAATAACCATTGCGAAATATCTAAATCAACCACATGATTATCCGGATAGTAATCTTCTAAATCGAATACCATCAAGGAACTTTGTGCTACTTTGTTTACTATTTCGTCCATTGTTTAGTCTCAGTTCGGTCTCAGTTTTCAGTAAGAAGCTCAGAAACTGCTCACTGTAACTGCGACTGTTTACTTTTTTACAACATTCCCAATTCTAACTTCGCTTCTTCGCTCATTAAATCTTTACTCCAAGGTGGATCGAAAGTAATTTCTACTTCACATGATTTAACAGCGTCAATCGATTTGATTTTTTCTTCTACTTCTTGTGGTAACGTTTCCGCAACGGGACAGTTTGGCGATGTTAGGGTCATTAAGATTTTTACATCGTTATCCTCATTGATCATCACATCGTAGATTAAACCTAATTCGTAAATATCTACAGGAATTTCTGGATCAAAAATTCCTTTTAAAACCTTGACAACGTCTTCGCCTAAGTTGATTGTGTCGTTAAATTCTTCCATGTTATTAAGTTTTCAGTCTCAGTTTTCAGTCTCAGAGCAATTAGAAAACTGCTAACTAAGACTGAGAACTAACACTAGTTATTGTTTTGCTTGAAATGCTAAAGCATACATTTTTATTTGTTTTATCATTGAAACCAAGCCGTTGGCTCTCGTAGGTGATAAATGCTCTTTTAATCCTATTTCGTCAATAAAATCGGTATTTGCATTTAATATGTCTTTTGGAGATTGATTAGAAAAAGCTCGGATTAGAATTGCAATAATCCCTTTGGTTAGAATCGCATCACTATCGGCTGTAAAAACGATTTTTCCATCTTGTTCTTCACCATGAACCCAAACTTTAGATTGACACCCTTTGATAATGTTTTCATCTACTTTATACTGCTCATCAATTAACGGAAGCGATTTCCCTAATTCTATGATGTATTCGTAGCGTTGCATCCAGTCATCAAACATGGAAAACTCGTCTACTATTTCGTTTTGTATTTCTTTAATCGTCATTTTATTTTTCGGTCAATTTCAAAATTTTATTTACCAATTTTTCTATTTCTACAGGCGGATATCCATGATCGAAACCATTGGCTGGATATTCTACTCCACCAGAAATAAAAATAATATTCGCATGAGCAGCACCATCGTAAAATCTCATTTCGGTTGGCCATTTCAAATCTTTTACTTTAGTTAAATCCAATGCTTTTGTCAATGTTGTAATTTCTTTCCAATCGGCATCTGAAATCTTGATTTTCTCTTCGTAATCTTTGAAATCGCGTACTCTAGAAACAAACAAAATTTGATTTTCAACTTTCACAGCTAAGGCTAAACCTCTAGCATTAGCTTCATATTTAATAGTGGGCATTACATTTTGCATATTTGTCTCAGATGTTAATGCGTTAGATGAAACTGTATCTTTCTGACAATTACAACTTGTAATCGTAATCAAAAAGGCTGCTAGTATGGTGAAAATAGCTTTCATAATTTTACTTTTTAAGATAACATCATTTGCGCTTTTTTAACCGCTTCTACAAAGATATCAATTTCTTCCTTTGTATTATAAAAAGCAAAACTTGCTCTAATCGTTCCTGGAATATTGAAAAAATTCATAATAGGTTGGGCGCAATGATGGCCGGTTCTAACCGCTATACCTAACTTATCTATAATTGTGCCAATGTCATACGGATGAATGCCTTCAATATTAAACGAAATTACAGAAGCTTTATTTTCACTGGTTCCATAGATGGTTAACCCTTCTATTTCTTGTAATCTTTTTGTTCCGTAATCTAATAATTCTTGTTCGTAAGCTACAATCTTATCAAAACCTATCGAATTCATATAATCAATTGCAGTTCCCAAAACAATTCCGCACGAAATGTTTGGAGTTCCGGCTTCAAATTTATGTGGTAAATCGGCATACGTTGTTTTTTCGAAAGTAACTTCGGCGATCATTTCGCCTCCGCCTTGATACGGTGGCAATTTTCGCAACCATTCTTCTTTTCCATATAAAATTCCAACGCCTGTTGGTCCGCAAATTTTATGCCCTGAAAACACATAAAAATCACAATCCAATGCTTGTACATCTGGGCGTAAATGTGGTGTAGCTTGTGCTCCGTCGATTAATACGGCTGCTCCTACTCCATGTGCTTTTTTGATGATGTATTCAATCGGATTAACCGTTCCAAGGGCATTTGAAATGTGATTTACGGTTACTATTTTCGTTTTTTTGGAAAGTAATCTATCAAATTCTGAAAGGATTAATTCTCCTTTTTCATTCATTGGAATTACGACCAACTTTGCTCCTGTTTTACCACACAAAAATTGCCAAGGCACAATGTTACTATGGTGTTCCAAAGCAGAAACCATAACCTCATCGCCTGCTTTTAACAAACTTGCAAAACCATTCGCCACCAAATTAATTCCGAAAGTAGTTCCCGAAGTAAAAATGATTTCGTGATTGTATTTCGCATTTAAGTGATTTTGAATCGTGTTTCTTGAAGCTTCATACGCATCGGTAGCCAATTGACTCAATGTATGCACACCTCGGTGAATATTTGCGTTGATTTCAGTGTAATATTTCGAAATAGCATCAATTACCACTTGTGGCTTTTGCGAAGTGGCTCCGTTATCAAAATACACCAAGGGTTTGCCATTTACTTTTTGCGATAAAATGGGAAAATCAGCTCTTACTTTTTGAACATCAAACATACTGATATTATTTATTTTTTATAAAACAAAACCGCAATGAAGCGGCTTTATATACTACAAATCAAATCCCATATTAACCCCTAATTTATCGGCAATAATTCTTCCGATTTTAGCTTTTAATTCTGGTATTTTGATGCTATTTGTTACTTCACTTGTAAAGGCATACATCAACAAGGCTTTCGCTTCTTTTTTAGGAATTCCACGTTGTTGCATGTAGAACATCGCGCTTTCATCTAATTGTCCAATCGTACAACCATGCGAACATTTTACATCATCGGCAAAGATTTCCAATTGTGGTTTTGCGTTGATAGTCGCTTTATCGCCAATTAAAATGTTATTGTTTTGTTGGAAAGCATCGGTTTTTTGCGCTTCTTTTTCAACGAAAATTTTCCCATTGAAAACTCCGGTTGAATTATCATGTAAAATCGTTTTATAGTTTTGGTGACTTTCGCAATTTGGTTGCGCATGGTGCACCAATGTATAATGATCTACGTGTTGTTTATCGCCAATAATAGTAATTCCTTTCAACGTAGAATCGATTCGTTCTCCTTGGTGATAGAAATTCAAGTTGTTTCTGGTGATGTTTCCACCAAACGAAAACGTATGCACTGCTACTCTACTCTCTTGTTTTTGCGCAATGTACGTATTGTCAATCAAATTCGCAGTTTGCACATCATTCTGAACTTTGTAATAATCTACAATCGCGCGCTTTTGAGCGAAAATCTCAGTAACTGAATTCGTTAAAACTGGATTCGAATTCAAACTTTGATGACGTTCTACGATTTGCACATGAGCGTTTTCTCCTACGATGATTAAATTTCGAGGTTGTACCATCAAAGCCGCTTCATTTCCGGTTGAGAAATAGATGATTTCGATTGGTTTTTCAACCACTTTGCTTTTTGGAATATTGATGTAAGCACCTTCCAATGAAAAAGCAGTATTAAGCGAAGTCAAACTTTCTTCTTTACTTGCTATTTGATTGAAATAGGTGTCAATTACCATTTTATATTTCGGTTTGGTCAATGCCGAAGACATCAAACAAACATCTAAACCTTCATGGGTTGTAGAAGACAAAAACGAACTGAAAATTCCGTCGATGAAAACTACTTTGTAGGTATCAATTTCGTGTAAGAAATACTTTTTTACGTCTTTAAATTCAATTGCGTTATCCTTTTTTGGGAAAACCGAAAAATCATTTTTTAAAATCGCATTTAACGACGTGTATTTCCAAGCTTCCTCTTTTTTTGTTGGGAAACCTTTATTTTCGAAATTTTTTATGGCGTGATTTCGAACTTCATGCAAATCTTCATTGTCTTTGATTTTTTCTTCAAAGGCCATGAAAGAAGCTATCATTTTATCTTTTAATTCCATATTTAATGTTTATGGTTTATGGTTTTTAGTTTATAGTTGCAAGAACAATAAACAATAAACTACAAACAGTTAAACCAACTCGTTTTTAATCCAATCGTATCCTTTTTCTTCTAACTCTAAAGCTAAATCAGCTCCACCAGTTTTTACGATTTTTCCGTCCATTAAAACGTGAACGAAATCTGGAACAATATAGTCTAACAAACGTTGGTAGTGCGTAATCACTAATACCGCGTTGTTTTCATTTTTCAATTTGTTTACACCGTTAGCTACAATTCGTAAAGCATCGATATCCAAACCTGAATCGGTTTCGTCCAAAATAGCGATTTTTGGCTCTAACATTGCCATTTGGAAAATCTCGTTACGTTTCTTTTCACCACCCGAAAAACCTTCGTTTAGAGAACGTGACAAGAATTTTCGGTCCATTTCTAATAATTCAGATTTCTCGCGGATTTTCTTTAACATTTCATTCGCTGGCATTTCTTCTTCACCATTCGCTTTACGTTTTTCGTTGATAGCTGTTTTGATGAAATTCGTTACCGAAACACCTGGAATTTCTACTGGATATTGGAACGATAAGAAAACGCCTTTGTGTGCTCTTTCTTCTGGAGCCAATTCTGAAATTTCTTCTCCGTCTAAAAAGATTTCGCCTTCAGAAACTTCGTAATTTTCATTTCCAGCAATGATAGAAGATAATGTTGATTTTCCGGCACCATTTGGTCCCATAATCGCATGCACTTCTCCTGCTTTAATTTCAAGGTTGATTCCTTTTAATATGTCTTTGTCTTCAACAGACGCGTGTAAATTTTTAATGCTTAACATCTTATTTTTTTATTTTAAACCATTTAAGGCATATAAGTTCACATAAGTTTTATCCAACACTTCCTTCAAGTGAAATTTCCAATAATTTTTGTGCTTCAACTGCGAATTCCATTGGTAATTTATTCAATACTTCTCTACTGAAACCGTTTACGATTAAGGCAATGGCTTTTTCAGTTGGAATTCCACGTTGGTTACAATAGAACACTTGATCTTCTCCAATTTTTGAAGTCGTTGCTTCGTGTTCAATTTTTGCCGAAGCATTTTTACTTTCGATATAAGGGAAAGTATGTGCTCCACAATTGTTCCCCATCAAAAGCGAATCACATTGCGAGAAGTTTCGAGCATTTTCCGCTCTTGCTCCAATTTGCACTAATCCTCTGTAACTATTTTGTGATTTTCCTGCTGAAATTCCTTTGGAAATAATGGTCGATTTGGTATTTTTACCTAAATGAATCATTTTCGTTCCCGTATCGGCTTGTTGGAAATTATTAGTAACGGCAATCGAATAAAATTCCCCGATTGAATTATCACCTTTCAACACACAAGAAGGATATTTCCAAGTTACAGCCGAACCAGTTTCTACTTGCGTCCAAGAAATTTTTGCATTTTTCTCGCACAAACCTCTTTTGGTTACGAAATTATAAACACCACCTTTTCCTTCTTTGTTTCCTGGATACCAGTTTTGAACCGTTGAATATTTGATTTCGGCTCCGTCCAAAGCTATCAATTCTACAACAGCTGCATGCAATTGATTCTCATCACGACTTGGAGCGGTACATCCTTCCAAATAAGAAACGTAACTTTCTTCATCAGCCACCAATAAAGTTCTTTCAAACTGACCAGTTCCTCCTTGATTGATTCGGAAATAGGTTGATAATTCCATTGGGCAACGAACGCCTTTTGGAATGTAACAGAAACTTCCATCAGAGAAAACCGCCGAATTTAAAGCCGCGTAAAAATTATCTTTCATCGGCACAACTGTACCAATATATTTTCTAACTAATTCTGGATGTTCTTTAATCGCTTCGGAAATACTCATGAAAATAATTCCTTTTTCAGCCAAAGTTTTCTTGAAAGTCGTTGCCACTGAAACTGAATCTACCACAATATCAATTGCTACATTGTTCATGCGCTTTTGTTCGTCGATAGAAATACCCAACTTTTTGTACATCGCCAAAAGTTCTGGGTCAACGTCTTCTAATTTTTTATTCGGATCGGCTTTTTTAGGTGCCGAATAATACGAAATCGATTGAAAATCAGGTTTTTCGTAATTTACGTTTGCCCATTCTGGTTCTTCCATTTCTTGCCAAGCACGAAAAGCTTCCAAACGCCATTCTGTCATCCATTCTGGCTCGTCTTTTTTCTTGGAAATGGCACGAACGATATCTTCATTTAACCCAACAGGAAACGTTTCCGAGTCTAGTTCGGTGTAAAATCCATATTCGTATTCTTTATTTTCTAATTCGACTTTTAAGTCGTCTTCTGTATACTTACTCATATCTTTTGATTTATAGAGAGAAACTCTCTCCACATCCACACGTTCTTTGGGCATTTGGATTGTTAAAAACAAATCCTTTTCCATTTAAACCACCTGAAAATTCTAATATAGTTCCTGCCAAGTAAAGAAAACTCTTCTTCTCTACTGCAATTCTAACATTATTATCTTCAAATATTTTATCGTTTTCTCCTATTTCTTTGTCAAATTTTAATTCATATGACAAACCTGAACAACCTCCACTCTTTACGCCCACTCTAACGTAATCCTTAGTGGTATCAAAACCATCATCTTGCATCATTTCGATGATTTTTTTACTTGCCGTATCTGACACTTTAATCATAGCTATTTTGATTTTGTCTAAATTAACCGCAAAGATAAGCCATAAATTGCTTTTTACAAGAGTTGCTAACATTTTTATAACTTATCGATTCATAGCTTCTGTTTATAGTATTTTTTGTAATTTGGCAGAAAAATGTTCGAAGTATGAAATTATACCCAATTGAAGCAGGAAATTTTAAATTAGATGGCGGTGCTATGTTTGGTGTTGTGCCCAAAACCATTTGGAATAAAACTAATCCTGCTGACGAGAATAACTTAATTGACATTGCAGCAAGATGTTTGTTAATTGAAGATGGAAACCGATTAACTTTGATTGATACTGGAATGGGCAACAAACAATCAGATAAATTCTTTGGTTATTATTCACTTTGGGGCGACCATTCGTTAGATAAATCATTAAAAAATGCTGGTTTTCATCGTGATGACATTACCGATGTTTTTATGACACACTTGCATTTCGACCATTGTGGCGGAAGTGTGAATTGGAACAAAGACAAAACGGGTTACGAAGTAGCTTTCAAAAACGCCAAATTTTGGACCAATGAAAATCACTGGAAATGGGCAACGGAACCAAACGCACGAGAAAAAGCCTCTTTTTTACATGAAAATTTATTTCCAATGCAAGAAAGCGGTCAGTTGCATTTTATTAATCGCCCAGATAGTGATTTTGGTTTTTCAAGCGAGTTAGGTTTCGATATTTTCTATGCTGATGGTCATACGGAAAAGCAAATGTTACCACACATTAACTACAAAGGAAAAACCATCGTTTTTTGTGCGGATTTATTAGCAACGGCTGGTCATATTCCAATTCCATATGTAATGGGTTATGACACTCGTCCTTTATTAACGTTAGACGAAAAAGCAAAATTCATGAATGCAGCCGCTGATAATAATTATTATTTATGGTTAGAGCACGATGCTCACAATGAAATTATAACGGTTGAACGAACTGAAAAAGGTGTTCGTTTAAAAGATGTTTTCAAATGCGAAGACATTCTAAAATAATGTTAAATAAACAATTCAATTGTAACAAATACAAATCACTTCAGTCCAATAACTGAAATTAATTAATTGAAAAATGAAGAGAATTTTTAGACCACTTTATCTAAGTTTAGCTTTTGCTTTTGCACTAGCAAGTTGTGGACCGCAAAAAATGGTTTCAACACCTGTTGAAAATATTGATAATTTACCTTTAAAAACAACTCCTATTGCAGAAAATGACTTAAAAAGATGGAGTCATTTAGATCTAGTAAAAGATACTGTTCCAGGAATGAGTGTTGATAAAGCTTATGCTGAGTTGTTAAAAGGCAAAAAAGGTCAAAAAGTAATTGTTGGAATCGTAGATTCTGGTGTTGATATCAATCACGAAGATTTAAAAGCTGTAATTTGGACGAATCCAAAAGAAATCCCAGGAAACGGAATTGACGATGATAAAAACGGTTATATTGATGATATTCATGGATGGAATTTCTTAGGAGATGCGGTTCATGAACAATTAGAAATGACTCGAATCGTTAAAAAAGGGCCTGGAACTCCAGAATATGATAAAGCAAAAGCGGAATTAGAAGAAGAATTGAAAGGGATTCAACCCCAAAAACAACAATTAGATTTTATTGTAAATGCTGAAAAAACATTAGTGGGTTATTTCAAAAAGAACGATTTTACCTTAGAAGAAGTAAAAGCTATTCCGGCATCAGAAACTTCGTTAACACAAGCTAAAGCGGTATTTACTCAAGTTTTAAGCAATACAAGCAAAGCTGATTTTGACAAACAAATTGAAGAGTACAAAGATTATATCTACGGACAAGTTAATTACAAATTAAATGTAAATTTTGATGGAAGAAAAATCGTAGGAGATAATCCAGAAGATTTAAAAGATACCAAATACGGAAACAACAATGTTGTAGGTCCAGAACCAAAAGAAGCGAAACACGGATCACACGTTGCAGGAATTGTAGCGCAAGTTAGAGGAAATAAATTAGGTGGCGATGGCGTTACGAATAATGCTCAAATTATGACCTTAAGAGCAGTTCCTAATGGTGATGAATATGATAAAGATATCGCTTTAGCGATTCGCTATGCCGTGGATAATGGTGCCAAAGTGATCAATGGTTCTTTCGGAAAATACTATTCACAACAAAAAGAATGGGTTATGGATGCCATCAAATATGCTGAATCTAAAGATGTTTTAGTAGTTATCGCTGCTGGTAACGAATCGTATGATTTAGACGTTAAAAACAAATATCCAAACGATACTTATGATGGAAGCCCTGAATATGCGAAAAATGTATTAATCATTGGTGCTCTTGCTCCTACATATGGAACAAAAATGGTGGCAAGTTTTTCAAACTATGGAAAAAACAATGTAGATATTTATGCTCCTGGAGATAAAATTTATGCTACTACTCCATTAAATACGTATGAATATTTACAAGGGACTTCAATGGCTTCTCCAAATGTTGCTGGTGTGGCAACCTTAATTCGTTCATATTATCCAAGCTTGACTGCTGTTCAAGTAAAACAAATCATTATGGAAAGTGGAACGCCTTTAAAAAATCAAGTGGTAATTGGAGAAGACAAACACAAAGCTAATTTTGCGGATGCTTCAAAATCAGGCAGAATTGTGAATGCATATAATGCTTTACTTTTAGCAGCAAAAATGGCAAAAAAATAATTTGTAAATTCTATTAATCATTATAATTCCTACAAGGCTTTTAAAGGCTTTGTAGGTTTTCTTTTAAAACGCAACTATGAAAAAAATACTTTTATTAAGCTTATTTCCGGTTTTCGTTCTAGCACAAAACAATCCAAATCCAGGCTACTGGCAACAACATGTTGACTATAAAATGGAGGTGAATATGGATGTGAAAAAATTCCAATACAAAGGAAAACAGGAGATTGTTTATACTAACAATTCACCTGATACATTACATAAAGTTTTTTATCATTTGTATAACAATGCATTTCAACCAGGAAGTGAAATGGATGCCAGACTTCAAGCTATTTCTGATCCAGATAAACGAATGGTGAAAACCTTTAAAAAAGAAGGAAAAGATGTAAAAGAAAGCAGAATAAGCACTTTAAAACCAAATGAAATTGGATATTTAAACATCGCTAATTTCAAACAAGATGGTACTGAAGCAAAAATTAAAGTAGTAGGAACTATTTTAGAAGTAACATTAGCAAAACCTATTTTACCAAAACAAAAAACAACCCTTTCATTAGATTTTGATGGGCAAGTACCATTACAAATTCGTCGTTCTGGAAGATTGTCAGAAGAAGGCGTGGCTTTGTCTATGACACAATGGTATCCTAAATTATGCGAATATGATTTCGAAGGTTGGCATGCTAATCCATACATCGCAAGAGAATTTCATGGTGTTTGGGGTAATTTTGATGTGAAAATCACGATTGATAAAAACTACACTATTGGTGGAACTGGGTATTTACAAAACAAAAACGAAATTGGACACGGCTATCAAGATGCTGGCGTTCAAGTGGTTCATCCAAAGAAAACCAAAAACTTAACTTGGCATTTTTATGCGCCGAATGTGCATGATTTTGCTTGGGGAGCCGACAATGAGTTTATTCACGATATGATTCTAGGTCCAAATAATGTGGAATTACATTTCTTATACAAAAACAAGAAAGAAAACTTAGAAAATTGGAAAAAAATGCAGCCTAAAACAGCTGAATTATTAGCTTTCTTCAATGAAAATGTTGGGGCTTATCCATACAAACAATACTCGGTAATTCAAGGTGGCGACGGCGGAATGGAATATGGTATGTGTACCTTAATCACGGGAAATAGAGCATTTGGAAGCTTAGTTGGTGTAACGGCTCACGAAATGGCGCATTCTTGGTTCCAATTTGTTTTAGCTACTAATGAAACTAAACACGAATGGATGGATGAAGGTTTTACATCGTACATTTCAAATTTAGCGATGAACAAAATATTACCTCCAAAAAAACCAGAAAACCCTTTTGAAGACGCTTATAAAAACTACATTTATTTAGCAAAATCTGGAAAAGAACAACCGCTTTCAACACATGCTGATCGTTACGATTTAAATATGGCATATGGTATTTCTGCTTATAGCAAAGGTGAAGTGTTTTTAGCACAATTGGGTTATATCATTGGGCAAGAAAACCTCAACAAAACTATTAAACGATTCTACAACGAATATAAATTTACGCATCCAACACCAAACGATATCAAACGTGTAGCGGAAAAAGTTTCAGGGGCTAATTTAGATTGGTATTTGTTAGATTGGACATTAACAACCAATACCATAGATTACGCTATCAAAGAAGTTTCTGAAGCTAATGCTGCTAATACTAAAGTAGTTTTCGAAAGAAAAGGAAGAATGCCAATGCCTTTAGACATTATGGTAGAATATACTGATGGAACTAAAGAATTTTTCTATATTCCAAATACCTTAATGCGTTGGGAAAAACCAAATCCGTATGCTGGAATTAAAGGAAATACATTAAAAGGTTGGGATTGGGCTTACCCTACTTTCACTTTTGAAATTGCAAAACCTAAAGATAAAATCAAATCCATTACCATCGATCCAGAAAATATGATGGCAGATGTGAATAAAGAAGATAATATCTTTCCAAAAAAATAAAATGTAAAGCGACTTTCGAGTCGCTTTTTTTGTGTTTATTATCAATTGATAAGATGACAAATGTCATAATTTGCCTCTTTTGACTTTCGTAATTTTAATGTGCTAAAAATGCAATAAAAATTAGTTATTCATTAAAAAACATAAAGTCATGAGCATTGCAACTAAAGACATTAGAAACGTGGTATTTCTTGGGCATTCGGGATCAGGAAAGACCACTTTTATCGAGACCATGTTATTTGAAAGTGGCGTTATTCCACGCCGTGGTTCGGTAGAAAATCACAATACGATTTCCGATTTTACTGATTTAGAACACGAAAGAGAAAACACCTTATACAGCCACTTAATGCACGTTAAATGGCATAACAACAAAATCAACATCATTGACAATCCTGGTTTTGACGATTTTATAGGCGAAGTAGTTTCTTCCCTTAAAGTGGCCGATACAGCTGTAATTCTTTTAAATGCGGCTTCTGGTGTAGAAGTGGGGACTGAAATCGTTTGGGAATATGTTCAAAACTATCAAACACCTGCTTTTTTTGTTATCAATCAAATGGATCATCCAAAAGCAGATTTCGAAAATACTTTAGAACAAGCTGTAAATCGCTTCGGAAACAAAGTGATACCAATTCAATATCCATACAATTCGGGAGAAAAATTCAATAGTATTATCGATGTACTTCGGATGACAATGTATGTTTTCCCAGAAAATGGTGGAAAACCAGAAAAAATACCGATTCCTGCATCGGAATTAGAAAAAGCAAATGCGCTTCATAATGCCTTAGTAGAAGCTGCCGCTGAAAACGAAGAAGGTTTAATGGAAAAATACTTCGAAAAAGGCAATTTAGATGAAGAAGAATTAGCAAAAGGATTAACAATAGCATTGGCACATCAACAAATATTTCCTGTTTTTTGTGCTTCGGGATTAAAAGATATGGGAAGCGGTAGAATTATGGGATTCATTGATGATATTGCACCGTCTCCAGCCGATAGACCAGCGAAAAAACTAGAAAATGGAGGCGAATTAAAATGCGATGCTTCAGACAAAACTACTATTTTTATTTACAAAACACTTTCAGAACCACAAGTGGGAATGGTTTCCTATTTCAAGGTCCTTTCGGGTGAATTGAATGCTGGTGATGAATTGGTAAATGCTGATAACGGAGAAACCGAACGCTTAACGCAATTATTCGTAGCAGAAGGAAAACAAAGAACTGCCGTTGATAAATTAACTGCTGGCGATTTAGGAGTTACCGTTCGATTGAAATACGGACATTCTAACAACACATTAAATGCTAAAGGTGTAGAAAGAAAAGTAAGAAAAATGCAGTTTCCAGAAAGTCGCATCAGAAAAGCGATCGCAACAGCCAATCTAGCCGATATGGAAAAAATGATTAAAGCTTTACATCAAATTGAAGAAGAAGATTTGACTTTCAAAGTAGAGCAATCTTCTGAATTAAAACAAACCATTGTTTATGGTCAAGGGCAATTGCATTTAGATTTAATCAAACATCGCATCGAAAGTGAAAATAATATCGAAATCATCTTTGAAGAGCCAAAAGTACCCTATCGCGAAACCATAACAAAAGCGGCAAAAGCGGAATATCGTCATAAAAAACAAAGTGGTGGCGCTGGACAATTTGGAGAAGTTCATTTAACTATTGAGCCTTATTACGATGATATGCCAGAACCTTATGGAGTAAACGTTCGCAACAAAGAAATTGAAGAATTACCTTGGGGCGGAAAATTCGCATTTTATTGGTGTATTGTAGGTGGAGCAATCGATAATCGATACGCAACAGCCATCAAAAAAGGAATCATGCAATCCATGACTGAAGGTCCGTTAACGGGTTCTTATTGTCAAAATATTCGCGTTTGTATTTACGATGGTAAAATGCATGCGGTAGATAGTAATGATATTTCGTTCCAATTGGCCGCTTCTCATGCATTTAAAGATGCGTTTAACGAAGCTAGACCTCAACTTTTAGAACCTTATTATCAGCTTGAAGTACTTTGTGAAGATACTTACACCGGCGACGTTATGGGCGATTTACAAACCCGAAGAGCCATCATTCAAGGTATGGATACCGATGGACATTATCAAAAAATTATTTCAGAAGTGCCATTAGCCGAACTTAAAGATTATGGTTCTACACTTCGTTCATTAACGCAGGGAAAAGCAAAATTCAAATTGGAATTTAGTTCTTATCAACTGGTTCCTACTCATGTTCAGGAAAGTTTAGTTATAAGCAATGCGGTTTTATCTGAATAACAACAGAATTTTGCACTTTGAAAAGCTTCTTCAAGTTGAGGAAGCTTTTTTTATATTTACTTTTGTTGCTTAAAATCAAACCAAGAACTGATTTAATTTATTTAAAATAAAAAATTAAAATATTTAATTGATAATTAGTAATTTAGATAAAAAAATAACGTGTCCTTTTTTGTACAAACCAAGTTAATTACATCTTTAACAATACTATATTTTGTAGTTATTGTGGTTTTTTCTTTTTTTAGCTTACAATCATATCCCATTCTTGATTCCATTATAGGCGGCATTAGAATTCCACTTTTAATTTTATTGTATTATTTAAGTTCAAAAACAAAAAGCACCTTATATTTTAGCGCCTTAATTCTTTTCTTTTTTGCTTATTTGTTTTTTAAAGAAAACACCTCTTTTTGTAATTTTTTAGGGGCTATTATTTCATTACTTTATCGTTTATTAATTTTCATTATTGTTTATAAAAGCATTGAAAATAAAAACTGGGCAGCAATTATGCTAGCTTCTATACCTTTCTTTTTTGTTTATTTGTATTTCTTACTTTTAATGGAAAAAGATATTAAAATGGATTTTTATCCTTGGGTTTTAAATGGCTTTTTAACTTCTTTTATTGGCGGAATGGCTACCTTTAACTTTCTTTTTCAGGATAAAACAAGATTGTATTGGTTATTTATAAGTGCTATTTTATTTGTGATTCAAATTGGAGCATTTTTGATTAACAAATATTATTTTCCAGATGAAGTTTTGAGAAAATTAACCATCATTTTATTTGGCATTTCAAATTTTACTTTTTACAAATTTGTGTTGCATCAAGAAGAATTAAAACTAAAACTCACTTCTTAATTTAAAGTTTTCTAACTTTGCTTCATGAAATTTACTTATCCCAAAAACGAAAAATTAAAAAGTAAAACTACAATTGACTTGTTGTTTACAGAAGGGAAATCGGTTTCAAAATATCCGTTGCGTTTGGTTTATGTAGAAAATTCTGAGTCTGATGCAGAATTAATTAAAATGGGAGTTTCTGTATCAAAAAAATACTTTAAAAAAGCGGTTGACCGTAATTATTTCAAACGCGTTTTACGTGAAACTTATCGTTTAAACAAACATCTTTTAATTGATAATTTAGAAAAACCACATGCGTTTATGTTTTTTTATCAATCAAAGGAGCGACTTTCTTATCAAGAAATTGAAGAGAAAACCATACAACTTTTTCAAAAATTCAACGAAAGACAGAAGTAAATTGTACATTTGGTTTAATTTTTGCTCAAGATTCTTTACTTTCGTAAACTGGTAAAATTCAAGACTTCAACATGAAAAAATATTTCAGAAGAAAAATAATCATTCCTGTTCTGGCTGCGGGTTTCTTATTTGTGGGCGTTAGTTTCAAGAACGACTTTTTTGAAATTGCCAAACAAATTGAAATCTTTACTGGACTTTTCAAAACCGTTAATCAAAATTACGTGGATGAAACCAATCCAGGTGAAATGATGGATAACGCCATAAAAAACATGTTGAAAGAATTGGATCCTTACACGGTTTTCTTTAACGAACAAGACGTTTTAAAATTCAAAATTAACAACACAGGCGAATACACCGGAATTGGTGCAATGGTACAACGCAAGGATGGAAAAGTGTTTTTAAAAGAAATCTATAAAGGTTTTCCTGCAGATAAAGCGGGTTTAAAAGCAGGTGATGAGGTAACGCAAATTGGAGATATCAACTTAAAAGAATACAAAGAAGATGCTTCGCAATTATTCCGTGGTGCTAAAAATACTAAAATAGAAATTCAATACGTTCGTCAAGGTAAAACGCAAAATGCAACGATTATTTTAGACGATGTTGAAATTAAAGCCGTTCCATTTTTCTCGCTTTTAAAAGACAACACGGGTTATATTGTTTTAACGAAATTCACTGAAAAAGCGAGTTCTGAAACCAAAGCAGCATTGTTAGAATTGAAAAAACAAGGAGCTACCAAAATCATTTTAGATTTAAGAGGAAATCCAGGTGGTTTATTGCACGAAGCAGTAAACATTTGCAATCTTTTTGTTCCTAAAAACGAATTGATTGTAACTACCAAATCGAAAAATCCAAAACACAACTTAGAATATCGCACTAAAAATGAACCTATTGATTTAGAAATTCCGATTGCAGTTATTGTGGATGGAAAAAGTGCTTCGGCTTCAGAAATTGTAGCGGGTGCGATTCAAGATTTAGATAGAGGCGTGATTTTAGGAACGAGAAGCTTTGGAAAAGGACTGGTGCAACGCCCATTAGATTTGTCTTACGGAACGCAAGTTAAAGTAACAATTTCGAGATATTATACACCTTCTGGACGATGTATTCAAGCTTTAGATTATTCTAAAAAAGACGAAAACGGAAAAGCAATTAAGAAGTCACAAAACGAGTTCAATGCTTTCAAAACAAAAGCAGGAAGAACTGTTTTTGATGGTGGTGGTGTTCTCCCTGATGTTGAAATCGAAGAAACCAAAACGGCAACTATTACTGATGCTGTTGTTAAAAACGATGCAATTTTCAACTTTGCTACGCAATGGTATTATAAAAACCCATCTCTAACAGGAATTCCAACTATTTCTGATGCTGATTACGCTGCGTTTAAAACATTTTTAAAACAAGAGAAAATCACTTTGGACACCGAAACCAACAAAGCGCTTAATAACGTATTAGAAACGGCTAAAAAAGAAAAAATGGATGCTCAAATTGCTGTTGAATACAAACAGTTAGAGTTGGCAATAGAAAAAAATCAAGAATTAGAATTAGATAAAAACAAAAATCAAATCAAAAAATTAATTCAAGAAGAACTAATCACGCGTTACCAATACCGTGAAGGCTTATATCAATTTTACACCAAAGAAAATTTAGAAATTGAGAAAGCCATTACTTTATTAAATAATCAATCTCAATACAAATCGATATTAAAAAAATAAGATGACACGTTTATTATCCCTACTATTTTTACTGTTTTCCATCGTTTCGTTTGCTCAAGAAGAAGAGGAAGTACATTCTATCTTTTTTGAGTTTAATAAATTTAATTTAAAAGAAGAACAAGCCAAAGCAGTAGTTGCCTTTGTTAGCAAAATAGACACTACACGAATAGAATCGATTCAAATATTTGGTTACTGCGATGATCGAGGAAAGGATGCTTATAATTATACTTTATCAACTAATAGAGCTAATACAGTAAAAAATAAGCTAATTGAAAAAGGCATCAAAAGTAAAATTATCATCACACTTGAAGGAAAAGGAAGAATTATGCTCGATGAAGATATGCAAACCAATATTCCGGAAGCACGTTCTAAAAATCGAAGAGTTGACGTTGTAGTTAATTTTAAACCTGTTGTAATTGAAGATTTTAAAATTCCTGGCGTTTATAGCACAATTAAAAAAGACCGAATTGTAGGAGACAGAATCTACCTTGATCACGTTTTGTTTGAAAGAGGAAGTAGTCAACTTACCTATCAAGCCAAGAAAGAGTTAGATCGAATTGCCTTAGAACTGCACAAATACAAAAACATTCATTTTGAAATTCAAGGTCATGTTTGTTGTACTCCAACTTTCCAAAAAGAAGCTATAGATCGCGATACTAAAAAACGCGAATTATCCATCAATCGTGCCAAAAGAGTATATAATTACTTTTTAATGAAACGTATTAGTAAAACTCGTATGACCTATAAAGGATATGGCAACACACAATCGTTGAAAAAAGGAAGTACTTTAGACCGACGAGTTGAACTTTTAATTACTAAAAATGATGTTCCTGTAGAGCAACCGAAGAAGTAAAATTAATTTTCAAGAGTAAATACAATTTCAAAAATCAATTTGTCTTTTTCGAATAAATTAAAACTCGAATAGCAGGAATTAACACTAATATTTACTCGGTAAACTCTTAAGCTATCTACTGCGACTAAAAACTAAGAACGCTTCATCTGGATATGCGGAATATCATCTTCTAAGTACATTTCGCTCGTTTGGATAAAACCGTGAGATTCATAGAATTTTTTCAAATATTCTTGAGCAGAAATGGTTATAGCGGTTTCGTTGAAATTTTCTTTAATTGCTTCAATAGAAACACGCATTAAATCGTGGCCAAATTTTTTATCACGATACTTTGGGCTTACCACAACTCTTCCAATTGAAGATTCTTCAAAATAATAACCTTTGTTGAACAAACGAGAATAAGCCGCTAAATCGCCATCGTAGTAACCTAAAACGTGAAGTGCTTTCTCGTCTTTGCCATCAATGTCTTGATAAACGCAATTTTGCTCCACCACAAACACTTCTGAGCGAAGTTGTAGTAAAGAATATAGTTCGGGCGTAGAAAGTTCGTTAAATCGCTTTATTTTGAATTTTATCATGATTTGGTGATGGGTGATGGGTGATGGGTGTTGGAAAAAGATTGTTTTAAAACCTATTACCAATTACCTTTAACCCATACCTAAAAATTATTTTAAAAACTTAACGGATTGAATAATCGCTTCCAATTCGAAAACTAAATCACGTTTTGATTTTGACGGATTATAAGTGAACCCTTCTAAAATTAGATAACGATTATTTTTAGCATCTTTAATAGCGTAATTAACAAAAGGTCCAGCCATGTAATCGTTTTTCAATTCCCAAGTTCCTTTAGTTAAATACGTTTTTTTGTTTGCTACATTCACTTCGAAAAGATAAGGAGCATAAGCCGCTTCAGTAATCATCCAAGTGTTTGGTAGCGTACCGTGAATATTTGCTTTTCCAATTTCATCACGCATTGCAGTAATATTAGCGATAATGTTGGTGTCTTTTTCAATCGTATTAATTGGCACTTCGTAAATTAAAATACTATTGTATCCTGAATTAAATTCTTTTCTCAACCAAATGAATTTATCCTTTACCATATCGTACTTGTATCCAAATCCTATTTGTAGGCTTACTCCAAACATTTTTTGAACCTGAGCATCTGACACTAAAGATTTTTTCATTCGGGCTTGATTCTCAATAATCTCAGAAGCTTTGATCGATTTAATAATTTCAGGTGATTTTTCTTCTAAAACTTTAAGAATATCTTCTGTATCAGAACCCGAAATAACAGAAATATTTTGAGGTTTCGCATATTTATCAACTGTATTTACAAAGCCTGATTCGCTACCTTTTTGAATCACAATTACATTTCTGCTTTTTCTCACAAATCCTTCAAAAACTCTTGTTGGATATTGGTTTAAATTGAATAATGGTTCTTCTTGTGGTAAACCATCTACGGGTGCAGCAAATTTTTTACGAATACTATCGCCAATTTCTCCGTTCCATAAATTGTCATCAATAATAATGGAAACATTATTGATTTTTCCGTTAGATTCTGATAAAATGGCTTTTGCTTCTTCTTTAGAATTTTCTTTACAAGATAAAAACGATAGGGCAACAAAGGTTAAAAATGCTAATTTTTTCATGGTGTTGAATAAATTTTATCCGTTAATTTTTAATTTCATTCCAGGCTGTATATTATCACCACTAATATCGTTCCATTTTTTTATATCCTCTACGGAAACCCCTGGAAATTGTTTTGAAATTGAGAATAACGAATCTCCTGTTTTTACTTCGTAAGTATTGTTTTTACTAGGTTTAGGTTCAGTTTTAACAATTAATTTTTTTTCAGAATAAATTTTTAATTTTTTTCCTAGTTGAATATTATTGCTTTTTAAATTGTTCCATTTCTTTAAATCTGATACGGAAACATCATACTTATCTGCAATTTTACCTAAATTATCACCACTTTTAATGGTATGAAATTGTGTTTTCTTCTCAAACTTTGGTTTACTAACATAAGAAGAATCAACATTTGAGCCTACAGAATCCTTTGATGTTGAGGCAATAAATTCTGTTTTTGTTTTTTCTTTATACGTTTCTAAATAATTCAAATAAGCATAAATTTTTTCTTCATTAGAAACAAATAATCCCATTTTATTCTTAGGTAAACGCAAATAATGTGGTTTATCTCCTTCAAAAGGAATAACTTTCAATTTATAAATCGGATTTAAAAACTCCAATTGTTCAACTGGAATATCAAGTAATTCCGAAATGTGTTTGAACGACATTTGCTTTTTCACCATAATTGTATCCGTTTCAAAATACGTTAATGGCGCTTTTTTAGGCTGGATGCCATGTTCTTTTTTGTATTCGTAAATATAAAAAGTAGCTAAAAAAGCTGGAACATAATTCGCAGTTTCTTGAGGTAAATTTTTACGAATATTCCAATAATTTTGACTTCCGCCCGAACGACGAATTGCTTTTGAAACATTTCCTGGTCCGCAATTATAAGCCGCTAAAACCATGCTCCAATCACCAAAAATTCCGTACAAACTTGATAAATATTGACAAGCCGCTTCCGTTGCTTTTAGCGGATCGTAACGTTCATCAACATAAGAAGTTACCTCTAAATTATACTGTTTACCTGTTGGATACATAAATTGCCACAAACCTGAAGCTCCAACACGAGATTTCGCTCTTGGATTCAAAGCCGATTCAACAATCGCTAAATATTTCAATTCTAACGGAATGTTGTATTTTGCTAAATGTTCTTCAAACATTGGGAAGTAATATTCCGAAATTGCCATTAAGCGCTCAAATGCCTTTGGGCGATTTTTCAAAAAGGCCTTAATCGTATTTTCTAAGGCTGGATGATATTCGATATTAAAAGGCGATTTAGCATCCATTTTTGCTAAACGTTTCTTTAATAAATCGGTTGAAAGATTATAACTTACTTCTGTGTCAATATCAAAAGTAGTGATGTCAGTATACATATCATTTGACAACTCAAAATTTGCTAATTCTGATAACCATCGTTCATCAATACAATTGCTTGTGCTATGATTTACAAATGTTGTCTTCAATGAATCCAAATAGGACATTTTAGGCAACGGTAGTAAATTGTCTTTTTCTACTGTTTCTTGAGCTACGCTAAAAAGCGATAAAAAAAGAGTTGTTATTATGATTGTTTTTTTCATTCTGTTTCTTGTTTTTTTGGGGCGTGTTAATCATTAATAACTTAATAATCAACGTTTTTATTGTATTCTTAATTTAAAATAGCTGCAATTCCAGGCAAGGTTCTACCTTCCAGCATTTCTAACATCGCTCCACCACCGGTAGAAACGTAACTCATCTTTGGTTCTAATCCAAATTGTTTTACAGCCGCAACGCTATCGCCGCCACCTACAAGTGAAAAAGCACCATTTGCAGTTGATTCTGCAATAAATTCTCCTAACGAAATGGTTCCGTTAGCAAAACTTTCCATTTCAAAAACACCTAATGGTCCGTTCCAAAGAATTGTTTTTGAATCTAATATAATTCGTTTGATAATTTCTAATGATTTTGGTCCTGCATCCAATCCTTGCCAACCGTCTGGAATGTTTTTCACATCTACCACTTGCGTATTGGCATCGTTTGAAAACGCATCAGCAGCCACAACATCAACTGGTAAGTGAATTTGAACACCTTTTTCTTTAGCTTTTTTCAAAATTTCAATAGCTAAATCTAATTTATCATCTTCGCAAATAGAATTTCCAATTTTTCCACCCAAAGCTTTTATGAACGTAAACGTCATTCCACCACCAATAATCATGTGGTTTACTTTGTCTAAAATATTTTCAATCACCGTGATTTTTGAAGAAACTTTACTTCCTCCTAAAATCGCAACCACTGGTTTTTCTGAATTTTTCAATACTTTTTCGATACTCTCAATTTCTTTAGCTAACAAATAACCAAAGCATTTTGCCTCTTGAAAAAATTGCGCAATAATCGTAGTTGAAGCGTGTGCTCTATGCGCAGTTCCAAAAGCATCGTTCACATAAATATCACCTAAAGAAGCTAATTTTTTTGAGAAATCCACATCTCCTTTTTCTTCTTCGGCATAAAAACGTAAGTTTTCTAATAATAAAATTTCGCCTGGTTTAAGATTTTTTGCTGCATTTTCAACAATTTCTCCAATACAATCCGAAGCAAAATGCACTTTTTGACCTAAAATTTGTTCCGTTTTTGAAACGATGTGTTGTAACGAATATTTGGCTTCAACTCCTTTTGGTCTTCCTAAGTGACTCATTAAAATTACACTTCCGCCATCTTTCAATATTTTGTCAATTGTTGGCTTTGCTGCCTCGATTCTTGTAGCATCGGTTACCTTAAAATTTTCATCTAAAGGCACGTTAAAATCTACTCGAATAATTGCTTTTTTGTTATTGAAATTGAAGTCGTAAAGTGTTTTCATTTGTATCGAATTTTAATTTGAGCGAATGCAAATATAAATTATTGTATTTTAAATCTTTATAACAAATATCATATTTTGCATTTTTTTAAAAACTTAGAAAACCAACTTTTTGATTTGTTTTCTACCAATTTTGGTAATTTTTGATTAGGTTTGTTCCATGCTTTTCAAAGATATTTTAGGACAAGAACATATTAAAAATCACTTAACTAAGAGTGCCGAAGCCGGAAGAATTCCGCACGCTCAGTTGTTTGTAGGACCAGAAGGTTGTGGAACGCTTCCGATGGCGATTGCCTATGCGCAATATATTTTGTGTGGGAATGTTGGAGGAGAAAATGTAGGTGAAAACACCTCTTGTAACCTAAAATTTGAACATTTTTCGCATCCTGATTTGCACTTTGTTTTTCCTGTAGCTACAACCGATAGCGTTAAAAGTCATGCGATTAGTGATAATTTCATGGTCGAATGGCGTCAATTTTTAACTGAAAATCCATACGGAAGTTTGTTTGATTGGTTGAAAAACCTCGGAATTCAAAATAAACAAGGTTTAATTGGAGTAGATGAAGCAACTGAAATCAACAAAAAATTATCTTTAAAAGCCTATGAGGGCGGTTATAAAGTAATGATTATTTGGATGGCGGATAAAATGAATGGTTCTTCAGCCAATAAATTATTGAAATTATTAGAAGAACCGCCAGCTAAAACCGTTTTCATTTTAATAACTGAAAGCACTAGCGATATGTTACAAACCATTTTGTCGCGTTGTCAAGTGATTGATTTTATTGGTTTGAGCGAAAGTGTAATTGCAGAAGCTTTAGTTTTACGTGAAAATTGTGAGCCAACAGTTGCTAAAAAAATCGCACATCAAAGTGAAGGTAATTATAACAAAGCGTTGCATATTTTACGAAAAGAAGACGATGAATTTCCGTTTGACGAATGGTTTGTGGAATGGGTGAGAAGTGCTTTTCGTGCCAAAGGAAATGCCGCCGCTATTAATGATTTAATTGCTTGGAGCGAAAACATTGCTTCTACCGGAAGAGAAACGCAAAAACAATTTTTACACTATTGCATTCACTTTTTCAGACAAGCTTTATTGCTTAATTATCAAGCAAATGACTTGGTTTTCTTAGAAACAAAAGTGCCAAAATTTGAATTGGAAAAATTTGCTCCATTTGTAAATGGTGCCAATATTTCAGATATTTACAAAGAATTAGAAGATGCTATTTACCACATTGAAAGAAACGGAAATAGCAAAATCATCCTAACCGATTTATCCATAAAACTAACACGATTAATCCATAAAAACGCATAATTATGATACAAGTTGCTCCTCTTTTAGTCTTAGCTTTTTTAGCCATCACTTTTTTACAATCTGGATATGATAAAATTAAAGATTGGAAAGGCAATGTAGAATGGTTAACCGGTCATTTTGCAAATACCATTTTAGCAAAACAAGTTCCAATGGCTTTAGGAATTGTTTTGGTTTTAGAAGTAGTTTCGGGAATTTTATGTGTTTCGGGAATTATCCAACACTTGGTGCAAGATGTGGTAATTAGAGGTTTAGGATTTTATGGTGCTATTTTATCTTGTATTACGTTACTTTTCCTTTTGTTCGGACAACGTTTAGCAAAAGATTATGATGGTGCAAGAACGATTGTAATTTACTTTATTCCAGCGGTTTTAGTGGTTTTTTGGTTGAATTAGTTTTCACATCAAAGAAATTTTATTTGTTAAGGAGACGCTTAACAGCGTGACAAACTGGTCGTGAAATAATTGGGTTTAAACTTTGTGTGGGATGCTTAGCAGCATGACAACTTTGTGGTTAAATTAAACGGTAAAACATTCTCACAACGTTTGTCATGCTGTCAAGCATCTCTTTGTGGTTCTTATGAAAAATGATTATTCAAGAATTCCATGTTGGGGTTGAATTCTTTTATTAACTCCAATTTCAAATCTCTTCTTAAAAGTTTAATTTCCTTTTCTCTAGCAATTGCTTGTTGAATCCAGCCATATTTTTCGTAATAAATTAAATAATTAAGGTTATATTTTGCTGTAAAACTGTTTGGGTTTATTTTTTCGTTGTGTTCTTGTAATCTTCTTTTTAGATTATTTGTAACACCAGTGTAAAGAACGGTTTTGGCTTTGTTTGTTAGAATGTAAACGTAAAAGTTGTAGATTCCTTCTGTGAATTCGATCATGATTTTGGCTTTTAAAGTGTTATTTGTGTGATGCTTAACAGCATGATAAACTGAACAAATGATTGGGTTTAAACTTTGTGTGGGATGCTTGACAGCATGACAACTTTGTGGATAAAACTTGTGCTAAAAATTAACCCAAACTCGCTTTATACAATCGAAGCTCATCCCAAGAGAATTTATCGCCGTGACTTTCTTTTAATTCGCCTAAGCTTTCGCCTTTAAAATCTTTGAAAGCTGCTCTTAAATCGGATATTTTATCTTCTGGTAAAATGTCAGAAAGTTGGACGATTTCCATTTGGATTAACTTGGCAAAATGGTTGTAAATCGTTTGTGGCGTTAACTTTCGTTGTTTTGCAATTTCGTAAATGGATAAGTTTTGTTTCCACAGTTCCAAAGTGTCTTCATAAGTAGATTTCTTTGGTTCTTTTGTTTTTTTCTTTTTGGTATCGGTGTAATAGGAAACGTCTTCGTCGTCTTCTACTAAAGCAGCATGCAAAGTTCTAAAACGTTCAGCCACAACTACTAACTTATTAATTTTGTAGGTACTCATGTCTTCCGAAATTAAATTTTGCTTCGAAATTTCTTTTCCTTCGACAATGATATTGGTCAGTAATTTTGCTTTTTTAAGTTGCAAAATCGCTTTGATTTGAAGTTCTTCTAAAACACATAATTCGTCATAAAACGCTTTTACTTTTTTAATGCGTTTTACTTCTTCGATTTTCAATAACAATTCTTCTGCAATAGCATCTAAGGTTTTGAAAAAGTATTGATAAGCTGCATCACATCGCTCTTTCACGAAATTGACATCCAAATTTTCGTCGGAAAAAATTTTATGCAATTGCGACATAAATTTCCCTGAAGGTTCTAAAATTTCGGCGATTTTATCGTGTTGGTTTTTTGCCCAATCGTTATGCTTGTTTTTAGGTGATTTTGGTCCCGAAGTTTCGGGATTCGAATTATAACTGAACAAATGATTGCGCCATTCTTGACCTAATTCTTTGAAATCAAATGAATTAAGTAACGTATTCAACCAAAAAATCATGGTTTCTTTGGCTAACGAATGTTGTAAAATTTCTTCAGAAGCTTTGTTTTCGGCATAATTCAACACTTCTTCATCACTCGAAATGCCATTCATTCGCAACGGAGAAAGCAAAATAAGCCCTTTTAACGAACGCAAACGCGATAAAGCAACATAGGCTTGTCCAGGAGCAAAAACTTGCGATACATCGAGCGCTGCTTTATCAAAAGTTAAACCTTGACTTTTATGCACGGTAATTGCCCAAGCCAATTTGATAGGGTAGTGGACAAACGTTCCGATGATTTCTTCTTCTATTTCTTTAGTGTTTTCGTTGACTTTGTAGCGAATATTTTGCCATTCGTACCGTTCGACTTCAATCGTTTTGTTTTCTTCTGGAAAGTGAACAAAAATTTCCTTTTCGGTTAAAGAACTGATAATGCCCATTTTTCCGTTAAAGAATTGCTTTTCGAAATTCAAATCGTTTTTAATAAACATGACTTGTGCTCCGACTTTTAGCTGCAACTGTTCTTCTAACGGATAAATTTTTTCAGGAAAATCTCCAGTAATTTCTGGTAAATAAGTGAATTGTTTTCCTTCTAAATCTTTTAAAGACTGCGCATTTATGGTATCAGCTTTAGCATTATGAGTCGTTAAAATGATAAAACCTTTGTTTTTCTTTAAATCAAAATTAGGTTGTACAAATTGATTGAGAAGTTGCACATCTTCTGGAGTGATTTTATTATGTCGTAAATGGTTCAGAACATCAATAAATTCAGCATCGGTTTGACGAAAAATCTTATCTAATTCGATATACAAAGGCGGAAATTGTTGTATTACGTGCGAATGAAAAAAGAACATACCACGATAATAATTCTTGAGCATTTCCCATTCTTCATTTTTAACGACAGGTGGTAATTGTAATAAATCTCCTATAAATAAAACTTGAACTCCTCCGAAAGGGCGTTCGTTTCTACGTACTTTTCGCATCATAAAATCCATCGCATCTAAAACATCGGCACGTAGCATGGAAACTTCATCGATAACTAACAATTCCATATTTCGAATTACGGAACGTTTTACGTTATTCATCTTAAAATGACGACCTAAAGAATCGCGATTTTCGAATTTTAAAGTGTCTGAAAAATGTGGAAGTTGTTTATTATCAGGAATAAAGGCGGCAAAAGGTAATTGAAACATCGAGTGAATTGTTACTCCATTTGCATTTAAAGCAGCAATTCCTGTTGGTGCAACAACAACTGTGTTTTTGTGTGTTGTAGCAATAATTTCTTTTAAAAGAGTAGTTTTTCCGGTTCCTGCTTTTCCCGTAAGAAAGATGGATTTATTGGTTTGATTAATAAATCGAAGAGTAAAATTGGCTGCGGCTGATACTTTTTCCATGTGGCGTAAATTTTTAAAAAACAAATATATAGAAACGATTAGATATAAAAAAGTCCCGAATGATCGGGACTTTATGTTATTTTTTCTTTTCTTCTGTTGCTACTTTATCATCTTTTTTTGTAGCGTTGTATTTGTCATTAAGTTCTTTTAAAACTTCTTTGGTGATATCATATCCATCTTTAGCATAAAGAACAGTTGCAGCATCCCCTGTTCCATAGATATAATCATATCCTTTTTTCTTTCCGTAATCTTTAATGAATTTTTTTACTTCACTAATTAAAGTATCTTTTAAAATAGCTCCTTCTTTTTGTAATTGTTGAATTAAAGCATTTTGTTCAGCGCCTAACTCTTGCTCTCTTTGTTGTAAAGCTGCGCCCATTTGTTGCGCCCATTGTGGACCTTTTGCTTGTGCGTTTCTTTGGAAATTTTGTGCTTCAGCTTGAAAAGCTCTTACTTTTGCTTCTAAAGGACGGCCAAGTTCTTCTGATTTTACTTTGAATTTATCATCTTCATCTTTGAATTTTTCGTATTTCTCGATTAATTCAGCAGTATCTATATATGCAGTTTTAAAATCTTTCGAATTTGTTTCTGTTTTGTTACATGCTAAAACACTTAATGCAACACCTAAAATCAATACTAATTTTTTCATGGTTCTATATTGGTAATTATTTATTTTTCGTAAAAGTAATAATAAGTTATAAAGTAGCAAATTTGTTGCTTTTTTATTTATTTTTTAATTATAGTTATTTTTTATAGATGTTTTTAAAATCAATAATAGAAAACTATTAAAAAACGCTTTCATAAATCGTATTAGAAAGAGTTTTATAAAAAACACGACAAAAGATATCAAAACAAGTAAAAAAACACTTAAAACGGCTTTAAATTGATTTTTATTTGTTTTTTAAAACATAAATATGCGATGAAAACTCATTTTTAAAGAATCCGGATATATTTGAGATAAAACCAATAAAAAATCCAGAAATAAAATTCATTTTCCCTGATTTATATTTTTCAGATAAAAGCGAAACATAAAAACTATCAAACCACATGGGTTTAATATCTTCTAAATTCATATTTTGTTTGTCGAATAATTTTTCAATTGCTGTTTTTGAAAAATGCCACAAATGTCTTGGAACATCATAAGCGGCCCAAAACTCTTTGTAATATTTTGCATCATAAGATTTGAAATTTGGAACGGCAATAATAATTGTTCCAGAAGGTTTCAATAACCGTTTTAATTCGGCTACTTGATGTTCAACATCAGGAACATGTTCTAAAACGTGCCACATAGTAATTACATCAAAAGAATTACTTTCTAGTTTTTCAATAGTATCTCCAAATTTAATTCCTTTACCTAAAGCAATTCCTTTTGCTTTATCATTTGGTTCAATTCCTAAGATATCCCAATTTTGATTTTTACATTCCAAAAGAAAATCTCCTGTTCCTGCACCAATGTCTAAAATTCTTCCTTTTAAAGGTTGATAAGAATTTATTAATTTCACTTTATCTCGAATTGCTTTTCTTTTAATGAAATGGTACATTTTTTCAAACAGTGTACGTTTTCCATCAGTGTGGGAAATGTAATCTTCAAATTCGTAATACGAACCTAATTTATCCAAAGTAGGTTGGGGATGTGTTTTTAAAATTTGATATTCCTCATTTAACAACAAGGAAAAAGATTCTCCAGAAACTGAAAAATCTTTAACGGTAATATAACTCTTATCTTCTAAAAAATTCATTTTTTTATTTTTATGCTAAAGGCTTATTTTAGTAGGGTTAACAAAGTTGTTTCACGTGAAACATATTCAGTTGGCAGTCGCAGTGTTCAGTCGTAGTTAAATAAAAACTGGAAACTGAGACTGAAAACTGAGACTATCTTCCCATGTATATTAACAACACCGAAATATCACTTGGTGAAACTCCGCTAATACGAGAAGCTTGTGCAATAGTTCGTGGTCGGATTTTATTTAATTTTTGTTTAGCCTCAATTGAAATTGATTTAATCTTATCAAAATTAAAATTTTCTGGAATTACCACATCTTCTAAACGTGTTAATTTATCTGCATGATTTTTTTCCTTTTCAATATAACCAGAATATTTCACTTGAATTTCTGCTTGTTCTACAATTTCTTCATCCAAATTATGATTCACTATATAATCCGCTACTTTTTTAAATTTTTTAAAATCTTCTAAATCTAATTGAGGACGAGAGAAAACTTTAAACATTTTATCCGGCTGACTCATAGGAGCAGAACCTTTCTCAATTAAAACTGGATTTGCTTCTTCAGGCTTCAAACTTGTTTCTCTGAAAAAATTCACCATAGCATCTGATTTAGAAAACTTCTCTTCCATACGACGCAAACGATCTTCTTTTGCAAGACCAATTTCATAACCTTTAGGAGTTAATCTGAAATCCGCATTATCCTGACGTAATAAAGTTCTATATTCAGCACGAGAAGTAAACATACGATAAGGTTCTTCTGTACCTTTAGTAATTAAATCATCGATTAAAACCCCAATGTAGGCTTCATCGCGCTTTAAAATAAATGGCTCTTTACCTTGTACTTTTAAAGCAGCATTAATTCCTGCCATCAAACCTTGTGATGCTGCTTCTTCATATCCTGTTGTTCCGTTAATTTGACCCGCAAAATATAAACCATCAATTAATTTAGTTTCTAAAGTATGTTGCAATTGTGTAGGAGGGAAGTAATCATACTCAATAGCATAACCAGGTCTAAAAAATTTTACATTTTCAAATCCAGCAACTGAACGCAAAGCTTTAAACTGAATATCTTCTGGTAAAGATGTTGAAAATCCATTGATGTAATATTCACAAGTTGTCCAACCTTCTGGTTCCACAAAAAGTTGATGACGCTCTTTATCTGCAAAACGATTAATCTTATCTTCTATAGAAGGACAATATCTTGGACCAATACTTTTTATTCGGCCATTGAACATGGGACTCCTGTCAAAACCTTCGCGTAAAATATCATGCACCTCTAAAGAAGTATACGACATCCAACAAGAACGTTGTGTTTTTAAAGGAGTGGTAACATTCGAATAGGAAAACTTTTCTGGGTGTTCATCGCCCGGTTGTTCAACCATTTTAGAAAAGTCTAACGAACGACCATCTACACGAGGTGGCGTTCCTGTTTTCATTCTTCCTGATTCAAAACCTAAATTCACTAAATCTTCAGTAATTCCAAAAGAAGCACTTTCTCCTGCACGACCACCACCAAATTGCTTATCTCCAATATGAATTAATCCGTTCAAAAAAGTTCCATTTGTCAGCACGACAGTCTTTGACTTGATTTCAATTCCGAGAGAGGTTCTTACACCAACAATTTTCCCGTTCTCCGCTAAAATCCCACCAACCATTTCTTGGTAAAAATCCAAATTAGGAGTATTCTCCAACATCGATCTCCATTCATCCGAAAAACGCATTCTGTCTGATTGCACTCTTGGCGACCACATTGCTGGTCCTTTTGATTTATTCAACATCTTGAATTGGATGGCTGTCTTGTCTGAAACAATACCCGAGTATCCACCCAAGGCATCAATCTCACGAACGATTTGTCCTTTTGCAATTCCACCCATGGCAGGATTACACGACATCTGTGCAATGTTTTGAAGATTCATTGTCACCAAAAGTGTAGCACATCCCATGTTGGCAGCAGCAGCAGCAGCTTCACAACCGGCATGACCAGCACCCACAACAATTACATCATATTGATTTAAAAACATCTTTTATAAATATTATGTTCCACGTGAAACATTTAAAAAACTCTAGTTTATAAGCTTAATGTTCCACGTGAAACATTTGCATTTTTTCCTCTTCTTTAGAACGCATCAAAGCTTCGTCTTCAGGAGATTTATCTTTGTATCCACAATAATGTAAAACACCGTGAGATAAAACACGTTTTAATTCGTCCTCAAAAGAAACATTGTAATCATTAGCATTATCCTTAACTCTTTCAACAGAAACGAAAATGTCACCTTGTATTAAATTTCCTACTGTGTAATCAAAACTTATAATATCGGTTAAAGTATCATGGTCTAAGTACTCAACATTAATTTTGTGTAAATATTGATCATCACAAAAAATATAATTGATTTCACCTTCTTCAAATCCTTCGGATTCAATAATGCGGGAAATCCAGTCTTCATATTGTGCTTCGTTTTCTAGTTCGAAATCTGTTTCGTAATTAAAACTAATCATTGCTTTTAAAATAGTTTTGAACCTTCTGGTTAAAATTGGGTTGCAAAGGTAAGCTTTGTCTGTTTAATATTTCAACACTATTGAGATAATCTTTTAATTCTTTAGAAAGTGGAGTAGTAGACCCGTTATACGTTTTGTCATTTGTTTTTGATTGACGTTTCGTATCTTCTCCCTGTTGTTGAATTGCATTTTCTAACTTTAAAAGTTCGTGTTTTAAATTTAACATTTTTTGCAATGTTTCGTTTTTAAAACCTTTATTAATTAATTGTTTTTCGATGTCTTTCATTTGGTTAAGAGCATTCTGCCCTTGGCCGGTCATTCCTTCTTTTTCTAAAGCTTTTTGAAGTGCTTCTCTTAATTGACGTTGTTCTTTTAAAATCTCTAAAACTTTACCAGCATTTCCTTCTTGTCCGTTTTCACCTTCTTCGCCATTCTCTCCAGATTGTCCTTTTTGTTTACCTTGACCCTGTTTTTCTCCAGGCTTATCTCCAGGCTTATCTCCAGGTTTCATGCCATCTTTCATTTTTTCACTCAATCCTTCTTGCTGTTTGATAATATCAGGGAGTTGTGCGCCTCCTTTACCACCTCCAGGTTTAGGCTTTCCTTTTCCAGAACCTTGACCCTGCATTTCCATATTCATTTCGCTTTGCACATTGCTTAGATAATCCGCTAAACGATTGGCAGAAGTTAAAACATACTGCTGATGTGAAGCTCCTTTTTGAATATTGTTATCCGCTAAAGTTTCTAAAGTCTTATCTAAATTATAATGAATTTCACCAACTTCATTTAAAATTGTTTCAGTGATTTTTGGATTACGTAAAGCAACAGCAAACAAACTATCGTCTACATGCTTGAACTGTAATTTTAAATCTTGTTGCTTTTTTAAAACTTTATTTAATTGTAATGAACGTGTTTGAGAAGCATTCGTTGTTTTAATCAAGCCTTCTTCCTCAAAAGAAAATGCTAATAAATTATCTAGAATCTGACGTAACAATTTAGCATCTTCTTGCATTTGCTCTATCTCACCAGACATCATCGATTGAGTCATTTTTTGACTCATTTGTTTCATTTTAGACGCTGCAGCTTTTTGTTTAGGTTTTGCTTTTTGTTGGTTTTGCTTTTGTAAATCATCAGATGCTTTTTTCATATCTTCCTTAACATCTTCTTGTTCATTTTTATCATTAGGAATATCCATTGGTGCTTTTAAATCTTTGTTTTCTTTGTGAAGCTCTTGGAGTTCCTTTTGAATGTTTTCAAATTCTTTATTAATAGCATCCTGATTTTCTTTGTTGTTCTCTTTAGCGTCGTCTGCTAATTTGTTTTCTTTTTCTGCAAGCTTATCTAATTTATCAGCAATTTGTTCGGCTTTCTTTTCAACGTAAAATCGTTTGGTTAACTCGACTAATTGTTCCAAATTTTGTTGCTGGTTTTTAGCATTTTGTTTTAACTTATCGGCTTTATCAAACAATTGATCTTTCTCAAGTTTCTTAGAAAGTTCTTCTAATTCTTTCAAAAGTTTTTCATTTTTTGCTGCTTGTTTTTCGGCTTCTTCTAAACGACGCAATAACTCTTCTTTGTCTTTATCTTGTGCTTTAGGATTGAATTCCTCTAGATTGTCGGTTAACTTTTTTGTGAATTCTTTCATCATTTCGTCTTGTTGTTTTTGACGATTAATGAAATCTTCAATTTTCTTTTGGTCTTTGAAATCTAAAGAGGATTTCTCTTTATTCATCTTTTGCAACTTATCCAATTCGGACAATTGCTTTTCTTGATTTTGAAGCGATTTCTCTAAGCTATTGATGTTTTCGTTTTGTTCTTGTAATTGTTTGTCAACCTTTTGTTCCTCTGTTAATTCAAAATGAAGAAAAACAGAAGATTTAGTACTTTTATAATTGTTAACTACGTCATTATCAAACACTTCAAAATAATATTCATAATTAACACCTTGATCAATTGATAATCCGTTGGGAAATGAATATATAAACTGATCCACAGCTTGATTCTTAATAGCTAAATTTGCTTTTCTAACAGCACTTGGATTACCTTTAGGATAAAAAACAACTTGAAGTTTAGATAAACCATGATCATCTGATACTTGCCCAATCATCATTATCGATTTTAACTTTAATGAATCAGGGGCAATTTGAACTGAAATGGTTGGGTATTGATCTTTAATAATTGCTATTTGATACGAAAGTTTTTCAAACTCACTAATATTTCTATTCGATGTAATTACTTCATAATTCAAATTATCGGTAATTCTTCTTAAAAGTGAAAAGTTATTATCTTTATTAGCGAAAACACTTACTTGATTATTCGATTTGAAACTAACTTTATCGGTTGCTAAAGCGTTAATTCTCCAATTTACAACCGTTCCTTCGGGAACAACAGCATTTCCCGTTCCTTGAATTACTTCTGATTTTTTACCTAAATAAGAAGGATATTGCAATACCATTTCAAAATTGGCAATCGTAGGAACATCCACAACATTAATCTGATACTCTTTCGAATTCAAACCATTTGCTAAAAGCGAAAAAGTAACATCTTTCGATAATTTAGTAAACGTATATTCAAAAACTCCTGGTTTGGTATTTTGCAAAAAATATTCTTCATTGCCAATTTGAATCGCAATATTTTCAGGCATCACTTTTCCTTGTGTTTTAACTTGCAAAACAAAATCGGAATTTTGTTGAGCGGTTAATGATTTATTTAAAACCACAAATTCAAATGGAGCCGGCGGTGCGAATTTTGTTTCATAATTCACCACACGAACAAAACTATTCGAAATAATTTCAGAATTTCCGGTAACGAAGAACAAAATCAATAATAGAATTGGAATAATAGCATAAGGCAAAAACTTCTTATTCTTGGCAAAATTCACAGCATTTGAAAACGGAATCGGTTGTAACGAAGCAGCTTTTTGTTCGATTGAAGCCGCTAATAATTCCGAAGTTTGACTTTGATTAGCCAATTGTAAAAAATTCAACAACTTGTCTTGCACTTCCGAAAAGTGATTACCGATGATTTCTGAAGCTTGTTCGTAATTGATTCCTTGTTGTAATTTGAATAATTTAAACAACGGAAAAGCAATGAATCGAATCAATAAAAAAGATTCAACAACTACAAACAACCAAAACAAAATAGTTCTTCCAGATGTTGATAACCATAAAAAGTATTCAATCAATAAGGTAAAAATGAAATACAACAAGCCTAATCCGATGAAAAGAATGACTCCTTTTATCAGTTCATTAGTGTAAAACTTCTTGATAAACCCTTCGAGCTTATCGAAAATAATGCTTTTTGCTTCCAAGATTGTTGATATACTGTTTATAACCGATAAAAATACAACATCTTCCTAGAATTGTCAATAGGTTTTTAGTGAAACTTAACATTTGTAACTTTGGATTGTTAATAACCTAATGATTTTCTAAAATCTAAATTCTTACTTCTAATTTGTAATCGTATCTTTGCGCAAAATTTAATGAAATGTCAGTAAGAGTAAGATTTGCACCAAGTCCAACAGGACCTTTGCATATTGGTGGTGTTCGTACCGCTTTATTCAATTATTTATTTGCCAAAAAACATGGTGGTACTTTCTATTTACGAATTGAAGATACCGATCAAACGCGTTTTGTTCCAGGAGCAGAAGCTTATATTTTTGAAGCTTTAGAATGGTTAGGAATTGCGCCAGATGAAACCGTTGGAAAAAATGAAAAATTTGGACCTTATCGTCAAAGTGAACGCAAAGCAATGTACCAACAATATGCAGACCAATTGATTAATTCGGGTTGGGCGTATTATGCTTTTGATTCGGCTGAAAGTTTAGATGCGATGCGAAAAGAAGCTGAAGCGAATGGAAAAACGTTTATTTATAATCATTCGGTAAGAGAGCATTTGGATAATTCATTGACGGTTTCACGTGAAAAAGTGGAAGAGCGAATTGCGAATGGAGAACATTATGTTATTCGTTTTAAAACACCTGTGAATGAAATTTTAGAATTAAAAGACATCATTCGTGGTGACATTAAATTTGATACCAACTTATTAGACGATAAAGTTTTATTCAAATCAGATGGAATGCCAACATACCATTTAGCGAATATTGTGGATGACCATTTGATGGAAACTTCGCATGTGATTCGTGGTGAAGAATGGTTACCAAGTTTGCCTTTACACGTTTTATTATATAAAGCCTTTGGATGGAAAGCACCAGAATTTGCTCATTTACCTTTGATTTTAAAACCAATTGGAAACGGAAAATTATCAAAACGTGATGGTGATAAAATGGGATTCCCAGTATTTCCTTTAGAATGGAAAACGGAAGAAGGCGTTTCATCAGGATATAGAGAAAACGGATTTTTCCCTGAAGCAGTTATCAACTTTTTAGCGTTATTAGGCTGGAACGATGGAACCGAACAAGAGATTTTTTCATTAGAAGAATTGGTACAAAAATTTGATTTAAACCGAATCCACAAAGCAGGAGCGAAGTTTGACCCAGAGAAAAACAAATGGTTTAATCATCAGTATTTACAAAAGCAAAGTGATGCAAGTTTAGCAGAAAGCTTTAAAGCTATTTTAAATAAAAAAGGAATCTCGACTTCGCTCGATTTGACAAAAGTGGTTTCTTTAATTAAAGAAAGAGCGAATTTCGTAACAGAATTTTGGGATTTAGCGGATTATTTCTTTGAAGCTCCAACATCATACGACGAAAAAGCGGCTAAAAACTGGAAAGAGGAAACACCAGGTTTAATGCAACAAGTGATTTCGGAATTACAAAAGATTGAAGATTTTACTTCAGCTAATATCGAAACCTTATTAAAAGAATGGATGACAGCAAACGAAATTGGAATGGGGAAAGTAATGCAACCGTTACGATTGAGTTTAGTAGGAGCGCTTAAAGGCCCACATTTATTTGACATCATCGAAATGATAGGAAAAGCCGAGACGGTGAAAAGAATAGAAAAAGCGATTGCTAGTTTATAAAAGAAAAGCCCTGATAATTCAGGGCTTTTTTATTAAAGATATATCGTAATCTGGCCACTAATCAAACCAATATTTCCTTTCATTTTTTCGCCCAGTAACTTAACGTTATCGTTATTTTTTAAGTTTCCGAAGAAGTTGGTTAAACCATATTGATAGCCAATTCTTGCTCGTACATTTTTAAAACCACCATTAATTCCAATATAGAAATTGGCATTTATTTTTGAAACATCAACAATGTCTTTGGCAATTAAACCAGGCTGGTCTAACAACGAATTATTTTCGTCATCCTTATCAACTCCTAATTTACCATTAACTTGTAATACTGGACCAAACTCTAAGTTCAAATGATCTTCAATAAAAACATAACTCGGCACAATATAAATTTGAACTGCCGACAATTTGAAATTCGTTTGCGTTTGTTGCAACCCTTTTAATGTTGGAATTGAAAAATTACTATCTGTAAAAAACATACCATAACTCATTTGCCAGTTGTTGTAATAGTTTCCTCTAACACTTAATCCACCAATCCATCCATTTTCTGGAGTTACGGTAAAATTATTAGTATAAATATTTAATTGTGTTAAACCAGCACCAATACCAATTCGGTTACTGTCTTTATAACCGCGTTGCGCTACTGTAACTGTTGAAATCATAAGGAGGATAAAAGCTAATTTCTTCATCTATAAAAATTTATGCGCCAAAAGTAAACTTAAAAATTGGTTTTTGTAACTTTTTACTTTAAAAAGCGTATAATCATTATAACTAAAACTATAAATTATGGATTTTATCATGTTCCCTCTTATTTTCATTGGATTAATTGTCCTTTTATCTTCTTTTTTTACTGTAAAACAACAAACTGTAGTGGTTGTGGAACGTTTTGGAAAATTTCAAAGCTTAAGAAATTCGGGTTTACAGCTTAAAATTCCAATTGTGGATAGAATTGCAGGACGCGTTAATCTGAGAATTCAACAATTAGATGTTATCATCGAAACCAAAACTAAAGATAACGTATTCGTTAAAATGAAAGTTTCGGTACAGTTTAAAGTATTACAAGAAAAAGCATACGAAGCCTTTTATAAATTAGAATATCCTCACGACCAAATCACGTCTTATGTATTTGACGTAGTGCGTGCTGAAGTTCCAAAATTAAAATTAGACGACGTTTTCGAAAGAAAAGATGACATTGCAATTGCAGTAAAACGTGAGTTAAACGAAGCAATGACAACTTATGGATATGACATTATCAATACGTTAATTACAGATATTGATCCAGATATTCAAGTTAAAAATGCGATGAACCGAATTAACGCGGCTGACCGTGAAAAAACAGCTGCAGAATATGAAGCAGAAGCTGGAAGAATCAGAATTGTAGCAAAAGCAAAAGCAGAAGCAGAAAGTAAAAGACTTCAAGGTCAAGGTATTGCCGACCAAAGAAGAGAAATTGCTCGTGGTTTAGTAGAATCGGTTGATGTATTAAACAAAGTGGGAATTAATTCTCAAGAAGCTTCGGCTTTAATCGTTGTGACACAACATTATGATACCTTACAAGCAATTGGTGCTGATGCGAATAGTAATTTAATTTTATTACCTAATTCACCTCAAGCTGGAAGTGACATGTTGAACAACATGGTAGCAAGTTTTACGGCAAGTAACCAAGTAGGCGAAGCGATGAAAAATGCTCAAAAAACAAAAAAAGTAAATAAGAAAAATACTTCTAATGAAAATTTCGGAATTGAAGATTCAGAAGAAGCATAATAAAATTATCAGAACTAATTTCAAAACCATCAATTTTAAATTGGTGGTTTTTTTATGCATAATTGTTAAAAATAAAATCCTGACAGGTTTTTGAAACCTGTCAGGATTGAAATAAGTGATTTTTGAATAAAAACTAAAATAAAGCTATTTCTGACATTTTCAATAGTAAGGATGTAAAAACACTTTAGCGAAAAAAATTATTGCGTTAAAATTAATTTATTAAAGTCATTTTTTTAAGTTTTTATTTATTGAAAATTTTATTTTAATAGTTTTTAATAATAATAGAAAATATAGATGTAGAAGCAAATTAACATCATATAATTTTATTTTTAATAATTAGTAATAAAAAAACCTGCAAAGAAATTTTGCAGGTTTAAATTATTTAAAAAATCTCGACTTCGCTCGATTTGACAAAAATTCTAAAATTTTTATTGTTCTGAAATTTTTGCCCAAGTATCTCTAAGTCCAACTGTTTTATTGAAAACTAATTTTTCTGGTGCTGAATCTCTATCTACACAAAAATAGCCTAAACGTTGAAATTGAAAATGATCTAATTCTTTTGAAGTAACTAAACTTGGTTCTACATAACCTGTAATTACTTTTAATGAATTTGGATTGATATATTCTTTAAAATCAACTTCTTTATCTTTATCTGGACTTTCGTTAGTGAATAATCTGTCATAAATTCGAACTTCAGCTTCTTTTGCATGAGGAATCGAAACCCAATGAATGGTTCCTTTTACTTTTCTTTGACTTGCTTCTGTTCCACTTCCTGATTTAGAATCAACATCGTAAGTAGCGTGAATTTCGGTAATATTTCCGTTTTCATCTTTTACAACTGATTCTCCTTTAATAATATACGCATTTTTCAAGCGTACTTCTGTTCCTAATGTCAAACGGAAAAATTTCTTATGTGCTTCTTCTTGAAAATCTTCTCTTTCGATATATAATTCTTTTGAAAATGGCACTTTTCTGTACGTCATTACTTCTTCTTCAGGATTATTTTCTGCGTCTAACCATTCTTCATTACCTTCAGGATAATTCGTAATTACTAATTTCACAGGATCTAAAACCGCCATTACACGTGGTGCAATTTTATTTAAATCTTCACGAACACAGAATTCTAAAAGCGAAACATCAATCAAATTATCACGTTTTGCAATTCCAATAGTTTTAGCAAAATTTCGGATAGAAGCTGGTGTATAACCACGTCTTCTCATTCCAGAAATCGTTGACATTCTTGGATCATCCCAACCTGTAACATGCTTTTCTTCAACTAATTGCAATAATTTACGTTTAGAAACAACCGTATGAGATAAATTTCTACGCGCAAATTCTCTTTGCTTTGGACGCACTTTTGAACTGTCGTAAATATTATCTAAAAACCAGTCATATAACTCACGATGTGGTAAAAACTCTAATGTACATAACGAATGTGAAATTTGCTCTAAATAATCGCTTTCACCATGCGCCCAATCATACATTGGATATATGCACCAATCATTACCTGTTCTGTGGTGATGTGCATGCATGATACGATACATAATTGGATCACGCATTAACATATTAGGAGATGCCATATCTATTTTAGCACGTAAAACGTAACTTCCATTTGGAAATTCACCGTTTTTCATTCTTTCAAATAAATCTAAATTATCTTCTACAGAACGATTTCTATTTGGACTATTAGTTCCAGGTTGTGTTGGTGTTCCTTTTTGTTTTGCCATCTCTTCAGACGACTGATTATCCACATAAGCTTTCCCTTTTTGGATTAAAACTACCGCCCAATCATACAATTGCTGGAAATAGTCAGAAGCATAACATTCTTTATCCCATTTGAAGCCTAACCATTCTACATCACGCTTGATAGCATCAACATATTCTTGCTCCTCTTTTGAGGGATTGGTATCATCAAAACGAAGGTTAACTGGAGCGTTGTAATCTATTCCTAAACCAAAATTTAAACAAATTGCACTAGCATGACCTACATGCAAATATCCATTTGGTTCTGGTGGAAAACGAAAACGTAATTTATCTGCTGACAAACCATTTTTTAAATCTTCTTCAATGATTTGTTCTATAAAATTCAATGATTTTTCTTCTGTTGACATTGTTTTTTCTATCTTTTATGCAAAGATAGAAAATGTTTAAAGTTTAAAGTTTAAAGTTGATGAAAAAAACAGATAAAAAGGTAGTAACTTTGAACATAAAACCTGAAAGTTAAAATTTATGGGAACTATAAAATTAAATAATATTCGAACTTTTTCTTATCATGGATGTTTGATAGAGGAAGGTAAAATTGGTTCAGATTATCGCGTAGATTTAGAAGTAAAAACAGATTTAAGAAAATCGGCTCAAACTGATGATTTATCAGATACTGTGGATTATGTACATTTAAACAAAATTGTGGTGGAAGAAATGGCTATTCGTTCTAAGTTATTAGAGCATGTTGCCAAACGCATAATTGTTCGCATTTTTGCTGAAATTCCATCAATTTCAAGAATAAAATTAGCGGTTTCAAAATTGAATCCTCCAATTGGTGGTGATGTAGAAGCAGTTACTATTGAAATGGAAGAGTTTAGAAATTAAAAAAAGAATCGGAATTAACATCCGATTCTTTTTTAGATGCTGAAACGAGTTCAGTATGACAATAAAGCTTTTTTTAATCAATTTTATAAACTCTTTTCTTGTACAAATTGCTCGATGCTACAATATGCGCAAGTGCATCTTTAGCTAATTCTTCGTTTAAAGCCACTGGAATTAATTCGGAATCACTTTTAACTTTAAACTGTAACGGTTTGGCATTTGGATTCAAGATAACAATATCATCTTCAACTCTGAAAGCATAAGTTTCATGGAACAACATTATAGTTCTTCCTTTTGTTCCTTTTGGTAATTTTATCAAGTTTCTTCCAGGCATTGGTGTTTTAGTAGTGATTCCTGATAAAGCCAAAACTGTTGATGGAATATCCATTTGGCTTGCTAAATCATCATAGGTAATTCCTTTTTCAACATTAGGTGCAATAATTAAAGCAGGAATATGAAATTTATTTACTGGAACTAAATTTTTGCCATACGTTCTAGTGTTGTGATCGGCAATAACAACAAAAATTGTGTTTTTGTAATAAGCTTCTTTTTTCGCTAATTCGAAGAATTTACCAATAGAAAAATCAGCATATTTCATAGCATTATTAACCGTATTTTTTGGCTGTTCAAATAAATCAATTCTACCATCAGGAAATTCAAATGGTTCGTGATTAGAAGTTGAAAACATCAAAGAAAAGAAAGGTTTGTTCCCTAAGCTTTTGTAATATTCATTTGCTTTAACAGCTAAATCTTCATCGCTGTAACCCCATGTTCCTTTCAAGGCATATTTCTTTCCATCTTTATCAAAATCAGTTTCATCTATGATGTTTTTAAATCCGTTTCCGTTGAAAAAAGAAGCCATATTATCAAAATTAGCCATTCCGCCATAAATAAAACTAGTGTCGTAATTTTGACGCCCAAAAGCATCGGCTAACGTAAAAAAACCTTGTTGAGAACCACTTAATTTTACAATACTTTCAGAAGGATTAGGTAAAAAACCAGCTGTTACTTGTTCAATTCCTCTTACACTTCGAGTTCCAGTACAATATAAATTGGTAAATAATAAACCCTCTTTTGACAATTTATCTAGTTGAGGAGTTAAAGGTAAACCATTTAAACATCCTACATATTCGGCTCCTAAACTTTCTTGTAAAAAGATTACAACATTGTATTTTGGTTGTGGTTCATCTGGTTTTTGAAGATGTAAAAAAGGAACTTCACCTGGAATAAATTCGGTTACATCCATATATTTTTTTACACGAGCATAAGCTTCTAATTCGTCCATTTTACCGTATTTTTTAACATCGCCTTCATTCTTAATTGAATAAGCAGCAAAAGCAACAGTATAAAGGGAATTTAATCCTAATGAATTTGTCATTTGATCTGAACAAAATATAGCATTACTAGCATTTATTGGACGTTTAGAAGTTAAACTACCTCTAGCACCAAAAAACAAAAAGAAAGCAACTATAGGAAATAAAAACAGTTTGGTTTTATAAGCACTATCCAACGGATAAAATATCTTTTTACCATGTTTGAAAGCAAAAAATAAAGCAATACCAAGTAGAATAGTAGTGACAATTAAAGAAGGTAAATAACTTTTTATTAAAGTTCCCACCACTTCTTTTGGATAAATTAAATAATCTAAAAACAAGCGATTTGGACGTGTATCATATTGATTAATAAAATCTAATGTTGATAATTCCATTAACAGAAACAAGAACAAAAAGAAAATAAAGTAAAAATTGAAGAATTTTTTAAAGTATTTTAAAACCGAATCTGGAAGTAAAGAAAGCAAAGCCGCTGGTAAAAAAGCAATATAACTCAACAGAATTAAATCGAAACGGAGACCAATTAAGAATAATTGACCATATTCTGGATTGGCTACAACGCGTTCTTTAAAAACAAAAAATAAAAGAATTCTACTAATAGTAGTAATACATAAACCGATTAAGAAAAAACTAAATATGGGTTTTAAGTAACGTAAATTCTTCATAATTAATCAACTATTTGTTTTGGGCAAAATTAAACTTTAAAAGTAAATATTTGTACTTAATAAATGCTTAATATTTTTGGAAAAGAGGAAATAAAATGTAAATTTGCAGTCCGTTCAAACAATGGCGTCGTGGCCGAGCGGCTAGGCAGCGGTCTGCAAAACCGTCTACCCCGGTTCGAATCCGGGCGATGCCTCTAAAACCTTCAAGGAAACTTGGAGGTTTTTTTTATGGATAATTTTTAGAAAAAATAATTAAAAGATATATCGAATCCAGGCAATGCCTCAAAAGAGTTACTAGAAATAGTAGCTCTTTTTTTGTTTAATTTTTTAAAGAAAATTATTAAAGATATTCCGTTCTGAAGCTTCGGAATATTCTTTTAAAACCTTCTAAGGAACTAGGAGGTTTTTTATTTTAAATATTAGAAAAAAATAATTATTTACTAAAACGAGTGAAAGATAATAAACATTGAAAATATTATTCAGAAACTGCAGTATCAGGCAACAACTTATTGGTGATCATTTCTTTTTCTTTTGGGAAGAAACCTTGAAGGATAAAAAACAATCCGAAAATTAAAATTACTACACTAATTACACGTTTGATTTTGTAAATGTTAATTGGTGTTAATCTATGTTTTAGTTGTTTTGCTAATAGAATTTTTGCTACATCAAAAGCTAAATAAAAGAATAAAATAGCAGCAAAAAAGATAGAAATTCGAGAAGTATTCATTTCCATTTGTGGTCCGTAAGTAATGATAATCATCATCCAAAAACCTAATACTCCAATGTTGATGAAATTCAATAAAAAACCTTTGAAAAATAAAGCGAAATAGTTCTTTTTAGGAATGTTATCATCGTCTTGTTCTATTTCTTGTTTTTTTTGAAAATTTCGTTTCAGCATAATAAACGAGATCAATCCGTAAGCCAACATGATAATTCCTCCAATAACAAACAAAGTTGGATTATCTTTAAGTTGTTCTAAAAGTTGATTTGTACTTAAATATGCGATAAGGATGAAAATAATATCACCAAATACAATTCCTAAATCAAAAGTAAATGCTGCTCTAAAACCTTTAGTAATACTGGTTTCTAATAATACAAAAAAACCAGGACCAATTGAAAAAGCTAACAAAAGGCCCCAAGGAATTGCGGTAAGTATATCTTGTAAAATCAAGTGTTCAGTATTCATTTATTAGTGTTCAGTGCATTTAATAAAAAACGAATTTACGAAAAAAATCTGCCAACTTAAAACTGAACACTGATTACTATTATTTAGCTTGCTCAATAGTTCCACCAGCTATTTTCTTTTCGTTGATTTGTTTTGGTTTACCATAAATTTTGATCTCACCGCCAGCTCTTGTTTTAGCATCTACAAAATCTGTTGCATATACTTGAGCTATTCCACCAGCATTTACAGTAACAACCGTCTGTTGGGTTTTACAATCTTGACCATCATATTTTCCACCAGAATTGGATAAAATATCTTGGTTTTTAACTGATCCTTTCGTAGTTACAACACTTCCTTGTGAAACTCGAACTTGTAATCTATCGGCTTGTAAATTAGTTAGTTTAATTTCAGAACCTTCTTTACAAATAATATTAAAATTAATTGCAGAAATTTCATCTTTGGATGCAATTCTACTACCTTCATTTGCTTCTACAGCATCTAATTTTTTATAATAAACGGTTGCAGATACATCATCACCACTTAACATTTTAGTTAAAGGCATTCTGATTTTTAATTCACCATTTTTGTTTACCAATTCCACTTCTTGAGAGTTGGCACCACTTAAAACGACTTTATTTTCAGTTGAAGCCACCAAGTTGACATCAATTTTATCAAAAGCGGTTACTTTGGTAAAATCACCAACTTGTTTTTCAGTTTGAGCTATTCCAAAGGAAAAGATGGAACAGGTTATAAAGGTTAAAAATTTATTTTTCATGGTATTTTTAATTTATTTATTGTAATAAAAAGTATAAATTGATATTAAAATAATTATTTCTAAAAGGTTTATAATCAATCGATTTTTAATTAATTTTTTAAAAATATAATCAAGGAAAAGTAAAATAAGTATCACAATTAAAAATTGAATCTTAAATTCTAAAATTTCATATAAAGAAATTTTATTAAAATTAAATTCTCGCCAAACTAAATGTATTGTGATTACAAAAAGTAATAAATAAATAACACTAAAAACTGAAATATTCCTATTTATATATTCAACTACTTTCATATTTTATAAATACCTACAAGGGTTTAAAAACCTTGCAGGATAACAAATTATTATAAACTATTCATTCTTTCTCAAATAATGAAAATCTAATTGTTTTTTCACTAAATCAGCATTTTTTACTTTAACGTAAACTTCATCGCCTAATTGTATGATGTTTTTTGAAACTTCACCTACCAAAGCATATTGTTTGTCATCAAACGTGTAATAATCATCTTTTATTTCACGAATTCTAACCATTCCTTCGCATTTATTTTCAATGATTTCTACATAAATTCCCCATTCGGTAACACCAGAAACTACACCTAAAAACTCTTGATCTTTGTGATCTTGCATGTATTTTACTTGCATGTATTTCACAGAATCTCTTTCAGCATTAGCCGCTAAACTTTCCATATTAGATGAATGCTGGCACTTTTCTTCATACAAATCAGCATCTACACTTTTTCCACCATCTAAATAATGCTGTAACAAACGATGTGCCATAACATCAGGATAACGACGAATAGGTGATGTAAAATGACTGTAATAATCAAACGCTAATCCGTAGTGACCAATATTTTCTGTTGAATACGCTGCTTTACTCATACTTCGAATAGCTAACGTATCTACTAAATTTTGCTCTTTTTTACCTTGAACTTCATTTAATAATTTGTTTAAAGAATTCGAAATTTCTTTTTTCGATTTGAAATTTATTGAATATCCAAACTTAGAAATGACCGATTGTAATCCTATTAATTTATCTTCATTTGGTTCATCATGAATACGATATACAAAGGTTTTCTTTTGTTTTCCAATGAATTCTGCTACTTTTCTGTTTGCTAATAACATGAATTCTTCAATCAAATGATTCGCATCTTTACTTTGTTTGAAATACACACCAACAGGTTCTGCATTCTCATTCAAATTAAATTTTACTTCTACTTTATCAAACGAAATAGCTCCGGCTGCCATTCTTTTTCTTCGAAGAATTTTAGCTAATTCATCCATTTTAAGAGTTGCTTCCACAATTGGTTTTGGAACATGATATTCTTGACCAGTTAATGAAATATGAGCTGGAATAATATCCGATTTTGTTTCTATAATTTCTTGTGCTTCTTCATATGCAAAACGTTGGTCAGAATAGATTACTGTACGTCCAAACCATGCATCCACAACTTCTGCTTTATTATTTAATTGAAAAACTGCTGAAAACGTATATTTTTCTTCATGAGGTCGAAGCGAACAAGCAAAATTAGATAACACTTCTGGAAGCATTGGAACTACTCTATCTACTAAATAAACCGAAGTTGCTCTATTATAAGCCTCTTCATCTAAAATAGTACCTTCTTGCACATAATGTGAAACATCAGCAATATGAACTCCAATTTCGTAATTTCCATTTTCTAAAACTTGAAATGATAACGCATCATCAAAATCTTTAGCATCTTTTGGATCAATTGTAAAGGTTAAAACATCACGCATATCGCGACGTTTTTTAATTTCTTCTTCTGTAATTGAAGTATCCATTTTATTTGCATAAGCTTCTACTTCAATTGGAAAATCATAAGGTAAACCGTATTCTGCTAAAATAGCGTGAATTTCGGTATTATGTTCGCCTGGTTTTCCTAAAACTTTTATTACAGAACCAAAAGGAGAATCCGCTTTTTTAGGCCAATCTTCCATTTTAACTAAAACAACATCACCATGTTCAGCATCACCAATTTTATTTTTTGGAATAAAAATATCGGTATACATTTTAGCATTAGCAGTAGTTACAAAAGCAAAGTTCTTTTGAATATCAATTACTCCAACAAATTCTGTTTTATCGCGTTCTAAAATTTCTAAAACTTCTGCTTCGGGTCTGCGCGAACTTCTTCTGTTATAGATATACGCTTTTACCTTATCACCATCTAAAGCATGATTTAAGTTAATAAACGGAATAAAAACATCATCTTCTAATTCATCACAAACAAAATATCCTGTTTTACGTGACGTCATATCAACAACACCTTCATAATATTCAGCTTTAGAAATAATTTGATATTTTCCTATTTCTGTTTCGTGAATTTTATCTTGTGCTTTTAAAATTTTTAAATCACGAATAATTTCGTTTCTACTTTTGGTATCATTTAATTCTAAAATAGCTGCTATTTGTTTGTAATTAAATGATTTAGAAGGTTCTTTTGAAAGTATTTTAAATATTTGTGCAGTAAAATCTTTTGGTTTCTTTCCTAATTTTTTTTGTTTCTTACTCATTGTATCTTTTCTAAATTATCGTTGAAAGTTACGAAATTGTTGCAAGTAAATAGTAAGAAGCTCTAACTTTTAATGAAAAAATAACTTTTCGTATATTTGTATAATAACGAAAAATGAAAAGGATATGAATGATTTTGTAGTAGTTGCTATTTTTAACAACCAAAAAGAAACAATGAAATTAAGAAGTGTATTGGAACGAAAAAAAATTCCCTACATTATTCAAGATGAAACCGTAGTCTCTGTTGATCCATTACAAAGTATAGGTTTTGGAAACATTACTTTGAAAGTAGAAAAACAAAATACAGAACTAGTAAAAAAAATACTAGTTGATCTAAAAAAAGAAAAATTTATTATTCAATAAAAACATTAGGATTTACTCATAGTGAATCCTTTTTTATTTCATTTTATGGAAAACTTTATAACCGTTGCTATTTTTAACTACCAACACGAAACTTTAATTATTAAAAACTTATTAGAACAAGAAGGCATTGCTTATTTTTTTGAAAACGAAACTATTGTAGGAATAGATCCTTTTGCTACAATTGCCTATGGCGGAATCAAATTAAAAGTACATCCAAACGATGAAGCAACGGTAAAAGAAATTTTAAAAAAACTAAACGAAGATGATCATTTAAAAATTGTTTAATTTTTAAAAGCTGAAAGTTTTCAACATATATTAAAAACAACAAAAAATATTTTTAATTAAAATTTAATTTATGATAGTTATTATAGCGTGTTAATATGTGGAATAAGTTTTTTAATAAAACCTTTTTTTAAAAGTTATTCTAAGTTATACAAACTAATTAACAATGATATTTTTCTTTAATGAATTGAAAATCTTAGTTATTTTATTTTTAAATTTCTACTTATTAACAACTGTTGAAATTAAGTTTTAGTATAAAATTGTAAATAAGTTTACTTGTTAATTAATGTTAATAAATCATAAAAAAGTATTGATAATTTTCAAACAAAAAATAATAACTCTAGTTGATTTTTTCATTTCAATTTTTGATTACAAATTTTTTTAATACCACCTAAAAAAACTTCTAAATTTCTATCTAAAGTTGTTAACAATAATTGTTAAATTAAGATTACCTGATTATCAATGATTTGCACTAAGTAGTTAACATTTAATAAAAATAAGATAGAAAAAATAAATACTCTATTGATTTTTAATGAAATACATTAAAATTTCATATTGTTTCGTTGGTTTTTAAAATCTTCTTTTAAAAGTTCAAAATCTATTTTTCCTTTTGTTTTTTTTAGATGTTCTAAAATCACAAAACTGCGTTCAATTTTTAAATTAGTACTTTTTATTTTATTAATAATATGAATAAGAGTTCGTTGGGCTCCAGGAGTTAATTTATGGAATAAAACACTTCCATCAGGATCATGATATAAAACCTCTTCCATTTCTTCTGAAATAGGCATTCCATATTTTGATTCATCGGGTTGTAGTTCCACTAAAACCGAGTCACCAAGTGATAATTTAGCTTCTTTTAAAACCTCTTTATTTAATAAAATGTAATGAAAGTCTCCTTTTGGAGCCATTGCTCTACTGACAGTAATTTTATTGTTTAGAGTGCATTTTACTCTTTTGTCAGTTGTAATTTTTAGTAATTCTTGATAAATAGCTTCAGGAATTTCTATATAAGGTCCGTGACCTAAACTATTTTCACCAAAAGAGTATATTTTTCCTTGAAATTTCATTTTCACATTATTTTATAAACAAAGCTAATTTAATATAAAACAACAAATGATTACTTTTGTAAAATATATTTAACAACACAACAACATGAAAATTTCAATTGGAAACGACCACGCTGGTCCAGATTATAAAAAAGCAATTGTTGCTTATTTAGAAGAAAACGGACACACTATTTTAAATCATGGAACAGATACTTTTGATAGTGTAGATTACCCTGATTTTGGTCACCCAGTAGCTTACGATGTAGAAAGTAAAAAAGCCGATTTAGGAATCGTAATTTGCGGTTCAGGAAACGGAATTGCTATGACTGCTAACAAACATCAAGATATTCGTGCGGCTTTATGTTGGACGAAAGAAATTGCTGCTTTAGCACGCCAACATAATGATGCTAATATTATTAGTATTCCAGCTCGTTACACTTCTATTCAGCAAGCTGTTGAAATGGTAGACACATTTTTAAATACCCCATTTGAAGGCGGTAGACACGCTAATCGCGTAAAAAAAATCGCTTGTAAATAACCAATAATCTTAAAATCAATTCAAATGGAACTCATAAAATTAGATTTGAATTGTATTAAAAACATTTATAAAAAGCGACCATGTGATTCTCACAAAGGAACCCATGGTCATGCTTTATTAATTGCGGGAAGCTCAGATAAAATGGGAGCTGCTATTATTGCTTCGAAAGCTTGCTTGCGTTCTAGTGTTGGGTTATTAACTGTAGCTTTTTATCCTGAAAATAAAAATGTTCTTTTCAATTCGATTCCCGAAGCAATGTATGCCAATTCTTGTGTGATGAATGATTTGTCACCATTTAATGCTATCGGAATTGGTCCTGGAATTGGAGTTGATGAAATTAGTCTGCAATACATTTATGAATTGTACGAAAATAAACTTCCTGTTGTTTTTGATGCCGATGCATTGAATTTAATTTCGAAATATAAAATCGATTGGAATAATTTTAATTTTCCATTTATTATAACACCACATCCAAAAGAATTTGACCGTTTATTTGGTGAACACAATTCAGAATCTGAAAGAAGAAATACAGCCATCCAAAAAGCCAAAGAACTAAATGGTGTGATTGTTTTAAAAGGATATAAAACCTTTATTACAGATGGAACTCACACTTTTGAAAACACTACTGGAAATTCAGGTTTAGCAAAAGGTGGTTCAGGTGATGCGTTAACAGGTATGATTACTTCATTTTTAGCACAAGGTTATACTACTTTAGAGGCGACTAAATTAGGTGTTTATCTTCACGGATTAGCAGCTGAAATTACACTTCAAACACAAAGCGAAGAAAGTATGTTAATAACAGATGTTATTGAAAATATAGGTTTAGCTTTTAAACTTTTGAATTCCGAAATACAATAAAACAACCTGAAATATCGCAATTGCGTAGAAACTCAAAATAAAAGAAAACTTATTGGTTTTGTGTTTGAAAAGATACATGCTTAAAATCCCACCAATAGTTCCACCAATACCAGCTAATAATAGTAAATTGAATTCCGAAATGCGTCTTTTATTATTTTTAGCTTGCCATTTATCGTAACCATAAGTTAAAAAATAAAGGCTGTTTATCACAATTAAATAAATAAATAGTACTTCCAAAAGCTAAGAATTTTGTCCAAAGATAGTATTTTAGCAGTTCAATTTTTATTTACAATGACTAACATTCAATTCATTCAAAACCAAACCAACATTGCTCCAAAAAGCATTGAAGCTACTATAAAATTACTTTCTGAAGATTGTACCATTCCGTTTATTTCGCGTTACCGAAAAGACCAAACTGGAAATTTAGATGAGGTTCAAATCGAAGCTATTTCGAAATTAAACAAGCAATTTGATGAAATCATTAAGCGCAAAGAAAGCATTCTAAAATCGATTGAAGAGCAAAATGCGCTTTCACCAGAATTGAAATCCAAAATTGAAAACAGTTTCGATTTACAGGAGTTGGAAGACTTCTATTTACCCTATAAAAAGAAGAAAAAAACCAAAGCCGATGTCGCTCGTGAAAACGGATTAGAACCGTTGGCAAAAATCATCATGAGTCAAAAAAATGATGATATTGAGTTTTTAGCATCGAAATATTTGAATGCGAATGTTAAAAACGAAGACGAAGCCTTACAAGGTGCTCGCGATATCATTGCCGAATGGATTAATGAAAACATTTTTATTCGTAAAAATTTACGTCGCTTATTCCAACGAAAAGCTGAAATTTCAACGAAAGTCGTTAAAACTAAAAAGGATGACGAAGCGGCTCAAAAATTTTCCCAATATTTCGATTGGGCAGAACCGATTTCCAAAGCGCCATCGCATCGTTTGTTAGCCATGTTGCGTGCCGAAGCGGAAGGTTTTGTGAAGTTAAATGTTGAAGTTGAAAAAGAAGAAGCGCTAGATTTTATCGAAGAGAATATCATCAAAAATAAAAATTCGGACGCAACCGAACATTTAGAATTAGCGATAAAAGACAGCTACAAACGTTTGTTAGAACCCGCTATTTCAAACGAAACCTTACAAGAAGCAAAAGCAAAAGCCGATATTAAAGCGATTGATGTGTTTTCCGAAAATTTACGTCAGTTGTTGTTGGCGCCACCATTAGGTGAAAAACGAATTTTGGCCATCGACCCAGGTTATAGAACGGGTTGTAAAGTGGTTTGTTTGGATGAAAAAGGTGATTTATTGAATAATGAAACCATTTATCCTCACGCACCACAGAATGATACTGCTATGGCAATGAAAAAAATTCGTTCGATGGTGAATGCGTATAACATTGAAGCCATTTCTATCGGAAACGGAACCGCTTCTCGTGAAACGGAATTTTTTATTAAAAAAATCGCTTTTGATAAACCTGTTCAGGTCTTTGTGGTTTCGGAAGCAGGCGCATCGGTGTATTCTGCGAGTAAAATTGCGCGTGAAGAATTTCCAAATTACGATGTAACCGTTCGTGGTTCGGTTTCCATTGGAAGAAGATTAAGTGACCCATTGGCAGAATTGGTGAAAATTGATCCAAAATCCATCGGAGTTGGACAATATCAGCACGATGTGGATCAAACCAAACTGCAATCTGCTTTAGACAGCACCGTAATGAGTTGCGTGAATTCTGTTGGGATTAACATCAATACTGCTAGTAAATCGTTGTTGAGCTATGTATCAGGAATTGGTGAAAAAATGGCGGAAAATATTGTTACCTATCGTTCGGAAAATGGACCTTTTGAAGATAGAAAGCAACTGAAAAAAGTACCACGTTTAGGCGAAAAAGCGTACCAACAAGCAGCAGCTTTCATCAGAATTCGCGATGGAAAAAATCCGTTAGATAATTCGGCTGTTCACCCAGAAGCCTATCCCATTGTAGAAAAAATGGCAAAAGATTTGGGCATAAAAACCAATGAATTAATCGCCAATAAAGAAAAAATCGCGCAAATAAAACCTGAAAATTACATCACATCTGAAATCGGAATTTTAACGTTAAAAGACATTTTAAAAGAGTTAGAAAAACCAGGTTTAGACCCAAGAAAAGCGGCAAAAATTTTCGAATTCGATCCAAATGTTCGCTCTATTTCCGATTTAAAAACCGGCATGATTTTACCCGGAATTGTGAATAACATTACTGCCTTTGGTTGTTTTGTAGATTTAGGAATCAAAGAAAGTGGTTTGGTTCACATTTCGCAATTAAAAGAAGGTTATGTTTCGGATGTAAACGAAGTGGTAAAAATGCACCAACATGTACAAGTAAAAGTCGTTGAAGTGGACGAATCTAGAAAGAGAATTCAGTTGACGATGATATTGTAATTCCACCCTTTTAGTGGATGTTAAAAAAAACCCCAAACTTTTAATTCTGAAATAACCCCGAAGTTTCGGGACAGAATGACAAAAAGTTTGGGATTTTAAATATTGAAAAGAAAAATTATTCTTTTTCTTTTGTTTCTTCTTCTTTTTTAGAATTTGCAGGTTGGTCGTCTTTCATTGCGTTTTTAAACTCTTTAACACCACCACCTAAACCTTTCATTAATTCAGGAATTTTTTTACCTCCAAAAAGCAATAAAACAATTGCAATTATTAAAATAACTTGTGGTGCTCCAATTACTCCTAAAAATATAGCTAATGCATTCATGATTTCATAAATTTAAAGTACAAAGATATAAAGAAATTAACAAATGATTAATTTTTAACTATTTATTATGCTATTACAATTTACAAACCCGTTGTATTTAGTATATTTGTGTAATTAATATGTTTTAAAAATGGCTAATAAAAGGCTAAAAAGACAACTTTTATTAAGAAAATTATTCAACAAGAGAAGGTTAGTTATTCTTAACGAAGACACTTTTGAAGAAACTTTTTCATTAAAATTAAATTTAATGAATGTTTTTGTTGTGGCAACTGTTGGAGCTATATCTATTATTTTTATTACCACTTATATAATTGCTTTTACACCTTTAAGAGAGTACATTCCAGGGTATGCTTCTTCAAAATTGAAACAAGATGCTATGGAAATGGCCATAAAATCAGATTCACTTGAAAAATCGGTAAAAATTAACAATGCTTATATTGCTTCTATAAAAAAGGTGCTTACAGGCGATTTAGAATACGCAAAATTGAATAAAGATTCAATCAAAGCATTAGATGTTTCGGAATTTGATTTATCCACTCTTTCTCCAACTGAAAAAGAAAAAGAATTACGCGAACAAGTAATAAAAGAAGATAAATACAACGTTTTTGAAACCTCAAAACCAAAGGTTAGTTTTGTACTTTTTCCGCCTGCTCAAGGAACTATTCTACAAAAATATAATGTGGGTAATAAACATTTAGCCGTTACCATTGCGCTTACGAATAATACACCAATCAAAGCGGTAGCAGCTGGAACCATCATTTTTTCCGATTGGACGCCAAGTTCAGGATATGTGGTAATTATTCGTCATAAAGATGATATTTTATCCGTTTACAAAAATGCCGCTTCGGTTACAAAATCGCAAGGAAATATTGTAAGATCAGGCGAAGTTATTGCCCTTGCAGGAAATGCAAATAATGTGCAAAATTCAGGAGCAACATTACATTTTGAATTGTGGAAAGATGGTTTCCCAATTGATCCAACCCAATTTATCAATTTCAATTAACATGTCAGTAAAAGCTTTTGCGGCCAAGTTATTTGCCAAAAGAATTCACGCCAAAACTCAAAAATGGGTCCATAATCCAATTGAAACCCAACAAAAAGTGTTTCAAGAATTAATCAATGAAGCGGCTCAAACACAATTTGGAAAAGACCACAATTTTAGTTCGATAAAAAATCATTCCAATTTTGTTCAAAAAGTTCCTGTTCGAGATTATGAAGGGTTGAAACACTATGTAGATAAAGTCTTAAAAGGCGAAGAAAATGTACTTTGGAAGGGAAAACCACTATATTTTGCTAAAACTTCTGGAACTACATCGGGTGCCAAATATATTCCGTTGACAAAAGAATCAATGCCGTTTCACATTCAAGCGGCTCGAAATGCGATTTTAAGTTACATTCACGAAACTGGAAAAGCTGCTTTTGTATCAGGAAAAATGATTTTCTTGCAAGGAAGTCCCATTTTAGAAGAAAAAAACGGCATCAAACTCGGAAGATTATCCGGAATCGTTGCACATTTTGTTCCGAAATATTTACAAAAAAACCGCATGCCAAGTTGGGAAACCAATTGTATCGAAGATTGGGAAACCAAAGTCAATGCGATTGTAGAAGAAACTATCAAAGAAAACATGACGGTAATTTCGGGGATTCCGTCTTGGGTGCAAATGTATTTTGAGAAATTGAAGGAAAAAGCAAACAAACCAGTTGGTGAAATCTTTAAAAACTTCAATTTGTTCATTTACGGTGGCGTCAATTATGAACCTTATAGAGCGAAGTTCGAAAATTTAATAGGAAGAAAAGTAGATTCTATTGAATTATTTCCCGCTTCGGAAGGCTTTTTCGCTTACCAAGATTCACAGAAAGAAAAAGGAATGTTACTGTTATTGAACTCTGGAATTTTCTACGAATTCATTAAGGCGGATGAATTTTTCACTGAACATCCAAAACGCTACACGATTGGAGAAGTTGAACTAGGCGTAAATTATGTTTTAATTATTTCTACCAACGCCGGACTATGGGCATACAATATTGGCGATACCATTCAGTTTACGAGTTTAAAACCGTATCGTGTCATTGTTTCGGGAAGAATCAAACATTATATCTCGGCTTTTGGCGAACACGTTATTGGAAAAGAAGTCGAATCGGCACTAAAAGAAGCAATGGAAGAAACAGATGTTCGAGTTAATGAATTCACCGTAGCACCACAAATTACACCAACCGAAGGTTTACCTTATCATGAATGGTTTATTGAATTTGAAAATGAACCAACCAATTTAGAAGATTTCGCATTAAAAATCGATGCTGCTATGCGCAAACAAAACGTTTATTATGACGATTTGATTGCAGGTAATGTGCTAAGAACTTTAGTTATTACAAAAGTTCCAAAAAACGGTTTCCAAGAATACATGAAATCGATTGGCAAATTAGGCGGACAAAATAAATTACCAAGACTTTCAAACGATAGAAAAATTGCTCAATTTTTTGAGATAAAAGAATAAAGATGAAAGAAAATAGAGTGATTTGGATTTTTCTTATCGTTACACAATTTGCGTTTTCACAAATTCGCGGTGTGGTCAAAGACAGTATTTCTGGCGAACCCATTCCTTTTGTGAATATTTGGGTAGAGAATGAAACGATTGGAACTACTTCTGAAGCCGACGGTACATTCTTTTTACAAGCTTCAAAAGAGAAAAACATTGTGATTTCGGTTTTAGGATATGAAAGAAAAACGTTGAGAGGAAGTGAAATTTCGGAAGTTTTTTTGAAACCTATGGTTTATGATTTAAGAGATGTGGTGATTTTAAATAAAAAACATACCAAACAAATCGAGATAGGCGATGTCAAAAACGCAATTTTTCAATCGTTTGATAATGGTCCAAAAATTGAAGCTAAGTTTTTCCCTTATCAAGTTTCATACAGTAAAACCAAGTTTATAAAAGAAGTTACCATTTTTACAGATAGTCGTATTGATAATGCTACCATAAAGCTTCATTTCTATAGCGTAGATGAAAATGGCTTTCCAGGTGAAGAATTGTTAACCAAAGATTACGTTGTTACTTTGAAAAAAGGAGTAATTAAACACCGTTTTACTATTTCAGATTTCGATTTGGTTTTCCCTGAAAAAGGAATGTTTGTAGCGTATGAAAAACTGTTTATTGAAAGCAATAAAACAGGTACCAAGTATCAGCCATATGTTTTGTACAATTATGTAGAAAGAGATTTCTTTTACACGTATGCTTACGGAAAATGGAGTAAACAGTCGGGTAATAATTTGGAGAAAATTAGGGTTTATGAACCTTCCATAAATCTGATTTTATCCAACTAAAATAAAAACACTACATTTGTAGGTTAGAAAATATAAAATTAATGAAGGACATTAAGAACATTTCGCGCTCTAGAGCGCAAGAGTCGTCAGCAGCTATTGAACGACTGTACATTACCATGAGACATTTATTTAACAGAGGTTTTTATAAACCAATGGGTGTTTCAGGAGATACTTTAAGAGAAGCTTTATTATCGCTTCGACCTGAAATTTACGGTTCTATTGCCGAAGAAAAAGTAGAACTAAACGGACTTTTATACGTAATTGAACGATTACCAATCGGAATTGAAGAATGCCGTTACATCAATTTAACTTCAGACGAAGGCTATTCGAATTCACACTTTAAAGCTATCGTTCCACCAAAAAGAAGAAGAAATTGTTACCGTATCGATGATGAACAAATGAATGTGGAAATCACGCGAGGACGTTCAGATATTTATGATATTTTAACGCATTTGACTTTCATTTTTATTGAATCTCATAAAATTAAAGATAGAGTTTTAATTGATGATGAAGGTTTAGTTTCACGCGATTGGCAAAAATTAGAATCAGCGGTAAAACAAACAAAAAAATTAAGCTTAATTGACCGCGAAAAAGCGATTTCTCATGCGGCTAACGTTTTAGGAAGAACTTTTGCAGAAGTACAAGATATTTACGATGATTTTGCCACAACTGAAGCTCCAGATCGATTTTTACACGTTGTGTATTGGTTAGGTAAATTAGCTATCGAAGAAGTAATTGACAACAACAAAAGAACCATCACGTTTAGTCCAATTTTAAGAGAACGATTAGGTCATCATATTTATGGGGATATTTGGGCAACCACAATTAAAGACGTTTTATTAAAAAATGATTTAATTGAAAGACCTATTCATATTATTAGCGCTAATATGCATAGTGTAATGAATTCTCTTTTTGCAGAACCTGTTTTAGGAAAAAAATATAAAAACACTCCTGAATTTCAGATATTTGAAGATTTAAGTAGTTCGGCAAATAAAGACTTACGCAAGAAAGTAGAAGAATTTGCGTTAACACAAGGAATGATTTCATTACCCGATACATCAGGAACTAATATAGATGTTCAAATTTTTGATACAGCCAAAATTGATTTCAAGAAAACTATTTTTGCTGAGGCTAAATTAGCGAAAGAAAAACCAGTTATTATTGTAATGGATTACGCTTTTGGTGAACAAGCTTTTGAAACAATTGATGAATTATTGAAACCTTATAAAGTAGAAAAGAAAAACAAAATTTTCTTAAATGTAGAATCGGTTTCCATTATGGGTAAAGCTGGAATTTTAGAAGGGGGAAAAGGCGATATTATGATTCCAAATGCTCATGTTAATGAAGGAACAGCTGACAATTATCCTTTTGAAAATGAGTTAACCAAAGAAATGTTTGAAGGAAATGGAATTCCTGTTTTTGCTGGACCAATGATTACGGTTTTAGGAACATCACTTCAAAACAGAGATTTGTTGAAGTTTTTCCATGAATCAACTTGGCAAGCTATAGGTTTAGAAATGGAAGGAGCATATTATCAAAAAGCAATTCAATCTGCTTCTAAAATTAGAAAAAGCATTAATCCAAATGTAAAAGTTAGATATGCTTATTATGCTTCAGATAATCCATTGGAAACAGGAAGCACATTAGCTTCTGGCGGATTAGGAACCACAGGAGTAAAACCAACGTATTTAATTACTATTAAAATATTAGAGCAAATTTTTAACGTAAAATAAGCATACATGAGTACAAATTCTCAAGATCAAGAAATCGATTTAGGACAAATCGGAACCGGAATTAAGAACTTTTTCAACGGAATAGTCAATTCAATTTTTGATTTTATATTCTTTGTAAGAAAAAAAATAGTAATTATAGGAAGTTTGTTTGTTGTGGGATTAATATTAGGTTTTTTTGTGGATAAAAAAGCCTCATATAAGCAAGAGATTTTTGTGATTCCTAATTTTGGAAGTAATGAGTATTTGTATTCAAAAGTTGCTTTTATAAATTCTAGATTAAAAGAAAATGATGTAGAATTTTTCAAAAGTATAGGTTTAAAAGATTTTAAAAAAATTTCAAATATTGAAATTAAAGCAGTTAATGGAATTTTTGGTTTTGTTAATATGAGAGATAATGCTCAAAATTTTGAGCTGATTAAATTAATGGCTGAGGATGGTAATATTGATCAAATTATTAAAGATGATATTACTAGCAAAAATTATTATTTACATAACATAACCGTTTCAACTTCTGAAAAAGTAACTCAAGAAGATATTATTGAACCACTTTTAGAATATTTTCAAAAAAACAAGTTCTATGAAAAACAACAAATTATTTATAAAGAAAATATTAATAATAAAATCTCTTTTAATGATTCTTTAATAAAACAAATTGATGTTTTAATTGTAAAATTATCTAACAATAATAATGCTAGCAATGTAACCATCTCAGAGAACAGTAGCATCACAAATCTTATTAATAAAAAAGATGAATTAATTAAAGAAACTCAATATTTGAAATTAAACAAGCATGAATATGAAGATATTATAAAGACACAAAATATATCTTTAAACAATATCAGTACTCAAGGTTTAAGCAATAAAATGAAAATATTTTTACCATTTTTATTCGTGTTCTTATATTTCTTTGGATATTGGTTTATGGAGTTATACAAAAAACAATTGGTAAGAATTAAATCATAATGAAACACATATTAGTAACTGGCGGCGCAGGATTTATTGGAGCTAATTTTGTACCGTTTTTTTTAGAAAATAATCCTAATTATCATTTGGTAAACCTAGATTTACTTACTTATGCAGGGAACCTTGATAATGTAAAAGAAGTTGAAAATCATTCAAGATATACCTTTGTACAAGGCGATATTTGTGATAGAAGTTTCATTGAAGAATTATTCCAAAAATACCAATTTCACGATGTAATTCATTTTGCAGCTGAAAGTCATGTGGATAATTCCATTTCAGGTCCCGAAGCCTTTATAAAAACCAATGTTTTAGGAACATTTAATTTGTTAGATACCGCAAGAAAACTTTGGATGTCAGCTCCAAATCAATACAATGCTGGATTTGAAAATGCACGTTTTCACCACGTTTCTACAGATGAGGTTTATGGAACTTTAGGCGAAACGGGTTTGTTTGAAGAAACTACTCCGTATGCTCCAAATAGTCCGTATTCTGCTTCTAAAGCGGGTTCCGATATGATTGTAAGAAGTTATTTTCATACGTATGGAATGAATGTAGTTACTACCAATTGTTCTAATAATTATGGTCCAAAACAACATAACGAAAAGTTAATCCCAACCATCATTCGTAAAGCGATTGCTGGAGAAAATATTCCTATATATGGAGATGGAAAAAATGTTCGTGATTGGTTGTATGTTTTAGATCATTGCAAAGGAATTGAACTAGCTTTCAAAAAAGGAAAAGCAGGTGAAACCTATAATATTGGAGGAAGAAACGAGCGAAACAATTTATATATTGTAGATAAAGTTTGTTCTATTTTAGACGAAATGAAGCCAAAAGCATCAGGAAGTTACAAAGAACAAATTACTTTTGTTAAAGATAGACCAGGTCACGATTTAAGATATGCTATCGATGCTACAAAAATTGAAACGGAATTAGGTTGGAAAGCCGATGAGAATTTCGAATCAGGAATTGTGAAAACAGTGGAATGGTATTTAAAAAAGTTTCAGGTTTAAAGTTATTTTTGTTTCAAGTTAACCCAACCTGAAACTTTAAACTTTAAACAAAACAAACAAAACCTATGAAAGGAATTATATTAGCTGGAGGTTCAGGTACACGTTTGCATCCGTTAACATTAGCGGTGAGTAAGCAATTAATGCCTATTTATGATAAACCGATGATTTATTATCCATTATCAACTTTGATGTGGGCGGGAATCAGTGAAATATTAATCATTTCTACACCGCATGATTTACCTTTATTTCGTCAATTATTAGGCGATGGAAGTAAATTAGGTTGTCGCTTTGAATATGCTGTTCAAGAACATCCAAACGGATTAGCGGAAGCTTTTATCATTGGAAAAGAATTCGTTGGTAACGATAAAGTCGCCTTAATTTTAGGTGACAATATTTTCTACGGAACTGGTTTAGCTGAATTACTTCAAGCGAATAACAATCCAGATGGTGGAATCATTTACGCCTATCATGTTCATGATCCAGAACGTTATGGCGTAGTTGATTTTGATAAAGATGGAAAAGTATTGTCTATTGAAGAAAAACCAACTCATCCAAAATCGAATTATGCTGTTCCCGGAATTTATTTCTATGATAATGATGTTTTAGAAATTGCAGCGAATATCAAACCAAGTCACCGAGGCGAACTAGAAATTACCGATGTGAATAAAGAATATTTGAATCGAGGCAAATTACAAGTCAGTATTTTAGATAGAGGAACCGCTTGGTTAGATACGGGAACGTTTCAATCGTTAATGCAAGCGGGTCAATTTGTTGAAGTTATTGAAGAACGTCAAGGGTTGAAAATAGGCGCTATTGAAGAAGCGGCCTATAAAATGGGTTTCATTGATGCCAATCAATTAAAAGCGTTAGCAGAACCGTTATTAAAAAGTGGTTACGGAAAACATTTAATGAGTTTGATTTAATATTTTGTTTAATGTTTCAAGTTTCAAGTTATTTGAAATTGAGATTTGAATTTGATTTTTGATATTGTTTTGAAATTTACAGAAACCAAACTAAAGGGATGTTTTATCCTTGAACCAAAAATAATAAAAGACGATCGTGGTTACTTCATGGAAAGTTTTAATGAAAAGACTTTTCAAGAAGGAATTGGACAAAAAGTGACTTTTGTTCAGGATAACCAATCGTTTTCAACTCGAGGTGTTTTGAGGGGATTGCATTACCAATGTGGCGAACATGCACAAGCAAAGTTAGTTCGTGTTTTTCAGGGTGAAGTTTTGGATGTAGCGGTTGATTTACGTCCACATTCTGAAACTTACGGACAATATGAAGCGGTGTTGCTCTCGGCTGAAAACCAAAAACAATTTTTCGTACCAAGAGGTTTTGCACACGGATTTTTAGTGCTATCCGAAACAGCAACTTTCTTTTACAAATGCGATAATTTCTACAATAAGGTAAGCGAAGGCGGACTTATTTATAATGATGAAACTGTGAATATCAATTGGAATTTTCCATTAAACGAATTGATAATTTCCGAAAAAGATCAAATATTGCCAAATTTTGAAAACGCAAAAAAAGTATGGTAGTATTAGTTACAGGTGCAAACGGTCAGTTAGGACAATCGATTCAATTTATTGCGGATAAATATCCAAATATTCAGTTTGTTTATACCGATTTTCAAGAAATGGATATTACCAATCTTGAAAATTGTAAAACCGTTTTTGCAACACATAAACCACAATTTTGTATTAATACAGCAGCTTATACAGCAGTAGATAAAGCCGAAAGTGAACAAGAAAAAGCCCATTTAATCAATGCCCTTGGACCTGAAAATTTAGCAAATGTGTGTAAAGAATTTGACACTATTTTACTTCATATTTCTACCGATTTTATTTTTGATGGTACTTCAACAACACCTTATAAAGAATCTGATATTCCAAATCCACAAAGTGTTTACGGACAAACGAAGTTGGATGGTGAATTGGCTATCCAAAAAAATTGGGAGAAACATATTATAGTTCGTACATCTTGGGTGTATTCCCAATTTGCTAATAACTTCATGAAAACTATGTTACGTTTGGCTTCGGAACGAGATAGTTTGTCGGTAGTAAATGATCAAATTGGAACACCAACTTATGCTGTTGATTTAGCTGAGGTTTTAATGAAAATTGTTCAATCATCCATCATCCATCACCCGTCATCTTTTGGGATTTACAATTTCAGTAACGAAGGTCAATGCTCTTGGTATGATTTTGCGGCAGCAATATTTCATCAAAAAAGAATTGAGATAGATTTGAAGTCTATTCCAACAACATCTTATCCAACACCAGCCAAAAGACCTTCTTATAGTGTTTTAGATAAAACTAAGATTAAAAAGGTTTTTGGTATTAAACTTAAAGATTGGAAAGCAAGTTTAATAGTAAGTTTAAATCATTTAAATTAATGAAAAGAGCCCTACTTTTTATCTGTTTTACAGTTTCATTGTCTTTTTCTCAAGAAAAATCATCAGGTTATTTTGATGCACAACTTTTCAGAGGAAATATTGTAAAGCATACAGAAGATGTTGGGCACTTAATTTCAGGCCATCCAGATGGATTTTTGCTAAGTTACAACTGGAAAACTTTTGGTAAAAAAGAATGGGAGCAAGTTTATAATTATCCTGATTATGGTATTTCATTTCATTATTTAGACTTTAAAAATCAATATCTAGGATATAATGTTGCTTTAGGATTACACTATAATTTTTATTTTTTCAATCGAAATTTAATGTTTCGAATTTCACAAGGAATTGGAATAACTTCTAATCCTTACGATAAAGAAACCAATAACAAAAACAATGCTTTTGGAACTAAAGTAATGGATAACACCTACTTTATGTTACAATATAAAAAAGAAAATCTTTTTAATCGAATTGGTTTTCAAGCAGGTTTCATGTTGACCCATTTTTCTAACGGAAGATTCAAAGCACCTAATAGCGGAATCAATACGATTGCATTAAACGTTGGTTTGAATTATAATTTAGGTGAAAACCAAGAATATATAAAGGATTCTTTACCCGCATCATCAACTTATAAAGAACGAATTAAGTATAATATTGCTTTTAGAACGGGTATTTCTGAAGGTCCGGTTCCTAGTTTAGGACAACGTCAATTTTATCACATCGGGTTATATGCTGATAAACGTATTGGAAGAAAAAGCGCATTACAATTAGGAACAGATGTTTTCTTTTCTCGTTATTTAAAAGATTATATAGAATTTGTGTCCGTGGCTTTTCCTCCAGAGCATGAATCTTACACAGCACCTGATACTGATTATAAAAGAATTGGATTGTTTGTGGGACATGAATTATTTATCAATAAACTTTCAATTGAAACGCAACTTGGCTATTATGTATATAAGCCATTTGACTATGAAATAGATATATATCAAAGAGTAGGAGCAAAATATTATCTTTACAACAACATTTTTACAGGAGTTGGATTAAAAACGCATGGAGGAAGAGCTGAAGCTATAGAAGCCACATTAGGAATAAGATTGTAAATTTATTAATTCGAGTAATGCCGAAAAATTAAAATATGAAAAAGTTCGCACTATATTTTTTATCACTAATTCTAATGGGAAGCTGCGGCATTTCTGAAGATTGTTTTAAAGGAAATGGAAATCAAATTACACAAACTTTTGCTTTCGAAGGCTTTACAAAAATAAAAGTATATGATGGTGTTGGATTAGTTGTAAAAGAAGGCCCAAATTATGAAGTAAAAATTGCAACATCTGATAATATTATAGATAATATTGAAGTTAAATTACAAGACAACATGTTGGTTATAAAAGATAATTCAACATGTAATATAGCCCGAGATTATGGACAAACTACAGTTATTATAACAATTCCAGATGGAACCGTTTTTCCATTAATTCAAGAGTTAGAATTGCATTGTAAAAGTGAACAAAAAATTCAATCTGAAGGAATTTTACATTCCCCTATAGTTCGTTTATTTTCATTAGGAGACGATGGAGATGGTGCAGGAACAGGAGATTTTTACATTAATGTGGATAATGGTCAATTTGTAGTAGAAAGTAATAATGTTTCCAATTTTTATATCAACGGTCACAGTAACGAAATGTTGTTAAATTTTTATTTTGGCAACGGACGTTTCTATGGTAAAGATTTACACGTTGAAAATATAAGAGTATATCACAGGGGTTCAAATGATATGATGGTTTATCCTATCCAAAAAATAGAAGGAACTATTAGTGCAACAGGAAATATTATTTTAAAAAATGTACCACCAGTAGTAGATGTTGAAGAGTTATTTAGAGGAAGAGTTATTTATTAGATTATGAGTCAACCTAAAAAAATATATTGCCTAACACCCATTTATAACGATTGGGAAAGCTTTGCTGTTTTGATTCAAGAGATTCAACAATTACAACAAAATCTGAGTATTTACAATTTTTTTGTAATTGCGGTAAACGATGGTTCTACAGAAGATATTCCAGAAGATTTTGATTACAAAAGCATTCCTACAAAGGTTTTAAATTTAAAAATCAACATTGGACATCAAAGAGCCATTGCTGTAGGGTTACAATACATTTACAATGAAGTATCCGATTATGATTTTGTTGTGGTAATGGATAGTGACGGAGAAGACAAACCCCAAGACATTAAGGATTTAATAAGCAAAGCAGAGCTAGAACAAGAAAAGAAAATCATCTTTGCTCAACGGAAAAAACGTCAAGAATCTTCGTTTTTTAAAATAGGGTATTTTTTTTATAAGTATCTATTTTATTTCTTAACAGGACAAAAGATAAGTTTTGGAAACTTTAGTGTTATTCCTAAAAAATTACTTTCCAAAGTAGTGCATCAAAACAATATTTGGAATCATTATTCGGGCGGAATTATCCAATCTAAAATACCCTTTGAAAAAGTACTACTCGATAGAGGAAAACGATATAAAGGAGTTTCCAAAATGAACTTTAATAGTTTAATAATTCACGGATTAAGTTCTATTTCGGCTTATTTTGATTTTTTATCTATCCGTATTTTAAGATATTCATCGTATGGAATAGGTATTTGTACTATTTCTGTTTTATATATTTTATAACGAAAATTATTTACCGACAATGCGATTCCTGATTGGTTATCAAGTTTAACATTGATTATTTTAGGTATTATTTTACATTTGTTTTCAGTAACACTCGTTGTTTTGTTATTACAATTGAGTTCTAGAAAGAATATAAATATTTCAAATTCAAAGATATATTTAGATTTTATTGAAAATAAATTCAGTAATAATTTTTATTAATATTTATTGAATATCAACATATTAAATTTAACTTTGTGATAATAAATTTATTTTCAATTAGTTTACATAATATTATTTCTGAATTTTTAAAATTTATGTCTAGAAAGTTTCTTGTCTTATTTGTCTTTATATTTTTTTCATGCACTGATAGTGGTAGTGGCAGTTCAGATGAAAATCCTAATACTATTGAAGATTCATATGTAATTGTTAATGGTATAAAAGCTTACACGGGGATATTATATAACGCACCTCCTTATGTGACAAAAAAAAATGGTGTTTTTAACATTGGTTTTTCAGTTGGAGTTAATTCATTAAAGCATTACTTTTCTTTACAAATAACAGAGCAAGGAAATATAATTTATATTAGTGACTTTACGGACACTGTAAGTTATTACAATAGAACATATTATAATTTCAGAAATTACCCGGATTTTTTTTCTGAGGTGCTTATGTTTAATTATGATGAACAAAGAAAAACATTTAATTTAGAATTAAAAGCAAATTTATATCTAGATTCTAATAATATTGATTCGGAAAATATTAATGTAGAATTTAATTTAAATGGCAATTATGAGGATCAACCTGATACCGACGATTATCTACTAAGTAATAGATTAGACTATTGTAGTGCAAAATTTAATAATGTTGATTGGACCGCAATGATGCAATATGAAAATGGTTCATTTACTAATTATGGTCCCTATAAGATTAAAGTTATTTTTAATTCATCAACCCCAGTAGCTAATTATACATTTACACAGACGGATAATGTTAATTGTATTAAGTTTTATAAATTTAATATACAAACATTTCAATATGATGAATTTAATGTGTTAGGAAATGTAAATTTATATTACAAAGAGTTTCATGGAATGTCACCAAACTTGTTAACGTATTCTTTTTTTGGAACTTTTAACATAACTGCAGTTAATCCAATCGATTCAAGTGAAGTTATTTCAATAACAGATGGTAAGTTCAGAACATTAAACCCCTATTAAGATATGAAAATTTTATGTAGATTTTTTTTTGTTAGCTTGATATTGTTTTTTACTTCTTGTTCTGAAAGCAATGAGGAAGAAACTCCTATCGATTCAAATAACTCAAATAACTCAAATAATTCAGCTGAAATTTTAATTAATGGAGAGTTAGTTTCTAATAATTATTTTACAAATAAATTATTTTACAAAGTTGAAGATGAGTTTTATATCATAGATGATTTACAAATCAATAAATTAATTAGCTTTAATAAAAATGGAGAGTTTGGTATGTTTAGTTGGGATTTTTATAACAATCTAACAGGAACCTATAAAAAGTTTTACTCATACTATCCTTTTAGTTCAAATTTTTTCGATTTGAATATTGAAGAAATAGACGAAGTTAATAAAAAGATCAAAATTAATTTTTATGGTGCAATGTATGGAAATCCAAATAGCTTGCAATCAGAAGGTAAATATGTAAGCGGCAGAATTGTGGCTAATTATATTGAAGTTATTCCATCTGTGTTTGGTTTAAAAAATACAGCAGTTATTAACGGTCAAAATTGGGTAAGAACAAATTCAGTTCAAGAAAATAGTGGTATAAGTGGTTATTTAGATAGATGTATTCAAAACGAATACAATGATAAAGAATACAGAATTAGAATTTATTATGAAATTGGTACAACAAATGTTGGTACGTACAATTTTACGTCTACAGACCAAATTAATAAAGTGGACATATCTAAGTATGATTTACAAACAAATTCCTATATTACTTATAATTGTACTGGACAATTAAAAATATTAAATACTTATCAAACTCAAATCAAAGGAGAGTATAGTTTTACTGGTGTAAACCCCAATGACTCAAATGATATTATTACTGTTAACAATGGAGAGTTTAAAATAATTTCTTTATATTAAATAATAAATAAAAAATAATTTTTAAATAACAAAAAACTATATATTTGCACAAAAATAAAATCAAAAAATGAAAGCATTTATTTTATCAGGATTATTACTTAGTGTTTTATTTACATCTTGTAAAGAAGATAAAGCTGTAGAAGCTGAAACTGTTGTTAAAGAAGAAACAAGTCCGTTTACAATTACTGTTAATGCAGTTGTAGATAAAGATGCAGAGTTTCAAATTTATTATAATGAAGACGGTTCTGAAAATTATCCAGCTGAACAATATGTTAATTTAGCTATTAAAGGAAGTCAAGAACCTCAAGATTTGGTTTTCAAATTACCTAATGATGTTAATCCTATGAATTTAAGATTTGATTTAGGTTCTACTAAAGAATTGAAAGAAGTTAAATTCAATAGCGTTAAAATAGACTTCAATGGTAAAAATTTAATCATTCCTAAAGAAGCTATTTTTAGAAATTTTTATCCAAACATGCAAGTTGCGATTGATACAATTAATGCTACTGCAAAAATTGATGTTAAAGAAGGTGAACTTTACGATCCAATTGTTGGAGCAACTCCAGAATTAAAGAAACAAATTGAAACATTATACGCTAAAAAAGCAGAGTAAACATTCAAATAACTTACAAAAAATAGGAACTGAATGGTTCCTATTTTTTGTTTAATACGATTTTGATATAACACTTAATTAAAGAACTATAAAATTTATAGTAAGAAAACAATTTTGAAGTATAACCATATTTAAGTTTTACATGTAATGCTTCTTTTAATGCTCTATATATTTGGTTACTTACTCCGTCATTTTGCATGTTTGCAGTTATTGTTTTAAAATATCCAGGGCGAATTTCTTCTTTGCAACGAATGTAAAAATCTAAATCACCCACAATTTTATATTCTATACTAAAAATGCCCACAGTTTCAAATAATTCTCTTTTATGAAAGGAACCAACTTGTGCGATATTAATATCGGTTATCACATTTTTCCATTCATACTTTTTACCAAATACAGATAAAACTTCACCTTTTTCGTTAGTTAAATTTACTTGGGAAGAAATGTAATTAATAGTTTTATTTTTTTCAATCTCATTGAAGTATAATTGTAAAGAATTTGGCAAATAAGAATCATCAGATCCTAAAAAGCTAATCCATTCACCTGAACTTAGCTGTATTCCTTTGTTCCAAGCGTCATAAATTCCCTTGTCTTTTTCAGAGATAAATTTATATGAAATTCCTTTAGCTTCAAATTTGGGTACAAATGATTTTATAATTTCTAAAGTGTTATCAGACGAATTACCATCTATTATGATGTATTCGAAATCTTTAAAATCTAGGTTTAGTACCGATGTGATGGTATCCGAAATTGTTTTTTCGCTATTGTATGAAGCGGTAATAATACTAAAAAAAGGGGTTGTACTCATTTATTTTTTTGTAAATAATTGCATTACTTTTTCGATTACATTTTTCAAATGTTGATTCTTGAAAAATGAAAGAACAAAAAAGATAAGACATAATACAAAAATACAGATAAATATATAATTTAAAGTAGCATTAAACCAACTAATTACAATATAATACCCAAAAAAGCTTGTGCAGAAAGCACTGATTATAAAGAATAAGTCATTTTTTAGTAATAAGCTTTTCCATGAAATTTTGTTCTCATACTGGTAAGAAATTAAAACCAATAATGAACCTATTAAAAAGGCAATGTTCCAGCCTAATATTACACCATAACCTCCAAAATGAATTCCGAAAAAATAACCAAAAAAAGGGTTTATAATTGTAATGGCTAAATACGAATAAATTAACCAATTTAATTTGCCTTCTCCTAAGTAACTAAAATAAGCAGGGTTACTACAGATGTTAACAAAAGCCACAATGCTGTTTAAAATCACTGCAAACAAGAAAAAAGGAACAATTTCTCCAATCCACAAGAAGGAAACGATTGGAGCTGTAATAATAATACCCGAAATTAAAACAATATCAAAAAGCAGTACTATTGAAAACGTTTTGACGTATAGTTCTTTAACATAACTTTCATTTGTTTCTTTGGCTTCGGCTACTACCGGAATAATTACTTGGTTAGCACTTACAATTAAACCTCTTAACTGCGTAACTAAACGGCTCGACATTTCATAGTAACCCACCATGGCTAATCCACCATATTTACTTAATAATGTTTTTGTTATGGGTTCAAATGACATTTGCATGAACGATAAAGCCTGCATTTTTAAGCCATAATCAATAATTTCTTTGAATAACCTTTTTGACCAATTCCAATGGAAGGTAAAAATTCCTTTTATGTATTTCGATAAGAAGTATACGGAAGTTAGTAACACTACTGCAGCTTGAACAATTTGTGCAAAAATTAACCCTTTCAACCCAAATTTTGGAGTGAGTAAAACGCTTAAAACAAATAGCAAGATAGAAGTAAAGCTAACAATATAGCTTTTGATATAATTTTTCTGAATTCCATCTAAACAGCTACTGATTACACCACCCAATGCATTAATGACTAAGCTAATTAGTGAAAATGGTAATATTTCTAATGCTATTGGAAGATATTGAGCTTCAATAAAATGAGGTAAAATATAAGTCCCAGCAATTAAGATGATAACCGAAATAATGGAATACGTAACTATTATAAAAACGGAAGCAGTAAAAATTAGTTTTTTTAAACTTTCAAAATCGTTTCGGGTGTAATAGGTGGCTACAAATTTTACTATACTTGTACTGATACCAAAATTAGCTATTAAAGCCAATGAAGTAGAAGCAATAATTAATGACCAAACCCCAAGCAATTCAATTCCTAAAGTAACCAATAAGTAGCGGTACAAAAGCAAATATAAAATTCCTACGATCAGAACTTGTCCTATCGCAGCGATTGAATTGAAAAGAAGTTTCGATTTTTGCAAGCGTTTCTTTATTTGTAATTAAGAATAAAATTTTCAATTTGAGTAACTCTATTGTCCCAATTGTGAAAGTTTTTCACGACTTCATAATTTTTTTCTATAAGCGGAATATAGGTATCAAAGTTAGCTAAAATAGCTTCAATTTGTGCTACGGGATTTTCTTCATCAATTTCTATAATAGGATTATAATCAAACAGATGGAGCATATCATGTGGTAGTTTACCTAAAATTAAACATCTAGACGCCATCGATTGCAGATAACGATTTGTTATGGTAGAAATTTTGCCAGTTCTTTCAGGATGTGTAATGTCTGAAGGAACACAAATAGAGATTTTAGAATTGGCTAAACCAAACAAAAATTCTTCACGGGTTGGAAAAATAATTTGTCCGGCTTTTTTTTCGTATTTGTAAATCAAACGAGTTTCAATTGATTTGATTTTTTCGTGATACTCCTTCCATTTTCTACCTAGTTGTAAAACTTCGGTGGTTCTTTCATGATAGGGAATAAATTGATATTGGGTAACATCAATTCCTTCTGGAATCCAATGCGATTGAAAATTTGGAATATTTAAAGTATTGAAATAATCTGCCGATTGTTTACTTGCTGTGAAAACTAAATTGATTTTATAAGCACGTATCGTTTTTTCAATCTCATTAAATAAGGGTTCCCAAGCATCATACATCCAAAGCACTTTTAAATCGGCATTGAAATGAAAATAAGGAAAAAACTTTTCTTTTTGATATCCAATTACAACATAGTTTTTATGTTTTTTAATTGGTAGTTGAATTGGCGGAATAAATTTAAGGAGTTGGCGAAGCACCCGCGCTTGAATGCTTCCTACTCCGTTTATTATTTCCCAGTAGGGTCTATTTGTAATCCTAGCTTCAAACTCATAATACAAGTCCATGGAAACATGGTGATTGAAATTGGTTTTGACCAAAGTAAATTGTTTCATGAGTAAAAATTTTAATTACAACGAAGTTAAAACTCGATGTAAATGCTTAATTTCTTCTGTTAAATCAATTTGGTGATTTCCAACAAAGAAACCTTTTTTGTCTAAGTATTGTGCGTTTTTCATTTCGCCAAAAATTTCACAATCGAAGTATTTCAAAACTTCATTTTTAGTAAAATCTCCAGTAACAATAGGGCGACAATCGATGTGATTTTCTTCTAATGCTTTTACAATGTCTAAACGATTTAGAGTAGATTCTGGTTTAATGATAAAACTAAATCCAAACCAACTACTGTTGTCGATATCTTTTTGAATATAGAAATCTTTGTTATCTTTAAATAGAGAAATAAACAATTCAGCATTTTTTCTTCTTTGGTCCAAGAAAGAAGGTAATTTTTTCAATTGCTCAACTCCAATTACACCACTCATTTCAACTGGTCGTACATTGTAACCTGGTAATAAAAAACGGAAAGATTCTTCGAACCAATTATCACTTTTGTTAGAAATTTTATTTTCTTTTGGTAAATGACGTGTCCACCCATGCGCTCTTAAGCAAACCATTACGTGATACATTTCTTCGTCATCCGTTACAATTAAACCACCTTCCATGGTTGCCATGTGATGAGAGAAGAAAGTAGAAAAAGTACCAACTAAACCAAAAGTTCCGGTTTGTTTTCCTTTGAATTCCGCTCCCATCGATTCACAGTTGTCTTCCATTAAGATGATCTCTCTAGAACCGATGATTTCTTTTATAGCATCAAAATTATTTGGGTTACCCAAAAGATTTACCGCTAAAATCATTTTAGTGTTATCCGAAACGGCTAATTTCAATTGGTTCAAGTCGAAATTTAACGTGTGTAAATCTACATCTACAAACTTCAATTTTAAACCATATTGGTATAAAGGATAATAAGTGGTCGACCATGAAACAGCTGGAACAATTACTTCATCTCCTCTTTTTAATTTTGGATTTTTAGTATAAAACATAGCGGCAACTGCAATTAAATTGGCAGATGAGCCCGAATTTACCATAACAGCGTATTTTGAATTGACAAATTTTGCAAAATCGTCTTCAAATTGTTTTACGCCTTCGCCCATAGTATACATATCTTTTGCGATAACGCTATTTATGGCTTCTATTTCTTTTTCATCCCAAGTTGAGGATGCTAATGGATATTTAATCATGTAAAACCGATGTTTTAAAGTATTCAACTGTTTTTTTAATTCCTTCTTCTAAGGATGTTTGATGTTGCCAACCAAATTGCTTTAGTTTGGCATCATCTATCAATTTTTGTTTCATTCCGATAGGTTTAGACAAATCGTGAACAAATTTTCCTTCAAATCCAATTACGTTGGCAATGGTTTGATAGTATTCGTTAATTGTATAATCAAATCCTAATCCCACATTAATATTTTGTGGCATTTGGTTAAATTTTTCTATGGCATAAAATACAAAGTCAGCCAAATCTCCTGTATACATGAATTCTCTTCTGGCTAAACCATCCCCCCAAATATCAATTTCGGTAGCGTTATTTTGTTTTGCTTCGTAAATTTTCTTTATCACTGCTGGAACCATGTGAGAATGTTCAGGTGAAAACTTATCGTATTTTCCATATAAATTACATGGAATAACGGTTTTATATTGCAATGCAGGATTTTCTTTTACTATGTATTCACATAAACGAGTAGCAACTACTTTTGCTAAAGCATATCCTTCATTTGTAGGTTCTAATTCACCTTTTAAAATTAATTCTTCTTTCAATGGATTTTGAGCTTCACGTGGATACATACAAGAACTTGCCATATTCATAAACCCTTGGATTCCATTTTCTTTAGCTGCTATGATGATGTTTCTACCCATGTCTAAATTGAAAACTAAAAAATCCACAGGGCGTGCCATATTAGCTTGGATTCCACCTACTAATCCTGCAGAATGAATAATGAAATCAGGTTGGTGTTTTTTTAGATAGGTATCAACTGCATTATAATCTCTTAAATTCAGTTCAGCACTTGATGGCGATAATAAAATATGCTGATTTGCTTTTGGATGTTCCAAAATATTTCTGCCGACCATGCCATTACCGCCTGTAACTAATATTTTCATAGAGAAATTATTCGTATCTTTTTAATGAATCTCTGTCTTTAAAACGAACAACATAGTTTAAATCGTGTTGCATCATGATTTTAACTAGATCTTCGATAGAAGTACGACTAGGATTCCAACCCAATTGAGTTTTAGCTTTTGTAGGATCTCCTAATAAACTTTCTACTTCAGCAGGTCTGTAATAGTTTGGATCAACCTCAATAATTACTTTTCCAGTAGCTTTGCAAATTCCTTTTTCATTTTCATTTTCTCCTTGCCATTCTAGTTCGATACCCGCTTCTTTAAAGGCTAATTCACAGAAATAGCGCACCGAATATTGAATCCCTGTTGCAATTACATAATCTTCAGGTTGTTCTTGTTGTAGCATTAACCACATACATTCTACGTAATCTTTTGCATAACCCCAATCACGCATAGCGTTAAGGTTCCCTAAATATAATTTTTCTTGTAATCCGTGTTTAATTCTTGAAGCGGAAAGCGTAATTTTTCTAGTAACAAATGTTTCTCCTCTTCGTTCTGATTCGTGATTGAATAAAATTCCGTTTACAGCAAACATACCGTAAGATTCCCGATAATTTTTAGTAATCCAAAATGCATAAATTTTAGCTACTCCATAAGGAGAGCGTGGGTAAAAAGGAGTGGTCTCTTTTTGAGGTACTTCTTGCACTTTTCCGTATAATTCAGAAGTAGAAGCTTGGTAAATTTTTGTTGTTTTAGTCAACCCACAAATTCTGATTGCTTCTAACAAACGTAACGTTCCAACAGCATCTGTTTCTGCAGTATATTCTGGCATATCAAAAGATACTTTTACATGCGATTGCGCTGCTAAATTGTAAATTTCGTTGGGTTTAATTTGTTGCACTAAGCGAATTAAACTTGTGGAGTCCGTCATATCTCCATAGTGGAGGTTGATTTTTTTATCTTTATGTAAGTCTCTAATTAAAGATTCAATGTATAAATGCTCAATTCTTTCAGTATTAAAAGTAGAACTTCTTCTAATAATTCCATGAACTTCATAACCTTTTTCTAATAATAATTCTGCTAAATAAGAACCATCCTGCCCATTAATTCCTGTAATTAACGCTTTTTTCATCTTGGGTAAAAATTTTGTAGCCACAAATATATATCTTCAATTAGTAATTGTATAATTTTTAGCAATATATTTTGTGAAATAGCTTTATATTTGGGGGCTAAATACTAGAATTTGATTGCAAAAAAACACATCCCAATAACGTTATTTACACTTGTTTTATTGTGCGAACTTTATTTGTCTTCTTACAAGTTAAATTTTGCTATTCAATTTGTGTCATTGGTTTTGGTGGTGTTTTATAGTAAAACAACTATTTCATTGCGTTTTTTTAAAACAATTCTTCCTTTATTATTAATTTTTTTTGTTGGTTTTATAGGTTATATGCTGGATTTTTATCCACTGTCTGCCACAATTAAAGACATTACTTATTTTTTAAAACCTATTATGGCACTTGTACTTAGTTATGTATTAATTAAGAAACAAAATGACATGTTTCACTTCTTAAAAGCAATTGTTTTTATTGCGGCTTTTACGGCTTTTTTACATTTATTTGGAATATTTGTATTGGGCGATTTTAGAGCTAATTCGATACATGAATTAAGGGGCGATTTTGGTTTAGATAATTTCATAGAAATTTTTGCCTTTTATATTCTATTATTATCAAAACGATTTTTAGGGAAATCAATAGTAGCCGACAGAAGATGGCACTATATATTGATTGTTCTTTTTATTTTATCAATTTATCTGTATTTTTCTAGAACGATGTTGGTGGCCTTTTTTTTAACAGGTTTTTCGATGTTTGGTTATGCTAAAATTACAACAAGAACCTTTAAGTTTATTGGATTAGCTTTTTTAATAATTGGGCTGATCTATGCTTATTTGTTTTCAGTTAAAATTGACCGAAATGCAAAAGGAGTTGAGGCGTTTTTGTACAAAATAAAGATAGCCCCAGAAGAGATTTTTGAAACCAAAATAGATAGAGAAAACCACAAGGAACTTTGGGATCATTGGCGCGGATATGAAGCTAAAAGAGCTTTTTCATTGATGGAAAAACAACCCTCTAGTTATATTTTTGGAACAGGTTACGGTTCTCTAGTTAACTTAAAATTTAAAGCACCTGTTGGAGAGAAAGATATGAAATTCATTTCAAGAATACATAATGGTTATGTCTTTGTTTTGTACAAAACAGGTTTTGTAGGGTTGATTCTATACTTTATTTTTTTAATCAAATTATACTTAAAAATTTATACTAAAAAAACTTCTGAAGAAGCTTATTTTGTAGATAGAATTATTGTTAGTATTAGTATTTTTTATTTTTTTAGTTCTTTAATCATTACCGGAATTTACATTCCTATTGATGCAGTAGTTTTTATTCTAGGAGGTTTATTAGCAGTTGAAAAATTAGTAAAAGATATTACACTATAAACTAATTTATCGTGTTAATTTTTCATATTCATTCGTAAAACTTTTTACGTATTTTTTTGTTGAAAAGTTATCATTTACTCTTTTAAATCCTTTTTCTCCATAAATTTTAATTAGCTCTGGATTCTGTAGTAAAAAAGAAATTTTTTCTGCTAAATCTATAGCATTATTTGCTTCAAATAGTAAACCAGTTTCATTTTGCTTTACAATTTCTACCAAACCACCATGATTAGCCGCAATAACTGGTTTTTTTGATAGCATCGCTTCTGTAGCTACCAACCCAAAGGATTCCTTTTCAGTGGAAGGGACAACAGTTATATCAATTGTATCATAATAAGGCCAAATATTTTCTTGAAAATCAATGAATGAAACTTTACTTCGCAAAGAATTTTTTTCAATTTTTTTCAATATATCTTCTAGATATTCTTCTTTTCCTTTAACAGCTGAACCTATGAATACCAAGTGAATATCAGTATGTTTTTTTTGCAAAATTGTAAAAGCATCTAGCATTAAATCTTGACCTTTAATCTTACTAATCCTACCTATTAATCCAATTAATATTTTATCGTTAATTTCCGTGGAAATTGAACTTTTAATTTTGGCAATTTCTACTTCATCAATTTTTTCAATATTTCTTTCCTGACCATTATAAATAACAGTTGATTTAACCTTAATTTTTGGATAAATTGAAGTAAAATGATTTGAAGTGGCAAAAGAGTTAAAAATTACTTTATCTGAAAAAAAATGAATTATTTTCGGATAAATTAAGGCAACTCTTTTAGGTTTCTCAATTATTTCGTGAACATGCCAAAGATGTGGAATTCTAAAAAAAAAGGAATAAAAAGCACCAATAAAAACAGATGTTGCATTGGAATGAATTAGATGTATTTTTTTTCCTTTCAACTGTTTTTTAATAGTTAAAAAAGATTTTATAATTTCAAAAGGTAATTTGATAAAAAAAGAGGGCTTTAAAACACCTCTTTTTACTTTAATCACAGATGAAAGAATTACTTGAATTCCTTTTTTTTCAAGAAGTCGTTTTAACGGACCATCTTCATGTAAGACTACAATTGGTGTATAATTTTCTGGAAAATTATTTATTAGTTCCAAAATTGCTTTATCTGCACCATAAAGTTCGGCTGACTGATTGACAATTAAAACATTTTTCATTTTAACTACTGATTTTTAGCGGTTCCACTGCCAAATAATTTATTCTTAGTTTGCACTAAAAAATTGTAGTTTTTAGCTAATTGTTTTTTAAAGAATGAAGCATTTTCTTTTGGAAACCAATCTGTAGTTCTAGGTGTTTCTAAATGTCTATTGTGAATTTGATATGCATACGTTGCAATAGAGGTTCTATAATTTCCTTCTGGAAAATTAGTCATATCATATCCATGAAGCGTGTAAGGAGCACATTGTTGTATGATTAATCTATTGAAAGGTACATCTAATTCTGTTTCTTCGTCTGTTCTTAAATCTCTAATTTTTAACCCCCCTTTGTATTCAGGTTTCCAATCTTTGTTTAAATAAAGCAATAAATTTAATTCTCTATACCAATTTTTATTGATAGGATGATAATTAAAATCAAGATGCATATCTAAAAAACTATTCTTTTTACCTTGATGCAAACCACCACCATGATTTTTAGGATCTACAAACACTTTTTTAGCTGTAATAAATGATAAAATAGTGTTGAAACGTTCAGAAGATAAATCATTATATAATTCTTCTAGTTCAGGAGATAAAACTTTATAATTGGATTTTTCAAATTTATTATTAGCAAAAGCATAATCTCTACTTTTATTTTCTAATTCTGGGATTGATGCATAAGCTTTGCTAAGCTTTTCTTCATCACAAAAATTATCAATAATTAGATGTGGAAAAGGTTGAGCGGTTAAATATTTAATTCTAATCGCTTCTTTATTGCTTTCTAAAAACTCAAAATTTATCATAATTGGATATCGTCTGTTAAAGCAAAAATAAAAAATTAAATTAGATAAATGAGATGATATTTATCATAATATCCAAAAAAATGTGCTGAAATGAGTAATAAACAGAAGAGAAGATGTAATTTTGCTTTTGTTAAAAAAATCTAAATGAAAATTGGAATTTTAGGAACGCGTGGAATCCCTAATCACTATGGGGGTTTTGAGCAGTTTGCAGAATTTTTTGCCACTTATGCCGCAACTCAAGGACATGAGGTGTATGTTTATAATTCCCATAGTCATCCTTATCAAGAAAAGGAATTCAGAGGTGTGAATATTGTGCATTGCTATGATCCTGAAAATAAAATAGGAACCGTTGGTCAGTTTATATATGACTTAAATTGCATACGAGATGCAAGAAAAAGGAGTTTTGATATCATTCTTCAGTTGGGTTACACTAGTAGTTCAGTATGGTTTTCATTACATCCAAAAAAAGCAATAGTCATAACAAATATGGATGGTTTAGAATGGAAACGAACAAAATATTCAAAAAAAGTTCAAAAAGCACTTCAAATTGCAGAAAGGTTAGCTGTAAAAAAGAGTGATTTTTTAATTGCAGATTCTATCGGAATTCAAAAATATATCAAAGAAAAGTATCAAAAAGAAAGCACTTATATTGCCTATGGTGCTCATAATTTTGATAATCCCAATCCAGAAATTTTAAAAGAATATCAAGTTGAAAAGGAAAACTTCAACATGATAATGGCGCGTTTTGAGCCTGAAAATAATTTTGATATGGTATTAGAAGGGGTTGCCAAAACAGAACATAAAATGCCAATTTTGGTAATTGGAAACTACAACACCAAATACGGAACTTATTTAAAAAATAAATTTGAAGCCTATTCTCATATCCGTTTTTTAGGAGCGGTTTACAATTTGGAACACTTAAACAATTTACGATATTATTCTAATCTTTATTTTCATGGTCATACCGTTGGAGGAACAAACCCCTCTTTGCTAGAAGCTATGGCTTCAAAAGCTTTGATAGCATCTCATAACAATGATTTTAATAAAGGAGTTTTACAGGAAAACGCATATTATTTTTCCAATGCAGAAGAGGTTAAAAAAATCTTAAATACTGTCAAAAAAATTGATAACTTGCAATTCGTAGAAAATAACTATGCTGCAATAGCAGCAACTTTTAATTGGGAAAAAATAAATGAGCAATATTTACAGCTTTTTAAACAATGTTTGGAAGGAACTTCTAGAAGAAAACAAGCAAAATAAAGCGTTTATTCCTTTTGTATTATTACTGGTTACTTTGCCTATTTCTATGGCTATCAATAATATTGTATTAGGAATTTTTTTTATTTCAGCACTTTTTTACATTGGTAAAAAGAAGATATCTTTTCCTCTAGTTTACATGATTCCTATTTTGTTGTTTGTATGGATGAGTATTTCCAGTTTTTGGTCCATTGATCTTAAAAGAACGTTGAATGCTATTCCAAAAGAAGTTGCTTTGTTACTGATTCCATTGGGATTTATGCTGATTCCAAATTTCACAAAAGAACAAAAGGATAAGATTTTAAAATATTACAGTTACACAATGTTAGTATATGTTGTGTTTTTTTTAATACGAGCAGTTATACGATTTTTAATTACCAAAGAAACCAGTGTGTTCTTTTATCACGGACCCAATAATGATACTGATACGGGATTAGTTCCTAGATTATTAAACGCTATTCATGTATCGGTTTATGTAGCCATTGCATTTTTTTATTTTTTCATCAGACAACACAAAACAAAAGTTGAGCAGATATCAAGCCTTTTATTATTTGTTTTCGTGATTCTACTTTCGTCAAAAAATATTATTTTAATTTTAGTTTTATTAATATTAATACAGGTCTTTTTCTATTCAAAAATTGCTAATCGTCTCCGTTTACGAAATCTTACTATTATATTGATTTTACTAGGATTTATAGTTTCTTTTAGTAAGATTAAAGAGCGATTTCTTATTGAATTTAGGACAAACTCAGACAAAAGTATTTCACATAATGTTGAATTAAATAAAAAAGAAGGGATTAATAATATTAGTATTGCAGACGCTTGGACAAAAGAACAATTTCATCCTTCAGATTATTTTCCAGGATCAGCATTTCGTGTATACCAATTTAGAATGTTTTTGGAGTTTTTGAATGAAGAACCCATATTTTGGAAAGGATTTGGTTTAAATGCTTCTTTGACTAAATTAAAAGCTAAAGAAAAACATTATAATTTATATCCTGGTTATGGTTCGTTTAATTTTCATAATCAATATGTTCAAATTTTTGCAGAATTAGGTCTTGTGGGATTTGTATTGTTGATAATAATTTTGTTTTTAAACACAAAAAAAGCTTTTATTACAAAAGATTTTATACATATTGCTTTTGCAATTCTAATGATAAGCTTATTTTTGACAGAATCTTTTTTGTGGAGACAAAGAGGGGTTTTGTTTTTTATGATATTTTATTGTCTTTATAACTCAAATATTGGTCCCCAATTAGAAAAAAAATAAAATGAAGAGAATTTTAATTACAGGTGCTGCTGGTTTTCTGGGCTCACATCTTTGCGATAGATTTATTAAAGAAGGTTATTTCGTTATCGGTATGGATAACTTAATCACCGGTGATTTAAAAAATATTGAACACTTATTTAAAAATGAACACTTCGAATTTTATCATCATGATATTACCAAATTCGTTCATGTTCCTGGTAAACTGGATTATATTTTACATTTTGCTTCACCAGCAAGCCCAATAGACTATTTAAAAATACCCATTCAAACTTTGAAAGTGGGATCATTGGGAACGCATAATTTACTTGGGTTGGCAAGGGTTAAAAAAGCAAGAATTCTTATTGCCTCAACTTCTGAGGTGTATGGAGATCCATTGGTTCACCCTCAAACAGAAGAATATTATGGAAATGTAAACACTATTGGTCCACGAGGTGTTTATGATGAAGCCAAACGTTTCCAAGAATCTATAACCATGGCATATCATACATTTCATGGGGTAGAAACGAGAATTGTTAGGATATTTAATACATATGGACCCAGAATGCGACTAAATGATGGTAGAGTTATTCCGGCATTTATTGGTCAAGCATTACGAGGTGAAGATTTAACTATTTTTGGTGATGGTAGCCAAACACGTTCGTTTTGTTACGTTGATGATCAAGTAGAAGGAATTTTCAGATTATTACATTCAGATTATCATCTGCCTGTTAATATTGGTAATCCAGATGAAATCACCATCAAAGATTTTGCAGAAGAAATTATGAAACTTACTGGAACTAACCAAAAAGTGGTATATCATCCCTTACCAGTAAACGATCCTATGCAAAGACAACCAGATATCACAAAAGCAAAAGAAATTTTAGGTTGGGAACCCAAAGTATCTAGATCCGAAGGCATGAAAATTACGTATGATTATTTTAAGACACTTTCTACAGAAGAGTTATTAAAAGAAGAACACAAAGATTTTACAAAATACATCCACTAATTGAAAAATAAAACAGGAAGATACTCTGTCTATATTAGACCCATAATAATATTTTTAGATTTATTAATTATAAATCTATTAGTATTGCTATGCATGAGATCTGCCATGAGCAACTTTGGATATCACAGTATTTTATCTTTGTTCTGGTTGATAATTTCGTATTATTCAGGATATTATGAAGTTTACCGATTTAGTAAAGGCATTGAAATTTTCGGGAAATTACTAAAACAGTTTTTCTTTATCGGCTTAATCACATTTGCTTATGTAGGTTACAAATATAAATACGTTACTACTGATGAAGTTGTAAAATATATCTTTTGGTCTTTTCTCTTAGTAGGATTATTAAAGTTTTCTATTTTTATTTTATTAAAAAAATACCGCCTTCTATATGGAGGAAACCATCGAAATGTGATTATTGTTGGTAATGGGAAAAGTGTTGATGAGTTAATTGAGTTTTTCACAACGAATTCAGATTATGGTTATAATTTAGTTCGCGTTTTTGATTTAAAAGGAAATAAAAGGCAGGAGTTAATAGAAAGTAAGGAATATGTTGTAGCAAATAAAATCGATGAAATCTATGCTTCTATTAATGTTTTATCAAACAATGAAATTAATGGATTAATCAATTTTGCTGATAATAATTTAAAAACGGTAAAATTCTTACCCGATAATAAAAACACTTTATTAAGAAATTTAGCCGTTGAATATTACGAATATATTCCTATTATTTCTTTACGAACTATTCCACTTGATAAAGAGGTCAACAAGAGGTTAAAAAGATTTTTCGATATTGTTTTTTCATTAACAATAATTGTTTTTTTACTTTCATGGTTAACCCCTATTTTAGCCTTAGTAATTCGTTTAGAATCAAAAGGTCCAACATTCTTTAAACAAAAAAGAAATGGGTTAAACTATGAAGAGTTTTATTGTTATAAGTTTCGTTCCATGTTTTTAAATCCAATTGCTGATTTAGAGCAAGTACAAAAAAATGATCCCAGAATTACGAGAATAGGAAAGTTCATTAGAAAAACAAGTATTGATGAACTCCCTCAGTTTTTTAATGTGCTTTTAGGAGACATGTCTGTTGTTGGACCTAGACCACATATGGTAAGTCATACAGAGATGTATGCTAAAAGTGTAGATAAGTTTATGGTGCGTCATTTTATCAAGCCAGGAATTACTGGGTTAGCTCAAATTAATGGTTTTAGGGGTGAAGTTGAAACAGAAAAAGATATTATTAATCGCGTGAAATACGATATTTTCTATCTTGAAAATTGGTCATTATTGCTAGATTTTAAAATCATTTTTGTAACTATAATTAATGCAATCAAAGGGGAGAAAAAAGCCTACTAATGAACGCTTTAGTTTCCATAATTACGCCTTCTTATAATTCTGCAAAATTTATTGCTGAAACTATTCAATCGGTGCAAAATCAAACCTTTCCAAATTGGGAAATGATTATTGTAGATGATGGTTCTTCAGACGAAACCGAAAGTGTTGTTTTATCCATAATTCAGAACGATAATCGCATTCAGTTTCATAAATTAAGTCAGAATTCTGGACCAGCAGTTGCACGAAATACGGGTATTGAAAAAGCTTCGGGAGATTACATGACTTTCATTGATGCCGATGATATTTGGTTTCCAACATTCATCGAAAACAATATCAAAACTATTCAAGAAACCGGAATTCCGTTTGTGTTTTCGTCTTATAAAAGAGCTAATGAGCAATTAGAATTTGTCTATTCTGATTTTATTGTTCCAAATAAAGTTTCTTATTCCGATATTCTAAAATCTAATTCCATTAGCTGTTTAACGGCTTTTGTTGACGTTAAAAAACTAGGAAAAAAATATATGCCACTCATCCGAAAACGTCAAGATATGGGATTGTGGTTGAATTATTTAAAAGTAATTCCATTCGCTCACGGAATACAAGAAACACAAGCGATTTACAGAATCAGAGAAAATTCCCTTTCCCGAAAAAAATCAGATTTAATTAAATACCAATGGCAATTTTATAGAGAAGTTGAAAAATTGAATGTTTTCCAATCGGCTTATTATATGTTGCACTGGATGTATCGCGGTTTTATGAAATATAGAAATTAATTCCTTTTTTTACCAAAAAGAACACAAGGAAGGCTCAAAGAGCACAAGGTTTTAACAGCAGATTTGCAAAGTTTAGATGATACTTTGTGATGCTTTATGTTTGGCTTTGCGAAACTCTGTGTAACTGATTCAAATCATCGACTGAAATTGCTTCAATTTTCCTCTTTTCGTGCGTTCCAAAACTGCTTTTCGATTGTAAGTAAAATGTAATCCTGGCTCTAAATATTTCGCAATTGCTTTTTCAATTTCCTGAATTTGTTCTGAAGTCAATTCTACCGAACTCACATAATCAATTTCAAAACTATCCAATTTCGTTTGACGTACAATAAATTCTTTTACGTTTCCGTCGTCTTCAATAATACTTTTGGTTACATAGTAAAACGTTAATCCAGGCGATTTTTTCCCGCTTGGTAAAAGTGCTACATCACTAGTTCTTCCGATTAATTTTTTCAGAATTGGTTTTTTCAATGTGCTTTTTTCATCCAAAATTCCAACATCGCCGATTTCATAACGAATAAACGGATGTGCTTTGTTGTACAACGAAGTAATCACCACTTTTCCTTCTTTTCCATAAGGAACGGGTTGATTATTTTCATCCAAAATCTCCACAAATAAGGTTTCCGAATTCACTTGCCATTTGTCTTTCGGGTTTTGAAAAGCAATTAAATCTAATTCCGAAGCACCATATTCATTCACAACAGGAATTCCTAAATGTTTTTCTAGCAGAATTTTATCTTCTTCAAATAACATTTCCGAAGTTACCATACAAACTTTCAACGTTGGACAAACATCAGTTAAAATGATATTTCGCGCTTGTAAATATTTTCCAAAAAGCACAATCGAACTCGTGTAACCATTGATATAATCAAACTTTTTCGTTTTAAAATGTTTCAAAACGCCGTCTAAAACTTTGTCCGATAAATCAAAAATGGGGAAACGATATCTTTTGCTTAAAAAGTCTTTCAAGCGTTCTTTTCGATATCCAATAAAATCCAACGGAATCCCATAAAATCGTGCTTGATACGACGAATTGAAATCAACACCATACCAACCAAAGCGATAAATAATCGAAGCCCAAGTTATTGCATGTGCTTCTTTATCCTTTGCAAAAACAAAAGGATCACCACTCGAACCTGAAGTTTTATTCACAAAAACCGTTTTCTCAGAATAACCTCTGGAAAGTCGGTCTTTTAAAGGTTTTTGCAAATCTTTTTTGGTTAGAACAGGTAAATCATTCCATCCCGAAACTTCGGGATCAAAAGTTTCTTTTCCAACTAAATTCTGATAGAAAGCATTGTTTTTCAAATGAAATTCCACAATTTCTCTTTTTTTAGTTTCGAGATAATCGGGATAATCTGCTTCCGAAATTTGTAGAATTTTCTCAAAATCAGCCTGAGCTTTCGCAATAGGAAAACCGCTTAATTTTAAAGAAAGATGAAACAAGTTGAACATTTGTTGGAATTTATCCAAAAGTACTAAATCTGAAAATAATCTTTCTTCTTTTTTCTTTTTTCTTTCTTCTTAAGAAATAGTACTTTTGCCAAACAACATAACAACACACAAAATGACTATTTTACTACTTGGTTCTGGCGGTCGCGAACACGCACTGGCTTGGAAAATGCTTCAATCTTCAAAATGTACTTCTCTTTTTGTTGCGCCTGGAAATGCAGGAACGGCAACCATTGCAAAAAATGTGGATTTAAATCCGAATAATTTTGATGCAGTTAAGGCTTTTGTTTTACAAGAAAAAGTAGAAATGGTAGTGGTGGGGCCAGAAGATCCATTGGTTTTAGGAATTTATGATTTCTTCAAAAACGATGCAGAAATCAATCACATTCCAGTAATCGGGCCATCAAAAGTGGGAGCACAATTAGAAGGAAGTAAAGAATTTGCGAAAGAATTTTTAGTAAAACACAATATTCCAACGGCTCGTTACGAAAGTTTTACCAAAGAAACCGTAGAGCAAGGTTGCCAGTTTTTAGAAACTTTAGATGCACCATACGTTCTAAAAGCAGACGGATTAGCTGCTGGAAAAGGCGTTTTAATCTTATCAGATCTAGAGGAAGCGAAAACGGAGTTAAGAAATATGTTAGTTGGAGCTAAATTTGGACAAGCAAGTTCAAAAGTAGTTATAGAAGAATTTTTAGACGGAATAGAATTAAGTTGTTTCGTTTTAACCGACGGAAAATCATATAAAGTATTGCCAACAGCAAAAGACTACAAAAGAATAGGAGAAGGCGATACAGGATTAAACACAGGTGGAATGGGTGCGGTTTCTCCAGTTCCATTTGCTGATGCCGTTTTATTAGAAAAAATTGAAACTCGAATTGTAAAACCTACTATCGCCGGTTTACAAAAAGACGGAATCGAATATAAAGGATTTGTTTTCATTGGATTAATCAACGTGAAAGGCGAACCAATGGTGATCGAATATAATGTTCGTATGGGCGATCCAGAAACGGAAGTAGTCATGCCAAGATTAAAAAGTGATTTAGTTGAAATTTTTGAAGCCATCGCAAACCAAGAATTAGAGAAAATCACATTAGAAATTGATGAAAGAGCAGCTACAACTATTATGGTTGTCTCAGGCGGTTATCCAGAAGATTATGAAAAAGGAAAAGAAATTTTTGGATTAGAAAACATAACCGATTCAATTCCTTTTCATGCGGGAACAAAATTAGAAAATGGAAAAGTAGTAACTAACGGAGGTCGCGTAATTGCGGTGACTTCGTATGGGAATGACTTTCAAGAAGCCATAAAAAAATCTTATCAAAGTATAGCAAAACTACAATTTGATAAGATGTATTATAGAAGAGATATTGGTAAGGATTTATAATCCTTACTAATATCTTAAGATTATTTTAAAAATGAGTGTGCCGTAGTATCTTGGTCATCTTCATTATTAGCTTTGAAGATGTTCAATTGCTTAATCCAATAGTACATAGCCGCACAACAGATAATAATAAAAATCCAGTTTAAGATATTTGCAGTCCACCAATTTGTTAATTCTAATTCTCTTAACCAATCAAGTGGCTTAAATAAAAAATCTACGAAAAGTGATTGTATTCCTTCAAAAAATGATTTCATTTTGATAAAGTATTATATTTACACCACAAAAATATAAAATATTCTAATGTTAGCAAGCATTTTTAGTAAAACAAGACCATTTAATTATTTAGTAGTAGGTATTCTATCGCTTTTTTTCTTTTTGGTGAAGATAATTACGCTAGCGCAACCTAATGCTGATTGGATTTACTACGCTGAAGAGTTTGGTTTGTATCTGCTTCTTTTTGCTTCATTATTCATTTTAAATTTCATTACGCTTAAGAACGGATTAACCAAAGGAAATAATTATGCTTTATTGTTGTTTTTTATTTTTCTTTTGTTCTTTTCCTCTATTTTCCAAAATAAAAACATCATTATTTCCAATTTTTTATTGCTTTTGGCTCTAAGAAGATTAATTTCCTTGAAATCCTTACTTCAAACTAAAGAGAAAATTTTTGATGCTTCATTTTGGATTTTCTTAGCGGCATTGTTTCACTTTTGGAGTATTTTTTACATCGTCTTAGTATTCATTGCTATTATTCTTCACGTTTCCAAAGATTATCGAAATTGGATTATTCCTTTTATTGCTTTATTTGCTGTAACTATTTTATTTTTCCTTGCGAATAGTATTCTAGACAATACTTTAATGAGTACTTTGTTAGATAAAACATATATCAGTTTTGATTTTTATTATTTTGATAATATTTACCAAAGAATTGCATTAGCAGCTTTTACTTCATTAAGTTTGTTTGCTTTCGTTTTACACGTTTTTGATGTTCCAAATAAAGCTTTGAACATGCAATCTTCTCATAAAACGATATTGTTTTCTTTTATTTTAGGTGTTGGAATTTATGTGCTTTCAGCCAATAAAAACAACGGAAGTTTAGCTTTTTGCTTTGGACCTCTAGCAATTATTGGAGCTAATTTTATCGAGAAAATCGAAAACAATTGGGTAAAAGAAATTGTAGTTTATGCCTTGTTAGCATTCGGAGTTTTCTTTTTTGTAATGCAATTATAATTTAATTCCGTAAGCTAAATCTCCTGCATCACCTAGACCTGGAACGATATAATTGTGTTCGTTCAATTTTTCATCTAGAGCTGCTACCCATAAATGACAGTTTTCGGGAACATTTTTCTCTAAGTATTCGATTCCTTCTGGAGTCGCGATAACAACTGCAATGTGAATTTCTTTTGGTTTTTGTTCCAAATGTAATTTATGTAAAACGGCTACTAATGATTGTCCAGTAGCTAACATTGGGTCAATTAAAATCAGATTTTTCCCTTCGAAAGATGGCGCTGCTTGATATTCTACCAAAATTTCAAATTTATCATCGTTGTCATAATGATGACGATAAGCCGAAACAAATCCGTTTTCTGCATTATCAAAAAAGCTCATAAAACCTTGATGTAAAGCTAAACCAGCACGAAGAATAGAACATAAAACTACAGGTTCAGCAATTGTTGTGGTGTGTTTGATACCAAGCGGCGTTTGCACATCAATGTTTTTGTAATCAAGTGTTTTACTTAATTCGTATGCCATTATTTCTCCAATACGCTCAATATTTTTTCTAAAACGCATACTATCTTTTTGGATGTTTACATCGCGAATTTGCGCTAAAAAATGATTAAGAATACTGTTTTGTTCAGAGATATAATGAATGTGCATCGATTTTATTTTTTGTAATTCAGGATAAAAGTACAAAAAATCGCTATTTTTGTAACAATTTTAAAGCTATAATTATGTTTGCTGAATTTGCATTTCCCATTTTTGAACAAAGTATCAAAACATATCACATCATTGACGATGTGTATCAACCCGTTGTAAATCCTTATGAAAAAGGAACTATTGAATATTTGTTGTTTGCAAAAAACTGGGTAGACACTGTGCAATGGCATTATGAAGATATCGTTCGTGATCCAAATATTGATCCAGTAGCAGCTTTAGATTTAAAACGTAAAATTGACGCTTCAAACCAAGTTCGTACGGATATGGTGGAATACATCGATAGTTATTTCTTGGATAAATACAAAGATGTTCAAGTAAAACCAAATGCAAAAATCAACACCGAAAGTCCAGCTTGGGCAATCGACCGTTTATCGATTTTAGCTTTGAAAATTTACCACATGAGTGAAGAAGCAAATCGTGCTGAAGCAACTGCTGAACACAGAGCAAAATGTCAAGAAAAATTGAATGTTTTGTTAGACCAAAAAAGCGACATGTTTACTTCAATTAGCGAGTTACTAACGGATATTGCTAATGGTGACAAATACATGAAAGTGTACAAACAAATGAAAATGTACAACGACGAGGAGTTAAATCCGGTGTTGTATCAAAATAAAAAATAGTCATCATTTGATGTCTAAACCAAAACACATATTGGTAATAAGGCTCTCAGCCATGGGTGATGTTGCAATGACAGTTCCTGTGTTGAGAGCCTTAGTTTTGCAATACCCTGAAGTAAAAATCACAGTAGTTTCCCGACCTTTTTTTCAACCTTTTTTTGATGGAATTCCCAATGTGAATTTCTTTGGAGTGGATTTGAAAGAACGTCACAAAGGTTTCTTAGGTTTGCTCCGATTATTTTCTGATTTACGAAAATTGCATATTGATGCAGTTGCCGATTTACATAATGTTCTTCGCTCTAAAGTTGTTCGAACGTTATTCGCTTTAAGCGGAAAAAAAGTTGCAGCAACCGATAAAGGAAGAACCGAAAAGAAAGCGTTAACCAGTTTGACCAACAAAGTTTTTGAACCAGTAAAACCAATGGTTGAAAGACATGTAGATACATTCAACCAACTTGGGTTTTCAATTGATTTAAAGAATCCGCATTTTCCAGAAAAAGCTAATTTATCACAAGAAATCCTATCAATAACAGGAGCTAAAAATCAAAATTGGATTGGAATTGCGCCTTTTGCGCAATATGAAAGTAAAGTGTATCCAATCGATTTGATGCAAGAAGTAATTGATGGTTTAGCTGAAAATAAAAACAATAAAATCTTCTTATTTGGAGGCGGCGAGAAAGAAATTCAGTTGCTAAATCAATTACAAAGGCAACATGAAAATGTAATCGTTTTGGCTGGAAAACTAAAATTTAAACAAGAATTAGAAGTCATTTCTAATTTAGACATTATGCTTTCCATGGATTCAGGAAATGCGCATATTGCTGCTATGTTGGGCGTAAAAGTCATTACACTTTGGGGAGCAACGCATCCATATGCGGGTTTCAAACCGTTCAATCAACCTGATGATTTTTGTTTAATTTCGGACAGAGAGAAATTTCCTTTATTACCAACATCAATATACGGAAATAAAAAAGTAGAAGGTTATGAGAATGTGATGCGGACGATTTTACCAACTCAAGTTATTGAAAAAATAAATTCCAATCTTACCTAGATAAAATTGGAATTTGGAATTTTTTTATTGGAATTTCTAACTACACATCATCAAAATCAATCTTTATCGTAGCTGTTGTTGGATGTGCTTGACAAGCCAATGTTAATCCTTCTGCTAGTTCTGCATCGGATAAAATTTGGTTCTTTTTCAAGACTGCTTCTCCTTCTGTAATTCTACAAATACAACTGCTACAAATACCACCTTGACAAGAATACGGCACATCTAAACCTTGTTTCAACGCCGCTTCTAATAAAGTTTGTTTTTGACTCATTTCGAAAGTTGTTTCTTCGTCATCTACTAAAATTGATATTTTGGTATGACCATCAGCGCTAACAACAGCTTCTCCTTCATTTGATGAGGTAGAGAACAATTCGAATTTAATATCAGAGTCGGAAATATTGTTTTCTTTTAATGTATTGGAAACCAGATTAATCATTTCTTCTGGTCCGCATAAATAGAATTTTGAAAACTCCATTTCGGCATGTTTGTTTTTCAAGATGAAGTTTACCGTTGATTTATCAATTCGACCAAACAAAGCGTTATCAGTTGTTGATTGACTGTAAACATATTGTACAAACAAACGACCAACATATTGTAATTGCAAATCATGTAATTGGTTGTGGAAAATGGTATCTTTTTCGGATTTGTTTCCGTAAACCAGCACAAAAGTACTGTTTGGCTCTTCTTCTAAAACCGATTTTAAGATTGAAAATACAGGTGTAATTCCGCTTCCAGCTACAAAAGCTGCGTAATTTTTCTGACGTTCTGCTTTTGGTTCGAAAGTGAATTTTCCTTCAGGAGTTCCTACTTCGATTACGTTTCCAACGGCTAATTTTTCATTGGCAAACTTAGAGAAGAATCCGTTTTTTACGGCTTTAACAGCAATTCGTAATTCGCCACTTTTTGGAGAAGAACATATCGAGTAGGCTCTTCTAATTTCTTGTCCGTCAAGCGTGATTTTTAAGTTTACATATTGTCCAGCAACGAATTGGTAATACGATTTTAATTCGTCGGGAACATTAAAAAGAATCGAAACCGCATCTGCCGTTTCTTTGATGATTTCTTTAATGCTTAATTTATAAAATGATGACATGTGATTTATTTTTTACAAAAATAAAAAAAAGAACCCGAAGGTTCTTAATTTATTCCATAAACAACGCTTTTAATTCCGTTGCTTCGCTTGGTTTCATTTTTCCAGCTAAGACTAAGCTTAGTTGTTTTCTTCTTAATGCTGCGGCAAATCGTTCTTTTTCTAAATCGGTTTCAGGTACAATTGGTGGAACAGGAACTGGTCTTCCGGTTTCATCAACGGCAACAAAAGTATAAATAGCTTCGTTAGCTTTATTTTTAATTCCCGATTCTCTGTCTTCAATCCAAACATCAATAAAGATTTCCATAGAAGTGTTGAATGTTCTGGAAACTTTAGATTCAACAGTTACTACACTTCCCAAAGGAATAGCTCTGTTAAACGCCACGTGATTCACAGATGCCGTTACACAAATTCTACGTGAGTGTCTTCTAGCGGTAATACTAGCTGCTCTGTCCATACGAGCAAGCAATTCACCACCAAATAAATTGTTCAATGGATTCGTTTCACCTGGTAAAACTAAGTCGGTTAAAGTCGTTACCGATTCTGAAGGAAATTTTGGTTGCATTGTTTTTTTTGCAAAGATAATGAGGAATTCGCTAATTAAATGCAAAAAAAAATCCCAAAATTGGGATTTCAATAATTATTACGCAAAGTGTTAAAAATTTATTCGATTAATAACCATGCTTCTGCATTGTGCGATTTTTGGATGTTTTTTCTTTCAATTTGTGCTTCGTTTAAATTTTTGAAACTACCATAAACCACAGGATATAAGTTGTGTTTGTTCATTGGAAGCATCTTAGCCTTTTCAAAACCAGCTGCTTTCAATTCGGCGATAGCTTTGTTTGCATTTTCTTCACTTCTATAAGCACCAGCCACTAAATGATAAGGCATTTTTTCTTCAATAGGAGCAGCTACACTTAATTCAACCGCTTCAACTGGAGCGCTAATTACAAAGGTTGCTTGTTGAATTTGTTGTTGTACTTTCTCTTGTACGTTTTTTTGAACGGCTAATGTTTGATTTTCAATTTGTTGATTATTATAAGCTATATAACCAACACCACCAGCGCCCAACATCGTTACAAAAACAGCGGCATATTTTAAATACGAGTAATCTTTCTTTCTTTCAGGAGTAAAAATAATCGGAGCCTTTTCTTCTAAAGCCTCTACTTCTTGTTTTAAGACTTCTCTTGTAATTTCTGGAGAAACAAAAGGGGTCAAACCAAACGAATCCGTTAAATAATTTATCGTATTAGCTGGTTCAAAAACCCAATTCATTTCATTGTTCACTGAAATTTCGCCAATGTTTTTCAACACCACACGATTACGGTTTTGCAACAAATACGTCCATTCGTTCACTACATCACCAATTTTGATTACGGCTAATTCGTAGGACATTTTTTCTTGTAATGCCACATGATTCGCTAATAAACCATCATTGTTTTTTACATTCGCATTAAACGAAACCACTTTTTTAGGTGGAAAAAACGAACTTGCGCTTCCAGTAACGTGAGCGGACACAGTTTCGGTTAAAAACGCACCAAAGCCAGGAACAGTAACGCACTGATAACGATATAATAAGTCGGATATGTGTTTTTCTATCTGCATAACAACAAAGTTAGATAATCAATAGCAATATCAAAATTTTATCAACAAAAATTATTAACAATTGCGATTTTTACTATAAACAATTGGAAATAAAGTGTTTGTAATTTTTGTCATCCTGAGCTTGTCGAAGGGCTGCTGTCCGCTCTACACGGTGCCGCTCCCATCAGTCCCGAAACTTCGGGATAGATAGCATTCCATTTTCTTTTTTTGGATTATTGCTAAAAAGAACTATTTTTGTTCTTCAATTATACGCCAAATAAATTTTATACACGCCATGACACAGTCAGAATTATACCACACGCTTGCGTTGATGCAAGTGGAAGGAGTAGGAGATGTAATCGCAAAAAAACTCATACAACATTGCGGAAACGCAGCAGAAGTCTTCGCTTCAAAAAAATCTCAACTTCAAAAAATTGACGGCATTGGTTCGGTTGTAATTAAAAATTTACAAGATAAATCCGTTTTTGCCAAAGCGGAAGCCGAACTTCAATTCATTGCGCAAGAAAATATTTCCACTACTTATTTTCAAGAAGAAAACTATCCCGAACGATTAAAAAACTGCTATGACAGTCCCGTACTTTTATTCCAAGCGGGAAATATCGATTTAGAAAACAAAAGAATCATTAGTATTGTTGGTACGCGTCAAATTACGACTTACGGCATGGGATTTACTAAGAAATTGATTGAAGAAATTTCACCATTAAATCCAATAATTGTTAGTGGTTTTGCTTACGGCGTGGATATTTATGCCCATCAAATGGCGATGGATTGTGGTTTGCAAACGATTGGAGTTTTAGCACATGGTTTGAATCAAATTTATCCGAAAACCCACAAAAAGTACATGGCAAAAATGGAACAAAATGGCGGCTTTTTAACCGAATTTTGGAGCACCAGCAATCCAGACAAAGAAAATTTCATCAAACGAAATCGCATTGTTGCTGGCATTAGCGAAGCTACCATTGTAATTGAAAGTGCTGAAAGAGGCGGTTCATTAGTCACGGCTAATTTAGCCAACGATTACAACCGAGAGGTTTTCGCTGTTCCAGGAAGAACAACGGATAAATACAGTCAAGGGTGTAATAATTTGATTAAAACACAACGTGCTAATTTGCTTACTTCAGCAGCAGATTTGGTCTATATTTTGAATTGGGAGTTGCAACGTGAATCTCAAAAAGCGGTACAAAAACAATTGTTCATTACCTTAACCGATGAAGAACAAATTATTTACGATTACCTTCAAAAAACCGGAAAAGAAATGATGGACATTATCGCCTTAGAATGTGATTTTCCCATTTATCGAATTTCTTCCATTTTGTTAAATATGGAATTAAAAGGAGTGATTAGACCTTTGCCGGGTAAGATGTTTGAGTTGGTTTGATTTTTTGGCTTATTTTTTGATTGAAATTCCTAAATTTAAAACATGAAAAAAGCACTTAGCATTATAACGATAGTTTTGTTTTTATTCTCTTGTACCGAGAAAGAAAAAACCTATGAAGAATTAGAAGCAGAAGTTTTATGTGATGTTTTGCCAGATGTAATTCCCGAAATTGGAAGTTTATTTATTCCACCACCTCCACCAATGCCAGATAGTCTTCAAAATGAAAATTATTCAAATTTTTCTAATGAAGAATTTTTTAATTTAGTTAATGAAGAAAAAGAAAATATTAAAAAGTTAGCCAACCAAAAAAATAAATATAGAATCGGAATTATTGATACTCTAAGAAAAATTCATTTTAGTTATTATAAAAAAGAGTTTCCAAAACATTTTAATGATTTTATACCAATTTTTGATTCACTTGATTTAAGGCAAGTAAATAAAAATGAAGTTAAAAATTCAACCTTATTAATTAATCTTTATGGTTCAAAATTTTTACCCCATATTACAAGTAATCATAATCATGATGAACATACCATAGTTTCAATTTCAAGAGTAGTTATCAATGATAAAAAAAACAAAGCATTTTTTAATTTAACTAAAGGAGGTTGTATTCCATATACTTTTAAAATAATTTCGATTAGAAAAAACAACAAATGGATTTTAAAAGGAATAATTAAGGATGATTATTAGATATTGATCGAACTTTTACTTGATAAAAAACCTCAAAATTTAGCCTTCTAAACTTTGAGGTTTTTTTATTGAACTTTGAGTTTTCTTAGTAACCCAACTTTTCTCTCACTCTTTTCAAAACACCATTCGCTACAGCACTTGCTTTTGCGGCCCCTTCCAATAATAATTTATCTACTTCTTCTAAGTTGTTGATGTAGTAATTGTATTTTTCTCTTTCGGTTCTGAATTTCTCAACGATTAATTCAAACAATTCTTGTTTAGCGTGACCGTAGCCGTAATTTCCAACTAAATAGTTGGCTTTCATTACTTCCGTTTGTTCGGGTGTTGCTAACAATTTGTATAAAGCAAAACAATTACAAGTATCTGGATTTTTTGGATCTTCTAATGGCGTGCTATCGGTTTGAATTCCCATAATTTGTTTGCGAAGTGCTTTATCGTCCACAAAAATATTAATGAAATTGTTTCTCGATTTACTCATTTTTTGTCCGTCTGTTCCAGGAACATACATGGTTTCTTCGCTTGTTTTTCCTTCTGGTAAAACAAAGGTTTCTCCCATTTGATGATTAAATCTTGAAGCAACGTCTCTTGTAATTTCTATATGTTGTAATTGGTCTTTTCCAACTGGAACAATATTGGCATCATACAATAAAATATCGGCCGCCATTAGCATTGGATAGGTAAACAATCCGGCATTTACATCTTCTAATCTATCTGCTTTGTCTTTGAACGAATGTGCTAATGTTAAACGTTGGAACGGAAAAAAACAGCTCAAATACCAAGACAATTCTGCTGTTTGAGGCACATCAGATTGACGATAAAAAATTACTTTATCGGTATTTAATCCACAAGCTAGCCAAGTTGCCGCCGTACTGTAGGTGTTTTGTCTTAATTCTGCACCATTTTTGATTTGCGTAATCGAATGCAAATCGGCAATAAAAAGAAACGATTGGTTATCAGGATTCTCAGCCATTTTAATTGCTGGTAAAATTGCTCCTAATAAATTACCTAAGTGAGGTGTTCCTGTACTTTGGACTCCAGTTAAGATTTTTGCCATTTTTATTTTTTAAACGCAAAGTTATTCACAAAGCTTTGCCTATTTTTAAATTAGTATTCTGAAATGCAAATGTAAAGTAAAAACCGAAAAGTAAAAAGAGATAGATTTTATATAAATGATTACTTTTGGAAAACAAATAAAGTTGCTTAATGAGATTTTTAAAATATCCACTCACGTTTTTATATCGTATTTGGTTTTACCTTTTGGTTTTGGTTCCAATTATTGTATTATTTCCATTCATTTTAGGTACAATCTTAAGCGAAAAAACCTACCCCTTATTTTTTAGAATTGCACGTCTTTGGGCAAAATTCATTTTAATTGGAATGGGATTCCATTACAAAATAGTTGGTGATGAAGTTTTTGAAGATGGAAAAAGTTATATGTTAGTAGCCAATCATACTTCGATGACGGATATTATGTTGATGTTGATTGCGGTTAAAAATCACCCATTTGTTTTTGTTGGAAAGAAAGAATTGGCTAAGATTCCGGTTTTTGGATTTATTTATAAACGTGTGTGCATTTTGGTAGATAGAAGCAGTAGTAAAAGTAGGTATGCCGTTTTTGAACGTGCACAAAAAAGAATTCATCAAGGATTGAGCATTTGTATTTTCCCAGAAGGTGGTGTTCCTGAAGAACATATTGTGTTAGATGATTTTAAAGATGGTGCTTTTAGAATTGCCATAGAACATCAATTACCAATCGTTCCAATGGTTTTTTTTGATAATAAAAAGCGTTTTTCTTATACTTTTTTCAGTGGAAGCCCAGGTAAAATGCGAGCTAAAATTTTCCCGATAATTGAAACCAAAGGAAAAACTTTAGAAGATAAAAACACTTTAAAACTCCAAGTAAGAGAAATCATTTTACAACCATTGTTAGAAGATTTAAAATAAAAAAGTCCAAACGCATTTGGACTTTTTCAGTTTCATTTTAACTAAAAAACGAAACAACTTAACTAAAAACTTAAGCTTAACCAACAAAGCTTAAAAATTAAAGCTAACTCCGGAGTACAAACCTATAAAATAAGGTTTGAAATTTCCGGAGTTTTCACTAAATGTATTGATTTGGTATTTAAACATAGGTTGGAAATTAGCATTAAAGCTTTTCCAAAAATTATATTTAAAACCCAAACCGACATTGCTACTAAAATGTATATTGTTTAGATTGTTTGCTTCGCCAATAACAATTTCTTGACCATTTGAAATTAAAGAAACGGAATTATTATTTAAAAATAAGGTGCTGAATCCACCTATGATTTCAATTCCAAATTTTCTGTCCAAAATTTTATATCCTAATTCTAAAGGAACTTCTACATAACTAATTTGTTGATTAATAGAGCCATCAAATTTATTTAGTAGATTTCCAGTTACAGCTATAAAGTTCCCATTATCTTCTAATTTACTTTCTACATTAATCATTTTCCCTCTAGCATTAGTTGCTACATTCTCAATAGGCTTAGCATTTGTAGCTTGGTAAAAACTAATATCTGATGTGTTATAGTCAAGACTTAAATTGTTAATACCAGATCTTAAAGATAATTTACTATTTATATTATAATTAATTCCAACACCATAACTTACGGTATTGTTATATTCTTTTTGATTCGCATTAAAACGGCTATCTAATGAAGAGCCTTCTGCAATAGAATTAAAATAAACAGGCGATGCGTTTGTACTTATCGCCCATTTACTTCTTTTTTCTTTTTCTTTTTCATCTTCATTTTTCCCAGCCTCTTTTTCTTTTAGCAGTTTTTCTAATGGATTAATTTCAGGCGAAATTTGGGCCACTAGAGTACTATCTTGATTTGTGATATTCTTAGATGAAGCGACAATGACATTTGTAGTGTCGATACCATTCTTATCTTTAGAATCACTATTTATATTTACGTAATTTGTTCCGTTTTGGTTTACAATAAAAAGGGATTCAATAGTATGAGCATTAATTTTCCCGTTTTGATTTGTATTGTTTTTGGAATTCTTAGTTCCCACCAATTTGTCGGATGTATCTTTAGCATCACATACAATAAAATCATTATGTTGAACTAAGGATTCATTTACTGATTTATCTCTTTTTGTTTTATTATTTTTAGTGTTTACAACAATAACAGAGTTTAATTTATAAAATGTATTATTGTTTTTTCTTGCAGCTTTGTTTTTAGGAAAACTAATCTTATTATTTTTAATGTTTGAGTGAGTATTTTTATTTTCGTTTGAAACTACTTTTGTATTTGATTTTTTTGAATTTAAAAGATTATAATCAAATTTTGTATTATTTTTATCTAATGTTTCTTGTTGATTTTTTTCATCAAGTTGTAATGTTTCGTTATTTTCATAAGACAAAATCGAATTTTCATTATCCTTTGTTTTGTTGTCAATTCCTACAACAGTTTCATTACTCTTGTTTAATTGAATTTTATTTTCAGTCGAAGTGAAATTCCAAACTAAAGCTCCTATAATAAAAAATGATGCTGCAATACCAGATAGCTGAAACCAAAATGGCACTACTCTTTTTTTCTTTTTCTTTTCATTTAATCGAGAAGCAATTGTATTCCAAGACCCTTGAGGCGGAGTTACTTCAAAGTCTTTGAATTTTTCTTGGAATAATCGTTCTATATTTTTTTGCTCTTTCATTTTGACTTTTTAATTGAATAGTTGTTATTCGATTCAATTTTTTCTTTTAATATGGCTTTAGCTCTAGCTAAATTTGATTTTGATGTTCCTATGTTGATGCCAAGCATTTCCGCAATTTCTTTATGAGAATAACCATCCATAACGTATAAATTAAAAACCAATCGATATCTATCTGGTAGGGATTGAATAATCTCAGTAAGAAATTCAATAGATAAATTCTCATCATCAATTTCTACATCATCTGTATCTGGAATTTTCTCTGAAATAATTTCGAAAACTCTTTGATTTCTGTATTGCTGTAAAGTGTAATTTATTACAATTCGTTTTGACCAACCTTCAAAAGAACCTATATTTTTATATTGTTTTATTTTATCAAAAATTACTAAAAAACTTTCTTGTAAATTATCTTGTGCTTCCTCATAACTTCTCGAATACTTCAAGCACACAGCAAACAACTTTGGCGCCAATAAGTGATAAAGTTGTTCTTGTGCTTTAGTATTGTTTTTAGTACATTCATTTATGAGTTGCTCTAAAATCAAAATGTATATGTATTAATTAATCACGACTTCCCTAGTTATATATTCATCAACACCTTGATTATTTGTTCCTGTCCAAAATTTAAATGTGTAAGTTTCAACTTCAGTAGGTTTAAAAGGCAATTCTACTTCATATGGACCTTCTTCTGTTGCATCTTCACAATTGTTTTCATTTAGTTTAATAGCTCTAATTGCAACAATTCTTGTATATCCATTTTTTTCGATGAAAATATCATCATATAAATGACAAGTTGTTGGCCTTCTGTATCGTATTTTAATATAATTTACTTCATTTAAATTAAAACCTGTCGCTGGCATTTCCACAGATTCAATCCTTAGTAAAGTATATTCTGATTTGGGTTCATCGTCTAGACTACATGAGCTAAAGACAAACAAAACACTTAATATTAAAAAGAGTTTTTTCATTTTAATAATTGATTTAATTTATAGATTCAAATTTACTGAAAAGGTTGCGTTGGTTTAAAAAAAAATCACGCTCGAGGCGTGATTTAATATTATGCGTTATTTTCTTTTAGAAAATCTTTTATTTTTTGTTCTAATTCATCCATTAATTCTGGATTGTCTTTTATTAAAACTTTTACAGCATCTCTACCTTGACCTAGTTTGGTTTCTCCATAACTGAACCAAGAACCGCTTTTCTTGATGATTTCAAATTCTACAGCTAAATCTAAAATTTCACCTACTTTTGAAATCCCTTCTCCATACATAACATCAAATTCTGCTGTTCTAAATGGAGGGGCTACTTTGTTCTTAACGATTTTAACTTTGGTTCTGTTACCAATTACGTTTTCACCATCTTTGATTTGGGTCGATTTACGAATATCAATACGTACCGAAGCATAAAATTTCAATGCATTACCTCCTGTTGTAGTTTCAGGATTTCCAAACATTACCCCAATTTTATCACGTAATTGGTTAATGAAAAATACTGTACAATTGGTTTTATGAATTGTTCCTGTTAATTTTCTCAAAGCTTGTGACATCAAACGAGCATGTAATCCCATTTTAGAATCTCCCATATCGCCTTCAATTTCGCTTTTTGGAGTTAAAGCCGCAACTGAGTCAACAACAACAATATCAACAGCTCCAGAGCGAATTAAACTCTCAGCAATTTCTAATGCTTGTTCACCATTATCTGGTTGCGAAATAATTAAATTGTCAATATCAACACCTAATTTCTCAGCATAAAAACGATCAAATGCGTGCTCAGCATCAATAAATGCAGCAATTCCACCCGCTTTTTGAGCTTCTGCAATGGCGTGTAATGTTAACGTGGTTTTACCTGACGATTCTGGTCCGTAGATTTCTATGATTCTTCCTCTTGGGTAACCGTTTACTCCAAGAGCCAAATCAACACCTAATGAACCTGACGGAATAGCTTCTACTTCTTCAACAGCGCTATCACCTAATTTCATTACGGTTCCTTTTCCGTACGTTTTGTCAAGTTTGTCTAATGTTAGTTGTAAGGCTTTTAATTTTGCGTCTTTATCTGAGCTCATAATAAAATATTTTTCGTAAAAATACATCTTTTTTTATTCGATACAAAAATTGTTAATATGTTTTGAATTGGTATTAAAGATTTGATTTTTAATCAATTTTATTACCTTTGTGCCCGAATTCTTCCATTTAGAATCCATAACATATTTCTGTACAGACGTGATTAATCGCGTCTCTAACCTTAAAACGTTTATAGCATGCAACTGTATAACACCTTAAGCGCAGAAGAAAGAAAAGAGCTAATTGATTTAGCAGGTAAACAACGATTAACGTTGTCTTTCTATGCGTATGCCAAAATTGAAGATCCTAAAAAATTTCGCGATGATTTATTCGTAGCTTGGAATGCACTCGATGCTCTTGGCCGAATTTACGTTGCTCACGAAGGAATTAACGCTCAAATGAGTGTGCCAGCAGAAAATTTCGAAGCTTTTCGCGAAACTTTAGAAGCCTATGATTTCATGCGTGGCATCCGATTGAATGTTGCCGTAGAGCAAGACGATCATTCTTTTTTAAAATTAACTATTAAAGTACGTCACAAAATTGTAGCTGATGGTTTAAATGACGAAACGTTTGATGTTACCAATAAAGGCGTTCACTTAAACGCTAAAGCATTCAATGAAATTCTTGAAGATCCTAATACAATTGTAGTAGACTTTAGAAACCATTACGAAAGTGAAGTAGGTCATTTCAAAGGAGCTATAACGCCAGATGTGGAAACTTTTAGAGAAAGTTTACCCATCATCAACGAACAATTAAAAGATTTCAAAGAAGATAAAAACTTGGTGATGTATTGCACAGGTGGAATTCGTTGCGAAAAAGCATCTGCCTATTTCAAACATCAAGGTTTTAAAAATGTATTTCAGCTTGAAGGCGGAATCATCAATTATGCGAAACAAATCAAAGAAGAAGGTTTGGAAAGCAAATTCATTGGAAAGAACTTCGTTTTTGATAATCGTTTAGGCGAGAGAATTACTGAAGACATTATTTCGCAATGTCACCAATGTGGAAAACCTTGTGATAATCATACCAATTGCGCTAACGATGGTTGTCATTTATTATTCATTCAATGTGACGATTGTAAAGCCACAATGGAGAATTGTTGTTCTACAGAATGTTTAGAAATTACGCATTTACCATTAGCCGAACAAGTAAAATTGAGAAGCGGTAAACAAGTTGGAAATAAAGTGTTCCGTAAAGGAAAATCAGAAGCTTTGAAATTTAAAAAATCTGGAGAATTACCTGATGCACCAATTGCAACTGTGAATCCTGTTAAAGACATTCGACAAAAAATCAAAGTTAAAAAAGTGATTTTAGGCAAAGCACAACACTACTATGTAAAAGCTCAAGTAGGCCTTTTTGAAATTGAAAATAACGAATTGAATATTGGGGATAAGATTTTAATTTCGGGACCAACAACTGGGAATCAGGAATTGGTAGTTCAAAAAATGTTCGTTAACGGAACAGAAGCCAATCAAGCAAAACCAGGCGACAAAGTAACTTTTGCTTTGCCGTTTAGAGTGCGATTATCTGACAAACTATTTAAAATCCTTACCTAATGACAACTACAGGAAGAATTGAATTAATGGCGCCTGCTGGAAATTTCGAATCGCTTCAAGCAGCATTAGATAATGGATGTGATTCGGTATATTTTGGAGTCGAACAATTAAATATGCGAGCTCGTGCAACGGTGAACTTTGTTTTAGATGATTTACCTGAAATTGCGCGTCGTTGCAACGAAAAAAACGTTAGAACGTATCTAACTTTAAATACGATTATTTACGATCATGATTTATCGATTGTAAAAACACTTTTAGCTAAAGCCAAAGAAGCAGGTATTACAGCCGTGATTGCATCAGACCAAGCGGTGATTATGACAGCTCGTACCATGGGAATTGAAGTTCACATTTCTACCCAATTAAACGTAACAAATATTGAAACGGTAAAATTCTACGCTATGTTTGCCGATACAATTGTGTTGTCTCGCGAGTTGAGTTTACGCCAAGTGAAAAAAATCACAGATGACATCGAAAAAGAACAAATCAAAGGACCAAGTGGTAATTTGGTTGAAATCGAAATCTTTGGTCATGGCGCTTTGTGTATGGCGGTTTCAGGAAAATGTTATTTGAGTTTACATTCGCATAATTCATCTGCCAATCGTGGTGCTTGCAAACAAAATTGTCGTAAAAAGTATACAGTTATTGACCAAGAATCAGGTTTTGAAATTGAAATTGATAACGAATACATGATGTCGCCAAAAGATTTATGTACGTTAGATTTCCTTGACCAAGTAATCGATTCAGGCATCAAAGTTTTAAAAATTGAGGGGCGAGGAAGAGCTGCTGATTATGTAGCAACTGTTATCAAAACGTATCGCGAAGCTATCGATTCCTATTACGAAGGAACTTTTACAAAAGAAAAAATTCAAACTTGGATGGAAGCCTTGGCAACGGTTTACAATCGTGGTTTTTGGAGCGGTTATTATTTGGGACAAAAATTAGGCGAATGGTCTGATAATCCAGGTTCTAATGCGACTCAGAAAAAAGTTTACGTTGGAAAAGGAATGCATTATTTTCCCAAATCAAGCATAGCCGAATTCAAAATTGAAGCTTATGACATTAAAAAAGGCGATAAAATATTAATTACGGGTCCATCAACTGGAGCTCAAGAATTAATTTTAGAAGATTTTTTAGTAAATGATGCTACTTCTGAAAAAGCTACAAAAGGCGATAGTTGTACTTTAAAAGTGCCGTTCCGTATTCGTTTATCGGACAAAATGTATAAAATTGTAGAAAACTAATGGTTGTTGTTACACTTCAAAGAGACAAATGCATTGGTTGCAATTACTGTGTAGAAATGGCGCCAGCACAGTTTCAAATGTCAAAAAAAGACGGAAAATCAGTATTAATTAAATCGGTTGATGCTAAAGGTTTTCACACTTTAAAATCGGCCGACCATACGATTGTTGAAAATTGTGAATTAGCTGCAAAAGCTTGTCCAGTGCATATTATTACCGTAAAAGAAACCTAAATTTTTGTTTTACAATACTATATGAAAACCTATTTCGTTTTACTATGAGATAGGTTTTTTCTTTTTGGTTAACTTCGAGATTGATTTTTGAAAGTTTCCATAAAAAATCAATATCTTTACGCTCAAAAACATTTTAGAAACGTAGTCCAATAAACGGACAATCAACATATATTCAACTATGGCATGTACAAACTGTTCCACGGGTGCTAAAGACGGCACACCTAGAGGATGTAATAATAACGGGACTTGCGGCACCGATAGCTGCAACAAACTTTCGGTTTTCGATTGGTTGTCAAACATGACGTTGCCAGGTGGTCAAGAACCATTTGATGCAGCAGAAATTCGTTTTAAAAACGGAAGAAAAGAATTTTTTAGAAATACAGAAAAGCTAACGTTAGCCATCGGAGATGTTGTGGCTACTGAAGCTTCGCCTGGACACGACATTGGAATTGTAACTTTGACAGGAGAATTAGTAAAAATTCAAATGAAAAAGAAAGGCGAAAATCCCGATAAGGAACTAGCTAAAATCTATAGAAAAGCATCTCAACGCGATATTGATATTTGGACAGAAGCTCGTAATAAAGAAGAATCGGTTCGTATGCGTGCTCGAGAAATTGCTATCAATTTGAAATTAGAAATGAAAATTTCGGATGTAGAATTTCAAGGAGATGGTTCAAAAGCTACGTTTTATTATACGGCAAATGATCGTGTAGATTTCCGTCAATTAATCAAAGAATTTGCACAAGAATTCAAGATTAGAATTGAAATGAAACAAGTAGGTTTCCGTCAAGAAGCGGCTCGTTTAGGAGGAATTGGCTCATGCGGAAGAGAATTATGTTGTTCTACTTGGTTAACCGATTTTAGAAGTGTGAATACTTCGGCAGCGCGTTACCAACAATTATCGTTAAACCCACAAAAATTAGCGGGTCAATGTGGTAAATTAAAATGTTGCTTAAATTATGAATTAGACACCTATTTGGACGCTCTTAAAGATTTTCCAGATATGGATACGAAATTGTATACGGATAAAGGCGATGCTTACTGTCAGAAAGTAGATATTTTCAAAGAAATTATGTGGTTTGCTTATGCCAATGCACCAGCACAATGGTTGGTTTTACCCGTATCAAAAGTAAAAGAAATTGTTGCAATTAATAAAAAGAAAGAGAAAGTAGCTGCCTTAGAAGATTATGTTGTAGAAAGCACTCAAGAAGTAGAGAAAAAATTCGAAAATGTGGTTGGACAAGACAGCTTAACACGTTTTGATCAACCCAAAAAGAAGAAAAATAATAAAAACAAAAAACGTAAACCTTCAAATTTTAAAAATGCACCAAAAAAAGAGTAAATTCATTGGATTACTAATGATAACAATGCTTTTTTTCTCTTGCGATGAAAAGCAATTCTTTAGCGAATACAAAGAGTTAGATGGTTCTTGGAAAAAATCAGACACTTTGCGTTTTACATTTGAACAAAAAGACACAGTGAATCCGTATCACTTGTTTTTAAATGTGAGAAACAATAATGATTATCCGTTTAGCAATATGTATTTGATTGTAACCATGAAAGAGCCTGGACAAAAGCCAACAGTAAAAGTGGATACATTAGAGTACTTAATGGCAAATCCAGATGGAACTTTGCTAGGCGAAGGTTTTTCAGATATAAAGGAAAGCAAATTGTGGTATTTAAAGAATTTTAAATTTAAGAAAGCCGGAAATTATAATGTTGAGGTAGTTCAGGCCGTTAGAGAAACAGGAAAGATTGATGGTGTGTCGGAATTAAAAGGAATCACAGAATTAGGATTAAGAATTGAAAAAATAAAATAGTATGGCTAGTAATAAAGCAAATACAAACGATTTTTCAGCGTATAAAAGAAAATTTTGGCAATTATTTGCCTACGGATTTTTAGGTATAATATTGCTATTCCTATTTGCCTCTTGGGGATTTTTTGGGAAAATGCCTTCGTTTGACGATTTAGAAAATCCAGATTCAAATGTAGCCACCGAAATTATTTCTTCTGATGGGGTGGTGATTGGAAAATTCTTTAAAGAAAACAGAACGCCTGTAAAATATGAAGAATTACCACAACATTTGGTCAAAGCTTTAGTAGCTACAGAAGATGAACGTTTTTACGAACATTCAGGAATTGACGCCAAAGGAACTTTACGTGCCGTTGTTCGTTTAGGTAGAGATGGTGGAGCGAGTACGCTTACTCAACAATTAGCAAAAAACTTATTTCATGGTGAAGGTTCAAAATTTATTTTATTTAGAGTTATTCAAAAAGTAAAAGAATGGATTATCGCCATCCGATTAGAGCGTCAGTATACGAAACAAGAAATAATTGCACTTTACTTAAATCAAGTAGATTTCGTAAATGGAGCTGTTGGAATTCGTTCGGCAGCTAAAATTTACATGAACAAAGAACCAAAAGACTTAACTATTGAAGAATCAGCTTTGTTCGTAGGTATGTTAAAAAACCCTTCATTATACAATCCTAATCGCAAAAAAAGAGCACAATTAGTTTTGGATAGAAGAAACACTGTTTTAGGTCAAATGGTGAAAAATGGCGTAATTTCAGAATCAAAAAAAGCTGAATTGAGCAAACTTCCCATCAAGTTGGATTTTAGACCAGAAAGCCATTCAGAAGGAAGTGCTACTTATTTTAGAGAATACCTAAGAGATTACATGAAAAAATGGGTAAAAGTGCACTTAAAAGAAGATGGAACAGAATACGATTTGTATCGCGATGGTTTAAAAATTTACACTACCATTGATTCTAAAATGCAACAATATGCTGAGGAAGCGGTTTATGAACATCTTAAAAATCTTCAAAAAGAGTTTTTCAAGGGAATGAAAGACAAAGAAAACGCTCCATTTGTTGATATTACACCAGAACAAACCCAACAAATCATGAACCAAGCCATGAAAAATTCTGAGCGTTGGAGAAAAATGGATTTAAATGGAAAAACGGCGGATGAAATTATTAAATCTTTTTCTGTACCCACTAAAATGAAGATTTTTACTTATGATGGAGAAAAAGATACCATCATGACACCAAAAGATTCTATCATTTATTACAAACATATGCTTCAAACTGGTATGATGGCTATGGAACCTAGAACAGGTCATATTAAAGCATGGGTTGGTGGAGTTAATTACAAATATTTCCAATACGATCACGTAGGTCAAGGTGCGAGACAAGTAGGTTCTACCTTTAAGCCATTTGTTTATGCAACTGCTATCGAACAGTTAGGAATGTCGCCATGTGATTCAATTATTGACAGCTATTTTACTATGCCCAAAGGAAAATGGGGTATTGATGCCGATTGGTCTCCAAAAAATTCAGATGGAAATTATAGAGGAACTATTACTTTACAAAAAGCTCTTGCTAATTCGATTAATACGGTTTCGGCTAAATTAATTGATAGAGTTGGTCCACAAGCCGTTGCAGATATGGCAAAAGAATTAGGTATTACTTCAAAAATACCAGTCCAACCCTCAATTGCATTAGGAGCTGTTGATATTACCGTTGAAGAAATGGTAGGTGCCATGAGCACTTTTGCAAATCAAGGAGTTTATGTAAAACCAACGTTTATAATTAAGATTGAAGATAAAAACGGTGTAGTAATTGATCAGCCCACACCAGTAACAAAAGATGTTGTAAACAAAGACGTTGCGTATGCAGTTGTAAAATTAATGGAAGGAGTAACACAATCAGGAACTGGAGCACGATTAAAATGGGGCGGTGGAGGATTCATCCAGTACGATTACAGTTTTGGAAATCCAATTGCAGGAAAAACAGGTACTTCTCAAAATAATTCTGATGGTTGGTTTATTGGGATGGTACCTAATTTAGCAGCAGGAATTTGGGTTGGAAATGAAGATAGAGCAGCACATTTCCGTTCAACTCATATGGGACAAGGCGCAACAACCGCATTACCTATTTGGGGGATTTTCATGAAGAAATGTTATGCAGATAGTGATTTAGATGTGTCAAAAGAACCATTTGAACGCCCAGAAGATTTACAAATAAAAGTAGATTGTTGGACCCCTAAAAAAGCAGCAGATTCAACTGATGTTCCAACAGACGAGCCTAATATGGATGAATTCGGATTATAAACAACAAACTAAATATGATATCGAGAAAAGTAAATAATGTTCAAGAAGCTTTAGAAGGAATTCAAGACGGAATGACAATTATGTTAGGTGGTTTCGGTCTTTGTGGTATTCCTGAAAATAGTATTGCTGAATTAGTTCGTAAAAATGTAACCAATCTAACTTGTATTTCAAACAACGCAGGAGTTGATGATTTCGGATTGGGATTACTATTACAAAAACGCCAAATTAAAAAAATGATTTCTTCGTATGTGGGAGAAAATGCAGAGTTCGAACGTCAAATGCTTTCAGGGGAATTGGAAGTGGAATTAACACCACAAGGAACCTTAGCGGAAAAATGTCGTGCTGCACAAGCCGGAATTCCTGCATTCTTTACGCCAGCAGGTTACGGAACTGAAGTAGCGGAAGGAAAAGAAGTTCGTGAATTTAATGAAAAAATGCACGTTTTAGAACATGCATATAAAGCCGATTTTTCTATCGTAAAAGCTTGGAAAGGAGACGAAGCAGGAAACTTAATTTTCAAAGGAACCGCTCGTAACTTCAATGCACCAATGGCTGGAGCCGCTAAAATTACAATTGCCGAAGTAGAAGAATTAGTACCAGCAGGAACTTTAGATCCAAACGAAATTCACATTCCAGGAATTATGGTAAATCGTATTTTCCAAGGTGAGAAATTTGAAAAAAGAATTGAGCAAAGAACTGTTAGACAAAAATAATTAGCCAATGTGACAATGAGCCAATTAGTCAATAAAAACAATTGACACATTAAAATAGGCACATTGACACATTATCACATTGACACATTATACTATGGCATTAGATAAAAATCAAATCGCAAAAAGAATAGCACAAGAAGTGAAAGACGGTTACTATGTAAACTTAGGAATCGGAATTCCAACTTTAGTTGCCAATTATGTTCGTACGGATATTTCAGTTGAATTTCAATCGGAAAATGGAGTTTTAGGTATGGGCCCATTTCCATTTGAAGGAGAAGAAGATGCTGATATCATCAACGCAGGAAAACAAACCATCACAACTTTACCTGGAGCAAGTTTCTTTGATTCGGCTTTTAGTTTCGGAATGATTCGTGCTCAAAAAGTAGATTTAACGATTTTAGGAGCTATGGAAGTTGCTGAAAACGGAGATATTGCCAATTGGAAAATCCCAGGAAAAATGGTAAAAGGAATGGGTGGTGCAATGGATTTAGTAGCTTCTGCAGAAAATATTATCGTTGCTATGATGCACGTAAATAAAGCGGGAGAATCGAAAATCTTAAAGAAATGTACGCTTCCATTAACAGGTGTTGGTTGTGTGAAAAAAGTCGTTACAGAATTAGCGGTTTTAGAAATTACTTCTAAAGGGTTCAAATTGTTAGAACGTGCGCCAGGTGTTTCAGTAGAAGACATCATCAAAGCAACAGAAGCAGATTTAATCATCGAAGGAGATATTCCGGAAATGAAAATCGATTAATAAAAAGAGTTTATAATTTTAAACCTGACAGCTTTCTTTAACCTGTCAGGTTTTTATATATTTTAAAGAAAATGAGCTTACCAAAAGTAATTTTAAAATCAGGTAAAGAAAAATCTATTCAACGTCGTCACCCATGGATTTTCAGTGGTGCAGTTTATGGCGTGAGTCGCGAAATAAACGATGGCGAAATGGTAGATGTAGTCGATTCGAAAAACAATCATTTAGGAACAGGATATTTTAGTGATAAAGGAAGTATCGTAGTTCGTATTTTGACGTTTGGTGATGAAACTTTTTCTGAAAACTTTTGGAACGAAAAATTATATTCTGCTTGGAATTTACGATTGAAATTATTGAATTTAGAAGTAACCAATGCTTTCCGTGTCATTCATGGTGAAGGCGATGGCATTCCAGGATTAATTATTGATTATTACGATAAAAATTGGGTAATTCAAGCGCATTCTATAGGAATTTATCTTCAAATGCAGCAAATCGCTGAAGCTATAAAATCGAATTTCCAAAACTATTGCGAAACTATCTATTGTAAAAGTTCAGGAACTTTACCGAATAGAGGAACTGATTATTTCTTATTTGGGAATAAAGCAGAAGCGGTTGCGAAAGAGAATAACATTTTGTTTTCGGTAAATTGGGTAGAAGGTCAAAAAACAGGTTTTTTCTTAGACCAACGCGAAAACCGAAAATTACTAGGCGAATTCTCAAAAGGTAAAAAAGTATTAAACACCTTTTGCTACACAGGCGGATTTTCAATTTACGCCATGAGCGCTGGAGCTGAATTGGTAACTTCTGTAGATATTTCTCAAAAAGCGGTGGATTTAGCAGCAAGTAATATGGAATTGAATTACCCCAACGCTAATCACAAAGCTGTGGCTGACGATGTGTTTAACTTCATGAAAGAGCACACACAACAATACGATCTTATTGTTTTAGATCCACCAGCTTTCGCGAAAAGCATCAAAAGTAAACATACGGCAACGCAAGCGTACAAACGTTTAAACATTGCCGGTTTAAAAGCCTTAGCACCAAATGGAATTCTATTCACATTCTCATGTTCGCAAGTTATTGACGATGTTTTATTTTACAACACCGTTGCCGCAGCAGCAATAGAAACCGGAAGAAATATCAGAGTATTACACAAATTAGAACAAGGACCCGATCACCCAACGAATATTTATCACCCAGAAGGTCATTATTTAAAAGGATTGGTGTTGTTTGTGGAGTAGGTTTGAAAGTGTTCAGTGGTCAGTTTTAAGTGATCAGTTTTCACGTTTAGTTTGTCATTCCGAAGGAATCTCATAAAGTTATTTTTATAAATTATGATTAGAATTTTTAGCTTCTTTCTTTTACTCTTTTTTTTGTTTAGTTGTAAACAGAAAACAGAACTATTACATGCTGAATTAAAGTCATTTAATATGAAAGTAGACTTTAAGCTTTTTAGTGATAGTACTTACATTGTGAAAAGCATTTATGAATTTGATTCAATTAAAAACGAAACTTTGGAAGGAAACTTTAAGTTGCTAAATGATACTCTTGTATGTTATGGCGATTTTAGTTTTAATGGATTTATAAGAAATAATTTTATTGAATCTAATAAAGAATATGAAAAATATGAAATAATTAGTTCCAAAATAAATTCAAAACAAATAATTGATTTTAAAAAATTTCCAACTTATACAACTTTTACGTTTGATAAATCAAAAAATTATAATCGTTTTAACGAAACTGCTATTCCATATGAATTAACAGAAAATGATTTGCGTATTATTGACTCTATTTTGCCAATTTGCATGAACCAAACAGATCATTTTAAAGGATTGAGAAATTTGAACAATTACAGTAAACAATGCATTGCAATAAAGAACAAACAAAGTGAAATTGAAGTTTGGATAAAATGTGCTTGTTCAGGAATAGCCAAAGAGACTTTTAAATACTTTATAAGTAACACTTATGACGGAGGACATTGTTTTTTTAATTTAAAAATAAATTTAACTAAAAAAGAATGTTTTGATATTGTAGTAAACAGTTATTAAAAAAACCTGCAAGTCTTTCAACTCACAGGCTATCTTAATACTTAATTCTTGTATCTTAATACTTTACAGATTCATAAAGAAATCATTTCCTTTATCATCCGTAATAATAAACGCTGGGAAATCTTTTACTTCAATTTTTCTTACCGCTTCCATTCCTAATTCTGGGAAATCTACTACTTCAACAGATAAGATATTTTCTTTTGCTAAAATTGCAGCAGGACCACCAATCGAACCTAAATAAAATCCACCGTGTTTTTTACAAGCGTTCATGACGTCTTTACTTCGGTTTCCTTTGGCTAACATAATCATACTTCCGCCAGCGGCTTGGAATTCGTCTACATAAACGTCCATTCTTCCTGCGGTGGTTGGCCCAAAACTTCCTGATGGCATGCCGTCTGGAGTTTTTGCTGGACCTGCGTAATAAACTGGGTGATTTTTGAAATACTCTGGCATTGGTTTTCCAGCGTCTAACAATTCTTTGATTTTGGCATGCGCAATATCACGAGCCACAATCAATGTTCCGTTTAATTTCAAACGTGTTTTGATTGGATATTTTGATAATTCAGCTAAAATTTCAGGCATTGGTTGATTCAAATCAATTTCTACTGCTGGCTCTAAATGTGGAGCGGTTGTCGGTAAAAACTGAGCTGGATTCGTTTCCAATTGTTCTAAGAAAATTCCATCTTTCGTAATTTTTCCTTTAATATTTCTATCTGCCGAACAAGAAACTCCCATTCCAACCGGACAAGAAGCGGCGTGACGTGGTAAGCGAATTACTCGAACATCATGTGTTAAATATTTTCCACCAAATTGCGCTCCAATAGCACTTTCTTGACAAATTTCTTGAACACGTTTTTCCCATTCTAAATCACGAAACGCCTGACCAGCCATGTTTCCAGAAGTTGGAAGATTGTCATAATAACCAGCAGAAGCTTTTTTTACGGCTGCTAAATTTGCCTCAGCTGAAGTTCCACCTATTACGATAGCTAAGTGATAGGGTGGACAAGCTGCTGTTCCCAAATCCATAATGCGTTCGCGAATAAATTCATCTAGCGATTTTTCATTTAAAAGAGATTTTGTTTTTTGATACAAGAATGTCTTGTTAGCTGAACCACCGCCTTTAGCTAAAAATAAAAACTCATACGAGTTCCCTTTTTTTGCATAAATATCAATTTGAGCTGGTAAGTTTGAACCTGAGTTTTTCTCTTCAAACATCGAAATTGGAACAATTTGCGAATAACGAAGATTCTTATTTTGGTAGGTATTGAAAATCCCTTTTGATAACCATTCGCCATCATCTGCACCCGTATAAACATTTTCTCCTTTTTTTGCCATTACTATTGCCGTTCCAGTATCTTGACATGAAGGCAACTGGCCGTCAACAGCAACTGCAGCATTTTGTAACAAGTTATAAGCCACAAAGCGGTCATTATCTGTTGCTTCAGGGTCTTCGATAATGTTTCTTAGTTTTTGTAAATGTGATGAACGCAACATAAACGAAACGTCGTTCATGGCTTCTTGTGCTAATAATTCTAATCCTTTTGGATCCACCACTAAGATTTTTCTATCGCCAAGTTGCTCTACTTTTACGTAATCAGAAGTTAATTTTTTGTATTGTGTATCGTCTTTTAAAATTGGATACGGGTCTTGATATAAAAAGTCCATTGATTGAATATTTTGAAGGGTAAAGTTACGGATTTTTGTTTTTCCAACCTGCAAGGTTTTTAAAACCTTGTAGGTTTTTTATTCAAGCATATGTTTTTCAGATAAAATTTCACTTTTAAAGTCATGGCAATAAATAAAGTTATCTTTAGAATCAAATAATTGAATTACTTCTTCTCTCAACAACTTAGTTGGTTTATCTGAAATTATAGATTGATACGATGAAAACTGAAAACTTTTATAATCCAAATCTAAATGATGCTTCGGATTTAGATGAACATATTGAATCAAGTTTGTCAAATATGCTTCGTTTTCAATTTGAATTCTTTTAAAATGCTTTTCAAATAAACTTCCTGTCCTATTGTTTTGCTTATTAAAAGCTTTTGCATAAGCGTTAAATAAATTTGAAAGTCCTTGGATAATTTCATTTTCATTTACAATTCGAATAATAAAATGAAAGTGGTTGTCCATCAAACAATAAGCAAAAGTTTCTGCTTTATTTTCCAAATGTTTGGAATATAATTTTAAAAAATATCGCTTATTCTCATCAGAATTAAAGATGACTTCACTATTTATACCTCGATTATAAATATGATAAACTCTGTCTTTTCCTAAAACTTCTAACTTCATGATAATTATTAAACACCTACAAGGTTTTGGAAACCTTGCAGGAAATCAACTAGTTAAAAAAACCAACTCGCTACAAAAACGGCTGTAATCACACAGATTAAATCTACTAAAAGCATCATTCCTAATGTATAACGGGTGTTTTTTACGTTGATACTTCCAAAATAAACTGCAATTACATAGAAAGTCGTTTCTGCACTACATTGGAAAATACAGCTTAATCTTCCGGTTAAGGAGTCAGGGCCAAATTGCTTCATCGCATCAATCATAAATCCTCGTGAACCACCTGAACTAAAAGGACGTAACATCGCTACTGGAAGCGAATCGGTGATCTCTTTTGCTACTCCAAGATGCGCAAACAAAAAGGAAATTCCGTTGGCAATAATTTCAAATAAACCACTGTTTCTAAATAAAGAAATCGCCACTAACATTCCCATTACATAAGGAAAAATAGTAACTCCAGTTTTTAATCCGTTGTTAGCACCTGTTACAAACGTATCAAAAATTGTTGTTTTTTGTTCTACAAATTTCTTTTCTTGAATGAAAGAAAAAATCAAAGTTCCACCAATGATTAAGATTAGCAACAATCCAGAAAGATTAGAAGTAAAGTAATTTTTCCCAATTAAATCCAAACTATTTATATAAAATAATAATCCCACGATGGCACCAATCACGCCCATTAAAGCGGCTAATAGAGAAGCGCTTTTGAAATTTACTTTTTGTTTGATTCCTACCAAAATAAAAGCTGCAATTGTTCCAATGAAAGAAGTAATGATACAAGGCAACATCACATCGGCAGGATTAGCAGCGTGTTCTGCAGCTCTATATCCAATAATTGAGGTTGGAATTAAGGTTAAACCGGCAGCATGTAAACACATGAACATGATTTGGGCATCACTTGCTTTGTCTTTGTCAGGATTCAATTCTTGTAAGCTTTGCATGGCTTTTAAACCGAAAGGAGTTGCTGCTGAATCCAATCCTAAAAAGTTAGCAGAGAAGTTCAAGGTCATATAAGAAATCGATTCGTGATTTTTAGGAATCGAAGGAAAAACTTTTGCAAATAGTGGACTTAATTTTTTGGCCAATCTTTCCGAAGCACCAGAAATAATTAGTAATTCCATAATTCCACAAAAGAAAGCTAAGTAAGCAATCAATGGCAAAATTAAATCGAACAAACTGCTTTTGGTCATAGGAAGTAAACCATCTGCTTTTTGTTTTCCGCTGTATATTTTTATAGTTTGTTTGTTATAAACATAAGTTGTATCGGCATCGGCTTCGTTTTTATTTAAGACAAATGTTTTATCCTCTGCTTTTTGTACGCTGTCCTGCACAAATTGAGGCACTTCGTTTAAATATTTTTCACCAATTAAAAGTGGCTCACCTTGTTTTCCATTTAAAACATAATCTATTGAATAATATTGGGATGAAAACAATCCGAAGACAATAAAAAAGATAGATGATATAAATATTACTAACCAAAATCTACTTAAAACCATAAATTATTAATTTTTCGTAAATGTAATATATCTGAATGTGTAAATAAAATTTTTATTTTTTGCCTCTACATTTTCTAATGAATTGATTTTAAGACAATATCTTTTTAAAAATAAGCTAACTTAATTGAAAACATTTTTTTAAGATTACGAAAAAATTATATATTTGTTTTCTTAAATAACACTAATTAGCCCCAAAAAATGAAAAAACAACAATTATTTGTATCTTTTCTTGTATTTTTCTGTACATTTTCTTTTTCCCAAACAAAAGAAGATGTTGCAAAAATTACTAAAGATTATGATGTAGAAAAAATCCAACAGAGAATAACCTACTTTCAAAAGTTGGAAGAGAGCGAAAGAGCCAAAGCCATTGAGGCTGCTAACAAAAATGGTTGGCCCATTTTTATTAAAGGCGAGAATGGTGCAATTCAACAATTAATGAAATTGACACCCGATGGTTATCCTATTTATTATGCTACCACAAATGTAGCTGCTGCTCGATCTACAAGAGCAAGTTTCCTTAACACAGGTGGTGGTATGGGATTAACTTTAGATGGTCAAGGGATGGTAGCTCGTGTATGGGATGGAGGAACCGTAAGAAGAACTCATAGTGGTTTTGGCGGAAGAGTAACCACCATTGATGATGTTTCGGGCACTACTTATAGTGATCATGCAACTCATGTAACAGGTACTATTTTAGCTTTGCCTTGGAATTCAACATCTGCAGGAGTAAAAGGAATGGCAACTTTAGCTACAGCAAGAACATTTAATTGGGATAATGATACGTCTGAAGCCTTGTCAGAAGTTCTAGGAGGAATGCTTCTTTCAAATCATTCTTATGGAGTACCCATAGGAAGCGGATCTTCTATTTTACCAGCTTGGTATATCGGTGCATACACAGATGCTGCTAGATCTTGGGATGAAATTGCCTATTTATCTCCATATTATTTACCAGTAATGTCTGCAGGAAATGATGGTGGTAATAATAACAATCCAAATCCAATTGCTGGAGGTTATGACAAGCTAACGGGTAATAAAACTTCTAAAAATACATTAATTGTTGCAAACACTAATGATGCTGTAATAAACGCTGATGGTTCTTTATCAAGTGTAACTATTAACACCTCTAGTAGCCAAGGACCAACCGATGATAGAAGAATCAAGCCAGATATTTCTGGAAATGGAACTGGATTGACTTCTACAATTTCAACGAGTAATACTGCTACTGCTTCTTATTCTGGTACATCAATGGCTTCGCCAAATGTAACAGGTACTTTATTATTAGTTCAGCAACACCATAAAAACTTAACGAATAGTTTTATGAAGTCTGCAACGTTGAGAGGATTAGCTTGTCATACTGCAGATGATGCTGGAAATGCAGGTCCAGATGCTAGATTTGGATGGGGATTATTAAATGGTAAAAAAGCAGTTGAAACTTTAACAGGAAATGGGTTAACCTCTTGGGTATCTGAAAATAGTTTAGTTCAAGGGCAAACATTCACTATGACTGTAAAATCAACAGGAGGAGCTTCTAATCCTTTAATTGCTTCAATTACTTGGACTGATTTGCCAGGAACAGCTAACAACGGTACTTTAGGAGACAACTATGCAGTACCAGTTTTAGTAAACGACTTAGACATTAGAGTAACCAAAGATGGAACAACAACTTTTTATCCATGGAGGTTGCAATCAAGTCCTTCAGCCTTAGCAGTTAGAACAGGAGATAATAATGTAGATAATATTGAAGTAGTAAAAATTGATACTCCTGCTGCTGGTGATTATGTAATAACAGTGACTCATAAAGGAACATTAGTAACAGGAGCACAAAATTATTCGTTAGTAGTAACTGGTATCACATCTGATTTTGCCTTAATATCAAAATCAGACGATTTAATTGTTTGTTCAAATCAGGATGCGGTTTATACTTTTGATTACAAGCAAACAGGAACAATGACAACTACTTTTTCAGCTGTAGGACTTCCTTCAGGAGCTACGGCTTCTTTTAGTCCAACATCTTTAAGTGCAAATGGAACAGTAACTATGACCATTTCAGGTTTAGCATCTGTGCAGCCAGGAACTTATGCGGTAGGAATTTCTGGTTCAAACGGTATTGAGGTTGAAACAAGATTAAAGCAATTAAGAGTATATTCTGCTACTTTTCAGCCAACTGTATTAACTACTCCAACAAGTGGTCAAAATAGTGTTGCAACAACTGTTTTCTTGAATTGGAATTCTCATGTTAATGTTGAAAGCTATAATTTACAAATTTCTACTCAGTCAAATTTCTCTTCTTTGTTTACAAATATAAATACGTCTCAAAATAATTATTTAGTAACAGGTTTAACTCCTGAAACTACTTATTATTGGAGAGTGGTTCCTTCTAATAGATGTGGAGCAGCATTAGCTTCAGCAGCCACCATTAATAATTTTAGAACAGGAATAGTAACTTGTGGAAACACTTTTACAGCAACAGATTTTTCAAATGCTACGATTGCATCAACAGCAAATAGTACAGCAACTGTTCCAATTGTAGTAACAGGAGGATTAACAATTGGAGATATTAATGTAAGTCTTGATATTACTCATACTTATATTCAAGATATGAAGTATTATTTGGAAGGACCAGCAGCTATTGGAAGTCCTATTATTACTTTATTTGATGAGCCTTGTGGAGATAATGATGATATCAATTGTACTTTAGATGATGCAGGAGTGAACTTTACTTGTGCGTCAACACCTCCAGCTATTACGGGTACTGTAAAACCAGTTGGTTATTTAACCAATTTAAATAATTTACCTGCTGATGGAACTTGGATTTTAAGAGTAGTGGATTCTTATAATGGAGATGGCGGTGTTATTAATGCGGTATCATTGTCTATTTGTAATATTGCACAATCTTTAAGTACAACAAGTAATGCTTTAGCGGAAATAAAAGTTTATCCAAACCCAACAAAAGGGATTTTGAATATTAATTTAGGTTCAGATACTTTTGGAGATTCTACATTTGTTATGTATGATGTTCAAGGTAGACAAGTTGTTACTAAAAAATCTTCAAATTCAATAGAAACATTAAATGTTGAAAATCTATCGGAAGGGATTTATATGTTAACAATTGAAAATGATTTAGGAAAAACTACCAGAAAAGTAGTAATCAATAAATAATTCATAAGAATAAAATAAAAAGGGAGCTAATTAGCTCCCTTTTTTATACATGTATAATTTCATCTTCTACTAATAAATCTTCTCGTCTTAATCTTAAGAAAATTTGTGCTACGGCAATTACATCTTTTTCACAGTAGGTGATAATTCTATCAATGTCGTTTTCTATATAAAAAACGTGTGCTACTTCACTGCCGTCGATGTCGTCTTTTGGAGATGGAATTCCAAGCACTTTTGTTAAAAGCTTTAGCGATGTAAAATGTTTATAATCGCCAAATTTCCATAATTCTAAAGTGTCTAAATGAGGAACTTCCCACGGTTTTTTACCAAATAAATTCAATTTATCTGGAAGAGCAATTCCATTGATGATCATTCTTCTAGCAATAAAAGGAATATCAAATTCTTTGGAGTTGTGTCCACATAAAACGTGTTGGGCTCCATTAAAATGCGTATTCAATAAGTTAGAAAAATCTTGTAGAATTTTCTTTTCTTCACCCCAAAAACTAGTTACACGAAAATTTCTTATATCGGCTTTATTTACAAAGTAACCTACTGAAATGGTAATGATTTTTCCAAATTCAGCCCAAATCCCAGCTCTTTCATAAAAATCTTCTGCTGAAACTTCATCTTTGCGTTGGTATTGCGTTTTTTGTTCCCAAAGTTGTTGTGTTTCGGAATCTAAACCTCGATAATTATGATATTCGGGCACCGTTTCAATATCAAGAAACAAGATATTATTCAAGTTAATTTTTTCAATCATAGGGAGTGGAATTGATTAATAGTTATTTTCTGTTTTTTCTTTGTGCTAACATATTATACGCTTCTTCTACATATACATACAAATCGTTACTATGCGGATCTTCATTAGTTTGAACTCCTTTTAAATGTCCTAACCGTACAATTATTAATTCATCTTCTGGGATTACAATTACAAATTGTCCTAAATGACCCCGCATGTAGTATAAATCTTTACCCGAGATAGTATGCATCCACCAGCCATAACCATATTGTGGACTCTTTTCAAAACGAGGAGTGATGCATTTTTTTACGAATGCACTATCGAGTAATTGTTTGCCGTTCCATTTTCCATCATTCAAATATAATTTACCAAAACGCGCAAAATCTCTTGCATTACTAGCAATACAACAATATGCTTTTTCAATTCCATCAGGAGCTTCATCTAATTGCCAAAGTGCTTCATTTTCTGCTCCCATAGGTTGCCAAAAATGTTTTGAAACATAATCAGATAAATGTTCACCAGTGGCTTTTTCAACACACATTGCCAACAATTGAGTTGCACCACTTAAATATTTGAAAGATTGACCAGGCTTTTCTTTAATGTCTAATCCAAGAATAACACCTTTTAAATCATCGTCAAAGTAGGCTCTTGTTACAATTGAAAATGGGCTGTAATATTTTTCATCCCAACTCAATCCTGATGCCATTGAAGATAAATCGCCTATAGTTACTTCTTTTGCATATTTTCCTTTTAGTTCAGGAAAAAAATCGGTAACTTTTTGGTTTAAACTTTTAATCTTTCCTTCCATGATAGCTTTTCCCATGGCCATGGTAACAATACTTTTTGCCATAGAAAAGGAATTGGATTTTGAGTTTTTATCAAAACCATCAAAGTAGCTTTCATGCCAAATGCTATCATTTTTAATAATCAAATAAGCAACTGTTTTTAATTCTTTATGATTTTTAGCTAAGACTTCTGTAGCCGGAATGGAATTGTAATCTGAGGCTATTGCCCAAGGTTGAGCAAGTCCTTTTTTTATTTCTCTATTCGGAAATTCTTTATAATCTTCTAAAAAAGCAGTAGTATAACCTTTAAAATAAATGGTTCTAACGGCTCTCAAAAGATAATCTACATTAAAAATGTACATTAAAATAATAATGCTCACTAAAACAATAGCGAACCATTTAAAGAATTTTAGGAGGAATTTCATGGCTACTTATATAAGATTGCGTTATAAAAGTAGCAAAAAGTGATTTGATTTAATAAAAATCTAAAACAAACTTTCTTGTTTAACTGGATTTTCATGTTGAAGTAACCATTTTTTTCGCCATAAACCACCTGCATAACCCGTTAAAGAACCATAAGTTCCAATAACGCGATGACATGGCACAACAATCCAAAGCGGATTTTTCCCATTTGCAGAAGCAACAGCTCGAATGGCTTTTACATCGCCTAATTTTTTCGATAAATCTAAATAAGAACAGGTTTTTCCAAAAGGGATCTTAAGTAATTCTTGCCAAACTTTTTTCTGGAATTCGGTTCCGGAAGGATTAATTGGAAATGTAAAAGTAGTTCTCTTTCCACTAAAATAATCGTGAAGTTCTAAAACAGCCGTTTTTAATTCTTTTGGAATTTCAATTGAAATAGCTACTTCTTCATCCATTACATGAATTTTCGAAATCCCATTTTCATCGCCTTGAATTTCTGTGTAACCTAGAGGAGTTTTTATAATAGCTGTTTTCATTTTGTAAATATAAAAAAACCACCTAGATATTTAGGTGGTTTTAATAAGATGTAAAAAGCTGAATTAATAATATTGTTAAGATTTAATCTCTTCTTTTTTCTCAGTCGCTGGTTCTAATACTTTTCCTTTGAAAGATAAAGTTTTAACAGCTTCAACTCCATTTTCAGTTGTTGTAATAGTTACTGATTTTTGGAACATTCCACCTGTAGCAGCATTAAAAGTAGCAGCAACCATTCCTTTTTCTCCTGGTTTAATAGGTGTTTTTGTGTAATCTGCAGCAGTACAACCACAAGCTGGTCTTACATTAGTAATTAACACAGTTTCTTTAGTAGTGTTTGTAAATGTAAAATTGTAAGTTACTGGTTTCCCTTTTTCAATATCACCAAAATCATGCATTTCTTGATCCCATTTGATTGCAGATTGAACTGGTGCTGGTGGGGTTTTAACTTCTGCTGGTGCAACTTGCATTGCTTTTGCTGTTTCAACTTTAGCTTCTTTTGTTTGTGCAAATGAAGCACTAGCTACAAATAAAGCAACGATTGATAATTTAATTGATTTCATACACTATAATATTTTTAGTTATTTTAAATTTGTTGATACAAAACTAAAAAAGTTTTATTTTTCTCTTGTTAATTAGATTTTAATGATTGTTAATGACATGTTAACGGGTGATTTAGTAGTTGCTTTTTTTGTAATATCGAGTTCATTATGAAGTTTAGTAGATTTAATATCGTTATTTTTATTGGTTTTTTAGCAATTGTGGGCGTAATTGTTATGCAATTGTTTTTACTTAATCAGGCCTATATTTTTGAAAAGAAAGATGTGGAAGATAAAATCCATTTTGCTTTACAAGATGTGGTAAACAAAATTTATAAAGACAATAAAAAGGAGCTTCCCATAGGTAATCAAATAAAAAAGGTTTCTGAAAATTACTTTATAGTTAATGTAAACGATGTTTTTGAGAATACTATTTTAGAACAATATTTAAAAAACGAGTTTGAAAAAGTAAAACTGGAGTTAGATTATGAATATGCCATATATGATTGTAGTTCCGACGCTATGGTTTATGGAAATTATGTTTCTTCGAAAGGGAAAGAACCTTCTAAATTTTGTGCAGATTGTTTCTCTAAAAATACCGATTTAACCTATTATTTTGCCGTACGATTTCCAAATATTAAACAAACATATTTTAAAAGTTTATCTCAATATTGGATTTTTACAGGCGTTTTGTTTTTGGTTCTAATAATTTATGTATACTCAGTTTTGTTAATGTTGAAACAAAAAAGATATACTGATTTGCAGAAAGATTTCATCAATAATATGACGCATGAATTTAAAACACCATTGGCTTCCATTTTAATTGCCTCAAATTATGCTAATACTCAAAAGGAAATCATCGACAATCCTAGATTATCAAAATATATGCAGATTATTATTAATCAAAGTAACAAGTTAAATCAACACATAGAGAAAATTTTGTATGTTGCCAAAACAGAAAGCAAACAAATTGAGTTAGAAAAAGCGAAAGTAGATTTACAAATTTTGCTCGAATTAGTAAGAGAAAATATATTTCTAAAACATCAAAAAGAGATTAAAATTGATATTCAATTAGAGCGAAACTATTTTATTAAAGCCGATGAATTTCATTTTTACAATGTGATTTATAACATCATGGATAATGCAGTGAAGTATTCGGGTCTAAATCCTGAAATTAAAATTCAATCGCAAGAAAATACAAAAGGATTGGCTTTGAAATTTTCAGATAATGGAGCTGGAATTCCAGAAACCGATTTGCCGTTTATCTTTGATAAATTCTATCGTGTGGCAAGAGAAGATAGTAAAGATATTGAAGGGTTTGGAATCGGATTATCGTATGTGAAACGCGTTTGTGAATGGCATAAATGGAAAGTAGAAGCTAAAAATAACGAAGAAAAAGGGATTACAATAACCCTTCAAATAAATAAAAACGATTATGAGTAAAAAGCGCATTTTGTATGTTGAGGACGACGAAACCTTAGCGTTTTTAACTGCCGATAATTTAGAACAACACTTTGAAGTTACTCATTGTAATAATGGAAAAGAGGCTTTTCAAATGTTTTGTAAAGAATCTTTCGATTTGTGTGTTTTAGATATTATGTTACCTGATATGGATGGTTTTGAAATCGCTACAGAAATTAGAAAACGCAATCAAGAAATTCCGATTATTTTTCTTTCGGCTAAAACAATGAAAGAAGACCGAATTAAAGGTTTGAAATTGGGAGCCGATGATTATTTGGTAAAGCCATATTCAATTGAAGAATTGATTTTAAAAATCGAAATTTTCTTAAATCGAAGTCAGAAATCAACCGATAATTCGCATCAAAAACAATATACTTTTGGGAGTTTTCAATTTGAACCAGAGAATTATTTATTAAAGAATGAAAATCAAAATATAACACTTACAGAGAGAGAAGCATCGTTATTAAAACTTTTTTTAGACAATCCAAACACCGTTTTAAAACGCGAAAAAATCTTAATAGAATTATGGGGAAGTGATGATTATTTCCTTGGCAGAAGTTTGGATGTTTTTATTTCAAGATTGCGAAAAATAATAAAAGAAGAAACCCACGTGAGAATCGAAAACATTCCGCGCGTGGGCTTTAAATTGGTAGTTGAGTAACGTTTACTCAAAACTCATCATATATACTTCTAATGCTTTGCGTTCTTCAGCTGTCATGGCTTTAGTAATAGCAAAATTCGTTTTCATGGTTTCATATTGCGATGGATCTACAATAGGTTTGCCTTCTTCGTTGATGAAAGCTGCAATGCTAGCGCCTTTTTCTTTGTAAATTTTTGCAATTTCTTTTATTGACGGACCCACTACTTTTGTGTCGGGTTTATGACATGCGGTACATGTTCCTTTTCCTTCAAAAAGCTCTTGTCCTTTAGCAAATAATGGATCAACCGTAGTTTCAGATATGGTTTCAGTATTTTCTTCAACTGAATTTCCGTATTTATCGGTTTCTTTTTTTTCACCACAATTCGTTAAGGAAATAGCTAAAGCAAAAACGGAAAAAGATTTTAATATAAGTTTCATTTTGATATGATTTAGAAATATCGATAAAATTACGCTATCGATTTCACTTAATTTGTGACAAATGTCACATTACTTTTTATTTAATAGAATTGCCGCTTCTTTAGCAAAATAAGTCGAAATCAAACTCGCACCTGCTCTTTTGATACACATTAATTGCTCCATCATAATTTTGTCATGATCTAACCAACCTCTTTCTGAAGCCGCTTTAATCATGGCATATTCTCCTGAAACATGGAAAACTGTAATGGGAACATCCACTGCATTTTTAACTTCACGAACAATATCCAAATAGGCAATCCCAGGTTTTACCATTACCATATCTGCTCCTTCTTCAACATCCCAAAGCGCTTCTTTAACCGCTTCGATGCGATTAGCGTAATCCATTTGGTAGGTTTTTTTGTCTTTAGGAACTTCCACATCTGCGTCTTTTGGAGCAGAATCCAAAGCATCACGAAACGGACCATAAAAAGCCGACGCGTATTTAGCCGAGTAACTCATGATTCCCACATTGTGAAATCCCGCAGCATCTAAACCTTGACGTAAACGTAAAACACGACCATCCATCATATCACTTGGCGCAACAAAATCTGCACCCGCTTGAGCGTGAGAAACCGCCATTTTAACCAAAGCATCATTAGTCGCATCGTTAGCCACATCGCCTTTTTCGATGATACCATCATGACCATAAATTGAATACGGATCTAAAGCCACATCTGGCATTACAATCATTTCTGGACAAGCCGCTTTAATCGCACGAATGGCTCTTTGCATCAAACCATTGTTGTTCCAAGCTTCTTTTCCAGTATTGTCTTTTAAATCATCGCTAACTTTTACATAAATGTTTACGGCACGAATTCCTAAAGCGAATAATTCTTTTACTTCTTCTACCGTTAAATCTAATGTACGACGGAAAATTCCTGGCATAGAAGGGATTTCTACTTTAGTGTTTTCTCCTTCCATGATAAACATAGGAAACATAAAATCAGCTGGACTCAAGCTGGTTTCGCGAACTAAACTTCTTATAGATTCGTTTACTCTTAAACGACGACCTCTGTGTATTGGAAACATAATATTTTATGATTTATGATTGATAATGGAAATTATACCCAATCAATTGGTTTTGCTAATATTTTCAATAATTTTTCTTCTTCACTTCCTGCTTCTGGATGATGATCATACACCCATTGCACATGTGGCGGTAAACTCATCAAAATACTTTCGATTCTTCCGTTGGTTTTTAGTCCAAATAAAGTTCCTTTATCGTGAACCAAATTGAATTCCACATAACGACCACGACGAATTTCTTGCCATGTTCTTTGCGCTTCGGTAAATGGTAAATCTTTTCTTCTTTCCACAATGGGAACATACGCTTGTAAGAACGAATTTCCAACTTCAGTTACAAAGTTGTACCAATCTTCCATTTTCATGGTGTCGGTTTCTTTCAAATAATCGAAAAACAAACCGCCGATTCCTCTTGCTTCATTACGATGTGCATTCCAGAAATACTCATCGCATTTCTTTTTATAGTTCGGATAAAATTCAGGATTATGTTTGTCGCAAGCGGTTTTACAGGTTTGGTGAAAATGTTTGGCATCTTCTTCGAACAGATAATACGGTGTTAAATCTTGTCCGCCACCAAACCATTGGTTGATGATTTCTCCATTCTCATTGTACATTTCGAAATAGCGCCAATTCGCATGAACCGTTGGCACCATTGGATTTTGGGGATGAATTACTAAACTTAATCCGCAAGCGAAAAAATCGGCTTCGCCTACACCGAACATTTTTTGCATGGTATCAGGCAATTTGCCATGAACGGCTGAAATGTTTACACCGCCTTTTTCAAAAACGTTTCCGTTTTCAATAACACGTGTGCGACCACCACCGCCTTCTGGTCGTTCCCAAATATCTTCTCGAAATTTTGTGCCGCCATCAATGTCTTCCAAACCTTTACAGATTTGATCTTGTAGGTTTTGTATGTAGGTGTAGAATTTGTTTTTCATATTAATCAGTTTTCAGTCGCAGTTTTCAGTCGCAGTTCATTTGTAAACTGAGACTGAGACTGTCTACTTTTGATACTCTTTCACCGCTTCCACAAACGCTTTTGCATGATCAACAGGAATATTTGGTAAAATACCGTGACCTAAGTTTACGATGTATTTGTCTTTTCCAAATTCGTCAATCATTTCGTGAACCATTTTTTTGATGGTTGGGATTGGAGAAAGTAAACGACTTGGGTCGAAATTTCCTTGTAACGTGATGTCACCACCGGTTAAATAACGCGCGTTTCTTGGTGAACATGTCCAATCCACTCCTAAAGCAGATGCTTTGGATTTTGACATTTCGTTAAGTGCGAACCAACATCCTTTTCCGAAAACGATAACTTCAGTAACTGGAGCTAATGCTTCTACAATTTGGTTGATATATTTCCAAGAGAATTCTTGATAATCAGTAGGTGATAACATACCACCCCAAGAATCAAAAATCTGAATCGCATTACAACCATTTTTCACTTTCTCTTTTAAGTATAAAATGGTTGTATCGGTAATTTTTTGTAGTAATGTATGTGCTGCTTCTGGTTGTGAAAAACAAAAACCTTTAGCTGTATCATAACTTTTCGAACCTTTACCTTCAACTGCATAACAGAAAATTGTCCATGGCGAACCTGCGAAACCTATTAAAGGCACTTCGTTGTTCAACATTTCTTTGGTCAATTTGATGGCATCCATCACATAACCTAACGATTCATTCACATCTGGAATAAATACTTGGTTTACTTGTTCCATAGAACGAATAGGATTTGGTATAATCGGACCGATGTTGTCTTTTAATTCAACGTCAATTCCCATCGCTCTTGGCACTACCAAAATATCCGAAAATAAGATGGCAGCATCTGGTTTTACAATTCGGATAGGTTGTACCGTAATTTCAGCAGCTAATTCTGGAGTTTCGCAACGGGTGAAAAAATCATATTTATCTCGTAAAGCTCTAAATTCTGGTAAATATCTTCCAGCTTGACGCATCATCCAAACCGGTGGGCGTTCAACAGTTTCTCCTTTTAATGCTCTTAAAAATAAGTCGTTCTTTAACATGTTTTTTGTTTTTTAGGCCTGACAGTTTTTCGAAACTTATCAGGTCTTATTTTATTTGTAATATTTTATCACTTCATCAATTACATGTTCCACGGTGGGTTGCGATGCAATTATTATGTTTTTATGTCCCGAAGCTTCGGGATTATTTTCTAATGCTTTTGCTGTGGTGGTTCCAATGCAAAAACACGTTTTATTTCTTAATGTATTGTTTTCCAAAAAGCTATTAACACCTGATGGGCTATAAAACAAAACGCCATCAAATGATTCTTTTATTTGGCTTGATTTCAGTTTCGTTTCATATACGACAATTTCGTTGAATGCGATTTTATTTTGCTGAAAAAAATCGGGAATCGTATTTCTTCTAATATTTCCGCAAAAAAATGTAAACGAATGGTTTTTATATTTTGAATCAATTAATTGAATCAGTTCTTCCGCATAATCTGTACTTTCTAAAACAGAGAATCCTTTCTTTTTAAGGAAACTATGGGTTTTACTTCCTACACAAAAACAAGGTTTCGAAAACACATTTTTTAAATTCGATTTTAAAACACTTTTTACCGCTTCTTTACTCGTAAAAATTAAGTAATCGTTAAGTTGAGGTGTATCAAATGTAATCGATTTAGTTTGAATAAAATTCTTTTCTACAAGTTCAATTTTAGCATCAGAAAGTTTGTTTTTTAATGCTTTGGAGAGTTTTTTAGTAGAAAGAATTTGAATCATTTAGCTTCTAATTTGATGTTCTTCTTGACCTAAACAATACGTTTCAATGTCTTTATTGTTTCCGTAAACCACAAGTATGTCATCTTCTAAAACAATCGTGTCTGGAGAAGGGCGACCAATAGTTTCTTTTACAATTGATTTTTTTCCGATTAAATTACGTTTTTCTCTTTTTCGAATGATTGTAACTAATGTTAAATGATATTTGTCGATAGAATCTAATTCGGCTAAAGTTTTTCCAAAAAATTCAGGTTTTGCTTTTACTTCGGAAATCGTAAAATTATCATCTAATTGATAATTTTCTAACGTTGATTTGAAGTTAATTTGTTTGGTTAAACGATCTGCTGATTCTTGCTCAGGATGAATAATACTATGAATTCCCATAGCCTCTAAAACCGTGTCGTGAATAGGTGATAAGGCACGACTAATGATTTTTACATCTGATAATTTTTTTATAATTGCGGTGGTAATAATGGCTGCTCCTTCGTTTTCACCAATAGCTACTACTACTTTATCAGCATCTTTTAAAGGTAAAGCTTCGTAAGACAATTCATTAGTTGAGTCTAATGCAATGGCATGTGAAATTTTATCTTTTACTAAATTTACTTTTTCGATGTTTTTATCAACACCAATTACTTCGTTTCCTGTTTCAGTAAGACTGATGGCAAGCGACATTCCGAAGTTTCCTAAACCAAATACGATAATTTTCATTTGGACAAGTTTAGTTAATTAATATATTTTCTTTTGGATATTCGTAGAATTGATGATTCAATCTTCGTAATAATCCAACCATTAAGTTGAGCATTCCAATACGTCCAATAAACATGCAGGCAATTAAGACATATTTACTTGGTTCGGTTAAAGTTGGGGTAAAATTTAAAGTTAAACCCACCGTACTATAGGCTGAAAAACATTCAAAAGCCACAGTTAATAAAGGTGTACCTTTAGGTTCAAAAATCAGTAAAGCAACAATTGAAATTCCAATAGTTATTAATGAAATACACAAAATGGCAAAGGCTCTAGAAGTAGATTCAGACGAAATTCTTCTTCCAAATAATTGAATTCTGCTTTTTCCTCGGGCAACCGCAAAAATATTTAAAGTTGCTAATGCAAAAGTACTAGTTTTTATACCACCGGCGGTTGATGCAGGCGAACCTCCAATCCACATTAAAAAGATAACAAACAACAAGGAAGGAACATTCATTTGTGTAAAATCAACGGTATTGAATCCTGCAGTTCTTGGAGTAACGGCATTGAAAGAAGCGGCTGTTATTTTTCCAAAAAACGACTTATGTTCTAGTAATGTATTGTTGTATTCAGATATGTACAAGAAAATAAAACCACCAATTAACAATAATAGTGTAGTGTAAATTACAATTTGGGTATTTAAAGTAATAATTCTTACTTTTTTATGAATAATGTTTTTATCAAAAAGTTCCACCACATGAGTTTTAATTTTTTGATAAAAATTAAATACAATGTTATGTCCTAATCCTCCAAAAATAATTAGTATCATGATACACCACTGAAAAATGTAATCAAAACGTATTCCTTCATCGTACAAACCTGCCGATAAAATAGAGAACCCTGCATTACAAAATGCAGAAATGGAGTGAAATATGGAAAAGAAAAATTTATTTTGAATACTCGAAACATCTGCAACTGAAAAATAGATGAAAAGCGCTCCTACTATTTCAATTCCAAGAGTAAACATAACTACGTTTAATGCAGCTCTAAAAACATCGCGTAATCCTTCTTGTGCTATAAAATCTTTTGTATTTAATCCTTCTTTAAAAGAAGAACTTCCTCTAAAGAAAAAAGCAAAGAACGATGTAAAAGTTAATATTCCTATTCCGCCTAATTGTATTAAAACTAAAATAATAGATTGACCAACAATTGTAAAGTCATTTGCAGTATCTACCACTGTAAGTCCAGTAACACAAACAGCACTAGTTGCAGTAAATAAAGCATTAGTAAAAGTTATACCATCAACGGTAGCACTTGGCAGCATTAATAAAAACCCACCCGTTAATGCTAAAATGAGGAAACTTCCAACAAAAACAATAGCCGGATTAAAATATATGTCATAAATATGGCGTACTAAAACCAAGAGTCTCAGCAAGAAATAAAAAATTAATCCGCCTTCTAGAATAGGTTTAACTTTTTGAAGTATGTAATCTGTTTTAAAATCATAATTGATTATAGAAACTATAAAAGAAGCCAGTAATATACCTGTTAAAAGAAATATGTTTGCTAATGCTACTTTTTTATTGCTTTTGTATTTAAAAGTAAAGAATTTAAAAGCATTAAAGGCTAATAATCCAAGCGATAAAAAAATTAATCCTATTACATGAGGTGAATTGTAATTTTCTTCGAAGTCATATCCAAAGTCAAATACAATAAAAAGCAATACGATGATATCAAAAAAGCGATATAAATAATTGAGTAATGATTCTTTCTCCATTTTGGAATAAAATTACTTTTTTAAATCACGACGAATGCTTTCCATTAAAGCGCTTCCTCCGTTGTTTAAAATTTCTTCGGCACATTTTTTTCCGAAGTTTATATAAGAATCAAAAGTACAACTTTTTTTGATTGTGTGTTTTTCTTTTCCGTCTAAAGAAAACAAAACACCTTCAAAATCAATTTTATCAGAAGTAAAAGTTGCCAAAGCGCCAATAGGAGCGGTACAACCACCTTCAAGTGTTTTTAAGAATTCACGTTCTATATGAGTGCAAATTTCGGTTTCTGAATGATTTAATTTTGATACAGCTTCATTACAGAAATCATCGTTTTCCATAGCAACTACAACCATTGCGCCTTGTGCAGGAGCGGGAACCATCCAATTCAAATCAATGTAATTTTCAGGTTTTAAATTGATACGTTCTAATCCTGCAGCTGCAAAAACAGCTCCGTTCCAATCGTTTTCTTGGAGTTTTTGCATACGCGTATTTACATTCCCGCGTAAATCAACCACTTTATGATTTGGGTATTTATTTAACCATTGCGCTTGTCTGCGCAAACTTCCAGTAGCAATTGTTCCTTCTGAGTTTAAAAAATCTAAATTGTCTTTGTAAACTAAAATATCAAGTGTGTTGGCGCGTTCTAAAACGGCTGCTTGTACAATTCCTAATGGTAAAGCGGTTGGAACATCTTTCATAGAATGAACCGCAATATCTACCTGACCATTAATCATGGCAATGTCTAAGGTTTTAGTAAAAATCCCAGTAATTCCTAATTCATAAAGAGGTTTGTCAAGAATAATATCACCTTGAGATTTTACAGCTACAATTTCTGTTTGATAACCTAAGTCGTTTAATTTTTTTTGTACTGTGTGTGCTTGCCAAAGGGCTAATTCGCTATCACGAGTTCCTATTCGGATTGTTTTGCTCATTATTTTGAAACCGTTTCTAATTGGAAAATTTTTTCAATCCATTCAATACTTTCATCTACCATTGTTTCATCATCTTTTAAATGATTAGCAAAATGATTCGTTATTTTCTGAATGATTCTTGCTGTAATTAATTCGGCTTGTTCTTCATCAAAATTAGCCAATTTTTTACGTTGAAAATTCAATTCTCCTTCTTTAATTGTATTCAGTTTTGCTTTTAAAGCATGAATAGTTGGTGCAAATTTACGCTGTTTTGTCCAAGCCATAAATTCATCTTTAATTTCTTCAATGATGGCTTCGGCAGCAGGAATGTGTTTTTTTCTATTTTCTAAAGTTTCATCTGTAATTTGCGAAAGCTCATCCATGTGAACTAACGTAACACCCTCAATATCTTTTACGTTTTCGTTTACGTTTTTCGGAATCGATAAATCTAAAATCAATAAAGGTTTTTTCAGATTTAAAATGGCTTTGTCAATTGTTGGATTTTGCGCACCAGTAGCCACAACTACCACATCTGCTTTTTGAAGTTCTAACTGCAAATCAGCATAATCTTTTACAATAACATTCAGTTTTTTGGCTAGTTTCTCCGCTTTTTCTTTCGTTCTGTTGATTAATGTGATTTGTTCGTGTTTAGTGTGTTTTACTAAATTTTCGCAAGTGTTTCTTCCAATTTTTCCTGTTCCAAAAAGTAAAATATTTTTTGAAGCAATATCTGCAACATTCTTAAAAATGTATTGAACCGAAGCAAAAGATACTGAAGTAGCTCCAGATGAAATTTCAGTTTCGTTTTTTATTTTTCTACTTGCTTGAATTACCGCATTGACTAATCTTTCTAAAAATGCATTGACTAAATTTAGTTCTTTACTGATTACAAATGCATTTTTTAATTGACTTATGATTTCAAAATCTCCTAAGATTTGGCTATCTAATCCTGTTCCAACGCGAAACATATGCGAAATGGCTTCGCTATTTTTGTAAACAAAGGCTACTTTTTGAAAATCTTCAACAGTTCCTTGACTATTTTCACACAATAATTTAATTAACTGAAAAGGATGTTGAGCAAAACCATAAATTTCGGTTCTGTTACAGGTTGAAGTTACAATTAAACTATCAATTCCTTCTGCTTTAGCTTGGTGTAATAAGTTAGTTTTGGCATGTTCATCCAAACTAAATTTCCCTCTCATTTCGGCATCCGCTTTTTTGTAACTTAATCCTACGGCATAGAAAGTTGGATGCTTCGCAAATGTATTGTTTTCCATATGGTGTACTCTTTCCTAAAAGTTTAACAAAATTATATTTTCCTATTTTATAAAAACAACGCTGGAAGGACTTTTTATGTCGCTCAACGACATTTTAATTATAATTGAGTCTTTATTGCATTATTTCTTTAAATTTGTACTATATTCAAGCTTTGACAAGTTTTTTATATAGAATAATTCTAAATAACATTTTTGTCCTTTTTCGAATGTATATACGTAAAAATATCGCTATGGGTTCTTTAGAAGAAATAAAAATTGAAAACGAGTTTATTTTATTGCGTTTTCAAAATGATAGTAATGAAATAATTAAGTTAGAAAGACCTGTTAGTCAAGGTCTTATACAGTTTCATTTTGGTCTGAAAGGAAAAGGAAAGTTTGTTTTTAATCAAGGAAATTATGCCCTAGATTTAAAAGAAGAAAAATCACTGCTGTTTTATAATCCACAAAAAGAATTGCCTATTCATTTAGAATTAGCACCAAATTCTTGGGTAATTTCCGTAATTGTATCGATTAAAAAATTTCACGGATTGTTTTCTGCTGAAGCAGAGAATATTCCTTTTTTAAGTGATGAAAACAAAGATAAAAAATATTACAAGGAAAGCGATATTAGTCCGTCAATGTCTATTGTTTTGAGTCAAATTTTTCATTACAATTTAAATTCGTTCATCAAAAACCTGTATTATAAAGGGAAAGGGTATGAATTGTTGAGTTTGTATTTTAATCGTTCCGAAGATCCAAACGCTGAGCAATGTCCATTTTTGATAGATGAAGAAAATGTTTTAAAAATTAAAAAAGCCAAAGAAATTATCATTGCCAATATGGCAGAACCTCCAACACTTGAAGCATTGTCTGAACAAGTGGGACTTAGTCTAAAAAAACTAAAAATGGGATTCAAACAAATATATGGCGATACCGTTTATGGATTTCTTTTTGATTATAAAATGGATTATGCACGTCAATTGCTTGATAGTGGTTCGTATAATGTAAATGAAGTTGGTCTAAAAATCGGATATAGCACCGGAAGCCATTTTATTGCAGCATTTAAGAAAAAATTTGGAACGACACCAAAAAAATATTTGATGTCGATTAATTCCAACGTGTAATTTTTAGTTGAAGTAATGCGCAATAATTTGCACTTCATCATTTTCAACACCTAGATACATTTTAATTGCTCCAGTTGAATTGGTGTTGCCTACTTCTAACTGGGCAGCAAACATTGGAGTATATGTTCCAGGTCCTAAAATAACATAATCTGAAGCGGTGTTTCTGAAACTTTTCCATTCACCTCTTCTTATGTCTGAATTATTATAAATTTGACCACTCACCGCAAACATCCCTGCAACTTCACTACAACTAGAAGCAATACATAAAGAGTAGCCATTAATTGGGTTTCCAAAATAATCGTTTACTACGGGTTCTCCCAAATAGTTATTTTTTCTAAAATACATTCCTGTTTGAACTACTCTAGCTCTAAAGTCATCAATTCTTGAAGTTGAAGTAACATTTTTTCCCACGTTCCATGAAACAGAATAATTAACTTCAACAATTGCAGGAGCCGTTAAGGTAAATGAAGCCGCCAGCCCAAGTGTTGGAATTCCAGCTTGACTAAAACCATCCCCTTCACCAGTTTGCAAAATTAAAGAGGTTGGGTTTTGCACGTCTCTTAAATAATTGTCTGAATCAAATAGTAATTGCACATTGTTTTCTAAACCTCCTAAAACCAAATCGCCAAATTGATTTACAAATACTTTGGATGATTTAGTACTACCTAAATTATTTGGATTGTTAATTTCATTCAACCCATCAATTCTAATGTTTGATGTTGGGCCAGCAACATGAAGTTCCTCTTGCGGGTTTTGAGTATTTACACCTACTTGAGCATTCGAATTAAAAGCAAAGCTTAAGAAAGCTATTATAAAATAGAATTTTGTTTTCATAACATGGGGAATTAGGGGAACGTATAAATATCTAATAACTTAATTTAGTTATAAAGACGTATTTTTAAATATTCATTTGCGCCTCCAAAACCAACGCTAGTAAAGGTGTTTGGAGCATCAATAACAACACCATAAAAATAAATAGTGTGATTTCCGGCAGGTAAATCAACATAGCCTTGACTGTTCATATAAGGATAACCACGAGTTCCACCCGCATCAGATGCATAATATTGCCCTTTTACACCATATTTTAAGTTTTCTTCATCAGCTGATAACCCATCGCTATTAATATCAATGCAAAAATAAGTTTGAATTACACGTGTTTTTTTATCAGTTATATATGTAGAGTGTGGAGGAACGGCTAAATTAGTTGAAGAAAAACATAATGAAACCGCATATTTTACTTCAATCATTGAATTGGTTGGAACAGCTATAGCTCTTCTTTCAAGTAAGCCGGTTTGTGATTCGTTAGTTAAATCGCTATTAATTATAACACCATATTTGTCAAATGGTGCTGGCAGTCCAAGTGGATTGTTTGGAATAAAATTAGTGCTATACTGTAAAAAATTTAAAGGAAGTATATTCCCACTACCACCAAAACTGTAACCTCTTTTTTCTAAAGTGAAATTTCCTTGATTATCTACATAAACGGGCGTTAGTTTTGTTGGGCCTAAATTTAAATCATTGTTAATAACATCAAGACCTTCCACACGAATGGTGGATGTATTGCCACCTATATGTAAGGTTTCTTGAGGATTTGTTGTTCCAATACCAACTTGCCCTAAAACAGATAATGAACTAAGTAAAATTAAAAGTAGGTAATTTTTTTTCATAATAGTAGGGGGTTAGTTAATTATATACATTAAGGAATCATAACCTCTTCCTACAATTAAACACGTAGCTTTTCCTGTGTTTGGAATGTTTGAGGTAAGGCCAGATGAAACTTCTGCAAACATACGAATGGTATGCGTGCCAGCTGTAGGAATGTAAATATACGATGAAGACATATTGTATAAAATACCTGCAACATCATTAAGTGATGAGCCGGTGTAACATTTTGAAGCATGACTATATTTTCGGGTTCCGCTATTGAGTTTAAAATAAGTATTTACTCTTCGAGCTAAATTATCAGTTAATTTCTTTTCTGTTTGATCTTCAAACACTTCAAAACTTAGATTGTATTTTACTAATACTAATGAAGGTCGATTAACAGTAACTTCAAAATTAAAAATTTCTGCACTTTCAACACCATCATTATCTCCTTCAGGAATAATTATGGTAGAATTAATATTGTTGTTGTTTAAAAAATCTAAGCCATTGCTGTTGTAAGAAGCGGCATTATATAATGTCAGGCTTCCATTATGGTCTACATATAACGGATAAGTATTATTTGAACCAAGATTATAAGTATTGTTGATTTCGTTCAAACCATCAACTCTAATAGTGCTATTACTTGAACCTAAATGCAAGGTTTGCTGTGGGTTGTCTTCGTTTATTCCTACTCCTTGAGTTTGTGAGTAGATAGAATAGGATGCGAATAATAAAAAACTTAGTAGGGGAATTTTTTTCATACTCACTTAAGATTTAATTAACAAAAATTAAATTTTTGTGTCACTAAATTAGATAAAATGCATTAATTAAAAAAGAACAATGTTAATAATTATTAAATTTTAACATTTTAATTAAAAAATGTTTATTTATGTGTAATACAAATCTTGTTATAACCATTTACGTATATACTTTTATTCTAAATAATTAAATAGTATTTTTGAAAAAAAAAGAAAATGAAAAAAGGCGTGTTGTTAATAAACTTAGGTTCGCCAGATAGTCCTGAGCCTGAAGATGTTAAAAAATATCTAGATGAATTTTTAATGGACGAACGTGTGATTGATATTCCTTATTTACTTCGAGCGTTGTTAGTGAAAGGAATTATTTTAAATACACGTCCAAAAAAATCAGCTAAAGCTTATAAAAAAATTTGGTGGGAAGAAGGTTCTCCACTCATTGTTTTATCAAAACGTTTACAAAATAAAGTACAAGAACAAGTTAGTATTCCTGTTGCTTTGGCTATGCGTTATGGTAATCCTAGCATTGAATTTGGATTACAACAATTACACAATCAAGGAGTAGACGAGGTTTTGTTAATTCCGTTGTATCCTCAATTTGCGATGGCAACTACTGAAACTATTTTGGTGCTTGCAGAAGAAATTCGTAAAAAACAATTTCCAAAAATGGAATTCACGATTCTTCCAGCTTTTTATAACCAACCAGATTACATTCGTGATTTGTCAAATTCCATCAAATCTTCTTTAGATAATTTTAAATCGGATTATTTGTTGTTTTCCTATCATGGAGTTCCAGAGCGTCACATTAGAAAATCAGATGTAACCAAATCGCATTGTAAAATAGATGGAAGTTGTTGTAATACCTCTTCTAAAGCACATGAATTCTGCTACCGTCATCAATGTTATGAAACTACTAAACAAGTGGCTGAATTTTTAGGTTTAGAAGAAGGAAAATATAGTACTTCTTTTCAATCACGTTTAGGTCGCGATCCTTGGTTGCAACCTTATACCGATGCTACAATTGATGGTTTGGCACAAAAAGGAATTAAGAATTTAGCTGTTGTTACACCTGCTTTCGTTTCAGATTGTTTAGAAACATTAGAAGAAATAGGAATGGAAGCGGCGCATAGTTTCAAAGAAAACGGAGGTGAAAATTTCTTATCTATTCCGTGTTTGAATGACAGCGAAGATTGGGTAAAAACCATGAGCCGCTGGATTGACCAATGGGCTTTTCAAAATTAACAAAAAATGGAATTTTACAATTACATAAAATCATTACATCTCATCTTTGTGGTTACTTGGTTTGCAGGCTTGTTCTATATCGTAAGATTATTTGTGTATCATGCTGAAGCCAAACAAAAAAAGCAACCAGAGCAAGATATTTTAATAAAACAATACCAATTAATGCAATACCGATTGTGGTATATCATTACTTGGCCAAGTGCGGTTTTAGCAAGTGTTTTTGCTTTTTGGATGTTGTTTTTTACAGAAATAGGAAAAGTTTGGCTAACCCAACCTTGGATGCATGTTAAATTAGCTTTTGTGTTTTTACTGTATTTATATCATTTAAAATGCCATCAAATTTTTAAACAGTTACAAAATAATGAGGTAAAACATTCATCGGGTTTCTTCAGAATTTGGAACGAAGGCGCCACGATTATTCTTTTTGCAGTTATTTTTTTAGTAATTTTAAAGAATGCTATTAATTGGATTTTTGGTGTAATTGGAATTATTGTTTTTTCAATACTATTAATGTTGGGTTATAAACTTTATAAAAAAATCCGAGAAAAAAATAATAGTTAATTTTAGCATACCTAATGGACAGAATATTCAATTTTAAAAACCTTTCATTACGTGTAAGAATATTTCTTTCCATGATATTCTTAACATTGATTGCTTCTGTCCTTATTGCTGCTGTTTCTATTTATCAATTTAGAAAGGAAGCGCGCGAATATCATCAAGATCGATTAGAAAGAAAAGAAGCGGCTATTACAGAACATATAAATTATGTGCTTCAAACTACTACTTATCCATTAAGCACCGAAAATATTCCTTTGATTTTTAAAGATAAAATTTTCGAATTGGCCGATATTCATAGTATGGAAATTAACTTTTTCGATTTGAAAGGAAAATTATTGATTTCGTCAAAAGCCATTTTTAAGTTAGATAAAGACAAGCCTAAAATTAATCCATCTACATTAAAAATCATTCAATCTTCACTAGACAAACGCTATATTGAGTTTTCAAAAGTAGACGGACAATCGTTCCGTTCTTCTTACTCATATTTAAAGGATACCAAGTTCAAACCAATGGGAATTTTAAACTTACCATATGAAGAAAACACCGAGTTTTATGATAATGAAGTTAAAAATTTTTTAATCCGATTTGGACAGGTTTATGTTTTTATGTTTTTAATTTCTATCATTCTTTCCTACTTTTTATCAAGCTATATTACCAAGTCGTTAAAAATTATTAGCGATAAAATGGAGGAAACGCAATTGAATCAACGCAACGAAAAAATTGTAATCGAAGATGGAAGTAAAGAGATTAACTTATTGATTAATTCGTATAATACTATGGTTGATAAGTTAGAAGAAAGTGCCACTATTTTAGCACAGAGTGAAAGAGAACAAGCATGGCGCGAAATGGCAAAGCAAGTAGCACACGAAATCAAAAACCCTTTAACTCCAATGCGATTGACCGTTCAAAGTTTTCAAAGAAAATTTGATGCAAACGATCCTGATATTTCAAAGAAATTAGACGATTACACTAAAACTATTTTACAACAAATTGACACAATGAGTGCTGTGGCCAATGCGTTTTCAAATTTTGCAACTATGCCAGCTCAGCAAAACGAAACACTTAATGTAGTTCGAATTGTAAAAATGGCATTAGAAATTTTTAACGAAGATTTCATACAATTTTCAGCTTTAGAAGATGAAATTATTGCTAAGTTAGACCGTACTCAATTAATTAGGGTAATTACCAATTTGGTTAAAAATGCCATTCAAGCTATTCCAGAAGAACAAGAAAATAAAATGGTTTTTGTTACGGTATTTAGACAAGATAACGAAGTTAAGATTGCGGTAAAAGATAACGGAAAAGGAATTTCAAGAGAAAATCAAGAACGCGTTTTTGAACCAAAATTTACCACAAAATCAAGCGGTATGGGACTGGGTTTAGCCATAATAAAAAATATCATAGAAAATTACAACGGAACAATTACCTTTGAAACAGAACCTAATGTAGGAACCGAATTTTTAGTTTCGTTCCCAATAAATAAATAATCAAAACAAATAAAAATGGAAAACATTCTTATCGAAAAACAAGAGGCAATAGCAATTGTAACCATTAATAGACCAACAAAGTTAAATGCTTTAAACAAAGCAACTATCCAAGAATTACACGATGGATTTAAATTGTTAAACGAAGATAAATCTGTAAAAGCAATTATTGTAACAGGGAGTGGAGAAAAAGCATTTGTAGCTGGAGCTGATATTTCAGAATTTGCTAACTTTTCAGTAGAAGAAGGCGGGAATTTAGCAGCCCAAGGTCAGGCTTTATTATTTGATTTTGTGCAAAATTTAAGTACGCCAGTAATTGCAGCTGTAAATGGTTTTGCTTTAGGTGGCGGATTAGAATTAGCGATGTCATGTCATTTTAGAGTCGCATCAGATAATGCAAAAATGGGATTGCCAGAAGTAACTTTAGGAGTGATTCCAGGTTACGGAGGAACGCAACGTTTAGCACAATTAGTAGGAAAAGGTCGTGCTATGGAAATGATTATGACTGCTGGAATGATTGATGCTGAAACCGCTAAAAATTACGGATTAGTAAACCATGTTGTTCCTCAAGCTGAATTGTTAGAATTTGCAAAAGGAATTGCAACTAAAATTACTAAAAATTCTAGTGTTGCCATTGCAAAAGCCATAGAAGCCATAAATGCAAACTATACTGATGGCGTGAATGGTTATCAAGTAGAAATTGAAAATTTCGGATTTTGTTTTGGAACAGAGGATTTTAAAGAAGGAACAACCGCATTTTTAGAAAAAAGAAAAGCTGAGTTTCCAGGAAAATAGAATTTAATTAATTTATATAACATGAAAAAATTTATTGCCATTTTGTGTGTCAGCCTTTCATTTAACAGTATGCAGGCACAAGAAATCTCCACTAGTATAACAAAAAGTGAAGTTTTTAAAGACGAATACAAACATTCTTCAATTGTTTTAGTAGAAGATGACGGAAGCGATGGGGTTTTTATCGTAAGAAGTTATGCAGGAGGTTTATTTTCATCTGGCGCTGGATATTATTTTGAACATTATAATTCCAATTTGAAATTAATAAAAGAATATGAATATGAAATGAAGCGTTCTGAAGTTGAAAGATATGGTTCAATTTTAGGTGTTATCATGAATGGAGACCAAGTTAGTTTAATTGATTTTGTTTATAACACAAAAGATAAAGCTTTTGTTTGTTCAGCTTTAACTTCAAGTATCAATGAATTTAGCTTCAATAAAAAAGAACTTTTTAGAATTGCGAGTGAAGATGTTTTGAAAACACAATGGTTTGGAGGGAACCAATTTGATGGTGATTCAGGAGCAAATTTTATAGTTAATGAAGATAAAACAGCATTTGCTATTACTATAGATATTAAAGACAAGAATACAGAAACTCACAAGGTGTTTTTGTTTGATAATAAGTTGAACAAAAAAATTGAACATGATTTTAAAAGAGATATTAAAGATAAAAAGTTTGTGTATGAAAACATTGATGTTTCAAAAGATGGAAACAATCTTTATCTTTTAGGTAAGGTTTTTACAGATGAGAAAAAAAAGAAAAAAGAAGGTGGAAAATATCAATATGAATTAACAAGAATTAGTAAGGCTGGTCAAGCTACACAAGTTTTTGATACTGATGAACATTTTTCAGGTTCTTTAAAAACTATTGTTTTTCAGGATAAGTTAACTTGTATAGGCTTTTATTCAGACAAAAAAGATTATCGTTTCAAAGGAATTAGTTATTTTGAATTAGATCCGATTACTTTAGCTATTCGTAAATCAAAATACAATCCTTTTACTGAGCAATTTATACTCGATAAATATGGAAAAAATAAAGATAAAGAATTGAAAAACTTATCTTTTAGAGGTATTTTGATAACACAACAAAATGAAATTGTTTTTAATGCTGAAGAATATTACATAACATCACATTATCAAAGTTCTCCTAATGGTGGTGGTTATTGGAGATATGTGTATCATTATGACGATATTGTAAGTGCAAAAATTTCAAATGACGGAAGTATTATTTGGGCTAGAAACATTAACAAACGCCAATCTACAAGTGGAGATGAGTCTTATATTTCTTATACCTCTACAATTAAAGGAAACGATACGTACTTTTTTATTAATACAGGAGAAAAAGTAAAAAAATTAAGTAATGATAGAATTCAATTTGGACAAACTAGTACAAAAAGATCTAACCTTAATATAATAAGAATCACTCCAGATGGAAATTTTAGTTTTCAAGAAATTTTAGATGATAAAGAAAATGAAGTGCCGTTTATGGTATCTGATGGAGCACTTTCAAAAAATTCTGTTTATTTTATCGGAAGAAAAGGAAAGAAAAAACAGTTACTAAAAGTTACTTTATAATAAAAAGGAGATTGTGAAAACAATCTCCTTTTTTTATTCTTGCCCATCCCATTCGGCATAAAACTGACTCAAAAAAGTTACCATGAAATCATGACGTTTTGTGGCTATTTTCTTTCCGGTTTCGGTGTTCATTTTATCTTTCAAGAGTAAGAGTTTTTCGTAAAAGTGATTTAAAGTTGGAGCTTCACTATTCTTATATTCCTCTTTGCTCATATTTAAATTAGGTTGTATATTCGGATTGTATAACGGTCGGTTTTTAAACCCACCATAATTGAATGTGCGAGCAATTCCTATAGCTCCAATGGCGTCTAATCTGTCGGCATCTTGTACAATTTCTAATTCTTTTGAATGGAATTTCTTTTCGAAATTTCCGCCTTTAAACGAAATATTTTCAATAATGGCAATTACATGAGAAATGATGTCTTCCGAAACATTTTGAGATTCTAAAAAAATTCTTGCTGTTTTAGGTCCAACCAATTCATCACCATTATGAAATTTTGAATCAGCGATGTCGTGAAGTAAAGCTGCTAATTTTACTACTATTAAATTGCATTCTTTTTCTTCTTCTGCAATTAATAAAGCATTTTTATAAACACGTTCAATATGAAACCAATCGTGTCCACCTTCGGCATTAGATAATTGATTCTTTACAAAAAGGATAGTATTATTGATTAATTGCATGGTTCTAATTTACAAAAAAAATTCCAAACTCTTAATTGAATTTGGAATCTTAAATTTTATTTCTGAATGTTATTTTACTAAAGCGGGTTCTACCCATTTGAAAAATTGTCCTTCAGCAGGAATGATTAATCTTTCCGAAATTTTTGCCATTCTTTCCGGCAGTTTCATTAAATAATCTCTGGCTTTTTCAGCTTCATCGCTTAAATTAGTGATTTTGTCAATTTCCCATTTTACATTCAATTTCTTTAAAATGTCTACATAATCCATTGCTGTGTAAACACCTAAACGCTGTGCTGATTCAGAGAATTTTTCAAATGCAGTTCCAATACTTTCTCCAGACTCTCTTATCAAATGCGCAGGCATCGTAATTTTCTTTTTCATCATGTATTGAAACGACAACATCATTTCGCTTGGATCCACTTCAAAAATACGTTTTACAAATTCGCTATAAGCTAAGTGATGACGCATTTCGTCTCCAGCAATTAAATTACACATTTTGTATAGTTTTTTATCGCCAAATTTCTTTGCCAATTGTGCCACACGATTATGAGAAACGTAAGTGGCTAATTCTTGAAAACTAGTAAAAACAAAATTTTTGTATGGATCTCTATCAGTTCCAGGATCAAATCCATCGTTGATTAAATGGTGTGTAGTGATTTCTACTTCACGCATATTTACTCTTCCAGAAAGGTATAAGTATTTGTTTAATACATCACCATGACGATTTTCTTCTCCTGTCCAATGGCGTAACCATTTGGCCCAACCATTATCGCCGTTTTCTCCTTTTTGAGAAACACCTTCAACATCCATTAGCCAAGTTTCGTATGTAGGTAAAGCTTCTTCAGTAATTGTGTCACCCACTAAGACAACCCAAAAATCATAAGGTAAATCTTTTGCAATTTCACGTAATTCTCTGGTTTCTTCTAAAAAATTCTCTTTTGATGAATCTGGAAGTAAATCAGTAGGCTGCCAAATTTTTTCAACTGGTATTAAGAACTCTTCCATGAAATGATCCACTTTTTTTTCTAAAAACTGCATCACCTCTAATCGGACATTTTGTATAGACATGGGGTTAATTTTTGATATATTTTTTAATTATTGTTTCGGTTTTTTCGAAAATCTCTTCAAAGGGGTGTTCCGAAATTTTCAAAGGTTCATGAATTATAAATTCTAATTGAGTTCCTAATCCGAGGGGGAATTGTCCAAATTTAGTCATTTTCCACGAATTATTAATAGTAATAGGTAAAAAATAAGCATCTGGCGCAAATTTGTATAACATTTTTAACCCATTCACAGCAAACGGTTTAGGAATTCCAGTTTTACTTCGAGTACCTTCAGGAAATATTACAACAGAATAATTATTGTTGTTAATTAACTCAGCTACTTTTTTAATTTCGGGTAAGGCTTGTTTAGGATCTTTTCTATCTATTAAGGCAGAACCTCCATGTTTTAAATTATAAGAAACACTAGGGATTCCTTTTCCTAATTCGATTTTACTTATGAATTTTGGATGTACTTTTCGTAAAAACCAAATAATTGTAGTGATATCATGCAAACTTTGATGATTGGCTACAATAATTAAAGGCTTGTTTTCAGGAACGTTTTCCATTCCTTTAATATGATAAGTGGTTCCTAAAATATGAGCTGTTCGTACTAAAAACCAGTTTAAATAGGCTACACTCAAACGATGTGCATTGTATCCAAAAATATTGAAACAAATCCATTGAATAGGGTGAAAAATCAATAACCAAAGAATGAAAAAAATATAATAGATTATTGAAAGTGGGTATGAAAGAATCTTTTCCATTTAAAAACCAATTTGGGCAAAAGTAAGCTATAAAATAAAAAACCACCAATGTTTTGGTGGTTTTTATTGTATGTAAGCATAGTATCTTAGCAAAATTCGTTGTAAGCGTCTTTTAAATTTTCAGCAATTAGCTCTGCAGGACGACCTTCTATGTGGTGACGTTCTAACATGTGAACTAATTCACCGTTTTTAAACAATGCCATACTTGGCGAAGATGGAGGAAAAGGAAACATTTCTGCTCTTGCTGCATCAACAGCTTCTCTGTCTACTCCTGCAAAAACAGTGATTAAGTTAGCAGGTTTTTTATCACCTTCTAAACTCATTTTTGCTCCCGGACGTGCATTTCTAGCAGCACAACCGCAAACTGAGTTAATCACTACTAAAGTTGTTCCTTCTGCTTTGATAGCGTTTTTAACGTCATCTGCTGTATATAAATTTTTGAAACCAGCGTCTGTTAATTCAGCACGCATTGGGTTTACCATTTCTTCTGGATACATAATGTAAATGTTATAAGTTAACGAAAGGCAAAGTTACAAAGTTTTTTACTTGTTACCCAGTGCCAATTCATAAAGATTTGTTATGATTTAATAGTTTGCACTTATTTGAAAATTCTACCTAATAAGACTTTCACAAACATTGTTTTTGGGCATTTCCAAATGACTTGTAAATCTTCCCAAAGGGTTGTTTCTTCATCTAAAAATTTAAAAATCAGGTTCGAATTTCCTTTTTTGAACATTGAAGAGAATATTTTAGAACCCAATTCATTTTTTGAACTTAAAATATCTAACAACAACAAATCATAGAACCAAAATTTATCTTTTTTTTGAAATTTTCTAAAATCTGTCATATCGAGCGATTCCGAAACTTCGGAAGAGATGCTTTTTTCTAAAAACTGAACTAAAGCTTTTGATTTTTTCGAAGCATTTTTAAAAGTATAACCTGTACTTGCTTTGGTCCAACCACCAGCCGAACCTATATTGATGGTGTTTTTTGTATTGTGTTTCCAAAAAGGATAGCACGTCATCGGAATATTGCCTTGTTCTTTTTCGATGATTTCATATTCTGTTATGCCTAAATTTTCAATGTATTTTTGAATTTCAGTTTCGTATTCCTCTGTTGAAAGTAAATCTTTTGAAAACATGGTGTATTCCAACAACGCTTCATTTTCTGATGTTGGTAAAACATACATAAAACGCGTATTCCCTTTTTGTTCCACTGAAAAATCCATGAAAGTGGCACAATTTGGATTAAAAATGGCTTCTTTACTTTTGATAAACCAACCTATAAAATGTTGCTGAATTAATGGGAATTTAGATTGCGATTTTACAATTTCTGGATTGTAAATCGAATTGAAAATTTTGTTACAAGTAAATGTTTCACTTTCTGTCTTTACAATACAATGATTGCCTAATTCGGTAAAATCAACTACTTTTTGATTTAGAAAATGAATGTTTTTATGTTTGGAAATCTTCTTGAAAACCAATTCATAAAAATCCAAACCATTAATTTTCTTGTATTGATAAGGCGCTAGTTCTAAAACCCGATTGAATTTTTTATTGGCAAAAATAGCTTGATTCCATTTTTTGGAAATAATTTCTCCGAATAATTCCCTTCTTTTAGAGGTGTGTCCTTTGAGCGGGGTGTCATTTTCATCCCAAAAACACCAAGTTCTATCGTTTACTTTTTTTGCATTTTCATCAATTAGCAAAATGCATTTATCTTCAAATTTTCCAGATAAAAGCATTTCGTAAAGGGTCATTAAAGCCGATAATCCTGAACCTGTAAAAATGTAATGATAATGTTGCATTAATAAATCGTATATCGAATTCCTAAAAAACCTCTAATTCCTTGGTTAGGCGCATACACATAACTTGGGTCAAAAGTTAAAGCGTATGGGTTTGTTGGGGTTGCTAAAACATTTCCGTTTGTGTCATATGTAACATCTTCATCAAATGGGTCGTTTGCCCTAGCAATTAAAAATGGTGTGCTTTTGTTTGGTGTCCAATTCAAAATATTTTTTACACCGCCATAAAGTTCAAAACTACGAAATTTTTTATAAGTAAATTGAATGTTCTGTAAACTCCAAATAGGAGAATATTCGGGTCTTGGGTCTAAATCACTCAATAAGGGCAATCGCATTGGTCCGTATAAATTTCCAGTATAGTCGATGGATAAAAACCATTTTGGAATATCGTATGTTATTGCCCAATTGGCGCTGTATTTTTCTGTTAGAATAGGTGTTGTACTTACTCCGTTTTTAACATTTTTAGGCTCCATAATAGTAAAACCTAAAATTGCTTTAATTCCAAAAGGTGTTACCAAATCGATATTGCCACTAATTCCTAAAGTTTGTGCATAACCGTTTAGGTTGGAATAAATAATTTGGTTTGGGTTGGTGTCATAATCAGGAATAATTTGGTTGTTAAAATAGGTGTACCAAGCCGAAGTTTCAAATCCTAAAAAAGTACCATTTTCAAATCTTATTTTCTTTAAATAATTAAAATTGATGTTGTAGGATGTTTCTGGTTTTAAATCTTCAGTAATTACAACATCCCTTGAACCAGTTAAGGCTGCATGTTCTTCGGTAAATAGATTTACAATTCTAAATCCAGTTCCAGCATTAATTCTGAAAACATCATTTTCTGATGGATTCCATTTGTAGGCGATTCTCGGAGTAAAAATATTGCCGTGATTGTTGTTGTAATCGTATCTTGTGCCTAATAAAATATGATGTTTTTCTGCCAACTTTATTTCATCTTGAAGAAACACGCTGTAAAGTTTTGTTTGTTCTGCGGTAGTTGTAGCTGTTGTATTGTCGTTGTAATATTGATAACGTAAAGCGGTTCCCAATAGCAAATTGTGATTTTCTAGTTTTTTATCCCAAGTATACTGCCCGAAAACGATTTTTTGATTCGCTAAGTAAATCGTATTTCCATAGACCGAATTTTGGTCGTGAGCGGTCATTGAAAAAGACAAATACATATTTTCAGTTGTGGGTAATTGGTATTTACTTAAAAGTTCCATTCGTTTCGTATAAATACTTTCGCCATAAACTTCAGAATCACCACGATTTGATTTGTTCCACTGCATTTCGCCACCCCATCGATCTTCGTAAAACAATCTTCCAGCGATAGAAAATTCTTTATTGTTTTTTCGTTCAAAGTTCCATTTGTTGAATATGGAAATTCGTTCTTGTAAGGTTACATCTGTAAAATTATCGTTGTTATTATCAATAGGTTGGTTGTAACTGTAATAATTGATGCCTACTAAAGTTGTTGCTTTTTTTCCAACTGTACTTTTCCAACCCAAATCAACGTTATTTTCCAACCAAGAAGTTGAAAAAATATCGGCTGAAAATAAAGGCGCATTCAAAGGTTTTTTGGTAATAATATTGATTAAACCTCCAACAGCTTCACTTCCATATAAACTTGAGGCAGGACCTTTAACAACTTCAATTCTATCGATTAATGAATTAGGAATTCCCGACAAACCATAAACGGTTGAAAGTGCGCTTACAATTGGCATTCCATCAATCGTAACCATAGTATAAGGACCTTCTAATCCGTTGATGTGAATATCGCCTGTGTTGCAAATGTTGCAATTTAGTTGAGGGCGAACACCATTGACGTTTTGTAAAGCTTCAAAAATATTTGAGGTTGGGTTTTTTTTCAAAAATGCTGTTGTATAAACTTCTACTGGGACAGGTGTTTCCATTCTTGAAACGGGTTTTAAAGTTCCCGATACTACCACATCATCCAAAACATTTGAATCTTCAATTAAGTTGAAGTTAAGAATAGTTTCCCCATTGTCTGAAAATGTGATTTTCTTTTTTTCGGTTTTAAACCCAATAAAAGAAACGGTAATGGTATAGGTTTCATTTGGGATATTTGTAATTTCATATTGACCACTTCCATCGGTTTCAACTCCTTTTTTGAGTTCTTTTATATAAACAGTAGCAAATGCTAAAACTTCATTGTTAGCAGTCACTTTCCCTTTTAACGTGTTTTGTGAAAACGTAAAAAGCGAAAAAATCAGAGTGGTATAAACAAATATTTTTAACATTTTAAAAATCAAATTTAGGCAAAACTAAAAATAATATATTTATGAAACTAAAAAAAATGTATATATTTGTCGAAATGAATGAATTATGACCATATCTGAAGAAAATTATATAAAAGTTATTTATCATTTATCATTGGTTTCGCCAAAAGGAGTTAATACGAATGCTATTGCCGGAATGTTAGATACCAAAGCGTCATCTGTTACCGATATGTTGAAGAAACTATCGGATAAAGATTTGGTGACGTATCAGAAATATCAAGGTGTTACTTTAACAGATAAAGGTTTTTTTTCAGCAAAAATGATTGTGAGAAAACACCGTTTGTGGGAAGTTTTTCTAGTAGATAAATTAGGTTTTTCTTGGGATGAAGTACATGAAATTGCAGAAGAATTAGAACACATTAAATCGGAACAATTGATTAATAAGTTGGATGCTTTTTTAGGATTTCCAGCTGCCGATCCTCATGGTGATCCTATTCCAGATGCCAAAGGAGTGATAAAAAAAATAGAAAAACAACTTTTATCTGAAGTGGAAATTAATGCTTCATTTCATTGTGTAGGAGTGAAAGATTCTTCAACCGATTTTTTAAAATATTTAGATAAACAAAAAATTGCTTTAGGATCGGTGGTAAAAATAATTGATAAAGAAGATTTCGATGATACTTTAACTGTTGAAATCGATGGAAAACGCTTAACAATTTCGAATAAAATTGCTAACAATTTATACGTTCAATAATTATGTTTGATGCTATTATTCATTTTTTTGAAAGTATTGACCCCATTTTTGCAGCTTTTTTAGCCACATCGTTTACTTGGGGTTTAACGGCTTTAGGTGCTTCATTTGTTTTCTTTTTTAAAAAAATGAATCGGGTTGTTTTAGACGGAATGCTTGGGTTTACAGGTGGAGTTATGGTAGCCGCAAGCTTTTGGAGTTTATTAGCGCCAGCTATAGAAATGAGTAAAGGCGATGGTTTTGTTAAAGTCATTCCAGCTGCTGTTGGATTTCTATTAGGAGCTGTTTTTATTTTTGGATTAGACAAGGTATTGCCTCATATGCATATTAACTTCAAAGAAACCGAAGGAATAAAATCACCTTGGCAACGTACAACGCTGTTAGTTTTAGCCATTACATTGCACAACATTCCAGAAGGGCTAGCTGTAGGAGTTTTATTTGGTGGTGTTGCCGCTGGTATTCCGGAAGCCTCAATTGCTGGGGCAGTTACTTTAGCGATTGGAATTGGTATTCAAAATTTCCCAGAAGGTATTGCCGTTTCTATGCCGTTACGAAGAATGGGTATGAGTAGAAGAAAAAGTTTCATGTACGGGCAATCATCTGCTATAGTAGAACCAATTTTTGGAGTTATAGGTGCCGTAGCGGTTACTTTTTTTACCCCTATTTTACCTTACGCCTTAGCATTTGCAGCGGGAGCCATGATTTTTGTTGTTGTTGAAGAGGTTATACCCGAAACCCAACAAGATAAAAACACGGATATCGCTACGTTAGGTTTTATTGGCGGATTTATTGTAATGATGACTTTAGATGTAGCATTAGGTTAAGCTATAAATCTTTGTTAAAACGTTTTAGATTGTTTTTTCGATGTTTATTTTTGTGACATGATGCAAATAAGAAATATAACTAATTATGGAAAATTCCTTTGGATTTTCATGGCGTTTTATTTTTTAAATTGTAGTATAGATGCGCCAGATATTCAATTTTTTTCTCAACATGAAAATTTAAAATTCAACGATCAAGAGAGTATCGTAGAACTTTTAGTTGAAAATGTATTGGGTTTTGAAAATGCAATTTCTGAGCAAGACGATGTTGAGAATACTCCTCAAAAATCAATGAAAAAATCAATTTCTTTAGATTTTTTTGTTTTCAATCAAAATGATGGTTTTAAATGTAATTGCTTTAATTGGAATTCCAATAAAAAGGTCTTTTTAAAGTTACCACTCTTTTGTAGTATTACATTAGAAATTACTTCACCACCACCGCTTATTTAATTTGATTTTTTTACAAATAATTACAACTCCAATCATGGAGTAAATTTTACATGTTTATTATTATCAAATTAATATATGAAAACACGCTATTATGTTTTAGTAGGGTTTATGATTGCCCTTTTTGCAATTCCATCAAATGCACAAACTGAAAACGAAATTAAAGATAGTTTGTACATTCAAGAAGTTGAAAACCCTAGACTACGAACAAAAGTCTTACATGCCGAACCTCTTTATATTGACTTAATTCGAGATTTAGGAGCACGGAAAGGCGAGAAAGAATGGAATGTTGGTTTTGGTTTAGCAGATGCAAATTCTCACGATAAATACACCGCTTTAGTAGAATATGAATGGGCGCCAATTGATCGTTTAGGAATGGAAATAGAATTGCCATTTACGTTTTATTATCCATTAGCAAATGATGTTCAAGCGCCCAATAGTAAACTTAACGGATTAAAATTAGCAGCTCAATATTCTTTTTTGGTCTCGGAAAAATATAAAACTTCCTTCGCAATTGGCTACATTCATGAATTTGAAATGACGGAATTTAAAAATTATGACAGTGATCGGGTTTTTAAAGGAAACTTATATAATCCTTTTTTTGTAGCAGCAAAAAGATGGGGTGATAATTTTCATACATTGTTGTATACTGGACCCGTTTTTGAGCAATCTTTAAAAAATAATTCTTGGCATACAAATTATCAAATTAATTCCAATTTTCATTACATGATTTCAGGAACAAGAAATTTTATTGGAATAGAATTCAACAAGGAAGTAAATCACAACAAGGATTTTGATATGATTATTCGCCCTCAAATGCGAGTGGGAATTGCAGATAATTTAATGATTGGGATTGTAACAGGTATTCCTGTAAAAAGAGAAAATGAACGTTTTAGTTCATTCTTAAGATTAATATATGAACCAGGTCACAACAAACATTAATTAATGACAAGCACAATCATCGCCGCAAGGTTTTGATTTCTTAGAGCGTTTTTTCCAAAAGAATTTTTTTACTAAAAAGCCTATTGCAACAGCAAGGGAAACATAGACTAAAATTTGTTGAATATCCATAATATCAAATATACAAAAAACGCTCTCACATAGAGAGCGTTTTTTTATTAAAATTTTGCACCTAAAGATATGTAGAACGTTCTTCCATCTCCTGGCAAAATACCAGGTCCAGGATATCCACCCGCTCTTCTTGTGGCATAAGTTTCATTAGATAAATTATTAACTCCACCTCTAATGTTATAATTTTTTAGGAATTTATATTCTGCAGATAAATCTAAAATCTTATAATCATCTAGTAATCCTGTAACTCCATTTGCAGATGGTGTAATTGTATTGTTAGCATCTGTATATATTTTACCTGATATTTTGTATTGAAGTGTGGTTGAGAAACCTTTTTTATTCCAACTTAATCCAAAGTTGTGAATGTAACGTGGTGCATTTTCAACTCTATTGCCTTTAAGATTACTTTCGGTAATAACTACATTTGGTGCTGTACCCGATGCGCTATAAATTTTGAAGTCTGTGTATCTAGAATCAATAAAACTTACAGTAGCAAATGCATCGATATTTCCAAAAGCATTTTCAATTTCTAATAATCTAGTAATATTTAGATTCACAAATCCTTCAATTCCTTTGTTAATTGTTTCTCCAAGATTTGTACGATATAGATAAGTGCCTTGAGTTGGATCGTTGTTTACATGTTGTCTAATTCCACCTATTCTATTGTTGTAGCTTAAATAAAATAAACTAAAATCGAAGTTAAGATAGTTTTTAAATGTACCTCTGTAACCTAAATCTGCGTTGTAACCAGAGGCATCTTTTAAATTTGGATCAATAACATCATTAACAGCTGGTGGTGTTATGTCTGAAAATAACACAGGTCTGTACGCTTGAGTAATATTTGCGTAAAAATTAGTAGTGTTTAATTTATATTCTAATCCAACACCTAATAGTGCTTTACTACGAGTAATGTTTTTGTTTTCAAAAGGAACGTCATTTCCAGAACTAATACCAAATCTTCCTTCCCCTTTAGAACCAATATATTCATATCTTATCCCAGGAGTAACGCTAAATTTATCCGTAATTTTAAATTGGTTTTCAGCAAATAAAGCAACATTTTCTGTGGAAAAATCTAAATCTCTTGGATATCTACCTTCAATATTTAAATCAAAGTCAGAGCCTGTTGTTCCTTTTCCTTCTTGTTGTCTGTTTGTATTTGCTTTGTATAATCGGATTCCAAAAGCCAAATTATTTTTAATACTTCCTAAATCATAACGGAATAAATTTCTGTTTTCAATCCCATAATTTTTGTAATAATCTCTATCTACTCTTCTATTAGCGTAATCATTAGTAGATGGATTAATAGCATCTGGATTATTAGGAGTTGCTGTAAAACCAACACTGTTTCTTTCTCCAATTAAACCAAACAATTTAGTGTTTGAACTAAATCTTTCCGAAATTTTTGTGTCAAAACTAATTGAAAATAAATTCCAAGGTGTTCCAAACCAATTTCTTTCTCTAAAAGATTGTCTTGGATTATCATTAAATTGCGCATCAGTTAAACCACCGGCTTGTTGCATTTGATAATCCATATTTGTATATTCTGCTGTAAGTTTTGTTTTTTCTGAAAACGCATATTCTAAAAATAAATGCGAATTTCTAACTTTGTATTGGTTGTTTTCTCTCCACCCATCACCACTTCTAGAATGGTTATAGGCATAATAAGAGAATTTATTAATTTTTCCACCAATAGCATTGTAGCTACTTGTTAAGTTATAACTACCTAGTGTGTTTTGAGTTTCAAAAGAAAATTTCTTTTTATTTTCTCTTTTCAAATTATAATTTAGCATTCCTCCAAATTGAGGTCCAAATTGTAATGAAGCGCCACCTCTAATCAATTCAATTGATTCTACAGCTTCAAGAGGTGGATTATAATAAGCCTCTGGATAACCAAAAACATCAGATGAAATATCATAACCATTTTGTCTTGTATTAAGTTCCCAACTTCTATTTGGACTTAAACCTCTGACTCCAACATTGATTTGTATACCCGAACCTTCATTTTCCCAAACTGTAACACCTGGAACTCTTGAAAAAATTTCTCGTGTATTGTTTGTTGCTACATTGGCAGTAATCGCTGAAAGTTTTAACACTTCATTTTTTTTCCCCGCATATATTACATTTTCTTTTGTTTCAGGAAGTCTTTCTGGACTTTGTTGAATAGGAGAGATGGTTACTGGGTTTAATTTTACAATTGAGTCGTTAGTTTCAATTTCTTGCGCTGTTAGGCTTTGTGATATTAGAAGGCTTAAAAAAGCAAATACAGAAATATATTTCATTTTTATTTAGATTAATTCTACGCTGCAAAAATAATTACTAAAATTTATTTAGACAAATTATAAATAAATATTTTTAAGCTGTATTTCAGAATTAGTATTCTTCTATATTTTTAAGGATATTTTTTTTCATTTTTTAATTTATTTTAAAAAATGAAAGAAAAAATTCAATATAATAAGTTGTTTTAAAAGTAAATTCCAGTTCCAAGAGTTATAAAATTGTAATTTGGTGAAGCAATTTTTAAGTGCTCATATCCTAGTGAGAAAAAATAGTTCTTTTTGTGATATTTTCCTCTGATTTCAAATGAATTTACTGGCAAACCATTTATTTTACTCCAAATCATAGCACTATTAAAGCTTAAATTTTTAATAGCAAAAACATCGGTATGTAAGCCATAAGAAAATCCTGCTTTTTTAACATCATTTCCAATATAAGTAGTGCCAAGAGTCCAGCCTAAATTAAATTTTTTAAATCGAATTCGGTCATAAGCTACATTAAATTGAAAAAAAGAAAGATTAGTATAGCGATTTGTAAGTATATTTTTTTCAAACAATTCGTGATAATCAGCTTGTATGTAAAAATATTGAAAAGGTCTGATTTTTGCTTTTAGATGATTTCCAAATGTATTGTTATTACTATAAAGAAAATGATTTTCAACATCAAATCGCAATAGATTTCCATATGTAATGCTATCATTATCGTTTTGAAAATTTCCAGATTCCCCATCAAAATAAGGATATTTAGATAGTGAATTATATAAATGATTTTCGCTTCTGTAATCTCCTATAGTAGAATAAAAACTCACATATAAAAAACCTTCAACTAGTAAACCAGCTAATCCAAAATCATTTGAAGAAGAATTTCTAATAGAAGCAGAGCTAGATGAATTACTAGAACTTGAACCAGAAGTTCGAGTAGAATTACCTGATTTTAATTCGCTTTTTGATTTATCAATTTTCTGTGAAAATGAACCATAGCTAGTTAAGACAAAAAATAGCGTGAGTAGTATTTTATTCATCAAATTTGTTTTCTAAAAGCAATCAAAAATTATGCCTTTTTATTTCAAAAATTGATAAGCTATTAATGCTGTAATGTAAGCAAATCCGCTCATAAAAGCCAGCTGAATTATTGGCCATTTCCAGGAGTTGGTTTCTTTTTTTACAATGGCTAAAGTAGAAATACACTGCATGGCGAAAGCATAAAATAGCAATAATGAAATTCCAGTAGCAAAGTTGAATACTTTTTCTCCCGTTTTAGGATGTACTTCTGCAGCCATTCGGTTTTTAATAGTGGTTTCCTCTTCACTATGACTCCCTACGCTGTAAATAGTAGCTAAGGTTCCTACGAAAACTTCTCGAGCTGCAAACGAACTTACAACGGCAACGCCTATTTTCCAATCGTAACCTAATGGACGAATAACAGGTTCAATGGTTTTTCCCATATATCCAATGTAAGAATTTTCCAATTTGAATGAATTCACTTGATCTTCAAACTCTTCAGAAGTTATAGTTTTACTATGGTTTTGTTTAGCAATTATTTTTTCTGCATTATTGAAATCATCACTTAATCCATGCGAACCTAAAAACCACAAGATAACTGATAATGCTAAAATAATTTTTCCAGCACCTGTTACAAACGCTTTTGTTTTTTCTAAAACGTTTATTCCAACATTTTTAAGCATTGGAATTTTATAGCTCGGCATTTCAACTACAAAATATGTTTTGCAACTTAATTTTAAAAATTTGTTCAATAAATAGGCTGAAAATATAGCCATTCCAAATCCTAACAAGTACAATCCCATTAGGGTTAAACCTTGTAAACTTAAAAATCCTAGAACTCTTTTTTCGGGAATGATTAATGAAATTAAAATAGCATACACAGGTAATCTTGCAGAACAAGTAGTAAACGGTGTTACTAAAATAGTTATTAATCTTTCTTTCCAATTTTCAATATTTCTAGCACTCATAATTGCCGGAATTGCACAAGCCGTTCCTGAAATTAAAGGCACAATACTTTTTCCTGATAAACCAAATTTTCGCATGATTTTATCCATCAAAAACACTACGCGACTCATGTAACCACTTTCTTCTAACACCGAAATAAAGAGGAATAAAAACGCAATTTGAGGAATAAAAATTACAATTCCGCCAATACCTGGAATTAATCCTTCACTAATTAAATTAGTAAATTCTCCTGCAGGAAGATGTTGTTTGGCAAGCGAACTAAAATTAGCAAAGGTTTCATCAATAAAATCCATTGGAATGCTACTCCAATCAAATAGAAATTGAAATATAAGCATCAAGATTCCAAAGAAAATAACATAACCATAAATTTTATGTGTTAAAACTCGGTCAATTTTTGCTCGAATATCAGTTGCTTTTGAACTATCTATTTTTTGGCCCATTTTCAACGTATCATTAATAAATTGATAACGTTTGATGGTTTCTTTTTGCTGTAAACGTTTTAAATCGGCATGTGATTTGGTAAAAGAACTTTTAATTTCGTTTCGTTCTAAATTTAAGAAATTAACATCTTGTGTAATAACCAACCAAAGTTTGTATAATAATTGATTTGGAAATGCTCTTCTCAAATTATTAAAGTAATCAGGATCAATTGAAGATGCGTGTAAACAAGGTTCTGTTGAAAGTGAATTATAATTCAGAATTAATTCTTTTAAATAATAAATCCCCATTTTTTTACGTGAACTAATTAATGCAATTTTAGTTTTTAGTTCTCTTTCTAAAACAGGAATGTCCAATTCAATTCCTTTTAAAGTCATTCTGTCGGCCATGTTAATGACTAAAATGGTAGGGATTTCTAAATCTTTAATTTGAGTAAAAAGAAGTAAATTACGTTTTAAATTTTCCACTTCGGTTACTACAACAGCAACGTCAGGAAAATCTTCATCGTTTTTATTTAGTAATAATTCAATAACTACATTTTCATCAATTGAACTTGCATTTAAACTGTAAGTTCCTGGTAAATCAATGATTCGAGCTCTTGTGTTTTCGTTTAATTTACAAACACCTTGTTTTTTTTCAACAGTAATTCCTGGATAATTCCCCACTTGTTGATTCAATCCTGTAAGTTGGTTAAAAACGGAAGTTTTGCCCACATTTGGGTTTCCAATTAAAGCCACTTTTATAGGATTTATACTCATGAGAATTAAATTTTAGTAACGGTGATTGCCTTAGCCGTTTCAATACGAATGGCTACATGAGAATCATTAACGTTAAAATACAATGGATCACCTAATGGAGCAATTTGAATTAAAGAAATGAAATTTCCAGGCAAACATCCCATTTCTAAAAGTTTTAGTGGGATTTCATCTAGATTAACAGAAGTAATAGTAGCTACTTCGCCAATTTTAAGTTCAGAAGAACAAATTTCCATTCTCTTATTTAGATTGAATTAAAATACAAAAGTAAAAATTATAATTGGACTAAAACTGATAATTATCAATTTTAGCAAATTATTTATAAAAATTAATTTATTGGTTTTCGCAAAGCCACAAAATATCCTCTAAAAGTTGTTTCATGTTCTTTGTTTTAGGATCGTTTGTAGGTTGATCTAAATTGGTTCCATCATAAAATCCTCGAATTCTTTTATTTTTATCTACTAAAATAAAATTTTCAGTATGAACCATGTCATATAATTCTTCTGGCTTGCCTGTTTTTACTGCTAAATACGATTTTCGAGCTAAATAATAAATATCTTTTTTATCTCCAGTAACTAAATTCCATCGTTTGTCGTCAACTCCTTTTTCAAGCGCATACTTTTTCAAAACCTCTGGAGTATCAATATCTGGAGTAACAGAAAAAGACAGCAATTTTACTTTAGGATTATTTTTGAGTTGATTTTGTAACCAAACCATGTTGTCAGTCATTTTTGGGCAAATAGTGGGGCAAGTCGTAAAAAAGAAATCAGCAACATAAATAGTGTTTTCGTAATCTTTTTGAGTGATTACTTTTCCATTTTGATTGGTGAAAGCAAAGTCTGCAATTTTATGATCGTTACCGATATGCTGGACAGTAGAATCTACTAATTCTGGATTGATATCTCTTGGAGAATAGATAGGAAGCATTTTAGCAGGAGATAATAGACTGTAAATCCCTAAAAATATTAGTAAAGAAAGGATTCCAAAACCAATAATAAATTTTTTGTATTGAAGAAAAGAAGTTAGCATTTTATTTTTTTGCAAAATTAAAGATAAATTAAATTCATTTTGTAAAAATGGACTTTAGTAATAGTTAAAATTGTAAATTATTGATTTACTTTACTATATTTGTAGAATTATACCCTAAAACCTACAAAAAATGATTAAAAATTACTTGATGATTAGTTTATTGTGTTCCTTTTTTGGATTTGCACAATTTAATTCCTCAGCCCCGTGGATGACTGATTTACAAACTGCTAAAAAAGGTGAGGCAACTATGAGTGAAATGGTTGCGGCCTTCAATGCTTATTGGGAAACTCATGACATGAACGTAAGAGGTTCTGGTCATAAACCTTTTAAAAGATGGGAATACCATTGGCAAAATAAAATTAACGATCAAGGATATATCATAACCCCAGAAGAATTTTGGAATGCTTGGAATCAAAAAAAGCAAGTAAAAACAAGTAGAAATACAAACAGAGCATTACCACCAAGCAATTGGCAACCAGTTGGACCCTTTACACATACAAACACTGGTTCTTGGTCTTCAGGTCAAGGTCGTGTAAATATTGTACATGTTGATCCTTCTAATCCAAGTACAATTTATTTAGGTTCGCCAGCCGGTGGAATTTGGAAATCTACTAATAACGGAACTACATGGATTCCTCTTACAGATGAATTACCTCAGATAGGTGTTTCAGGTATTGCTGTTGATTATTCCAATTCAAATACAATTTACATTGCTACAGGTGATAAAGATGCTGGTGATACATATTCTGTGGGTGTTTATAAGTCTATAGATGGTGGTTTAACTTGGAATCCTACTGGAACTATGGGAGCATCTAATCCATCAAGAGCAGGAGATATTATAATTCATCCAACGAATAATCAAATACTTTGGTGCGCTACTAATAATGGAATTTTTAAAACGACAAATGCGGGTGCCTCTTGGACTCAAATCTTAGCTGGAGTCAATTTTTCACAAGGTAATATTCGTTTAAAACCAGGAGATCCATCTGTTGTATACGCTTCCTCTAACAATAGATTTTACAGATCTACAGATACGGGAAGTACATTTACAGCTGTAACAGTTTCATCGGTGGTTTCCACAGGAAGATTAATTATTGATGTAACGCCTGCAGATAATAATTATGTTTATGCATTAAGTGTTGGAACAAGCCCTAATTATTCTTTAAATGGTATTTATAGATCAACAGATAGTGGGTTAACTTTTACTAAGACTTCTGGAACTACTAATATTTTAGAGTCAACACAAGCTTGGTATGATTTAGCATTAGCCGTTTCTCCTACAAATGCCAATGAGGTTTACACTGGTTGTCTGAATGTATGGAAGTCAACAAATGGAGGTACTTCAGTTACAAAATTAAATAACTGGAGTAGTCCAACAGCTGCAAGTTATACCCATGCCGATATTCATTACCTAGGATTTCATGGTAATAAATTATTTGCGGGTACTGATGGTGGAATTTATGTTTCAAGTAATGGTGGCACTAATTTCACTGATTTAACAGCTGGTGTTCAAATCAGTCAGTTTTATAAAATAGCTGTAGCTAAACAAACTTCAGCAAATATGGTAGGCGGATTGCAAGATAATGGAGGTCATGCCTACAGTAGCGGACAATGGAAAAATTACTACGGAGCAGATGGTATGGATACAGCTATTAATCCTACAAATCCAAATCAATATTATGGGTTTATTCAGTATGGAAATAGTATGTATATTAGTAGTACTGCAGGAAATTCTAATTCAGGATCAGTTGCTTCACCTGGTGGTGTAAATGGTAATTGGGTTACTCCTTTGGTGGCTAATAATTCGGGTGAGTTGTTTTCTGGATTTGCAAACCTTTTTAAGTTATCTAATGGCGCTTGGGTTCAACAAAATGTAGATGCATTAGGAACAGGGAATCTTGAATTAATTCATGTTGACCCATCAAATGATGATATTATGTATGTTGCGAATGGTTCTGGATTATATAAAAGTGTTAACAGAGGAATAAATTTTACAAATGTATACAATGCTCCTGCAAATATCACTTCAATTGAAGTTCATTCTTCTGATAGTAACATTGTTTACATAACTACATCAGGAACATCAGGACAAGTTTTAAGATCTACTAATGGCGGTACTACTTTTACAAACTTTTCAACAGGTTTGCCATCAATTGGAAAGAATTGTATTGTTCATCAAGGAAGAAATACTGATAATCCATTATATGTAGGAACTAGTTTAGGTGTATATTACAGAGATGATTCAATGACATCGTGGGCTCCTTTTGATACAAACCTACCAAATGTTTCTGTTACTGATTTAGAAATCAATTTAGAAGACGCAAAATTAATTGCTGCAACTTATGGTCGTGGGGTATGGCAAACAGATATTCCAGTACAAGTTCCAGCAGTTGATGTAAAATTTGTTAGTATTCAAAATCCAGGAATAAATATTAATTGTGGGGCTAACGTAACTCCTCAAGTTAGAGTTCAAAATAACGGAACATCCTCAATATCGACTATAACTGTAAATTACACAATAGATGGCACACCATATAATTTTAACTGGAATAATAGTTTAGCACCAAGTGCCTTTGCCTTAATTGATTTACCTACAGTTACACTTACAAGAGGTGTACATAATTTAAATGTCATTACCACGACATCAGGAGACGCATACAGCGATAATAACACAGGAGGCACACAGTTTTATGTAAATGATGCTGGAACTGTGGGTGTTGTTAATCCTTTTACAAATGTTACGGATGCATTAATTACCTATAATGAAGGCACAACTGGGTCTCAATGGGTTAGAGGGGTTAGATCAGGAGGAACAATGGCCTCAGCAGGGAATACTGTATATACTACTAATCTTACAGGAAATTATCCAGACATGACTAAATCTTACATTGTATCTCAATGTTACAATTTATCAAATGTTGTAAATCCAACGATTAGTTTTGATATGAAGTTTGATTTAGAGGTAAATTGGGACGTTGTTTATGTTGAATACTCGACTAATTTTGGTGCTAATTGGACAGTTCTAGGTGTACAAGGGCCAACATGGTATAACAGTAACAGAACACAAGCAACAACAGGTAATGATTGTTACAACTGTCCTGGTGCTCAATGGACAGGGACAGATACAACTGTTAAAACCTATACTTATCCATTAAATGCATTAAATTCTGAAACAAATATTATTTTTAGAATTGTTTTCCATTCCGATGAATCTGCAAATCAGTTAGGTGTTAATATTGATAATTTTGTTATTAATGGAACACTTTCAAATCAAAATTTTGAATTGCAAAATATAGTGTTGTATCCAAATCCATCAAAAGGAATATTCAATATTGCTTTAGGAACAATTCAGCCTACAGTAATTGATGTATATGATTTAACTGGAAAAATAGTTTGGTCAAGAAAAGATTTTACTATTTCAAATTCAGAAGTTTTATTAGATTTGTCTTCTGTTGCTCAAGGAATATATTTCGTTAAAATTTCAGCAGAAAATCAATCAACTGTCAAAAGAATTATTAAAGAATAACTATGAATAAACACATTTTAAAAGGAAGTCTTGGCTTCCTTTTTTTATCAGTCGTTTTGTCTTCTTGTAAGTCTTCACAAGAAGCAACTATAAAAAAAGAACCTGTTGGAATAAACGTTGGATATATGGACAAATCCGTAAATCCAGCTGACGATTTCAATCGTTATGTGAACGGAACTTGGTTAGACAAAACCGAAATCCCAGCCGATAGAACCCGTTGGGGAAGCTTTGACGAACTTCGTAAAAATACTGATGACGATGTAATGGCAATTTTGAAAGAAGCCATCAACGACAAAACTATCGATCCAAATTCTGACCAAGCAAAAGCGATTAATTTGTACAAATCGGTTTTAGATACGGTAACGAGAAACAAACAAGGAATTGAACCATTAAAACCTTATTTAGCAAAAATTAACGCAGTTAAAAATGCAGATCAATTGGTTGCTTTATTAGCCGAAATGGAACCTGAAATGGGATTAGGTTTCTTCGGTAGCTACATTGGTGCAGATGCAAAAAACAGTAACAAAAACGTAATTTATGTAGGAACAGGAAGTCTTGGTTTGCCAGATAGAGATTATTACGTTTCAGATGCACCAGATAATAAAGAAAAACGCGAAAAGTATGTGGCTCATGTAACCAGAATGTTACAATTCATTGGAGAATCTGAAGCTATAGCTAATGCCAATGCAAAGAAAATTTTAGCCTTAGAAACTAAAATGTCAACAGCTACCTTAGACCGTGTTCAAAGAAGAGACAGAAGAAATACTTATAATCCTATGAGTTTTGCTGATTTACAAAAATTAGCTCCAACAGTAAAATGGGATTCGTATTTTCAAACGGTTGGCATTGGGAAAGTAGACTCTTTAGTAGTTTCGCAACCAAAATATTTACAAGCAGTTGAAACGATTTTGAAAGACAACCAAGTTGAAGATTGGAAAGCGTATATGCGTTGGACAGCTTTAAGAGGATCGGCAGGGTTGTTATCAACGGATATTGAAAATGCAAATTTTGACTTCTATGGAAAAACGTTAACAGGAGCAGTAAAACAACGTCCAGCGGAAGAAAGAGCTTTAGCAACGGTTAACGGAAGATTAGGCGAAGCATTAGGAAAATTATACGTAGCTAAAAAATTCCCACCAGAAGCTAAAGAAAAAGCACAAGCGATGATTGCTAACGTGATGAAAGCGTTTGACAACAGAATTGATAATTTACCTTGGATGACAAAAGCTACTAAGGGAAATGCAAAAATCAAATTGAACAAATTCCGAGTGAAAATTGGATATCCTGACAAATGGAAAGATTACTCAGAATTACAAGTGAAATCTCCAGAACAAGGCGGAACGTATTTCGATAATTCAAGAATGTACGCAAGATGGAGTCACAAGAAAAACATCGAAAAGATGGGAAAACCTGTTGATAAAGAAGAATGGGGGATGTCGCCTCAAACGGTAAATGCGTATTTCAGCCCAACAAATAACGAAATTGTATTTCCAGCGGCGATTTTACAACCACCTTTCTACGATTACAAAGCAGATGAAGCGGTAAATTATGGTGGAATTGGAGCGGTAATTGGTCACGAAATTTCACACGGATTTGACGATTCAGGTTCAAGATATAATGCAGAAGGAAACTTAGTAAACTGGTGGAGCGATGAAGATTTGAAACAATTCACCACTTTGGGAAGTGCTTTAGCTGACCAATATTCAGCTTTAGAACCATTACCAGGAATTTTTGTAGATGGAAAATTTACTTTAGGTGAAAATATTGGAGATTTAGGTGGCGTTAACGCTGCATTTGACGGATTACAAATTTATTTGAAAGAAAATGGAAACCCAGGTTTAATCGACGGATTTACTCCAGAACAACGTTTCTTTATTTCTTGGGCAACCATTTGGAGAAGTAAAATGCGTGACGAAGCAATCAAAAATCAAGTAAAAACTGACCCACATTCACCAGGAATGTATCGTGCTTATGTGCCGTTACAAAATGTGGAAGCGTTCTACAAAGCTTTCAACATTCAACCAAATAACGGAATGTATTTGAAACCAGAAAACAGAGTTAAAATTTGGTAATATTTTTTTACTACATAGAATCAAATCCCATCTTTTAGGTGGGATTTTTTATTTCTTCTTAATCGCTCGATTCACTAAATAAAGTCCAATAATGGTTATCGTTCCACCAATAATAATAGCAGTGGTTAAAGGTTCATTAAACAATAAATAGCCGAAGAATAAAGCCACCATCGGATTGATATACGCATATAAACTGCTGATTTCTGTTGGTAAATTTTCCAACGCATAAATAAACGCAATAAACGTCAACACCGAACCAAAAACCACCAAATACCCAATCGACCACCAAGAAATCGCAGGGATTTCACTTAACGGAACAGAAGTTCCATTAAATCCAATCACGCTCGAAATCACTACACTCGAAATCAACATTTGCAATCCCAAACTAAAATACGGATTGAAATTCGTCTTATTTTCTTTGATATAAATCGAAGACAACGCCCAAGTAAACGTAGCAATGACCGAAAGTAAAATCCCAAAACGGAATTCAGGTTGTAAAAAATCGTTGAGGTAATCGTAGAAAATGACGCAAATGCCACCAAAAGCAATAATCATTCCCACAACCGCTTTCCATGATGTTTTTTGTCCGCGAAACAAACTGATAATTACAATCCAAAGCGGAAAAATAGAACCAATTATCGCGCCCAGACCACTCGAAATATATTTCACGCCCCAAGTACTTAAACCATTACTTAGCATAAAATTCAAGACACTCAAAACCAAAATTGTACGCCATTGTCGTTTGGTTGGCCAAGGATGTTTTTTGATTAAAAAGTATAGCAAATACAACAATCCACCAAACAATTGACGAAGCGCAACCAATTGCATTGGAGGCATGTGTTTGACACCTTCTTTGGAAGCAATCCAAGTGGTTCCCCAGAAAAAGCTAATCCAAATTAATGCTAAAATGGGCAAGCCAATTGCATTTTTCTTTTGTTGGATGTAATTGTGAAATACGCTAAAATACGCCATTACTAAATTTCTTTTTGGAACGAATAACCCAAAATGGTTTCCACTTTTTTACTGGAAATCATTTTACCTTTCGATTCCGAATTTTTGGCAAAGGTAGGTAATGGCAAATTCAAAATTTCAGCTTTTTTGTGATAATATGCTTTGCGTGTTGGATGCTGAGGTGCGACAGCGTTGAACGTTTGATTCCATTCCCAATTGTCATCTCGAGCGAATTCGAGAGCTTTTTCTATAACTCCAATGCAATCTTCCCTTTGAATCATATTCACTGGCGCATCAGGATTTTCAACATTCGTTCTTCCTGCCAAAAATTTTACTGGATGACGGTCATCGCCAAGCAAACCACCAAAACGAATTACGGTAGTTTTGAAATGCGGATTCGATTGTAAAAGAGTTTCGGCAATAACTAATTGTTTTCCACTTTCCGTATCGGGATTTGTTTTTGTTTCCTCTGTCACTTCGAGCGAAGTCGAGAAGATGTTTGAATCACCATAAACCGAAGTCGAACTCACAAAAACAACTTTCTGAATTCCCGATTTTTCGATATGCGGAATTAGATTTTTGATTTTATTTACAAATTGCATTTCGTTAGAAGTCGAAGTTTCTCTTCTCAATCCTGGTGGAATATCAATAACTAAAACATTGGTTTCATTCAGAAAATTTTCAATATTCCCAATGATTTGATGTGCTTCCAATTGAATTTGGAAAGGCGATATCCCAGCATTTTTCAATACTTCCAATTTACTTTCTGAAGTCGTAGAACCTTTTACTTCGTAACCTTTTGAAAGCAATGATTGGGCTAAAGGGAATCCGAGCCAACCGCAGCCGAGTATAGCAATCTTTTTTCTTTCTTCTTTCATCTATCTTCTTAACTATCTTTCCTCACCAACATATAAAAATCATCCTCCAAAGCACGATAGCCTTGGTCGTACAAAAAGAAATAGGTGTTACCCGTTTTGGTTTGTAACATGCTTGTGAAAAACTCAAAATCGAAACCTTTGCTTAGTAATTTGGTTTTGGTGGTTTTTCCTTTGTCTTCTGGGTTGAGTTCACACAAAATGCGGTAATTTTTGCGCAATTTGTTGTTTATGTTGCGCATCAGATTGTTCTGATCTTTATTCATTTTGTTATTGTACGCATTGCGACAACCATCCGAACAAAACTTCTTGTCTTCGCGACCAATGATTTTATCGCCACATTCTAAACAGGTTTTACTCATAATAATATCGTTCAATGTTTACTAATTTTTCACCGATGTAATGTTTGATTTCTTTTAAAAGCCCTTTTTTATTATATAAATATTCAAATCTAATCACATTATTTTGACCATATTTAGAAGTTTCATATTTTAAAATTGAATTTTCATAAAAATATTCGCGTGTGTCAATTTGATTTTCAGAAAGTTTTTCTTCTTTAATTAATGAATTGTTTTTGTCAAAATATTGGATGGTTTTTGTATAATATTTTGGGATTGGTTTATTTATATTATCAGTTGTAGAAATAATTTTTCCTTCATGATTGTAAACTATTTCTGTTGTAGAATCTAAAAAAGGTTTGCCTTTAGTGTAATACCACCCTGTAGAATCAATTTGTTTTATGAAATTTTGATTTTCATCATAAAAATAATTTTTCTTTGTATGCTTTTCTTTTTTATGAGTATAAGTAATCCATTCCAATAGCTTGCTTTCGTCATATTTCCATTCTTGAGATAAATATTTTTCTTCACAATGAGAACAACTTTTGGAAATTTTAAAATCAGATTTCATATCGAATTTTGAATAATAGGTTGTACTATCTGTTGACTGAAATTGTTTTACTTTTCTATTTTTTGAATCGTATTCAAATTGAGTTATTTTTGGATTGTTTATGGAAATGAATAGATGAGTTGTATCATTTTTAAATAAATAGATACTTTCATTTTTATTGTAAACAATACTTTTAATAACATTGTTGAATGCATCATATTCAAATTGTTCTATTGTTGAATTGTGATTTATTTTATCTTTTTCTTTTTTTTCACTTGATATATGAAATATTGATCTTTTGGTAATCAAATTGTCTTTGGAATAATCGTTTTCAAAATTATAATATTGTCTATGACTTCCACCTCCATGATTAATAAAAAGCCAATTGTGATTTGTTCCATTTATTGTAGACTTCTCTATGTTATATTCATATTGCTTTAAAAGTAAACTGTCTCTTTTAATTTTTCCATTCTTTTTGACATCTTTCGAAAAAACGGCAACTCTTTTTATATTAAATTTTTCAAAGTTTTTTGGGTTTTCCCAATCCACATAAATTTGATTCAGTTTTTCATTTTGACAGAATGAAAATATTGAATTGATTAGAATTAGTATTATGATGATTTTCTTCAAGTTTTACTTCTTAAAATTAAACTTCATTTCTTTACCGCTATCTTCAAAAACTACGTAAATATTAATTTCGTTATCCGAAATTTTCTCAAACGTAAATTTGTCGAAATACACATGTGTTGGCGCGACTTTTACTAATCTGAAATTCTCACTTACTTCCGCTTTTTCCCAACCTTTTAATTCGCCATCAAAGTGTTTGAGTTGTAATAAAAGTGTTTTGTCTTTTTCAATAATGTGTCCCAATTCATAAAAAGCAACTTTTCCATCAACCACTAATTTGAAGTTGAACATCATCGAATTTCCAATAGGTTCGCTCCACGTTTCTTGACAAATGCCATCTAAAGCTTCGCCTGTCCAATTGCCTACAATCCATTTTACATCTTGTAAAGTGGCTTTTGGCGAACCTTTTTCATCATTATAATTTAGAGTGTTTTGTGCAAATGTGGTAAACGAACAAATAAAAAGTAAAAAATAAATACTTTTTTGAAAGAGAGATTTTTTCATCTGTAAAGTCTTATAGTTTAAGCGAATATACAAAAATGATTTCCATTTACAAACGCTTACAAATATTTACAACCGATATTAAATAGCTAATTACCGAATAACGTTTTTTTCTTGCCACATCTTTGCACTGTCGAAATGAAACAACGAGTTCAAGTTCAAAAACAAGAGCAAGTTTAAATTTCAAACATTAGATTTTTTAGATTATTTCAATTTCTTAAATCTGTGTTCCAATAAGAATCAATATTAAATAATTATAAACATTTTAAATTTTACACGCCATGAAATGAGCATTTTCCTTAGGCAAAAACTAAACGAAATGCGAATTACATAAAACCTTAATAAATAAATATATAAGCCTTATGAAAAACAGAGTACAATTAATCGGACATGTAGGTCAAGAACCAGAAATCAAAAACTTAGAATCTGGAAGAGTAGCTAACTTCACAATTGCTACAAATGAAAGTTACACGAACGCCAAAGGTGAAAAAGTAGAACAAACCGAATGGCACCGAGTTTCCGCTTGGGGAAAAACAGTCGACATCATCGAGAAACTATTAACCAAAGGAAGTCATGTTGCTATTGAAGGAAAACTAACCCACAGAAGTTACGACGACAAAGACGGAAACAAACGTTACATCACAGAAGTAGTTGCAAATGAATTAGTATTATTAAGCAAATAATCAAGTTCAAACTCAATTACAATTTCAAAAGTCAATTTCAAACTTTGCGTCTCTGCGACTTTGCGAGATATTACAATTAACACAAACATTTTAAATTTTATACGCCATGAAAAACTCAGTACAATTAATCGGACACGTTGGTCAAGAACCAGAAATTAAAAACCTTGAAGGAGGAAAAAAAATAGCAAACATCAGCATCGCTACAAACGAAGTGTATTATCGTGAAAACGGTGACAAAGTAGAACAAACCCAATGGCACCGAGTAACTGCTTGGGGAAAAACAGCCGATATTATCGAACGTTTTGTAACCAAAGGTAAAGAAATTGGTATAGAAGGGAAGTTAACCCACAGAAGTTACGACGACAAAGATGGAAACAAACGCTATATTACCGAAGTAATTGCAAACGAAATTTTGTTAATAGGTAAATAAAGATGTTATGCAAGTTAGAGTATTTTCAATCCGTTTGGATAATGCATTTTTAGAGTACGATCAGCAACAATTGAATGCTTTCTTGAATTCGGTAATGTTTAAGAAATCGAGTACACAATTTGTTGAAAGTGAAGAAGCACATTGGTCGGTTATTGTTCATTATGAATCAGAAGAACAAGAAAAACCAGAACGATTAGAACGAAAATCTTACGAAGATTTGAATCCGAAAGACAAACAAGTTTACGGTTATTTGAATCAATGGAGAAGCGAAAAATCGGAAGCTTTGAAGCTGAAAAAGTATATGATTTGTCACAATTCAGAATTAATCGATTTAGCTATGTATAAACCAAGCAACTTAGATGAATTACAACAAATTAAAGGTTTTGGAAAACAAAAAGCAGACCGATTCGGAGAAGATATTTTAGCGATTTTGAATGCCGTTTGATAAAAGACCACCAGCGAAAGTTGGTGGTTTTTTTATTTAAAACAAAATATCTTTCGCAGCGCGATAGGTATTGGTATGCGCATCAATAATCGTTTTGATTTCTGGAGAATATCCGCCACCCATACTCACTTGAACGGGAATTTGATAGTGTTCACAATGTTGAAAAACAATTTCGTCTCTTTTCTTACAGCCGTCAATAGAACAACCTAATTTTCCTAATTTATCAGAAGCTAAAATATCAACTCCAGCCAAATAGAAAATGAAATCAGGTTTTTGTTGTTCTATTAATTTTGGAATAATTTCGGAAATGATTTTCAAAAAATCCTCATCAGAAGTGTTGTCTTCAAAAGCAATGTCTAAATCAGAAGTTTCCTTTTTGAACGGATAATTAGATTTTCCATGAGTTGAAAAAGTAAAGACATTATCGTTTTTTTGAAAAATTTCTGCCGTTCCATTTCCTTGATGTACGTCCAAATCGATGATTAAGATTTTTTTTGCTAGTTTTTTATCTAACAAATATTGAGCAGCAATGGCTTGGTCGTTCAACAAACAAAATGCTTCACCTCTATTAGAATAGGCGTGATGCGTTCCGCCAGCAATATTGAATGCTACATTTGTTTCAAATGCTTTTTCAGCTCCTATAACAGTTCCTTGTGCAATTCTCAATTCTCGTTCCACAAGTTCTTTAGAAAGCGGAAAACCAATTTTTCTCGCAGCTCTTGCATCTAAAGTTAAATTCAATAAATCGGAAACATATTCTTTTGTGTGAATCCTTAAAACAGTTTCAATCGGGATAATTTCGGGTTCAAGAAAATCACTTTTTTGAACAATGCCTTCGTGCAACAATTGTTGTGGTAATAACTCGTATTTTAACATCGGGAAACGATGCCCATCGGGTAATGGATGTTTGTAAATTGGATGAAACGCAATGGGAAACATCTATGAATTCATTAAATTTTGCAATTCTTCTACAAATAATCCAATATGATAACCATCAATTAAACCATGATGCGCTGTAACTGAAAGTGCCATTTTTTTCTTTCCGTTTTCTTCAACGACTTTTCCAAAGGAAATTTTTGGGCAACTATCTGCAAAGCCAAAGTTTCTAGAATGTGTTAATCCTGTGAAATTAATCCAAGGAATAGCTGAAAAATGGATGATGTTTTCTGGATATTCCCTAGTTAAAATTCCAGTAGTTGTTTGAATTCTTTCAATTTCTGTTTGTACAATTTTATTAAATTTGTAAATATCTTCATGAAATTTCATAAACGAAAAACCAAACGTTTTATCTTCTCGCATTATAGTTGCTGATGCATCAATTTCATTGTAAAGAAATACGTCCTCACCTTCAATTCTATATTTAAAATTTTCGATTTGATTTACAGCAACCAAAGTTTTGTGAAGGTAGTAAACAAAAAATGAAATTTGCATAGACTTTGCTTTTTCATAAGCAATCGTACAATCAAGGGTTGTTGTAATTCCGAAAAACGGTTCTTGAAAGGCTGTGAAAAATTCCAAATGGCCTTTTCGATTCCAAGTGGATTTGTCTATTTTTTGCTTCATTTTAGTAAAGGTAAAAGCTCGGTAATATTGGTAAACGATTGGAAATTTTCGTGTTTGATTTCAAAATCAATTTTCTCGTATTCCCAAGTGGTGTGATATGGAATGTGAATCGCATGTCCGCCAATATTCAAAACGGGTAAAACATCAGATTTCAATGAATTACCAATCATCAGAAAATCTTCTGGTTTACAATCTAAACGGCCTAACATTTTTTCGTAGTCTAATTCGGCTTTGTCACTCAACACTTCAATATGATGAAAAAAAGGTCCAATTCCCGAATCGTGTAACTTGCGATGTTGGTCTTTTAAATCACCTTTTGTGGCTACAACCAATTTATATTTCCCTTTCAACTGTTCCAAAACGGATTCTACGTTTGGTAATAATTCGACCGGTTTTTGCAATAAGTCTTTTCCAATGGTTAAAATTTGCTCAATACCTTTTCCCGAAATTTGATGATTCGTCAATTGTAAAGCGGTTTCAATCATCGACAAGGTAAACGCTTTAATTCCGAAACCATACAAAGGCAAGTTTTTCACCTGATGATTCAAAATCAATCCCAAAATTTCCTGACTCGAAGCATAATCTTGAAACAAGACACAAAAGCGTTCTTGCGCCTCATCGAAATAAGGTTCGTTGTGCCATAAAGTGTCGTCTGCGTCGAAAGCGATTATTTTTGGGTTCATATTTTTGTATTAAGATATCATCGCGCCATTAATCACACCTTCCGCATCTGGGTTTACGAAAACCAATTTCCCTTCGGCGTTGTTCGTTAATAACAACATACCTTCGCTTTCAACACCACGTAAAGCTCTTGGTGCTAAGTTTACTAAAACCGTTACGCGTTTTCCAACAACTTCTTCCGGTGTAAAATGCTCTGCAATTCCAGAAACGATAGTTCTTACATCAATTCCTGTATCTACTTTTAAAACTAACAATTTGTTGGCTTTTGGCATTTTTTCAGCTTCGATGATGGTTCCAATTCGTAAATCTACTTTGGCAAAATCTTCGAAAGTGATGATGTCTTTTTGAGGTTCAGCTTTTGCGTTTTCCACTTTATTGGCAGTTTTAGTTGCTTCTAATTTGTCTAATTGTTTTTGGATTTCGGCATCTTCAATTTGGGCAAACAAGATTTCGGCTTGACCAATTTGATGTCCTGCTGGTAACAAGTCTGTTTTAGTCGTAACATCGTTCCAACCTAAAGCATCGATTTTTAAAATATTTGATAATTTTTTTGCTGTAAAAGGTAAAAATGGTTCCGATAAAACCGCTAAAGCAGAAGCAATTTGCAACGCTACATACATTTGAGTTTGCACTCTTGCCGGATTTTCTTTGACCATTTTCCAAGGTTCTTCATCAGCTAAATATTTGTTTCCTAAACGAGCCACATTCATCAATTCACCTAACGCTTCTCTAAAACGGTAACGCTCGATTGAACTTGATATTACTGCTGGATAGGCTTTTAATTCAGCTAAAGTTTGTTCGTCAACTTCTGTAAATTCGTTTGGAGTTGGGACAATTCCGTTGTAATATTTATTAGTTAACACCACAACACGATTGATGAAATTTCCAAAAATCGCAGCTAATTCATTATTATTTCTTGCTTGAAAATCTTTCCAAGTAAAATCGTTGTCTTTTGTTTCTGGAGCATTTGCCGTTAACGCATAACGTAATGCGTCTTGTTTTTCTGGGAAATCTTGTAAATATTCGTGCAACCAAACTGCCCAGTTTTTAGAAGTCGATAATTTGTTTCCTTCTAAATTTAAAAATTCATTTGCCGGAACATTATCAGGTAAAATATAACTTCCTTCCGCTTTTAACATCGCTGGGAAAATGATGCAATGGAAAACGATATTGTCTTTTCCAATGAAGTGAACCAATTTTGTATCGGCATCTTTCCAATACGGTTCCCAATCTTTTCCTTCGCGAGTGGCCCATTCTTTGGTTGAAGAAATGTAACCAATTGGCGCATCAAACCAAACATATAATTTTTTTCCTTCTGCACCTTCAACAGGAACATCGATTCCCCAATCTAAATCACGTGTTACGGCTCTTGGTTCTAAACCACCATCAACCCATGACTTTACTTGTCCGTAAACATTTGGTTTCCAATCGTTTTTGTGACCTTCTAAAACCCATTCTTTTAAGAACGATTCGTAACGATTTAAAGGTAAAAACCAGTGTTTTGTTGATTTTAAAATCGGAGTTTCGCCGGTAATTGTCGATTTTGGATTAATTAAATCAGTTGCATTTAAAGTCGAACCACATTTTTCACATTGATCGCCATAAGCTTCTGGATTGTCACACTTTGGACAAGTTCCAGTTACAAAACGATCTGCTAAGAATTGGTCAGCTTTTGCATCGTATAATTGTTCGGTAGTTTCTTCAATGAAATCACCATTATCGTATAATTTTTTGAAAAATTCAGAAGCTGTTTTGTGATGAATCTCCGAAGAAGTTCTCGAATAATTATCAAAAGAAATCCCGAAATCTTCAAACGATTTGCGAATAATTCCGTCATATTTATCAATTACTTGTTGAGGCGTAATGCCTTCTTTTTTAGCTTTCATGGAAATCGCCACACCGTGCTCGTCGCTTCCGCAAATGAAAGCCACATCTTTTCCTTGCAAACGCAAATATCTCGCATAAATATCAGAAGGAACATAAACACCTGCTAAATGTCCAATGTGAATCGGTCCATTTGTATAAGGTAAAGCCGCAGTAATTGTATATCTTTTCGGATTTTCTAACATATCATCATAAAATTTGATGCAAAAATAATCGATTAGTGACGAAATCCCGAATTTTAATTGGATTTTGTTTACTTTTGAGTTAATAAAATCTGACAATGTATAGATTTATTTTGATACTTATTTTAATTTCAAACTTTTCTCATTCACAAAAGAAAATGAAAATTCCATCTTATCTAAAAAAAGGCGACACAGTTGCTATTGTTTGTACAGCCCGTAAATTTTTTCCAGAAGATGCAAAACCTGCTATTGAATTATTAGAATCTTGGGGATTGAAAGCCAAATTAGGCAAAACCATAGGTTTAGATAGTTGCCAATTGGGCGGAACTGATGCAGAAAGAATTACCGATTTTCAGGAAATGATGGATGACGACAATGTTAAAGCCATTTGGTGTGCTCGTGGTGGTTATGGGTCAGTTCGAATTATTGATTCGTTAGATTTTACCAAATTCAAAAAGCATCCGAAATGGATTATGGGTTTTTCTGATGTTACGGTTTTACATAGTCAATTGAATGTGGAACGCGTTGCGACTTTGCATTCGATTATGCCGTTTACGGTTCCAAAAGCTCCAGAAGAAGTAAAAGAAACGTTGCGAAAAGCACTTTTTGGAGAGACGATTTCGTATACAATTCCTTCAAAATCATATGATATAAAAGGAAAAGCTTCTGGTGAATTAGTTGGTGGAAATATTTCGATTTTATATAGTTTATTGGGTTCAAAATCTTCCATTGATACCAAAGGAAAAATTCTTTTTATTGAAGATTTGGACGAATATTTATATCATATCGACAGAATGATGTACAATTTAAAACGTAATGGTTATTTTGAAAAGATCAAAGGAATTATTGTGGGAAGTATGGCCGATATGCACGATAATGATATTCCGTTTGGGCAAAATGAGGTGCAGATTATTACTGCAATTGCTAAGGAATACAATATTCCAATCGCTTTCGAATTTCCAGCGGGACATCAAAAAGACAACCGAACTTTAATTCTTGGAAAACAAGTAGATTTTGAAGTAAACGAAAAAGAAGTAAAACTTCAATTTCGCTAAAATTGGCACATCTACATATTGAAAATTGACACATTGAACTAATGGCAGAACATAATGATTTAGGAAAACTTGGTGAAGAATTGGCAGTTGAATTTTTACAGAAAAACGGCTACGAAATCCTAGAAACCAATTGGATTTTTGATAAAGCTGAAATTGATATTATTGCAAAAAAAGCTGAAATTTTAGCTGTTGTTGAGGTGAAAACGCGTTCGAGTATTGATTTTGGTTTACCACAAGAGTTTGTAAAACCTAAAAAAATCCAATTATTACTAAAAGCTGTAAATGAATATGTTGTTCAAAATGATTTAGATGTTGAAGTTCGATTTGATATAGTAGCCATTCATAAAACAAACTCAGAATTTGTTATCGAACATATTGAAGAAGCATTTTATTATTTTTAAAATGTTAAATTTATAACAAATTGTTTTTTATTCCTATCTTTGCCCAAACAATCAACAAAGAGAATAAAATTATAATGAAAACAATATCATCTGTAGTAGAGCAATATATCAAATCAAAGCCTTTTTTATTGAGTTCGCTTTCGCAAGGAATCATCAATCTAACATCACTAGCTCGTATTATGATGCCTGAGCTAGAAGCGCATTTGGGTAAAGATGTAAAGCAAGGTGCTGTTGTAATGTCATTGAAAAGACTTTCTGAAGAATTAGATTTTAAAATCAATTATAAAATTTCAAAAGTTTTAAAAAATATTGGTGAAATCACTGTACGTTCCTCACTGACCGATTTTACTTTCATTAGTTCGGATTCGCTTTTAGACAATCAAGCAAAGTTAATTTCGGAAATCAACAAACAACAAGATATTTTTTATACATCATCTCGTGGTGTAAATGAAACTAACATTGTAACAAGCACTTCGATTGAACCTCTTGTTGAGACAATTTTTAAAAATGAAAAATTAACGCATAAAATAGAAAATCTTTCTTCTATTACAGTGAAATTACCTCAAGAAAACATTTCAACTCCGGGAGTTTATTACTATATTTTTCAAAGATTGGCTTGGGAAGGAATCATCATTCACGAAGTAATTTCAACCACAAATGAATTTACTATCATTGTTAGTGACGATCAAATTGATGTTGCTTTTAAGGTAATCAAGGACCTTAAAAATGTATTTGATTAACAAAAAGTCTACTATTTTTTTTCACATCAAAAAAAGAAACGTATTTTTACCATTCTATATATACTAAAAAGTAATTTTAGTAGTTTAAGTACAAAAACGTTTTACATTGAAAAGCACTATATTTAAATATACTTTAGCGATTGGTTTTTTGTTTTTTTTGATAGCATGTTCTGTTAAAAAAGATAAATTTGTTAATCGTAACTTTCATTCTGTCACCACTAAATACAATGTTCTTTATAACGGAAATGTAGCACTAACCAAAGGATTAGATGAATTAAAACTTACTTATAAAGATAATTTTTGGGAAGTCTTACCTATTGAACGAACTTCAGATGCTGAAGAAGCTGTTTTACCCGGACAAACTAAGAACAAAAACTTTGAACGTGCCGAAGAAAAAGCAGTAAAAGCAATTCAAATGCACTCTATGAATATTGCTGGGACAGAAAAAAATCCACAAATGGATGAAGCTTATCTTCTGTTGGCTAAATCACGTTACTATGAAAATCGTTTTATTCCTGCATTAGAAGCATTAAATTACATTCTTTACAAATATCCGCTAAGTGACCGAATTTATCACGCTAAAGTATGGCGTGAAAAAGTAAATATCCGATTGGATAACGAAGATGTAGCTATTAAAAATCTTAAATTACTTTTAAAAGATAAAAGAATTGAAGGACAAGATTTAGCCGATGCTAATGCAATGTTAGCACAAGCTTACATGAATATTCAAGTTAAAGATACTGCTATTGCAGCTTTAAAAGTAGCTAAAGAAGCTACGCGTGATAACGAGGAAAAAGCAAGATATACTTTTATTTTAGGACAATTATATGAGCAAATGAATTATAATGATAGTGCTTATGCAGCTTTTGAGGAGGTTATTCAAATGAATCGAAAAGCTCCTCGTCGTTATGTAATTCAAGCGCATGCTAAACAAGCCCAACAATTCAATTACACTAAAGGTGATACGTTAGCATTTTTAGAAAAATTCAATAAGCTAATTGAAGATAGAGAAAATCGTCCTTATTTAGATATTTTAAACCATCAAGTTGGAATTTTCTATGACAAAAACAATAAGAATCAAATTGCAAAAAAGCATTATAATAAATCAATAAAAGCTGTTTCTGGAGATAAATATTTAACGGCATCAAATTACAGAAACCTTGGTGAAATTTACTTTAGAGAAGCTGATTATAAAACTGCAGGTAAATATTACGATAGTACGCTTATCAATTTAAATGATCGCACCAGAGAACACCGAAAAATTAAAAAGAAACGCGATAATCTAGAAGATGTTATTAAGTATGAAACAATAGCACAACAGAACGATAGTATTTTATCGGTTGTAGCTATGAACGACTTCGATAGAAAAGCTTACTATAGTAATTACATCTCAAAATTAAAAGCTGAAGATGAACGAAAAGCAAAATTAGAAGCTGAAAAAGCAAAAAAAGATGCCAATGCGCAAGCAAATAATGTAAATAACCCAAAACAACCAAATATAGCCGGAATGAAAGGCGGTAACAACCCAGTAATTCCACTAACTAACGGCCCTTCTAATTTACCGCCAGGAATGGGTGTGGGTACTGATAATTCTAATTTTTATTTTTATAATCCAGTAGCTGTTGATTTTGGGAAAAAAGATTTTCAAAACAATTGGGGAAAAAGATCGTTGAAAGACAATTGGAGATGGTCTTCCGATAAAGGAAATATAAACGATTTCAAAGATGATAATCAAAAAGATACAGATGCTCTTAAAGATTCAACTGTTGTAGTTGAAAATCCTAAATACGATACAGGTTTTTATTTGAAGCAAATCCCAACAGATAAAAAACTGTTAGATAGTTTAACTAAAGATCGTGATTTTGCTTATTACCAATTAGGATTAATATATAAAGAAAAATTTAAAGAATATGAATTGGCCGCTTCTCGTTTGGAGCAGTTATTAAAAAACAAGCCCGAAGAACGTTTGGTGCTTCCAGCAATGTACAATTTGTATAAAATTTATCAGCAAATTTCGCCTTCAAAAGCTGCAGAAATGAAGCAACAAATTTTGTCTCAATATCCTGATAGTCGTTATGCCCAAATTTTGAATAACCCCGAAGTAGAAATAATGGATAACGATAATCCAGAATTGGTTTTTAATGCATTGTTCAAGAAATATAACAACAATCAAATAAGAGAAGTGTCAACGGAGTTGGATGAGGCTATTTTTAAATTCGCTGGAGAAGAATCATTGCCAAAATTTGAGATGCTAAAAGCCAAAACAATTGCAAGATTGCAAGGTGTTGAAGAATATAAAAAAGCCTTAAATTTTGTAGCTTTAACCTATCCAAATGCACTTGAAGGAAAAGAAGCTGAAAAAATGGTTCAAATGGAAGTGCCGTTAATTGAAGCGCTTGATTTTGGTTTAGCTCAACCAACAGGTTACAAAATTATTTTTCCTAAGAAGTATCCTTACTATAAAGATGTAAAAAATCTAACCGAAAAAATAGCTAAGTATATCAAAGATACCAATGCTGTTGCTCTAAAAACATCGGAAGATATTTATACGTTAACAGACAACTTTATTGTAATTCATGGTTTTGATAACAAAGATGCAGCAATATCGGTATTGTCGGTACTGCAGCTACATAAAAATTATAAATTAACCGACAAAGTTTACATTATTTCCACGGAAGATTATAAGATTGTACAAATGAAAAAGAAGTTGGAAGAATGGATTTTGTTAAACAAATAAGAACCTCAAATCCCTATTAATATGTTTGAAAAAGAGAAAAATCAAGATCATTTATTAGGAAAAACTAATAGAATAGTAGACGGAACTACTATTAATGGAGACATTACAACCTTTGCTGATTTTAGGTTAGACGGAAAACTAAAAGGGAATTTTACTTCGGAAGGAAAAATCGTAATTGGTTCTACAGGCGAAGTAATTGGCGATATCATTTGTAAAAATATTGATATTGAAGGAAGATTTTCGGGTAAATTACAAGCCGAAGGGATGTTAAATGTAAAATCTAAAGCTCATATAACAGGTGAAGTAATTGTAGGCAAACTTGCTGTTGAACCCGGCGCAAGATTTGAAGCCAGCTGCGAAATGAGAACACAGGTCAAATAATGGATTCAAAAAATAAAAAACAAGCTAATAAATGGTTAGCACTAATTAATATCCCATTTCAAATGGGATTGATTATTTTTGGCTTCTCTTATCTTGGTAGTTGGCTTGATGAAAAATATCCAAATCCCGAAGGTTATTTTCTAAAAGGGATTACACTCCTTGGAGTTTTTGTTGCCCTTTATAATGTAATCAAACAAGTAAATCAATTAAATAAAAAAAAAGATGTTTAAAAAACTACCTATTATTGTTCAAGTTCTTATAGTTTCATTAGTTTTTTTTCTTATTCATTTTGGAATAGTTTCTTATTTGGATAAATTGGATTTAATGAAGTTTTTAATGTCTTATTCTTTACAGTTTGTAATGACTATTTCGATAGTTTTAGCAATGATTAAAATTTATGAAATAGCAAAAGAACAATTAGGTTTCGCTTTTTTAGGTTTATCAACACTTAAAGTAGGAATTAGCTATTTTTTTGCTACCGAATATTTATTTCAAAACCAACAAATGCTTCAAATTAATAAAATTAATTTTTTCGTTATTTTTCTGTTTTTTTTAAGCGTAGATGTCTATTTTACAATAAGATTGCTAAACAAAAAGTAATTTAAGGCAAAAAAATCATTAAAAATTCAAAAAAAATTATTTTTTGAAACTTGGAATATTAATTAAAGTTGTACTTTTGCAAAAATTTTTAAGACCAAAATTTTAGAATATAATCATTATGGTGATTTCAAGAAAACCACTTCATGTAATAGCAGCTATCGCAATTGCGATATTGCCTTTATTCAGTTTCGCAAATGTTTCTAATGATTCAGTAAAAAAAGAATCTCATGAAGTTCATGCTACAGCAGATGCTCATCATGAAGTAACGGCAGAACCTCAAGACAAAAAAGCTAAAGTTGATGCTTATATTCAACATCACTTACAAGATTCTTATGATTTTACTTTTTTCTCTGATGAAAAAGAAGGTAAGCATTATGGGTTTTCATTGCCTGTTATTTTAATTGATAACGGTTTAAAAATATTTTCATCTTCTAAATTTCACCACGGAGAAACTGTTGCTGAAGTTGATGGAAATTACTATAAATTATACCACGGAAAAATTTACAAAACAGATGCAGCTGGAACTATTAACTACGACGAGCATCATCATCCAACAAATGCAAAACCATTAGATTTTTCAATTACAAAGAATGTTGTTTCAATGTTGTTTGCTTCTGCTTTGTTGTTGTTAATGTTTGTTGGTTTAGCTAAATCATACAAAAAAGGACCAATTCCAACAGGATTTGGTAGAGTGTTGGAGCCACTTATTTTATTTATCAGAGACGAAATCGCTATTCCAAATATTGGAGAGAAAAAATACAGAAAATTCATGGGTTATTTATTAACTGTGTTTTTCTTAATTTGGTTATTAAACTTACTTGGAATGACTCCGCTAGGAATCAACGTTACAGGTAATATTGCAGTAACTATTTGTTTGGCATTATTTACATATATTATTACACAATTTAGTGCTAATAAAGATTATTGGATGCACATTTTTTGGATGCCAGGTGTTCCGGTTCCAATGAAAATCATCTTAATGCCAATTGAAATTTTAGGAACATTAACAAAACCATTCGCTTTATTAATTCGTTTGTTTGCAAACATTACAGCTGGTCACGTTGTAATCATGAGTTTAATCGCAATGATTTTTGTTGGAAAAAATTTAGCAGCTGACTTACCTATATCATTAGGATTAACATTGTTTATTTCAATTATTGAAGTTTTAGTAGCGTTTCTACAAGCTTTTATCTTTACAATGTTATCATCATTATTTATTGGTATGGCAGTTCAAGATCATCATCACGACGATCATCATTAAAATTTGAGTATTGTTTAATTTTATAAATCAATTATTATGTACAATTTAATTGGAGCTGGTTTAGTAGTAATCGGTGCAGGTTTAGGTTTAGGAAAAATTGGTGGTTCTGCAATGGACGCTATCGCACGTCAGCCAGAAGCTGCTGGTAAAATTCAAACAGCGATGATTATTATCGCTGCTTTATTAGAAGGTTTAGCATTCGCTGCTTTAATCTTAGGAAAATAATAAAGAAAAAGAAATCAGTATCTGTAACGGTTGGTTACAGGTACTGTTTTTAAAAAGAAAGTACTATTTAAACATATATTTTTCAAAACATGGAGAAATTAATTAACGATTTTTCATTCGGACTATTTTTCTGGCAAGCAATTATCTTATTAGTATTAATTATATTAATGGTTAAATTTGCTTGGAAACCTATCATGAATTCAATTGTAGCTCGTGAGGAAGGAATTTCTAACGCTTTATTAGCAGCTGAAAATGCTAAGAAAGAAATGCAAAACTTGAAGTCGGATAATGAAAAATTATTAGCTGAAGCTAGAGCGGAAAGAGATTTAATGATTAAAGAAGCAAGAGAAATCAAAGAAAAAATGATTGCTGATGCTAAATCTGAAGCGCAAGCACAAGGCGAAAAAATGATTGAGGCTGCTAAAGCTTCTATCGAAAGTGAGAAAAATGCAGCTATGGCAGAATTGAAAAATCAAGTTTCTTCTTTGTCATTAGAAATTGCTGAGACATTATTAAAAGAAGAATTATCTAACAAAGAAGCTCAAACTAAGTTGGTTGAGAAAATGTTAGGTGACGCTAAATTAAACTAATATCATGGCAGGAACTAGAGCAGCAATTCGATACGCTAAAGCTATTTTGGATATTGCCAAAGTAAACAATTCTGTAGATGCAGTTAATACAGATATGATTGCTATTGCAAAAGCAATCAAAGAAAATACAGAATTGAAAGACTTTTTGCAAAGCCCAATTGTTAAAGGAGAAATTAAATTTTCTTCTTTAAACGAAATTTTTGCTTCTGCTCAGAAAGAGACAAAAGGATTATTTCATTTGCTTTTAGTAAACAAAAGATTTGAATTATTAAACGATGTTGCTTTACAGTTCAATGCTTTATACGATGAACTTAACGGAATTGAAATAGCTAAAGTAACAACTGCTATTCCAATGACTGCAGAGTTAGAAGCTAAAGTGTTGGCAAAAATTGCATCGTTTTCAAATAAAAAAATTACCATTCAAAATATTGTAGATCCAGCTATCATTGGAGGATTTATTTTAAGAATGGGCGACAAACAATACAATGCATCTGTAGCAAGCAGATTGCAAAATTTAAAAAGAGAGTTTAGTAATTAATATACCATTAAAGATATATCAAAATGGCGGAAATTAAACCTGCTGAAATTTCAGCAATATTAAAACAACAATTATCAGGTTTTGAATCTGGTGCATCGTTAGAAGAAGTTGGAACAGTACTTCAAGTTGGAGACGGTATCGCTCGTGTTTACGGATTATCAAACGCTCAATACGGAGAGTTAGTACAATTCGAAAATGGATTAGAGGCTATCGTATTGAACTTAGAAGAAGACAATGTTGGGGTGGTACTTTTAGGACCATCAACAGGAATCAAAGAAGGTTCTACAGTAAAAAGAACACAACGTATTGCTTCTCTTAAAGTAGGAGAGCAAATGGTAGGTCGTGTTGTAGATACTTTAGGTAACCCAATTGACGGTAAAGGTCCAATCGGTGGTGAGTTATATGAGATGCCATTAGAAAGAAAAGCTCCTGGAGTTATTTTCCGTCAGCCAGTAACTGAGCCATTACAAACTGGAGTAAAAGCAGTTGATGCTATGATTCCAGTTGGTCGTGGACAACGTGAGTTAGTTATTGGTGACCGTCAAACTGGTAAATCAACAGTTTGTATCGATACGATCTTAAATCAAAAAGAATTTTATGATGCAGGTCAACCAGTATTCTGTATCTATGTAGCTGTAGGTCAAAAAGCTTCAACTGTTGCTGCTTTAGCAAAAACATTAGAAGAAAAAGGAGCTATGGCTTATACTATCATCGTAGCGGCTAACGCTTCAGATCCTGCTCCAATGCAAGTTTACGCTCCTATGGCAGGTGCTGCAATCGGAGAATATTTCAGAGATTCTGGTCGTCCAGCTTTAATTGTTTATGATGATTTATCCAAACAAGCAGTAGCTTACCGTGAGGTGTCTTTATTATTAAGAAGACCACCAGGACGTGAGGCTTACCCTGGAGACGTTTTCTACTTACACTCTCGTTTATTAGAAAGAGCATGTAAAGTTATCGCTAACGACGAAATCGCTAAAAACATGAACGATTTACCAGATTCTATCAAAGGAATCGTTAAAGGTGGTGGTTCGTTAACAGCGTTACCAATTATCGAAACACAAGCGGGTGACGTTTCTGCTTATATCCCAACAAACGTAATTTCGATTACTGATGGTCAGATCTTCTTAGATGGTGATTTATTCAACTCTGGAGTTCGTCCTGCTATCAACGTAGGTATTTCGGTATCTCGTGTTGGAGGTAATGCACAAATCAAATCAATGAAAAAAGTTGCTGGTACATTAAAATTAGACCAAGCTCAATTCCGTGAGTTAGAAGCTTTCGCGAAATTTGGTTCTGACTTAGATGCGGTTACTTTAAACGTAATTGAAAAAGGTAAGAGAAACGTAGAAATCTTAAAACAAGGTTTGAACTCTCCATTTACAGTTGAAAATCAGGTAGCAATTATCTATGCAGGTTCTAAAAACTTGTTAAGAAATGTACCAGTTGAAAAAGTAAAAGAATTCGAAAAAGATTATTTAGAGTTCTTAAATGCAAAACACAGAGATACATTAGACGCGTTAAAAGCAGGTAAATTTGATGACAAAATTACTGACGTTTTAGAAAACGTAGCTAAAGAAATTTCAGCAAAATATAATTAATTAGTCAATTAGACAATGTGTCAATTAGACAATTAATTGACACATTGATAAATTGGCACATTGACAAATTAACAAAATGGCAAACTTAAAGGAAATACGTAATAGAATTACTTCTGTTTCATCTACGATGCAAATTACATCGGCGATGAAAATGGTTTCTGCTGCTAAATTAAAAAAAGCGCAAGATGCCATTACGGCTATGCGTCCGTATGCAGAAAAACTTACTGAACTATTACAAAACTTAAGTGCAACTCTTGAAGGAGAAGTAGGTGGTGCTTTTACAACTCAAAGAGAAGTAAAAAAAGTGCTTATCGTTGCAATTACTTCTAATAGAGGTTTGTGTGGTGCGTTTAATTCAAACGTTATCAAACAAGTAAAAGTAGTAGCGGATACTTACCAAGGAAAACAAGTGGATGTTTTTGCTATCGGTAAAAAAGGAAACGACGTTTTACGTAAAACACACAATGTGGTTGACGTTCAAAACAGTGTTTTTGATCAATTGACTTTTGACAATGCAGCTGCAATTGCGCAACAGTTAATGGATAAATTCGTAGCAGGTGAGTATGATAAAATTGAAATCGTATATAACGAATTCAAAAATGCAGCGACTCAAATTGTAAGAACGCAACAGTTTTTACCTTTAGCTCCAATTGTTGGTGGCGAAGTAGTAGCTTCTGATTATATCTTTGAACCTTCTAAAGAAGAAATTGTGTTAACATTGATTCCAAAATCATTAAAAACACAATTATACAAATCGATTAGAGATTCATTTGCAGCAGAACACGGAGCACGTATGACCGCAATGCACAAAGCAACCGATAACGCTACAGAATTAAGAAACCAATTAAAATTAACTTACAACAAAGCACGTCAAGCAGCAATTACTGGAGAAATCTTGGAAATTGTTGGTGGAGCAGAAGCTTTGAATAACTAATTTTAATTTAGATATTATAAAAAGTCCCGATTTATAGGGACTTTTTTTATATTTGAAAAAGAAGAAACATGATTGTGGATTTTTTAGGAATCGTATCAATTTAGATAGCTTAAAAATCTTTTTAATATCAAAATATAAATATAAGCTTATCGAAATTTTCATCAAGATTCGGTTTTTTAGAGTAATTAAAAGGTAAATGATATGGGATATTTAGCGGTTCGATTTGTTGGTGCTGTTGTTTATTGTGTGTTTACTAAGTTAGAAAAGCCTTTTAAAGAGTGTATGGATTATAAGCATGCATTTGTAATTGGTTCTATATTTATTATTGTAGTTTTTTATTTGGTGCTTTATGTGTTACATCTTATGGGTGGTGGTTAGTTGATAAATTTTATACGAATAGCAATAATTCATTTAACAAAACCTTTTTCCCTCATTTACTTTTATTGGTATATTTGTAAGAATAACAACTCGCCAATGAAAAAATATACGTCTTTCGTTCTATTACTTTTTACCTTTTTGGCTTCGGCACAAAATCTTCGTTTAGAAGACATCATGAAAGGAAATGAATTCATCGGGCACCAACCTGATAATCACCGTTGGTCAATCGATGGGCAAACCGTTTTATTTGATTGGAATCCGAATAACGAAATAGGAAACAGCACGTATTTCTGGAACGCTTCTTTAAAAACGCCTCAAAAAGTAACAACTTCAAATCCGATTTACGATTTGGATTTCATGGCAACACAAAAAGACTATGATGTGTTGTATTATACGAATCAAGGCGTTTTGTATTCGTATACCAAATCCACTAAAAAGACAAAAAAAGTCATTCAATTAGCCGATAGAATTAATTCGGTAGAAAGAAGTAAAAATCCTGATGTGATTTTCTTTCAGCAAAATAGAAATGTATATCAATTCAATACCAAAGATTTTTCAATTGTTCAATTGACCAATTTTAAATCGGGAAAAGAGAATAAAGTTTCAAAAGAAGAAGATTCTTTTTTAAAAAACCAACAAAAAGAATTGTTTCAATTTGTTCGCGATGAAGAAGCTTCTTCAAAATGGTATGAAGAAAAATCAAAATCTAAAAAAGAGAAATTCCCAAAAGAAATCTATTACGACAAATCCTCTTTAGAGCAAATTAAACCCTCACCAGATGGAAAGTTTGTAACCTTCCGACTTTCAGATTATCCAAGTCAAGTTTCCACTAATGTTGAAAATTTCATTACTGCTGATGGATTTACACGTCAAGAAAAAGCAAGAGCAAAAGTTTCGACAGCTAATTTCAGTAAGCATAAATTCGGAATTTTCAATGTCGAAAAAGATACTACGTATTATGTTTCTTTTTCGAATTTAACCGGAATTAAAGACGCACCAAAATATTATCAGGACTACGAAAATCTTAAAGACAAATCTGATTACGAAACCGCAATTGTAATGATGAGTCCAGTCTATAGCCAAGACGGAAAAAATGCCGTTTTGGAAATCAGAAGTCAAGACAACAAACACCGTTGGATTGTGCAATTGGATTTAAATTCAGGAAAAATTATCGAGTTAGATCATCAACACGACGAAGCATGGATTGGCGGACCAGGAATTCCTGGTTACAGTTTCAGTGGCGGAACTTTAGGGTTTATAGATAATTCGACCTTTTATTTTCAATCAGAAGCTACTGGTTTTTCGCATTTGTACATATACGATTTAAGAACCAAGAAAAAAGAAGCGCTAACAAAAGGTAATTGGGAAGTTCGTGAAGTGAAATTGTCCAACGATAAAAAATCATTTTACATCACCACCACGACAACACATCCAGGAAACAGAAGTTTTTACAAATTAGACATCGCTTCTAAAAAAATGACGGGAATTTTAACCAATGATGGCAACTACGAAGTAAAATTATCTCCCGATGAAAAGACGCTTTTAGTTCGGTATTCCTATAAAAATAAACCTTGGGAATTGTACGTTGGAGCTAACAAGCCAAATTCTGATTTGAAACAAATTACGTTTTCAACAACGCCAGAATTCGAAAAATACAATTGGAAAACACCAGAAGTTATCACCTTCAAAGCCGAAGACGGAACCAGTGTTTACGCACGTTTGTACCAACCTAAAACGGAAAACAAAAACAAAGCCGCAGTTATTTTTGTTCACGGCGCGGGATATTTGCAAAACGCCCACAATTATTGGAGCACGTATCACAGAGAATACATGTTTCACAATATGTTAACCGATTTAGGTTACACAGTTTTAGACATCGATTACAGAGCCAGCGATGGTTACGGTCGTGATTTCAGAACGGGAATCTATCGTCACATGGGTGGAAAAGATTTATCGGATCAATTGGATGGAAAGAAATATTTGGTTCAAAATTTAGGAATTGATGCCAACCGAGTTGGAATTTACGGCGGTTCGTATGGCGGATTCATCACATTGATGGCATTGCTAACAGAACCAGGCGAATTCAAAGCAGGAGCCGCATTACGTTCGGTTACCGATTGGGCGCATTACAATCACGGTTACACGTCAAATATTTTGAATTTCCCAGAAACCGATCCTGAAGCGTACAAGAAAAGTTCTCCGATTTATTTCGCAAATAACTTACAAGACAAATTGTTAATGTTACATGGAATGGTAGACGATAACGTGCAATTTCAAGATATAGTTAGATTAACGCAACGTTTCATCGAGTTAGGAAAAAAAGATTGGGATTTAGCCGTTTTTCCAGTAGAAGCACACGGTTTTACTGAAACGTATTCTTGGGTAGATGAATACCGAAGAATTTTAAATTTATTCAACGAAAATCTATTACAAAAATAAAATGCCACAGTTAATTGAATTAGGAACAAAAGCCGAAATGTTGGAACAATTATCTATTATCCAACAATTATATCCTGATTATACGCTAGAAATTTATGGCGATTTGTTAGATAAAATGATTCCGCACAATTACAAACAACTGATAGCGGTTGAAAACGGAATCACGATGGGTTTGGCAGGATTTTGGATAGGAACTAAACTATGGAGTGGTAAATATCTAGAATTGGATAATGTAGTTGTGCATGAAGATTTTCGTTCCAAAGGTATTGGAAGCATTATGACTGAATATCTCAACCAAAAAGCAATAGATGAAGATTGTAATATGATGGCGTTAGATGCGTATACCACCAATTTTGGAGCCCAAAAATTCTACATGAATCACGGATTTGTTCCAAAAGGGTTTCATTTTGTGAAATATTTAAAACAAGGATTATGAAGAATTTAATAGTCGTTTTTTTCGTAGGATTTATAGTTTCATGCGGATCAGTTAACAAAGCAGAAGCGCAATCCGAAATTAAAATTGCAGAAGCTTCTCATCAAAGTTGGGTTGCAGGAGTTCGTGGGGGTGGAAGCGGAATTAACTTTTATCTTGAACTCAAAACAGAATTGCCCACTAACATCCAATTAAAAAAAGTAATTTTTAGAGGTTACGAAGTGCCGTTTGAAAAACAAGACAACTTGCATTTTCAGGCAATGATAAAAACTCCGGGAAATCAGCAAAAGCATGATGATGATAATTCCCCAATTTTTACAAGTCCAAAAAACAATACCAAACTTAAGGATAACGAAGCCATTTTAATTTATTTGAAAAAAGGTAAAGAATACCAACAAAAAATTACGAATGTAATTGAAAAACCAGCTTTAGAATATCCTTCGGCAAGACCAAAGTTTTAATTACATTTGTTATTCTAAAAAACGAATAATTTGAGTTCAGGTAAAAGTCTTTTTAAACAAACAGCAATCTATGGCATCGCAACAGTGTTGCCAAGAATGTTGAGTTTTCTATTAGTTCGATTATATACTGATTATCTCCCAAATAAAGAATATGGGGAAGTTTCAGTAATCTTTTCTTATTTGGTTTTTTTCAATGTAATTTTATCTTACGGAATGGAAACGGCTTTTTTTCGATTTTACAATTCAGAAGAAAATAAAGGAAAAGTAATTTCAACATCCATCATTTCTCTTTTTTGGTCTACAATTGGATTTTTAGTTCTGTTTCTTTTATTGCGTAAAGACTTAGCACTTTGGTCAAAAATCAATGTTGAATATGTAGTTTTTACCATTTGGATTTTAGCTTTAGATGCTTTAGCGATTATTCCATTTTCCAAAATTAGAGCCGAAGGTCGTCCAATAAAATATGCTGTAATTAAAATTTTAAATGTTTTAATTAATCTATCATTAAATGTTTTTTTCTTAGCATTTTTACCTAAATGGGCAGCAAATACTGATAATATGTTTATTCAAACTATTTATCACCAAGACTTTCAAATTGGTTATATTTTCGTTTCAAATTTAATAGCAAGTTTATTTACATTATTATTTGTATTGCCAGATTATTTCAATATTAAATGGCAATTTGATACCGATTTATGGAAGAAAATGATGCAATATGGTTTGCCTATTTTAGTAGCCGGAATTGCCTTTGCCATAAACGAACATTTTGATAAAATACTTCAAAAATCGATGAATGTTGATATGGCAGATGTTGGAGCCTATTCAGCTTGTTATAAAATTGGAATGTTTATGGTGTTGTTTAGAACGGCTTATACTCTTGGAATTGAACCATTTTTCTTTAGTCACGCAAAAAATGAAAATGCGCCTCAAACGTATGCTACGATTACGAAATATTTTGTCATTTTTGGTTCGTTCATATGTTTAAATGTTATCGTATTTGCCGATATTTTAAAATTAATTTTAGTGAATAACCAAAGTTATTGGTCGGCAATGAAAATTGTTCCATTAATTGTTTTAGCCAATTTCTTTTTAGGTATCTACACTAATTTATCGGTTTGGTATAAGTTAATTGATAAAACCAGAATTGGTGCTTACATTTCAATTGTTGGAGCCATTGTAACTTTAGGTTTAAATTTACTTTTAATTCCAATTATTAGTTACATGGGTTCTGCAATTGCCACTATTTTGGCTTACGGAACCATGATGCTGATTTCGTACTACATGGGACAAAAAAAATATCCAATTCCTTATGACAAGAAATCGATTTTTACCTATTTGGGATTGGCAATAGTACTTTCAGGAGTTTCATTTTATGTGCCAATTTTACGTGAAACTTACATCTTCGGAATTGCAGCTATCTTGTTTTTTGCTTACTTTGTATACCGAAACGAAAAAGAAACCATTTTAACAATTATTAGAAGAAAATAATAACTTTGAATTATAGATTTAGTAACGATTTATCCCATTTCTAAGATCTGTGTTCTAAAAAATTAAATTAAAAATGCAAATCAAAATCATCAATAAATCCAATCATGAGTTGCCAAACTACGAAACTATCGCTTCAGCTGGAATGGATTTGCGTGCGAATATATCAGAACCAATAACGCTAAAGTCATTAGAAAGAACCATCGTAAAAACGGGGCTTTTCATTGAATTACCAATTGGTTACGAAGCTCAAGTACGTCCAAGAAGCGGTTTAGCAGCCAAAAAAGGAATCACGGTTTTAAACTCACCAGGAACAGTCGATGCTGATTATCGTGGAGAAATCGGTGTGATTTTAGTAAATTTATCCAATGAAGATTTTGTAATCGAAAACGGAGAACGTATCGCCCAATTAATCATCGCCAAACACGAACGCGCAGAATGGATTGAAGTAACCGAATTATCAGAAACCTCAAGAGCAGAAGGTGGTTTTGGCAGCACGGGAGTGAAGTAAAGCCCCTAACCCCCGAAAGGGGAACTGACAAAATTGTGTAAATAGTTTATAAATAAATTGAATTAATTAATAAAATCCTATTGACCCCTAATAGGAATTCCCCCCTTCGGGGGTTAGGGGGCTAACATGAAAATAATCGTACCAATGGCAGGTCGTGGTTCACGCCTTCGCCCACATACTTTAACAGTTCCAAAACCATTAATTCCAGTAGCAGGAAAACCAATCGTTCATCGTTTAGTGGAAGATATTGCTGGCGTTTTAAATCAGAAAATAGATGAAGTTGCGTTTATTATTCATGAGAGTTTTGGTAAAAAAGTTGAAGAAGATTTAATTGCCATTGCTCAAAAGTTAGGCGCAAGAGGAACGATTTACTATCAAAATGAAGCATTAGGAACGGGTCATGCCATTATGTGTGCTAAAGATTCTTTATCAGGACCAGCGGTTATTGCGTATGCTGATACGTTAATTCGTGCTGATTTTGATTTAGATACTACTGCCGATAGCGTAATTTGGGTAAAACAAGTCGATCAGCCAGAAGCTTTTGGTGTAGTAAACTTAAATGAGAATGGAGAAATCATCGAATTGGTAGAAAAGCCAAAAGAATTCGTATCGGATTTAGCGGTTATTGGCATCTACTATTTCAAAGATATTGGGATTTTGAAAAATGAATTGCAATCGGTGTTAGATAACAACATTATTCATGGTGGCGAATACCAAATTAACGATGGTATTAAACAAATGATGGCAAAAGGCATGAAATTTGTACCAGGTCAAGTAGATGAATGGATGGATTGCGGAAATAAAAACGTTACTGTTGAAACAAACACAAGAATGTTAGGGTTTTTACATAAAGATGGAGAAAATTTAGTTTCTGCTGATGTAAAATTAGAAAACGCAACAATTATTCCTCCTTGTTCTATTGCTGAAGATGTGGTATTGATTAATGCAACTGTAGGACCAAATGTATCTTTAGGGAAAGGATGTCACGTAATAGATTCAACAATAAAAAATAGTTTGATTCAAACACACGCTCATATCAAAAATGCGAATTTAGATAACGCTATGATAGGAAACCATGTGAATTTTGATGGCAATTTTACAAGTATTAGTATCGGAGATTATTCGGTTTTAGAATAGATGATAAAGAAAAAACACATAGCTTTATTTACATTCCTGCTTTTCAGTTTTGGGAATCACTTGTTGGCGCAAGAAAATCCCGATGTGATTGCTTTGGTAGATGACCAATTAGAAAATAATTTTTATGAAGCCATGAAACAACGTGGTATAGAAAATTATGATAAAGCAATTGTGGCGATTCAAAAATGCATTGAAAAAGAACCAAAAAATGCGGCATTTCAATATGAATTAGGTAAAAATTACTTAAGTCTAAAAAATTATGTAGATGCTGAAAATGCCTTTAAAAAAGCTATCGAGTTAGACAACAAACAACGTTGGTATTGGAACGGATTGTACGATGTATATTATCAAACGAAAGATTACCAAAAATCAATTCCCATTGTTGAAAAATTAGTAGAATTTGATACTAATATGAATGATGATTTGGTGTCGCTATACATGAATACTAATCAACATGGTAAAGCTTTGGATTTATTAAAAAAAATGGAATCAAAGGCGAAGTTAACCAGCACTATGGAATACTACAAATTGAAGATTCAAGAATCAAATGCGTATTCTAAACCTCAAAAAGAACAATTAGAAGAAGCCATAAAAAAGAATCCAAAAGTAGAGCAAAATTATATCGACTTGATTGTTTTGTATACTAATTTTAATCAGGAAGACAAAGCGTTTGAAGTAGCAAAACAACTAGAAAAAGAAATCCCAAATTCAGATTGGGCACATGTAAGTTTAGTGAAATTTCATTTAAATAATAATGATGGAGAAAACGCTTCAAAATCGATGTTCAAAATAGTTGAGAATGATCGAATGGATTTAAAAATAAAGCATCGTGTTTTTAATGAATTCCTGATTTTTGCAGTAAAAAACCCAACCTATTTAAAAGATATAGATAAGGCCATTCCGTATTTTGATAACGATAAAGAAGTCAACGTAGCTAAAGAAGTAGCAAAATTTTTCTTGAAAAAGAACGATTTAGACAAAGCAGCATATTATTTTGAAAAAGGAATAAAAAAGAATCCAAATGATGTGGAAGCCATGGAATTGTATTTAGAAGTCTTGTTTCAAAAGCAAGAGTTTCAAATGCTAACCAAAAAAGCAGAAGATTATTTGGAGTCATTTCCAACTCAGGTTGGGTTTTATTTTTACGCAGGTTTAGGATATAATCAACTTAAAGAATATAAAAAAGCCAAAAATATTTTAGAAAACGGCTTGGATTTTGTAGTAGAGTTTAATCCTTCGGAAAACGGCACTTACAATAATCGTTTTAATATTAATTTTTACAAACAATTAATTATCAGTTGCGAAAATTTGAATGATAAGGCTAAAAAAGAAATGTATACCAACAAATTAAAGCAATTACAAAAATAAATGAAATCAATACTATCAGCCATTTTAATCGTTTTCTTAGTCGGATGTAAATCAAAACAAGCCGTGGCAACTGCTGCTGCAAATGAAAATACCGAAGTTTCAAAAGTAATCAAAGGTCATTATAAGAATCAACACGATTTTAAAACGCTAAGCATAAAAGCTAATGCTAAGTATGAAGATGCAAAACAATCACATTCTTTACATGCCGATATTCGTATTAAAAAAGATGAAATCATTTGGATAAATATTAAATTTATTGGAATTCCAATGGCAAAAGCTATGATAACTCCAACTAAAGTGAGTTATTATGAAAAGCCAAACAGTACTTACTTTGAAGGTGATTTCAGTTTGCTAAGTCAATGGTTAGGAACGGATTTAGATTTTAATAAAGTGCAAAATTTATTTCTAGGAAAAGCTATTGATGATTTAACAAAAGACCAATGGATTTCAGAAATAGTAGATAAAATGTTTAAATTATCGTTGCCTAATAATGGTGATGTTTCAAAAGAATTTTATTTTGAAGGCGCTAATTACTTATTGAAAAAAGAAACGATTGTTCAAGCAAGTAAAAACCGAAATTTAGAAATTCGTTATCCTTCATTTAAAGAAGAAAAAGGGATGTATTTGCCTAATGAAATTAAAATTAAAGCAGAACAAAAAGACAAGATTAAAATTGATATTGAGTATAAAAGCACAACATTTAACGAAAATTTGAGTTACCCTTATTCTATACCAAGCGGATATACCGCGGTTGAAATCAATTAATTTTTTATTTAAGTAAAAAAGTTACCTTTGTAAAAATCTATCTTGCATGAGTCAATTTATTAAAATCATATGCTTCTTTTTCATCACTACGTTATGTTTTGCACAACCTTCAGAAAAGCAAAAGCTAGAGGAACGTAAAGAACAAATTTTGAAAGAAATTTCAGAAAACAAAGCGCAATTGGAAAATGAAAAAAAGAAAGAGAAATCGGTTTTAACTCAAATTAGTCAGCAAAAGAATTTAATTGAATTAAGACAAAAATTACTAAATACCACTGCTAAGCAAACACGTATTTTAAGTGATGAAATCTATTTGACTCAGTTAGAAATGAACAAGTTAAATAGAGAATTAAAAGTACTTAAAGAAGACTACGAAAAAATGATTGTAAAATCATATAAAAGTAGAAATGAGCAAAGTAGAATCATGTTTATCCTTTCTTCTGAGAATTTTCTTCAAGCTTACAAGAGAATTCAATATATGAAGCAATATGCAGGATTCAGAAAAATGCAAGGGGAAGAAATCAAAGAAAAACAAAACAAATTAGCTCAAGCAGAAAAACGATTATCAGAAAGTAAAAAAGAAAAAGAGGTTGTAATTGCTCAAACTGAAAAAGAGAAACAAGAATTAGAAAAAGAGAAACAAGAACAAGAACGCCTTGTTAAACTAATTCAAAAAGACAAAAAGAAATTAGCTGCAGAAATTGATAAAAAACAAAAAGAAGCTAAAGATATTGATCGTAAAATCAAGAAAATAATTGCTGATGAAATTGCCGCAGCAAACAAAAGAAATGCTGAAAAAGCAGGAACTACAGCTCCAAAAGCAGGAACTACTGAAGCAACCAAATTTGTTTTAACTGCTGAAGGAAAAATAGAATCTAATAATTTTAAAGCAAACAAAGGTAAATTACCATGGCCTGTTGAAAAAGGATACATTTCTTTAGCTCATGGAGATCAACCACATCCAGTCCATAAAAATTTAACGATACATAATAGTGGTGTTGAAATTTCTACTGAACCAGGATCGTCAGCAAGAGCAGTTTTTAGCGGAGAAGTTTTACAAGTACAAGTAATTTCGGCTAATAATAAAGCAGTTTATATCCAACATGGAGATTTCATAACAGTATATTTGAATTTATCTTCGGTTAATGTTTCAAAAGGTCAAAAAGTGAGTATCAAACAAAATATTGGAAAAATTCATACCGATTCTTCTGGTAAAGCAGTTATCAAATTTTTGGTATTGCAAAACACTACCACTTTAAATCCAGAAGCTTGGTTAAATTAAAACACAATGAGGTCTCAATGGCCTCATTTTTTTTGAATCAATTTCGTACTTTTATATTTCAATAGAAAATCATGAATGTAGCCCACATTAAAATCCTTCATATCGATAGCAATCACCCACTTCTATGGAAACAATTAGAGCAAGCAGGTTTTCATAATGAAGCCGATTTTACTTCATCTAAACAAGAAGTAGAAGCCAAAATCGAAAACTATCATGGTATTGTCATTCGTAGCCGTTTTAAAATTGATAAAACGTTTTTAGATAAAGCTAGAAATTTACAATTCATTGCTCGTGTTGGAGCTGGTTTAGAAAGCATCGATTGTGATTATGCTATAGCGAAAGGAATTCATTTAATCGCAGCTCCAGAAGGAAATGCTAATGCCGTTGGCGAACATGCTATTGCGATGTTGTTATCACTTTTTAATAATTTGAATAAGGCTAATAGCGAAGTTAAATCAGGTCATTGGAAGCGAGAAGCCAATCGTGGACATGAATTAGAAGGCAAAACGGTCGGAATTATTGGTTATGGAAATATGGGGAAATCGTTCGCAAAAAAACTTCGAGGTTTCGATGTAACCGTTTTATGTCATGATATTTTACCGAATATGAGTGATGTTAATGCTACTCAAGTTTCATTATCAGAACTTCAAGAAAGAGCCGATGTTTTAAGTTTACATACACCTTGGACACCTGAAACCGATAAGATGATTAATGCAGCTTTTATAAATAAATTCAAAAAACCGTTTTGGTTCATAAATACAGCAAGAGGGAATTCCGTAGTAACTGTTGATTTGGTTCAAGCATTACAATCAGGCAAAATTTTAGGCGCCGGTTTAGATGTTTTGGAATATGAAAAATTATCTTTTGAAACCTTGTTTGAAGGCGATAAACCAGTAGCTTTTGAATATCTTTTAAACGCCGAAAATGTATTGTTAACGCCACATATTGCAGGTTGGACATTCGAAAGTCATCAAAAATTAGCACAGACCATAGTAGATAAGATTTGTAAGATTTATCAATAAAATTTGTAACTTTTAACTTGGTTGTCGACTAATAAAGAAAATATTTTTTATATTAGCATTTTATGGCGCATCCGAAAAGCCTTACGAGTAGGAGACAACTAAAACAAACAATTTTACAATGGAAGCACAAAAAGTAGACATGTTCATGATGACGAACGCCAAATTTTTCGAAGGTCATCAATTAAACGCAATCAGAGAACGTTTATTACAAATGGATGATGATAAATGGCCAATGGTACAAACTCTTCAATTCAAAGATCCAACAACTTCTTTATTAATTTCAATTTTTGCTGGAGCATATGGAATCGACCGTTTTTATATCGGTGATACTGGAATGGGAGTTGGTAAACTACTTACTTGTGGTGGTTTAGGAGTTTGGGCTATCGTGGATTGGTTTTTAATTCAAGGTGCTACCAAAGAGAAAAACATGGAGTTATTTAACAGAACTTTCATGTTCTAATAATGCATAAAAACAAGCTATATATTTTTATTTTATTCGCTTGTTTTGTAGGGTATAGTTGGTTGCTTTTTTCTTTGCAACACGAACACGAAATTCAAAATCAAGAATTTACCGTTTGTTTGTTCAAAAAAGTAACCACTGTTCCTTGTCCTTCTTGCGGAACTACACGTTCTGTAATGCAACTTTCACACGGAAATTTTCTTTCAGCAATTTTAATCAATCCTTTTGGTTTACTTGTTGGACTAATTATGATTATAGCTCCTATTTGGATTAGCTATGATTTCATTCAAAAAAAGGAAACTTTTTACATTGCTTATTTAAAAACAGAATCGATACTCAGAAAACGAAAAGTTGCTATTATACTTATCGTACTTGTAATAGCCAATTGGATTTGGAATATTAAAAAAAATCTATGATTACAACAGCAAAATTTTATTATCAACCTCACGAATCGGAATTAGAACGGGCATCGAATAGTTATTTGATGTCACTTGTAGCCGTAATAGGAGGTTTGCCATTACCAATTTTAAATTTATTGGCAAGTGTCTTCTTTTATTTAGGAAACAGAAAAAGTACGGCTTTTGTTAAATGGCATTGTACGCAAGCTTTGGTTTCTCAATTGGGATTATTTTTCTTTAATAGTGCTGGTTTTTGGTGGACAGTTTCCATCTTATTTTCTGATGAAATGGCTACTAATTATTATTTTGCCTACATTATTACGTTAGTGATTTTTAACTTAATTGAATTTTTCTCCACTTTAATTATCGCAACGAAAGTAAGAAAAGGACAACACACGGAATTCTTCTTTTTTGGAGATGTTACGAATTTAATTTGCAAAACAAATGAAGTTATTAAGTAAAGGATTAATCGTTGTAGCACTATTTTTTGGTGTTTGGATGTTATTATCGCAAATTGATTTTGTGAAACATTTTAAAGTAAAGGAAGCTAAAACAGGGACTGAAAAAAGTATTGGTGATATTATTTGGAATGAAATCGAATTAAGCGAAACTATCATTCTAGATGATTCGATTGTGAATACATTAGATTCTTTATTATTGCCAATTTGTAAGGAAAACAAAATCGAAAGAGACAGTTTAAAAGTACACATCATTGATAAAGATGAGGTAAATGCTTTTGCCATGCCCGATAATCATTTGGTGGTTTACACCGGTTTAATAAAAGCATGTAAAAACGAGCAAGCGTTATTAGGGGTTTTAGGTCACGAAATTGCTCATATTGAAGGGAATCATGTAATGAAAAAACTATCAAAAGAAATTGGGCTTTCGGTTTTATTATCGATTACAACGGGTTCAAATGGCACTGTAATAAGAGAAATTTTAAAAACGCTTTCATCATCAGCCTACGACCGAAGTTTAGAAACCGAAGCCGACATGCAAAGTGTAAAATATTTGCTTAACGCGAATATTGATCCAAGACCATTTGCTGACTTTCTTTACGAATTATCCGTTGACAATGAGTTACACAAATACACGTATTGGGTTTCTACTCACCCTGAATCAGAAGCAAGAGCCAAAACCATTTTGAATTACCTAAAAGGGAAGAAAATAAAATCGAAGCCAATTTTAACGAAAGAGGCTTGGGAAGATTTTAAAGAGAGGGTTGATAGTGTTGAATTGTAATTTTAGTTATGAATCAAGTATATAATAAAAAAAATATTGGAAAAAGATTTATTGCAGGATTGATAGATTACGTTCTTTTGTATGCTTTAATCTTTGCATACCTTTATTCTTTTGGAGAGCCTAATAATGAAGGAGGTTTCTCAGTTACTGGAATTGCAGCTATTGTTCCTTTTATTATGTGGTTTACAATTATTGTATTAACAGAAGTTTTTTTTGGGGCCACATTAGGAAATTCGATCATGAATTTGAAGCCGAAATCACTAAAATCCAATAATGGTGAATTAACTTTTGGTCAATCTATAACAAGACATCTATTTGATCCGATTGATATGTTTCCTTTTGGAATTATCGGGATTTTAACCATAAAAAATTCAGCTAATAATCAAAGGCTGGGAGACATCATTGCAAACACAACTGTTGTAGAATTAAAGAAACAAAATCAAAATATTTAATAAAAAAGGCTAATCAATCGATTAGCCTTTCTCTTTTCTTTCTAATTCCGCTTGAAATTCTTCCATAACGGGTTTCACGGTGCTTTCTGGTAAATCGGCAATTTTAATGTACATTAAGCCGTCTACCGAATTATTAAACAATGGGTCAACATTAAATGCTACAACTCTAGCGTTTTGTTTGATGTATTTTTTAATTAAAACCGGCAAACGTAAATTGCCTGGTTCTACTTCGTCAATTATTTTGTCAAATTTATTCAAATCGGCTTCCGTTTCATTGAAAACGAAATCTTTGTCGGCGTCTTTTAGTTTTACTTTGTATTCTTTTTTCGGGTGAACGTATTGCGCAATATACGGATCGTAATAGTGCGACTTCATAAATTCAATCATCAACGATTTTGAAAAATCCGAGAATTGATTACTAATACTTACACCACCAATTAAATATTTATGTTCAGGATAATGTAAAGTAGTGTGTACAATTCCTTTCCATAACAAGAATAAAGGCATTGGTTTTTGTTGATATTCTTTAATGATAAACGCTCTACCCATTTCGATAGATTTACTCATCATATCATACAATTCGGGTTCAAAACGGAACAATTCATGCAAATAGAAACCGTCAATTCCATGTTGTGGATAAATATGTGAACCTAATCCCATACGATAAGCACCAGCTATACATTGGGCTTCATCATCCCATAAAAACATATGGTGATAATATTTATCGTAATCATCAAGGTCTAACGATTCGTTTGTTCCTTCCCCAACTTCTCTAAAAGTGATTTCGCGTAAACGACCAATTTCATGTAAAATATTCGGGATTTTATCTGCTGTTACAAAGTAAACTTCATAATTTTTACTTTGCAATAAGCGATAATCACCTTTTTTCAAACAAGCCATTTCTTCTAAAATTTGCTCTTGATTGGCAGGCTTAGCAATTTGTTTAGGCGGTTTTGGAATCGTTAATTTTGGTAAATTAATTTTACTTTCGTCTTCAAAAGCATTCGAAAGCATATAGGTTTTCTTGCGTAAGAAATCACCATAGCTTTCAATATCTTGATATTCGTTTTGTTCGGCTACCGAAATGGGTTTTCCAATACGAACTTTAATTACGCGGTCTTTTTGGGTCAGTAATTCACTTGGTAATTTAGCTGTTCTAAGCGTATCATCAATCTTCGATAAGAAATAAAATAATTTACTATTCTTCGCATGAAAATAAATAGGAACAACAGGAACTTGCGCTTTACGTATGACTTTTATCGCGCCTTCTTCCCAAGGTTTATCAACAACTAATTTTCCGTCTTTATAAGTAGAAACTTCTCCAGCTGGAAACATTCCTAGCGGTTTTCCATCACTTAAATGACGTAAGGTTTCTTTAATTCCAACAACACTCGATTTAGCATCTTTATGATTTTCAAACGGATTTACCGGCATTATATAGGGCTTCATCGGTTCGATTCGATGCAGTAGAAAGTTGGCAATAATTTTGAAATTAGGTTCTCTTTCTAACATTAATTTCAATAGTAAAATACCATCAATTCCACCCAGTGGATGATTAGAAATCGTAATATATGGACCTTCTTTTGGTAAACGTTTTAAATCTTCTTCGGGGATTTCAAATTTGATTTGGAATTCATCTAAAATAGCATTTAAAAATTCCAATTCACTCAAATGTTTGTTTCTATCATAAATTTTGTTGAGCGTTGAAATCTTAAGTACTTTCATGAGTAACCAACCCGAGAAAGTCCCTAAAACTCCGTATTTATCAGCATTTATTGCCTTTGCAACTTCTTTAGCAGTAACTAAACCCATTCAGTATTGTTTTTTGAGCAAGAAACAAAGATAAGAATTTTGAGGAATTTTGAGCACTTTTCAACGGCTAATAAAAAAAGCTATTTTGTTATATTTTTTAGCAAGCTGATAGTTAGTGAATTAGAAAATCAATAAAATCAAACTTTTATTTTTACAAACCTTTTTAGTACATTTGGTCAAAAGCTACAAGAGTAAATGAAAATCATATCTTATAATGTAAACGGAATTCGCGCCGCCATTACCAAAGGTTTTTTAGAATGGTTGCAACAAGCGAATCCCGATGTAATTTGTCTTCAGGAAATTAAAGCAACCGAAGATCAAATCCCAAAATTAGAAATTGAAGCAGCGGGTTATCCTTATCAGTATTATTTTCCAGCAGAAAAAAAAGGATATAGTGGCGTAGCCGTTTTATCAAAAATACAACCTAAAAAAGTGGTTTTTGGAACAGGAATTCCGCACATGGATTTTGAAGGAAGAAATTTACGCTTGGACTTTGATGGGTTATCAGTGATGAGTTTATACCTTCCATCTGGCACAAATATTGATAGATTAGATCATAAATTCAAGTATATGGACGATTTTCAAAACTATATTAATGAGTTGAAAAAAGAAATCCCTAACTTGGTAATTTGTGGCGATTATAATATTTGTCACCAAGCAATCGATATTCATGATCCAATTAGAAACGCAAAAGTTTCAGGTTTTTTACCCGAAGAACGCGCTTGGTTAGATGGTTTTATGAAAAGCGGTTTTATAGATACGTTTCGCCATTTAAACAAAGAACCACACAATTATAGTTGGTGGAGTTATAGAGCCAATGCTCGAAATAATAACAAAGGTTGGAGAATCGATTATTGTTTGGCAGCCGAACCATTGAAAGATAAAATTCAAAGAGCTGTAATTTTGCCCGAAGCAAAACATTCCGATCATTGTCCAGTTTTAGTAGAAATTAAATAAGAATCAATTAATCAAAAAAATAGAAAAGTAATGATTAGAAAAATTGCCCTTGCTTGTGTAGTTTTAAGTTTAACTACCTCATGTGTTTCTAAAAAAATCTATCAAGATTTAGAAAACAAATATGCAGATTTAAAGAAAGAGCACAACGCTTTATCAGATGAAAATACGGCTTTAAAAACCGATAAAAATCAATTAGAAGCAGACAAAAATAAACTGCAAACCGAATTAGATAAAGTAAAAGCAGAACGCGATAAATTAGCGGCAGATTATGCGGCAACTAAAAAGAGTTTAGACAACTTAAAAGCTTCTTACGCAGCTCTAGAAAAAGATAGTAACGACGCATTAGAATCAAATATTAAGAAAAATAGAGAATTATTAGCACAATTAGAGGCTAAAGAAAAAGCGTTAGCTGCTGAACAAGATCGTTTAAATAAATTGAAGAAGGATTTAGAAGCTTCTTCTGGAAGATTAGCAGAATTAGAAAAAATGATTGCTGATAAAGATGCGGCAATGAAAAAACTAAAAGAAACGTTATCAAAATCGTTAAAAGCTTTTGAAGGTAAAGGTTTAACAGTTACAGAAAGAGACGGAAAAGTGTATGTTTCTATGGAAAACAAATTACTTTTCGAATCAGGAAGTTGGACTGTGGGTGCTGAAGGTAAAAAAGCAGTGGATTTAGTTGGGAAAGTTTTAGGAGATAATCCAGATATTTCTGTATTAATTGAAGGGCATACTGATAATGATAAAATCACTGGAACAATTGGCGGTGGAGTAGAAAATAACTGGGACTTATCAACAAAACGTGCAACTGCTATCGTAAACATTTTATCGGCGAATGCTAAAGTGAAAAAAGAAAATTTAACGGCAGCTGGTCGTGGAGAATATGCACCATTAATGAGCAACGAAACCGCAGAAGGGAAAGCTAAAAATAGAAGAATTGAAATCATCTTAACTCCTAAGTTAGATGAAATTTCTAAAATGTTGAATGAACTATAAAAGGTTTAAAAGTTTATAGTTTAAAAGTTTAAAAGTTCAGAGAATTTCTTTGAACTTTTTTCTTTTTAAGAAACTTTACTACTTTGTATCTTTGCTACTTTGAAATATAACAATGAACTATACAACACTACCTAATACCGAGCTAAAAGTCAGTAAAATATGTTTAGGGACGATGACTTTTGGTAATCAAAATACAGAAAGCGAATCGCATTCGCAATTGGATTATGCTATTGAAAAAGGAATCAATTTTATTGATACGGCTGAGATGTATCCAATTGGTGGCAATGCTCAAATCTTTGGAAGTACAGAACGTCACATTGGATCTTGGATTAAGAAAATTGGTGCTTCTGAACGTGAAAAATTGGTTTTAGCCACTAAAATTGCAGGACCAAATCGCGGAATGGAATACATTCGTCAGCCATTAGATTTTTCAAAGAAAAGTATTCATGAAGCGGTAGAGTTGAGTTTAAAAAATTTACAAACTGATTATATCGATTTATATCAAATGCATTGGCCAGAACGTGTTATGAACATGTTTCAAAAACGCGGTGTTCAGGAAATTGATACCAAATGGCAAGACAATATTTTTGATGTACTAACAGTTTATGATGGATTAATCAAAGAAGGAAAAATAAAACACATTGGGGTTTCAAATGAAAATCCGTGGGGTGTAATGCGTTTTTTAATGGAAAGCGAAAAACACGGTTTACCAAGAATTGCCACAATTCAAAATCCATTTTCATTGTTGAATCGTTTGTATGAAGTAGGTTTGTCTGAAATTGGAATGCGTGAAAATGTTGGTTTATTAGCATATTCTCCATTAGGTTTCGGATTTTTATCTGGAAAATATTTGAACGGATATCCAGAGAATTCTCGTATGAAATTGTTTCCAAATTTCGTTCGATATACCAATGAAAACTGCTTCAGAGCAACCAAATTATACAAAGAATTAGCGGAAGCCAACGGTTTGACCTTAACCCAAATGGCAATTGCTTTTGTACATCGTCAAAAATTTGTAACTTCAACGATTATTGGCGCTACCACTATGGAACAATTACAAGAAAACATTCAAGCTTTCGATACTGTTTTATCAAACGAAATTGTAGCTGAAATTGAGAAAATTCAAGAATTAATTCCAAATCCAGCGCCTTAAAAAGAAAGGAGTCCAATTATTCGATGACTAATTTTGTTGAGTAATTGGTTCCGTTTATGGTTTCGACAGAAACTAAGTAAATTCCTTTTGATAAGGAAGTAGTGGCAATTGTATTTTCAGGAGAGTTAATTAATTTTTTAGTAAAAAGCAATTTTCCTGTTAAGTCAAACACATCCAATTTTGTGGCTAAATTAGTTATCGAACTTTTTATAGTAAATAATTCTTTAGCAGGGTTTGGAAATAATGAAAAACCATTAGTTTCGAAATCAGAACTGCTTAAAGAAGAATCAATGATTTTGTAAATTGTTCCTGAGGTTATTCCGGCAATATATAATTCGCCATTTATATCTTCACCAAAAGTTACAAAGTTATTGCCTGCAAATGCAGTAGAAGTTGTAATGACTCCAGCGCTGTTAACCATTCTAATTTTATTGTCACAATAGTCTGTAAAGAAATAATTATTTTGAAAATTGGGATAAACGGAGCCTGTATAAACATAACCTCCAGTAACAGAACAAGCGCCACCCGAACGAGCATATTGAACAAACGGAAAAGTCATAGTGCTAGAAGAACCACAACCTGTAGTATTGTATGTAGAATTTCCTTCGTAACATCTCCAACCAAAATTAATTCCTGTGTTAGGCAGTGGATTTTCAATTTTATTAATTTCTTCTACTGCATTCTGACCCACATCAGCAATCCATAAATCACCATTCAATCTATTAAAGGAAAATTTCCAAGGATTTCTTAATCCTATTGCCCAAATTTCATCGTTGCCCGCACTACCAACATATGGATTTGTGGCGGGATTTGAATAATAAGGGGCAATGGCTGAATTAGCATCGATTCGTAACATTTTACCAAGATTATCATTGATATTTTGTGCTCTGTTTTCTGGGTCTCCACCACTTCCACCGTCGCCCATTCCTATATATAAATAACCATCTGAACCAAATTTTATGCTTCCACCATTATGATTTGAATAAGGTTGTGCAATTGTCATTAAAATGGTACCAGTAGTATTCGCAACATTTGGATTTCCCGAATCTACACTATATCTTGCAATTACTGTATTTCCAGCAATATTGGTATAATTTACAAAAAAATAACCATTTGTAGTATAATTGGGATGAAAAGCTAATCCTAATAATCCACGTTCTCCACCAGTAGATACAATGGAAGATAAATTTAAAAAAGGAGTAGTATTAACAGTGCCGTTTGTATTGAGAATTCTAATTAAACCGCCTTTTTGAACTACAAATAATCGGGAATCGCCTGCGTGAGTAATTTCAACAGGGCTGTCAAAACCAGTTGCAAAAGATTGTAAAGCTATGGTTTGAGATTGCCCAAAGAACGACAGCAAAATGAAATTGAAAAGAAGTGTTGTTTTCATAATAGTAGATTTGAGCTCTTAAAATTAAGGAAAAATTATTAAACTAATTCATTTTCAATGTTTTAGTTTTGTTAAAAAATGAAGCGCAAAGAATTTTAAATTCCTTGCGCTTCATTTTTATTATGGGTAATGATTACAAATTATCTATAAACTTATCCTTAGGATATTTTATTTTATAACTAATTCTAAATTTCTTAGTTTCTCCCGCACCTAATTTTACATCCCAAGTTAGAATTCCCGTTTCAGCATTTGCTTTAGCTTTTCCATTTTCTAATAATTCGATAGTTATTTCTTTGTCAGTGCTAATTGGATATTGATCTTTTAACAACATTTCTATAGCTTCTTTTTTGTTGTTTTTTACAGTGATATCGTAAGTAAATGTTTGTTCTTTATAACCTGACAAGAATTTAGTTCCTGATTTATCTGCGATTTTTTCACGTTTAATGGCAATTTTTTTATCTCTTCCCATGCTCAAATTCAAAGTATCCGAAGTCTGATTTGGGTTAATCATTGTTTTTCCTACATACATTCCTTCGAAAATAATATTTGCTTCACCAGGTAATAAATTGAATTTAGAATATTCGCTAATTTCGGCAAGCAAAAAGGCTTCTTTTTCTGCTTTTGGAACAGCGTAATATTTGTAAGTTGCTGGTAATTTCAAATCTTTTAGGGCAACACTATGCGCTTTTCCATTCGATAAAATGTCATACGGAATGTCGATATCGAAAGAAATGTTTAGTTGGTTTTCGTTTATGGTTGTATAATTTGAAATTGAGGATTCATCGTATTCTGCTTTATCTTTTTTATAAGCTACGCCTGAAACTTGACCTTGAAGTGAATTATAAACAGCATTACTATTATTGTAAACTCTTGGATATCCAAATCGTAAAAACCAAGCTTGTAAAATTGGAGCCGTATTGTTTTGATTTGGATTACCGCTTGATAGGGTTAGTTTTACTTTTTTCCAATCAATTCCTGTATTTTGTACCACTTTTGCTTTGTACATTAAGTTCATTGGCGAGTTGATGTTGTCAGCACGTAAATCATAAAACGGAGACCATGAAGCATTGTTAGTAAGATAATTGATGTCAAGATTTACAGAATTTGCTATATCGGTCATAACTTGCAATACCAATTTTCCTTGTGAAGCTTTTTCCTGTTTTTGTGAATTCAATTCTAATTTTGAATTCAGTTTAGCCAACTTATCCTTTAGTTTGTTTTCTTTTTCATAAAGTATATCAACTAAATTACTCAATTCGTTTCTTTTTGCTCTGTAATAATCTACAAGTTTCATCAATTCGGTCACATTTAAACCCGAATTTTGTCCTGCAACGGTTTGATTTTTATCTAATAAATCAATGGTTTTAGAATATGAGACTTTTTCATTGGCAATTTTTCCCATTTCTCTTTGAATGATTACGATGCTATCACGAACTCTTTTTATCATAGGATTGCTTTCGTCAATTTCATATTCCGAAATAAAATTTCTGGTAAATTGAACTGATAAAATGGTAACATTTGCGGGAGCACCAATTTGAATGGTGTTTTCGTGTACATAATCCGCTACGTTTTTTATCACAATTTCGCTAGTTCCTGCAGGAAGCGTAACGGTTGCCGATTGTAATAGTTCAGCCGAATTGCTATAAACGGTTGCGCTTTTAATTTTAGCTGTTGTAAAAATTGGTTTTTGAGCAAATACGATTGCCGAAAAACAACATAATGCAAATACAAGTATTTTTTTCATCTCTATAAACTTTAGTGTTTTTAGTATAGAGTGAAATAAACAGGAAAAGGTTGGGAAAGAAATGAAATTAAAATCCTAAAATAAGTTTAGCAATTGTAAAATAGATTAAAATTCCAAAAATATCATTACTTGTAGTAATAAACGGACCTGTTGCTAAAGCTGGATCTATTCCGTATTTGTTTAAAGTAATGGGAACAAAAGTGCCAATCATTGAAGCAATGATTATTACTGTAATTAAAGCTACAGAAACGGTAACACCAATAATATAATCAACACCAATGATAAAGTGACTTCCAAGCATTAAAATGGCGGCTAAAATTAATCCGTTTAGTAAACTCAAGCGCAATTCTTTAAACAAACGAAACCAAATAGTTCCACTTAAGGTATTATTTGCTAAACCTTGTACAATAATTGCCGATGATTGAACCCCAACATTTCCAGCCATTGCGGCAATTAATGGAGTAAAAAAGAATAAAATACCATAATTTTCCATGGCGCCTTCAAATTGTCGCGACACTTTTACTGCAATGAAACTACCCAATAAGGCTAAAACCAACCATGGCAAACGTGCTTTAGTTAATTCTAAAAGGCTATCATCTGCTTCAACGTCTTGTGAGATACCTGCTGCTAACTGGTAATCTTTGTCAGCTTCATCTTTAATTACGTCGATAATATCGTCAATGGTGATTCGCCCTACTAATCTTCCTAATTCATCTACAACAGGAATGGCTTCCAAGTCATACTTTTGCATGATACGGGCTACTTCAACATCTTTTGTGTCAACTTTAACGTAATCTACTTTTTTGATGTAAACTTCGCTAATAGGTGTTTTTGTTGAGGTTGTTAACAAGTCTTTTAATGACAATCTTCCTTTTAAGCGCTCTTCGTCATCAACAACATATATAGAATGCACTCTAGTAACGTTTTCCGCTTGAGCACGCATTTCTTTTACACAGGTTAAAACGTTCCAATTTTCGTTAACTTTTACTAACTCTTTCCCCATCAAACCACCGGCTGTGTCTTCGTCGTAACGTAATAAGTCAACAATGTCTTTAGCGTGTTCAACGTCTTCTAGTTCCGAAATTACTTGTTCTTTTTTGTATTGTGGTAATTCGGCAATAATATCGGCAGCGTCATCTGTACTTAATTCGTCAAGTTCTTCCGCAATTTCTTTTGGAGATAAATTGCGTAAGATTTTTTCACGAACTTCTTCATCTAATTCCAGAAGAATTTCGGCTGTTTTTTCAGAATCTAAGGTGTTAAAAATGTAAGAAGCGCCGTAATCATCGAGTTCTTCCATGATTTCGGCAATATCAGCAAAGTGAATGTCTTCAAGAAGCAAAAGTAATTCTTGCGACTTGTTTTCGCTTATAAGTTGTTCTATTTCAGTTAGAAACTCTCTGCTGATTTTAAACTCCATCGGCTGCTATTTTTTGGGTGATTTCAATAAATTGTTCTACCGAAAGTTGCTCCGGACGCAGGTCAAAGATACTATCTTCTTTTAAATTATCAGAGAAATTGAATGATTTTAAGCTATTTCGTAATGTTTTTCTTCTTTGATTAAAAGCTGTTTTTACCACATTGAAGAATAATTTTTCATCACATGGCAAAGAATAATCTGCTTTTCTTCGTAAACGCATTACACCCGAATCTACTTTTGGTGGCGGATTAAAAACGTTTGGTGGAACGGTAAATAAATATTCAGCTTCGTAAAAAGCTTGGGCTAAAACGGAAAGAATTCCATAGGTTTTGCTGCCTTTTTTCTCGCAAATTCTTTCGGCAACTTCTTTTTGAAACATCCCAGCAAATTCTGGAATTTGATCGCGCATTTCTAGAGTTTTGAAAACAATTTGAGTAGAAATATTGTATGGAAAATTTCCAATGATAGCAAAAGGTTCGCCATTGAAAACTTCGTTTAGATTGTATTTTAAAAAGTCTTTCGAAATGATATGATTTTCCAATTTTGGATAATGAACGCCCAAATATTCCACCGATTCTTTATCGATTTCAATTACAAAGGTTTCGGTAGGTTTGTCTAATAAATATTTGGTTAAAACACCCATTCCTGGACCAATTTCCAAAATTTTAGAATAGCCTTCTAGCGAAAGCGTATCAGCAATATCTTTTGCGATGCTTTCATCTTTTAGGAAATGTTGTCCTAAGTGTTTTTTTGCGGTTACTTTTTCCATTTTAATTCGTTTCTCCGTAGAATTCTTCCATAACTTCTAACTCCGTTCTAAAAGCTAACATTTTATCCGCAAAAAGTTCTAACCCTTCTTGGCGTAATCTTGGAGCGTGATTTTTATAATAATCTTCTAATTTGGCTCTAGAATCGGTAAAATATTGAACGGCATAGGTTGTTCCTCCCATTTCTTCTTCTACTAAAACCTTCACCATTTTAGCATTGGTAAACAAACCAGTTGCTAAAACATCGTTAATATGTTTGTGTTGCATCCACTTTAACCAAGCGGAATGAATGCTTTCGTCTACGTTTATGGTTACGTTGTATATAATCATTTTTAATAAATTTCAAGTTCAAGTACAATTTCAAAAATCAATTTTGGAACACAGATTTAAAAAAATTGGAATAATTAAAAAAATTTTCTTGTGCCTTGTACTTTCTCTAAGTACTTTGTGGTTAATCTTAAATCGTTGAATCACCACGCAACGTTCTGTATTGCTTTCTGCTTTCGGTGTAATACAGACTATCGGGATGTTCTAAAACTACTTTTTCGTATAATGCTTTTGCTTTTTCGTTGTCTAAAAGATGTTTTCTATAAATCTCTGCCGAAAAGTATAAGGCTTCATCTTTGTAAATTCCGTCTTTATGGTTGTCTAAAATATTTTGATAATAGGTTAAGGCTTTGTTGAAATCACCTTTCTCTTCATAAATTTTACCAACTTTGAACAAGGTTCCTTCTTCGATGCTTTCGCCTTTGTGTTTTTGTAAGATGGCCAAAAAGAGTTGAAGTGCTTCTTCTTTTTTATTCTGATATAATTTCAAATCCGCAGTTGCATAGGATTGAAGTGCTACTCGTAAACTGTCTTCGGCAGAATTGTCTTGAATCAGTAAAAACATTTCAATCGCATCATTAGCAATTAATAAACTTGGAGATTGTTTCAATACTTTTACTTGTTGCAACGTCCAATCGAAATCTTTTTTATAGAAGTTAGCTTTGGCTAATTTTAAACTAGCTTCATGAGCTAAAACATCGTTTTTCAAATTGTCTTCCACTTGAGCGTAATATAAAATGGCTTGATTGAATTTTTCATCATACACCATAATATCGGCCAATTCCATCTTCACTTTAGCTTGTTCTCTTATGTTCAGGGGAAGTTTTAAAGTATTTTGCAACAATTCAATTCCTAATTTTGATTGATTCAGATAAAAGGTATTAAAATGTGCTGAAAGAATTTGCAAGTCTAATGAATACGGACTTATACCATATTTTTTTAATAATTCCTGAAGTTTCAAATCGATAGCAGGATAGTCTTTTGAAGTCGCTGATGCCATTTCCATCGAAAGTAAATAATGATGAGCTTTCATTTGTAATTCCACATCTTGCGTGTTTTCTAACACAAAAGTCAGAATCGATGTAGCATCTTCAAATTGTTTTTCTTCCATTGCCATGTTCCCCAAAGAGATAATGTTATAAAAACTATTAGGATTTCTTTTATAAACTGCTTTCTCTTGGATAAATGCTTTTCCGTATTCTTTTTGTTGAACGAAAAACCAACTCAAAAATTGATTCCAATATACATCTTGCGATTTTTGTGTTCTAAGCAATAAGTTTTTTCGAATTGTAGAAGCGAAAGAACCATCGGTATCATCCATTAAAAAACGAGTCAATTGATTTTGAACCATTGGAGTTCCATCAGGAGTGTTGAACCCGTAATCTAACAATTTGTTTAGCATGATTTCTAAATTACCTAATTGCCCTTGAATCATGGCGGTTTGATAATCGAAATTTAGATTAGGGTTCTTTTTTTGTGCAGTTTCATAGGCTTTTAATGCCCAAGTTAACAACACTTTTTTCTCAAATGCATTTGCTATTTGATAAGAGTAATTTGGTTCTTTTTCAATTTCTTGAATGGCTAATTCGTAATTTTTATCTGCTTTATCAGTGTTTTTTTGAAGTTGGTAGTTATAACCTAATTCAACAAATAAAATGGGCTGGTTGTATTTTTCTTTTCGTTTTGTAATGGCATTTTCAGCTTTATCATACTGTTGCAATTGCTGGTAACATTCCACTACTTTTTGAAAGAAGAAATAATTGGAAGGTTGTTTGGTCGAAATTTCCTCAAATAAAGTTAGTGCTTTTTGAAATTCGCCTTTATCAAAATAGTCCAAAGCCAATTGCTCATTCTGTGCCGAAACCCAAAACGAGGATAAAAAGAGAATAAAAAAAACTATTTTTCGCAACATAAATAAAACAAATAATGTACTAAAGTAACACTTTTTAGCGTCAAATTAGTACATTATTTTATAAAGATTAACGTTTAGTTAATAATATCAAATCCAGTATATTTTCTCAAAACTTCAGGAACTACGATACCTTCTGGCGTTTGATAGTTTTCTAAAATTCCAGCTAATACTCTTGGTAACGCCAATGAACTTCCGTTTAAGGTGTGAGCCAATTGGTTTTTACCTTCTTTGTCTTTGAAACGTAATTTTAAACGATTTGCTTGGAATGTTTCAAAATTAGAAACCGAACTAATTTCTAACCAACGCTCTTGCGCAGTTGAATACACTTCAAAATCATACGTTAAAGCCGAAGCAAAACTCATATCTCCTCCACATAATCTCAGGATTCTGTATGGTAATTTCAATTCTTGTAAAATTCCTTTTACGTGTTCTACCATTCCGTCTAATGCTTCGTAAGATTTATCTGGATGTTCAATGCGAACAATTTCTACTTTTTCAAATTGGTGTAAACGATTTAAACCACGAACGTGAGCACCATATGAACCTGCTTCACGACGGAAACATGGTGTGTATCCTGTACAAAGAATCGGTAAATCATTTTCATTTAACAACACATCTCTAAAGATATTGGTTACAGGGACTTCGGCGGTGGGGATTAAATATAAATCATCAACACCTACGTGATACATTTGCCCTTCTTTATCCGGTAATTGCCCTGTTCCAAAACCAGAAGCTTCATTTACTAAATGTGGTACTTGGTATTCTTGATAACCGGCATCGGTATTTTTATCTAAGAAATACGTGATTAATGCACGTTGTAATTTGGCTCCTTTTCCTTTGTAAACAGGAAAACCTGCTCCGGTGATTTTAACACCTAATTCAAAATCAATTAAATCGTATTTTTTTGCTAATTCCCAGTGAGGCAAAGCGCCATCAAACAATTGAGGGATTTCGCCTTCTTGATAAACGTTCAAATTGTCATCTGCTGTTTTTCCTTCTGGAACGATATCAGCTGGTAAATTAGGTAGTTTGTATAATTCTTCTTGTAATTGAGTAGCGAATGTATTCAAAACTTCAGTCAATTCTTTGTCTTTTTCACGAAGTTGAACAGATTTCTCTTTTAAGATTTCGGCTTTTGCTTTTTCGCCACTTTTCATTAAATCCCCAATATCTTTGGATAGCTTATTCGACTCGGATTTGATAGTATCTAATTCCACTTGAGTTGCTCTTCTTTTTTCGTCTAGTGCAATAACTTCTTCGATGGCACTTTTAGCATCTAAGTTTTTCTTAGCTAATCGTTTTATTACTTCGTCTTTGTTTTCTCTAATGTACGCTATTTGTAACATAATATATAGGATTTTAAGGATGCAAATTTAAGGAATTGAATTTAGATAATTAATAAAAAATATGAATCACAAAACCTTTTTACGAATTGAGCAAATTCTCATAAAAATTAATAGTAAAATAAAGATATTATTGTATATTCGCTTAATTTTTATGTAAATTCTCAATTTTTAAAGGAATCTATTAAGTAAAAAATATATAATTGTTATACGAATAAATCCCAAATTCAATAACCTACATACAAATGAAAAAAATTACCTTTAGTTTATTATTCTTATTTGGTATTGTCAGTTTTGCCCAAACTGATAATTCTGAATTTGACAGAATGGTAGAAGCGGAAATGAAATCGGCTTCTTCGATTCAAAATCTTAGAGTAAATCCCAATACATTAAACTATGATGTTACCTATCATGAATTGCGATTTACAGTTAATCCAAATAATACAACACCTTACATTAATGGTGTTGTAAAAACCACTTTTAGGGCTTTGTCAAATATGAATACGGTTACTTTTGATATGGCAACCGCTTTAGTGGTAAGTTCTGTAACAATGAACAGTTCAAATCTTACATTTAGTCAAAGCAATTATGAGTTAAATATTAACTTACCTTCTACATTAACAGTTGGGAATAGTGCAACAGTAATTATTACATATGCAGGTTCACCACCTCAAGCAGAAGGAGCTTTTACAAGAAGTACGCACAGTGGAACACCTGTAATTTTTACGCTTTCAGAGCCATTTGGAGCAAGAGATTGGTGGCCGTGTAAACAAGATTTGAATGATAAAATCGATAGTTTTGATATTTATATCACTTGTCCAGACACCTATATTGGAGTTTCAAATGGATTGTTACAGAGTTCGATAACGTCTGGGGGAAATACAACACGTCATTTTAGACATAATTTCCCAATTCCAGCTTATTTAATTTCATTAAATGTTACAAATTATACTACATACAATATTCAGGCGGGTTTAGGAACGGCTCAAAATCCATTTTTTCCTATTAATAATTACTTATATCCCGAAAGTAATACAGCATCAACAAGAACCGCAATTGATGTTACGGTTCCTATTATGAATGTTTTTGAATCAAAAATTGGATTTTATCCTTATCGATCTGAGCAATACGGACACGTTCAGTTTGGTTGGGGAGGCGGAATGGAGCACACTACAATGTCTTCAATGGGAGGATGGAGTAGAAGTCTAATTGCACATGAATTAGGTCATCAGTGGTTTGGTGATAAAATTACGTGTGGGACATGGAAGGATATATGGTTAAATGAAGGTCTAACAGAATATATGGCCGGTATAGTTGTAGAAGAGTTAGATGGACCAGCTAGTTTTGTTTCTTGGAAATCATCTAAAATTAATAATATTACTTCCTCTACCTCTGGGGCTGTATACTTAACAGACGCAGAAGCTTTAGATGTTAATAGAATTTTTAGCAGTAGATTGTCTTATAACAAAGGATCAATGGTAACTCACATGTTGCGATGGGTGATGGGTGATACTAATTTTTTTCAAGCTTTACGTAATTATTTATCAGACAGCAATTTAGCTTTTGGTTATGCTGTTACAAATGATTTAAAAGGACATTTAGAAGCGGTTCACGGTAGCAGTTTATCTGAATTTTTTAATGATTGGATATATATGCAAGGTTATCCTACCTATAACGTTACTGCACAAAATTGGGGAGCAGGACAAGCTAAGATTACTGTAAGTCAAACACAATCTCATTCTTCTGTTACTTTTTTTGAAATGCCTCTTGAAATTAAACTTACAGGCGCTGGAGGACTTACGCATTATGTTGTTGTAAACAATACAACAAATAATCAGGAGTTTGTAGTTTCTGTTCCTTTTGTGGTTACAGGGGTTGAATTTGATCCTAACAAACATATTATTTCAAAGAACAATGTAGTAACATTAGGAAACGAATCTTTTCAATTAGAACAAACAATTTCAGTTTACCCAAATCCTGCCAATGATGAACTTCATATTATGATGCCAACATCCACACAATTAGAGAGAGTTGAAATTTATAATACTCTAGGGCAATTATTGGCAACACATTATGCAGTAGATTTTAAAATTGATAATTTAAGTTCGGGAATGCACGTTATGAAAATTACCACTTCGGAAGGTGCAATTCATAAAAATTTTATAAAAAAATAGTCCAACTATAAAAATATGATAAAAAGTAAGGTGAAAACCTTACTTTTGTCGTTTAAATAAATGCATAAAAATGATTCAAGTAGCGCAAATATTATTCATATTATCTGTTTTAGTAATTCTTCATGAATTTGGTCACTACATAACGGCCAAGATGTTCAAAGTCCGAGTAGAAAAATTTTACTTATTTATGGATGCTGGTTTTTCATTAATTAAAAAGAAAATTGGTGAAACAGAATGGGGAATCGGATGGTTGCCATTAGGTGGTTATGTAAAACTTTCTGGAATGATTGATGAAAGTATGGATACCGAACAAATGAATCAGGAACCACAACCATGGGAATTTCGTTCAAAACCAGCTTGGCAGCGTTTAATTATTATGCTTGGAGGGATAATTGTGAATGTAATTTTGGCTTGGTTGATTTTTACTATCATGTATGCAACCGTAGGTCAAAAATTTATTGCTACTGAAAAAATTCAAGAAAACGGATTAGCTTTTGGTGAAGTAGGTCAGAAAGCAGGTTTTAGAAATGGTGATAAGATTCTTGCTGTTGATGGGCAATTTCAGCCAAGTTTTAACCGTATGACATTAGATGTTTTATTGGGTGATAAAGTTGAAGTAGAACGTGATGGTCAAAAAGTAGATGTGATTTTAACCGATGAAATGAAAGGTGAAATCATAAGCAAAGAAGGCAAAGAGTTTGTTGGGCCTCGTTTTTCAAATACAGTTGTAGATTCTGTAATTCCAAAATCCGCTGCTGATGTTGCAGGTTTAAAAAAAGGTGATAGAATTAAGGCGTTAAATGGTACAGCGTTTACTTTTTATGATGAATTTAAAGATTTAATTGCTAAGCATAAAAACGATAGTGTGGCTTTATCTGTTTTGAGAGGATCCCAAATGGTTGAATTGAAGGCCAAAGTAGATAAAGAAGGAAAATTAGGTTTCGTAAACAAAGCTTTAGATAAATTAGACTACGAAGTAAACAATCAATTATCATTTGGGCAAGCTATTCCTGCAGCGGTAAAAGAATCATGGGCATTATTGGTTTACAATGTAAAACAGTTCAAATTAATATTACGTCCAAAGACCGAAGCCTACAAACATGTTCAAAGTCCTATAGGTATTGCACGTCGTTTACCCAACACTTGGGATTGGGAATTCATATGGAATTTCACAGCTTTGTTCTCAATAGGTTTGGCATTTATGAACTTATTGCCAATTCCTGGATTAGATGGCGGACATGCTTTATTCACAATAGTTGAAATGATTACAGGAAGAAAATTATCAGATAAAGCAGCAGGTTATGTTCAAACCGCAGGAATGATTATCTTATTGACCTTAATGGCTTTAACTTTCGGAAAAGATATTTACCAATTAGTGGTAGATAAACTTTTATAATTTTTTCAATAAAATAATTTGCGATAACAAAAAATCAGTTTATATTTGCACTCGCTAAAAAGATAAATACCTTCCTCCTTAGCTCAGTTGGTTAGAGCATCTGACTGTTAATCAGAGGGTCCTTGGTTCGAGCCCAAGAGGGGGAGCAACTTTTTAGCAAAACATAAACCTTTGAGGTGATTCCTCCTTAGCTCAGTTGGTTAGAGCATCTGACTGTTAATCAGAGGGTCCTTGGTTCGAGCCCAAGAGGGGGAGCAACTTTTTAGCAAAACATAAACCTTTGAGGTGATTCCTCCTTAGCTCAGTTGGTTAGAGCATCTGACTGTTAATCAGAGGGTCCTTGGTTCGAGCCCAAGAGGGGGAGCAACAAAAAACCGATACATTGTATCGGTTTTTTTTATTTATATGAAATGAGCAACACGGTTTATATTCTTTACTCAAAAAAATTGGATAAACATTATATTGGTTTTACAGAAAATCTTGATGTTAGATTAGATTTTCATCATAGTGATTCTCAATCCAGAAAGTTTACTTATAAATCAGATGATTGGGAATTGATTTTCACTATTGAGTGTGAAACTAAACGTCAAGGTTTATCGATTGAGAAGCATATAAAATCAATGGAAAGCAAAATTTACATTCAAAATTTGCTTAAATATCCCGAGATGAAATTTAAATTATTAGAAAAATATAAATGAGCATCTGACTATTAATCAGAGTCCCGATAGCTATCGGGATTAGTTCGGCCCATTGCTTGTCCCGATTACTATCGGGAAGGGGGAGCAACAAAAAACCGATACATTGTATCGGTTTTTTTATTTTAATCTCGTCTTAACCAACCCGTAACGCTTAATCGAGGTTTGTGACTTTCTAATACTTCATGAACCAATTCATTGCTCTTGAAGAAAACCGTTTTTCGATTCGTGGGAGCAATTTTTTGAGCTACATCCCCATCGTAAATACATAATTCGCCACCATCTTCAGGTTGCCAATTTTCATTCAAATACGTAATCATCGAAAACTGTCGGCTCGAATTATCTTGAAACTGATCTAAATGTTTTCTATAAAAACTACCTTTATCAAACAACGCAAAATGAAATTCATAACCCTTAATTCCAGTATAACAACTGCGGTTCAAATACGCCACAAAAGCCTCTACTTGATCTAAAAATGCATTTTCATGTTCGTTATTATTCGCTCGGTCCAACCAATAAATAGCATCGCTTCGTATTGCCAAATTTTGAGTCAATTTTGCTGCATTTCCTATTCCGGCGGCTTTTAGTAAATTTTGTTCTTTCAATTCAAACAATCTCTTTACCAAATGTTGCGCCAATTCCTCCGATACAAAATGTTCCACAATGCCCACTTTCGAATCCAAATAACTCGAAATTAAGGTTTCAAAACAATCTTCCATTTTATTTACGTTGTAAAATATCGTACAAAGATATCATTTCCTTTTTTAATTTGGGCGTTACCACAAGGGTCGGGCTTTCCGTTGCAATCTTTATTTATAAAATTTGACAATTTTACAAATAAAGGATTTCCATTACAAATGAAATTCACCGAACTCAACTAAAACTAGAACTAGGTGAGGTAATCCCTAACGCGAACCTCGTTTTCAATTAAAATTAGTATTTTTACAAAAACCTTTCAGCATGCAAAATCTTTTAAAAGTTTCAGAAAACACACAGCTTTCTTGGCGTAATTTGAGTGTTCAAAATCGAATTTCTTTTTTGCCTCAATTAGCTCAATTACTTTTAGAAAACAAAGAGGAATATGCAACTTGTATCACTTCCGAAATGCATAAACCCATTTCACAAGCTATCGCTGAGGTTGAAAAATGTGCTCTTTTATGTAATTACTATTATGAAAATGCCGAAACCTTTTTAGCAACGAAACACATAAAAACCGAAGCTTCTGAAAGTTTTATTACCTACGAACCTTTAGGAGTTATTTTAGGCGTAATGCCATGGAATTTTCCATTTTGGCAAGTATTCCGATTTGCTGTTCCAACACTAATTGCAGGAAATACAGTTGTCGTAAAACACGCAAGCAATGTTCCTAAATCAGCCCAATTAATTCAAGAAATATTTGAACAAGCAGGTTTTCCAAGAGGGTGTTATCAAGATTTGCCTATTCCAAGTAGCGAAGTCGCAAATATTATTACAAATCCAATCATAAAAGCTGTTTCCTTAACAGGAAGTGAACAAGCCGGGATCGCAGTCGCTACCGAATCTGGAAAACACTTAAAAAAGTGCGTTTTAGAATTGGGCGGAAGTAACGCCTTTATCATTTTAGAAGATGCTAATCTAGAAAAAACAGTAGCAATAGCTGTGAATGCCCGAATGCAAAATGCTGGTCAAAGTTGTATTGCTGCGAAACGATTTTTAGTTCACGAAGATATTGCAGAAGAGTTTGTAGCAAAATTCAAAGTTGCGATTCAAAACTTAAAAACTGGAAATCCGTTAGATAAAGAAACGCAAATTGGTTCGTTGGCTCGAGTTGACTTAGCTGAAGAACTAGAAGTTCAAGTTCAAAAATCCATTCAATTGGGAGCTAAGCTAATTGTTGGCGGAAATAGAAAGGAAGCTTTTTATGAACCTACAATTTTGACCAATGTAACCACAGAAATGCCTGTTTTCAATGAAGAAACTTTCGGACCTGTGGCTGCCATCATAACTTTCAAAACCTTTGAAGAAGCTATCGAATTAAGTAATCAATCGGAATTTGGTTTGGGAGTTTCCGTCTTTACTCATAACATTGATTTCATCAAAACCCAGATTTCAGCTTTTAATGAAGGAGCGGTTTTCATCAATGAAATGGTAAAATCCGATCCAAGATTACCTTTCGGAGGCATAAAAAAATCAGGTTATGGAAGAGAGTTAGCCGAAGACGGCATCAAAGAATTTGTGAATGTAAAAACTGTTGTAATTAATAATTTATAAATTAGAGGTTTCCCCTCCTTTGGAGGGGTGCCTGAAAGGCGGGGTGGTTTTTATGTTGAATTAAAACGGAATAAATGCAAGAAGAAATCTTAACAACAATTCATAATATTCCAATAAAGAGAAATTTTGTTTTAAATTTACCTTATAATGCTTCTTTAAAAAGTAGGGCAAAGGCACTCAGTAAAGCAGGAAATTTTTCCGAAGTTGTGTTTTGGAAAGAAGTAAGAAATAAATCTTTTTGGAATATCGATTTTGACAGACAAAGAATTATAGGGAATTATATTGTTGATTTTTATGTAAAAGCACTTGGTTTAGTTGTTGAAATTGACGGAGAGATTCATAATTTCCAAGAAGAATATGACGAGAAAAGAGAAACGTATTTCAAAAATTTAGGTTTAAAAGTTTTCAGAATTTCAACTACAAAAATGTTATTTGATACTGAAAATGTTATGAAAGATTTAGAACAATTTATTATTACCGAATATAAAGTTAATTAATAACCACCCCGCCTTTCAGGCACCCCTCCAGAGGAGGGGAAACACGAAGAAACCATGAAAAAACTAACCATTTTAATCCTAGTAACTCTAACTTTCTCATGCAACCATAGTGAAGAAAAGTTACAATCTGAAAAACAAAACATTATCACTCTTTTAGATAATTGGCACAAAGCGGCGGCAACAGCAAATTACGATGAGTATTTTGGAGCCATGTCCGATGAATCTATTTTTATTGGAACTGATGCTACTGAAAATTGGAATAAAAAACAATTTCAAGCGTTTGCAAAACCTTATTTTGACAAAGGAAAAGCATGGAATTTTAAAGCTTTTGAACGCAATATCTATTTTAGCGAAAACGGAAAAATCGTTTGGTTTGACGAATTATTAAGTACACAAATGAAAATTTGTCGCGGTTCTGGTGTTTTGGTTCAAGAAAACGGACAGTGGAAAATAAAACATTATGTGCTTTCGATGACGGTGCCAAATGATAATGTTGATGAAGTAGTGAAAATTAAGTCGGTAATAGAAGATAAAATTCTTTCCGAAAAGAAATAAAAGTAAACAGAAATAATATTCAATCCCAAGATAATTCGTCTTGGGATTTTTTATGTCCAAATGTTAAAAATTCAAATTTTTTCTGTTTGAGAAAACCAAGTTGATGTTGTTCTCGTAAATGCAACTAAACAAAAATCTCAAACATCATGAAAATTAACAGAAAAATTAAAATTGCTTTAGGAAGTATCTTAGGAGTCTTCCTGATTTTATTTGTGGTTTTAGTAGTTCACATTGCAACTGCAAAACCGCTTGAAGTAGATAATGCGTCTTTACAGATTAGTCGAATCGATTTCAAAGAACCTATAGATTCACTCAAAGCAAAAGAAATCCATCGAAATTTAAAATCTATTCCAGGAGTAAAAACGGACAGATTGAATAAAGAAACTGGAGTTTTGGTTTTCTTTCACGATATTAAAGTAGCGGATTCTAAAACCATTTACAATAAACTTATGGCGATGGGAAATTACAAAGCCGAACGCTTTGTTTTGCCTAAAGAGTTAGAAAATAAAACGGCTTGTCCGGTTATGTCTGAAGACAGTTTTAGTTACAAATTTTCCAGAGGAATTCAACGAATTTTTAATTAATTTCTAAATACTATTACCATGAAAAATTTTTCAAAATTAGCCTTAATGGCATTATTTATTACATCGGGAAGCTTATTTACATCTTGTAGTGATGATGATTCTGCTGCACCACAAACGTTATATCAAAAATTAGGTGGAACTACAATGGTTGCTGATCCTAATAATCCAGGACAAATGATTGAGCAAGGTCGTTTAAGCTACCGTTCGGTGGTGGATTCAACAATTACTTTAATTGTTTCTGATATTGTGGTGGGAGCTGAGGGGAATTTAGGACAACATTTTGCACCTGTTATTTCTGAGGCATTAAGTGGAAACACTACAAATGTTGCTATCCTAAGTAAAAACTTAACCGATTTCTTTTCGGCAAATACTGGGGGTGGTGCTACTAATACTTACACAGGATTAGATATGGTAGCTGCTCATAACCCAGCTCAAAATCCACGTATGGGGAAAAAATCAAATAATGCTGAGTACACAAAATTTATTGGATATGTGGGTGAAGCTGCAGGTTTAAATGGAGTAACTGACCCAGCAATTATTAACGAAGTAGTGGCAGTGTTAGAATCATTGAGAGCTCCTATCGTTCAGGAGTAAGTTTGTTTTTTGTTTTAATGGAAAACGTCCCGATATTTCGGGACGTTTTTTTATTTATTATAAATGTGTTCTTTTAAATTTTTGAACATATCCACTGTCATACTTTCTAAGTCGAAATTGTTTTTCCAACCCCAATCTTCTCTTGCAGAAGTATCGTCAATACTAGCTGGCCAACTATCCGCAATTTTCTGACGGAAATCAGGTTCGTAGCTTAATTCGAAATTTGGATAATGTTTCTTAATTTCTTCGCCAATTTGTTTAGGAGTAAAACTCATAGCCGCTAAATTGTAAGACGAACGAATTTTAACTTGTTCCGCTGGTGCTTGCATAATTCCGATTGTCGCTTTAATCGCGTCATCCATATACATCATTGGCAATTCTGAATTTTCAGATAAGAAACTTGTGAATTTTCCGTCTGTAATCGCTTTGTGATAAATATCAACAGCATAATCTGTAGTTCCACCACCAGCTTCGGTACTCCAGCTAATCAAACCTGGATAACGAATACTTCTTACATCTACACCATATTGTTTGTGATAATATTCACACCATCTTTCACCTGTTTGTTTGGAAATTCCGTAAACCGTTGAAGGTTCCATCACAGTATATTGTGGTGTGTTTTGTCTTGGAGTTGTAGGTCCAAAAACCGCAATACTCGATGGCCAAAAAATCTTTTTAATTTTTCCTGCTTTGGCTAAATTTAAAACATGGAACAATGAATTCATATTCAAATCCCATGCAAATGCCGGATTTTTCTCAGCCGTAGCCGAAAGTAAAGCCGCCATTAAATATACATCGGTAATTTGATATTTCTCTAGCAAATGCTCAATTTGGTTATAATCAAGAGCGTTTACTACTTCAAAAATTCCGTTATTAACTACATCATTTTCTAATTTTCTAATATCGGATGCTACTACGTTGTTAACGCCGTAAGTAGCTCTTAATTTAGCAGTTAGTTCGGTGCCAATTTGCCCACAAGCACCAATAATTAAAATTTTCGTATCCATTTGGTTGTGTAAATGAGGTAACAAATATAGTATTTTGCCTTTATTTTGTCGATGAATTTTTGTGATATTTTTACAAATTTGAACCTAAATTTGGTTATTTCATAAATTAATATCATTTAAACAAATATTCTTAATGGATTAACAAAATTAGTGTTAAGATAGTATTAGAAAAAATACAGCTTTCGGCAAACATTTGTACCTTTGCTTTTTAATTTATCCGAATGAAAGTTTTCTTATATAGTATATCGCTTTTCGTTTTAACGCTGATTTCATGCGAAAATGAAAATCAACAATTAGAAGCCCAAAAAGTAGCTCAAAAAAACGAAGCTGTTTTTAAGAACATTTCAAAAATGTGGCAATTTAAGTTTCCAACACCAAGACCAGAAGTAGACGCTACTTTAGATCGTTGGAACGAATGGCGACAATTTGAAATTGAAATGCTTCAAAAGCCACAATCTACCTTATCAGCTTTTCAGATGAAAACTAAAAATTTATCATCAAAAGCAGATACTTTGGCTTTAACCGTTCCTTTTGAATATAACAAACCCCAGATTTTAAGCAGAATTACGACTTTGAATACCAAATTGAAATCACTTGAAACCTTCATGAATTTGCGAGTAATTCCGGAACAACGAATTGCTAAGTTAATTCCAGAAATCAATGAAGAAATCAAAGGTTTGTATAATCAATGGGATGAAATCATCATTAAAAAAGCTATCCCAAAAGAAATTGGTGAAGAATTAATGTTGCAAGCTTTGGATTCAACGCGAAACGCCAATCCAGATGAAATGCGAAAGAAAATGGAATTTTCAGATAAAAAATAAAATAAGTTTTGAGCAAGTCCGACATTATATCCATTTACGATAAGTCACCCAAAATTGCCGTTTTAGAAAGTACACTCGCAGCGCGCCAAAAGTCCCAAATGACGGGTTTGGTTGGCTCGTCGTTGTCTTTTGTGGCAAATTCGTTGTTTAAAAAATCCGAACTTCCATTCCTAATTTTATTCAGCAATAAAGAAGAAGCGGCGTATTATTTGAACGATTTAGAACAACTAATCAATACTGAAGACGTACTTTTTTACCCAAGTTCGTACCGAAGACCTTACCAAATTGAAGAAACCGACAACGCTAATGTTTTGTTACGAGCCGAAGTTTTAAACCGAATCAATTCGCGAAAAAAACCTGCGATAATTGTTTCGTATGCTGAAGCCATTTTCGAAAAAGTAGTTACTCGAAAAGAGTTAGAGAAAAACACTTTGAAATTGTCGGTTGGTGATAATTTATCTATTGATTTTATCAACGAAACTTTATTTGAATACAATTTCAAACGCGTCGATTTTGTTACCGAACCAGGCGAATTTTCCGTTCGTGGTGGAATCATCGACGTGTTTTCGTTTTCCAATGATAATCCGTACCGAATTGAATTTTTCGGAAACGAAGTCGATAGCATCCGAAGTTTTGATGTGGAAACCCAATTATCAGTTGAAAAGCTGAAAAAGATTTCGATTATCCCAAATGTCGAAAATAAGTTACTACAAGAAAACCGCGAAAGTTTCTTAGATTATATCAACGAAAAAACGGTTTTAGTCATTCAAAATACCGAATTATTAGGTCAACAATTGGATAAATTATTCGACAAAGCCAATGAAGCTTTCGAGAAATTATCCAAAGACATTCAACACGCAAAACCCGAAGAATTATTCCTAAATCAAAAGCAATTTTTGAAAAGAGCTCTTGATTTTTCAGTAATTGAATTACATACGAACGCTGTTTTTAAAACCGAAAAAAAAGTCGAATTTCATATTCAACCGCAACCTTCGTTCAACAAACAATTTGATTTGTTGTTGAATAATTTGAGCGAAAATCATTTCAACGGTTACAAAAACTATTTGTGTTGTTCCAATGAAAATCAGGCGAGTCGTTTCCATGATATTTTTGAAGATATTGATGAAGCTAATCATGAAAGCATTCGCAAACAATACAAAACCATGGTGTTGCCTTTGTTTGAAGGTTTTATCGATGAAGAAAATCAAATAGCGTGTTACACCGATCATCAAATTTTTGAACGTTATCATAAGTTTTCCATTAAAAACGGTTATTCGAAAAAGCAAACCATAACGTTAAAAGAACTGACTTCGTTATCGGTGGGCGATTATGTAACCCACATCGATCATGGAATTGGAAAATTTGGTGGCTTGCAGAAAATTCAAGTAGAAGGCAAAACGCAAGAAGCCATAAAATTGGTCTATGCCGATAACGATATTGTGTATGTGAGCATTCATTCGCTACATAAAATCTCAAAATATAACGGGAAAGATGGCGCGCCTCCTAAGATTTATAAATTAGGAAGCAACGCTTGGAAAGCCTTAAAGCAAAAAACAAAAGCGCGTGTAAAACACATTGCGTTCAACTTAATTCAGTTGTATGCGAAACGAAGATTAGACAAAGGTTTTCAGTTTGCACCCGATAGTTATTTGCAAAAAGAATTAGAAAGTTCCTTCATTTACGAAGATACGCCTGACCAAGTTACCGCAACAGCCGATGTAAAAGCCGACATGGAAAGCGAACGTCCGATGGATCGATTGGTTTGTGGTGACGTTGGTTTCGGAAAAACAGAAGTTGCCATTCGTGCAGCTTTTAAAGCGGTAGATAATGGAAAACAAGTCGCAGTTTTGGTTCCAACAACCATTTTAGCCTATCAACATTACCGAACATTTTCGGAACGTTTGAAAGATATGCCAGTTACCGTGAGTTATTTGAACCGATTTAGAACAGCGAAACAAAAAGCGGAAACACTTCAAAAATTACAAGAAGGAAAAGTTGATATTTTGATTGGAACTCATCAATTAGTGAATAAAAATGTCGTTTTTAGAGATTTAGGCTTGTTGATTATTGATGAAGAGCAAAAGTTCGGAGTAAACGTAAAAGACAAATTAAAAACCATTGCAACGAATGTTGATACGTTGACCTTAACCGCAACGCCAATTCCGAGAACGTTGCAATTTTCGTTGATGGCAGCTCGCGATTTATCGGTAATTACAACGCCTCCACCAAATCGTTATCCTATTGAAACGCAAGTCATTCGTTTTAATGAAGAAGTCATTCGCGATGCGGTTTCATACGAAATTCAGCGTGGCGGGCAAGTCTATTTCATCAATAACCGAATTGAAAACATCAAAGAAGTTGCCGGAATGATTCAACGCTTGGTGCCAGGAGCAAAAGTCGGCATCGGTCACGGTCAAATGGATGGAAAAAAATTAGAAGAATTGATGTTGGCTTTCATGGAAGGTGAATTTGACGTTTTGGTAGCTACTACCATTATCGAAAGTGGTTTAGATGTGCCAAATGCCAACACGATTTTTATCAATAATGCTAATAATTTTGGCTTGTCCGATTTACATCAAATGCGTGGTCGTGTGGGAAGAAGTAATAAAAAAGCGTTTTGTTATTTCATTACGCCACCGTATTCAATGATGACAGGTGAAGCGCAAAAACGTATTACGGCTTTGGAACAATTTAGCGAATTAGGAAGCGGTTTCAACATCGCGATGAAGGATTTGGAAATTCGTGGTGCAGGAGATTTATTAGGTGGAGAACAAAGTGGTTTTATCAATGAAATTGGTTTTGATACCTACCAAAAAATCATGAACGAAGCCATTGATGAACTGAAAGAAAACGAATTCAAAGATTTGTACCAAGAAGAGAATGACATCGAAACCAAAGAATTTGTCAAAGATATTCAAATTGATACCGATTTTGAATTGCTCTTCCCAGATGAATACATCAACAACATTACCGAACGTTTGAATTTATACAACGAGTTGAGCCAAATTAAAGACGAAGCCACCTTACAACAATTTGAACAAAAACTAATTGACCGTTTTGGCGCCTTACCAAAACCAGCTATTGCATTACTAAATAGCGTACGTATCAAGTGGAAAGCAACCGCAATGGGAATTGAACGTTTGATGATGAAGCAAGGCAAAATGATTGGTTATTTTATTGGCGACCAACAAAGCGATTTTTACCAAAGTAATCGTTTTATGAAAGTGCTACAATTTGCCCAACGCAACGGCAATGTGTGTAAAATAAAAGAAAAAGAAACAAAAAACGGCTTACGTTTATTGCTGACTTTTGATAATGTGAAATCAGTGAATAAAGCGTTGGAGTTGTTGGAGGGGATTTAATCAATTATTTTTGATTTTCTTAATTGAATTTCCGATTTCGTAAAATAAATATGAATATTTGGTATAGTCTACTTTTTCACAAGAACCACAGAAAGTAGTTATGTTTTTATTGTCTTTCATCCAAAAAATTATGTAAATAAGTTCAATGTTATTATGTGTGTATGAATATTTCATTTGAAATGATTCTTCTTTTGAAAGGGGATTTTTTTTAAGTTCTAATATTTTAACATCCTTGTAATTATTAATTATTTGGTTTTTGAAATCATTAACATGTTTTTCAAGACTTGATGAAGTTTGTTCTTCAGATGTTACTATAATATTTGGGCAATACGATTCGGTTTCACATTTTTTTACAGATGTTAAAAGTGTATTAGGGTTTTCAAAATTTAGATTTGTTTCCCAATTTTCAGGTAATGGTATGATGGAATTAATTTTTTTTATAATTACACCTTTGTAGTTATAATCATTTACATCTAATACATATTGTAGAGTATCTTCATTGAATTTTTTCACATCAACTAATTTTTTATTGTTGTAAAATTTCCAAACGCCATGTTTTTTTTGATCTTTTAGATAGCCTTCAACAGAAATATTTCCTTCTTTATCATACTCAATATGTTTATTTGATTTTATATTTTGGGTTTCATTTTTTTGGCTACAAGCAGTTAATGATATTTGAAGGAAGATGATTAGTAATATTTCTTTCATTTAATTCGGATTTATTTCTTTGTTACAAATTTAAAATTATTTATTCATCATATTTTCATCTGCTTAAGTTTAACTTCTAAACAAATCAATCATATCCCGTTCTTCTTTTAATTTCTTCAACTTTTTCTTGTCTTGAATTTTAAATGTAATAAGCATAATTATACATAAAGTAATATAAGACAATGCTACAACCGTGTAACATAGTGGATAATTGTAATTAAAATAATAGATTAAATTTTTAGAATTTCTTGCCTTGTATTCTGGAGCTATTAGTGTAACAGGAATACCAATTAAAAGCAGTCGTAACCCATATTTTTTAAAATAATTGGGTTGGTTTTCTAACTCTTGAATTCGATAATCAAGACTTTTTAATCTTCGTTCTTTTAAATCACTCATAATTAACCAAACAACTCACTCACCACATCTTCAATTTTCGCTACTAAAACAATTTTGATTCCCGTATTTTTTAACGAAATTTTGTTGTGTTTCGAAACAAAAATGGTGGTAAAACCTAATTTTTCGGCTTCTTGAATGCGTTGTTCAATGCGGTTAACCGGTCTAATTTCACCTGAAAGCCCAACTTCTCCTGCAAAGCAAAAACCTTCTGCAATGGCAATGTCTTCATTTGAGGATAAAATAGCAGCCACAACGGCTAAATCAATTGCGGTGTCTTCTACTGAAATTCCGCCCGTTACGTTTAAGAAAACGTCTTTTGTTCCTAATCTAAAACCAGCACGTTTTTCTAAAACAGCTAAAATCATGTTCAAGCGTTTGGCGTTGTAACCTGTAGTGCTTCGTTGCGGTGTTCCATAAACAGCGGTGCTTACCAAAGCTTGAATTTCAATCATCAACGGACGCATTCCTTCTAAAGTAGTGGCAATCGCTGTTCCAGAAAGTTGTTCGTCTTTGTGTGAAATCAAAATTTCAGATGGATTATCTACTTCGCGTAAGCCAGAACCTTGCATTTCATAAATCCCCAATTCAGCAGTAGAACCAAAACGGTTTTTTAACGAACGTAAAATTCTATAAACGTGATTTCGATCGCCTTCAAATTGTAAAACGGTATCGACCATGTGTTCCAAAATCTTGGGTCCGGCTATGGTTCCGTCTTTGGTAATGTGACCGATTAAAAGAACGGGTGTATTGGTTTCTTTGGCAAATTTTATCAACTCTGCAGTACATTCTCTAATTTGAGAAATACTTCCCGCAGACGATTCAATGTAATCGGTATGCAAAGTTTGTATCGAATCGATAATGACAATATCAGGTTCAATTTCTAATATTTGTCGAAAGATATTTTGGGTTTTGGTTTCGGTTAAAATGTAGCAATTATCGCCATTAGAAGTAATACGTTCGGCACGCATTTTAATCTGTTTTTGGCTTTCTTCTCCCGAAACATAAAGGGTTTTATAAGGTAATTTTAAAGCAATTTGCAATAGCAACGTACTTTTTCCAATTCCTGGTTCACCACCTAACAAAGTAAGTGAGCCTGGAACCAATCCGCCACCTAAAACCCGATTCAACTCGTTATCAGTCGTGTTCAATCGGATTTCTTGTGCGGTGTCTATTTCTTTTACAAGTAAAGGTTTGGTAACCGCTTTTGATGTAGCCGTTGTGGTTTTCCAAGCTACTTTTTCTTCTTTTTGCACCAATTCTTCTACAATGGTATTCCATTCTTTACAAGCATTACATTGGCCTTGCCATTTTGAATATTGGGTGCCACAATTTTGGCAAAAGAAAGCGATTTTTACTTTACTCATTGGGTATTATTCTTGTTTTTCTGTTGGTTTGTCTGCTGGTGCTTCAGCTGGGATATCTTCCGTTGGTTTGTCTGGTTTTCCTTTTAAAGCTTCCGCTCGGTTTAACATGAAATCTTTTGTAATTTCGCGAATAGCTTCTTGGGTAAAAGCTCTTTGATAGGTTTTGATAGCTTTTTTGTAATTGCCTGTTTTTTCATAATACAAAGCTTCATGGTAAGTACCAAGAGTTGTTTTTGGATAATGTTTGTTGGCATAATCACTCAAAGGTAATAATTCATTATACGCTTTGTTTTTTAGGATTGCTGCTTCAATTGCTTTAAAATCAGATAATCGAGGTTTCATTTTAAAACCGAAGCGTTTTTCTAATTCGTCATATTTGGCAATTAAATAATCGGTATAACCTTTGTCTAATTTTAAAATTTTATCTTGAAATTCCACCATAGAAATAGGTTGATATCCATCGAAAATAAAATAAATAGCATTCGGAATCGCTTTAGCCACTAATGAATAATGTGAAGCGCCTTTGAATGCATCATTTTGATATTTAAAAGTAGCATTTGGAATGGCTTTGATGTTGGCGTCTAATTCGGCTGCTTTTTCGTTGATTTCTTTTAAATCTCCTTCACCCGTTGCTTGATAATAGAATAAAGGTTTTGTTATTTTAGTCAAACGTTCTGCAACACGTTTTTCCATTTCTGGAGCCATTTCTGGAGCTAACGAAATGTAAGCGTTAAAAATAGGATTGTCTTTATAAAGATAAAAGTTTAAGAAACCTGCTGTCGTATCATGACCTGCAATCATTCTAAATGGCAAAGTTCTATATTTTTTATCGATATAAGGATATAATTCTTGCCCAATAAATTCAAAGAAGTTAGCTCCCGTTCCAGAAGGAAATCCTGCTTCGTCAAATTGACTATCAGCAAAACGAGTTTCGCCATTGTTTTGATCAATAGCAATGATAATCATCTCGGGTAAATCATCCCAATAAGCTCCATATTTTAAAATTCCTTCAAATGGATCTAATAAATATTCGCCATCTAAAACTAACAAGGTGGGGTAAGTTTTTCCCGGACTTGAAGCATACGAAGGCGGAGTAACCACTGTAAAAGTACGATTTCCTAATTTTTTAGATTGGATGGTTTCGGGGGTACGTTGTGCAAATAAGCAAGACGTTACCATTAATGCAATAAGGAAAAGTTTGATTTTCATTTTAAATAGTTTGGTTAAATAGATTAGCAATTTACTAATTTATTTTTTATTTAAAATAGGTAAAAGCAAATAAGATAATATACCCAAGAAAATGGTTAAAAGTGTTTGTGAAGTCCATACTAACCAGCCAAAAGCAACTCCCACATCATTTGTAATGCCATAAAGAGAATAGATTAATGCAATGGCTAATGGGTAGGCTCCTATTCCTCCATTGGTAAAGCCTACAGCTAAACTACCAAAAATGAATCCCATGATTACAACATCAAAACTTATATTGGAAGTTTCGGGTAAAGCAAAAATGGTTACATAAAACATCATAAGATAAGAAAACCAAATGAAAAAAGAATGAAAAATGTAGTTCCATTTGTCTTTCATTTTTAAAACGCTAGTCATTCCTTCAATTAAACCTGATAATTTCTCTTTTAATTTTTTAATGATATTCCATTCGGCGTAAATCCAAACTAAAATAAAGAGTACAAAAACTAGGATTCCACCTAGCAATAAATAAATTATTTTTTCAAGTGGTAATTTTTCAATTAAGAATTGATATAGTTTATCGAATTGTAAAATGAAAGCTATTACAACGAATAATAAGAAAATCAGTAAATCCACAATTCTTTCGGCAACAACAGTTCCAAAAGCTTTGTCAAAAGGCACGTTTTCGTATTTTTTTAATAGAGCGGCTCTAGAGATTTCTCCTGATCTAGGAATAGTTAAGTTGACTAAATAAGAGACACAAACTGTAAAAAAATCGTTATGAAATTTAGTATTGTAACCTAAATGCTGTAAAGCAAACTTCCAGCGATAAGCTCTTGACCAATAGCCAAAAAGTGCTATAAAAAGTGATAAGTAGATATAAAAATAATCAGCTTTGATGAAACTTATTTTAATTTTCTCTATTTCTTCTGAAGTAAGTGTAGTATACTGATAATAAATAATACCTAACCCAATGAGTAGTGGGATAGTTAAACTTAAAAATTTTCTGATACTGGTTTTCAAATTACGTTAAAGAATTATCTTTCTCGTTAGGAAAAACTAAAGTAGGTTTGAATTTTTTTGCTTCTTCAAAGTCCATGATTCCGTAAGAGATAATAATTACAATATCACCGCGATGTACTTTACGAGCTGCTGGACCATTAAGGGTAATTTCTCCAGTATTTCTTGGGCCTTTGATGGCATACGTTTCTAGTCGTTCACCATTGTTAATGTTCACGATTTGTACTTTTTCACCTTCAATAATGTTTGAAGCTTCCATAAGAGCCTCGTCAATGGTGATACTTCCTATATAATTCAAATCAGCACCCGTTACGGTTACTCTATGAATTTTTGATTTTACTACTTGAATTTGCATGATGCAAAGGTAATTAATTTAGTGAAATATTATCAATTAATCGGATATTCTCGATAAAAATCGCGATAAAGCCACGATATTTTTTGTTAGATTCTTTTTCAGAAATAGGTAAAAGTGTTGTTTCCTCTGCAATTTCAAAATATTCTAATTGAAATTCAGGGTGTTTTTTGAATTCGTTTTCAACAAATTGGTGTGTTTCTACAACGGAATTTCTTTTAAAAATTTCTTTTGCCGAATTCAATATCTGATAAATGATAGCTGCTTTTTCTCTTGCTGGTTCAGATAACCGTTCGTTGCGAGAACTCATAGCTAACCCATTTGCTTCTCTATGTATAGGACAACCAATAATTTCTACAGAAATGTTATATTTTGAAACTAATTTTTTTACGATTTGTAATTGTTGAAAATCTTTTTCACCAAAATAAGCCTTGGATGGTTTAACTATTTCAAATAATCTTTTTACAATAGTTCCAACACCATCAAAATGTCCAGGACGGTGTTTGCCTTCCATTTGATTTTCTAACCCATCATAATCAAAACTTTCAGAAGCGGTATAGCCTTCATAAATGTCTTCCACTTCTGGCGCATACACGATAATATTGTTGCTCAAATCTTGCATGATTTGCACATCGCGTTCTAAAGTTCTAGGATATTTATCTAAATCTTCGGTATTATTAAATTGTGTGGGGTTTACAAAAATACTCATTACGGTTACGTCGTTTTCTAAAAGCGATTTTTTCAGCAACGATAAGTGTCCTTGATGCAAAGCGCCCATGGTAGGAACAAATCCAATGGATTTATTTTGATTGAGTAATGGGCTTAAAAAAGCGCTTAAATCGGACTTTTTATTAAAAATGAGCATTTTTATATTGATTAAATCAGGTGCAAACTTACTATTTTAGTGGATAAATCCATAAAATTTTGTAATTTTGCAAGGTTTTTTAAAACAATAATTAACTAGAATACATTATGGAAGACAAGAGGATATTGTATGTATCATCTGAAGTGGTGCCTTATTTAGCGGAAAACGAAGTGTCGTTACAATCGTATGAAATGCCAAAAATGATTAATGATTTAGGAGGACAAATACGAATTTTTATGCCTAGATATGGAAATATCAACGAAAGAAGACATCAACTGCATGAAGTTATCCGATTATCAGGAATGAACTTAGTGGTAAATGATATGGATATGCCTCTAATTATTAAAGTTGCTTCTATTCCTAAAGAACGAATTCAAGTTTATTTTATTGATAATGATGAGTATTTCAAAAGAAAAGCGACTTTTTCTGATGAAGAAGGTGTTTTATATCCAGATAATGACGAAAGAGCTATTTTCTTTGCAAAAGGGGTAGTCGAAACTGTTAAGAAATTAAATTGGGTTCCAGATGTTATTCATGTTCATGGTTGGATGGCAGCCATGTTGCCTATTTATTTAAAGCATTACTATAAAGACGAAGGTATTTTTGCTGAAACAAAAATTATTTCTTCTGTATATGATCAAGGTTTCGAAGGAGAATTAGATAGTAATTTTATAAATAAAGTACTTTTCGACAATATTGATAAAGCGGCAATTGCTGATTTAGAAAAGCCTACTTACGAAAATTTAATGAAGGTTTCTATAATGCATTCAGATGGTATTGTTGCAGGCTCTGAAGTATTGTCCCCAACTTTAACAAAATTTATAGAAAGTTCAAACAAACCTTTTTTACCTTTCGCCTCTAAAGACACAATTAAAGAAGTGTACACTTCGTTTATTAAGAATCACTTATTATAAAAGGGTTTATTTACTATGAAAAAAAGTTTTTTAAAAATAGTTTCCATATTAGCAATTTCTTTTTCAGTTATTTCTTGTGATAAAGATTTTAATTCCATCGGATCTGACATTATTGATGATGCTCATTTTAATTTAGAAGGTTATGAAGCAGAAAACTTAAAAGCCTATTCAATTGCTACTGGACCTGTTCAAACGAATAACTTACCAATTAATGCATTAGGGATTTATAAAGATTCTTATTTTGGAACGACTAAAGCACACATCGTATCTCAAGTTGAATTGTCTTCTGCTAATCCTACAATTGGAGAAAACGCAGTGATAGATTCTGTGTATTTGTATATACCCTATTTTAGTACTTTAAAATCTACCACTACTTCTGGTGAGAGAATTTATGAGTTAGATTCTGTTTATGGAAATTCTCCAACAGCGAAGTTTAAATTACATGTTTATGAAAACGGTTATTACTTAAGAGATTTTGATCCTGAAGCAAATTTTCAAACTACTCAAAAATATTATTCAAACGAAAAAAGTCTTATAGATTCATATAAAGGGACAGAGTTGTTAAATAATAGTTCAAATGTAGCCCAGAATGAAGAGTTTCTTGTTAGTAACAAAGAAATTTATATATATAAGACGAATGGAAGCGGTTTATATGTTGATAATGCAGGTGAAGTACTTACTGATCAAAGTAATGTTTCGTTAAGAGTTATAAAAGAGAGAAAAGCTCCAGGTATTTGGTTGGATTTAAAGAAAAGTTTCTTTCAACAAAAAATATTAGACGCAGCATCATCAGGAGTGTTATTTAATAATAACATTTTTAAAAATTATTTTAGAGGACTATTGTTTGAAGTTGAAGAGATTCAGCCGGGTCAAGGAGCTCTAGCTATGCTTGATTTATCTTTGGCAGAGTTTAAAATTCTATTTAAATCCGAAATTGGGAGCACTGACGCTCTAAGAAGAACACTGAGTTTACAATTAGGATATAAATCAACTGGTAATAAAAAAAGTAATACAATTAATTTTATTGAACATATAAAATCTCCTATTTATGAAGCTAAATTAGCAGCATCAAATCAAACGACAGGAGATGATATGTTATATGTTAAAGGTGGTAATGGTTCCTTAGCTTTTATTGATGCTTTTGATGATGTTGAGTTAGCAAGATTGAGAAATAATGTACTAAATGATAAATGGTTAATTAATGAAGCCAATTTAGTTTTTTATACAGAACGTTCCATAATGGGTAATCCTTATATAGTTGAACCTCAAAGAATTTATATTTTTGATGCTACCAATGACAAACCAATAATAGACTATTATGCTGATCCAACAACAAGTTCTGATGTTAAAAAAAATAAATCTTCATTTGGTGGAATTCGTTCAGAAATAAAAAATGGGAATGGAGATGTAATAACAACTAAATATAGCTTTAGAATTACCGAATATATTAAAAGATTACTAATCAATGAAGATACAGATAACAATACAAATCTTAGAATTGGTGTTTCTGTTACAGAGTCTATAAACTTGGTTTCAAATGCTTATATAAATCCAACCAACCCTAATCCTATTGTTATTGATGGGGATCATGTTGAATTTTTACCTGTTGCATCTGTAATGAATCCTTTAGGGACTGTATTACATGGTCCGTTAAGTACAGCAACTTACATTGACGATAAAGGAAATGTGGTTCCTATGAAATTAAAATTAATGATTTATTTTACTAAACCTAACTAGTATTATATGTGTGGAATTGTAGGTTATATTGGACATAGAGATGCATATCCTGTAATCATTAAAGGGTTACACCGATTAGAATATAGAGGGTATGATAGTGCCGGAATTGTTTTGTATGATGGAAAAGATTTAAAACTATCAAAAACTAAAGGAAAAGTTTCAGATTTAGAAGCAAAAGCTCAAAGCGAAAAAACAATTTTTGGAAAAGTAGGTATGGGGCATACGCGTTGGGCTACACATGGGGTGCCTAATGATGTAAATTCGCATCCTCATTTTTCTAATTCTGGAAAATTAGTGATAATTCATAATGGAATCATTGAAAATTATGAACCATTAAAACAAGAATTAATCAAAAGAGGTTATACATTTAAGTCAGACACAGACACAGAAGTATTAGTCAATTTAATAGAAGAGGTTAAAAAGAAAGAAAATTGCAAACTTGGTAAAGCAGTACAAATTGCTTTAAATCAAGTTATTGGTGCTTATGCTATTGCGGTTATTGATGTGGAAAAACCTGACGAAATTATTGTAGCACGTTTAGGTAGTCCATTAGCCATTGGAATTGGAGAAGATGAGTTTTTCATCGCTTCAGATGCTACTCCTTTTATAGAATATACTTCTAATGCTATTTATTTAGAAGATGAAGAAATGGCAATTGTGCGTTTACACAAGCCGTTAAAAGTTAGAAAAATCAAAGACGATTCATTGGTTGATCCTTATATTCAAGAACTTCAATTAAACTTGGAGCAAATTGAAAAAGGAGGTTACGATCATTTCATGATGAAAGAAATCTACGAACAACCAAATGTAATAAAAGATACCTACAGAGGAAGACTTCTGGCAAATAAAGGAATTATCCAAATGTCAGGTGTTGAAGATAATTTGGAAAAATTTTTAAATGCTAAACGAATTCTAATTGTAGCATGTGGAACTTCATGGCATGCTGGACTGGTAGCAGAGTACATTATTGAAGAGTTTTCAAGAATCCCAGTTGAAGTAGAATACGCATCAGAATTTAGATATAGAAATCCGATTATTAATAAAGATGACGTTGTTATTGCAATTTCACAATCAGGTGAAACAGCAGATACTTTAGCTGCAATTAAATTAGCTAAAGAAAACGGAGCATTTGTGTTTGGAGTTTGTAATGTGGTAGGATCTTCAATTTCTCGTGAAACTCATGCAGGTGCTTACACACATGCCGGACCAGAAATTGGTGTTGCATCAACAAAAGCATTTACTACGCAAATTACTATTCTTACATTGTTGGCACTTCGCTTAGCTAAAGCAAAAGGAACAATGAATAATTCGGAATACCAACGCTATTTATTAGAGTTGGAAATTATGCCAGAAAAAGTACAGGAGGCTTTACTAACTAATGATGTTGCAAAGAAAATTGCTGAGATTTATAAAAATGCAAGTAATTGTTTATATTTAGGTAGAGGTTATAATTTTCCAGTGGCATTAGAGGGAGCTTTAAAGTTAAAAGAGATTTCTTACATACACGCTGAAGGCTATCCTGCTGCTGAAATGAAGCATGGACCAATTGCTTTAATTGACGAACATATGCCAGTTATTGTAATTGCACCTAATAAAGGACACTATGATAAAGTGGTTAGTAATATTCAAGAAATTAAATCAAGAAGTGGAAAAATTATTGCGGTTGTAACTAAAGGTGACACTCAAGTTAGAGCTTTAGCCGACCACGTAATTGAAATTCCTGAAACAAATGAACCATTTACACCATTATTAACTACAATTCCTTTGCAATTATTATCATATCATATTGCGGTTTTAAGAGGTTGTAATGTAGATCAGCCTAGGAATTTAGCAAAATCAGTTACTGTAGAATAACATTTTAAGAGCGAAATTGGAAAATTTCGCTTTTTTATTGCAAAAAATTCAAAAAATAAATTGCAAAATTGTTTTAGAAAAAACTATCTTTGCACTCGGAAAAATACATCATTTTTTCAACATTAATTAGCTATTAAATAAATACATAAGCAATGTCTAGAATCACAGGAAAAGTTGCACAAATTATCGGGCCAGTTGTTGACGTCGTGTTTAATGATGCAAATGCTGAGTTACCTAAAATTTACGATTCATTAGAAATCACTAAAAAAGACGGTACTTTATTAGTATTAGAAGTTCAATCTCATATTGGAGAAAATACAGTTCGTACTATTTCTATGGACTCTACAGACGGTTTGTCTAGAGGTGTTGAAGTAGTTGCTACAGGAGCTCCAATTCAAATGCCAATTGGTGGTGAAGTATTTGGACGTCTTTTTAATGTAATCGGTGATGCTATCGATGGTTTAGGAGATTTACCAAAAGCAGGTGAAAGTGGTTTGCCAATTCACAGACCAGCTCCAAAATTTGAAGATTTATCAACTTCTACTGAAGTTTTATTTACAGGTATTAAAGTAATCGATTTAATTGAGCCTTATGCAAAAGGAGGTAAAATTGGATTGTTTGGTGGTGCAGGAGTAGGTAAAACAGTATTGATTCAAGAATTAATCAACAATATCGCTAAAGGTCACGGAGGATTATCAGTATTCGCTGGTGTTGGAGAAAGAACTCGTGAAGGAAATGACCTTTTAAGAGAGATGTTAGAATCAGGAATTATTAAATATGGTGATGAATTCATGCACTCTATGGAAAATGGAGGATGGGATTTAGCTAAAGTAGATAAAGAATTAATGAAAGATTCTAAAGCTACTTTCGTATTCGGTCAGATGAATGAACCACCTGGAGCACGTGCACGTGTTGCTTTATCAGGTTTAACAATTGCTGAATATTTCCGTGATGGAGCAGGAGATGGACAAGGAAAAGACGTACTTTTCTTCGTTGATAACATCTTCCGTTTTACACAAGCTGGTTCTGAGGTATCTGCACTTTTAGGACGTATGCCTTCTGCAGTAGGTTACCAACCTACATTAGCAACTGAGATGGGTGCGATGCAAGAGCGTATTACTTCAACTAAAAAAGGATCTATTACATCTGTACAAGCGGTTTACGTACCTGCGGATGACTTAACTGACCCGGCTCCAGCAACAACGTTTGCTCACTTAGATGCAACAACAGTATTATCTCGTAAAATTGCTGAGTTAGGTATTTATCCAGCGGTAGATCCATTAGATTCTACTTCTCGTATTTTAACGCCAGAAATCTTAGGTAAAGATCATTACGAGTGTGCTCAAAGAGTAAAAGAAATTCTTCAAAAATACAAACAATTACAAGATATCATCGCTATTTTAGGTATGGAAGAGTTGTCAGAAGACGACAAATTAGCAGTTGCTAGAGCGCGTCGTGTACAACGTTTCTTATCTCAACCTTTCCACGTAGCTGAACAATTTACTGGTATTCCTGGAGTATTAGTAGACATCAAAGATACTATCAAAGGATTTAATATGATTATTGATGGTGAGTTAGATCACTTACCTGAAGCAGCATTTAACCTTAAAGGTACTATCGAAGAAGCTATCGAAGCTGGAGAGAAAATGTTAGCAGAAGCATAATAACTAGTAATCAGTTATCAGTAGCAGTTTACAGAAACTGAGACTGAAAGCTGAGACTGAAAACTAATAAAAATGATTTTAGAAATAGTATCACCAGAAGCTACATTGTTCAAAGGAGAAGTTACTTCGGTAGCAGTTCCTGGAGTTAACGGTGAGTTTCAAATGCTAAATAATCACGCGCCAATTGTTTCATTGTTAACAAAAGGAAACGTGAAAATCAATGCTCAAAATATTAAAATTGAAAAAGAATTTGTTTCTAAATTCAATAAAGTAAATGAGCAAACGTATTGGTTGCCTATCAATTCTGGTACCATCGAAATGAATGAAAACAAAATTATTGTTTTAGCTGATTAAGACAATAGATTTACAATAAAAAGTCCTGCAAATCAGCAGGACTTTTTTTATTTTATTGCATCATAAGCTTGTTTTAATCTACTTACTACTATTTCTATTTCTTCTTCATTGAAATGTCCGTATCCAAAACGAATGGCACATGTATTTCGGTCTTGATAAAGTATAGTTTTAGGTAAAAAAACATCCCAGTTTAAAGCTTGTTCTGCAAATTGAACAAGCGAAATAGAAGGGTTAAATTCTATCCATAAGGCTAATCCGCCAGAAGGTTTTTTTATTTTTATAACATCATTAAAGTAATGTTTGAGACAGTCAAAGGCATAATCTCTTCTTCGTTTATAAATAATAGTATTCTTTTTAAGTAATCGATGAATTTCTCCTTCATAAATTAATTCCGAAAGCAACTGTTCTTGAATTAAATCACCTTGTTTATCTAATATTTGAATATAGTTTTTAGCTTCCAAAATCAAATTTTCTGGCGCTACCACAAATCCGGTTTGAAAACTTGGAAACAATGATTGTCCCAGCTTTCCAAGATAAATTACCACTCCATTAGCATCGGAACTCGCCATAGGCAACATGGCAGAACCCTCTAATTGAAAGTCATAGTCAAAATCATCTTCAATTATCGCAAATTGGTATTTTTTGGCAAGATATAAAAGTTGTAATCTTCGTTCAGCAGACAAGCAATTGGTAGTTGGATAATCTCGATTAGAACATACATAAACACATCTAATTTTGCCTTTTGTAAAGTGTTTTTCAATGTAATTAACATCTAATCCATTAGTATCCGTTGGAATAGTTTTAATATCGGCTCCCACTTCTTGAAAAATCATATTGGCGTTATAATTACTAAGATTTCCAACCAATACAACATCTTTTCTTCGAATTAAGAGTCTCGAAATTACATATAAACTCATTTCGGTACTTCTAGTACTTACCAAATTGTTTGGTGTGATATGAAATCCTCTGGTTGCATTTAAAAAATTGCATAGTTGATTTTCAAAAGTTGAATATTTTGCTTTTGAACTTGAACTCCATTTTGTAATCAATGATTTTCTTTTCATAGAGGCACTATACCATTTCGAAAATTCATGAATAGGATGTAATCTTAAGTCGGGTTGACCATCATTTAAATGGTATTTTGCATTTGAAAAAGAAACGGTTGGAACTAAATGAAAAGAAGTTTGAAAGGGAAATCCATTTGTTTTAGGATATCGATAAGCATCTTCAACTTGATTTGAAATCGCTTTTATTTTAGCTGTTTTTGGTTTTGGAAATAAAACAAATGTACCTTTATTAGGTAAAATTTCAACCCAACCTTGAGCGGCTAATTCTTCGTAAACTGCTACAACGGTATTTCTGTGGATGTGAAGTAGTTGACTAAAAGTTCGTGTTCCCGGCAACGCCATACCTTCTTTTAAATAACCTCTTTGAATGGCATTAATAATTTGCTGAGCAATTTGGATGTATACTGACGTAGCGCTTGATTTATCAAAGTAAATCAACTCCTTTAACAACAAATTAACCGGACTATCTTTCATTTTGCAACTGGACTATTCTAATCGTCCGGAAAGTTACGACTTTTGCCCCGTTTTTAAATAACCCAATATTGTATAAATGAAAAAAGTATTTTATTTAGCTTCATTACTAGTGTGTACATTAATGATGAATGCTCAGGAAAACCCACAAAAAACAGACACACTTAAAGAAGTTGTTATTACTTCTTCAAGAATAGATTTGCCTTTTAAAGAAAATTCGAGAACTATTCAAATTGTTACTGCTGAAGATATAAAAAAATTAGGTGTGACAAATGTGGCAGATGCGTTACAGCAAATTGCAGGGATTGATGTGCGTCGTCAAGGTGTAAACGGAATGCAATCTGACTTATATATTAGAGGTGGAAGTTTCGATCAAACGTTGTTGCTAATAGATGGAATAAAAGTAGATGATGCACAAACTGGACATCACACTATGAATTTAGCTTTGCCAATTGAAGTTATCAAAAGAATTGAAGTAATAAAAGGTCCTGCTGCTCGTGTTTTTGGGCAAAATGCTTTTACGGGAGCAATTAATATTGTAACTAAAGATGTTGAAGATAATTCTTTAATGGCAAAAGTTCAAGGAGGTTCATTTGGACAATTTATCGCAGAAGCTACTGGAACTGTAACCATGAAAGAAAGTAACCATATCGTACATTTTTCTAAAAATTTCTCAGAAGGATATCGTCATAATACCGATTTTGACAACACGAATTATGTATTGAAAAGTCAATTCAATAAAAATAAATTACCAATTGAATTATTAACAACCTATTCTGAAAGAAAATTTGGTGCTAATGGATTTTATGGAATTGCATCTGCAACAGAACAATATGAAGAAACTCAGGCGAGTTTAGTTGGTCTTTCAACAGTAATTAAGAAAGGAAATTTTACATGGAAACCAAGAATATATTGGAGAAGAAATCAAGATTTATATTTGTATATTAGAAGTAACCCTTCGGCTTACAGAAATATGCATATTACAAATAAAATTGCAGCCGAATTAAATGGTTCATATCAATCTAGTTTAGGAATTTCTGGTTTTGGAGTTGAGTTTTCTAAATATTATATTTCAAGTAATCGTTTAGGTGATAATCAAAGAGCAATTGCGAGTTTATTTTTAGAACATCGTTTTCAATTTTTCAACAACATTTTTGATGTTACGCCTGGAATTTCAGCTTCTTATTTTTCAGATTTTGATAATCAAGTTTTTCCTGGTTTAGATTTAGGAGTTCAAATTTCTGATAAGTTTAGAGCTTATGGAAATATTGGAACATCTTATAGAGTTCCTACTTACACAAACTTATATTATACTTCACCAACAACTATCAGTAATCCAGATTTGAATACTGAAGAAGCTTTCTCGCAAGAAGTTGGTTTTAAATATTTAAGCAACAAGGTCAACATGTCGGTAGCATTTTTTAATCGTGATGCTGATAATTTAATTGATTATGTTCGTGAAAATACTACTGATGCTTGGCAAGCAAAAAATATTCAAAGTGTAAACACAAAAGGATATGAAACGCATTTAGATTACTTTTTTTCAATAAATAAATTACCACAAAAAATTCAGTTGGGTTATTCTTATTTGGATAACAATGTAAAGGCAAGTGAAGCTAACTTTTCGCAGTATTCTATTAACTCTATGAAACATCAGTTTACAAGTAGTGTGCAATTTAATTTCTTTAAAGGATTTAATACCACTTTTGCTTATCGTTATGTAGAGCGAACATCAGGAATGAGCTACAACGTATATGATGCTAATTTGAGCTATAGAATTAAAGCAATTGAGTTTTCACTATTTGCAAATAATATTTTTAATGCAGAATATATAGAATCAGGAATGATTCCAATGCCTAAAGGGAATATTTTGTTTGGAATGAAATACATGTTTAAATAAAAAGGTTAGTTACAATCAGAAAAAAGGGCTGCAGAAATGTAGCCCTTTTTTGTATTAAATCATTGTAATAAAAAAGTCCCGAAATAATTCGGGACATTAGTCTTTCTAGGTAATCAAAAAATAC
>NZ_DAIPZK010000002.1:0-99719 GCF_036782315.1 Flavobacterium sp.
ATTCATAACACTCATGTTATACATATATTGCGTATAATGTGGATCTTGCTGGGCATGTAAATCAACCGAAAAGGCTATTGCTCCTAAAGCTACTAAAAATAGTTTCTTCATTATATTTATTTTTTAAAACAAGCTAGGCTTATTAACTCTTTATTTTACTTTTATTAATGTTCTCTATTAATGTAAATCCAACCCGTTTTGGTTTCTAAGTCAGTGAAATCAATTACATAATAATAGGTTCCGTCTGGCAATTCATTTCCACTATCAGACTGACCACGCCACTCATTTTCATAGTTAGATTTAGAATATACTTTGGTTCCGTATCTATTAAAAATTTCAACTTTTTTAATGTTGTAATTTGATAAGTCCCAAGTATCATTTTTTCCATCACCATTTGGAGAAATTCCTTTAGGAATAGAGCAAAGTTGAACATTTACATTAGCAGTATCAGAAAGAGCTAATGAACAATTTCCATTACTTATATTAGTCAATTCAATTGAAACAGTAGAGTTTGAACTTACTGATTGTACACTTGCTAAACCTTGTGCATTTAATGTTACCGTTTGAACACTTCCTCCATTAATAGTATAAGATACAACATTATTAGCAGCTCCATTAATTTGGAAAATTGCTGTTTCACCAGAACAAATAGGAGAATTAGCAACTGATAAAGTTGGTGCGACTGGACTAGTCAATACATTAGAATTAGAGAAAGAAGCTGATGCAACAGATGTACATGTACCATTAAAAGAAGTTACAGTGTAAGAGGTACCTATTGTCATACCCGAAATTACACCACCTGCACCAACCGTTGGTCCAGCTGGATTAAAAGTATAAGTGTAAGTTCCATTATAATTAGATATTGTAGAACTTCCAGCCACAAGACAAGTAGGAGCTACAGAAGTAATAGTTGGTGTAGCAGGTACAGCTAACATTGCATTAATGGTAAATGAACTTGAATTTGCAGAAGCACAACTTCCATTACTTGCAGCCACAACATAATTTACTCCCACTGTCATACCTGAAACAACACCACTAGTATTAACTGTTGGACCCGAAGGAGTAAACACATAAGTTAAACCAGCAACGTAATTAGATATAGTTGCCACACCATTTGAAGAACATGTAGGTGAAGCAATAGAAACTGTTGGAACAGCAGGAAGTGATAAAACTGCAGCGTTACTGAAACTAGCAGAAGATGCAGAAGAACATGTCCCATTATTTGAAACTACTGTATAATTAGTGCCTGTAATCATTCCTGTAATTGCACCACCTGCACCAACAGAAGGTCCAGCTGGAGTAAAAGTATATACTAAACTTGCATTATAATTAGAAATAGTACTCGATCCATCTACTGAACATGTAGGTCCTACAGTGGTAATGGTTGGAGTTGCTGGAGTTGGCAACATTGCATTTATACTAAATGTAGCAGAAGCAGTTGAAGAACAATTACCATTAGATGCTACAACCGTATAGCTAGTTCCAACTGTCATTCCTGAAATAACTCCTGAGCTATTAACAGTAGGTCCTGTAGGTGTAAAAACATACGATAAGCCAGCATTGTAGTTTGTAATTGTAGCCACCCCGTTAGAAGTACATGTTTCTGCAGAAACTGAAACCGTAGGAGTAGTTGGCGTAACCAACATTACGTTATTAACAAAACTTGACGATGAAGCTGAAGAACAAGTTCCATTAGTTGCAACTACGGTATAGCTTGTTCCAACTACCATTCCGGAAATTTCACCACCTGAGATCACTCCTGGTCCTGATGGGGTAAATACATAAGTAACTCCACTATTATAATTTGAAATTACACTTGAACCATCAGCAGAACAAGTTGGTGCAATTGAAGCAATTGTTGGAACTGCAGGAACTGCAACCACATTAATAGTACCTACTTGATTTGCATTCACGGTACAACCCTCTGTTGTTACTGTGTAATTAAAACTTCCAGTTTGAGTAGGTGTACCACTAATTGTAAAAGTATTTGAAGCATAATTTGTGGTCAAACCTGTTGGTAAACCAGTAACTGTAACACCAGTTGCGCTTCCACTTGTTGTGTAAACTATATTTGTTATAGGTGAGCCTTGACAAATTATCTGATTATTTGTTCCTGAAGCAGAAGTAAGTGTTAATGAACAAGTAGGTGGTGTACAACTTACAATTATATCAATTGTATCAAAGTTACCACATGCTCCAACACTAATCTCAACTCCTATAGTAGTACTAGAATTAGTAGTGTAAGCTGAAGGATTTGTAATTACATTACCAAGACTATCATAGTATGTAAAAGTATAACTTGTAGGATCATAAGGTGCTACTAAAGCAGCCTGATATGATGTTAAATCGAAAACGGGATTACACTGACCAGCAGGGCTACTTATTGGACCTACGGGATTAAAGGGCACAGAAACTCCAAATTGCACTTCAACGTCATCAATTGCAATATCAGAACATCCTGGCCTAGTTACGCTAACTCTCCAAGTACCACTTTGATTAACTACAGTTGTATTTGTTGATGTTGTGTATTGAAAAACACCATTTCTAAACCAAGAATAAACTGGTGATCCTGGTACAGAAGGTGCTTGTAAGAAATTTGCTGTCAAAGTAACATTGGTTGCAGCACCACACAAGATTCTATCAGGGCCTAAATTAACACCACAAACAATACTACAACTTAAGGCTCCTGTACCCCCTGTTTGATTTAAGGTATATGTTCCTACCTGACCTGAGAAATTTGTTACTAATAACATGTAGTACTGACCAGCTACCGCATTTGGAATTGTAAAATTCTCAATAGCAGCGGTTGAATAACTACATGCTACAACATTATTTGCTCCCGTATAACCAGGAGAATACAATGCTAAATTGTTACAAATACCATTTAGAGAGTTAAAAGGACCCCATAAAATGAAATCAACATCAATTCCTGCTCCAGTACTAGTTCTAATTTGTGATAATTGAAAATTCATATTTCCAGAAGTACCAACTTGCATGTAAAACCACGCTGGATTAGGAGTACTCCCAAGACAGCCCAAGCTACCAAAACTTGCCACACCAGTAGTATTATTAAATGGCCCTTGATTACCTGAACACATTGCAGCTGCATTGGCACAAGTAGAAGATTGACCAAAAGAATAACCAAAACTTAATATAAAGATTATTTTTAATAGTAATTTCATGATTCCACTATTTTAGAAATGAGAAGTAAGACCAATTAGAAACTTTTGTTTCGTTATTTTCTGTAACAACTAATCTCCATTTGAAACATTTTGCTCCAACTTGAACGTGAATTAAATCACGAGTACCTTTAGTTGTAAAGTTTTCTTTGTTTAAAACCTTAATAGTTTCTTTAAAATCAGATGCATTTTCACCATTGAAGCAATCATATATGGTAACCACTTCAATAGAAACATTTTTTTTATTTAAATTAAGAGTTGAAAAATCCCAAGTGATTTTGGCATTATTAATAAAACTTAATTTGGAATCTTGAACACTCTCAACCTTGATTCCTTTTAAAATAGGGGATTTGTCATCTATTTTGGACTGTGAAAATCCAAAATGGAACAAAAACATAATACTTAAAAGTAAAAATTTTTTCATTTTTATAGTTTGATAATTAATTAATAGAATCACAAATTTAACAAAAATTTAAAGCTGTGCACTTTTTTTTTAATAATTAACATTTACAAATTATTTTTAAAGTTTATTATTTATCTTTGCATCACTTTTAAAATTGCTATCAAAACTAATTAGTAAAATGACACAAAACGAGGATTTTCAGGACGAAATAGGAAACGATCATATTGCAACAAGTGCACAAACTCCATTGAGAGAAGATGCGTTTGCTATTTCTGATGATGAAAAAATTGAATTGATTAAAAAAGATGTTGAACATATATTAAACACTTTAGGTTTAGATTTAACCGATGACAGTTTGAAAGGTACCCCTAATCGTGTTGCTAAAATGTTTGTTAAAGAAATATTTGGAGGTTTAAATCCAAATAAAAAACCTGGTTCGTCTACTTTTGATAATAAATATAAGTATGGCGAAATGTTAGTTGAAAAAAACATTGTAGTGTATTCAACTTGTGAGCATCATTTATTACCTATTGTAGGTCGCGCTCATGTGGCTTATATTTCTAATGGGACAGTTGTAGGTTTATCTAAAATGAACCGAATTGTAGATTACTATGCAAAACGTCCTCAAGTACAAGAGCGTTTGAATATTCAAATTGTTCAAGAACTTCAAAAAGTTTTAGGAACTGAAGATGTAGCTTGTGTGATTGATGCAAAACACTTATGTGTAAACTCTAGAGGAATTCGCGATATTGAAAGTAGTACAGTTACTGCTGAATTTGGTGGAAAATTCAAAGAAGATAAAGTAAGAAGAGAGTTTTTGGATTATATTAAATTGGATACGCAGTTTTAGGCTGGATGTTGGATGCTGGAAGATGGAAGTTTTGGATAAACTTTGTTTAGAGATTGCCTAGGATTAGGAGATTCCTTGCAAGCTCGGAATGACAATCCCGAAGCTTCGGGACAGAAAACTTGAAACCTGAAACTTAAAACAATACAATAATCGACAACTGAAAACTGAGACTGTCAACTCAAAACTAAAAATAGCCCTGATAGTAATGAAAAGCCCACAGCAATAAAAATATAGTTTTTGTTGTTTTAAAAATGCGACCCAAGAAGCACTTTTTAAAACTTATAAAAACAGATTTTTTTGCGAGGACTTGTAATGAATAACAGGAATAGCTTCAAAAAAATAGCATAATGGAATTATACAAAAATCAAACGTTAAAAATATACAACACGCTTTCGGGTGAGAAAGAAACCTTTACTCCTATTCATGAGGGAAATATTGGAATGTATGTTTGCGGACCAACGGTTTACAGCAATGTGCACTTAGGAAACGTACGTACGTTTATGAGTTTTGATGTGATTTTTCGTTATTTACAACATTTAGATTATAAAGTAAGATACGTTAGAAACATTACCGATGCAGGACACTTAACCGATGATGGTGATGTGGATAACGACCGTTTTGTGAAACAATCGCGCTTGGAGAAATTAGAACCTATGGAAATCGTACAAAAATATACGGTGGATTTTCATAAGGTTTTGGATACGTTTAATTTTCTTCCGCCTACGATTGAACCAACAGCAACGGGACATATTTTAGAGCAAATTGAATTAACTCAAAAATTGATTGATACTGGATTTGCATACGAAAGCAACGGTTCGGTTTATTTTGACGTATTTGCTTACAACCAAAAAGGGATGAATTATGGCGAATTGAGTAACCGTAACATCGAAGAACTTTTTGCCAATACGCGCGACTTAGACGGCCAAAACGAAAAGAAAAATCCGCAAGATTTTGCCCTGTGGAAAAATGCATCTCCAGCACACATTATGCGTTGGAACTCCCCTTGGGGTGAAGGTTTTCCAGGTTGGCATTTAGAGTGTACAGCAATGAGCACGAAATACTTAGGCGAAACATTTGATATTCATGGTGGTGGAATGGATTTGAAATTCCCGCATCATGAGTGTGAAGTAGCGCAAGGAAAAGCTTGTAACGGACATTCACCAGTGAATTTTTGGATGCATACCAATATGCTAACCATGAATGGTTTGCGCATGAGTAAATCGACAGGAAACTATATTCTTCCAATGGAATTGGTTACAGGTGAAAACACGTTTTTTGAGAAACCATTCCAACCGAATATTGTACGTTTTTGTTTCTTACAAGCGCATTACAGAAGTGTTTTAGATATTTCGAACGATGCGATGTTAGCAAGTGAAAAAGGCTATTCTCGTTTAATGGAATCGTACAAATTAATTCCGATGTTGAAAGCTAGTACTATTTCTACTTTAGATATTGCAAGTTGGAAACAAAGTTGTTATGATGCGATGAACGACGATTTTAACACGCCTATTTTAATTGCACAATTATTTGAAGGTGCGCGTTTCATCAATTTGGTTAACGACGGAAAAGAATCGTTAACTGCGGAAGACATTCGACTTTTAGAAAAAACGATTTCAAGTTTCTTGTTTGATGTATTAGGAATTAGTAATGAAGGGTCAGGAAATTCAAATACCACTGAAAAATTAAGTGGTGTTGTTGAAATGTTAATTGGCATGCGAAACGAAGCAAGAGCGAACAAAAACTTTGCTTTATCGGATCAAATTCGTGACCAATTGTTAGCGTTAGGTATTCAATTAAAAGACGGAAAAGAAGGAACTAGTTTTACCTTTTAACAATACAAAGAATCTCAATTGAGGTTCTTTTTTTTAATCATTTTTTATGTGTAGCCAACATCAATCGAAATATCCGAAAACTCTAAAACAATGGTTTGTTTATCCATTTGTTTTATTGGTTCGATTTTATCAGGTTGGGATTTCACCTTTTACACCGGCTACTTGCCGTTTTGAACCTACGTGTTCTACTTATACCACTCAGGCGCTGCAGAAACATGGTTTGTTTAAAGGCGGTTGGTTGGCTTTGAAACGTATTTTTAGTTGTCATCCTTGGGGAAGAAGTGGGTATGATCCTGTGCCTTGATTCCTTCAATCTGTGTTCCTGATTATTTGCTTCAGCTTTCAAGTTTGACGTTGAATTTTGTCCCGAAGCTTCGGGATTGATATTGTTTTTGAAAAATTTCTTATCGGAATTTTAACAAGTTTCCCAATAATAATATTTATTTTTACACTTTAATCAGAAACAAAAATTATGATTCACGCACTCAATATGGTTTGGAATCCTTCAGAAGGAATTGATTTAGGATTTTTCATGTTACGTTTTTATAGCCTTTCTTGGGTATTGGCTTTTGGATTAGGTTGGTACGTTATGAAACCTATTTTCGTAAGAGAAAACGAATCAATCGAATCTTTAGATAAATTATTTGTATACACTTTGGTAGCAACAATGCTTGGCGCAAGATTAGGACATGTTTTATTTTATCAATCTGAATTATTTCACGAAGACCCATTAAGTATTTTATTGCCAATTAGTACAAAACCAACTTTACATTTTACAGGCTTTGCTGGATTAGCAAGTCATGGAGCAGCAATTGGAATCATCATCACCATGTTTTACATCCAAAGAAGAGTTATCAAACGTTCGTTTTTATGGATTTTAGACCGAATTGTAATTCCTGTTTCTTTAGGTGCGATTTTTATTCGTTTAGGGAATTTCTTTAACTCTGAAATCGTAGGAACTGAAACTACATCTGCTTTTGGAATTAAATTTTTAAGAGACAAATACAGTCCGAATGATGCGATGCAATTAACACAAATAGGAGATAAAAATGAAGCTTATCAAGCGATTGCTACAAACCCACAATTTGCAGAATATTTAGCTGCTGTAACACCAAAACATCCAGCGCAATTGTACGAAGCCATTTGTTATGTTTTTGTTTTTGCTATTTTAATGTTTTTATATTGGAAAACCGAAGCAAGAAACAAAGCGGGTTACTTATTTGGGTTGTTCTTAATCTTACTTTGGTCGATTCGTTTTGTGGTAGAATTTGTTAAGGAAAGTCAAGGCGGTTTTGAGCAATATACCCTATTTAATGCACTTTCAACAGGGCAATGGTTGAGTATTCCGTTTATTCTTATTGGATTTTACTTTGTATGGAAAGCGAAAGTGGTTAAAGAGGCTTAATTAGATTTATATATATCTAAAGCGGTTAGAAATTCTAACCGCTTTTTTATTTTTGTTTTTCAAAAACAATTCCTACTCCTAGAATATTTGGCAAATAAGGTCCCGCAAAATTGCTTTTAACTGCGACTTTATATTTTCCTTTTTCTAGCTTTTCAAATGTTTTTACGGTTTGAAAAAGATCGCAAATATCACCCGAACAATCACCAATATCTTTTCCAGATTCATCAGTAAATTTCATTGTTACAGATAGCTTTTCCGAATTACCATCAGGAGTTGTAATTTCGACTTCTAAAGGCACTTCGTTGAATTGAAAACCCCGAGTGTCCCAAGTGAAGTTTCAACTCACAAACGTCTTCAGATTGCTTGTTTTCGAACTCAAATGATTTCACATCGCTAGCTTCCCAACGATTATCTGAAAAATCACGATTGAACTCATCGTATAATGCATTCATATTACAAGAAGTTAGAGCCAACACAAGAGCAATTAAAATCAGTTTAGCTTTCATAAGTTATCATTTTAGAAATATAAATATAAAAAAAGTCCTGACATAAATCAGGACTTTCTTATATCATGTAAACTAATTGATTAGTCTTCTTTTTTGAATTCAGCCATTTTACGACCTTCTTTTTCACCAATTGCATCAGCCATAACCGGAGTTGCCACAAATAATGAAGAATAAGTTCCTACTAAAATACCTACTAAAATAGCAAATACGAATCCTCTAATAGTTTCTCCACCAAAGATGAAGATAGCAATTAACACAACCAATGTTGTTGCAGAAGTATTAATCGTTCTACTTAAAGTAGTATTTAATGCTTTATTTACTAATCCTTTGAAATCTGGTGATGAGTTATAATCTAAGTATTCACGAACTCTATCGAAAACAATTACGGTATCATTCAACGAGTATCCAATTACAGTTAAGATTGCAGCAATAAATGCTTGGTCAATTTCCATATTGAATGGTAAGAATGAATATCCGAAAGAGAAAATTCCTAATACAATAATTACGTCATGAGCAACCGCTGCCACAGCACCAAAACCAAACTGCCATCTACGGAAACTAATCATTAAATAAACAAACACCACAAATAATGATCCTAAAACAGCCCATAAAGAGTTTGTTTTAATATCTTTTGAAATCGTTCCTGTTACTTTTGCAGATGATAAAATACCAATTTGTTTTCCTTCATATAAGTTAGCAAACTTGTCATAAGATAAATCAGCAGGTAAATATTTCTTTAAACCTTCATATAACTTTTGGTTTACTTCTTTATCTACTCCTTCAGCTTCGTCTTCAATTTTATATTTAGTAGTAATTTTTAACTGATTATTATTACCATAAATTTTAGCTTCAGCGCTACCAAAAACAGCTACTAAATCTTTTGTAACTTCTGGAGCAGAAACCGCTTTATCAAAACGTACTTGGTAAGTTCTACCTCCAACGAAGTCAACACCTTGGTTCAATCCTTTTGTTACTAATGAGAAAATACTCAATACTATTAAAAGACCTGAAACTACATAAGCTATTTTCTTTTTACCTAAGAAATCGATGTTTAAGTTTTTGAACCAGTTTTTAGTTAATGATGTTGAATAAGCTAATTTTTCATTTTTACTTAAACTCCAATCTAAGAACATTCTTGTTACAAAAACTGCTGTAATTACAGAAGTAAAAATACCAATTAATAATGTTGTTGCAAAACCTTGAATTGGTCCAGTTCCAAACACTAATAAAATGATTGCAGTAATTGCTGTAGTAACGTTAGCATCAATAATTGATGACATTGCCCCTTTCCAAGTAAATGCATAATCAGTAGCTTCTTGTACTGATTTACCATTATCTAACTCTTCTTTTGCTCTTTCAAAAATAATTACGTTAGCATCTACCGCCATACCAATTGTTAATACGATACCTGCGATACCTGGTAATGTTAATACAGCACCAAAACTTGCTAAAGTTCCAAAAATAAACAAGATGTTTACTAATAACGCTAAATTAGCATAGAAACCAGTTTTACCATAGTAAACTACCATCCATAATAATACTAAAGAGAATCCGATAATGAACGATAACATACCATTATCAATTGCTTCTTGACCTAATGATGGTCCTACTACTTCCGACTGAACAATTTCAGCAGCAGCGGGTAATTTACCTGCTCTTAAAATGTTTGCTAAGTCTTTAGTTTCTTCAATTGTAAAGTTTCCAGAAATTTCTGATCTTCCACCTGTAATTGCTCCTCTACTTACACCTGGTGCAGAGTAAACGATATTGTCTAATACAATTGCAATTGCGTTTCCTTGTTGAGAAACAGCTCCTGTAATTTGTTCCCATTTTCTTGCTCCATTACCGTTCATTTGCATTGAAACAGCTGGTTTACCTAACTGATCAAAAGTATCTGTTGCATCAACAATTACACCTCCACTTAAAGGTGCTACATTGTCTCTTGTTCCTTTTAATGCATATAAATCTGTAATATCTGGGTTTTTCTCATTGGTTTTACCCCAAGCAAATCTAATGTTAGTTAAATTAGCAGGTAATAAAGCTTTGATATCAGCTCTTTTTAAGTATCCGTTAATAACAGCAGTATCTTTAGTAGCAAATGTTCCAATGTGTGGAGCACCTTGCTGACCTGGCGCTAACATTTTACCTAAAAAAGGACTGTTTTTTGATGCAGTTGTATCTGCTTTGTCTGTTAACAAAGAATCAATTGAATTTGTTTTTGCAGGAGCAACTTTAGCAGCAACTTCTGTTTTCTTTAATGCATCTTCAACAGACATTAAATATTGTCCAACTTCTTCAATTTTATAAGTTTCCCAAAACTCTAACTGAGCTGTACTTTGTAGTAATTTTTTAATACGATCAACATCTTTAGCACCTGGTAATTCTACTAAAATTCTTCCAGAATTTCCTAGTAATTGAATATTAGGTTGCGTAACTCCAAACTTATCAATACGCTCTCTTAATACTTTGAAAGCACTTTCTACTGATTCTTGAACTTTTTTCTTGATAATTGGCTCAACTTGTTTGTTGGTCATATCAAATTTGATAACCTCATCTAAGTTTCTGTTTCCAAAAACATCTGCATCAGCTAATTTTAAATTTGCAGCATTAGCAGCTTCAAAAAAAGCATCAATGAAATCTTGATTTCCTTTTTGATTTGTTTTTGCATCAGCAAGCGCTTTGTTGAAAGCTGGGTTTTTAGAATTATTAGCCAATCCTTTTAAAACATCTTTAACTGAAATTTGAAGAATTACGTTTAATCCTCCCTCTAAGTCAAGACCTTTGTTGATTTGTTGTTCTCTAACTTTGTTATAAGTAAATCCAAATATTGGATAAACTTCTTCTTTCCCGATAGAATCTAAATAACGTAGTTCTTTAGCGGTATCACCTTTTGCAAAAGCTTTTGCATCAGAAACTACACTATTCGCTACGAATGTAAAAGAAAGCTGGTATGCACATACCAAAGCAAAGATAATTGCGAAAAATTTAATAAGTCCTCTATTCTGCATTATTCTAAAATTTATTTATTCTATTTTATAAAAACGGACAAATATATAATTTACAATAGGATTAAGCAATTTTATTTTGGATTAAAATAGCCTTTTTGTAGAAGTTTCATCAGAAAACCTTATTAAACACTAATAATGAATCACTTGTAAGTGCGTATTCCATTTCAAATTCTAATAATTAATTAGTAAAAAATCATAAAAACAGCCTTGAAAATCATCTTTAAACCATTTTTAAAAAATAGCAATAACAAAAAAAAACTGCCAATTTCTTGACAGTTTTTTAATTTTATTTGGATTAAAATTATAACACCGATTTTAAATCAGCATTCATATTACGAACTGCATCTGCACTTTTTGCAAATAATGCTTTTTCAGCATCATTTAATTGTACATCAACAATTTTCTCAACACCATTTTTACCAATAATACACGGTACTCCCATACAAATATCTTCTTGCCCGTACTCACCTTCTAAGAATACTGAACAAGGAATCATACGTTTTTGATCGTTTAAGATACTATCTACTAAATAAGCAACAGAAGCTCCAGGTGCATACCAAGCAGAAGTTCCTAATAAACCAGTTAAAGTAGCACCACCTACCATAGTATCAGCAGCTACTTTATCTAACTCAGCTTGAGATAAGAAATTTGAAACTGGAACTCCGTTGTAAGATGCTAAACGCGTTAATGGAATCATAGTTGTATCACCGTGACCACCAATCACCATCCCTTGGACGTCATTAGCTGGTTTGTTTAATGCTTTTGATAAATAGTATTTGAAACGTGAACTATCTAAAGCACCACCCATTCCAATTACTCTATTTTTAGGTAATCCAGTTGCTTTTAAAGTTAAGTAAGTCATAGTATCCATTGGGTTAGATACTACTACAATAATTGCATTTGGAGAATGAGTTAATACATTATCTGCTACCGATTTAACAATACCTGCATTGATTCCGATTAATTCTTCACGAGTCATTCCTGGTTTTCTTGGAATACCTGATGTAATTACTACTACATCACTTCCAGCTGTTTTAGAATAATCTCCTGTTGTTCCGCTTAATTGTGTGTTGAATACAGTTGTTGTAGCACATTGCATGATATCCATCGCTTTACCTTCAGCAAAACCTTCTTTGATGTCTACTAATACTACTTCGCTTGCGATTCCTCTGTACGAAATAACATCTGCACATGTTGCACCTACGTTACCCGCACCAACTATTGTTACTTTCATTTTGTTGTGTATATTAAAATTGTTAAATTAAAATTGATATTGTACTCCAATATTTCCGTTGACAAATTTACCAAAAGCAATTGAACTTTGCAGATAAATTTTGCTTATTTGGTATCTACCTGAAATTTCTCCTAAGACATTGGTTTTATCTTTTGCAATTCGCTCTAAAAGTCCATTAATTACATTTTGAATTGGAATTACCTCTTCTATCGACCCTTTTTCGCCACTAACTACATATTCAAATGAACTGTGATTTACAATAAAATTCCCTATCAACTCAAAACGCTTGAATTCTTTTGAAGCACTAAGTTGAAAATGAAAGGTATCTACCAATCCATTCAAATTATTGATTCCTAAATTCCCGTAAGCTGTATTAATATCTAGAAAATCAAAACTGATATCTTCTTTAGAATAGATAGCAGCAGCTGAAAAATAAATATTTTTAGCTTCAACCTTTGGAAGATACTGACTAAAATTATGTTTTAAACCGAAACCATAGACTTGGTAATTACCTTTTTTCAATTTGGTTTTTGTAGAATATCGAGCGATAAATTCAAATCCGTAAGGCAATTCGATTCCACCTTGCAGATACGGATAAATTACCGTTTCTTGATTAATACCTTCAGGAGTTTTCAAACGAATTTGTTCCCCTCCTAATTCTCCAACCAAATACACTTGATTATCATTTCCTAGAGCCGTTGGTACAGTCGCAGAAGTTGCCCCTTCAATCTCAAAAAATTGAAAATCGGAATTTTGAATTTGAAACGTTCTATCCGCTTTTGGAACAAAAAAAACATTCGTATGTAAACCCAAATTCACATCCCATTTTTTTCGTTTCTTAGGCGACATCACCCAAGCCGCTGATGCTTGATAAACGGCTGCATCTGTAGCCGGAACTATGTATTGTTCGGAATACAAAAGGGCATCTGACAACAGATACCCTATTTGTTCAATTTCTTGAGGCGTTTGAGCCTTACTTTTTTGCGTAAAAAAGAAAGCTGCAACGAATCCTATTATAACAACTGATTTACGCATCAATTTTAGCGTAAGCAGCATTTTTCTCAATAAATTCTCTACGAGGTGGTACTTCATCACCCATTAACATAGAGAAAATTCTATCCGCTTCTGATAAGCTATCGATAGTTACTTGGCGTAACGTTCTGAAATCAGGATTCATGGTAGTTTCCCATAATTGCTCTGCGTTCATCTCTCCAAGACCTTTATAACGTTGAATTGCAGCACTTCCACCCATTCTTTCGTTAGCTAAATCACGTTGATCGTCACTCCAAGCGTATTCTTTTTTGTTTCCTTTCTTCACCATATATAAAGGTGGAGTTGCAATATAAACGTGTCCGTTTTCAATTAACTCTTTCATATATCTAAAGAAGAACGTTAAAATCAAAGTAGCAATGTGAGAACCATCAACATCGGCATCACACATGATAACTACTTTATGATATCTTAATTTTGATAAATTTAAAGCTTTACTATCTTCTTCTGTTCCAACTGTTACTCCTAAAGCGGTGAAAATATTACGAATCTCTTCATTTTCAAATACTTTATGTTGCATCGCTTTTTCTACATTCAAAATCTTACCACGTAATGGTAAAATTGCTTGAAACGCTCTATCACGCCCTTGTTTTGCAGTTCCACCTGCCGAATCTCCCTCGACAAGGAAAATCTCACATCTTGCTGGATCTTGTTCCGAACAATCCGATAATTTACCAGGTAAACCTCCACCGCCCATAACGGTTTTACGTTGTACCATTTCACGCGCTTTCTTAGCCGCATGACGAGCTTGAGCTGCCAAAATTACTTTTTGAACAATGATTTTTGCGTCGTTTGGATTTTCTTCCAAATAATTTTCAAGCATTTCAGCTACCGCTTGTGAAACCGGAGAAACTACTTCTCTATTTCCCAATTTGGTTTTTGTTTGACCTTCGAATTGAGGCTCTGCTACTTTTACCGAAATAATCGCAGTTAAACCTTCACGGAAATCGTCACCCGAAATTTCGAATTTCAATTTATCTAACAATCCAGAAGCATCGGCATATTTTTTCAACGTACGAGTTAATCCCATACGGAAACCTTGCAAGTGTGTTCCTCCTTCGTGCGTATTGATATTATTTACATACGAGAAAATGTTCTCTGTATAACTTTCGTTATAAATCAAAGCTACCTCAACTGGAATTTCGCCTTTGTCGTTTTCCATTGAAATTACGTGACCAATAATTGGCACACGATTTCCATCTAAAAACTTAACGAATTCTTTTAAACCTTCTTTTGAATGAAAAGTTTCAGTTCTTGGTTGTCCTTTATCATCTATATCACGTTTATCTGTTAGCGTGATAGTAATTCCTTTATTTAAGAAAGAAAGTTCACGTAAACGAGCTGCTAATGTATCGTAAGAATACTCTAAAGTTTGTGTAAAGATAGTTCCATCAGGTTTGAAAGTAACGATTGTTCCTCTCTTATCTGTAGTACCAATTTGCTTCACTGGGTAAAGCGCTTTTCCTCTTTCGTATTCTTGTTCGTAGATTTTACCTTCTCTGTGAACCGTAGCTCTTAAATGGTCAGAAAGTGCGTTAACACACGATACCCCAACCCCGTGAAGACCTCCAGAAACTTTATAAGAATCTTTATCAAACTTACCTCCTGCTCCAATTTTAGTCATTACAACCTCAAGAGCCGAGACACCTTCTTTTTTGTGAATATCTACTGGAATTCCACGCCCGTTATCTTCAACAGAAATAGAATTATCCTCATTAATAGCGACATAAATAGTATCACAATGTCCGGCTAAAGCCTCATCAATTGAGTTATCTACAACTTCATAAACTAAATGATGTAATCCACGAACTCCAGTATCTCCAATATACATGGAAGGACGCATTCTTACGTGCTCCATTCCCTCTAACGCCTGAATACTGTCGGCCGAATAACTACCTTTTTTATTTTCTTCACTCATAATATTTGTGCTAAATAAAGTATTTTTACATCAACAAATATATATAATTAGATAAAAAGAATAAATAAAAACCACTGCAACTATTGGTTAAGTTATTAACATTTGTTAATTTTAAACAAAAGTGTCTTAAAACGTATAAAAACAGCTTTATTTTCAATTTTTGATGATTTTTTAATTTCCTCAAAACAGAAGAAGTAAAAAAAACCTCTTTAAAACGCAATTAAAGAGGTCTTTCAAAACAACAAACCTAATAAAAAACACTAAACTATTACTTTTTCTACTGCAATAGACACATCTGCTTTAACATGAGCTGCATTAGCCCTTCCGCTTGGATCTTGGTTTTCTTGCCATTTTGGAATCCATTTGCGAACCGTTTGTGCTGCACTTTCTTGTGGAAAATGCTTGTGAAATATCCTTCTGTAATAAAACGCTTCTTTTGTAACTGGCGTGTTATAGGGAAAGAACAGTTTTGCTTTTTCAAATTCTTCATCCGTTACTTGGCTTGAACAATACTCGATTAAAGTATCAATCCAGTTGTAACCTACTCCATCAGAAAACTGTTCTTTCTGTCTCCATAAAATTTCTTCGGGCAAAAAAGGTCTTTCGGGTGTATCGAATGCTTTTCGTAAAATATATTTTTCAATTCCGTCATAGGTTTTTGGCATTTTTTCTTCGGGTTGAATTTTAATTGCTAAATCCAAAAATGCTTTATCTAAAAAAGGAACTCGAGCTTCTAAACCGTGTGCCATAGTTGATTTATCCGCACGAAGTAAATCGGCAGTAAATAATTTTTGAACACGTTCAATGGTTTCTTTTTGGAAATCTAACACGGATGGTGCATTTCGAAAATACAAATAACCTCCGAAAATTTCATCAGCACCTTCTCCTGACAACACCATTTTGATTCCTTTATCCGTAATTGCTTTTGACAAGAAATACATCGGCGTGCTGGCACGAATTGACGTTACATCATAGGTTTCCAAATGCCAAATTAACTTATCTAAAATTTCGATTCCTTGTTCAACAGTGAAATGAATTTCGTGATGTGTAGTTCCAATAAAATCCGCCACTTTTTTTGCAGCTACTAAATCGGGAGCCGAAGCATCTAATCCAATTGAAAACGAATGCAATTCTTGTCCGGTTCCTTGTAACAATCTTGACGTGATTGACGCTATTAATGACGAATCCAATCCTCCTGAAAGTAATACTCCAAAAGGCACATCGCACATTAATCGTTTTTCAACCGCTTGGGTTAATGTTTTGTTTAAAGATTGTAAATCTAATTTTTCTACTGCTTTTTCGTGTGCTTCCCATTCTGGTTTGTAGTATTTTACGAAACCTGTTTTTTCGGTGTAATAATGTCCTGGAGGAAAAGTGGAAAATGATTTACATTGGTCGGCAATCGCTTTCATTTCAGACGCAAAATACAAACGACCTCTTTCATCCATTCCGTAATACAAAGGTTTAACTCCAAGCGGGTCGCGAGCAACGATGTAATCATCACCATCAATAACGACTAGAGCAAAAATTCCGTCCAACATATCACAGAAATCGTAACCAAATTCTTCATACAAATACACAATAACTTCTGAATCCGATGTAGTTCTGAACGTGTGATGTTTCAACGTAGTTTCTCTTAACTTTTTGTGATTGTATATTTCACCATTATGCACCATCCAAGCGGAATCCGTTCCTTGAATAGGTTGTTTTCCCGTGTGTAAATCGACAATTGACAAACGTTCGTGAGCCAAAATATGACCTTTCTCTGTTACATGAATATCACTTTCATCTGGACCACGATGGCTCATTCTTTTTGATAATTGTTGCACTAAAGCTTCTTCTTTTCCTTTTCCTATAATGGCTAATATTCCGCACATACCTTTTTAGTTTAAATGTTTAAGAGTTGATAAGTTTAAGTAAAATTTTAGATTCACTTAATTTGATGAAGCAAAATTGAATATATAAGTTTAAAAAATAAACCTTAAAATAAATTTTAATTATAATTTAAAACTAAAAAACGATTTTTTAATTAAATCAGAAACTTTAAAAGTGGTTTTGAGTTTGTTTTGGTTACAAATCATAAAAAAAACCACTCAAGTGAGTGTTTTTTTTTATTCGATGGATTTAATTTCGAATCGATTTTTGTTGATTTCAACCTCATCTCCGAGACTTTTTCCCATTAATTGACTTCCTAAAGGTGATTGTGGTGAAACGGGGATAATCGTTTTATTTTCGAGTTGGATTTTTGGCAAAGCGGCGCTGATATAAAACAGCATTTCGTTGGTTTGAACTAAACTTCCAAGAGCAACTTTAGAGTGAATTTGATCTACATCAATTTTATCCACAACGTTTTTTTGAGCAATAATTTCAGCTAACTTTTGATTGAGTTTTTCTTGTTCTAAATGCATCATCGACAAAGCGGTTTCATGCTTATCACCAGCCGAACCTTTCGCATCGTTTTGTGCATCTTGAGCCAAATCGGAAATCATAAAACGCAATTCGTTTATTTTCTCCGATAATAGATTTTGGTAATGGGATTTTATTTTTTGTTTGAATGTCATGGTGAAGAGATTAACTACAAAGAAAGCACTAAGGGTAAAAAATAGCTAATTTTCAAAATTTTGTAAACTTCATTATTCAAAAAATATCTCTAAGGATTAATCTTAATCATATTGCTCACCTTCTTGAACTAAAATAAATTTTTCTGGAAAGAAAATTCTGCTTTTCTCAGAATTATTAATTTTATCAACTATTTCTTTTATTAAATAATTAGTTTTAAAAGTAGTATTGTTTACTAATTCTAAACTCATAAAGGGTTTTCCTATATACTTTTTATTAATTTTATTAATTGCTTTTACAATTTCAAAATCATATTTAGTATCAATATTTACATCCCAATAAACAACTATTTTTTCTCCTTCTAATTTATAATTGAAAAACATCCAACATTCCGGAGAATAAGAAATATCTAAAGTATCTTTGCTTTGAAAGTGAAGAGCCAATGAAAAATTATCTCCTTCTTGATTAACCCAATTAGAAGTGCAACTATCATTAACTATTTCAGAAATATTTTTAAATGTAATTCTTTTCTTTGAATCATAATTATCTACAATATCTGAAGAATTATTCAAGTTAGCATTTGACGATTCTTTAATCTCTTTACAACTTATAAATAAAACTAAAACAATTAAATACTTTTTCATGATTTAATATTTCAGAGATGTTTTAACCTCTAATAGAACACAAAAAACCCTGCGTCTTTGCGGTTATATTTTAAAAATCAAATTTATAGTTTGCACCTAACAACACCTGAATGCCTTGTACTGGGAAATTTGCCCAACGGTTGTATTGTTGATTTGCTAAGTTGTTTCCTTTTAAGAAAGCGGTTAATCTTGTATTGTATTTAAATCCTACATGCGCATTCAAATCGAAATAACTATCTAAGCTTACAGTTTTAGTTGAAAAAGTGCCTGGATTAATTGTTAGATCATCTTGAACAGAAATTAAATCTTTTCTTTCGCCTACAAAAAATACATTCGCACCTGCATACCATTTTTCGTTTATATCAAAATCAACTGTTGAACCAATTTTCAATTGTGGTAAGTTCCACGCTTCTGCTTGTAAATCTGTTGAATAATTGTTGTAGGTTCCGTTGATTCCGAAAGTTACATTTTTAGAAAAATCGGCTTTCAATTCTCCGAAAATACTTAGTGTATTCAAATCGTCATATACTACTCCAAATGAGTTTCCGTAAGCATAACCATTCGTATTTCCGTTAGCTGGATCGTATTCATTACTTACAAACAACGCTCTGTCGCCTTGATTTTTATTAGAAAGTCTTACATTAAACGCTACCGAATTGGCAAGTTTCCCTTTCATCCCAACATACAAATCATATTTATTATCGGTTGGCGCAATAAACATTGTTGGAGAAACAAATGGATTTTGATCTACGAAATCCGCATACGAATTTTGTTCTAAATCGCCTTCAGCACCTGCATAAGCCACCAAGATATCTCCTACTAATTTATATGACGCTTTAATGTTTGGGTAAACAAAAATTCTCCCATCGCTTTCACCATCTAATTTAACTGTCGCATAGTAAAGTCCGGCACCAATTTGAACTGATAAATCGTCTTTTTGGTATAAAATACTTGGTTTTGTTCCTGCTATGATAGCACTATATTTAAGTTCTGAATCAACATCATACATTCTGTCAAAAGTTCCACCTACATAATCTACTACAAAATCGGCTTTAATTTTTTGACTCATTACATCAAAACTAAAATTAGGTTTTATAAAAAAACGATTTTCACCCGAATCCAATCCATCAGAAAAACGTTTGAATTGTAGGCTAGCGTCTTTAAAGAAACTATCTTTAAAACTCATTTTTCCACCTAATGCAATTGTATTGTAGGTTTGTTTTGAATCAATTCCGGCAATTGTAGCATCATCAAAGAAAATTGATTTTGTAGGCAAACCATACCAATTATAGATTTGGTTTTTCACGCCTAAATCAACGTTCCAACTCATATCGCGTTCACGAACTCCGTAAGTAAGATCTAAACTGGTGTTATAGAATTTGTCATCTAAAACTAAGTCTTTAATTCCTCCTTGAGACGATAAATGACGCAGCATTCCACCCACATAATTACTTCTACTTAGGTTTTGAGTTATAAATAATTCAGCATTAACTGTTGAATAATTACCAAAACCTAAGGTTGCATAATTATTGTATAATTTTTCTTTTTCAGTTTTATCCACTCCAGCTGCTTTACCTTTTGCTGGTGTAAAGGTAGATGCTACAGGAAAAGAGAAAATATTATATTGAATAGCTTCCTTTTTTTGTTCTTCTTCATCTTCTAAAACGGGCGTTTCTTTCACTTTGAAAGCATCTGAAATAGTTGGTGTATAAGGCTTCACAATGTTTACCACTTCTGAACCAATGTTTTCATCTTTCTTTTGAGAAAAAGAAAATTGGATTGCAGCTAGAAAAACAAAAACTGTTATATATAAATTGAATTTATTCATATTCATAATTTTTAGATGCTGAAATAAATTCAGCATGACAATTAGATGTGATTATTATTTTGTGATTGATGAATTACGTTTTGCTTCTTCTCCTTTGATGAAATCGAGTTCTTTTTGAGCTTCTTCGATTACATCTTTATATTCTTTGAAGTTTTCAATTACACTTTCTAAAATGTATGTTGCTTGAAAACTATCTTTTAATCCGTAGAAGTTTTTCGCCATAATTATTAAACTTTTCGCACCAAAATATTTGTATCCTGAATAATCTTTAGCGATTTTTTGTACTACAACATTCGAAGGTTCAAACTTACCTTCCTTGTTTTTGAAATAAGCATCGTAATACAAAGCTTCGGCTGCTAATTCTCCTTTTGCTATTTTTTGCAATTTAGCATAAGCCTCTTTCGCTTTAGCTTCATCATTTGTTTTGATGGCCGAACGCGCTACGATAATTTGAGCATCACTCTTAATTCTGTCGTCGATTTTATCGTTTTTCAATACTTTATCAGCATATACAACAGCATTCACAAAATCTTGTTTTTCGTAATACGATTTCATTAAGTTTGATTGTGCATAGGTAATGTTTTGTGGAAAATCAGCTTCGGTTTCCAGACGTTTTAAAACTGGAATTGCGCTATCGTAATTTTTTGCTTTCAAATGCACTTGACACAAACGCGCTAATGCTTGTTCGGTAAATTCATTTCTTGGTTTAGCAACCACAAACTCATAATGTTTTACTGAATTTGCTTCTAAATTATCAGCAAAATACAATTGGGCCAAGTAAAAATTCGCTTTCAATGCATGTAATCCATTTGGAAACTTACTTACATAACTTGTAAATCCTGAAATGGCTTGTTTGTTGTTATTTTGCAAATATTGTTTTTCGGCAGATTCGTAAGTATCATTTTCTAAATCAGCATTAGTAACTTCAACAAAAGACAAAGTTTTTACCCAATTTGCATATTCATCTACTTGACCTTTATCTACATAAATTAAACGTGCTGTTGAAACCGCTTCAATTGATTCTGGTGAATTTGGGTATTCAGCTACTACTTTTTTGAATTTCGATAACGCTAAATCTTCTTTGTTTGAATTGTAGTAAATCAAACCTTGTTTTAAAATTGCTTTTGCTACATACGAACTCGATTTGTATCCATTAATTAATCTATCGTAAGTTGCAATTCCTTTTTCATTTTGGTTTTGATTCACATAAGTATTTCCTAATTCATACAAAGCATCATCTGCATATTGCGAATTTGGAAACGTTTTTGAGAATTTCTCTAAATCTTCAATTTTACGATCGGGTTTACTTACAAATCCGTAGCTGATTCCTTTTTGAAATGCCGCATAATCTGCGTCGACACTTTTCATGTCAATCGCTTTGTTGTACGCATCCATTGCTGGCCAATATTTTGCTGCCATGAAATTACAATCTCCTAATCTCAAATATGCATCGGTTAAACGAACTTTATCATCTTTAGATGACTTTGTGTAAGCATCGAAATATTGAATGGCATTTTCATATTCTTTCAATTTGAAATACGAATATGCTAAGTTGTAATTTGCATTCTTGAATTCAGGCGTATTTGATGCTTCAGATGAATTTAAAAACTGTTTAAAACTCAATTTTGCTTCTTCAAATTGGTCTAAATTGTATTCTGTTTCGGCTTTCCAAAAAGTAGCTCTTGCTGTGAATTTTGGATCTTTATTTTCGGCTAACGATTTTTTAAATAAACCATAAGCCCCTTTATAATCACCATCGGTGTACAATTCCAAACCTCTGTAAAACGTTACTTTTTGATACGCCAATTTGTTTTCTGGAGATTTACTTTTTTCTAATAAAACTAAAGCTTCTTTATAATTTTTTGAGGTGATATACGAACTAATTAACAACGTATTAATTTCTGATTTATATGGTGTATTTGGATATTTCGCCAAATAGGCATTCATCACTTCTGGTACCGATTTATATGGATTTCCGATTTCATAACTCAATTTAGCATAATTCAAATACGCATCTTCTTGAATTTTCAAATCAAATTCCATTTCGGAAGCCGTTTTGAACGCATTTAAGGCTTGTTGCTTCTTATCGGTTTTTAAATAACTTTCTGCTAAATGATAGTAAGCATTTTGTGCTACCGCATCATTTCCACCAATTATTTTATTGAATTGTGAAATGGCGTTTTCGTAGTCTTTTTGTTGGTAGTAGGTATATCCTAATTGGTAAAAATCGGTGTTATTCCATTTTCCTTTTTTACCATTGTAAGCCAATAAATAAGGAAGCGCTTTGTCGTATTTTTTCAAATTGAAATAACTTTCGCCAATGATTTTAGACAATTCACTTTTCTCTTCACCTTTTGATTTTGGCAATTGTTCTAAACCTAAATCGATAGCTTTTTGGAAATTTCCAAGCTTGAAATTCATATCTGCCTGAAAATAACCCATTTTTTCTTTGTATTTATCTTGGTCCGAAACTTGTTCAAAATATTGATTTGCGCTTTTATAATCATCCGTTTCATATGACATATAACCTAAATAATATTTCGCCTGACTTCCGAAAGTCTTCGAATTTACTACTTGATTGAAGTATTTTGTAGCTTCTTTAGTGTTTTTTGCAGTGAAATACGCATATCCTTTTTGGAAATTATATTTTTCTCTATCTGCTTGCGACATATTATTCGAATCCGCTTTATCAAACCATTCTAATGCTTTTGGATAATTTCCTTCATCAAAATAAAAATGTGCCACTTCAATATAGGCTTGATTTGTTTTTGTACTCGTTGGATAATCTTCCACAAAACTTTCTACTAAAACGTCAGCTCCCATTTGATTCAAACGAATTGCACAATTAGCAATATAGTAAGCACAATCCGATTCCACTTCCGAGTTATCAGCTTTAGACTTGACTTTATCAAACAGAATTTGAGCCGCTTGGTATTGTTTATCCTTGTACAATTCAAGTGCTCTATTAAACTCTGTTAAATCATGAGTATAAACAGAAGATTGTTGGGCTAAAAGTGTTCCTGAAAGAAACATTACTAGAAAAGAAAGTTTTAAATACTTTATCATTTGATTCGTTATTTATAAGTTCCAAATATAAGGCTTATTGATAGTATTAACGAAGGTTATTAACATAATATTGTACAATTTTTGAACATAGTTTTTAACTAAACACACTATTTTTAATCGAAATTGGTTTAAAATTTTGAAACAGAACCATAAGTTATTACTTTTACATTTTAAAATCCATTAAAACTATGTCACAATCAGTTCTATCTTTAAAAAACGTAACTATTTATCAAGATAAAAATCCGGTTTTAACCGATGTAAACATCGATGTAAAGCATGGAGAATTCATTTATTTAATTGGTAGAACAGGTTCAGGAAAAAGTAGTTTTTTAAAAACACTTTATGCTGATTTAGCCTTAACAGACGGAGAAGGAAGTATTGTTGATTATGATTTAAGAACTCTAAAAGAGAGTGATATTCCTTATTTAAGAAGAAAATTAGGAGTAGTTTTTCAAGATTTTAAATTACTCTCTGACCGAAGCGTTAAAGAGAATCTTCTATTTGTTTTAAAAGCAACTGGCTGGTCAGAACAAGAAGAAATGGATGTTAAAATTGAAGAAGTTTTGGACAAAGTTGGAATGAAAGGTTTTGCTTTTAAAATGCCACATCAGCTTTCTGGTGGTGAACAACAACGTGTTGGTATTGCAAGAGCTTTACTAAATGATCCAGAAATTATTTTAGCAGATGAACCAACAGGTAACTTAGATCCACAAACTAGCGTAGAAGTCATGGAAGTATTACGAAAAATCAATGAAAATGGAAAAACCATTTTAATGGCAACTCATGATTACGCTTTAGTTTTAAAATACCCTTCAAAAACATTGAAATTTGAAGGCGGAAAAATGTTTGAAGTAGTTCAAAGAACGGTGTAATGTTATCGATTTTAATTCCTACATATAACTACAATGTTTATCCATTAGTTACGGAATTAAAATATCAAGCAGATAAATTGGATATTGCTTATGAAATCTTAGTTCAGGATGATGCGAGTACAACTTTTTTAGAAGAAAATACCGAAATCAATCTTTTACAACATTGCTCCTACACATTAAATCATGAGAATTTAGGTCGGGGAAACAACATCAACCTACTAAATAATCGAGCGCAATTTGACTATGTACTCATTATGGAAGCCGATGCTTTTCCTGAAAAAAAAACTTACTTACAAAATCTAATTGCTTCGATTAATCAAGAAACACAAGTGTTGTTTGGTGGCGTAACCTATCCGAACGAAAAACCTGAAAAAGATAAATTACTTCGTTGGAAATATGGTAATGAACGCGAAAGCATTCCGTTATCAGAACGATTGAAAAATCAATATCATTTTGTTTTTACTTGGAATTTAGTACTCAAAAAAGAGTTGCTTTCCAACTATCATTTTCCATACAATGTAAAAGATTATGGATATGAAGATGTAGTTTTTATCAACCAATTAAAAAAGAATAACATTCCTATTCAACATATTGAAAACAGATTAATACACTTGAATACTGAGTCGAGTGCAACTTTTATTGAAAAAACAGAAAGAGCAACAACTACTTTAAATCAATTGATTAAAAACAATAAATTAGATTTAAAAGATACTAAAATTGGAAAAGTTTACCGCAAAATTCAGTTTTGGCAACTTAATATCGTAATTTGTTTCTTGTTTAAAAAACTTGCTAAAGAAATGATTGCCAACCTGACGTCTTCTAATCCTAGTTTGATTGTGTTGGATTTATACAAATTAGGTTACTTTTGTTTACTCAATCAAAAAAAGCATGTATAGTTCGTTAAAAAATAGTCTAACCCGATTTATTCCTAAAAAATTGCTCTTTAGAATTGAGCCTATTTTACGAAAATGCTTTGCAATTTTTAAAAGAGGAAACCATCACACATGTGTAATTTGTGATTTCAAAGCTTCAGATTGGGTGCATTTGCAAAATCACGACTTACTTTGTCCGAATTGTGGAAGTCTTGCCAGAGATAGACGTTTATGGAAAATTTTAAAAGAGCAATACATTAAAACTAACATTGATATTTTAGACTTCTCTCCTTCTCGATCTCTATTTCGTAAATGGAAAAAAGAACAGAATGTAAACCATATAGCTTCTGATTTATCTGGAGATTTCATAGCTGATGTTACTTATGATATCACTCAAATTCCGGAAAAAGAAAACACATTTGATTTGATTATTTGTTATCATATTCTAGAACATGTTATTGAAGATGTAAAAGCAATGAGCGAATTGCATCGTATTTTAAAACCAAATGGAACCATTATAATTCAAACACCTTTTAAAGAAGGAGAAATTTATGAAGATTATAGCATTACTTCAGAAGCCGATCGATTATTACATTTTGGTCAAGAAGATCATGTGAGAATTTATTCTGTTGAAGGATTAAAAAAACGATTAGAATCTGTTGGATTTACTGTTAATATTCAACAATTTCAAAAAGACAATTATTTAGGTTTTTCGGATAAAGAAATTACATTTTTTGCTACTAAATAACTATGCCAAAAATATCTGTTGTCATACCGCTTTATAATAAAGATTTCATTATTTCTGAAACCTTGAATTCCGTATTAGCGCAAACTTTTACTGACTTTGAAGTGATTATTGTAAACGATGGTTCAACGGACAATAGTTTGGAAGTTGTTTCGCAATATACTGATGATCGAATTCGCCTTTATAATCAAGAAAATAGTGGTGTTTCAAAAACTAGAAATGTAGGCATTGAGTATGCTAAAGGGGAATTAATCGCCTTTTTAGATGCAGATGATTATTGGTATCCTAATCATCTAGAAGAATTATATCAACTTTACATTGATTTTCCGAATTGTGGAATTTATTGTAATCGTTATATAATAAAAACTACAACCAAACATTTTCAAAAGCCAATATTTAATGGGATTGATGATAATTTCAGAGGAATTGTTCCGAATTACTTTTATTCAAATAAACCATTTAGAATAACATGGACATCAGCTTTAATGATTGAGAAAATGATTTTGAAAAAACTAGGAGGTTTTAATGAAAATGTTGAAGTAGTTGAAGACATAGAACTTTGGATAAAAATAGGTCTTTTATACCCTGTTGCAATAACAAATAAACTAACTGCATTGTATAATTTTAACTCCCCAAATAGCTTAACAAAAAGAAAAATTTGTGAAATGAAACTTTTTGACTTTTCACAATTTGAAAGAGCTGAAGAAAACAACATCTATCTAAAAGAACTGTTAGATTTACATCGCTTTTTTTATGCTATTCAATACAAATCAATTGGTGATACAGAAAATGCTTTATTTTATTACACAAAAATAGCTCCCAAAAACTTAACTTTTACAAACAAAATACTATTTAATTTACCAAGTTTTGTTTTACAACTACTTTATAAAATAAAGCATCTTTTAAAAAAGATTGGAATTGAATTTTCAACTTATAATTGATTACACTTTTTGTAAACTCCGAAAATAGCATTATTCTCATTTGTTTCATTAATATATTTTGCTTCTTCATCTAAAATAAAACGAATCCACCTTTTAGTTTCAGGTTTATCATTTACAAAATGATGTGCAATATTTTTAAATAAAGGTTGAATGATAGTCCAACCTAATTCTACTTCCTCAACTATCTCGAAATTTTGATGTAGTGCCTTTTGTAAATTTTCAGAATCAGGAGCTTCCGATGGATCCACTAAAAACATTCTTAAAATTCCGGGACGATAAGCTTTTCTTTTTATCCAATTGGTATTTGGTAATTTTCTGTAATTTTCTGGCAAATCAGTCAAAATTTGATTTACTTTTCTCAATTGAGAAGATCTCCACTGTAATCTATTTGGGCCACAAAACTCAAACACAACCACAATTCCGTCATCATTTAATAACGGCTGAATAGTTGTTTTTAAAAAAGAAGTAATAGCACTAAAATGATGCAAACTAGAATCAAATAAAATGACATCAAACTTCTGGTTTTTAAAATTCATTTTAGTGAAATCTCCAGCTTGATAATCAATATTTAATTCTTCCAATTTAGCATAATCTTTAGCCTTTTTAATACTTTCTTTAGAAATGTCAATTCCAACAATTTTAGAAAATGGAAATTGTTTAGCAAAGTTTCTTTCATGCAAACCTTCGCCACATCCGATGGAAAGCAAGGCAATTTTAGAATTTGAACTGAAGTATTTTTTAGCAATATATTCTTCGTAGGTAACATTTGAGTCTCCAGAAATCTTAAAATTCCAATCGGCTTTTACTTCAGGAATTACCCAAAAATCGGATTCTGTTTGAAAATTATCCCATTTAGATGCCACTCGGTTTTGATTTGATAATTTAAACAACTTACAGATCAAAAACAAAAAACCTTTCTGCTTTAATTTTAAATAAAAATCGACAAAATCTCCTAAAGTTATCAATAGAAAAAAAATTAAGATTTAGTGGTCAAAAACTCCTCAAACTCTCTTATGTAATCTTCTTCTGAAAATACATCAGAAGCTATTACTAAACAAACGGCACCCGAAGAAAAATTTTTTAATTCACGCCAAATTCCATTCGTTATTAAAAGACCTTCAAAAGGTTTGTTAAGTGTTACCGTTTTTTGTTGATTTCCATCATTCAAAATTACATCAAAACTTCCAGATAGTGCTACTAAAAATTCTTTCTGCTCTTTATGGGAATGTCCACCACGCTCAGCACCACTTGGAACATCATACAAATAATAAACGCGTTTTATTTCAAAAGGAATTACATTATTTTCAATTACTGACAAGTTTCCTCTTGGATCTTCAATTTTTGGAAGGGATAGTATTTTACAATTTTGTAGCGTTGACATAAGCTTTTTTTCCTTTAAGCGCTTGCGTGAGTAAATAATAAACTTGAGTAATCTTAATTTTATTTTGTTTTAAATCGAAAAATAATTTCAAAGCTACCCAAAATAAATACATTTTACCAAAAATGCGATAAAAAACAGCACTTTGTACAAAATATAATTCTGAACTACTTGTTTTTTCTCCTGTTGATAGATCAGCATGAAGTAAAATGGTTTGAGGCATAAAACCTATATTCAAGCCCTTTCTAATAGCATCTGAAACAAAAACAGCTTCTTCTCCCATATAAAATGTAGATCCTAAGCCGAAATTCTCATCAAAAATTAAATCCTTTGTTTTTATACTTTCCGTTTTAAAAACCAATTCAACTGAAGATGAATTTAATATTTCAAAATGAGAAAGTTTTTGTAGAAATCTTTTTGGATATTTTTTAGGAAAAATTCCATTTTCATTTTCATACTGAAATCGGAAACCATCATGTTTTATATTAGAATTGAATGCATTCAATATAAAATCTTCAAATCCCAATTGAAAAACAACATCATCATCTGTTAACACAATTATTTTTTTTGTCGCCATTTTTAGCGCCAAATTTCTGCTTTTAGACAACCCTTTCTCAAAAGAATTAATTACTTCAACATTTTCAAAATCAGATTGTAATAATTTATCGGGAGTCGTTTGATTGATTACCAGTAAATTAAAATTGGAAAAATCAGAAAATACAAACATTGTTCTCAAAAAATCGAAATTCGTTCGATTCATCGTCGCAATTAAAATTTGAATATCCGATTTTTGATACATATTTAGCAATTGTACTATATTTACACAAAGATATAAATTTACAATTTAGAAGTCAGCATTTAAAACCATCGCATGAAAATACTTTTGTTAGGTGAATACAGTCGTTTACACAATTCTTTAAAAGAAGGATTAGAAGCGCTTGGACATGAAGTAACAATTGTAGGTTGCGGTGATAAATTTAAAAGATTTCCTGTTGATTATTCTATTTACACTAAAATATGTAACGATACCAGTATTGGAAATTTTATATTTAAAAGTGTTCGAAAAATCATTAGTTTAGATTTAGAAAAAATTGAAAAAGCCATTCGTTTTTATTTGCTTTTAAATAAGTTTAGCGATTTTCATCATGTACAATTAATCAATTCTGATGCCTTAGAAACATATCCATTTTTATCACGATTTTTATATAAAAAACTATTCCAAAAAATTAAGAACAGAAGTTTATTAATTTGTGGTGATGAAACTCCGATTGTGGATTATTGGTTTCAAAATGAATTAAAATATTCGGTTTTAACACCTTACTTTGAAGACAAATCATTAGAAAATCAATTTCAATTTCCATTAAAATATCGAAAAGAAAATTATCGAAAAACGTTTCATTGGCTGAAAGAAAACTGTCAAAAATTGATTACTTCCGATTTAGATTATGAAATTCCGATGCAAAAAATGGGATTTTCAACTACGTTTATCCCTAATCCAATAAATACAGATGTAATTGCTTTTCAACCATTAGAAAACACTCCTAAAATCGTAATTTTCTTAGGCATTAACCGTTTAAGTTCTATAAAAAAAGGAATTGTATATTTTGAAAAAGCATTAGAAATTATTCGAGAAAAATATGCTGATAAAGTAGAAATAATCGTAACTAAAAACCTTCCGTACAGTGAGTATATTTTAGCTTACAATAAAGCGCACATCGTTTTGGATCAAGTTTTTGCATACGATCAAGGTTACAATGCTTTAGAAGCTATGGCAAAAGGAAAAATAGTTTTTACGGGTGCTGAAACAGAATTTTTAAAGTATTACAAGATAAATGAAGATGAAGTTGCCATTAATGCGTTACCAAATGTAGACTACCTTGTTAGTAAACTATCATTTTTAATAGACAATCCAAACGAAATAATTAGAATATCTAAAAATGCTCGAAGTTTCATAGAAAAAGAGCATGATTATAAAATTATTGCAGAAAAGTATTTAAATTGTTGGTTTATAAATCAACTTTCTAAAAAAGAATAAAACCACGAGAAAAGTTATCACATTGGCATAAAAATAAGCCATAACAGCACCTTCCACCGAAAATTGTCTCAATAAAAACAAAACTCCAAAGTAAAACAGGAGATTAAATAGAATTTCTACAATTAAATACTTATTAACCATTGCTTTTACGAGAATTTGATATCCAAAGGCTAAAGTCATGATCTTAAATAAATCGCCTAATAATTGCCAAATTAAAAGTGATTTCACCAATTGAAATTTGGAAGCTAATACATAATCAATAATCCAATTTTTAGCTACAAATACGAAAAATAAAACCAAAATAAATAACGGAACTAATGTTTTAAAATAATATCTAAGTTCCTTTTTAAACTCATCATCTGTATTTAACTCTGAAAGTTTTGGAAGGTAATACATAGATAAGCCTGCACTAAAAAACATCATGTAAAATCCTGAAATTCGATTCACGGCTTCCCAATTTCCAGCAGCATCAAGAGAAATTTCTGAAATGATTGAATTTCGAATTAATAAAGAAGTTAATGGAATAATAATAGCGCTAATCAAAGCCATTAATAAAAATTTATTAATACTTTTTAAATACGTAAAATCAATATTCTTTAAAGTATTAAAATAGTGAAAGGCTTTATTTTTATGTAAAAAGAACAACGTACAAATTAGCAAAACAACATCTGAAACAACTAAAGCAAAAATCGCTCCATCCAATTGATTTTGAATTGTATAATAAGTTGTAAAAGCAAAAATCACTACAGAACTCACCAATTGTAAACCAATTAATTTCTTGAAAAATTGTTGGGCATTTAATAAGGTTGCTAAAAAAGATTGGAATGTAAAAAAAGGAAGTAACAATCCAAATAAAATCAAATAGTTGGAATAAATATCTGTCTGAAATAATAGTTTACTCCAAATGGCAGCAAAAACAATGATTACTAAAGAACTAACAAGAGTAATAATTCCAAAAAAAGTTAGGAAAGTTGAAAATATTTTTTCCCTTTGCTCGGTTTCTTTATTTTCAATAAATAATTTTATAAAACCTTCTTTCAGTCCAATAATACTAATCGATTTGAAAATACTTGTAAAGTTTCTCAAATTTCCTATCAAAGCCATTCCAGTAGAACCTAAATACACTGAAACAATATTAACAGAAACTAAACCTAATATAAATTGTACTAAAACAGCAATCGCATTAAGCGACAAGACTTTCAATAAAATATGTCGGTTAAAAAATGACATTTATTTGATATCTTTTACTATTTGAGCAGGATTTCCTGCAACAATAACATTCGATGGAACTTTTTTAGTTACAACTGAACCATTTCCGACAACTGAATTCTCACCAATTATTACTCCTTTTAAGACAGTAACATTATCGCCAATAAAAACATTTTTCTCTATTACAATTTCAGCCGATTTTGGTGTTCCAAAAAGTCGATCATCTTTTTCTAATGAATGTCCATCATTATCTAAAATAGAACAATTAACACCTATCAAAACATTATCTTGAATAGTAATTTTAGATAATGCTTCAATAGTACAATGATTATTTATGTAAACATTATTCCCTATGATAATTTCACTTTCTAAACTTCTTGCTTCAAAATAAGAATAATGCGAATAGTAATTAGGCGAATTTACAACTCCAATTTGAACATTTTCACCAAACGAAATCTTTCCTTTTCCATTCAAAAGTAAAGGATGATATAATTTGGGCTGACCCGAAACTTGTTTACAGGAAGACAGATATTTATATTTCAAAATGCGAAGCTTTACAAAAGCAAATTGTTTTAATTGATGTAAAATTCCCATTTAGTAGTTATTTAAAGTTGAAATAATATGCTGTAATTCTGAGGCTTTTAAACCCGAATTCAATGGAATACTCAACACTTCATTATGAATCTTTTCGGTAATTGGAAAAGATAAATTATTCCAATTGGACAAAGCTTTTTGTTTATGCGGCGGAATTGGGTAATGAATCATGGTTTCAATTCCGTTTTCTTTTAAATAGTTTTGTAAATCTATTCGGTTTGAAGTTCGGATGACAAATAGATGAAATACGTGATTTTGAGATAAATCCCAACTTGGCATTACAATTTTATCGTTTTTAATTTCCGAAAGATAGCGCTTTGCCATACTTCGGCGAAATTCATTTTCCGAATCTAATTGTTTTAACTTTATACTTAAAAAAGCGGCTTGTAATTCATCTAATCTTGAATTAAAGCCTATTATTTCATTTTCATATTTTACCTTAGAACCATAATTTCGCATTGAAAACAAAACTTCTGCTAATGCATCATCATTGGTTGTAATGGCTCCTGCGTCACCTAGAGCACCTAAATTTTTACCTGGATAAAAGCTAAAACCAGCTGCATGACTTAAATTCCCAGCTCTTGCTTTTTCCAGCTTCTGGCTACCAACTTCTAACTTACCTCCATGAGCTTGAGCTGCGTCTTCAACAACTAATAAATTATGTTTTTGAGCAATTTCATTAATCACATTCATTTCACACAATTGACCGTATAAATGAACAGGTAAAATAGCTTTTGTTTTCGCAGTAATCTTAGCTTCAATCGCTTCTGGATTGATATTGAAAGTCTCTAATCTTGGCTCTACTAAAACTGGAACTAAATCGGTTTGTAAAACGGCTATAATGCTAGCAATGTAAGTGTTAGCAGGAACAATAACTTCATCTCCTTTTTGTAATTTACCTAAATGAATATACCCTTTTAAGATTAATACCAAGGCATCTAATCCGTTTCCTACACCTATACAATGTTTTGTACCACAATAAGTAGCAAAATCAGATTCAAATTGTTTTACCTCATTTCCTAAAATATACCAACCGCCTTCAAGAAATTGCTTCATTTTTTTCTGAAAAGCAGCTTCAAAAGGTTGGTTCAGTTTTTTTAAATTTAGGAAATGTATCATAGTAAAACGTTATCTAAAAGTTGGTAGTTTTTGGTCTCAATCTCATAAAAATTTTGAACAATTGTTCGTGCTCCAAAACCTTCTTTCCAAAACAATAATCCTTGATTTATATTTTTACCTTGATTTTCATTAGAAATTCCGAAATCAAAATATTTTTTATTACGAAACGTAGAGGTTATCAAATGATTGTGTAAAAAATCTAAACTTCCCGTTATATTTTTTGAATCATCTGCCGAAATATATTGCGAATGTGCTACAAAATCACTTTCAAAAATAGTTGTTCCCGCAATAATTTTTCCTTCTTTATAAACGTTAAACTGTCTAATATTATTGGGGAATTTGGATTTTAAAAATGTTATTTCTTCTAGTGAATGCACTGGTTTGGTTTGATGTTTTTGAGCTAAATTAGGAATTAATATTTCATTCCAAAAAGAAGTAAAATCATTCTCTTCTTTACATTGTAAACCCAAATCTCTTCCTCTTTTTATTCCTTCTGCTCTGCTGCTACTAAATTCGAAATCTGTTTCTAAATTAATAACTGACAAACTATCTCTTCTCACTAATTTTGCATTTAAAATAAAACTTAAATACTCCATTTCATCAGAAGGTGATTCATGATAAATAGCGGGTAATTGCTTTAATTGTAAAGATGAAATATTATTTTCATTTAAAAATACTAACAATGTATGCATCATCTCCATTACATCTTGCAATTTTGATTTTTGATTTAAAATCAGTCCACCATATGTTAATCCTTGATGGGAATACAATGTATTGCCCACTTTATTTGCTGGTAAAATGGCCTTTAATTTTTTCTTATCATCAAAAATAAGGAGCGAAAAATCATCAAATCGATCTTGATGATATTCCATAAAATCGCGATGAAATAGAAATGTAGCATTTTTAGCATGGGCTACAAATTGATTCCATTCTTTATGATGTTCGCCTGAATACTTTTGAATTTCGTACTTCATTTAACCCTTTAAATAATTTGGAAAATTACTAATTTTTTACATTATCTGAATTCAATATATCGTTTTTTAAAAAAAATATAGTAATTTGGAACCAAATTAATGGTTCTCAAATGATTAAAAAAACTACTTTTCTACTAATTATTGGGTTTCTTTTAACGCCTTTTTTATTCTTTGGGCAAAATATTTCATTATACACTCAAGTTAATGGAAGATATGATTTTACTTTTGTTGGTAATACAATGAATATTGCTGAAAATAATCCGAGTAATTTTTATGTTACCAATACATCTTCATCTGCAACTTTAAATTTAGGACCAAATGATACCGTGGTTAAAGCCTATTTATATTGGGCAGGAAGCGGTGATGGTGATTTTCAAGTAGATTTAAACGGGACAAGTATAACTCCAGATAGGACTTTTTCACATTCTCGTTTTTTTAACCCAGATACATTTACCTATTTTAGCGCTTTCAAAGACATAACTTCTTTTGTTCAAACAACAGGAAACGGAACTTATACTTTGTCTGATCTTGATATTTCTCCATTTGAAGCACTACATTATTCTAGAAAAACAAATTTTGCTGGTTGGGCCATATTAATAGTTTATGAAAACCCTACTTTGCCTTTAAATCAATTAAATATTTATGATGGTTTACAAGGAGTTCCTGATGCCTTACAAATAAATTTGACCAATTTATACGTGTTAAACAATGCTAATGCCAAAGCTGGGTTTATTGCATGGGAAGGAGATTCACAGTTACCCACTGAAACTTTTACAGTTAATGGCACTATAATTAGCAATCCTTTTAATCCACCCAATAATGTATTTAATAGTACAAATTCTGTAACAGGTTCCAATCAATTGTATAATATGGATTTGGATATTTATGATATTGATAGCTACATCTCCATTGGAGACACTAATGCTTCTATTGCACTTACCTCATACCAAGATTTCATCATGATAAACACGGTAATAACCAAACTTAATAGTCAATTACCAGACGCTACTATTGTACTAAACAATCCAATTTCCACATGCGATTCGAGAGAAGTCAACCTTAATTTTACTGTTTCAAATGTAAATAGTACTGAATTTTTACAAGCAAATACACCCATAACTTTTTATGTAGGAACTCAAGCTATTGGAACCACTTACACGCAAAATATAATTCCTATTGGAGGTAGTGAAAATGGAAATATTACACTAACTGTTCCCAATTCAATATCAAATAGTTTTACACTTTTAGCAGTAGTTGATGATAGTGGAAATGGCAATGGTATAGTTACAGAATTAGCAGAAAACAATAATACTTATCAAATTGATATTGAACTAACGGTCTCTCCAAATTTCAATGTTTTGTCATCATTAACGAGCTGCAATTTAGGATTAACACGAGGAATTTTTGATTTTTCTAGTTATACAGAACTAGTTCGAACTAATCCTAATCACATTGTATCATTTCACGAAACATACAATGATGCATTTCTAAATACAAATCCAATTACTATAATTTCAAATTACGAAGCTATTATAACTCCAAAAGAAATTTTTGTTCGAATTGATAATGGTTGCTTCTCAATAACTTCTTTTACATTATTAACAGAAAACTGTCCACCTATTGTTTACAATGCAGTTTCTCCTAATGGAGACCAATCCAATGATACTTTTTTTATTGATGGTCTTCGAGATATTTTTGTAAACTTCGAATTACAAATTTACAATCGCTGGGGCAAACATTTATGGACAGGAAATAACAACAAACCCGATTGGAATGGATATGTAGAAGATGGTGTAGGGAGCACTTTAGCTCCTGCCGGAACTTATTACTACATTCTTTATTTAAACGATCCTAATTATAAAGAACCTTTAACAGGTTATTTATACATAAACAAGTAGTTTTCTTTTAACAAAAGTTAAAATTTATCAAATAATATTCTTACATTATTAAAATCAAAGATAATTTTTATCTTTAGCCTTTACTAAACCAAAAAAACATGAGATACTTATCGTTATTGTTAGTATTCTTATTGACTCTATCTAGTCAGGCACAAGAATACTTTCCAAAAAATGATGGCGTAAAACAAAGCTTTAAAAACTTCACTGCTTTTACAAATGCCACTATTTACGTATCAGCAACGCTAAAAATTGAAAAGGCAACGCTGTTAATCAAAGAAAACAAAATTGTAGAAGTAGGCACTAATGTTACAATTCCAAAAGGAACTAACATTATTGATGCTACAGGAAAAACAATTTATCCTTCTTTCATCGAATTGTATAGCGAATTTGGAATTAGCAAACCTATGCCAAGACCAAATGGAAATTTCACGCCTCAATACGATACCAATCGCGAAGGGTATTACTGGAACGATCACATCAAACCAGAATATAATGCGTATGAGAATCTAAGCTATGACACTAAAATTGCTGGTAATTTAAGAGAAGCTGGATTTGGAACCGTTTTAAGTCATCATAATGATGGTGTTATCGCAGGAACAGGCTTACTTTGGACATTAAACGACTTCGGTACAAATGCTGATAGAATATTAAAAGATAAAGTATCACAACATTTTACATTCAGTAGAAGTAAATTTACTAAACAAAGTTATCCTTCCTCTTTAATGGGAAGCATGGCTTTAATTCGACAAGTATATCATGATGCCAAATGGTACACTCAAGGAAACGCTACTACGAAAGATTTATCCTTAGAAGCCTTCAATTCAAATAAATCTTTACTTCAAATCTTCAATGCTGGAGATAAGTTAAACGCTTTAAGAGCGGCAAAAATTGGAAATGAATTTGGTGTAAAATATCTAATAAAAGGTAGCGGAAACGAATTTGAACGTATTGACGAAATCAAAAAAGCGGGTGCTACGTTTATCATTCCTTTAAATTTCCCAGATGCCTACGATGTTTCTGATCCATATTTAGCACAACAAGTGAGTTTAAGCGATATGAAATTTTGGAACCAAGCGCCATTTAATTTAAAAATATTAGCAGAGAACAATGTTTCATTTATCTTAACTTCTTCAGATTTAAAAGAAACAAAATCGTTCTTATCCAATTTAAGAAAAGCGGTTTTATATGGTTTACCAAAAGATAGAGCGTTATTAGCTTTAACAGAAACCCCAGCCAAACTAGTTAATCAATTTGACAAAGTAGGTTCTATTGCCAAAGGAAAACTAGCGAATTTCATTATTGTTTCAGGTGATATTTTTGAAGATAAAAGCAACATTTTAGAAAACTGGGTTCAAGGAAATAGAAACATCATCGATAAAATTAATCCTACCGATATTAAAGGAACTTATGATTTAGTTTTTGACAACAATAAATTTGAACTAAAAATTGAAGGTGAAGCACCTAAATTTGAAGCTAAAGCAGTTAAAGATAGCATCAACTTTGGAACAAAAATCCAATTCAATGATCCTTGGGTAAATTTGGTAATCAAAAATCAAGATACTACAAAAGCAAATTTTGTTAGACTTTCTGGAACTTTCGTTAAAGATATGATGCAAGGAAAAGCCGTTTTAGAAAACGGAAATGAAACATCTTGGATAGCAACAAAAAGACCAACAGAAGTTAAAGAAGATAAAAAGAAAGACAGTAAAAAAGACGAGCCAAAAGTTCCTTCCATGTACGCGGTAATGTATCCAAATATATCTTTTGGAACTGCTCAAAAACCGAAACAAGAAACTATTCTATTCAAAAACGTAACGGTTTGGACAGGTGAAAAAGAAGGAAATCTTAAAGAAACTGACGTATTAATACAAAACGGAAAAATTGCAAAAATTGGTAAAAACTTACCCACAACTGGAGCAAAAGTTATTGATGGAACAGGAAAACACTTAACCGCTGGAATCATTGATGAACATTCACACATTGCCATTTCAAACGGAGTTAACGAAGGCGGACAAAATTCATCAGCAGAAGTTACAATTGAAGATGTGGTAAATTCAGAAGATATTAATATTTACAGAAATTTAGCAGGTGGTGTTACTTCGGCTAACTTATTACATGGTTCTGCAAATCCTATTGGGGGTCGTGCGGCATTCATCAAATTAAAATGGGGTTATTCACCTGATGAAATGTTAGTAAAAGATGCTCCAAAATACATCAAATTTGCTTTGGGTGAAAACGTAAAACAATCAAATTGGGGTGATTTTGCTAGAAATCGTTTTCCGCAATCACGCATGGGGGTAGAACAAGTTTATGAAGATTATTTCACCAGAGCTATTGAATACAAAAATGAGTGGGAAGCCTACAAATCAGGTAAGAATAAAAAAATGCCAAGATTTGATATCGAAATGGAAGTTTTAGGTGAAATTTTAGCTAAGAAACGTTTCATCACTTGTCATTCTTATGTGCAATCAGAAATCAATATGTTAATGAAACTAGCAGAGCGTTATGGTTTTAAAATTCAAACGTTTACGCATATTTTAGAAGGATACAAATTAGCAGATAAAATGTCAGCTCATGGCGTTGCTGGTTCAACCTTTGCCGATTGGTGGGCGTACAAATATGAAGTTAATGATGCTATTCCATACAATGCAGCTATTATGATGAATGAAGGTGTAAAAGTTTCCATCAACTCAGATGATGCTGAAATGTCCAGACGTTTGAATCAAGAAGCGGCTAAAACGGTTAAATACGGAAACGTAACAGAAGAAGAAGCTTGGAATTTCGTAACCTTAAATCCAGCAAAAATTCTTCAAGTAGATAACAAAGTAGGAAGTATTAAAGTAGGTAAAGATGCTGATGTAGTTCTTTGGTCGGATAGTCCGCTTTCAATTTATACAAGAGCTGAAAAAACTTTAGTAGACGGAATCATTTTCTATGATTTAGAAAAAGAAAAAGAAGTAATGAGCGAAATCCAAAAAGAAAGAGCTGAATTAATTAACTTTATGTTAGACGCTAAAAACAAAGGAATGAAAACGCAATTACCTAAGAAAAAAGAAAACGGTCATTACCATTGTGATACTTTAGGGGAATATTGCAAAGAGTCGCATTATAAATACAATTAATCATGAAAAAATATATAGTTCTTTTATTAATTTCTTTGTTTGGTTTTGCCCAACAAACGCCAGCGCCAAAACAAAGCAAATCGATTTTAATCTTAGGTGCCAAAGCGCATTTAGGAAACGGAAAAGTTATTGAAAACAGCTTGATTTCAATTATTGATGGAAAAATTGCAAACATTGGCGATGCTACTATAATGAAACCAGCCAAACACGACATTGTGATTGAAGCTTCTGGAAAACATGTTTATCCTGGATTCATTGCCCCAAATTCAACATTAGGTTTAGTTGAAATCGATGCCGTAAGAGCATCGGATGACGAAAGTGAAATTGGAGAATTCAACCCACACGTAAGAAGTATTATTGCCTACAATGCCGAATCAAAATTAGTGGAAACAACACGCCCGAACGGTGTTTTATTAGCGCAAATTACTCCTAGAGGCGGTAGAATTCCCGGTACTTCATCAATCGTTCAATTAGATGCTTGGAACTGGGAAGATGCTTCTATTAAAACAGATGATGGTGTTCACTTAAACTGGCCAAGAAGTTATTCTAGAGCGGGTTGGTGGGCTGAGCCTGGAGGCATCGAAATGAATAAAAATTACGATCCACAAGTAAAAGCGATCCAAGATTATTTTGATAATGCATTTGCTTATTTGGGAAGTAAAAATGCAAAAAAAGATATTCCTTATGAAGCGATGAAAGGATTACAATCAGGTGAAAAAACCTTATATGTAAACGCAAATGGTGAAAAAGAAATTATTGATGCGGTTTTGTTTAAAAAGAAAAACAACATCAAAAAAATGGTAATTGTGGGTGGATATTACGCCTTTAAAGTAGCCAATTTACTAAAAGAAAACGATGTCGCTGTTCTTTTAAATCGTGTGCATAGTTTGCCTTTATTAGAAGATGAAGATGTAAATCTACCATATAAAAATGCTAAATTATTAGTAGATGGAGGTGTTTTAGTTGGTTTACAAAATGCGGGTGATATGGAGCGTATGCAAACCAGAAACCTTCCTTTTTATGCAGGAACTTGTGCTGCTTGGGGATTAACCAAAGAACAGGCGTTACAACTAATCACTGGGAATTCTGCAAAAATATTAGGAATAGACAAACAATATGGAACTTTAGAATCTGGTAAAAGCGCCACTTTATTTATTTCCGAAGGTGATGCTTTAGACATGAAAACCAATGTAATTTCATTAGCGTTTATTGATGGAAGACAAATCAGTTTGGAAAGTCACCACACCGAATTGTACCAACGTTACAAAGGAAAATTCGAACAACAAAAAAAATAAGACCAAAAGCCTTTCAGTAAATGAGAGGCTTTTTTTGTACTTTTGCTCTATAATTTCTTATTCATGAAACAAATCACCTCGGTTCAAAATCCGTTTATCAAATCGTTAGTACAATTGCAAGAAAAAACAAAAGTTCGTAAGCAAACAGGCACTTTTTTAATTGAAGGAAAACGCGAAATTGAATTGGCATTAAAAGGCGGATATGAATTGGAAACCATTCTATTTCTACCTGAAATCATTTCGGAAAAAGAAATAAAAAACCTTGTCAAATCGAGCGAAGCTGAGCTAATCGAAATTTCAAAAGAAGTCTATCAAAAGTTAGCGTACCGCGATACTACCGAAGGAATTTTAGCTATTGCTAAAACCAAATCATTAGCCTTATCTGATTTAAAACTATCTAAAAATCCTTTAATTTTAGTTGGTGAATCATTAGAAAAACCAGGAAATGTTGGTGCCATTTTAAGAACAGCCGATGCTGCCAATATTGACGCAGTCATTATCGCCAATCCAAAAAGCGATTTATACAATCCAAATATCGTTCGCTCTAGTGTTGGCTGTTTGTTTACTAGACAAATTGCAGTTGGTACCACAGAAGAAGTTATAGCTTATTTAAGAGCAAATAAAATCAATATTTATTCGGCAACCTTACAAGATTCAACGGAATACCATACCCAAGATTACACTACTCCTACTGCTTTAGTCGTGGGAACAGAAGCGACTGGTTTGTCCGAAAAATGGCGAACTGAAAGCACAAAAAATATCATCATTCCAATGCAAGGTGAAATCGATTCAATGAATGTTTCGGTTGCAGCAGCTATTTTGCTATTCGAAGCTAAAAGACAACGCGGTTTCTAGTCTTTTTTCTTTGCTCTTTTTTCTATTTTCTACATTTGCACAATTAGAAAAAATAGCTTACTTTTAATTGGTTAAAGAAAATGTATGACAGAGTTAGAATTAGAAGCCGAAAACAAAGCCATTGCGCAAGAATATAAAGAATTACTTCGCATCAGTTATCAAACCCTTACTGATGAAGACAAAAAAATCATCCGTAAAGCATTTGATGTAGCTGTTGATGCACATAAAGACCAAAGAAGAAAATCGGGAGAAGCGTATATTTTCCATCCTATAGCTGTAGCTAAAATTGTAGCTAGAGATATCGGTTTGGGAGCCACTTCTATTGCTGCTGCCTTGATGCATGATGTTGTGGAAGATACCGATATTACGGTTCAGGACATTGAAAAAATGTTCAATCCTAAAATTGCACAATTGGTTGAAGGCTTAACCAAAATAGCAAAAGTTAAAACCGATCAAGAAATTTCAATTCAGGCGGAAAACTTCCGTAAAATGCTATTAACCTTGAACGATGATGTTCGAGTTATTCTAATTAAAATTGCCGATAGATTGCACAATATGCAAACTATGGGGAGTATGGTGGACTACAAACAAGCCAAAATTGCTTCTGAAACCTTATACATTTATGCGCCACTTGCTCATCGCTTAGGTTTATATAACATCAAAACTCAATTGGAAGACTTAGGATTAAAGTACACTGAACCAGAAGTTTACAATGATATCGTAAGTAAAATTAAAGAAACTAAGGAGGAACAAGACGAATATATCAAATATATTTCCGATGTTTTAAGCAAATCGCTACAAGAAGAAGGAATTGAATTTACTATCAAAGGACGACCAAAATCGATTTATTCTATTCGTAGAAAAATGAAAGTTCAGGGTGTTACTTTTGATGAAGTATATGACAAATTTGCTCTACGTATTATTTACAAAGCCAATCAACACGACGAAAAATTTATTGCCTGGAAAATATATTCTGTCGTTACTGATCATTATCGCCCTTCTCCAAGTAGATTACGTGATTGGATTTCTTCTCCAAAATCTACAGGATATGAAGCTTTGCACATTACGGTAATGGGACCAAAAGGTCGATGGGTTGAGATACAAGTACGAAGTGAACGCATGGACGAAATTGCCGAAAAAGGTTATGCTGCTCATTACAAATACAAAAATGGTGCTACCGAAGAGCACGGACTTGAAATTTGGTTGAACCAACTAAAAGAAGCTCTTGAAAGTTCGGCAAGTAATGCTGTTGATTTCGTAGAAGACTTCAAACTTAATCTATATTCTAAAGAAATTTATGTTTTTACTCCAAAAGGAGAAATTAAATCACTTCCAAAAGGAGCTACTTCATTAGATTTTGCTTTTAGTATTCATTCCGAAATTGGAGTAAAAACTAGAGGTACTAGAGTGAATGGTAAATTAGTTCCTCTTAACCATGTTTTAAATAGTGGCGATCAGGTTGAAATTATTACATCGGCTAATCAAAAACCTACTTCACAATGGTTAGATTTTGTAACAACATCGCGAGCTAAAAACAAAATCAAAAATGTTTTAAACGAAAACACTAAAAAGATTGCTGAGGAAGGAAAAGAAATCCTAACCCGAAAACTACGCCATTTAAAAATTACTTTAAACGAAAATACCACTAACGAACTTGTCAATTTCTTTAAATTACAAACAAGTTTAGATTTATTTTATAGAGCTGGAATTGGAGCTATTGAAAACCAACAACTGAAAGATTATGCAGCTCAAAAAAGCAACACTTTGGTTAACTTCTTCAAGAAAACCATCAAGCGTTCCCCTTCTACTCATACCGAACAAATTAATAAAAACGAAATCAGTAAAAAATACGATTTATTAGTATTTGGAACTGAACAAGATAAATTAGATTATAAACTTTCAACCTGTTGTAACCCTATTCCAGGTGATGAAGTTTTTGGTTTTGTTACTATAAACGAAGGAATTAAAGTACATCGAAAAGACTGTCCGAATGCCATTAGCATGCAATCCAACTACGCTTACCGAATTATTCCAGCCAAATGGATTGACTCTTCACAAGAAGAATTCAAAGCCGTTTTAAAAATAACAGGAATGGATATTTTAGGATTAACGAATGAACTTACTAAAGTAATTTCAAATCAAATGCACGTAAACATTCAAAGCATTTCACTTAACACCGAAGCAGGAATTTTCTATGGACAAGTAGCCGTGGTAGTTCAAAACAACACTATCCTAAAAAAACTTATCGAAAACATCAAAAAAGTAGATGGAATTGATAAGGTAACAAGAGTTTATAATAACTAGATTATTTTCAATGAGAAAAATTTTATTATCTCTCATCTTTTTATCCTTGCTTTCATGCAATAAGAAGATAACTACTGAACTTTCAAAAAGAATGATAGATCTTAAAACGAAAAATGAATTACCTGGTGATTTAAAAACAATAGCTAGATTTATCGAAAATAAAGAAATTATTCTTCTTGGTGAAGCCGCACATGGTGAAGGCAAAACTTTTGAAGTTAAAACTCAAATTGTAAAATACTTAGTAGAAGAAAAAGGATTTAACACAATTGCCTTAGAAGGCATGGATTTCCTTGAAATGGAATTTATCAATGGAAGAAATACTCTAAAAGATAATTTAGTTGATAATTTCGAAAATGAATGGTATAATTATTGGAATCCTTGGCACCCAGCAAAACAATTAATTCCTTTTGAAAACTTCATAAAAAAAGAAAAGTTGTCTTTTGTAGGAATTGAAACCTACAAAAAAATTAATGCTATAATAAATATTGACTTTATCAAGAATGAATTAGAAAAAAGTAAATGGTCAAATTTAAATCAAGAACAATGGTTAAAACTAGCACCAATTTTTGACAAAATAAACAACTCTCAAAATAATAAACTTTCAATTGAAGAATTTGAATATTTAACAACTCAATTACAAAAAGTAATTGATCAAAAAGAAACCATTTTTTTTCATGATGATTTTTTTCTACAGATGCTAGAAAATCTTATAACATATGTGAATATAAAAATGAATCCAAAAAATTTTGATAATGAAGATGATCAATTAGCATATGAAGTGAATCAAAGAGACTTGCAAATGGCACGAAATTTAATTCACTTTAAAGAACGAAATCCAAATGCAAAAATCATAGTGTGGTTAGCAAATTTTCATGGAGCCTTAAACATAAAAGAAGTTGCATTTGCTGGTAATGATTCGAACATATATAACAAACTTACATTGTTTGGTGAACATATTAAAAACAAATATTCTGATAAAGTTTACAGTATTGCAATAACTTCATCAGAAGGTTTTTCAAAAATGCCTTACAACATTTCAAGTATAAAAGAAACAAAAATTATATCACCAGAAAAATCATTAGAATTTGAATTAAACAAGGGAAATATAAATTTTGGGTTTATCGATTTTAATGAAGTTATGCAAAAAAGTTCTAAAAACAAAGATCAAACATTCAGCAGTATTATGCTAGGGCATTCTAATCAGGAAGGAAAATGGTTGAAAGTTTTTGACGGATTATTTTATATAAAGAAAAACGAAATAGCATTACCAAAAGATTAAACTTTGATTGATAAAATTTTAACCTTATAGAAATTTTAAAAAAATCTTAATAACTCTGTTTAAAAAAACTTCTAACTCCTAACTTCTAACTTCTAACTTTCACTATCTTTGCCCATATTTCATTTATCAATACGATGGAAAACAAAAATCAAGAAATTGTAAAGAACGTTTTTACTAAATTTTTAGAGGAAAAAGCGCACCGTAAAACACCAGAACGCTATGCTATTCTTCAGGAGATTTATAATACTGCCGAACATTTTGATATCGAATCTTTGTATATTAAAATGAAAAACAAAAACTATCGCGTAAGTAGAGCAACTCTTTACAATACTATCGAACTTTTATTAGAATGTGGCTTGGTGCGTCGCCATCAGTTTGGACAAAATCAGGCACATTATGAAAAATCGTATTTCGATAAACAACACGATCACATTATTTTAACCGATTCTGGTGAGGTAATCGAATTTTGTGACCCAAGAATTCAGCAAATAAAACAAACCATGGAAGAAATGTTTGGAATTGATATTCAAAACCACTCGCTTTATTTCTATGGTACTAAAAAACAACAATAAACCTAACACATAAACAACAAACAACAATACAATGACTGTAGATTTACTACTTGGATTACAATGGGGCGACGAAGGAAAAGGAAAAATCGTTGACGTTCTTACCTCAAAATATGATATTATTGCACGTTTTCAAGGTGGACCAAATGCGGGTCACACTTTAGAATTTGACGGAATCAAACACGTTTTAAGAACTATTCCTTCTGGGATTTTTCATAAAAACGCTATTAATATCATTGGAAATGGAGTGGTAATCGACCCAGTAGTTTTCCAAAAAGAAATTGAAGGTTTAGCTAAATTCAATATGGATGTTACCGCTAAATTATTCATTTCTAGAAAAGCACACTTAATTTTACCAACACACCGTTTATTAGATGCCGCTTCTGAAGCATCAAAAGGAAAAGCAAAAATTGGTTCTACTTTGAAAGGAATTGGACCAACTTACATGGACAAAACTGGAAGGAATGGACTTAGAGTCGGCGATATTGAATTAGAAGATTTCAAAGAAAGATATAGAGCTCTAGCAGATAAACATGAAGCTATGATTGCTTTCTACGATGTAGAATTACAATACAACTTAAAAGAAATGGAAGATGAGTTTTTTGAAGCTGTAGAAGACTTGAAAAAATTAACTTTCATTGATAGCGAAGAATATTTAAACAAAGCCTTAAAAGAAGGAAAATCAATTTTAGCAGAAGGAGCGCAAGGTTCTTTATTAGATGTTGATTTTGGAACATATCCATTCGTAACTTCATCAAATACAACTGCTGCTGGTGCTTGTACAGGTTTAGGAATTGCTCCTAATAAAGTTAAAGACGTTTTCGGAATTTTCAAAGCATACACTACACGTGTAGGTAGCGGACCTTTCCCAACAGAAGATTTCGAAGAAGCTGGACAAACAATGGCTAAAGTGGGTAATGAATTTGGTTCTGTTACCGGACGTGCGCGTCGTTGTGGTTGGTTAGATTTAGTGGCTTTAAAATATGCGGTTCAAGTAAATGGTGTAACGCAATTATACATGATGAAAGGCGACGTACTTTCTGGATTTGATACGTTACAAGTTTGTACAGGTTACAACTACAAAGGACAAGCAATTCAACATTTACCATACAACATCGAACCTGAAAATGTAACTCCAATTTTCACCGAAATGAAAGGTTGGAAAGCAGATTTAACAGGAATGACAACGTATGATGAATTACCACAAGAATTAAAAACTTATATCGAATTCATTGAAAAAGAAGTCGAAGTGCCAATCAAAGTAATCTCAGTTGGACCAGACAGAAAACAAACGATAATGAAATAATCAATAAAAACGCTTTCAATTGAAAGCGTTTTTTTTATGCTCTTAAATGATAAAAAATTCTTAATTATCAGTGGCTTTTCGAGTTTTTACTTAAATTTGGCTCAAAATAAATTCAACTTGAAAAACACTTTTTTATATATCGCCTTTTTATTGCTAACGATAACTTTTTCGACAGCACAAGAAAAGAAAAAAATCATAATTGAAAACTCCGATTTCGTAGATATGAATCAGACCGAAATTCCGGGCGCTATTGTATTTACTGGAAATGTTCGCATTATACACAACGGAGTAAGAATGTTTTGCAACAAAGCGTATCATTTTAAAGATGAAAATTATGTAAAAGCATTCGGAAATGTTCAAATGAACCAAGGCGACACCATTACCATGAATAGCCGCTATGCGGAATATAATGGTGATAAAGAATTTGCTTTTGCTACTGGAGATGTTGTTTTACGCTCACCAGAATCAACTTTAACTACAGACACCGTTTATTTTGACAAGAAAAATCAACAAGCATTTTATAATACTTATGGAACTATTCGCAATAAAGAAAATACGTTGAGAAGTAAATCAGGCCGTTATTTTGTTGACCAAAAGAAGTATAAATTTACCACTGCCGTAACGGTTACAAATCCAGAAAGCACAATCAAAACTAACAATTTAGATTATTACGAAAATTCAGGTCACGCTTATGTTTTTGGGCCTTCAACTATAACTAGTAAAGAAAATGTTATTTACACCGAAAACGGATTTTACGACACCACAAACAATATTGGAAAACTCTCCAAAAATTCAAAAATAACACTCGATAATAAGATTATTGAAGGTGATGATTTGTATTACGACCGAAAGAAAAATTATTCGAGAGGAATTAACAACGTAAAAATCACCGACACCATTAACAAGGTAATCGCAACAGGTCATTATGGAGAACTATACCGAAATGCAGCTACCAAAAAAGACTCGATGATTCTAACCAAAAGAGCTTTAGTAAAAACATTGGTAGAAAAAGATACTTTGTATATGCATGGTAAAAAAATCATTGTTTCAGGGCCGCAAGAAGATCGCGTTATTCGTGCTTTTAACAATGTTCGTTTTTACAAAAGTGATATGAGTGGAAAATGCGATTCGCTTCATTCCAACAATAAAACACAATTGACTAAAATGATTGGAAAACCTATTCTTTGGAACAACGAAAACCAAATGACAGGTGACATTATGCATTTAATTGGAAACAACAAAACTCAAAAATTAGATTCATTAAAAGTACTTAATAACGCTTTTATTATTCAAAAAGATAGTCTAAGTAAAAATGGCTATAACCAAATAAAAGGGCAAAACTTGTATGGAAAATTCGTAGATAGTAAACTCAAAGAAGTTGATGTTGTTAAGAATGCCGAAGTTATTTATTACATGTATAACGATGCCAATGAGTTTATAGGAATTAATAAAACGGTTTGTAGTAAAATCAATTTAGAATTAGAAGCTAATAAAATAAGTGCTATAACTTTTTTCACAAAAACCGATAGTCATATTTATCCAGAAGCCGATTTTCCAGAAAACGCACGAAAACTCAGAGGTTTCTTATGGCGTGGTGATGAGCGAATTTTATCTAAAAACGATATTTTTCCTGCTGAAGAAATAGCTTTAGATGATAAAATTCAAATAGAAGCAAAAAAGAAAGCTATAGCTGCTGAAATACCAATGGAAATTCAAAAAGAAACCTTGGAATACGACAGCAATAAAAAAGTTGAAGAAAAGAAAGCCACAAAAAAAGCAGAATCTAAAAAGAAAACAACCCCAAAAAAATAAATATCAATCCATGATTGAAGATTTTTTTAAATATCAGGCTCAAACCTCACCTCACCCTTTAGCTATGGAAATTTCTCATGCTAAGGGTTGTTATATTTACGATACCGATGGCAATGCTTATCTTGATATGGTTGCTGGAGTTTCAGCAAATACTTTAGGACATCAACCCCAACGCGTAAATGATGCCATCAAAAAACAATTAGATACTTATTCGCATGTGATGGTGTATGGTGAATATGCCCAACATCCAGCAACAGAATTATGTAAATTATTAGCCGAAAATCTTCCCTATCCACTTACGAAAACGTATTTGGTAAACTCAGGAACAGAAGCTATTGAAGGTGCTTTAAAATTAGCCAGAAGAGTTACTGGAAGAGGTCAATTGATTTCTTGTCACAATGCGTATCATGGCAACACCATGGGGAGTATGAGTGTTATGGGATTTGAAGAACGCAAGCAAATCTTTCGCCCTTTAATTCCTGATGTGGATTTTATCACCTTTAACAACGAAGCAGATTTAGAAAAAATTACCACCAGAACAGCTGGAGTTTTATTAGAAACCATTCAAGGCGGTGCAGGCTTTATTGAACCTCAAAATGATTTTCTTAAAAAAGTGCGCCAACGTTGTAATGAAGTAGGTGCCATCATGATATTAGACGAAATCCAACCCGGATTTGGTCGCACCGGAAAACTTTTCGGATTCCAAAACTACGATGTTATTCCGGATGTGGTAGTTATGGGAAAAGGAATGGGTGGCGGAATGCCTGTCGGTGCATTTACCGCATCAGCAGAAATGATGGATTTACTAAGTCACGATCCAAAATTAGGTCATATTACCACTTTTGGCGGACATCCTGTCATAGCGGCAGCGAGTTTAGCAACATTACAAGAAATTACGGAAACCAATTTAATGGCTGAAACTTTAGAAAAAGAACAACTTTTCAAAAAGCTTTTAGTGCATCCATTAATCAAAGAAATTCGTGGTCGAGGGCTTATGTTAGCTGCAATGACGGATTCACCTGAGATTACAAATGAAGTAATTTTACGTTGCCACAAAAGAGGTGTTATTTTATTTTGGCTCCTTTTTGAAGGTTGCGCTGTTCGAATTACACCGCCATTAACTATTAGTAATGAAGAAATTACAAAAGGTTGTGGCATTATTATTGAGGTATTAAATGAGATAGAAAAAGAAATGAAATGATGGATGATGGAAGTTTGATGATGAATGTTTTATCAGTTAAAATTGTTTTTTGAAATTGACATTGAAAATTGTTAATTAAATTGTTTAAAACAATTCAACCCCCAAACTACTACCCCAATATTATTCCTTAATTTTAGTAAGGATAAAATCATAAAACGAAGCGCTATGAATTTGAGTCACGAAGAAGAAGAAAACAGCTTGTCCTTATCTAAATTTGAATCGATGTTAAAAACCAACAAAGTTTTTTTCTTTGATTCAGAAGAGTTTGAAGATATTATTCTTCATTACATGGACACAGGCCGATTGAATTTGGCCAAAAGAGCGCTTAAATTAGGTTTAGAGCAACATCCTAAATCTACTGGATTAAAATTAGTTCAAGTAGAAATGTTGGTTTATGAAGACAAACTCGATATTGCTGAAAAGTTATTGAATGAGTTGTACGCAATTGAACCTACAAACGAAGAAATCTACATTCAAAAAGCCAATATACATTCTAAAAGAGACGAACACGAAAAGGCAATAGCGTTTCTAAAAATCGCTTTGAAATATACCGACGATTATGCTGATGTATATTCAATGATAGGAATGGAATACCTGTTCATGGATAATTTAGAAATGGCAAAGGAAAATTTTATCAAATGTTTAGATGAAGATACCGAAGATTATTCTGCTCTTTACAACGTGGTATATTGTTTTGATTTCTTAGATCAAAATGCAGAAGCAATTGTTTATCTTAACCGATTTATTGATAAAAATCCTTACAGCGAAGTCGCTTGGCATCAGTTAGGACGCCAATATTACGCATTGAAAAATTATGAAAAAGCCGTTTGGGCTTTCGATTATGCTACTTTGATTGACGAAAGTTTCTTAGGCGCCTACATGGAAAAAGCAAAATCGTATGAGAAACTAAAAAAATATCAAGAAGCAATTGATTGCTACAACGTTACGTTAGAATTAGATGATCCTTCTTCTTTTGTATTGCTTCGAGTAGCAAAATGTTATGAGCGATTAGGAAATACTGAATTTGCTCTGAATTACTATTTAAAAACAGTGCATGAAGATCCACTATTAGACAAAGGTTGGATTGCAATAACTGATTTTTACATTCGCCAAAAAAACTTCCAAAAAGCCTTGTACTATGTAAACAAAGCAATTGGAATTGATGGTGATAATTCGTTATACTGGAAACGTTTTGCTGCGGTAAACAGTGCTTTACATTTCTTTGAAGAAGCAGAATATGGCTACCGAAAAGCATTTGAATGTGGCGACATTAATTTAGATACGTTCACGCTTTGGACTGACGTTTTACAATATTTAGGAGAATTTGAAACTGCTATCGAAATTCTTTTAGAAGCCAGCAATGTATTACCAGATGAATACGAAATCGAATACCGTTTGGCTGGATTGTATTTTCTGATGGACGATGTTACTAAAGGAAATCTTCACCTAATAAACGGAATGAAATTAGAACCAAAACACCTAACTTTGTTTCAAGAATTATTCCCAGTTGTTTGGGAAAGAACAGAAGTTCAGAACACGATATTAAAGTTTAAAAAATAGAGAATTAACAACCCTTAACCTATTCCAAAGTAGCGATGCTTTGGAATTTTTATTGCAATGAGAAAACTATTCCCCGATTATTTGATTATTACGCTTAAAGGTTTAGCCATGGGTGCTGCCGATGTAGTTCCAGGTGTTTCTGGAGGAACTATTGCTTTTATTTCCGGAATTTATCAAGAATTGATTGACAGTATTAATAATGTAAATGTTTCTGCTTTAAAAACGCTAAAAAAAGAGGGGTTAAAAGCAGCTTGGGAACAAATAAATGGGAATTTTTTATTGGCTTTGGTAGTAGGAATTGGAATTAGTGTACTTACTTTTTCAAAAGTGATAACCCATTTATTAGAAACCCAACCCATTTTAGTTTGGTCTTTTTTCTTCGGATTAATTATTGCTAGTGTAACCTTGATTTGGAAAGAAATTACACATTGGAAATTAGTTGACATCCTATTTTTATTAATCGGAATTACTGTTTCGTATTACATTACCATTGCACGACCAGTAAGTTCTCCGGATAGTTATTGGTATTTATTTTTATCAGGATTTATTGCGATTATTGCGATGATTTTACCTGGGATTTCAGGAGCATTCATTTTACTTTTAATGGGTTCTTATGAAACCGTAATTGGAACCATCAATACTTTTAGAGAAGGCTTAACTACCGCCAATTCTGAAATTCTAATTTCAGCATTATTAAAATTAGGTGTATTTGCAATTGGAGCGTTAATTGGTTTAAAATCATTTTCTAGAATATTGCATTGGATGTTTGCCAATCATAAAAACACAACACTAACGTTATTAATTGGTTTTATGATAGGTTCATTAAATAAAGTGTGGCCTTGGAAAGAAGTTTTAGAAACCAGAATCAACAGTCATGGTGAAATTGTACCGTATATTGACAAAAGTATTTTACCACAAAATTTTAATGGCGAACCACAAATTGCATTGGCAATTATCTTAGTCATTTCAGGATTTGTGTTGATTTTTGGAATGGAAAAAATGGCAAGTAAATTGGGTAAAAAATAAAATTGTTTAAAAAAATAACATTCTTGTAACAAATAAAAACAAGAGTCTGATTATCTTTGAAAGATTGTAATTTTAACTCAATACCAATGAAAAAGAAATCAAAAAAACAGTTGAAATTTGGCTTAATTGGTCGAAACATAAGCTATTCTTTTTCAAAAAAGTATTTCAATGAGAAATTTGAAATTGGTCATTTTGACAATTGTGAATATAAAAATTACGACATTGAAAGCATCAAAGAATTTCCAAAAATAATTACCGAAATTAAAGGTTTAAGAGGTTTAAACGTAACTATTCCATACAAAGAAGAGATTATACCCTATTTAGACAAGTTATCTAAAACAGCAAAGAAAATTGGTGCAGTAAACTGTATTACTATTTCAAAAAAGAAAAAACTAAAAGGCTACAATACCGATTACCACGGATTCAAAAAATCGATTCAACCTTTATTGAAAGACCATCATAAAAAAGCGTTGATTTTAGGAACTGGTGGCGCTAGTAAAGCAATTGCTTATGCGTTACGAAGCTTAAAAATCGAATATGATTTTGTTTCGAGAACCGCAGATGAATTCCAATACAAATACGAAGAATTAGACGCTTCAATATTCGAAGAGTACACGATTATCATCAATACCACTCCAGTAGGAACACATCCTAATGTTGAGGAATGCCCGAATTTAGATTACAGTTTGTTTACCAAAAAACATATTGCTTACGACTTAATTTACAATCCAGAAGAAACCGCATTTTTAAGAAAAGCTAAAGCTCAAGGCGCCGTTACTAAAAACGGTTATGAAATGTTGGTTTTACAGGCGGAAAAGGCTTGGAAGATTTGGAATGAGTAGGTTTTCTTAAACGCAAAGACGCAAAGTTTTTCGCAAAGTTTTTTCCGTACAGTTTGTCATGCTGAAAGCATCTCTTTTATGTCATCTCTACGGGATTTTTTTCTTATTCATTTCATTAATTACCTGGATGTCATGCCTAACGGTATTTTAAGTTAGTCTAATGAAAAAACACAAAACCAAAACTGTTTTAAAAACCATTACCAAAAAAGCCTTTTGATGGCTATCTAACCCCGATAGAAGCGACATCCCGTCTTTAGCGGATATAGCGGATAGCGGGAAAATGGATTACAAGAAAGCCCAAAACAATCGTTTCAAAGAAAATAAGCGATAATTAGTCGATTTTTTTTGAATTTTCGTGGTGCTTTAGTATCTTCACACCTTATTAGTAACCTTAAGCATTTAAACAATGTCAGAAGCAACACATGATAACCTGCAGAACGCAGATGGACAAGACCAAATGGAACAATTAGGTGGTGTTACCATTATTAGTCAATCGGTATTAGAGGAAATAGACAATTCTAATGCAGAAGAAAACGAAGATGATTCGATAAAAGAAAAGCACGAAATTCCGGTATTGGATTACGATGCGATGTCGATGGAAGCCTTAACCGATGAGCTGGAAAAATTAGTCAACAACGAAAAAGTAATGGCGATTAAAGACCATGTTGAAGGCATTAGAAAAGCTTTTTCGGACAAATACCACCATTTTATAGACGAGAAAAAAGAGGAATTCTTAGCTCAAAACAACGAAGAAGGTTTAGATTTTGAGTATCACTTTCCTTTAAAAAATAAGTTTGATGGCATTTACAACGCGTACAAAGCGAGTAAGGCCAAACATTTCAAACAATTACAAAACAATTTAGAGCAAAACTTCGCCGTTCGTGAAAGCTTAATTGAAGAGTTGAAAAACTTAATTGATTCAGGTGATTCGAGCATTAGCGATATGTTCAAAAAAGTAAACGAAATTCGTGAACGTTGGAAAAATGCAGGTGCAATTCCAAGAGATAAATACAACATCTTGTGGAACAACTACCATTTTCACATGGAACGTTTTTACGACATCATGCATTTAGATAAAGAAGCGCGTGATTTAGATTTGAAACACAATTTAGAGCAAAAACAATTAATTATTGCCAAAGCCAAAGAATTGTTGAACGAAGCTGACGTAATGAAAGCGTTCCGTGAATTGCAATTATTACACCGCGTTTGGAAAGAAGAAATTGGACCAGTTGATCGTGAACACAGAGAAGCGATTTGGAACGAATTCAGCGAAATTACCAAACAAATGCACGATAAACGCGAAGGTTTATATGCTGAAGCAAGAGCAAAAGAATCAGACAACTTAGCGGTTAAAAACGAAATTATTTCGCAAATTATCGCATTAGGAAACGAGAAAATCGATTCGCACAGTGGATGGCAAGCGCAAATTCAGAAAATGGAAGCGTTGCGTGAAGCGTTCTTTAAAGCAGGAAAAGTGCCAGCGGAAGTAACAGAGGAAACTTGGGCCAACTTTAAAAATGCGGTTCGAGCGTTTAATGCGAATAAAAATGTTTTCTATAAAGATATCAAGCACGAGCAACACGAAAACTTAAATAAAAAGTTAGCCTTAGTAGAAAAAGCTAAATCGTTACAAGATAGTACGGATTTCGCTGCTACTACTCCAATTATGAAGAAAATTCAAGACGATTGGAAGAAAATTGGACATGTGCCTCGTAAATATTCCGATAGTGTTTGGAAAGACTTTAAAGATGCTTGTAATGCATATTTCGACAGAATGCATGAAGCAAGAAATGCCGAAACTAGTGAAGAAGTAGAAGCATTTGAAAAGAAAAAAGCATTCTTAGAAGAGTTAAAATCATTCACTTTAACGGGCGAGCACAAAGCGGATTTAGATGCGATAAAAGCTCATATTGCAACTTGGAAAACCTTTGGAAAAGTACCTTTTAACAGAAGACACATTGAAGGAAAATTCAATAAGATTTTAGATGCCTTGTTTGAAAAACTAAGCATGTCTAAAAAAGACACCGAAATGATGCGTTTTAACAATCGCTTGGAGCAATTAGCAGAAGGTGACGACCGCAGAGCTTTAGAACAAGAGCAATTCTTCATTAGAAAGAAAATCGACGAAGTACAAAGCGAAATTTTTCAATTAGAGAACAACATTCAGTTTATTAGCAGTAGTTCGAAAGGTGAAAATCCTTTTATTAAAGAAGTTCAAAAAAGCATTGAACGCCACAAAGACGACCTGAAATTGTGGAAAGAAAAGCTACAGCAAATTAAAAATATGTAAGATAGAATCCCGAGTTAAGGCTCGGGATTTTTTTTGTTCTTATTTTAAAATGTACAGAAAATCTGTAATTGAGTTTGTGGGAATTTGGGTATATTTGTGAAATAACTTTATGTTGTTTACTAATTCTCACAAGCTTAAAAAACTAATAACATAATTAATCAAATGGAAATAATCTTATCTATTATTGGTGGTTTTATACTTGGATACTTTACTTCATATTTTAATGAAAAAGGGAAAAACAAAGCAATAATTGAAGATACAGAGCAAATAACAGAAAAAAGGGAGAAAGTAACTTCTAAACATAATCTAGACATCACGAAACGGAAAATTCAATATGAGACTAAAAGCAACGCCTACATGAAGTATTTCAATTTACTTGATGAATTGTCTCAAAATGGTAATACTGAAGCTCAAGAAGAATTCTTACCTGCCTTGGCTAAGTTCAATTCAGATTATATACCAAATGCTGATAATGTAGAAAAAGCTTCTAAAGCAGCAGCAGAATTTTCAAATTCAATGCAAAAATTGATGTTTAAATCTCAAGAAAAATATTTAAAATTCAAAAACGAAACAAATGCTTTAAAAATAATTGCAGGAGATGATGTTTTAAAATTAATGACTGAAATAGATGAAATTTCTCAACTTTCATTTGATGTTTCAACTCAAATGATGAAAGATTTAGCAGAATCTATTGTCTCAAAAAATTTCACAAAATTAGATTCTCAAAAAAACACTCTCGAAAATCTCGCTAATCAAACTAACATATTAAAAGAAAAACTTACAATAGAAATTAGAAAAGAACTTTCAGAAATATAGAAAGCTAATACAAAAACTAGAGCGAGCGTCACGCTCGTGAATACAAAAAAAACACTAAAATCTCATAAGAGATGCTTAACAACATTACAAAATGGGTTTAATATGCTTCGTTACCTCAGCATAACAAAACAAATTAGATAAGAAAATTAACTAAAAATAAATCAATAATGAATATACAAAAACTTTTATTGCTCCTTTTAATGTTAATTGCTTGTAAAAATCAAACTTCAAATACTACCTATTCTCAAAAGGAAACTTCTAATTCAAAAATCGAGACGATAGATACTATTGAATATGATTTTAAAAAAATAGAAGTAATGCTTGAACAAGACATTTTATTTAATGGAAAACTAACGCGCTTTTTCGATTTAAAAGAATTTGAAAACGTCTTTGGAAAAGCGGATAGCTTGGTTTTAATGTCGAAAGAGGAACCCTGTTCGTATATTTTTGAAAATAGTGATGGAAGCAAAGATGAAAATGACAAATACATTTACAAAAAAGGCTCAAGATTTGAAAACTCTAAGAATCAAGTAGCCGTTGATAAATTTAGATTTACTGATGGTAATTTTATCATGTACAAAGGAACAAAATTATCAGCCGATACAACAATTGAAGATTTGAAAAAACTTTTTCCATATGCTATTCAAAACATGAATAAAATTGATGTGTACAATGAAGGAGAATTAGATTATATTAATTTGAGAGAAGATGCTGAAAATATTTCGGATGGTCATATCAATATTTTCTTCAAAAATGGCAAACTTTACTATATGCATTGGTGGTTTCCGTGCTAGATTTTATATAATCTAAAACTCATATTCCCTTTCTACTTTAGCAATTCTTACTTTGTAATTTTTGTACCAAGTGGTTTTACCTTTTTCTTGCGCTTCTAAATGTTCCATATTGGCTTTCCAGTTTTGTATGGCTTCCAAACTTTCCCAATACGAAACAGTAATTCCTATTTCGCTTCGTGCACTTTCCATACCTATAAATCCAGGTTGGGCTTTTGCTAATTCCACCATTTTAATTGCCATTTCGGCATAACCTTCTTCCACTTCGGTTCTAGTAGAGGTAAAAATTACTGCGTAGTACATGATTAAATTTTTAAATTATCGAATTGCTAATGTTTTCTATGCCAAGTGCAACGTCCGAAGCGTCGGACTAAAATCATAGACAAAGTATTTCTATTGTGACTATGTGTTTAAACAAGAGATGCTTTCAGCATGACAAACTAAGCGTTAAAACTGAACACTGAGACTGAACACTGAAAACTACAACTTCTTCGCTTCTTCCCAAAAAACATCCATTTCTGCCAAAGTCATATCGGCTAATGGTTTTCCTAATTCGGTGGCTTTGCTTTCTAAATATTGGAAACGTTTGATGAATTTCTTATTCGTGCGTTCTAAAGCGTCTTCTGGGTTTACTTTTAAGAATCGGGCATAATTTATCATGGAGAACAAAACATCGCCAAATTCGGCTTCTATTTTGTCTTGATTGCCGGTTTGTACCTCAACTTGGAGTTCGTTTAGTTCTTCTTGTACTTTGTCCCAAACTTGGTGCGGTTCTTCCCAATCAAATCCAACGCCTTTTACCTTATCTTGAATGCGACTTGCTTTTACTAATGCTGGTAAACTTTTAGGCACCCCTTCTAATACTGATTTTTTACCTTCTTTCAATTTTAGTTTTTCCCAATTTTGCTTTACTTCTTCTTCGTCAGCCACCACCACATCGCCATAAATATGTGGATGACGATCGATTAATTTATCACAAATGGAATTCGCTACATCAGCGATATCAAAATCATTGGTTTCGCTACCAATTTTGGCATAAAAAACAATATGTAATAACAAATCGCCCAACTCTTTTTTGATTTCCTGCAAATCGTTATCTAAAATGGCGTCGCCTAATTCATAGGTTTCTTCAATCGTCAAATGACGTAGACTTTCAAGCGTTTGCTTTTTATCCCACGGACATTTTTCGCGCAAATCGTCCATGATATCTAAAAGTCGGTTGAAAGCTTGTAATTGTTGCTGGCGTGTGTTCATGATTTTGTTTTTTGTTTCAAGTTTCAGGTTTCAAGTTTGAAATTGTTCTTGAATTTGATTTTGCACTTGTTTATGTAAAAATAAAAAATCCCACGTGGAAAACGCAGGATTTTAAAGTATAATTTTCCCAATACTTATTCAGCAGCTGGAGTTTCTTCTTCTTGTTTGATTTCTTTAGATAACGCTTCTACTGAAACGAAACCTTTAGGTTGTAACAAATTGTACCAGTTTAAGATTTTTTTGATGTCAGAAGTATATACTCTGTCTTCGTCAAATTCTGGTAAAATTTCTCTGAAGTAGGCTTTTAATTTCGCATCGTCTTCTTTGTGAGACATTGCCATACCGTCGTTTTCTTTAGTAGCGATTGCTTTGAAAACTTCTGATAAACGCACTTCTTCTGAATAGGTATAAACAGCAATTTCAGACAACAAACTTACGTTTGCTCTCATTCCTACCGTTATCTTTTTTCCATCTAATAAAGATTCAGCAACAAATCCTGTACGAGTTTGAATTTTTAATTCGAATAACCCTGGTTTCCCAGAAATAGCTAATATTTTTTGAATGCTCATTTTTCTTACTTATTAAGGTTGGCAAATATATTATTTTAAAGTAAAAAGTGAAACGTAAAAAGTAAAAAGTTTAGTTAAAAAAGCTATTTACTTTTCACTAATAACAAATTACTATTAACGTCCTTTTTTATTTACAAATTTCATTTTATAATCGGGTCTTGCTTTACCATCCATAATGTTTTGCAATTTCTTCCCAATTAACTTCTTTTTCAAAATTGATAAATGATCTGTAAAAAGAATTCCTTCGATGTGATCATACTCATGTTGGATAACACGCGCGATTAAACCATCATATACTTCGGTCTTCTTATTGAAATCTTCATCAAAATATTCAATCGTAATTGTATCATGGCGAAAAACATCTTCACGTACATCTGGAATACTCAAACAACCTTCATTGAATCCCCAAATATCACCTTCTTCTTTGATGATTCTTGCGTTGATGAATGTCTTTTTGAAATCTTTCATTAAAGCCGCTTCTTCTTTAGAAACGTCATCACTATCGCTAAAAGGTTCGGTATCTACAATAAACAAACGAATAGGTAACCCAACTTGTGGAGCCGCCAAACCAACGCCATGTGCATGATACATCGTTTCATACATATTAGCAATCGTTTCTTTTAGATTCGGATATTCAGGAGTAATGTCCTCTCCTACTTTACGTAAAACTGGTTCTCCGTATCCGTATATTGGTAAAATCATAATTTATTTTTTTGTTTCAAGTTTTAAGTTTCAGGTTTAAACTTCCATCTTCCATCACCCAGCAATAAAATGCAAAAGTACTATTTTTTATAATGTAAATAATCTTGAAGCATAATTGTTGCGGCAATTTCGTCTACCAAAGCTTTATTTTGACGTTGTTTCTTTTTCAAACCGCTATCAATCATGGTTTGGAACGCCATTTTGGAAGTAAATCGTTCGTCAACTCTATCCAGTGGTATTTCTGGAAAAGCTGTTTGAAATTTGGCCACAAAAGCATTAATGATTTCAGCACTTTGCGAAGGCGTTCCATCCATTTGTTTAGGTTCACCAACAATGACACGTTCTACTTTTTCTTTCGAAAAATAATCTTTTAAAAAAGCTATTGCAGTTTCAGATGGAATAGTGGTTAGCCCAAAAGCTATCATCTGCATTTCATCAGTAACAGCAATACCTGTTCGTTTGATTCCGTAATCTATGGCTAAAATTCGCATTGTTGATTATTTTGAACAAATATACGCTCAATTACTTAATTATTTCAAATTCGGCTAAAGTTGCCATTTTGGCTCTGTTTAATTTTAGGGTTTTTCCATCGAAATTATAGTTATCTACCATTTCTAATACTTTGGCAAATTCTTGTTCGGTTAGCATATCTTCACATGCCATCATAGTTGAAATTACTTTTGAAAATTTCACTCTACTAACATCTACTTTTAATTCATAGCTTCCCGCCATATTATTACAACCTGCAAAAGCTGAAAACCTTCCTTCAGGATTAAAATTAATGCCGAATTCCTTTTTATTGTCTTTATTCTTTTCGATGATTTTTCCGTTTAACTTCACCAAACGCCATTTTGAATTTTTCAAATCTACCAATGCAACTTCTTTAATTTTAACTTCTTTCTTAGGATTTGAAACTGAAACTTCCGAAATTTCAACTTTTGACAATTGATATTTTGATGCCAAATCACCTTCAATACGCTTTCCATCAGCATCTAAATGAAATAATACATTCTCACCTACAAAATATTGATTAGGTACTGCTGAATTCAAAAGTGTAATCGTATTTCCAGCTTCATTCCATGTGTAAGTTCCAGTTTCTTTGAAAACTTCTTTCGATTTTCCTTTATAAACTGTTTCCTTTACATACGAATCTTCTGATAATAAAATTGTAGTTTCAATAGCTTCACAATTGGCACAAGGTAAACTTCCTTTGTATGTCCCAATGTAATCCAAACTTATTTTTGCATTGTGATGATCAATTTGAACTGTTGTTGAATCCATTGAAATTGTTTCTTCTTGTTTTTCCGAATCATTTTTACATGATGTTAATGTTAATGCAATTATCGCTAAACTTAAAAGACTTTTTTTCATGATAATACTATATTTTGTGATAATATAAATTTACGACTTATTTCTTATATCAAAAAGAATTCCAAAATTCATAAAATGTTATCTTTGCAACACAAATTTTGAAAATCATGACCAATTTACAAGCAACAATAGAACAAGCTTGGGAAAACCGCGCTTTGTTACAAGAAGAAACTACACAAAAAGCAATTAGAGAAGTTATCGAATTATTAGATAGCGGAAAACTTCGTGTGGCTGAACCAACAGCTACTGGATGGCAAGTAAACGAATGGGTTAAAAAAGCTGTTGTAATGTATTTCCCAATTCAAAAAATGGAAACTTGGGAAGCTGGCATTTTTGAATATCACGACAAAATGGAATTGAAACGCAATTATGCTGAAAAAGGAATTCGTGTAGTTCCAAATGCAGTGGCAAGATATGGTGCTTATATTTCGAGTGGTGTAATTTTAATGCCAAGTTATGTAAACATTGGTGCTTATGTTGATGAAGGTACAATGGTTGACACTTGGGCGACTGTTGGAAGTTGTGCGCAAATTGGTAAGCATGTTCATCTTTCTGGAGGCGTTGGAATTGGTGGTGTTTTAGAACCTTTACAAGCCGCTCCAGTAATTATTGAAGATGGTGCTTTCATTGGTTCAAGATGTATTGTGGTAGAAGGTGTTCACGTAGGAAAAGAAGCGGTTTTAGGTGCGAATGTGTGTTTGACAGGTTCGACTAAAATTATTGATGTTACAGGCGATGAACCAGTAGAATACAAAGGTGTTGTTCCAGCGCGTTCGGTTGTAATTCCAGGAAGCTATACTAAGAAATTCCCAGCAGGAGATTATCAAGTACCTTGTGCGATTATCATTGGACAAAGAAAACCTTCAACCGATTTGAAGACTTCGTTGAATGATGCGTTGAGAGAATATAATGTAGCGGTATAAGTCAAAGTACGAAGTTAGAAGTATAAAGTACAAAATTAAGTTCCAATTCATAACAAAATCGTTGTGGATTGGAATTTTTATTTTCTCACAAAAGTAAATTAAAGATAAATAAATTGTAAATTTTATATGAATAGTTAAATTTGCTGAAAATTACCTTTTTATGTCAACCTATTTTAGCAGTGTAAAACTATTTTTCAAACGCTTTTTTATTGTTCTTTTTGGTTATCAAATTTGTCGTTTGTTATTTTATTTTTTCAATCGAAATGCTTTTGAAAACATTACTGCTAAAGGTTTTTTGGGCGGAATCCATTTTGATTTATCAGCAATTGCTTACATCAATTTAGTTTTTGCTCTTTTTCACTTTGTTCCAGGTAATTTTAAATACAAACCCAACTATCAAAAGTTCCTGAAAATTGGTTTTTTCATTATAAATTTCGTTTTCATCTTAACCAATTTCGTTGATTTCGAATACTACAAATTCACTGGTAGAAGAAGTACTTTTGGCATGATTACCGCAAGCGGAATGGAAAATGAAATTGGCGGATTAATCTTTTCTTTTTTAATTGAGTTTTGGTATTTACCAATTCTTGCATTGGTTTTAGGAATACTATTTTGGAAAGTAATTCCGAATTTAAAACCTGCAAGCGAACAAAGTTCCAACTGGTCGCAAATCGCAAAACAATCTGGAATATTTATACTTTTAATGGGATTTGTTTTTTTACTTGGTCGTGGTGGAATTCAAAAGAAACCATTAAAAATTGTTGATGCAGTAAACTACGGTTCAATTAATCAATCGGCTTTAGTATTAAACACACCTTTTTGTATCATCAAAACCATTGGTAAAAAAGAAACATTAGAATCGCCAAAATATTTTTCAGAAGCGGAATTAAATCAAATTTTCAATCCAATTACAGAAATTACTTCAACTGAAAATCCGAACAAAAAAAACGTTGTGATTATTATTTTAGAAAGTTTCGGAAGAGAAAATATTCAGCGCGGACAAACGCCATTTTTAGATGGATTAATCGAAAAATCGTTATTCTTTGAAAATGGTTTTGCTAATGGAAAACTTTCTATTGACGCTGTTCCTTCTACACTTTCAAGTATTCCGAGTTTGATGAATCATTCGCTAATTACGTCAAGCTATTCAATTAATGAAGTGTATGGTTTGCCAAAAATCTTAAAAGATAACGGCTATCAAACTGCATTTTTTCACGGAGCTTTCAACGGAAGCCAAAATTTTGACCAATATTGTAAAGTAGCTGGTTTTGATAATTATTTTGGGAAGAATGAATATGTAGGTCCAGAAGCCTTTGACGGAAGATGGGGTATTTTTGATGAAGAATTTATGCAATATTTTTCAGGGAAGATGAACGAATTCAAACAACCATTTTTCAGTACGATTTTTACAATTTCGTCACATAATCCATACATTATTCCAGAGAAATACAAAGGAAAATTTCCAAAAGGAACTACTAAAATTCATGAAAGTATTGCTTATTCTGATTATGCTTTGAAACGCTTTTTTGAAACGGCTTCACAACAAGAATGGTACAAAAATACTTTGTTTGTAATCACGGCAGATCATACTTCATCGGAACCAACAGAAAAAAAATATAAAACGAATGTTGGTAAATTTAGAGTACCTATTTTATTTTTCGATCCTTCAAATCCTTCTATCATTGGAAAAAATCAGAAGAATTTACAACAAATCGATATTATGCCTTCGATAATTGATTATTTGAATATCGATAGTAAAATGATTACCTATGGTAAATCGTATCAATCTGAAAAAGATTTTGTGGTGTATTATTTAGACAACATTTACCATTATATTTCGGGCGATTATTACTTGGCTTTCGACGGAAAAAAATCCTTAGGTTTGTACAATTTCAAAAAAGATGAATTGCTAAAATCCAATTTAATCAAGACCGAAAAAGCAAAAACAACCGAAATGGAAACGTTTATAAAAGCCTATATTCAATCGTTTAACGAGCGAATGATTGGAAATAAATTAACCCTTCAATAATTTTTCTTGTCGTTGTAATTTAAGCAATTTTGCATATTTCATGTGTGAGAAAAACCCTTGGATTAAAGCAATTGTGATACCGTCAATTCCATTAAAAATTCCTTTTTTGAAGAAATAACATCTTATAAAAGCGGTTAAACCATTAATTACAGGTTTCATTGCTCCTACTCTTTTTCCTTGATCAAAAAGTTGTTGGGCATGCCAAGTAGAATATTGGTTTTTCTTTGCTATAATTTGCTCAAAAGATTCCCAACCATAGTGTAAAATATGAACGGCAACTTTTTTCTCGTTAGTAGTTTCAATTTTTTGATGCACTTTAGCTTCTGAAGGTTTTGCTGTTTGCTTATTGAAAAAACGGACTTTATGATCGGGATACCAACCTGAAAAATCGATTAATTCATCGGCTAAAAAGTTCTTCACTCGGAACGAAAAAGCATCGTAGTTTCCTTCTAAATATTTCTCTTTTAGTATGAATTCTTTGGCATCAACATCCAAAAATTCATCTGCATCTAAATTTAAAATCCAATCGTTTTTGCAAAATGGTAATCCATGGGTGCGCTGAGGCCCATCGCCTAGAAATTTTTGAGAAATTACTTTTGCTCCTTTTTCTTCGGCAATTTTCACTGTATTATCAGAACTTAAAGAATCTACAATGATAACTTCATCGCACACTTCAAATAAAGCATCGATGCATTTCCCAATATTTTTTTCTTCATTAAAAGTAATGACTAAGCCGCTAATTGCCATAAAAATTGAATTTTCACAAAAGTAATCAAATTATTTTGTTGGCAAAGTTTCAAAATCAGTGTATTTTAGCCAAATAATTTATCCAAAATGAAAATTTTAGTCATACAACAAAAGCGAATTGGAGACGTACTAACCTCAACTATTTTATCCAATAATTTGAAGCAAAAATATCCAAATGCACAAGTAGATTACATGTGTTATGCCAATTGTGTTGATGTACTAAAAAACAATCCAAACATTGACAACATTATTGTGTTGGAAGAAAAAGTACGAAAAAATTATCTTTCTCTTTTTCAATTTATTTTCAAAATTAGAAGTTCCAAATATGATGTAGTGATTGATGCTTACAGTAAATTGGAAACCAATTTAATCACCTTGTTTTCTGGTGCTAAATATAAAATTTCATATAAGAAAGGCTATTCTAATATATTCTACAATTACAATATTGAACGACTAAAAAACGGAACAAAATCAGATATAGGATTGGCAATTATTAATCGTTTACGTTTACTAAAACCGCTTATTAAGGAAGAGATTACCGATTATAAACCTAAGATTTTTTTAACGGATTCGGAAATTAATCAAGCAAAGGAAATGCTATCAAAATTTCCTTTAAAAACCGAAAAACCAACTTTTATGATTGGGATTTTAGGTAGCGAATGGTACAAAACCTATCCATTTGAAAAAATGGCGGAATTGTTAGATTTTACTGTTCAAACCACTGATGCGAATTTGCTTTTCAATTATATTCCGAAACAAAAAGAAGACGCTCAAAAAATCTTTGATTTGTGTCAACCAGAAACACAACAACGCATTTATTTTGATTTGTATGCTAATGATTTGCGCTCGTTTTTAGGTTTATTGTCGCAATGTGATGCTTTAATTGGTAACGAAGGCGGAAGTGTAAACATGGCAAAAGCGTTATTTGTTCCAACATTTTCATTGTTTTCACCAAGTGTAGATAAAGAAACGTGGCAAATTTTTGAGGATGAGAAAAACATCTCCATTCATTTAAAAGATTTGAAACCCGAAATTTATGCTGAATTTGACGAAAAATACATTAAAGAACATACTTTCAAATATTTTGAAGAATATCCTATTGCATTAATTAAGGAGAAATTAAAGGATTTCTTTGAGGTTATTCGCTAAGATATTTTGACAATCCATTTTCAATAAAAGTCACATTGTGTTTTTTGTTGAAATTGCGAATAGCATTGTTTTTCTCCCAAGTTTCCGGAGTAGCGTAACCTCTTTTATGATCTAAATGCAAACAAACGGCACTGTAACGGATTTGCTTGGATAAAATACCGAAGTTGAACAAACGTTCGCCAACTTCTCTATCCAAACCACCGTATTGCATTTCTTCATTAAAACCATTTATGGCAATTAAATCTTTCTTAAAACAAGAAGTATTATGTCCGTTGAAGGTACGTTTTGTTGGTGTTAACCAGTTCATAAAAGTAGCAAAAAGTGAAATTTTGGTCAACTTTGATAATTTAAAAGTCTTAGAAACCCCATTTTTTATCAACCAAGAAATAGAAAAACAATCTTGCATTAGGATGTTTTCTAATGTAATTCTAATAGAAGTTTCCATAGGTAATTTAAAATAACCTCCAGAAAGAAAATAGCCTTCTTCTTGATATTTCAAATGTTGGGCAACAAAATCTTTTCGTGGAATACAATCTCCATCAGTAAAAAGTAAGTAATCGGAATTTGTTTTTAAAATGGCTTTATTTAAGATTTTACATTTCTGAAAACCATTATCTTCTTGCCATACATGAACAATTGGAAACTTAAATTTATCTCTAAAAGAGTCAATTACTGCTTTTGTTTTTTCGGCAGAACCATCATCGGCAATGACAACCTCAAAGTCTGGCTCGGTTTGGACACTGTATCCAACAAGCACTTTTTGAAGCCATTCTTCTGAATTGTAAGTGGTGATAATTACCGATAATTGCATGTAATGAATTAAAAGTGAAAAATACTACTTTTTCCAGAACTTTAATTTCTTTTTGATTCTTTTTTTTCGGTGAAAGCGATATTGGAAATCAGCCGTTAATTTCCACATGGTTTCAAAAATAGCAGTTTCATTTCCGTTTGAAAGTTTTGCATATTCATTACTCATCACTTCAATCATGTCTTTTTTATGCGTGATTTTCGATAAATTCTTCATTCTAGTTTGAAAATCAATAGCTTCATGAAATTTCATTCGGTTCAAATCCACTAGAAAAAACGAATAACCACCGTCGATATTTTTTCGAATCAAGGTGTTTCCTGGTGAATGATCTAAGAATTCAATACCTTTTTCATGCATTTCGAAGGTAAATTGGGTGAACTTTCGAATGATGAAATCTCTATTTTCAAAAGCTTCATTCTGAACAATTTCTCTAAACTCGAAAACATTTTCTAAATGTTCACATACGTAATAACTTTCTTTTAATCCTATAAAATCATGCTTTTCAAAAAAAGCAACTGGTTGTGGCGTTCCAATTTGCATTTCCATCAATTTCGAAGCAAACTCAAACGAACGACGCGCTTTTGATTTTCTGAAATAGCGATAGGCTATTTTATTAATGAGATTTGGTTTTTTAAAAGATTTAATGCTTAAAGTTATATCTTCTAAATCAAAAAGTTTAATAGTATTTCTTTGACCTTTAACAAATACTCTTCCTTGTGAATTAAAATGAGTAATTGCATCAAAAACTAATTTTTTATGAGATTGAAATTTGCTATTAATTATAAATTTATTCATCAATTAGTTGGTAAAAAAATATTCTTTATATTTTGGATTAGTAGCGTTTTCTTGTAGATATTTAGGTAAGGTTTCTAAATTATCCAACATTTTAAATTGCATATCACGTCCAAACAAATCAACACCTGAAGTTATAAATTTTTCTATTTGATCTTGACTTTTAAAATTGTCATTATTGTATTCAGTATGAGAGAAAGCTTCTAATTTTTCAATTATTTTTTTGACACCTCCTAGGTAAGTAAAATGCCATCCAGCATTTGGAATAATTTTGAAAACTTCACCTCTACGCTTTGTTCTCATAATTATTTTCCTAATTCGGTTTGGTTTTTGTTTCAATAATTTAAAGGGTAAAACAGCTGTACAATGCCAAATGCCATCTTTTGCTTCTTCCATTGTCATCGAACTACCTCCATCATAAATAAGTTGATTGTTCAAAAAATACATGTACATATCCATTTTCAAACCATAAATTTGATCAATTCCTTTTTCAATCAAATTTTTTAAAACTTTTGGATTTGGTATTTCGTCAACATCTGATATAAGTACAATATCATCTGGTTTACAGTCTAGCAATCCTTTAACAACAGAGTTTCTTTGAAAAAACTCTAACTTCCAAGGAGTAAACGGATTAATTATTGGAATAAAAAGAGGATATTTATCTAACTTAATATGAATAATTTTTGGTAAAAATTCAGAAAATCGATTTTTGTTTTCTTCAAAATAATATGGTTTGTGATTGTTTTGAAACGTTTTATTGGCTTCAACTATAACAAATTTATCTACAACATCATTTAATTCATTTAATCTTATTTCTAACAAATCAAGTTCATTAAAAAAAATGAAACAATCATATACCATAATCTTTTTTTTTACAAATATAAATATTTATATTAATTTGCGCTATATTTAAAAATCATGAATAAAAGACCGTCTTCAAGTTTAGTTACTCCAACATATAACTGGCCACAAGCTCTAGAACTATTACTTTTGAGTGTAAAAAGGCAAACAATCTTACCAGATGAAGTTATTGTTGCTGATGATGGCTCAAAACCCGAAACCACTGAACTAATAAAGCAATTTCAAAAAGACTTTCCAGTTCCTTTAATTCATGTTTGGCATGAAGATAATGGAAATCAAAAACCAAAAATAATGAACAAGGCCATTGCAAAGGCTAAGTATGATTATATTATTGAAATTGATGGTGACATTATTATGCATCCTAATTTTGTTGAAGATCATCTAAAATATGCAGCTAAAGGTATTTATCTTTTTGGTTCAAGAGTAAATATTCAGAAGAACATTTTAGACACTATTTTTAGTAAAAAAATTACTTTTTTTCATTTCTTTTCAAAAGGCATTAAAAAACGTGGAAGAACACTACGAATCCCATTTTTTATGAATTTTGCGAAGCTCCATGAAAAACGTTCTTCAAAATTAAGAGGTTGTAATATGTCTTTTTGGAAAGAAGATTTTATAAAAATAAATGGATTTAATGAAGCTTTAGTGGGTTGGGGAATAGATGATTCTGAGATGATTCAAAGACTACATAACATTGGAATTCAAGGTAAGAGACTAAAAAATGTTGCCATAGCTTATCATATTTATCATAAAGAGCAAGATAAAAGCCATATTGAGATAAATCATATCATTGAAAAAGAGACTACGGAAAAGAAAATTACTTTTATAGAAAAAGGTATCAATCAATATTTATAATGAATACAATAGCTGTTATATTAATTAACTACAACTCTGCAAAATATACAATTGATTGTATCAAAAGCATATGGGATAAAACCTCTTCTGATCTTGATTATGAAATAATTGTAGTTGATAATAAATCAGAAATGGATGATTTAAAGTTAATAGATTCTTTTATTAATGAAGAAAAAAAGAGCAATCTTAAACTAATTAAAAGTCAAATAAACACTGGTTTTGGAGGTGGAAACATGATAGGGGCTCAAGTCGCAAACGCAAAATATTTAGCATTTATAAATAATGATTCTATCTTTATAAATGATTGCTTGTCTCTTTTGTATAATGCAATGGAAGCCAATGAAAATTATGGTGTTTGTGGTCCAAAAGCTTACAAAGAAGATGGCTCAATTTTACCAACATTAGATCATTACGCATCACTTTCAAAAGAATTCTTAGGAAGGTCTTTACTTGAAAAAATAAATCCTGAAAAATATCCAAATCGAAAAAAAAATTACATTAACCATCAAAAAGGTCAGTTTGTTTCTGGAAGCTTTATGATGCTTAGAGCAATAGATTTTTGGAATGTAGGAGGTTTTGATACCAATATATTTTTATATCATGAAGAAACGGATTTATGTAAAAGAATCAATAGCTTAAATAAATATTCATATTTAATCCCTGAAGCAGAATTTATACATTATCATGGAGCTAGCACTCCAAAATCAATAGCCATAAAAACCGAATTAAAACTTTCTCAACTTTATGTAATTAGAAAGCATTATGGATATTTTAAATTCAAGTTTTTATTAACATTTTTCCAATTAAAATATTTCTTTTCCTCTATTTTTAAACCAAAATATTGGTCATTATTTTTCGTTCTTATTAAAGGAGCACATTTATCAGATTCATTAAAGCAAAAACAAACAACAAAATAAAAACCAAATAATGAAAAAATATGATTACTTAATAGTAGGTTCTGGACTTTTTGGTTCTGTTTTTGCACATGAAGCTACAAAAAGAGGGAAAAAATGTCTAGTAATTGATAAAAGAAACCATATCGGTGGGAATGTTTTTTGTGAAAACATAGAAGGAATAAATGTTCATAAATATGGAGCACATATTTTTCATACAAATGATAAAAATATTTGGGATTATGTAAATCAATTTGCAGAATTTAATAATTACATTAACTCTCCATTATCATTCTCTAAAGGAAAATTATACAATCTTCCTTTTAATATGAATACATTTTATCAGCTATGGAATTTATCAAAACCTGAGGATGTAAAAAGAAAAATAGAGCAACAAATTAGAGAACATGGATTTGAAAATCCTAAAAACCTTGAAGAGCAAGCACTATCTCTTGTAGGTAAAGATATTTATGAAACCCTAATAAAAGAATACACCGAAAAACAATGGGGAAGAAAGGCTTCTGAATTACCAGCATTCATTATAAAAAGATTACCTGTACGATTTACTTTTGACAACAATTATTTTAATGACAAATACCAAGGCATTCCAATTGGCGGCTATAATAAAATAATTAACGGTTTATTAAAAAACATAGAAACTCAAGTGGAAACAGATTTTTTTGAAAACAGAAACTATTTCGAATCTATAGCTGATAAAATTATTTTCACTGGAAAAATAGATGCTTTTTTTGATTATCGTTTTGGAAAACTAGAATATCGTTCTCTTAAATTTGAAACGGAAACAATAAATTCGGATAACTTTCAAGGAAATGCTGTAGTTAATTACAATGATTCTGATGTACCTTATACTCGAATTATTGAACACAAACACTTTGAATTTGGTAAACAAGAGAAAACAGTCATTACTAAAGAATATCCAGAAAATTGGACTGAAGAAAAAGAGCCTTATTACCCTGTAAATGACGATAAAAATAACACGATATATCAAGAATATAAAAAGCTATCAGAAAAAATTCCAAATGTCATTTTTGGGGGTAGATTAGCAGAATATAAATATTACGATATGCATCAAATAATCGCTTCTGCATTAACTTCTGTAAAAAAAGAATTCCATGAAAGGTAAAATATTTATAGTTACACACAAAGCATTACCACTTATTAATAATGAACTTTATACTCCAATTCAAGTGGGTTATGGTGACACAATTTCAAATGTATTAAGAGATAATACAGGTGAGCAAATCTCCATAAAAAACGAAAATTTTTGTGAACTAACTGCTTCATATTGGATTAATAAAAACGTAAAAGATTGTCAATATGTTGGCATTTGCCATTACAGAAGATTTTTTAATTTTTATCCATCCTTATTCAATTTTTTCCCTTCAAGGCAAAAAAAGATAAGCTCTGAAGATTTCAAAAAAACGAAAACTTTTAGAGCTTCAGCAGAAAAAACAGATGAAAAAATTGCATCAATACTTAGAAATTATGATTGTATTATGCTAAGAGGTTACGATGTTAAAGAAGGGCTTTCGGCCTCATATTATAACCCACAAGGACACAGAAAATCGGATTGGAACACAACACTTGATATCATTAAAGAACTTTATCCTGAATACACAAATAGTATTAAAAAGTATCTAGATGAAGCCGGAAAGTTTCATATGGGTAATATGATGATTACCACAAAAGAAAAATGGGATAACTATCACGAATGGTTGTTTTCAATATTATTCGAATTAGAAAAAAGAATTGAAATTCCTACAGATGCCGTTCAAAAAAGAGTTTTTGGTTATATTTCTGAAAGAATAATTAACCTATATGTATATCACAATAATTTTAAAATTAAAGAATTTGGAGGGTATAAAATAACCGATATCTAAAAATTTATCACTCTATATATTCCAATACTAAAATGGACATCAACACAGAAGTACACAACGCTTTCGAAGTAATTAAAAATGGTGGCATTATCTTGTATCCAACTGATACCGTTTGGGGAATTGGTTGCGATGCTACTAATGAAGAAGCCGTAAAAAAAATTTATGCTTTGAAACAACGCGAAGAAACCAAAAGCATGATTGTTTTAATGAATGGCGAACGCATGATGTACAACGTATTCAAAGAAATTCCTGATGTAGCTTGGCAAATTTTGGATTTATCTGAAAAACCAACGACTTTAATTTTAGATAATCCTAGAAATGTTGCTAAAAATATTGTTGCAGATGATAATACATTAGGTGTAAGAATTGTAACTGAACCCTTCTGCTTTAAACTAATGGAACGTATGAAAAAACCCTTAGTTTCTACATCTGCCAATATTTCTGGAGAACCCACTCCAAAAACTTTCAAAGAAATTAGTCCCGAAATTATAAAAGGTGTCGACTATGTAGTAAATTTGCACCACGATAAAGTTTGCAAAAATCCTTCTACGATTATTAAATTAGGTTTAGATAGCCAAGTAAAAGTGATTCGCAAGTAAAATGTGCCAATATTTCGATTTGTCAATTAGCCAATGATGTTGTTTGATAATTAATTGGCACATTGACGAATTGTCAAATTGACGAATTAGGAAAATGAATTACAAACAACATTTAGAACATAACATATTCAAAATCATTTCACAAGCAGCCCAAGAACTTAACTTGGAATGCTATGTGATTGGTGGTTTTGTTCGCGATATTTTACTCAATAGAGACCACAAAAAAGACATCGATATCGTTGCTGTAGGTAGCGGAATTGAACTAGCTTTGAAAGTTTCCGAATTGATTCCATTTCATCCAAAAGTCCAAGTTTTTAAAAATTATGGAACCGCGATGTTGCGCTACGATGACATTGATGTGGAGTTTGTTGGAGCTAGAAAAGAATCGTATACACACGATAGTCGAAATCCTTTGGTTGAAAATGGTACGTTAAAAGACGATCAAGAGCGAAGAGATTTCACTATAAATGCTTTGGCTTTTTCCCTAAATTCTGAAAATTTTGGTGATTTAGTTGACCCTTTTAATGGTGTGGAAGATTTAAAAAACAAAATCATCAAAACACCTTTAAATCCCGATATTACCTATTCAGATGATCCGTTGCGAATGATGCGTGCGATTCGTTTTGCTTCGCAATTGAATTTCGAAATAGAATCAGAATCTTTAGAAGCAATTTCGAAAAATAAAGATAGAATCAATATTATTTCAGGCGAACGAATTGTTGATGAATTGCACAAAATTTTAGCTTCAGATAAACCTTCTATAGGATTTTTACATTTATATCAAACCGGCTTATTAGATATTATTTTACCAGAATTAACAGCTTTAAATAATGTCGAAGAAGTTGAAGGTCATACGCATAAAAACAATTTTTATCACACTTTAGAAGTGGTGGATAATATTTGTCCCAATACCGATGACGTTTGGTTGCGATGGGCTGCATTATTACACGATATTGGTAAAGCACCAACTAAAAGATTCAACAAAAAACAAGGTTGGACGTTTCACGGACATGAATTTTTGGGTGGAAAAATGGTCAAAAAAATATTTGAACGTTTACACATGCCATTGAATCACAAGATGAAATTCGTGCAAAAAATGGTAACCATGAGTTCGCGACCTATTGTTATTGCTGAAGATATTGTTACAGATAGTGCCGTTCGTCGTTTGGTTTTTGATGCAGGTGAAGATATCGATAGTTTGATGACCTTGTGTAAAGCGGATATTACGACTAAAAATCCAAAGAAATTCCAGAAATACCATAAGAATTTTGACATTGTAAAAGAAAAAATTGTGGAAGTGGAAGAAAAAGACCGAGTTCGTGTTTTCCAACCTCCTATTTCAGGTGAAGAAATTATGGAATTATTTGGTTTAAAACCTTGTAGAGAAATTGGAGTTTTAAAAGAAGCTGTCAAAGAAGCAATTTTAGAAGGCGAAATTCCGAATGAATACGAAGCCGCAAAAGATTTCGTCTTGAACAAAGCTTCAAAAATGGGATTGAAAAAAGTATAAAAATTATAATCTGTTAAAGCACTTTTCAAATGCGCATTATGTAAATTTGAAGTGCTTTTTGAATATCACAAAAAAATGAAAACAAACAAATCAGTTATTTACTGGCTACTTTCAGGATGTGTTTTGCTTTTTATCATGGTAACCGTGGGCGGAATTACCCGTTTAACCAACTCTGGTTTATCCATGACCGATTGGCATTTGATTAATGACACTTTTCCACCAATGAGCGAAGAAAAATGGGTGGAAGCCTTTGAAGAATACAAGAAATTTCCAGAATATCAAAAAGTAAATCAATACAAAGATTTTCAATTAGACGATTACAAATTCATTTTCTTTTGGGAATGGTTTCACCGTTTTATTGGCCGTATTATTGGTGTCGTTTTCATTATTCCATTCGTTTATTTTCTAATCAAAAAACAATTAGATAACGAGACCATTAAAAAGTGTTTCATCCTTTTAGGAATGGGTGCTTTTCAAGGATTTTTAGGTTGGTTCATGGTAGCCAGCGGTTTAAAAGATATGCCCGATGTGAGTCACTTTAGATTAGCGATTCACTTAACTTTTGCTTTTATTACGTTTGCTTATACCCTTTGGGTTGCCTTAGATTTAATTTATCCAGAACGAAAATTACCCGTTTTAGAATTACGAAAAATTGCTCGTATAGCTTTAGTAGTTTTAATCATCCAAATTATTTATGGCGGATTTGTGGCAGGTTTAAATGCTGGATTAATTCACAATCATTGGCCTTTAATGAGTGATGGACAATTCTTCCATGAAAGTATTCAATTAGAACAATCAAATTTATTGTTATCATTTACAGAAGGAAAAAGTGGTGTACAATTCATTCACCGAACTTTTGCTTATGTTGTGGTTGGAATGATTGTTTTCTTATTTATAAAAAGTAGAAAAATTACATTAGACAAAACACAAGATAATGGTATAAAAACACTTTTAGTTTTTGTGTTTATTCAATTTATTTTAGGAGTTTTCACCTTATTATTCTACGTTCCGCTATGGTTAGGATTAGCACATCAAATTATGGCATTCTTTTTATTAACAGCGATGACGTTTACGTTACATAGATTTAGTAAGTAATGAAACGAACGATTCTTCTATTTTTTATTCTTTTCTGTTTAAATACATTGAAAGCTCAACATAGAGAAATTATTATTTTCTTTAATGATTCTACTTCTTTGGAAGGTTTTGGAGAAGTACGAAAAAACAAAATCTATTTCAAATTAGAACAAAATGATAAACTTTCCGAATGGGATTATTTATCTGTAAGAGCAATTCATTTTGTAGGTTATGGTTTTATTGAGAAATATGAATATGTAAAATAAGACAAATACAATAAACCTAAAATAATGGAACTTTTAGAGGAAGGAAATGTTAACTTATATGCTTTTTCTGAAATTGTAACTAAAATTTATCTTCCAGATATAAATTTTCCTAATAACCCAAACGCATTTCCTGCACCTGTTTACAAAACTGGATTCCAAGTAGAATATTTTATTAAAAGACCAAACGAAGATGTTGCAACTGATATAGTTTTTAGTTTTAAAAGAAGAGCTATCCGATATTTTTCAGATTGTCCAGAATTAATAGAAAAAATAAACAATAAGACTTTCACATCGGCAAATATTCCAGAAATAGTAACTTTTTACAATGATTATTGTAATGATGAGCTTTTAAGAGATTAAAAAAGGCGAAACAAATGTTTCGCCTTTTTTATTACTTTTTAACCTTAATAGTACAACCAATTGCTTTAGTTGTATTTGGAGTTGGTTCTTCACCTTTTTCCAAAGCTGCAATAGCGTTTTCTAAATATTTTTCTTTCACCTGAGAAGCATCTTCAACATTATCATCGATTGCACCAATGTATTTCACTACTAAATTTTTGTCTAATAAAAATACGTGTGGTGTTTTTGTTGCTCCATATTGCGGATAAATTTTCTGACCTTCATCAAACAAATAAGGGAACGTAAACTTCTTCTCTTTGGCTCTTTTTTGCATCAATTCAAAACTATCTTCTGGTTGCGCTGCAGGATCATTTGGGTTAATTGCTAACAGAACATAACCTTTTGATTTGTATTTCTTAGCTAAATCGATAATTCGATCTTCATATTTTACAGCAAACGGACAATGATTACAGGTAAACACTACGATAAATCCTTTAGCATCTTTGTAATCTGCCATACTATACATTTTATTGTCAACCGATTTTAATTTGAAATCAGTAGCCTTATCTCCTACTTTATATCCTGTAGGATTCGTAAAGCTCATTAAGACGCCCATTAATAAGGCAAAAAATCCAATTCTCTTCATAGTATTAATTTAATTTGGTTAGTGATTCATTTACAAACTGATTTAATTCTTCAAACGAAGCAAATTCTTGTTCTACAAAAATGCCTTTATTTCCATTGATTATCCAAGTAGCAGGAATAGAACCTGACCAATTTCCATCGACTTTTGAAATCCAATTGTTGAATTTTTTATCCGCCATGTAAGTTGTTACAAAAGTGTAATTCTTCTTTTTCAAAAACGGTTTCAATTTACTTTCGACTTGTTTTTCGAAATCTAAACTTACCGTTACGACTTTTACATTTGGATTTTCTTGATGTAATTTTTGAAAATACGGCAATTCCTTTACACAAGGAGCACACCAAGTGGCCCAAAAATTAATCACCAAAGGTTTCTCGGAATTATTTTGAATGTAACTATTCAATTCGTCAAAGTTTTGAAACGTAATTAAGTTTTGAGCTTTTGCAGAAAAACTCAAAAAGAAAAGGAAAAGCGCTATTAAACGGAAATATCTCATCTACTTTTTTATCAAAAATAGTGAGATATTCATTTTGTTTGTTGTTAATTAACAATTCTTTATCAACCGATCCACTCTTTAAAATCGCCAACACGTTCTCTTGCTACAATAACCTCATCTTCTTTGTACGTTGGGAGAATAATTTTTAATCTTGAATTGGAATATACTTGAATTTCCTTTACTGCTTTCAATGGAATAATAAATTTTCGGCTTATGCGATAAAAGTCTTTTGGATTGATTTCGGTTTCCACAACTTCTAAAGTAGAATCAATTAGATAATCTCTATTGTCTAAAGTATGAATATAAGTTCCTTTGTTTTCGCTGTAAAAACATTCGACTTCATCAATAGAAATAACTTTTAACTGTTGCCCAATTTTCACTGAAAAACGCTTTTTGTATTCCTTTTCCACTGGGTTGACTAACATACGCTTAATCGCTTCAAAATCTAAACTTGAAATTGTACCGAAGTTTCGGGATTGAAATTGAGTTTTGAATTTTGTAATCGCAATTGAAAGTTCTTCCTCATCTATTGGTTTCAATAAATAATCAATACTATTTAACTTGAAAGCTCGTAATGCGTATTCATCATAAGCGGTTGTGAAAATCACGGCACTTTTGATGTCAATTTGTTCAAATATCTCAAACGACAAACCATCAGACAATTGAATGTCTAAAAAAATCAAATCAGGATGTGGATTATTTTGAAACCATGAAATAGCTTCTTCCACTGAATGCAACATCGTATTTACTTGCAAACCTAATTTCTCCACCTTGCGTTGTAACAATCGTGCGGCTGGTTTTTCGTCTTCGATAATTATTATATTCATTGTTTTTTTTCAGGTTTTAAATTTCTGGTTCTTTTGTTGTCTGTTAACTGTTATTGAAAACTGCGACTAATCATTCCCATTTATTCGCTTTTTCTTTCTCCATAAATTCTTTAATCTTACGTTCTTCCCAGTTTTGTCCCATGAGGAAATCAGGTAAAAATACTGACAATCCGTGTGCTAACAATCCTAATCCCCAAAAGAAAGCGGTGAAGAAATTATGTGCTTGAAAATAACTTTCGCCTTCTTTTAAATTTTGAATATTAATAATCACAATCATTATATTGATAACCACATAAACGACTGCGTGCGTATAAAACCCTTTTATTTTCTTTACTCTTTTAACCGCTTGATAATATCTTGCTTCTTCGGCATTGGATGGAACAAAATTTTTAAACGCTTCTTTATCCATACCACTATGAATTCTATCTTGTAAACTCATGATTGCTTATTTTTAAAATTTAATTATTCCCATTTGTTGTTTTTCTCTTGACCTTTTTTCAAAATTTCCTGGATTTTACGCTCTTCCCAAGAACTTCCGTAACCAAAAACTCGGAAAGCGTGAAAAACTAATCCCATTCCCCAACCTAACATCGGAAACCAAAACCATTGAAATCCGGAAAAAGTTCTAAAATTGATAAACACTAAAACCGGAATTACGATGCAATAAGAAATTAAACTTCCGTAAAACTCTTTTATTTCTTTGACTCTTCTTGAAGCTCTGTCATAAGCCGTTTGTTCGTTATAATTATATGTTGTTTCCATAACACTTATTTGTTTGGTTAAAATCGGTAGTAATACCTTGAATTCTTTTTCGTTTTCTTCTACCAATACTTTTCTATTGGTTAATATGCCGTAGCGATTGACAATATTTTGTAATCCTACACCTTTTCGGTCAGATAACACTTCTTTCTTTTGAAGATTGTTAGACACAACTAACTGATTATTTTCAATACTAATTTTGATGTGTAGTGGTTTTGCTTCGCTAACTACGTTATGCTTAATACAATTTTCCAACAATAATTGTAATGATAGTGGAACCACTTTTGCTTCTTCGTTATCGAAACCTTCTGGCATTTCAAATGTAATGCTATTTTCAAATCGCATTTTTAGTAAATTCATGTAGGTTTTGGCAAATTGTAATTCTTCTGCCACGGAAACCAATTCTTTATCTTTTTGCTCCAAAACATAACGATAAATCTTGGATAGCGAAGTTGTAAATTTTTGAGCACTTTCTGGATTTTCTTCAATTAAAGAACTTAACACATTCAAACTATTAAAAAGAAAATGTGGATCGATTTGATTTTTTAAACTTTCAAACTGTGCCGAAGCCGTTCCTGCAATAATTTTTTGCTCTTTTAGTTTATTTTCCTGATAGGCTTTGTAAAAATAAAAAGCATGAATTGCTAATGTTATAACAAATGTTATGACAATTGAAATTATGTAATTAGAAGGTTTTTCATTTGCTAAAAACGCTTGAATAGTTTGTCCTTCGATAAGTACGTCTTCAACAATTCTGAGTAAAAAGATTACTAATACTGAAACAATAAAAGAAAGAACAAAACCTGTAATTATTCTATTTCTTGAAAATCTATCTGCTTGATAAACATCATCTAACTTTACAAAAACAACTGCATTCGCATAATAAAGTGCATAACCGTAAAGCATGGTATAGAAAAACTGCCAAGCTAGTCCTTGATTTAATGCAACAGAACCTCCCGAAAGTACTCTTATAATGAGTAAGACTATAAACACTATTAACATTATAAAAGTAGCTCTCGGAAATTGTTTTATTAGTTTATCAATCATAATTGATTTTATTTACATTTTTTTAATTCATCATTTGCTCTATCTAATCCCCAACTTGGATGAAAAGCCGATTCAGGTTTAAAAGTAGCAAAAAGTTCGATAGATTTTTCAATTTGAACACACATAGGTTGTGTATCTTGACCAAAATATTGTGCCATACCTTTTTCAAATGAGGCTTTTTGAAACACCACTCTCGGATTTTCGGGAGCAATTTTGTATGCTTTATTTAAAATATAAAGTACATCTCCTGACAATCTTTGCCCATTTGTCATAGGATCATAAACAATCCAAGCAGTGTGAATCATAGCTTGTAGCACTAAAACTTCTGGATGATCTTTAGCTAATTCGTTACAAACATCTTGCGCTTTTTGAGCTGTTTTTAATAAAGATTCCATTTTCGTTTTGTCTTTTTCACCAAATGCTTGCGTTGTAGTAATGAAAGCAACGTAGTAATTTGGTAACCAATTTGTTTTTTCAACTAAAGCTATTCGCTCTAATTGAGCAACCGCATCTTTGGAATTTCCATCTTTCCAAGTTTGTAGGGCTTTACCCATTCCTTGTTCAAATTGTGTTTGTGCTGTTACAATTGAAGCGACAAACATTGCGATGATAGTGATTAATTTTGTACTCATAATTTTTATAGTTTTAATTGGTTTTTCAAAGAGCTTCACCAAGATTTTTTAATTTTTATTGCGTTGATTAGAAATTCTCAGAGACGCTTTGCTTTTTTTGATTAATGCTCTTTTTTTGACTTTAACTTTGATCTTGTTTTTGTTCTTGCGCTTGAACTATCTTATTTTGATGATTCAAATTTCCGTTAGTTTTTCTTCTTTTAAAATTGATAGTTACCGAACTGTTGATTTTTAATGATGAATTGTAGTGTAGTGAATAATTTTTTATTTCTAGCGTCAGCAAACACCCATTATTCAACCTACAAATTATTTAAATTGTTTGTTTTCTTATTGTCACTAATTGTCCAAAAGAATCCCACAAATATGAAACGACTAGCAGGTTGTGTTATAGCTTGACGTTGAAATTGTCCAGAAACATCTGGTGAATTAGCATATTGGTATCCAAACACATTTTCGGTTCCTAACAAATTAGTAACAGATAAAAAAAGTATCTTTTGTTGAGAAACTAAATAAGCCCAACTCAAACTTAAATTATTGAATGATTTTGTTCTTTCAGACATAAACTCTGCAACATTTGGGTTGTCATAAGGTCTACCTGAATTAAAAGAATAAGTGGCACTAATTTGAGATCTCCATTTACTTAAAAAATACTTAGTTACTATGGAAAAATTATGATTTGCCACAAATGAAGGCGTTACTTGTGATTCATAATTTCTAAAATTGCGTTTAGAATCAATAAACGAATAAGAAATCCAATATTCTAATTTTTTAATAGTGTTACTATCTCTCCAAAACAAATCCAATCCTTTGGCATAACCAAATCCATTGTTATTATAATTACTATCAAAATTAGCTTGTGTTCCATCGTATTTTACTAAATTTTTATAATCTTTAAAATAAGCTTCCGCACGAAACATTCTTCCGTCTTTATTATACATGTAATTTAAAATATAATGTGAAGTGGTTTCGTAATCTAAATTGGAATTAAATTTCAAATAATCTTGACGTGCTGTCTGATTGAAATTCCCATAAGCTAATGAAAACTGGCTATTTTCAGCTACTTTATAAGCAAAAGAAATTCTTGGCTCAACTGTAAATTCATCAACAATAGAAGCATTTGAAGAACGTAATCCAAGATTAAAAGCTATTTTTCTTGATAATAAGATTTCAGCTTCAGAGAAGAATGCAATAGTATTATTTTGATATCCATAACCAAAAACATTAAAATTCTCATCAAAATTTGTATGGAATAAATCGGCACCAATACTCAATTTAAATCGGTTTGAAAATGAATTTCTTAATTTAAATTTAGTATGTAATGTTCGTTCATTGTTTGCAACTTTATCAGCTGAAATTCCAATTTTATTTTGCGCATAACCATAACTAAATCCGGTTTGAAGCTGTAAATTATCATTCAAAAATCCTCTATATGAAGTGTTGAAATAGAAGTTGTTATTTTGCAAATCAAAACGAATTTTATCCTCAAAATTGATGTCTTTCTGATTCAAATCAAATGTAGAATAATCAAAAGCACCATAAACTTTTAAAATTCCACTTTTAAATTTATAACGAAAAATACTTTCACCTGAAAGCGACTGAAATGGTTTATTCCAATCTAAGTTTTGAGGAACAATTTTTTGATAAGGTGCTAAATTGATGTAACTCGTATTAAATGTAAAAGAACTTTTTTCCCATTTATTAGTTTTACCTAATCCGACACCCACTGTCATAATCGAAATATCTGTTTGATTTTGAGTAGGTTCATCAATAGTATTTAGTAATAAAACACTCGATAGAGCATCGCCAAATTCAGCACTATAACCACCTGTTGAAAATGTAATGCCACTAAACAAAAAAGGTGAAAATCTTCCTCTTGTTGGTACATTATTAGCACTTGCTCCATATGGTTGTCCTGCACGAATCCCGTCAACATAGGTTTGAGTTTCGTCCGCTTCTCCCCCACGAACAAACAATCTACCGCTTTCTCCCACAGTTTGGGTTCCAGGCAAAGTTTCTAATGCTGCAATAATATTTCCCGCCGAACCAGCTGTGGTTACAATATCCATTGCCTTTAGCGCTGTTGCTTTACTATTATCGCCAGCTTTAAAAGTTCCTGCGGTTACTTCCACAACATTTAATGTGTTCAAACTCTCTTTAATTGTAAAAACTTTTGATTGAAATTTATCAACAACAAAATCATAAATTAAAGTTTCATAAGATAAAAAACTTATTTGTAATTTCTGATTTCCCGAAACTGTTGTCGTAAAACTAAAATTCCCCATTTCATCTGTAGTAGTTCCATCATATGTGCCAATAATAAAAACATTAGCGCCTAAAACTGGAAGTCCTTGTTCATCAACAATTTGCCCTTTGATTTCAGTTTGTGCAAAAGAAATTAGAGAAGTTAGTCCGATTAAAAATGTTAGAATTGTTTTCATTTTATTTTATTTTGATGAAACAAAATTGTAACAGAAAACATTCCTATAAAATTGAAACTAACTGAACTGTCATTTTTTGAGGATGAATTGTACCTTATCTATTTTTAATTACTTTTACCAAAATTAGTTACATGGCATACCAATATATTTTAGACGGAATTTATAATGAAGTCATCCAAATTGAAAACACTGGAAAAGTAGCAGATTACATTCCGGAATTGGCTAAAATTGATGCTAATAAATTCGGAATTGCTTTGGTTGACAAACATCAAAACGTATTTACAAAAGGCGATGCTTTGGAGAAATTTTCAATTCAAAGTATTTCAAAAGTAATTACGACTTCACTTATCTTTTCTAAAATTGGAAACGAGTTATGGGAACGCGTTGGTTATGAACCATCAGGAAATTCGTTTAATTCACTAGTGCAATTGGAAAATGAAAATGGCATTCCAAGAAATCCATTCATCAATGCTGGCGCTTTAGTTATTGCCGATTTAATGTTAGACCATTTTGAAAATCCAAAAGCATTTCTTCTTGATTTCGTGAGAGAACTGACCGAAAATCCAAACATCAATTACAACGAAAATGTTGCACAATCCGAAAAAGCTTTTGGATATAGAAATGCTGCATTGGTCAACTTTATCAAATCCTTTGGCAACATCAAAAACGAACCTGAAGCGGTTTTAGATTTTTATTATCATCAATGCTCCATTGAAATGACCTGCGTTGATTTAGCGAAGTGTTTTCAAGTATTTGCAAATAATGGTATAATTCCAAAAAGCGATAAAAAATTCCTATCCACCAGCAAATGCAAACGCATGAACGCCTTAATGCAAATGTGTGGATTTTACGACCAAGCGGGCGAATTTACGTTTAAAGTTGGGCTTCCTGGAAAAAGTGGTGTTGGTGGTGGCGTGGTTGCGGTTTTCCCAAATCATTATACCGTAGCCGTTTGGAGTCCGAGATTAAACAAAAAAGGAAATTCGTTTTATGGCTTAGAAACGTTAGAGCGATTGACGACTGAAACTTCATTATCCATATTTTAAACTAAAAAAAATGAACAAAGTAATTTTACTCCTTTTAATCTTACCAATTACATTAATTGGGCAAAATTTTAAAAACCAATTTCAATCTAAATTCAATAATGAAGATTATAATGCGAAAGAAGTCAAAGAAATTCTTGAAAAATGGGAAAAAAGCAATAAAAATGATGTGGAGTATTTCATAGCCGCCTTTAATTTTTATTTCAGAGAATCACAACAAGAATTACTTCAATTGTCAAAAGAAGAGCCTACAAAAAATCAAGACGCATTGGTTTTAACTGATTCTTTAGGAAACAAATCAGGATACCTACATTCTTATGTCTCCAAAAATGATTCTTTATTTGCCATTTCACAAAATATTATCGATAAAGCTATTGCACTATATCCGAATCGACTAGATTTACGTTTTGGTAAGATTCACACCTTAGGTGAATTTGAAAAATTTGATTTATTCAGTAACCAAATACTAAATACAATTGATCACTCAAATAAAATCAAGCACAAATGGTTGTGGTCAAATGATAAGACTTTAGATGACCCTGAAAATTTCTTTATTGATGCTATTCAAGGGTATCAAAACAAACTTTTCCAAGCCGAATCTGATGAAAATTTAAAAAAAGTAGCCAAAAAAATGTATGATACTTTCCCTAACGATTTATATGTAATTTCAAGTTACGGCGTAACATTTTTAATTGAAAATAAAAATAAAGAAGCATTAGAACTTTATTTAAAAGCAGAAAAAATAAATCCAGATGATAGCATTGTACTGAGTAATATCGGATTGATTTACGAACGTCTTTCTGATAAAAAAAATGCTGTAAAATATTATCAAAAAATTGAAAAGGTTGGTGATGAACAATCTAAGGAAATGGCTAGAAAAAAAATCAACGACCTAAAATAAAATATTATCAACAAATCGCAAAAGCAAAAAAGTTTCTCGTAAATAATAATTACTTTTGCTGTTCTTAAAATTTCAAAGATTATGATTTACAAATTCCGAGTTATTCTCGATGCTGAAGAAGATATTTTTAGAGATATTGCCATTGAAAGCGACAACACCTTAGAAGATTTACACAATGCTATCGTAAACGCTTTTGGCTTTGATGGAACAGAAACAGGTTCGTTCTTTACTTGTGAAGACGACTGGACTTGGAACGAAGAAGATGAAATCCCAATGTTTGACACTGGCGAAGTTCCGGGGGAAATGAAAACAATGGCCGATTTTAAAATTGAAGATTTAATGCACAAAGACAATACTAAAATGGTCTATGTGTATGATTTCTTTAGCATGTGGACATTCTTCGTGGAATTAGCAGCAATTGAAGAAGAAAAAGAAGCAGGCGAAACATATCCCGCTTTATTATTTTCTCATGGCGAATTACCAGCTGAAGCAGGTCAAAGCGGATTAAGAGGCGATTTATCAGATGATGATATTTACGGTGACTTTGAAGATGATTTCGATGATGATGATTTCGACATGTTTGATGGCGACGACAGCTTCGAAGACATGGGATTTGAAGAGAACTGGAATTAATTAGCCAATGTGCTAATGTGGCAATGTGCCAATAATCTAATGTGCCAATATGCCAATACAACAATGAGCCTATTACACTAGATTAATTTCTAATTCTCTAATCACTAAATTGACACATTGACTAATTCACTAATTGACACATTAAAAAAATGATCAACTTATTTAACGCACATATCGAAAACCTATCGATTCATAGAGTAGGAAACAAAAGTAGAAACGAAGCTATTTTCTTATCTGAAAATCCATACGGATTGAATGATGAAATCATGCCTTTGTTAAAGGAATTTTTCTTCAAACCTTTTAGAGAAAAAGAGGAAAACTACTTTCAGTTTGCTCATGAAGTAGATTTAGAATATAACGAAATGTACAATTTTGCTACCGAAGTTTTCAATAACCCAAGCGAAATTCATAACGTTTCAAAAAAAATCACGAAACACCTTTTCGAGCAATCAAATCATCCGCATATTAAAAACGGAGAAGTGTATGTAGCTTATTTTACGCATGTTTCTATTGATAATAATGTAGTAGATGCCATCGGAGTTTTCAAAAGTGAAGTACAAACCGATTTCTTACAATTTGAAGAAAACGGAAACAACTTAGAAATGATTTTACAACAAGGAATCAACTTGAATAAGTTGGACAAAGGTTGTATCATTTTCAACTACAAAAAAGAAGAAGGTTACAAAATTTTAACCGTAGATAGCAACCGTTACGATGCGCGTTATTGGTTAGAACATTTCTTATCAGTTGATGCGTTTCAAGATGAAAACTTCATGACAAAGAAATACTTAAAATTCTGTCAAGAGTTTGCTAAAGAAGTAGTTTTACCAGCCGAAGACAAGCAACAAGAAGTATTGTTCATGAACCGTGCTATCAATCACTTTGCAAAAAATGATGAGTTTGAAGAAACGGCTTTCCTAAACGAAGTAATGCAAAATCCAGAATTCATTCCAGAATTCAAAAATTATAAAGTAGACAAAGGTGCAAAATACAGCATTGAAGATGTTTCAAGTTTTCCTATTGCAAATGCTGCTGTTACTGATGTGCGTCGTACCTTAAAAAACACGATTCAATTGGACACCAACATCCAAATCAAATTGGATTTCATCAATCCAGAAAGTGCGGAGAAATTCGTTGAAAAAGGTTGGGACGAAGAAAAACAAATGTATTATTACTTAGTTTACTTTAACAAAGAGCAGAAATCGTAAGGTATTTTTATTTAAAAGCTAAGTATAAATTATAAACCAAACTTCAAAATCTAAAAAATGGATAACGAATTAAGAAAAAATGTTCGTTTACGATGGTTCGAAAGTCTTTTTGAGTTATCTCATTATGAGTTTCAGAAAAAAGTTTGGATTGATGCTGGAATTGAAAATCACGTAAGTGATTATTCAGAAGCAATTTGCAAATATTTTGATGATTTAGATTTATGCAATGGATTATTAAAATTCCGAGACGAAGGGTTTATTACAGAAATTGAAGCTGAAATTTTTATCGATTTTCACAATAAATTAGAAGAATTTGTTGATGATCCAGAAAAAAACAATTTCAGTGATATTATGATTTTACAAGATTCAAAATGGATAAACTTGACAAATTTAGCAAAAGATAAATGGCTTAAACTAAAAGAAAATTTGATTCAAGAAGAAGAGATTAATTACATTTCTAAATTAGAAAATAAATTCAAACAATTCCTCTAAAAACTACATAAGTTATTTTAGATAACACTATTCAATAAAAAGCCTCAATTACAGCAATGTACTTGAGGTTTTTTTTGAAAGAACTTTAACAAAATATTTTGTTTAACTTTTTTGATTTTAAATTAAACATTATCTATCTTTGATAAAATTTAAAAAGTCATGGCAAAGAAGAAAGAGATTACTAATCAAGATATTTTAGGTTTCTACATTGATTATTTTTTAGAAAATAACAAAGCGCCACATTCAGTATATAAATTTGCGAAGCAGTACAACTTTGAAGAAGCTGTATTTTATGCGAATTTTTCATCTTTTGAACAAATTGAAAAAACATTCTTCACTTCATTATTTCAGCAAACAATGAGTTTGTTAGAAAAAAGCGAAGATTTCGAATCGTATGATGCTAGAACTAAATTATTAAGTTTTTATTTCACCTATTTTGAAATGCTAACAGCAAACAGAAGTTTTTCGGTAGCGCTTTTGAAAGAAGACAAAAACAAATTGAAAAGTTTGTCAAAATTGAGCGAATTAAGAAAAAGTTTCAAACAATTTTACGACAACTTAGACATTGAAAAAATCGATTTAAAACAAGAAAAGTTAATCGAAATTCAAGATAAAACCATGAGCGAAATGGCTTGGTTACAATTCTTATTCACTTTAAAATTTTGGATAGAAGACACTTCGCTATCTTTTGAAAAAACCGATATTTTCATTGAAAAATCAGTCAATACCAGTTTTGATTTGATGGATACTACTCCATTCAAAAGCCTAATCGATTTTGGAAAATTTATGTGGCACGAAAGAGGCTCATTTAAAATGTAAGCGAAAACCATATGAAATCGCAACAAATTAATATTTGCGAAAGCAAATTCCAAAAAAAAGCGATTCCATTTTTTACCGCTGAAAAATAAAATAAAAAAAATGAAAACAATCGATAGTATCCCAACATCAAAAATCCAACGCGCTTCCAAGCTAATTCAAACCGGAGCCAAAGTCGGTGTGAATTATCTCAAATATTACGGAGATAAAATCACCAAATCCGAAGAAGAAGCAAAAGAATCACTCAACAAAAACAACGCTGCCGACATTTACGACAGTTTAAAGCAACTGAAAGGAAGTGCTTTGAAAGTCGCACAAATGTTGAGTATGGATAAAAATATATTACCAAGAGCTTACGTGGAAAAATTCTCATTGGCGCAGTTTTCTGTTCCGCCCTTGTCTGCTCCTTTGGTGAACAAAACCTTTAAAAATTATTTTGGTAAACAACCAAATGAAATATACGATACCTTCAATGCCACTTCTATAAATGCGGCTAGCATTGGTCAAGTACACCAAGCTACCAAGGATGGGAAAAAACTTGCTGTGAAAATTCAATATCCAGGAGTGGCAGAAAGTATTAGTTCGGATTTGGCTTTAGTTAAACCAATTGCCATCAAAATGTTCAACATTAAAGGAAAAGATTCGGATAAATATTTTAAGGAAGTTGAAGATAAATTGATTGAAGAAACCAATTATATCAACGAAGTAAAACAAAGCATGGAAATGGCCGAAGCTTGCCAAAACATTCCAAATTTAATTTTCCCAAAGTACTATCCAGAATGGTCTTCGGAGAAAATCATTACGATGGATTGGATGACGGGCGAACATTTATCAGAATTCACCGCTCACAATACCGATGTTGAGAAATCGAATATTTTAGGTCAAACGCTTTGGGATTTCTATATGTTTCAAATGCACAATTTGAGAAAAGTCCATGCTGATCCACATCCAGGAAACTTCTTAATTACTAAAGACACGAAATTAGTAGCTTTAGATTTTGGTTGTATCAAAGAAGTTCCAAATGATTTTTATGTACCGTATTTCGAATTAGCGAAAAAAGAAAACTTGAACAATCCAGAATTCTTCCAATCGAAATTATACGAATTAGAAATTTTAAGAAAAGAAGACACAAAAGAAGAAATTGAATTCTTCACCGAAATGTTTCATGAATTATTAAGTTTGTTTGCACGACCTTTCCATGTTGAAGAATTTGATTTTTCAGACGAAGAATTTTTCGGTCAAATTGCCGATTTAGGAGAACGCTATTCCAAAAACACCGAATTACGCAACATGAACGGAAATCGCGGTTCAAAGCATTTCATTTACATCAACAGAACTTTCTTTGGCTTGTACAATTTAATGCATGATTTAAAAGCTACAAATGTGAAAATCAACAACTTTATTCAATATTAATTTTGCCCCAAAAAAATACCTTTAAATCCCTAGTCGAGCCATAAGATTAGGGATTTTTTATTGACATTCACTCCAATACGTAACAAAAGTAAAATTCGTTCGTCTTATCTTTAAATCAAAAAACGAACAAACTTGGAAACCATTTTAAAAATATCGAATCTCAATAAGATTTTCAATAAACACTTGCATGCCGTTAAAAATGTTTCTTTCGAAATCAAGAAAGGAAATGTTTACGGAATTTTGGGTCCAAACGGCTCAGGAAAATCAACTACTTTAGGAATTGTATTAAACGTTGTCAATAAAACTTCGGGTGATTTTGAATGGTTTGGAGGAAAAGTCGCTACGCATGACGCTTTGAAAAAAGTAGGCGCCATCATCGAAAGACCCAACTTTTATCCATACATGACAGCCAAAGAAAATTTGGAATTAGTATGTAAAATCAAAGGAACATCATTTTCAAAAGTGGATGAAAAATTAGAATTAGTTGGACTTTTAGAACGTAAAAACGACAAATTCAGAACCTATTCGTTAGGAATGAAACAACGTTTAGCCATAGCTTCTGCCCTATTAAACGACCCAGAAATATTAATCTTAGACGAACCTACAAACGGTTTAGACCCTCAAGGAATTCGTCAAATTAGAGATATTATCAAAGTAATTGCATCACAAGGAACGACCATTTTATTGGCTTCGCATTTGTTAGACGAAGTGGAAAAAGTTTGTAGTCATGTGGTAGTTTTAAGAAAAGGCGAAATGTTGTATCAAGGAACCGTTCACAACATGATAGAGAACAATAGCTTCTTCGAACTTAAATCAAACGACATTGTGCGATTAAAAACCGTTTTAGACCAACAAACTTTTGTAGAAAACACGGTTGAAGAAGACGGAAAACTATTAGTGCATTTAAAACAAGACATTGCCGCTCAAGATTTGAATTCGTATTTGTTTGAGCAAAACATTGTTTTAGAACACCTAGTAAAAAGAAAAAACAGCCTAGAAGAACAATTCCTTGAATTAACAAAAAACTAACCATCCGATGAAAAGATTACTTTCTATAGAATTTCAAAAAATTTGGAAAAACAAAGCCAGTCGTATTTTAGTATTAACCTACTTTATATTGCTAAGTTTTATTGCTTTAATTGCTTCAATTAAATTCAGCATTGGTACTTTCGAAATCAGAATTGCCGATCAAGGAATTTTCAATTTCCCCTATATTTGGCATTTCAACACTTATGTTGCGGCTTTTTTTAAAATATTTTTAGCCATTGTTATTGTTTCCATGATGGCAAATGAATACACTTACGGTACGCTAAAACAAAACCTAATTGACGGATTAAGCAAAAAAGAATTTATACTTTCAAAATTTTTAGTTGTTGCCAGTTTTGCCGTAGCTTCAACAATCTTCGTGTTTATAATGTCATTAATTTTAGGTTACTCCTTCTCTTCTTACAATGAACTATCAATCGTTTTTACAGATTTAGAATATTTATTAGCTTTTTTTATCAAACTTTTTGCGTTTTTCTCTTTCTGTTTGTTCTTAGGAATTCTTGTGAAACGAAGTGCTTTTGCTTTAGGATTTTTGTTTGTTTGGTTTGTAGGTGAAAACATTTTTTATTGGTTAGTTAAATTTGTAATCTTAGGAGGTGATGACAAACACAAAAACTTCGGAGATACTATTATTCAGTACTTCCCAATAGAAGCAATGAGTAATTTAATCAAAGAACCCATTACACGATTAAGTGCTATTAAAACTATTGAAAATGCTGTTGGAGGAGCTCAAACAGTTAAAGATTACAGCATTCATTTTTCACAAGTAAGTATTGTTTTAATTTGGACTTTTATATTTATTTTAACATCCTATTACATCCTTAAAAAGCGCGATTTGTAGTATCTTTGCCGATGCTATGAGTAGATTTAAATACACTATTTTCGCTTTATTATTTGGGCTTGGAATTCAATTTGGAAATGCTCAAAATATTTCGGTAAGTGAAAATTTCACCCCACAAGAATTAGTTGAAGATATTTTAATTAATAGCCCCTGTGCTCGTGTATTTAATGTTAGTGTATCAGGAGGTAATTTTGCATCTGGTGAAAAAAGCTATGGCTATTTTGATGCTACAGGGACTACATTCCCTTTTCAAAACGGGATCATTCTTTCTACAGGAAAAATCAACAATGCACCAGGACCTAACAGTTATTTATCTGATGATGGAGGTGGTATGGGCTGGAATGGCGATTCCGATTTGAATCAGGCATTAGGACTTAGTAATACTTATAACGCTACCGTTTTAGAATTTGATTTTATCCCACTAGACAACAATATTAGTTTTGATTATATTTTTTCGTCAGAGCAATATTTATCAAATCCAATGTCAAATCAATGTAGTTACACCGACGGATTTGCTTTTCTACTGAGAAGAAATGGAGATACGAATTACCAAAACTTAGCAGTAGTTCCAAATACAAATATTCCTGTAAAAGTAAATACTGTTAGAGGTTCAGGAACTATTTGTCCACCAGCTAATGAGGCTTACTTTGATGCTTTCAACGGAACAAATCATCCTACAAATTTTAATGGACAAACAAAAGTTTTAACGGCTACATCAAACGTTATTCCCGGAGAAACCTATCATATTAAACTGGTAATTGCAGATGAAGGAAATTACCGTTATGATTCTGCTATTTTTCTTGGTGGAGGAAGTTTTAATTTTGGAATCAATATTGGTAATGATCGATTAATTGCTAACGGAAATCATTTATGCAACGGAGAATCATTACTTGTCAATGCCACACAAACAGGTGCAATTGGATATAAATGGTATAAAAATGATGTTGAGATTACAGGAGCTACAAATGCTACTTACAATGTTACTTCAGCAGGAGATTATAAAGTTGAAATTGATTTTGGACTTTCATGCAAACCCGAAGGAACTATCAAAATTGAATATGCAGAAGCATTGATAATCAATCAAAATTCATTTACAGAATGTGATGCTGATAACAATCAAGATGGGAAAACAGTTTTTAACTTAGATGCTATTAAAAATCAATTGTTTACAAATTTACCATCCAACTATAATGTTTCTTTTTTTGAAACGCAAACGAGCACCACTGCTTTACCTTCAAATTACACTAATACAACAGCATATAGTCAACCCATTTATGCTAGAATCACAAATGTTCAAAGATGTTATACTGACTTTCCAGTTTATTTAACAGTAACTACTTTCAATGAAATCTTAGTAGATGAAACAGTTGGTCTTTGTGAAAGTTCCAATTTAATTTTAGATGCTGGAAGCGGTTTTTCTTCTTACGAATGGAATACAAATCCACCACAATTTACCCAACAAATTATGGTAAATTCCGGCGGAACTTACACTGTAACTTTAACAAATGCTTCTAATTGTTCTAAAACAAAAACCTTTACCGTTGAACCTTCAGGAATTGCAACCATTGACAATATTATCATTAATGATTTTCAAGAAAACAATTCGGCTGTAATTCAAATTTCAGCTTTAAGTTTAGGTGATTACGAATATTCATTAGACGGAATCAACTATCAAAACTCAAATACATTTACTAATTTACCAGAAGGAGAATACATTGTTTATGTACAAGACAAAAAAGGTTGTGGAATTATTTTCGAAACCTTTTACATCTTAGATTATCCGAAATATTTTACTCCAAATGGCGATGGATACAACGATACTTGGTTCATTAAAAATCTTAGTAAACGTAATCTTGAAAATAGCATCATTACCATTTTTGACCGTTACGGAAAATTGTTAAAGCAATTCAAAGCGAATGCAGATACTTGGAATGGAACTTTCAATGGTGAAATTCTTCCCTCTTCTGATTATTGGTTTACAATCGAATTAACTAACGGAAAAACTATTAAAGGGCATTTTGCACTAAAACGTTAGGCATAATAATTGCAGAATAGCTTACAAAATAATATATTCGCACTATGATGCAAATACACGAAATTGAAGCTATAAAATCGCTTTTAGCTACGCCAAAAAAAATCACAATTATCCCGCATAGAAATCCAGATGGAGATGCTATGGGATCAACATTGGCTTTATATCACACGTTAATACAATTACAACACGATGTTGTGGTAATGGCACCAAATGAATTTCCAGACTTTTTAGCATGGCTACCCGAAAGTGAAAAAATTTTAATTTTTGAAAGAAGTTTTGATACTTGTAAAACTATTTTAGAAAAATCGGAATTGATTTTTACTTTAGATTTTAATGCCCTTCACAGAACGGGCGACCAAATGGAAAATGTATTAAAAACATTAACAGTCCCAAGTGTAATGATAGACCATCATCAAGCACCAGATGATTATGCTACTTATACTTTTTCAGATACTGCTTATGGTTCTACTTGCGAGATGGTATATGATTTTATCTATCAATTAGGATACGAAAACTTAATCAATACAACCGTTGCTACTTGTTTATATACTGGAATTGTTACTGATTCAGGAAGCTTTCGTTTTCCAAAAACAACTAGCAAAACTCATAAATGTGTGGCCGATTTAATTGATCGAGGCATTAATAATAGTGAAATTCACAATTTACTTTTTGATAATTCTTCTTACAACCGTTTATTGTTGTTAGGAAAAGCACTACAAAACTTAAAAATGCTTCCTGAATACAAAACAACATACATTACGTTAACGCAAGATGAATTAAATGAATTTGGACATCAAAAAGGGGATACAGAAGGGATTGTAAATTATGGTTTAAGTATCAAAGGAATTGATTTTACAGCCATTTTTATTGAAAACAAAGAAGAAGGAATTATCAAAATTTCCTTCCGTTCTCAAGGTGATTTTGATGTAAATCAATTTGCAAGAAATCATTTCAATGGCGGTGGACACATTAATGCTGCTGGAGGAAAATCTTTTTCAAATTTAGACGAAACGATACAACAATTTATTGCTATTTTAGCAAAAGAAAAAAAATAATCATGAAAATCAAAAGCCTATTCCTATTTGGAGTTATATTGTTTTTTGGAAGTTGCTCGCAACAGCAACAAGCAAGAGAACCTATAACCCATTCATCTGGAACTTTCATAAAAGAATCTATCGAACGTAATAAAGTTTTAATTGCAGATGAAGAAGATTTAATCGCTGAAATCATTAAAAACGATTCCCTTAAAACTTATATTGCTTCTAATAAAGGATATTGGTATAAATATGAAACCAAAGTAGATGAAACTACTCCAACACCTAAAAGAGGTGATATTGCTTTTTTTGATTACGAAATAAAAAATTTAAAAAACAGAATTATCTACACAATGGCGGAAACAAAACCACAAACCTATTATGTAGACAAAGAAAATATCATGATGGGATTACGTGACGGAATCAAGCTTATGAAAAAAGGAGAAACCGTTACGTTTTTATTTCCTTCTCATATGGCTTATGGTTATCATGGCGATGATAAAAAAATTGGAACAAATGAACCTTTAATTTGCACCGTAAGTTTAAACGATATTAAAGTAGATACACAAGCTAAAAATTAAACAAAAATGAAGATTACCTCAATTTTACTTCTAAGTATTGCAACATTTTTTGCTTCATGCTCAAAATCATATGATAACCTAAAAGAAGGTTTGTATGCTGACATTGAAACTGCAAAAGGAAACATGATTGTAAAGTTAGAATTTGAAAAAGCACCAAATACTGTAGCTAACTTTGTAACTTTAGCAGAAGGGAAAAACCCTTTTGTTAGCGAAGAATTCAAAGGAAAACCATTTTATGATGGATTAAAATTTCACCGCGTAATTGCTGATTTCATGATTCAAGGTGGTGACCCAAATGGAGATGGTTCTGGTGGACCAGGTTATAAATTTAAAGATGAGTTTCATCCTGATTTAAAACATTCAAAAGCCGGAATTTTATCTATGGCTAATGCCGGACCTAGTACTAATGGAAGTCAATTCTTTATAACTCATAAAGAAACTCCTTGGCTAGATAATATGCATACGGTTTTTGGAGAAGTTGTAGAAGGATTAGAAGTAATTAATACTATTGAAACTGATGATATTATTGAAAAAATTACCATTATTAGAATTGGTGATGCAGCAAAAAAATTCGATGCCTTAAAAATATTCAAAGACTATTATTCTACTGTGGCAAAAGAAATAAAAGAAGCAGAAGAAAAAACACAAAAAATCATCGAGAATAAAGTAAAAGAGATTACAACCCTAAAAGCTACTGGAACAAAAACTAAATCGGGTTTAATTTATCAATATATTAAAAAAGGAAATGGTAAAAAACCAACCTCTGGAACTCAAGTTATTATTCATTATGCAGGTTATTTAGAAAATGGCCAACTTTTTGATACAAGTTATGAAGAAGTAGCTAAACTATACGGAAAATTTGATCAAAACAGAGCTAATCAAAACGGATATGCTGGATATCCTGCAACAATTGGAAGCTTACCTTTTATCCCAGGATTCAATGAAGGTATTGAAATGATGAACTACGGAGATAAAGTAATGTTATACATTCCATCAAATTTAGCTTACGGACAGCAAGGTGCTGGAAATGCAATTCCGCCTAATGCTAATATTGTTTTTGAAGTAGAATTATTAGAAATTAAATAAAATTATAGATGAAGAATATTTTTAAAATTGTAGCCATCACATTATTCGCTTCTACATTTATGTTTGCTCAAGCGAAAAAACAAGAAGGCATATTTGCCGAATTCAACACTTCAAAAGGCAAAATCGTTACTATATTGGAATACAAAAAAACTCCAGTAACTGTAGCTAATTTTATTTCGCTTGCTGAAGGGAAAAATCCAAAAGCAGATCAAAAATTTAAAGGTAAACCATATTATAACGGTTTAAAATTTCACCGAGTAATAGCTGATTTTATGATTCAAGGTGGATGTCCTGATGGAACTGGCGCTAGTGGTCCTGGTTATAAATTTGATGATGAAATTGTAGCCGATTTAAAGCATTCTGGAAAAGGAATTTTATCAATGGCTAATGCAGGACCAGCTACAAATGGAAGTCAATTTTTTATTACTCATAAAGCAACTCCATGGTTAGATGGAAAACATACTGTTTTTGGGCATGTAGTTAGCGGACAAGAAGTAGTGGATAAAATTGCACAAGACGATGTGATTACCACTGTAAAAATTATTAGAGTGGGTAAAGAAGCTAATAATTTTAATGCTGAAAAAATCTTTTCTGATTACTTTGCTAAAAAAGAAGTGGCCGACAAATTAGCTGCTGAAAAACAAAGAGAAGCAAAAGAAAAAGCTTTAAAAGAATTTGCAAATGGAACTACAACTCCAAGTGGGCTAAAATATATCGTTTTACAAGAAGGTACTGGAAATAAACCTCTTGCTACAAGTAACGTAAAAGTACATTACACTGGAATGTTTTTAGATGGAAAAATATTTGATAGTAGTGTTCAAAGAGGTGAAACAATTGATTTTGGCTTGAATCAAGTTATTAAAGGTTGGACAGAAGGAGTTCAATTAATGTCCGAAGGTTCAAAATATAAATTCTACATCCCTTCAAACTTAGCTTATGGTGAAAGAGGTGCTGGCGGAGTAATTCCACCAAATGCCGATTTAATTTTTGAAGTTGAATTGATAAAAATAAATCAACAATAAAATAAAAAGCCGCTAATTTTTAAGTTAGCGGCTTTTTTATTTTATTAAAATTTCCAATCAAAATCATCTTCTTTTTCTTTGAAAACAGCTCCAAGTTCTATCTTGACAATTTCGTTATAATCTACGTGAAAAAACAACCAATTTTCCTCGTTGAAATAACTCACTATTCCTTCAATGGTATCACTTTCAAAAGATTTAACTTTATTTTTTTCTAACATAGAATAAACCTCACTCCAATTTTTACCAATTAAAGCAGTATTAAACAACTTAACAATTGGATTAGATGTTGTCATATAACCTAACCTAAAATCTTCTTCTTTATAGAATGTTAAACGAAGTTTTCTTGAGTTATACATTAAAACAACATTTTCGTCTTCGTCTTTATAACTTGAATCGGGTTTACCCAAAATTTTAATTACATCTTGCTCTTTCATTCCAAAAAGCAAATTGTCGATTCCGTATTTTAATTTTATTTCCATTCTTTATAATGCTAAAAAATCCCGACTTTCATCGGGATTTAAAATTTATGCGATTTTAAAACGTTTTCTATCGTTTTCATTCAAATAAATTTTACGCAAACGTAACGATTTTGGTGTTACCTCAACATACTCATCTTTTTGAATGTATTCTAATGCTTCTTCTAATGAGAATTTAATAGCAGGAACAATTCTTGTTTTGTCATCCGCACCAGCAGAACGGAAATTCGTTAACTGCTTCGTTTTCGTGATATTGATTACCATATCATCTCCACGAGAATTCTCTCCAACCACTTGACCTTCGTATACATCTTCATTTGGATCAACAAAGAATCTACCTCTATCTTGTAATTTATTAATTGAATAAGGAATGGCTTTACCATTTTCCATAGAAATTAACGAACCATTGATACGACCCGCAATTTCACCTTTGTATGGTTGATACTCAATAAAACGGTGCGACATAATAGCTTCACCAGCCGTAGCGGTTAATAATTGATTTCTCAATCCAATAATTCCACGAGAAGGAATATTAAATTTGATAATCATACGATCACCTTTTGGCTCCATTGATAACATTTCACCTTTACGAACTGTAACAAACTCAACAGCTCTTCCTGAAAGATTTTCAGGCAAATCGATAGTTAATTCTTCAATTGGTTCACATTTAACACCATCAATTTCTTTAATAATAACTTGTGGTTGACCAATTTGTAACTCGTATCCTTCTCTTCTCATGGTTTCAATTAAAACCGATAAGTGGAGAACTCCACGACCAAAAACCATAAATTTATCAGCCGAATTTGTTTCTTGAACACGAAGTGCTAAATTTTTCTCTAATTCTTTTTCCAAACGTTCTTTTACGTGACGTGAAGTTACAAATTTACCTTCTTTACCGAAGAAAGGTGAATCGTTAATCGTAAACAACATACTCATTGTTGGCTCGTCAATAGCAATAGTTTCTAATGCTTCTGGATTTTCAAAATCAGCAACAGTGTCCCCAATTTCAAAACCTTCTAAACCAACTAAAGCACAAATATCTCCCGCTACAACTTCCTCTACTTTTTTACGTCCAAGACCTTCGAAAGTATGTAATTCTTTAATTTTTGATTTGATGATTTTTCCATCACGTTTTACTAAGGAAACATTCATTCCTTCACGTAAAACTCCTCTTTGTAAACGTCCGATTGCAATACGACCCGTAAATGAAGAGAAATCTAGAGATGTAATCAACATTTGAGGCGTTCCTTCAGAGACTTTAGGAGCTGGAATATTTTCTAAAACCATATCTAATAATGGCTCAATATTTTCAGTTTGATTTTTCCAATCGTCAGACATCCAGTTATTTTTAGCCGAACCATAAACGGTTGGGAAATCTAACTGCCATTCTTCAGCACCCAATTCAAACATTAAGTCAAAAACTTTTTCATGAACCTCTTCTGGAGTACAGTTTTCTTTATCTACTTTATTAATAACCACACATGGTTTTAATCCTAAGTCAATTGCTTTTTGTAATACGAAACGCGTTTGAGGCATTGGTCCTTCAAAAGCATCTACTAAAAGACAAACACCATCTGCCATATTAAGTACACGCTCTACTTCACCACCAAAATCGGCGTGACCTGGAGTGTCAATAATATTGATTTTTGTTCCTTTATAAGTTACAGAAACATTCTTAGAAGTAATAGTAATTCCTCTTTCACGCTCTAAGTCATTATTATCTAAGATCAAATCTCCAGTATTTTCGTTTTCACGAAATAACTGACAGTGGTACATAATTTTATCAACCAAAGTAGTTTTACCGTGGTCAACGTGTGCAATAATTGCGATGTTTCTAATAGAAGTCATTTACTTGTTTTTTTGAAGGTGCAAAGGTAATGTTTATTTTTAGAAAAATACTATAGTAATCAATACTTTAGTAGAAATAACATAATAATAACGTATAAAAAAAGCCCTCGAATTGAGAGCTTTAGTATATTTTACTAACATTAGATTACAAAGAAGCTACGTGCTTAGTTAATTTTGATTTTAAGTTAGAAGCTTTATTATCATGAATGATATTTTTCTTAGCTAATTTATCAATCATAGAAATAACAGTTGATAATTTTGCAGTAGCTTCAGCTTTGTCAGTAGCTAAACGAATAGCTTTAATAGCGTTACGAGTAGTTTTGTGTTGGTATCTATTTAATACTCTTTTTTTCTCGTTACTTCTAATTCTCTTTAAAGCAGATTTATGATTTGCCATTTTGTTCTTTTTTTAATTGTAATAATTGTTATAAACTATTAGTTAAAAAAGAAAAACCTCCCACATTCGCCAAGGCAAACACTTTGGTTTTAACTAATAAAATAAAGAATGAGACACTACCCTTTATTTTATAAAACTATTTCACAACTAATTTTGTAGCCCGTAGGGGAATCGA
>NZ_DAIPZK010000002.1:99819-396925 GCF_036782315.1 Flavobacterium sp.
ACCCCTCTTACCAGGATGAAAACCTGGCGTCCTAACCGATAGACGAACGGGCCATTAACCAATTCTTTATTCAATATGTAGCCCGTAGGGGAATCGAACCCCTCTTACCAGGATGAAAACCTGGCGTCCTAACCGATAGACGAACGGGCCATCTCGTACTTTGAGGTATTAAAACATCTCATTTCCGTAATGCGAGTGCAAAGATAAACACATTTTTTATTCCTGCAATAGCATCAATATTTTTTTTTCGCTTTTTTTGCTAATTTTTTAGTAAGCCTTTGCAAATAAGACTCTTCCAATAGAAGGTTTTCCTGTAAAAACACAAGAACCCGCTTCCTCTACTCTATCCAAAGCAATACAACGGATAGTTGCTTTAGTCAATTCTTTTATTTTTTCTTCTGTTTCAGCAGTTCCATCCCAATGTGCCGCTAAGAAACCACCTTTGGTTTCTAAAACTTCTTTAAACTCGTCAAAAGAATTTACCTCAGTAATATGAGAATTTCTATACTCTAAAGCCCTTGCAAATAAATCATTTTGAATAGTTGCTAATAAATTTTGAATATAATTTACTACTTCATCTTTAGCAACTATCTCTTTAGATAAATTATCTCTACGAGCTACTTCATAAGTTCCATTTTCTAAATCATTAGGTCCTATTGCAATACGAACTGGAACCCCTTTTAATTCCCATTCTGCAAACTTGAATCCTGGTTTTTGAGTATCTCTATTATCATATTTAACAGAAATACCTAATTTTCTCAATTCAACAGCCAAAGCATTAACTTGTTCTGAAATGGCATCAAATTGTTCATCTGTTTTATAAATAGGAACAATAACCACTTGTATTGGCGCTAAATTAGGAGGCAAAACCAAACCTTTATCATCAGAATGTGTCATTACTAAAGCTCCCATCAAACGCGTAGAAACTCCCCAAGAAGTACCCCAAACGTATTCTTGCTTACCCTCTTTATTAGCAAATTTCACATCAAAAGCTTTAGCAAAATTTTGACCTAAAAAATGTGAAGTTCCCGCTTGCAATGCTTTTCCATCTTGCATTAAGGCTTCAATACAATAGGTTTCATCTGCACCTGCAAAACGTTCTGTTTCTGTTTTCAACCCTTTAATTACTGGAATTGCCATGAAATTTTGAACAAAATCTGCATAAACATTCATCATTTTCTCAGATTCTTCAATAGCTTCTTGACGCGTCGCGTGGGCTGTATGTCCTTCTTGCCATAAAAACTCAGCTGTTCTTAAAAACAAACGCGTTCTCATTTCCCAACGAACCACATTTGCCCATTGATTGATTAACAAAGGTAAATCTCTATAAGATTGCACCCAACCTTTATAAGTTGACCATATAATAGCCTCTGAAGTTGGACGAACAATTAATTCTTCTTCCAATTTAGCATTTGGATCAACCATTAATTTTCCTGGTTTTTCTTCATCATTTTTTAAACGATAATGCGTAACTATCGCACACTCTTTAGCAAAACCTTCGGCATTTTTCTCTTCTGCTTCAAACATACTTTTTGGAACAAACAAGGGGAAATAAGCATTACTATGTCCAGTTTCTTTAAACATTCTATCTAATTCAGCTTGCATTTTTTCCCAAATTGCATAGCCATATGGCTTAATAACCATACACCCTCTTACTCCTGAATTTTCTGCTAAATCAGCCTTTACGACTAGTTCGTTATACCATTTGGAATAATCTTCCGCTCTTGTTGTTAAGTTCTTGCTCATTATGAATATTTTGGCACAAAAATTGTTTGTATAAATTTTAACTAATTTGTTTGGCAAAAATAGTTAAATTTGAAGTGTCCAACAATAAAAAAATAAGAGTTATGAAAACTTATTACCTGTTTACCAAAAAAAATGCCATATTTTCATTGTTTGGATTAATGGCAATAATCTTAACATCCTGTGGTTCATATCAAAATGCATCATATTATGATGATGGTGTTTACACCACTTCAGAAAGACAAAAAGTTGTAGTATCAAATAATTCACAGAGTGGCAATGTATATTCGCAAAAGTTCAGAAACATGCAAGATGACTATGTTTACTATTCTGACGATAATACAAAAAAAGATAGTGTAATCACTGTTTACAACAATCAATACAGCAACAATAATAATGCTGACTGGGGCAACAATGCAACAGAAGTTACCATTAATTACTATAATAACGGTTGGGGTTGGAACAACTGGTATTCTCCATATTGGGGTATAGGCTGGAATTGGGGCTGGAACTCATGGTATGGCCCTAACTGGGGTTGGGGATGGAATTCTTGGTATGGAGCTGGCTGGGGCTGGGGACTTGGATGGAATTCTTGGTACGGACCTGGATGGGGTTGGAACGGGTGGTATGGTAATGGTTGGGGTTGGAATGGTTACTATGGCAACCATGTTTCCTATAATCATGGCCCAAGAGGTGGTAATGGTTATTATAATAACGGAGGTGGAAGAATGACAAATCGTGTAAACAACAACACTCCTAGACCAACGTTTAGTCCAAGAAATAGTTCTCCAAGATTACAATCAACTAATCCAAGAAATAACAACACACAATCTCCAAGAAATTCTACACCAAGAGAATACAATCCTAGTCCAAGAACTAACACACAATCTCCAAGAACCTCAACACCAAGAGAATACAATCCTTCACCTAGAAATAACAACTATTCTTCACCAAGAAGTTCATCTGGAGGTAGTTTTGGAGGTGGAAGCTTTGGCGGAGGTGGTCGTTCTGGTGGCGGAGGCGGAAGAGGCGGAAGAGGTTAATTCATACTAAAGATTAAAAAAAATTGAAATGAGAAAATTATTTTTATCCATAATTTTTGGTAGTTCTTTATTGGCTACTGCACAAGAAACTACAACTAATGACGCTTTGCGATATGCCGTAAATAATTTAACTGGGACAGCTCGCTTTAGAGCAATGAGTGGTGCATTTGGTGCTGTAGGCGGCGATTTATCATCGATTAATGTAAATCCTGCTGGTTCATTATTTTTTAACAATAACTTTGCAAGTATAACTGGAACCAGCTTTAATGCACACAATAGATCAGATTATTTTAATACAAGAACCAAAGAAAATTTTAGCTCATTAGATTTAAACCAACTTGGAGCTGTTTTGGTTTTTAATGATAACTCAGGAAAAACCGATTGGTCAAAAATTGTTGTAGGATTAAACTATGATAGTACAAATAATTTTGATAATACTATTTTTTCTGCTGGGGTAAACCCTTATAACTCTATTGGAAATTATTTTATTGACAAAGCTCAAGGATTGCCTCTAAACTATATGCAATTACAACCTGGAGAAACTATTTCTCAATTATACTCTTATTTAGGACAAACAAGTGGTTTAGGATTTCCTGCTCAACAAGCTATGCTTGGCTATCAAGCTTATATATTTGAGGCATTTGATGATAATGATCCAGACAATATTGATTATTATACTAATATTCCTCCAGGCGGAAATTATTATCACGAAAACTATGTACAAACTTCAGGTTTTACAGGAAAACTTACAGCTAATATTGCTACCGCATATAAAAATAAATTGTTCTTAGGATTGAATTTAAATGCTCATTTTACCGATTATGTAAAATCGACTTCAGTTTACGAAGGTAATAACAATGATTTATACACTAGTGGTTTAACTGTAACAGACATTCAATTTGACAATGAGTTATATACCTATGGAACGGGATTCTCAATGAACTTAGGAGCTATTTATAAATTTACAGATAGTTTTAGAGCTGGAATTGCTTATGAATCACCAACTTGGTATCATTTAAACGACGAATTATCACAGCGCCTAATAACAAGAACTACTGACGGAACAAGCAACTTTCAAAATTTTGTAAACCCAAACGTTGTAAACATCTATGAAAGCTATAAAATTCAAACACCAAGTAAATGGACGCTAAGTGGTACTTATATTTTTGGAAAAAAAGGCTTAATAAGTGTTGATTATGCCACTAAAGATTACAGTAATATTAAATTTAAGCCTACAAATGATAGTTTTTTTAGGGATTTAAACACTGATATGAGAAATCAATTTAAAGATGCAATGGAATTGAGAATAGGTGGTGAGTATAAAATAAAACAATGGAGTCTTCGTGGAGGATATCGCTTTGAAGAAAGTCCATACAAGGTAGATTTTGCAATGGGAGATTTGACTGGATATTCAGCAGGTTTAGGATATAATTTTGGTGAAAGTAGATTAGACTTAGCTTACGCTAACGATCATAGAAATTATAATTTAGCCCTTGTATCTTCAGGCATGAACGATGCAGCAAGAATTAGAACCACAAACAATAATATAACCATTACTTATTCAGTAAATTTCTAAATAAATAATCAAAAATAATTAAACCACTTCTTCAACCGAAGTGGTTTTTTTATGCCCAAACCATAACACCTAGCCCCGATGGGAGCGACATTCCGTACTAGCGGATATAGCGGACAGCGGGACCAAGCCCCTAAAAAATTCCTAAACGCTGGTGCTTCTACTAATTATTTTATGTAATTTTGCCTTCCGAATGTTCGGAATCAAAATTAAAAACATGAGAACCAAATCGTTAAAGAAAAATAAAATCAATGTAATTACACTTGGATGTTCTAAAAACACTTACGATAGTGAGGTTTTAATGGGACAACTAAAAGCCAACGGAAAAGATGTAGCACACGAAGAAGAAGGCAATATCGTGGTAATTAACACTTGTGGTTTTATTGATAATGCAAAGGAAGAATCGGTAAATACGATTTTGGAATATGTAGATAAAAAAGATCAAGGTATTGTAGACAAAGTATTCGTTACTGGATGTTTATCAGAAAGATACCGTCCAGATTTAGAGAAAGAAATCCCGGACGTTGACCAATATTTTGGAACTACAGAATTACCTCTTTTATTGAAAGCTTTAGGAGCTGATTATAAACACGAATTACTTGGAGAACGTTTAACTACAACTCCAAAAAATTACGCTTATTTAAAAATTGCCGAAGGTTGCGATAGACCTTGTAGTTTTTGTGCAATTCCTCTAATGCGTGGAAAACACGTTTCGCAACCTATTGAAAAATTGGTAAAAGAAGCTGAAGGTTTAGCTAAAAAAGGCGTAAAAGAATTAATCTTAATCGCTCAGGATCTTACCTATTATGGATTAGATTTATACAAAAAACGCAATCTTGCTGAATTACTAGAAAACTTAGTTCAAGTAGAGGGAATTGAATGGATTCGTTTGCATTATGCTTTCCCAAGTGGTTTCCCTATGGATGTTTTAGATGTAATGAAACGCGAACCAAAAATTTGTAATTATATCGATATTCCATTACAACACATTTCAGATGATATTTTGAAATCGATGAAGCGTGGCACAACTAAAGAGAAAACAACTAAATTATTACAAGAATTTAGAGAACGCGTTCCTGGAATAGCTATCAGAACTACTTTAATTGTGGGTTATCCAGGTGAAACTCAAGAAGATTTCGAAATTCTGCGTGAATGGGTTCAAGAAATGAAGTTTGAGCGTTTAGGTTGTTTTACTTATTCGCATGAAGAAAATACAGGTGCTTTTGCTTTAGAAGACGATGTACCACATGAAGTAAAACAAGCTCGTGCTGCTGAAATTATGGATTTACAATCGCAAATTTCTTGGGATTTGAATCAGGAGAAAATTGGTAAAGTTTTTAAATGTGTTATTGATAGAAAAGAAGGTCAATATTTCATCGGAAGAACTGAATTTGACAGTCCTGATGTAGACAATGAAGTTTTAGTGGATGCATCAAAATATTATTTGAAAACGGGTGATTTTGTAAATTTAAAAGTTACTGATGCAACTGAATTTGATTTATACGCTGAGCCTATTTAATTCGTTTCAAATATTAAAAATCATATATGAATCCTTGCAATTATTTTGTGAGGATTTTTTATTTGATATGATAATTGTCATATCAATGCGTTTTTTTTATTACTAACTTTGAGTATAGAAATTTAAAAACCAGCATTATGATAACGAAACATCCTATTTACCAAGATTTTCCTGAATACGCAGACAAGATTAAAGACCTGTATCATAACAATGATGAATTTCAGGTTTTATTACATTCGTATACAGATTTAGACGAGAAAATATACAAAATTGAAACAGACGAAGAGTTAGCAATGGATGATGAATTATCACATCTAAGAAAAGATCGTGTGTTTCTAAAAGATGAAATTTTTAATTTTCTAAAAGATAGTTAGAATTTCACTTGAAACAAAAACCGCTAATTAGCGGTTTTTTTGTTGATTTACAATAGTGTAGTTGGACATACATAGTTTGTTTTAGGTAATTCTGTTGTTTTAGCAATCTCATTAAATCCTCCTGAAACATCCATAAAATTATCAAAGCCTCTTTGTTTTAAAATAGAAGCTGCTATCATACTTCGATAACCTCCTGCACAATAAATAACGAATGGTTTGTCTTTTGGAAAACTATCAAGTTTAGTATTTATTTGATTTAAGGGAATGTTTACAGAATTTAATAAATGTTCTGAATCGAATTCACTTTTTTTACGAACATCAAATAAGGATAACTTTGTTGTTTGAAGTAATGTTTCTAACTGTTCACCAGTAATTCTTTTTAATGAATCGGTTTCTTTGTTCGCTTGTAACCAAGATTTAAAGCCACCTTCCAAATATCCAATCGTATTATCATATCCTACTCTTGAAAGTCGAATCATACATTCTTCTTCTCTACCAGGTTCAGTTACTAATAGAATAGTTTGATTAATATCAGAAATCATTTCTCCTACCCACATCGCAAAACTTCCGTCAATCCCAATATTAATACTATTCGGAATAAACGCCTTTGCAAAATCTGTAGCATTTCTAGTATCTAAAATTAAAGCACCAGAAACATTTGCCAAGTCTTCAAAATCATTAGGATTAAGTGGTCGTTTTGCTTTTTCGATTACCTTATCTAACGACTCATATCCTTTTAAATTCAACAAAACATTTTTTGGAAAATAACCTGGTGGGGTGGTTAATCCAGTAAGTAATTCTTCAACGAATTCATCTTCTGTCATATTAGGACGAAGCGCATAATTGGTTTGTTTTTGATTTCCAAGAGTATCAGTAGTTTCTTTACTCATGTTTTTTCCGCAAGCACTTCCAGCACCGTGATTAGGATAAACAATTAAATCATCTGGAAGCGGCATAATTTTATCACGTAGCGAATGATATAATAAACGAGCTAATTTATCTTGTGTTAAATCAGCAATTACATGTTGGGCTAAATCAGGTCGACCTACATCACCAATAAACAAAGTATCACCTGAGATGATTCCGTGTTGTTTATCGTTTTCATCAATCAGCAAATAAGTAGTACTTTCCATTGTATGTCCTGGAGTATGAAGCGCTTTTATTTTGTAATTTCCAATGGTAAAAATCTGACCATCGGTAGCAATTGTGGCATCGTAATTTGGTTTTGCGGTTGGACCGAAAACAATTTGAGCTCCCGTTTTTGCTTTTAAATCTAAATGACCGCTAACAAAATCGGCATGGAAATGCGTTTCAAAAACATATTTGATTTTGGCATTATCTTTTTTGGCTCTATCTATATAAGGTTGGACTTCTCGTAATGGATCAAAAATGGCTGCCTCTCCATTATTTTCAACGTAATAAGCAGCATGTGCCATACAACCTGTATAAATTTGTTCTACTTTCATGACATAACTATTAGAAGTTACGAATTTACATTCTACTGAATAATAGTAAAATGATAAATATCATGAACTAGAATTAATCTTGAAGCACTCTGTTAATTTGAATAAAACGTTTTTTGTAGTAAGGTTCTTCAGTAGATGAAATTACAACACCTGCTTGTATTGTTGAATGAATAAATTTAATTTCATCACCAATGATTTCGGTAATCATACCTACATGATTAACACTTCCTCTCCCATTGGTAGTAAAGAAAATTAAATCGCCTTTTTGAGCCTGACTTCTGTCAATTTTATACCCTGCACCTACGGCCATAGAACTTGATGAACGTGGCAAAGTCATTTCGATATGCTTAAAAGTTGAATACATTAAACCGGAACAATCAAAGCCTGCGCTTGTAGTTCCGCCGCCTCTATATCGAGTCCCTAGGTATTGAGAAGCTTTTGCAATTAAGAATTCAGCCTTTGACATGTTTTCAGGAGAAAGTTCTTCAATTTCTTTTGGAGCGTTGGCTTTTACATTTTGATGATTAACAAGTTCTACATTACCTTTCTTAACGATTACTTCATATCCAATAGGTAAATTAGCAATAATTTCAGGATTCATCTCTTCTAAATCCTTAACACTTACTTTATATTTTTTAGAAAGCCTATATAATGTTTCTCCTTTACTAACTGTATGAACTTGATTCCCTAATTCATCAAAACACAAATTGTTATCTATATTAACAGTACTTGTATTTACAACAACGTCAGCCTTTTGAGTTGGTACTGTTACAATTGGTTGTGGTTTTGATTTTGCTATTTCCTTTTTAGCCACTACAACTATTTTATCACCTATTTGTATGGATTCAGGTTTGACATCTGGATTTAATTCTTTTAATTTTTCTAATGTAATGTCATACTTTTTGGCAATTTTATAAAGTGATTCTCCAGGCTCAACTGTATGCATTTCAGCATTTGAGGTCTTAAATGAGGAAATATCTTTTTTATCAGTTGATTTAGATTTTTTATTGGGAATAATTAAAACCGTTTTTAATTGTAGTAAATTACCTTTCGATTTCGGGTTTAATTCATAAATATCAGATTCACTTACATCATACTTTTTAGCAATAGAATAAATGGATTCACCTGAAACCACTGTATGCTTGATTGTTTTTTGTGCAACAACATTCCCGCTTATGAAAAAAAGTAAAAAAGTAAAAAAAGTTATAAATCTCATTCAGAATTGTTTTAGATGGATTGTAGGTAATTTGGAGGTTGCAAGATAAAAAAAACTCCCTTTAAAAAGGGAGTTTTAACATTATTTTAAATTACAATGGAATGTTTCCGTGTTTGCGTTTTGGCGTATCAACTACTTTGTTTTCTAACATACTAAACGCTTTTATTAATTTTCTTCTGGTATCTCTTGGTAAAATTACCTCATCGATAAAACCACGTTGGGCTGCAGTATATGGATTAGCAAATAACTCCGCATATTCTGCTTCTTTCTCTGCTAATTTAGCCACTGGATCAGCTGCTTCACTAATTTCTTTCTTAAAGATAATTTCCGATGCTCCTTTTGCTCCCATTACCGCAATTTCGGCACTTGGCCAAGCAAAATTCATATCGGCACCAATATGTTTTGAGTTCATTACGTCATAAGCACCACCATACGCTTTACGAGTAATTACAGTAACTCTTGGCACAGTAGCCTCACTAAAAGCATATAATAATTTTGCTCCGTGAGTAATAATTCCATTCCATTCTTGATCAGTTCCTGGTAAGAAACCTGGCACATCTTCTAATACTAATAATGGGATATTGAAACAATCACAAAAACGAACAAATCGAGCTGCTTTAATCGAACTGTTTACATCCAAACAACCGGCTAAAACCATTGGTTGGTTGGCTACAATTCCGATGCTTCTTCCACCTAAACGAGCGAAACCTACGATAATATTATCTGCAAAATCTTTATGAATTTCAAAGAAAGAATCTTCATCGATAATTCCGCTGATTACTTCGTGCATATCGTAAGGCTTATTCGCACTATCTGGAACAATTGTATCCAATTTTTCACGAACTTCATCGTGCAATACAAAAGGCAATTTTGGAGTAGTTTCTCTGTTGTTTTGTGGAATATAACTTAATAAACGTTTGATATCTTCCAAACATTCTATACCATTTGGAGATGTAATATGACAAACTCCTGATTTTGATGCATGAGTTGCTGCTCCACCCAATTCTTCTGAAGTTACTTCTTCATTGGTTACTGTTTTTACAACGTTTGGTCCGGTTACGAACATATAACTGTTGTTTTCCACCATCATGGTAAAATCAGTCATTGCTGGAGAATAAACCGCTCCACCAGCACATGGTCCCATAATCGCTGAAATTTGAGGAATTACTCCAGAAGCTTGAACATTTCTGTAGAAAATATCCGCATAACCACCTAAAGAACGAACCCCTTCTTGAATACGAGCACCTCCAGAATCGTTTAATCCAATCATTGGGGCACCATTCTTAATTGCCATATCCATTACTTTACAGATTTTTTCAGCATGAGTTTCTGATAACGAACCTCCAAAAACCGTAAAATCCTGTGCAAAAACATACACCAATCTTCCGTTGATGGTACCATAACCTGTTACTACTCCATCTCCATAGATGACTTCTTTGTCCATACCGAAATCTGTAGTACGGTGAGTCACCAACATTCCTATTTCTTCAAACGAACCTTCGTCTAATAAATATTCAACACGTTCTCTAGCTGTTAATCGCTTTTTTGCATGAAGTGCTGCAATTCGTTTTTCGCCTCCACCTAATTTGGCTAAAGCAATTTTATCGTTTAATATTTTGATTTTATCTTCCATTTTACTTTTGGTTTCAAGTTTAAGGTTTCAAGTTGAGAACTTGTCTTGATTCTTAATACTTTTATCTTAATACTCTAATTTGGTAATTTTAATACTTTTTGATCTTCCACGTATTGTTGAAATGCAATCATAGCTGCAATTTCGGCTTCAGTATCTAATTTTGATTTTAGTTTTTCCGCATCATAATACGCTTTCACAAATCCAGTATCAAAATCACCTGAACGGAATGCTTCGTGTTCCATAACAAATTTTCCAAAGGGTAATGTTGTAGCAACACCTTCAACCAAATAATTATCAATCGCTTTAATCATTAATTCAATAGATTCTTCACGCGTTTCACCATAAGTGATTAATTTGGAAAGCATTGGATCGTAATAAATTGGCACATCCATACCTTCTTCGATACCATTATCTACTCGAATTCCTTCTCCAACAGGTAATTGGTATTTAACTAAAGTACCAACATTAGGTAAGAAATCATTCATTGGATCTTCGGCATATACACGAAGTTCCATAGCATGACCTTTGATTTGTAAGTCTTCTTGTTTCATTGGTAAAGCTTCCCCACGAGCTACACGAATTTGTAATTCTACCAAATCCAATCCAGAAATTAACTCCGAAACCGGATGTTCTACTTGCAAACGTGTATTCATTTCTAAAAAGTAGAAATTATGATCGCCATCCATTAAAAATTCAACTGTTCCTGCTCCTAAATAATCACAAGCTTTTGCCACTTTTACAGCAGCTTCACCCATTTCTTTACGTTTTTCAGGAGTCAAAATTGCTGATGGTGCTTCTTCTACTACTTTTTGATGACGACGTTGGATACTACATTCTCTTTCGAAAACATAGACAATATTTCCATGACTATCTGCCATTACTTGAATTTCGATGTGACGTGGTTTGGTTACATATTTTTCAATGAAAACCGAACCATCTCCAAACGCATTCGTTGCTTCCGAAATGGCTCTATCCATTTGAGAAACAAAATCTTCTGCTTTTTCAACCACACGCATTCCTTTTCCTCCACCACCAGCAGACGCTTTAATTAAGATTGGAAAGCCAATATCTGTCGCAATTTTCTTTGCAGCTTCGATATCGATAATAGCATCTTCTGTTCCTGGAACCATTGGAATTCCGTATGCTTTAACAGCGTCTTTTGCTGCCAATTTACTTCCCATCATTTCAATTGCTTTTGATTTTGGCCCGATGAAAATGATGTTATTTTTTTCACATGCTTCTGCGAAAGATGAATTTTCACTTAAAAATCCGTATCCCGGATGAACTGCATCAACTCCTAATTCTTTACAAACTTCGATGATTTTGTCACCACGTAAATAGGATTGACTGGACGCTGCTTCTCCAATTAAAACGGCTTCATCAGCATATTTAACGTGTAAAGCATTTCGATCAGCAGACGAATAAACGGCTACCGTTTTGATTCCCATTTTTTTCGCAGTTTTCATTACTCTAATAGCAATTTCACCACGATTTGCAACTAATATTTTCTTAATTTCTTTCATCTTATTCGAATTCAATTAACAATTGTCCTTTATCTACGGCATTACCTTTTTCAACTGCGATAGATTTGATTACTCCATCTCTTGGTGAAAGGAAACAGTTTTCCATTTTCATGGCTTCCAAAATCAATAAAGGATCATTTTCTTTTACTTCTTGACCAACCGAAACGTTAATTTCTAGAATCAAACCTGGCATTGGTGCTTTGATAGCGTTTACCAGTTTTGTTCTACCACGCTCAATTCCCATACTTTTGATTAATTCATCTAAAGCATCGGAAATAGCTACTTCATAAGTATTGTTATTAACTTTAACTGTATATTTTTTGGAAATAAAATCGGCCGAAATAATTTCAGCTTTGTAAGGTTTGTTGTCTTTTAGTACGTGAAACTTTGTTGCTTCCAACTTAATGGCATCTAATTTCTGAAGGTCATTTTCAGTAACTTCAAACGAAGTAGAATTGTTTACTAAAAGTTTATAATTTGTGCTCATGTGAGATTTTTTTAGTGGACGTAAACTTACGAAAAGAAAACGTTTTCGTAAATGATAATTTTATAATTTTTGTAAAAATACTATAGCTGTTTTATAACGTTAATAATCCGAACTCTCGTAATGTATTTATTGGTTTTGAGTACCAAAACAATTCAAAATCTTCAAACTGTTTTTCAAAATCAGATTTTAATTGCGAAAAAGTGATTTTATTTTCAGAAGTAACAGCAATTTTCTCTAAAGTTTCAATTAACCATTTTCCTTCTTCAGCATTTACTGAAATATCAAACGATTGGGTTTTAGTGTGAAACGATATTTTCATCATTTCCCATGAATTTCCTTTCTTAGATTTGGTAAAGGTTTCGATTTGGGGTTTTCCTCCTATCCAAACAATTTTAGCATTAGGTTTTGTATTGAAATTTTGTTCGTTTTGAAGGCAATTAAATATGTAATCTGATGGGATTTTAGTTTTAGGAATTTTGAAATCGAACCAATCTTGCAAATCGTAATCGAAACAGATGCCGTGCATGTAATTGAATAGCGATTTTTTTAATCCGTAACTGAATTTATCGTGATTGATTCCCGTTTTGTCTTTGAAATTAATGTCGTTATTAGCAAATGTAATTTCATTTTGTTCCGGAATTACGCCAAATTCTTCAGGAAACATACCAACAGGAGAATGCGCTGTCATAGCAAATTGATGCCAAAAACCACTTTGTAAAACACCCAATTCAAACAATTGACGCACCATTTCCAAACTATCCACCGTTTCTTGAATAGTTTGTGTTGGGTAGCCATACATCAAATAGGCATGAACCATAATGCCTGATTCCGTGAAATTTCGGGTAACTTGAGCTACTTGTTCAACCGTAACTCCTTTTTTTATAAGTTCTAAAAGTCGGTCAGAAGCCACTTCTAATCCGCCAGAAACCGCAATACAACCCGATTCTTTTAATAACAAACACAAATCAGCCGTAAAACTTTTCTCAAAACGAATGTTGGTCCACCAAGTTACTACTAATTTTCGTTTGATGATTTCCAAAGCAACTTCCCGCATTAAAGCTGGTGGCGCTGCTTCATCTACAAAATGGAATCCGCTTTCGCCTGTTTGAGCGATCAATTCTTCCATTCGGCCGACCAAAATTTTTGCGGCAATTGGTTCGTACAACTTGATGTAATCTAGAGAAATATCGCAAAAAGTACATTTTCCCCAATAACAGCCATGAGCCATAGTAAGTTTATTCCAACGACCATCACTCCATAAACTGTGCATTGGATTAGCTACTTCAATTACAGAGATGTATTTATCTAATAGTAAATCCGAGTAATCAGGAGTTCCTACTTCACTTTGTTTGTAATCGTGACGAGTGGTGTTGTTTTTGTAAACTACTTGATTATTTTCTAATAAAAATGTGCGTTTTAGAGGCATCTCTTCCGAAATTTCGGAATCACTCGATCTGACAAAATCGTACAACAATTCAACAGGTAATTCACCATCATCTAACGTAATAAAATTGAAAAACTCAAAAACGCGTTTGTCTTTTAATTCGCGAAGTTCTGTATTAGGAAAACCTCCGCCCATTGCTATTTTTATATTTGGAAAATTAGCTTTTATAAACTGAGCACAACGAAAAGCGCTGTAGAGATTTCCTGGAAATGGAACTGAAATTAAAACGAGCTTTGGTTGCACTTCTTCAATTCGCTCTTTCAGAATTCTAATGGTAATATCGTCAATAAAAGTTAATTCATTTTGTAAATGATTGTATAATTCATCAAAAGAATTAGCACTTCTTCCTAAACGTTCTGCGTAGCGACTAAATCCAAAATTTTCATCGACACATTCTACGATAAAATCAGATAAATCTTCCAAGTATAAAGTGGCTAAATGTTTGGCTTTATCTTGCATTCCCATCGAACCAAAGGCAAATTCCATATCGTCTAATTGGTCAAAACGAGAAGCTTCGGGTAAAAAATTCCCTGAACAAATTTGTCGCGCCAAAGATGGGTTTTTTCCTTGAAGAAAAGCGATTACGGTATCGATGGTTTTGATGTAATCGTCTTTGAGGGAATAAATTCTTTGGGTGTTGGGTGATGGGTGCTGGGTTATGGTTGAAAAAATATGTGTTAGTCCTTTTTTGGAAAACATTTCTAAAATCACTTCGATTCCTAAATCCATTTGGAATGCCGAAATGTTTTTGGTATTTAGAAAACCTTTCAAATAAGCCGTTGCTGGATACGGTGTATTCAGTTGGGTAAAAGGTGGTGTGATTAAGAGAATGTTTTTCAAAATTTTAAAAGTAAAATTATTGTTAACAAAGTTAGAAAGAGTTTAAATTACATTTTGGTAAAAAAAGTTTTCATAATTTTTATATTTTTGTAAAAAAAATTCTACTAAATGAAAAATGTTTTTTTTATTATTATTGTCTCCCTCTTTTCTATTACTTGTTTAGCACAAAATTCCGAATTAAATACTGAAAATTCAAATATTGTTGTAATAAACGGTCGCCCTTTTGAAAATACTCCGGAATTCAATCTTAATGATTCAATTCAAAGAAAATTATTTATTGGAAAAATTGAAGCTGATAAAAATTTAAATTCTTCGAGATTTATTCCTTTTTCAAGACTACAAAGTGCTGTCTTTTTGTGTAATAATGGTGGTTTTGAAGAGTTTGAAAATTTTAACAGCACATATTTTTTAAAAAACTATAGTTACGGTACGGGTAATCCTACTAATCCTATGCAATGCAAAGACGTTAATGTTCAGGCTAACCAAGGGATTATACAATACAACCCAAATCAATCTAATTTAATGGCCACAACGGTTCCATCAAATTATTATGATCAATACATAGGCAATATTAATGGATTTGATCAATATGTTTTAAAAGTAAACCACAAAAATTCCTACATTACCTCTGGAGTTGTTCAAACAAAACGATTTAAAACAAATAATGAAACAGAGGTTAAATTCAATTTTAAAGCTGTTTTACAAAGTATAACAGGTTCAAGTCATGAAAATGAACAACCTTATTTTAAAGCAAGAATTATTAAAAACAATATTGTAGTAAGTGAATTTTGTTTAACCGGTGATCCTACAAATTGTATTTTTACAGAATCTGAAACACTTGAAGCTGGAAGTATTGTTCTATATACACAAAACTGGCAATCTGGAATATTAGATATCTCATCAATACCCAACAACGAAGAATTTATAATTGAATTTACTGCTTCACGCTGTGGTTTAAGTGGTCATTTTGGCTATGCCTATGTTGATGATTTATGTTTGTTACATTCTAACGAAAATTTACAAGGAAGTATAGAAATCAATCCTTTATTTGAAATTTGTCCTACTTTCCCTTTATCTATTTGTGGAACTTTTACAATTCCAAATTCTGGAGGAATAAATGCAAGCGTTCAATCCATTCAAATTAAAATTTTAAATGAAAACAACCAACAAGTTTATACTTCTGCAACTCCTTCTCAATTAGATTTGAACAATAGAACTTTTTGTTTTACTCTAAACTCAAATGATTTACCGAATACCACAAACGGTAATTATAATGTTATGGCTTTAATAAACTATGGCGTTATTCAAGGCAGTAATACATGTGCAGGAACAAATTTTACAAACGCAGTTGATTCTGATGCAAATGCGGGTTGGGATATATCATTTTTAAATTGCTCACCCGATTGTGATTATAGACCACAAACGACCAATTTAATTAAATGTGATACCAATGGCGACGGTAAAGATTTTTTTGATCTAACAGAATGTGAAAATTTAATTATAACAACTCCTTCCAATTATACTTTTAGCTATTTTCAAAATCAAAATGATGCCTATAGTAATACAAATCCAATACTAAATTTTCAAAATTTCGAAAGTTATACAAGTAGCATATTTGTAAGAGTTACTAAAGATGCTACATGTTATAAAATAATACCTATTCAACTTACAGTTAAAAATCCGTATGCTACAATTTCTGGCATACTGAATGTTTGTAGTGGCAGTACTACGTTAACTGCATCATTAGGTGCTAGTTATTTATGGTCTACAGGAGAAACCACTCGAGATATCATTGTTAATAATACTGGTACATATTCAGTTACGGTAACTGATAGTTATGATTGTTCTTCAACAAATAGTGTAACTATATTACCAAATCAAGTTGCTGTTTTACCCACAATTGTAGTGCAACAACCTTCTTGTTTTGTAGCTTATGGTAGTATTACTGTTACATCACCTGCATCAGAATTTAGTTTTGATGGAGGAACAACTTGGTCTACTTCAAATATTGCTAGTAATTTAGCTGTAGGAACTTATCAAGTTAAAATCAGAACAATTATGGGGTGTGAATCTTACAATTCGCCCATTACTATAAGACCTTTATTAAATAGTACTCCTAGCGCTACTTATACTAACCCAACCTATTGTGGTGATTTTGGAACAATTACCGTTCAAACTTCAGCAACTGAATACAGTTTTGATGATGGACTAACATGGACTTCAAATAATGTAATGACGAATTTACCTATTGGACTTTATTCCGTTAGAGTAAAAGATGCTGCTGGTTGTATTTCAAATCCAAGAAACATTTCTATTGAAGGTGTGTTTTTGACCAACTTAAATTATACTTTAATAGAACCTTATTGTTCTAATTTAGGAAGTATTACAATTACAACACCAGCTTCTGAATATAGTTTTGATGGTGGAAACACTTGGCAAACTTCAAACACATTAAATAATGTTACAGCATCTACTTACATTTTACAAATCAAAAACAATTTAGGTTGCACATCTGATTTTACCTATGTATATGTTAGAAACTTTGAAACAATTCGTCCAAGCTATACCATTGACCCTGCAGGTTGTAATAAATATGCGACTCTTACTATTACAACTATTGGTGATGAATACAGTTTTGATGGAGGAATTACTTGGAGTACTTCTAATACTAAAACAAATTTAAATGGAGGAAACACTTTAACCCTAATAGTAAGAAGAGGAAGCTGTTATTCATTATCACAAATGGTAACCATCAGTTCTTATTTTATTCCATTACCAAATGTTCAAAATTACAGTACGCTTATTTGTGATAATGGAAATAATGGAAATGAGTTAGTAAATTTAAGCTTATATGAGTCTAATTTTATTAGCAATCCTGCTAACCATAGTTTTTATTACTACAACTCTCAAAATGGTGCTGAAAATCAAATTTCATCTGAACAAATTTTAAATTTTACAAGCTTCAATTTAAATCAAATTAATAAAATAATCTATGTTGTAGTAAAAGACAATAATGGATGTGCTAATATTTGTTCATTAGATTTAACGCTAATTCCAACTCCAATTATTTCCTTAAATCAAATCAATTATTTATGTGAAAACTTCACTGTAACTTTAACAGAAAGTGGTTATTTTGATAGTTATTTATGGTCAACAGGAGAAACAACTCCATCTATAACAGTTGCTCAACCAGGAAATTATAGTTTAACTGTAACAGAAATTCATGGAACTGTTGTTTGTAGTACAACAAAAACCGTTTCAGTTATTTTATCAAATCCGGCAACTATAGGATTATTCAATACAGTTGACTGGACTGAACAAAACAATATTATTACAGTTAACGTAACTGGATTAGGAGATTATGAGTATTCCTTAAACGGAATTGAATACCAAGACAGTAATGTTTTTACTAATTTAGCCAACGGAGAATATGAAATTTTTGTAAGAGACAAACATGGATGTGGTATAAGTACTGATAACATTTATTTGCTTATGTATCCTAGATATTTCACTCCAAATAGTGATGGCAATAATGATTTTTGGAAAATTAAATTTTCAGAGAACGAACCCAATTTAACAATTACAATTTTTGATAGACATGGCAAATTCATAACCAAGTTTGGTCCAGATGACTTAGGCTGGGATGGAACTCACCAAGGCAAATCACTTCCTTCAACCGACTATTGGTTTGTAGTAAAAAGAGAAAACGGAAAAGAATATAGAGGACATTTTACTTTAAAACGATAATTGCTAAGCGTATGTTAAAACAAACATACGCTTTATTTTTTTTATAGTATTTTAGCAAAAAAATTAATTACCAAAATGCCAAACGACTGTGTAACTTATCAAAATTCTGGATATTTTTCAAAACTTATCGTAGATTATTTAGACCAAAAGGCTGAATTAAAAACGTTATACAATCGGTTTCCAACAATAGAAAACTTTCAACTTCAAATTGAAGAAAAAAATAAAAATTTTCCAATAGAAAACCGCAAAGTCTTAGCCCAAGTATTACAAAATCAATATCAAACAATTGAAATTTCAGAAATTACTTCTGCTAATATTGAACTTTTAAAAAAATCGAATACATTCACTATAACAACTGGTCATCAGTTGAATTTATTTACTGGACCTTTATATTTTATTTATAAAATTATTTCGGTCATTAACTTAACGAAAGAACTAAAAAACACATATCCACAGTATAATTTTGTACCCGTTTATTGGATGGCAACCGAAGATCATGATTTTGACGAAATCAATTTCTTTTCTTTTAAAAATAAAAAAATCCAATGGAAAAAAGAAAGTAAAGGACCCGTTGGAAGATTAAACACAGCTGGATTAGAAGCAGTTTTTGAGCAATTTTCAAATGAGTTAGGCTTAGGCAATAACGCAAATTATCTACGTGAATTATTTGAAAAATCTTATTTAAAATATGATAATTTAGCAGATGCTACTCGATGTTTAGCTAATGATTTATTCAAAAAAGAAGGTTTAGTGATTATTGATGGAGACGATTCGGAGCTTAAAAAATTATTTATCCCTTATGCTAAAAATGAATTGTCGTATCAAACATCATTTAAAAAAGTAAATGAAACAATTCCATTATTAGAAAAATACAATATTCAGGTAAATCCTAGAGAAATTAATTTGTTTTACATACAAGATAATTTAAGAGAACGAATTATTCTTGAAAATGGAAATTACAAAATCAACAATACATCTTTATCATTTTCTGAAAGTGAAATTTTAACTGAATTAGAAAATAATCCAAAGAATTTTAGTCCAAATGTTATTTTACGTCCGTTATATCAGGAAGTAATTCTACCCAATCTTTGCTATATTGGGGGCGGTGGAGAATTAGCTTACTGGTTAGAATTAAAATCAAACTTTGAAGCAAATCAAATAACATTTCCAATTTTACTACTTAGAAACTCTGTTTTAATTGCTACAAAAAAGCAAGTCGAAAAAATGGAGAAATTGAAATTAAAATGGGCTGATGTTTTTAAAACCCAACAAACTTTGGTTCAAGAAAAAACAAAAGCTCTGTCAGAACTTACTATTGATTTTAAAGAACAAAAAGAGTTTTTAATAAATCAATTTAAAACCTTGTATGATATAGCAAATCAAACCGACAAATCTTTTATTGGAGCAGTAAAAGCACAAGAAGCAAAACAATTAAAAGGTCTTGACAACTTAGAAAAAAAACTTCTAAAAGCTGAAAAAAGAATTCATGCTGAAAAATTAGAGCGCATTATTCAACTTCAAAACGAATTATTTCCAAATCAAACTTTGCAAGAAAGAAAATTAAATTTCGCAGATTTCTATAACGAAATTAACAATTTAGAAGCTTTTTTCTTACTATTAAGTACTCATTTACAACCATTAACACAAAATTTCACTACAGTAATTTTATAAAAATATCGATAAAAAACATTTTTAATCGATAAAAAGCATTATATTTATTATTTTAACATTAAATTTAGCTAAAATTATATTTTTATAACATTTCTTCATCACAATGTTATAAAAATGTTATATTTGCACACCCCTACATTAATAAATATATATATGAAAAAAATTACTTTTTATTCAACATTATTAATTACCCTTTTATCATTTTTTGCATTTAAAAACAATCTTATTGACACTGATTTAATCAAAATTCAAGGCGGAACTTTTAAAATGGGTTCCAAAGATTCTGATGGATTAGCAGATGTTGATGAGCAAAAAGAACATAGCGTTAACTTAAACACCTTTGAAATCAGCAAATTTGAAGTAACCGTTTGGGAATGGAAACAATTCATCAAAGCCAATAAAATGAAAATGCCTGAAAAACCATCTTGGGGATGGCAAGATAACTACCCTATTAATGGTGTAACATGGAACGAGGCAATAGCTTATTGTAATTGGCTTAGTATTAAAGAAAAACTTCAACCTGCTTATACAAAAAAAGGACCTAATTTCATTTGTAATTTTAAAGCAAACGGATACAGATTACCTACAGAAGCTGAATGGGAATTTGCCGCTAAAGGTGGTAGTCTAACAAAATCATTCAAATATAGCGGAAGTAACACCTTAGATGATGTAGCATGGCACAAAGGGAACAGCAAAGGCACACCTCATACTGTAGGAACAAAATTACCAAACGAATTAGGAATTTATGACATGAGCGGAAACGTTTGGGAATGGTGTTGGGATTGGTATAACAAAGATTTCTATAAATTAGAAAAAGGAGATAACCCAATAGGACCTGAAATGGGTGAGAGAAGAACGGTTAGAGGGGGCTCATGGGATAGCCAACCAAACTATGTAAGACCTGCAAATCGTATTTCAACAGAACCAAATAAAACACATGAATTTTATGGTTTTAGAGTAGCAAGAACAATAATAAAATAATATAAAACTATATTGCAGAACCTAATTAAAATAGTACCTTTGCAAAAAATTTAAAAAATGGCAACAAACAGAACTTTTACAATGATTAAACCAGATGCTGTTGAAAACGGACACATTGGTGGAATCTTAAATATGATTACTGAAGGTGGTTTCAGAATTGTAGCAATGAAATTAACACAATTAACTGTAGCTGATGCGCAAAAATTTTATGCAGTACACAGCGAAAGACCATTTTTTGGTGAATTAGTTGAATTCATGACAAGAGGTCCAATTGTAGCTGCTATCTTAGAAAAAGAAAATGCAGTTGAAGACTTCAGAACCTTAATTGGTGCTACAAATCCAGCTGAAGCAGCTGAAGGAACTATCCGTAAAAAATATGCAACTTCAATTGGAGAAAATGCAGTTCACGGATCTGATTCAGATGAAAATGCAGCTATTGAAAGTGCTTTCCACTTTGCAGGAAGAGAACAGTTTTAGTATTCAGTGTTTAGTCTCAATAGACAGTAATGTCTATTTTTTATAAAATATGTATCCCGATTTAATTAAATCGGGATTTTTTTATCTTAAAACTAAATGAGTCACTAAATCTTTCCGAAGTTCCTCATTAATCATTTTAATTATTTTATCTTTTCCGTAACTTAATTCCTCACGCAAAACAGCAGAAGATAATGCTACATACAAAGTAGAACCTTTTAATTGTATTTCAGTAGTATAATTATTAACGCCATTTCCCATTAAATTCTTCCAAGCATCACGAACGTTAACAATATCCATACCTGCTTCCAACTTATTTTGAGAAATAAATTGTTTCAACACATCACCAATCGGACTTTCCTCGTTAAATCGCTTTGTCATTTTATTTAATTGAAAACTTCATAGGTCTTTTATAATAATACGCTATTTCCTGTTGGTTTTTAACCACTAATTTATCCTTAGTTAATTCGATAATTTCTTCTTCCCATGAAGCATAAGTTGTTTTATATTGAAGTTTTGCTTCTCCTTCTTTTAAAACCACAACAACATCTTCTTGAACATCATTTGTTAAATAAGTTCCATCCAATTGTGGAACTACTTTTTTCCTAAAACCTTTATTTTGTTCAACTTTAAAGAAATCAATCGTTTCATTTACTTTATACTCTTTCTTTTCACCATCAGGAAGTTCAACCTTCTCAATTTCCCAATAACCATTCAAATTAGAAATATCGGTATCAGTTATTTTCTGCTTACACGAAAGGACAGTGCTTAAAACAATTAAAAAAAGAAGTTTCTTCATAATGTAAATACCAAATTAGAGTATAAAATTACGATTAAAAATCATTTGAATTAAACTATTCAGTAATTTTATTGTCTAATTGATGTTAACCATATGAAATTAAATATGAAATCGCCATTAACAACAAGTTTGTGTAAGCAAACACCAATGATTAAAAAGGCGATACCATATGTTACCACTAAAAAATAAAATTTAAACATATGAAAAAAATTATCCCTCTATTTGTATTTATATCTTTACTAAACTGTAGTTCAGACGACTCTTCTACGAACAATAGTGTTGAAACTATGTATTTTCCACCTGTTGGGTCTTCAACATGGGAAACAAAAACTCCAGCTTCTTTAGGTTGGAATCAATCACAGGTGCAACCTTTACTAGATTATTTAGCACTTAAAAATACAAAAGGGTTTATCATTCTCCATAATGGAAAAATCGTAATGGAGCATTATTTTAACGGTCATTCAGCAAATGATACTTGGCAATGGAATAGTGCTGGAAAAACACTTACCGCTAGCACTATAGGAATAGCACAACAAGAAAATCTATTAAACATAAACACTAAAGTTTCACAATATCTAGGAGCCGGATGGACAAGCGAACCTTTGAATAAGGAAAACTTGATTACATCTCGACATTTATTAACTATGACTTCAGGAATTAATGATGAAAGCGACTTAGTAATTATACCCAATTTAACCTATTTAGCAGATGCTGGAACAAGATGGTCATATCATAATGTTTTCCAAAAACTAATGGATGTTGTAGCTGCTTCTAGCGGTCAAACATTTGAGAATTATTTTAATGTTAAATTAAAAAACAAAATTGGCATGGATGGTTTTTGGAATAACGGAATTATCTATAAAATTTATCACAGTAATACGAGAAGCATGGCTAGATTTGGTTTGTTAGCCCTAAATAAAGGAAAATGGGATAATGAGCAAATCATTAATCAAAGTTATTTTAATGAAAGCATTACAACATCGCAAAGCTTAAATCCATCGTATGGTTATTTGTGGTGGTTAAACGGCAAATCAAATTTTATGCTTCCTGGAAGTCAAACTGTATTTACAGGCTCAATAGTTCCAAATGCCCCTGCAGAAATGTACGCTGCTATGGGAGCAGCAGATCAAAGAATATATGTTGTTCCCAGTAGAAAATTAGTTATTGTAAGAATGGGAGAAGCTTCTAACCCTGCCAATCCAAGTTTTGCAGTTTCAGGATTTGACAATGATTTATGGGAAAAAATAAATGCTGTTATTAACTAACAGCATTTATTGTATAAATATTTATTTCTTAACTTTCTTTTTACCGCTAGTAAATTTAATTAGCAGGTACATAAAAATTGCAAATGATGCCAATCTAAGTGTAATAAAAATATAATCATAACCTTCAAAAGGTATTGCAACTAAAGCCATAACAACAGCAACTAAAAATAATTGTACTGTTTTATATTTTAAAAGTTCTTTCACTGTAGTAAATCTTATTTAAAAAACGAATCTACAAACTCGTATTTATTAAACACTTGTAAATCTTCAATTCCTTCTCCTACTCCAATATACTTCACTGGAATCTGAAATTGGTCTGAAATTCCTATTACAACTCCACCTTTTGCAGTTCCGTCTAATTTTGTTACCGCTAAACAAGAAACTTCAGTGGCTGCTGTAAATTGTTTGGCTTGTTCAAAAGCATTTTGGCCAGTAGAACCATCCAAAACCAAAAGTACATCATTTGGTGTGTTTTCCACCACTTTTTGCATTACTTTTTTCACTTTTGAAAGTTCATTCATCAAACCAACTTTATTATGCAAACGACCAGCTGTGTCAATAATAACTACATCGGCATTTTGAGCTACCGCACTTTGCAAAGTATCAAAAGCAACAGAAGCTGGATCGCTTCCCATTTGTTGCTTTACGATAGGAACTCCTACTCTATCTGCCCAAATTTGTAATTGATCAATTGCTGCAGCTCTAAAAGTATCAGCAGCTCCTAAAACCACTTTATAACCCGATTTCTTAAATTGATATGCTAACTTACCTATAGTAGTTGTTTTACCTACACCATTTACTCCTACCACCATAATTACGTATGGTTTAATATTAGTAGGAATTTCAAACTGCGTTGCTTCACCTGAATTCGTTTCTGATAACAAGCTAGCAATTTCTTCTCTTAGGATACCATTTAATTCATCTGTTCCAAGATACTTATCTCTTGAAACACGTTCTTCAATACGCTCGATAATTTTTAAAGTAGTATTAACCCCTACATCAGAAGAAACTAAAATTTCTTCTAAATTATCTAAAACCTCATCATCAACTTTCGATTTTCCAGCCACAGCTTTAGTAAGCTTAGAAAAAAACGATGTTTTTGTTTTCTCTAAACCTTTATCTAAAGTTTGTTTTGCTTCTTCACTAAGAACTTGTTCTTTCTTGTCAGAAGAAAATATTTTTTTAAAAAAACTCATACTAAAATTAGGGTTTAAGTTTTTACAGTAATCAACTTTCTATAAAATTGATTTATCAGACAAATGTAAAAATAAAAAAGCTACTTTCAAACGAAAGTAGCTTATCTATATAATGTAAAATGAATTATTTCTTTTTCAAGAATTCATCAACTTCTTCTGGAGACATAACTGCTTCAACGAAAGTATAAGCACCAGTTTTTGGAGACTTAACCATTTTAATAGCTTTAGTTAATCTTTTAGAAGCTGTTTGTAAAGTTGCTACGGTTTTCTTTGCCATGACTTATAATATTATTTAAAGTTTTAAAAACTTCTAATTACTTAATTTCTTTGTGAACAGTTACTCTTTTTAAGATTGGATTAAATTTTTTAATCTCTAATCTATCTGGAGTATTTTTTTTATTTTTTGTAGTGATGTAACGAGATGTTCCAGGAACTCCTGAAGTTTTGTGCTCTGTACATTCTAAAATAACTTGGATTCTATTACCTTTCTTTGCCATTTTGATCTATGTTTTAAGGATTATACAGATTTAACAAATCCGTTAGCTTTTGCATTTTTCAATACAGCAGCAATTCCATTTTTATTAATCGTTTTTAAAGCAGCAGTTGAAATTTTCAACGTTACCCATCTATCTTCTTCAGGAATATAAAAACGTTTCTTAACTAAGTTAACAGAGAATTTTCTCTTTGTTTTATTCATAGCGTGAGAAACATTGTTTCCTACCATCGCTCTTTTACCTGTAAGTTCACAAACTCTTGACATTATTTCTAATCTTTATTTCGTTATCTAAAATCAGGGTGCAAAGAAACAAAATCCATTTCATATACACAACTATCTTTTACTATTTTTTTAAAATTTCTTTATAAATGAGTTCCAATGCTTTACTCACCGCTCTATCAATAACCTTTTCACGGGGTTGACCAAAGTTAAATTCTTCTGCAAAAACGTCATTAGGCGTTGCTATTCCAATGAAAACAGTTCCTATTTCAGCAGTTTCATCTCCTTTTGAAGGGCCAGCATTTCCAGTTGTAGCAATTGCATAATCTGAATTCATTACTTTTTGAGCTGATTTAGCCATTGCAACAGCCACTTCAGCACTCACCACACCATGATTTTTTATCAAATTTTCATCGATTCCTAAAACATCTATTTTTGTTTGAGTAGCATAGCTCACTACACTACCTTTAAAATAGCTTGAAGCTCCCGGAATTGATGATAAAGTTGAGGCAATTTTACCTCCTGTACAACTTTCTGCCGTTGCAATAGTTAGTTTTTTATCAGTAAATAATTTCCCTAAAACAACTTCAATAGGTTCGTCTTCGTTATAACCCACAATAATTTCATGAATCAACAAATCAAGCTTCTCAACCTGTTGTTTAATTTCTTCTTTCAACAAAGCTTCATCACTTCCTCTTGCTGTTAATCGCAAACGAACTTTTCCTGGACTAGGCAAATAAGCTAATTTGATAAAATTTGGTAAATTATTTTCCCATTCTTCAATTTGTTCCGCAATCATACTTTCACCACGACCATAAGTCATAATGGTTTGATGCACAATATAAGGTCGCTCAAACTTTTGAACTAAATTTGGAAGCACCTCATTATCTATCAAATACTTCATTTCATATGGAACACCTGGCAACGAAATAAAAACCGTGTTTTCTTTCTCCATCCACATACCTGGCGCCGTTCCTGCTTGATTAAAAAGTACTTTAGCTTTAGTTGGAACTAATGCTTGATCTCTATTCATCTGTGTGATTGGACGCTTGTAAAAACCTTCAATTATCGTTTTTACATGTAACAAAACATCTTCGTTTTCAATTAATTCATCTTCAAAATAATCACAAAAAGTTTTCTTTGTAATATCGTCTTTTGTTGGACCTAATCCACCTGTAACAACAACAACTTCAACTTTATTTTGAAGCGATTGAAATGTATCTAAAATGTGTTGTTTATCATCAGAAATCGACAACATTTCATGAGTTGCAATTCCAATTTTATCAAGTGCTTTGGCAATGTAAGAGGAATTCGTATCCACAATTTGACCAATAAGAATCTCATCGCCAATGGTAACTATAGCAGCTTTCATTTTAAATATTTAATAAATTTGGGGAATTTTCAAAAAACTACAGCTTAAAATCTTTTTTGATTTCTTTAACTGCCAATTCAATTCTAGCTTTTAATGATTTAAAAACTTCTTTAATTTCTTTTCTTTTACCTTCGGCTTTTGCCCAAGTCATAATTTGGATATTTTCCTCATAAGCCAAATCCATACCTAATAAATCTAAAGTAGGCTTTATTTTATGACAAGATGCGTAAGTTCTAGTATAATCTTTCTCTTCTATAGCAGTCTTTATGGATTTTATTTCAGCTGGAACTTCCTCTAAAAATAAGGTAACAATCTGCAATGCAAACTCAATATCATTTTCTGAAATTTCATAAACTTTAGCTAAATTATATTGTAAAGCCATAATTACCTAATTTGAATTTTAAACATTGACTTACCTTCTATAAAACCTTCTAAAACATCCCCTTCTGTTACTTTTGCAACACCTTTTGGAGTTCCTGTAAAGATAATATCTCCAATTTTTAAAGTAAAATATTGTGAAACATAAGCGATTAGCTCATCTATTTTCCACAACATCAAACTAGTATTACCTTCTTGAACGGTAGTTCCATTTGATTTTAACTCAAAGTTAATATTTTCTAACGAAGAATAATTTTTTTTCGATATAAAGTTACCAATTACCGCTGAATGGTCAAATGCTTTCGCTTTTTCCCATGGCAAACCCTTCTCTTTCAACTTACTTTGCACATCTCGAGCGGTAAAATCGATTCCCAATCCAATTTCTTCATAATATTTATGAGCAAATTTAGCATCAATGTGTTTTCCTACTTTACAAATTTTGACCAAAATTTCCACTTCGTGATGGATATCATTACTGAATGCTGGAATTACAAACGGGTTTTTATTAGGTAAAATAGCAGAATCAGGTTTCATGAAGATAACCGGTTCTGTTGGTCTTTCATTATTTAATTCCGAAATATGGTCAGCGTAATTACGCCCTATGCAAATTATCTTCATGCTTATCTAAGTTTACAGTCCCAGTCGCAGTTTACAGTTACTAATTTAGATTACATCCAAATTTATCAGGATTATTAATCATATAGTTAATCAACTTACCAATTTCTTTGGATTTCAAAATTAAATCTTGATGCACTTCAGTAGCAACATATTTACACTCGAAAGCAAAGTCTAACCAAACAGTAGTTTCAGAATTTTCTCCATCACAATCGGTTAATTTACTTATAAAATGATTTACATATCTTCTTTTTCTATAAGCCTCAGCCATATTTGCACAAACACTTCTTGACGACCTTCTAATTTGATCTGTCAAGGCATATTTCTCTTCTTTAGGAAAAGAATCTGTCAAATTTTTAATTTCCATTGCTAACGAAAACGCTTTCTGATAAGCCAATAAATCTTTAAAATCCATATGATATCATTTTTTAGACTGAAAACTGTGACTGCGACTGAGAACTTACTTCGTGTTTAACTTTCTCAATTTAATTCCTGTCAATACCTTTTTAGTATATAATGGAAATTCAGCATTTTGAATCCAACCGAAATAACCGGGTTCTTTATCAAAAACTTCTTCCACTAGAGCTCCTTTATGTTTTCCAAAGGTAAAAATTTCTTTTCCTTCGTTGTTCAAAGCAATAAATCCTGCAAAATCAACTGCTTTTTTTCTTGTAGTAAACTCTGCTAACGATTTGATATCATTTTCTAAATTCTCGTAACGATCTAATTGTGCTTTTAAGATTTCATAAGTCGCCATCGTATCGGCTTCGGCACTATGTGCGTTTTCTAAGCTTTGTCCGCAATAGAATTTGTAAGCTGCACTTAAAGTACGTTCTTCCATTTTGTGAAAAATCGTTTGTACATCAACAGACACACGGTTTTTCATATCAAAATCAACTTCAGCACGCAATAATTCTTCTGCTAAAAGCGGAATATCAAATCGGTCCGAATTAAACCCAGCTAAATCGGAATCTTTTATCATATTGTGGATTTGAGAAGCTAATTCTTTGAATGTTGGCTCATTCGCTACTTTTTCATTGGTAATTCCATGTACCGCCGTAGTTTGAGGCGGAATTGGAATAGTAGGATTTACCAACCAAGTTTTACTTTCTTTATTTCCGTTTGGATATACTTTAAATATTGAGATTTCTACGATTCTGTCTCTTGCTACGTCAATTCCTGTAGTTTCAAGGTCGAAAAAGCAGATTGGGCGTGTTAATTTTAATTCCATAGCGATTATATATATGGCAAAGATAAATGAAGATTTTTTTTATTTACTATTTCTTAAGAATTTATAGTAAATAATTAATTCGGCAACCAACAAATTAAATATCCAACCAGACCAAGCAGCGATTCGATAGGCATCCATTGGCAAAGGTTCGAAAAAGAAAACCAATAGATATTTGAACAATCGAAGGGAAATTGCAGATAATGTCAATGCAAAACTTCGGATGGCAAATTTTTGATGTTTGATTATTTGTTTTTTCAAAATGAAATAGAAAGACAAAAACGTAAATAATATCCAAAAAGTAGACAATAGTAAAAATGAAACTTGGGCTAATAAACCACCATTTGCATAATATGACATAACCAATCCACTAGGCCCTGAAAGCAACAATAGAATTCCAACATAAAATCCTCCTGAAATTCGATGAAGTTTTATATGCTTTTTTTGAATGTAGTTCGAAAACTGAATTGCTCCAAAAACCATTAAAAAGATACTCGTATACACATGTGTAAAAAAAGCAATTTTGTAATGATTTAGAACGATTACTTCTTGTTTAATTCGCAAAAAAGCAACATCTGTATGGTACGGAATATATTGAAGGGTTATTAATAAGAGTAGATATGAAAAATAAATATATCCAATCCACAAAAAATATTTTGAATATTTAATCCACATTACCTTCCAAAAGTATCATAGTATTCTTCTGCATTTTGCTCATATCGAAGTAGTAAATCGATGTTTTTCTTTTCGATTTCTGTTAGTTCATCTTTAACATCTCCAAAAACGGGCATATACCAATCAAATTGTTCAAAATACATTCGTAATTGCTTATCCCGAAAAGCAAAACCGTGACGAGCAAAAATGGAATTTCTTAGAATAAAAATATCAGCTTTAGTTAAATTAGAAACAAAATCAGAAGTCAGCTCTTCGTTTGAAGCGTTCTTTTCAAAAAGTTTTTGAGTTGTAGAAAAATATTCTTTATCCTCATAAACTTCAACTTCATCATCAATTGTATCCGTAACAGTTATATTTTTAAATTTATCTGTGTTACGAAAAGTACTATATAATGTTGCTTCTTTATTGTAAATAAATAACTTCTTTTTTAAATCAAAAATTCGAGATGAAATTTTCACTTCTTCTGGATGATATGCAATCCAATTACCTTTCATTACAGAATCTGTCTTTTTAATTTGGATAGAAAAATTCCCATCAGTTCTTTCTCTTTTAAACTCATCGACATTAATTTCAAAATTGGAATCGTTTTCAACTAACAAACCCTTGAAAGGACTAATATTACCAGCAGAAATAGAATGTCCAAAAATAGAATCACCTTTAATTTCATCTATCGAAAATGTAATTTTCCTATACAAATAGTTCACAGAATCATTATCATTATCATAAATTGAATCTAAGGCAGAATCTGTTATATTTGCTCTAAAACCACCTACCCAATAACCTAATAAATCTTCTTTGCTATTTACAACCAAGCTATTACTAACTTTTGGAACAGTGAATTGAATTTCCTCAAAGCTTTGTTCAGCAACAAATTTCTTTTCATTTTTAATTGCCTCTTTACAAGAAATAGTTAGAAATACAATACAAATTAATGGATACAAAAATTTCATAAAATGGATTTAATTAATCAAAAATAACAAAAAACCCGACACTTTTCAGTATCGGGTTGATTTATAATTTATTTGATTTAAATATCTCTATTGATATCCCAAGCTTCTAAGTAATCTGCCACGCGTTTTACGAAACTTCCTCCTAATGCTCCATCAACTACTCTGTGATCATAAGAGTGCGATAAGAACATTTTTTGACGAATTCCAATGAAATCACCTTCTGGAGTTTCAATAACTGCTGGCACTTTTCTAATCGCTCCTAAAGCTAAAATACCTACTTGCGGTTGGTTGATAATTGGCGTTCCGAAAACAGAACCAAAAGTTCCTACATTCGTAACAGTGTAAGTTCCACCTTGTGTATCGTCTGGTTTCAATTTTCCAGCTTTTGCACGGTTTCCTAAATCGTTAACTGCTTTTGCCATTCCAACTAAGTTCAATTGGTCAGCATTTTTAATTACAGGAACAATTAAATTTCCGTTTGGTAACGCAGCCGCCATTCCTAAGTTGATATTTTTACGTTTAATGATAAACTCACCATCAACTGAAATATTCATTCCTGGGAAATCTTTTAATGCTTTTGCTACTGCTTCCATGAAAATTGGCGTGAAAGTTAACTTCTCGCCTTCTCTCTTTTCGAAAGCATTTTTAACTTTATCTCTCCATTTTACAATGTTAGTAACGTCAACTTCAATGAACGACTGAACGTGAGCCGAAGTTTGAACCGATTCTACCATGTATTTCGAAATCAACTTACGCATTCTGTCCATTTCCACAATTTCATCACCACCGTTAACAGAAACTGGAACAGCTTGCGCTGCTGGTTGAGAAGTTATAGCTGGAGCTTCTGCTTTTGGAGCATTTGCTACTGGTTGAGCAACAGGCTGACTTCCTCTATTTTTGATATAATTTAATAAATCTTCTTTATTTACACGACCATCTTTTCCAGAACCTTTAATAGATTCTAATTCTGCTAATGAAATTCCTTCTTCTTTTGCAATGTTTTTAACTAAAGGCGAAAAGAATTTATCTGATCCCGAATAGTCGGGAGAAAAATCAGCTGGAGCTGCAGTTTCTTTTGCTCCCGAAGCTTCGGGATTCACTGCTTTTGCAACTTCTGCAACAGCAACTGGCGCTTCTGCTTTAACTTCTGGAGTTGCTGCAACGGCATCACCTTCCGTTTCGATAATAGCGATCGTTTGTCCCACTTGAACTACATCATCGGTATTAAATAAAATTTCAACAAGTGTTCCTGCAACTTCTGAAGGTACTTCACTATCTACTTTATCAGTAGCGATTTCAAGTACTGCTTCGTCCATTTCAATTTTATCACCAACTTTTTTTAACCAGTTAGTAACTGTTGCTTCTGCAACACTTTCACCCATTTTAGGTAATTTCAATTCAAACTTTGCCATATCTTTAAACTAAAGTTGTGTTTTTGTATTTGGTTTGCAAAAATACTAATTTTTCATTCGTTTTTTAAAGAATTACATAATTTTTTACAACAAAATTATTTGTCCTCTATCGTTTGAATTATTGCTTCCAATTAAGTAATTCGAACTCGAAATATAATTCTTAAAACTTAGATTTTTACTCTTATTTAACTGCATAAAAGTAATAATTTCAGCAAAACTAAAAGTAGTCGTATCAAATATTATTTCAATGTTTTTTTGTTGCTGATTTACAAATTGATTAAAATCAGACAAATAAGTTGTTTTTTGAGGAAGACTTAATCTTAAATTTCCTTTTGAAAAAATGACGTATTCCTCAATAATTCGAACTTCATTCTTTTGTTGATTCTTCTTCAAAAGACTAAAAACAAAACTTCCTACTTGCATCATCACATCAAAAACCCATGATTTTTTGAAATGTTTTTTATAAAAAAATTGCATCGCTTCACGAAAACGTTTCATATACGTTCCATCACGAACAGTACTTTCTCCTTTATAATGAATCACCGAAGTTTCGTGAAAATAATAATTCGATTTCCCTAATTTCAAAACCAAATAACTCAAATCAATATCATCCGAATACATAAAGCAATTTTCATCAAAACCGCCAACTTCGAGATACAATTCGCGCTTCATTACCATAAAAGCTCCTACCAAAATATCCACTTTACCAGATTCGTTTTCCGATAAATGTTGGGCGTAATATTTCCCGAAATAATTCGAAACTTTATACAACCCAAAAATCTTAGTAAAAGCTACCCAAGGTGTTGGAACGCCACGTTTGCTTTCTGGAAGAAAATTACCAGCACCGTCGATTAGTTTACAACCGATAATGCCAGTGTTCAGTTGCCAGATATTAGTGTTCAGTATTTTTGAAAAAGTATCTTCTGCAACAACCGTATCGGGATTCAAAATACAAATGTATTCACCTTTGGCTTGAGCAACTCCGATGTTATTTCCTTTTGGGAAACCTAAATTAGCTGTATTTTCAATAAGTTTGATGTGTGGAAATTTGGTTTTCATCATTTCGCAACTATCATCAGACGAAGCGTTATCAATGACAATAATTTCGCCGTCAATGTCTGCCAATGCTTTTTGAACACTAAGAACACATTGCTCTAAAAAATAGCGCACATTGTAATTGAGAATGATGACGGATAGTTGCATGAATTTAATTTTCAATATTCAATTAGCCAATATGCCAATTGATTGACAAGTCAAAGTTGCAATATTTATTTATGAAATACAAAAATACGAATTTGAAATAATAAAGCTATTTTTGCAAAACGATTGGCACATTGCCATATTGTCTAATTGACAAATTAAAAAATGAATTACCTTTCAGTCGAAAATATTTCCAAATCCTATGGCGAACGCGTGTTGTTTGACAACGTTTCGTTTGGAATTAATAAAGATCAAAAAATAGCATTTATCGCTAAAAACGGTTCGGGAAAAACCACAATTATGAACATGATTAATGGTTTGGATGAGCCTAATACAGGTCAAGTTATCATTCGAAAAGACATTAACATGGCATTTTTGTCGCAAAACAATAATTTGCAAGACGAATTAACGATTGAAGAAAATATTTTTGCTTCGGATAATGAAATTCTGAAAGTAATTGAGCGCTACGAGAAAGCATTAGAAAATCCGAATGACGAAGAAGCCTATCAAAGAGCTTTTGACGACATGGACCGACATAACGCTTGGGATTTTGAAACCCAATTCAAGCAAATTTTGTACAAACTGAAGTTGGAAGACTTGAAAATGAAAGTCAAAAACATGTCGGGTGGACAAAAAAAGCGTCTTTCGTTAGCGATTATTTTGATTAGCAAACCTGATTTATTGATTTTAGACGAGCCAACCAATCACTTGGACTTAGAGATGATTGAATGGTTAGAAGATTATTTTGCAAAAGAAAACATCACGTTATTTATGGTAACGCACGACCGTTTCTTTTTGGAGCGTGTTTGTAACGAAATCATCGAATTAGATAACGGAAAAATCTACCAATACAAAGGGAATTATTCCTATTATTTAGCCAAAAAAGAAGAACGTTTGGCTTCTGAAAATGCAACAATTGACAAAGCGCAAAACTTATTCGTAAAGGAATTGGCATGGATGCGACGTCAACCAAAAGCTAGAACCACCAAATCTAAATCGCGTCAAGATGATTTTTATAAAATCAAAGCAGTTGCCGAAAGTCGAAGAAAAGAAAATGTAGTGGAGCTTGAAATTAACATGGAGCGCATGGGAAGCAAGATTATCGAAATGGTAAAAGTGAATAAAAAATTCCCAGATAGAACCATTTTAAATGACTTTTCCTATTCTTTTCAACGTGGCGAACGCATTGGAATTATTGGTAAAAACGGAACAGGAAAATCGACTTTCTTGAACATTTTAACCCAAACCATGCAACCTGATTCGGGTAAAGTGATTATTGGTGATACGATTAAAATTGGTTATTACACCCAAAGCGGAATCAATCCAAAACCGGGACAAAAAGTAATTGATATCATCAAAGAATATGGCGAATATATTCCGTTGACGAAAGGGAAAATTATTTCGGCTTCGCAATTATTGGAACGCTTTTTATTTGATGCCAAAAAACAATACGATTTCGTAGAAAAATTAAGTGGTGGCGAATTGAAACGTTTGTATTTATGTACGGTTTTAATTCAAAATCCGAATTTCTTGATTTTGGATGAGCCAACAAATGATTTAGATATTGTGACTTTGAATGTATTGGAAAGTTTCCTTTTAGATTATCCAGGCTGTTTGTTAGTGGTGAGTCACGATAGATATTTTATGGATAAAATTGTGGATCACTTATTCGTTTTTAGAGGCGAAGGTGAGATTGAAGATTTTCCTGGAAATTATTCTGATTTTAGAGCGTATGAAGATTCTATTGAACCTGAAAAAGACGACAGCCCAAAAGAGAAAGTCAATTGGAAAGAAAAACAAACCGCTTCAACTGGTTTGAGTTTCAATGAACAGAAAGAATTCAATAAAATTGAAAGAGAAATCAAAGATTTAGAAATTCAAAAGAAGGCTATCGAACAAGAATTCGCCGACGGAAAAGTTTCGGACGATAAGATTGAAGCAAAAGCAAACGAATTGCAAAAAATCATTCAGTCTTTAGAAGAAAAAGAAGAACGTTGGTTTGAATTATCGAGTAAAATGGAGTAAAATTTCACAATGTAACACTAAGTTTTACACAAAGTTTCACTAAGTTTTTTTTCTTATAAATTCTTTGTGTTACTTTGTGCCAAACTTCGAGAAACTTCGTGTTACAACAAATAAAATCATACCTAAAATTCCTTTTCCATTCCAAAAATGAACATGGAGTGCACTCACCATTTGTGTTTGATTTGGTTACGAAATGCTTTTATGACAACACAAAATATCCAGAGTACCAACAATTAAAATCCTACCGAAAATCGCTTTTAGAAAATAAAAACACGATTGAAGTAACCGATTTTGGTGCTGGTTCACGAGTTTTTAAATCGAATGTTAGAGAAATTTCAAAAATCGCACAAACCGCCGGAATTACGTCAAAAAATGCGGAATTACTTTTTAGAATCGTTCGTTATTTTCAACCTACAACTATTTTAGAAATTGGAACTTCGTTGGGATTAGCGACATCAGCACTTTCATTGGGAAATGAAAAAGCGAAAATTATTACCCTGGAAGGTTGTCCAAACACAATGAAAGCAGCGAAATTCCAATTAAAAAATTCCAAATTCCAAAATATTGAATTTATTAACACCGAATTTTCAAGCTATTTTAAAACCCATCACCCATCACCCATCACCCATCACCTAATCTATTTCGATGGCAACCATTCCAAAAAAGCAACTTTAGATTATTTTGAAGCCTTACTTCCAACCATTTCAAATGATTCCGTTTGGATTTTTGATGACATTCATTGGTCTGCCGAAATGGAAGAAGCTTGGGAAATCATAAAAAACCATCCAAAAGTTACCGTTACGATCGACACCTTTCAATGGGGAATCGTATTCTTTAGAGCCGAACAACAAAAGGAACATTTCATCATCAATCCGAGTAAAACCATAAGTTCTCACTTGTTTGAAAGAATTCGTTTTTAATTGTAACAAAATCCTTTCTTTTTCTACTTATTAATGTAATTTATCAACAATGTTGTCATCTCGAGCGAAGTCGAGAGGCTAAATTCAAATTTCATTATGGCAAATCCGTTAATCAAAATAACCAATATAAAAAGAGATTTTCCTTTAGGAAACGAAATCGTGTATGTGTTAAAAGGTATCGATTTAGAAATCAATAAAGGGGAATATGTAGCATTGATGGGACCTTCGGGTTCTGGGAAATCCACTTTGATGAATATTTTAGGTTGTTTAGACACGCCAACTTCTGGAACTTATGTTTTGAACGGAAAACACGTAAGCGAAATGCAAGATGATGAATTAGCAGGAATTCGTAATAAAGAAATTGGATTCGTTTTTCAAACGTTCAACTTAATGCCAAGAACAACGGCTTTGGATAACGTGGCTTTACCAATGGTTTATGCAGGTCATTCTAAATCGGAACGTGTTGAAAGAGCTACCGAAGTATTGACACAAGTGGGACTTCAAGACCGTATGGATCACAAACCGAATCAGTTATCGGGTGGTCAACGTCAGCGTGTGGCGGTTGCTAGAGCTTTGGTTAACAAACCTTCTATCATTTTAGCCGATGAGCCAACCGGAAACTTAGACAGTAAAACTTCTGTGGAAATCATGAATTTATTCAACGAAATTCACGCCAACGGAAACACCGTAATCTTGGTAACACACGAAGAAGATATTGCCGCTTACGCACACAGAATCATTCGTTTACGAGACGGACTTATTGAGAGTGATTCACAAAATCCGAATATTAAAAAGTAAATAAATCCAAATATTTTTAAACCTGTCTCGATTTTGAATCCTGACAGGTTTTTTCTTGAAATCCTTTTCAAATTATTACCTTTGCTCAAAATTGCCAAAATGACTTTTTCCGACTACTCTAAAGAATTTTCACAAAACCTAAAGCTCGCCTACCCTATTATTTTAGGAATGTTAGGTCATACCATTGTGGGAATTGTAGACAATATTATGGTTGGAAAATTAGGTCCAACCGAATTAGCGGCTGTATCATTGGGAAACAGTTTTGTATTCATTGCCATGTCATTAGGAATTGGATTTTCAACAGCCATTACACCTTTAGTAGCAGAATCTGATGGAAAGAATGACGTGGCTGGCGGTCGTTCGGCTTTTCATCATGGGTTGTATTTGTGTACAATTTTAGGTGTGGCTTTGTTTACCTTAATTTTCTTTTCGAAACCACTTATTGCTTACATGGGCCAACCCGAAGCTGTGGTAGAAATGGCAAAACCGTATTTAGATATAGTAGGTTTTTCGTTAATTCCGTTAATTATGTATCAAGCCTACAAACAATTTGCAGACGGTTTGAGCGAAACAAAGTATTCGATGTGGGCAACGATAATTGGAAATATTACAAACGTTACTTTAAACTATTTTTTAATTTATGGAATTTGGATTTTTCCTCAATTAGGAATTGTTGGTGCTGCTATTGGAACTATCGCTTCTCGTTTTGTGATGTTAGGTTTTATGCACTACATGATGAATTTAAAACCAAAATTTCATCCGTATTTTAAAGGTTTTAGCTTGAAAGAAATCAAGAAAGAAGTCAACCAAAAAATCATTAAAATTGGAATGCCTTCTGCCATGCAAATGTTCTTTGAAGTCGCTTTGTTTACAGGAGCCATCTGGTTGTGTGGAATGATTGGAACTACAAGTCAGGCGGCGAATCAAATTGCGTTGAGTTTAGCTTCGTTAACCTTTATGTTTGCGATGGGATTGAGCGTTACGGCAATGATTCGTATTGGAAATCAAAAAGGATTAGAAGATTATGTTACTTTACGAAAAGTTGCAATTTCCATCTTCTTATTAACAATAATAATTGAAGTCGTTTTCGCACTTTTATTTGTTGTGTTACATACTTCACTACCTTATATTTTTGTTGATATAAATGATGCAGAAAACCTAACGAAAAACTTAGAAGTAATCGCAATTTCAGCTAACTTACTCTTAGTGGCGGCTGTTTTTCAAATTTCCGATGGCTTACAAGTGGTGGTTTTAGGAGCGCTTCGTGGTTTACAAGATGCGAAAATTCCAATGTACATTACATTTGTTGCATATTGGGTAATTGGTTTTCCAATATCCATTTACTTAGGATTAGAAACCGAATTAAAAGCTGTTGGTGTGTGGATTGGACTTTTAGCTGGATTAACCGCTGCTGCTTTATTTTTGTATATTCGCTTTAATTATCTAACGAAAAAACTAGTTCAAGGGCAAACCAATCCCGAAGCTTCGGGACAAGTTCAATTACAATAACAAGAAGAAATTAAAATCATAAAAACATGAACTTACCAAAATTTGTTATCGGAGATAATACCGATTTTCCAGAAGATATTTTCGTAATCCATTTAGAATATCCAAGATTCGTAATCAATTTAAAAGATGACGAAGTGGAATTTTTAGAAGATATCGAAGAAGAAGATGAAAAGGAATTGGAATCCGAAATGGAACATTTAATTACCATTGCTGGAGAATTCTACGATAGAGAAATGGAGCGTTACGAGCAAGAATAGTGTTCTGTCCCGATAGCTATCGGGAGTAAAAAGTGTTCAGATTTAGAATAAAAGCTAATTACTAATCACTTTTCACTAATTACTCTTTATTAAAATACTTTTCCAATAAATTCATAGCCGCTGCAAAAGGTGAAATTTCATTGTTTTGCACGGCTTTTTTATTTTTTTCTAGTAGTTGTATGATATTCGGATGATTGTAGAAATGATTTTTTAATTGTTCATTTATTGTTTCCATCATCCAAAATTGGTTTTGGTTTTGGCGTTTTTCTTCGAAATAATGATTCGATTTTACCAATTCGAAATACTCCGAAATAATTTCCCAAATACCATCAATTCCTGTTTTTTCATAAGCACTACAAGTAGTCACTTTCGGAATCCAACCCGAAGATTTGGCTGGAAATAAATGTAACGCTCTATTGAATTCGGTTTTCGCTAATTTGGCTTTCGCAACATTATCGCCATCGGCTTTATTGATAACAATGGTATCTGCCATTTCCATGATACCACGCTTGATGCCTTGTAACTCATCACCAGCACCTGAAATTTTCAGCAACAAAAAGAAATCGACCATACTGTGAACGGCAGTTTCGCTTTGCCCTACTCCAACGGTTTCAATAATAATCGTATCAAATCCACAAGCTTCACAAAGAATAATAGTTTCACGCGTTTTTCTGGCAACGCCTCCTAACGTATCACCAGAAGCACTTGGTCGGATATAAGCATTTTCATCTTTAACCAATTCTTCCATACGGGTTTTATCACCCAAAATACTTCCGTGACTGATAGACGAACTCGGGTCTACCGCTAAAACAGCTACTTTCTTTCCGATTGAAGTTAAATATTTTCCAAAAGCTTCAATAAACGTACTTTTTCCAACACCAGGAACACCAGTAATTCCAATACGAACCGAATTATTAGCATGTGACAAACAACCTTTTATCACTTCATTCGCTTTGGCTAAATGCTCAGGATTTGTACTTTCAACCAAAGTAATGGCGCGACTCAAAGCGGTTTTATCTCCTTTTAAAATTCCAGCAATTAATTCCTCTGCAGAAGGTTGTTTTCTACGGAATTGTTGAATTTGATGTGCGACAACCGTACTCAAGGTTTCGGGTTGTTCCACGCCGTGAATTTCTGAAAGTGCCGATTTTTTATTTGGTGTTTTCAAAAGGAATTTTGCTTTGTGTAAAAATACAAAAAATGTAGGAATATAAAACATCGAAATCTCAAGGTTTAATTACCTTTGTATTCTTGATTACGATAAATGGAAAACATCATTCTATTATTTTTGTGTTTACTTTTAGGAGTTGTACTTCAAAAAGTACCGCAATTTCCTAAAAACGCCTATCAAAGTTTGAATCAATACGTAATTTACGTTTCGCTTCCGGCTTTGGCATTGTATTATATTCCGAAAATTACGATCTCATTGGCTTTGCTTTATCCATTGGGAATTGCATGGTTAGGTTTCGGATTATCATTTGTATTTTTCTATACTTTGGGAACGTATTTCAAATGGTCGAAAAAGTTAATTGGCTGTTTGATTTTGACAGGTGGATTGAGCAATACTTCCTTTGTAGGCTTTCCCATTATCGAAGCTTTATATGGTGCTGAAGGATTGAAAACTGCCATTATAGTAGACCAACCGGGTTCATTCGTAGTCGTAACCACTTTAGGGATTTTAGTTGCAGCTAGTTTCTCTCGAGGCAATTTAAGTACTTCTGAAATCTTGTTGAAAATCATCAAATTTCCCCCTTTTATTGCTTTTACAATTGCGCTTTGTTGCACACTGTTTTCTTTAGAATTTCCAGAAGCATTTCAAAACTCGTTTTTAAGAATTGGAAACACAGTAACACCAGTTGCTTTGGTAGCTGTTGGATTGCAATTAAAAATTGATACTCGAAGCAAACATTGGCGTTTTCTAACTTTAGGCTTACTTTTCAAATTGATATTAATGCCCGCTTTTTTCTTCATGTTATACAAAATCGTATTGAACGGAAAAGGTTTAGAAATCGATGTTTCTATCATGGAATCTGCCATGGCGCCGATGATTACGGGAGCTATTTTAGCTTCTAACTATGGATTAAAACCAAAATTAAGTAGCATGATGATTGGGATTGGAATTCCGTTGTCGTTACTTACAGTAGCTTTTTGGTATTGGATTTTGAGTTTATAGCACAAAGTTACACTAAGTTCTGCACGAAGTTACACTATGAATTTTTAAACATATAAGTCATATAAGTTTAAGTTGAATTAATTGTGCACTCAAGTTCATAAAAGAGATGCTTGCAGCATGACAAGATTGTGGTTAAAAAACTGTGCAAATCCGTCCAATCTGTGTTATCTGCGTTCCAAAATAAAATAGTAAAATATTATCCAATTTTTTATCTTTACACTTCAATTTTACACTATGAATCCTGAAATATTACTTGCACTTGAAAACATTGTAGGTTCGGCTTATATTTTTACTGATGAAGCAACTCGTAAAACCTATGGCCACGATGAAACGGAAGATTTGAGTTTTCCGCCACATGTGGTGGTAAAGCCTGCCAATACGGAAGAAGTGGCGCAAATTTTAAAAGTTTCCAATACCTATAAAATTCCAACTACGCCGATTGGTGCGCGAACAGGTTTGAGTGGTGGTGCTTTATCGATTTATGGTGGCATTGCGATTTCAATGGAACGCTTTAATAAAGTCATTGAAATTGATGAGAAAAACCTTCAAGTTACTACCGAACCTGGAGTAATTACGCAAGTGTTAAGAGAAGCTGTTGCTGAAAAAGGCTTATTTTATCCTGTTGATCCAAGTAGTATGGGAAGTTGTTTTATAGGTGGCAATATCGCAGAAAATTCGGGTGGTGCGAGAGCTTTGAAATATGGTGTTACTAAAGATTATGTCTTAAATTTAGAAGTCGTTTTACCAACAGGCGATATCATTTGGACAGGTGCTAATACCTTGAAAAATTCGACTGGTTACAATTTAACGCAATTGATGGTGGGTAGTGAAGGAACTTTGGGAATCGTGACTAAAATTGTATTGAAATTATTACCTCAAAATAAACATAACGTTCTACTTTTAGTTCCGTTTTATATAGCAGAGCAAGCTTGTGAAGCGGTTTCAGCGATTTTTAGAGCCGGAATTGTGCCAAGTGCATTAGAGTTCATGGAACGCGATGCTATTGATTGGACATTGAAATTTGTCGATGGTTTGAATGTGGAAGTAAAAGATAACGTTCAAGCACATTTGTTGATTGAAGTAGATGGGAATTATCCAGAAATTTTGATGCAAGAAGCCGAACAAATTTTGGCAGTCGTTGAACAATTTGAAATCGACGAAGTATTGTTTGCCGATACTGAAGAACAAAAAAATGCCCTTTGGAAAATGCGTCGCTCTGTAGCAGAAGCGGTGAAAGCGAATTCGATTTATAAAGAAGAAGACACCGTAGTACCAAGATATGAATTACCAAAATTATTAAAAGGAATTAAAGAAATTGGTGCGAAATATGGTTTCCAATCCGTGTGTTATGGCCATGCTGGCGATGGTAATTTACATGTAAACATTATCAAAGGTAACATGACCGATGACAATTGGAAAACCGAAGTTCCAAAAGGGATTCGTGAAATTTTTGAATTGACTGTTGGTTTAAAAGGAACACTTTCTGGTGAACACGGCATTGGTTTAGTACAAAAAAACTACATGGATATTGCGTTTTCAAAAGTACATTTGGAATTAATGGAACGCATCAAAGCCATTTTTGACCCCAATAATGTGTTGAATCCTGGCAAGATTTTTCCTGATGGTGAGTAAGTAAAAATTACCTCCCCAAAAACTCCACCAAATTCGCATCTGCATTTTTAAACGTTGGTGGTTGTTCTATGATACTGGCGTTTCTTTTTTTGTTGATTTTCATAGTAATATCGGCATCCGTAGTAAACAATAAAACCGACATAAATGGATTAGCAATGTAGGGTGTTAACTCAGCTTCCATTTCCTTCATTTTGATGATTTTTTCTACTTCTTGTAAGCCTTCATTGTAAATTTTAAATGTAACTGAGAGCTTCAAAACGCCATCTTGTACAATAGTTCTCACGTAAATATTTTGCAATTCGGGTTTTCCGATAGTTTTGGCTAAAGTGAGTTTTGCGAAAGTTCCGTTGGTGATACTTTCGTTTACATGATTGAAAAATTCGGTATATACAATAGTGTTTTCGTTCATGACTTGAAATTGGATTTACTTTTCAAAGATAACTACTTTAATTTATTTAGTGGTAAAAAAAATCCCCAACTACTTTTCGTAATTGAGGATTAGTTTATTTCTGTAATTATAGATTATTCGTTAACCAAAACCCATTCACCAGAAGCTAACATGCTTTCTGCTTTTTTGTATTTCATGGTTTCGCTTTTTCCACTCATTACATGTTTGATAGTAACGGTATCATTACGATTGATTTTTGGCATTTCTCGTGTAATTGTCTCGGTAACTTGAGGTCTTTGACTTGCCATTTCTCCTGCTCTTTTAGCTTCTGAAGCTGGCGCATCTAAATCCTCTTTAGTTTCTGTGTATTTCTCTTTACGTGTTTCTTGTCTTGCTTCTTGAATGTTTTCATTACGATGTGGTAAATCGCCTTTAAACAAGAACGAAATCACTTCTTTATTCACATCGTCAATCATTTTCTTAAACAAGTTGAACGCTTCGAATTTGTAAATCAACAATGGATCTTTTTGCTCGTGAACCGCCAACTGAACTGATTGTTTCAATTCGTCCATTTTACGTAAGTGTTTTTTCCAAGCTTCATCTACAATTGCTAATGTGATGTTTTTCTCGAAATCTGCAACCAATGAACGTCCTTCGGTTGTATATGCTTTTTCTAAATCAGTAACTACGTTTAACGATTTGATTCCGTCCGTGAAAGGAACAATAATTCTTTGGTATTGACCATTGTTATTTTCATAAACATTTTTGATAATTGGATACGCTTCACGAGCATCTCTGGCAATTTTTTCTTCGTAATGAGCTAAAACCGCTTTGTACACTTTTCCAGTGATTTCTCTAACTGATAATTTTGAGAATTCAGCTGGTGTAACTGGCGAACTAATTGAAAAATAACGAATTAATTCAAACTCGAAGTTTTTGAAATCTTCTGCTAATTTGTTTTGCTCCACTACTAATTCGCAAGTATCGTACATCATGTTTGCGATATCCACTTTCAAACGTTCGCCGTGTAAAGCGTGACGTCTTCTTTTGTATACTACTTCTCTTTGTGCATTCATTACGTCGTCATATTCTAACAAACGTTTACGAACACCAAAGTTATTTTCTTCTACTTTTTTCTGTGCTCTTTCAATAGATTTTGTCATCATCGAATGTTGAATTACTTCTCCTTCTTTCAGACCAATTCTATCCATCACTTTCGCAACTCTTTCCGAACCGAACAAACGCATTAAGTTATCTTCCAAAGAAACATAGAACTGTGAGCTACCCACATCTCCTTGACGACCCGCACGACCTCTTAACTGACGGTCAACGCGACGCGAATCGTGACGTTCTGTTCCGATAATAGCTAAACCACCTGCTTTTTTAACTTCGTCAGATAATTTAATATCGGTACCACGACCCGCCATATTCGTTGCAATTGTAACTACTCCAGGTTTTCCTGCTTCTGCTACAATTTCAGCCTCACTTTTATGCATTTTAGCATTCAATACGTTGTGTTGAATACCTCTTAATTTCAACATTCGGCTTAATAATTCCGAAATCTCTACTGAAGTTGTTCCAATCAACACAGGACGTCCTGCATTTGATAATTGTACTACATCTTCGATTACGGCGTTGAATTTCTCACGAACCGTTCTATAAATTAAATCATCTTTATCTTTACGAGCAATTGGACGGTTCGTTGGAATTTCTACTACGTCTAATTTGTAGATTTCCCAGAACTCTCCTGCTTCGGTTGAAGCTGTTCCCGTCATACCTCCCAACTTATTATACATACGGAAATAATTCTGTAAAGTAATAGTTGCGAAAGTTTGCGTTGCTGCTTCGATTTTTACATTTTCTTTAGCTTCGATTGCTTGGTGTAAACCATCCGAGTAACGACGACCATCCATGATACGTCCTGTTTGCTCGTCTACAATCATTACTTTATTGTCCATGATAACGTATTCCGTATCTTTTTCGAATAACGTATACGCTTTTAATAATTGCGTTAACGTGTGAATACGCTCTGATTTTACAGAGAAATCACGGAATAATTCTTCTTTTTTCTCAGCTGCTTCTTCTGGAGATAAATTCTCTCTTTCGATTTGGGCAATTCCTGTTCCAATATCTGGTAAAACGAAGAATTGAGAATCCGTATCTGTTGATAAAAACTGAATTCCGTTATCCGTTAATTCAACTTGGTTATTTTTTTCTTCGATAACAAAGTACAATGCCTCATCAATTTTTGGCATTTCTCTGTTGTTATCTTGCATGTAATAATTCTCTGTTTTTTGAAGTAATTGTTTAACTCCTTCTTCCGATAAGAATTTGATTAATGCTTTACTTTTTGGTAATGCTCTGTGCGAGCGTAATAAATAAAAACCAGCGTCTTTTGAATTTCCTTCTTTGAATAAACGTTTTGCTTCCGTTAAACAATCTGTAGCTAATTTACGTTGTAACGTAACTAAGTTTTCAACTTTTGGTTTTAATTCCAAGAATTCATGACGATCTCCTTGCGGAACTGGCCCAGAAATAATCAATGGCGTTCTAGCGTCATCAATTAAAACCGAGTCAACCTCATCGACAATAGCATAATTATGTTTGCGTTGTACCAAATCTTCTGGAGCGTGCGCCATATTATCACGAAGGTAATCGAAACCAAATTCGTTATTCGTTCCGTAGGTAATATCGGCGTTATATGCTTTTCTTCTTTCTGGAGAATTAGGTTGGTGATTATCGATACAATCTACCGTTAATCCATGGAATTCAAATAATGGTGCTTTCCAAGTACTATCACGTTTTGCTAAGTAATCATTCACAGTTACTAGGTGAACTCCGTTACCTGTTAACGCATTTAAATATAATGGAAGTGTTGCCACTAATGTTTTACCTTCTCCTGTTTGCATTTCGGCAATTTTACCTTGATGCAACACCACACCACCGATCAATTGAACGTCGTAGTGAATCATATCCCAAGTAATCGCTTTACCAGCAGCATCCCAAGAGTTAGCCCAAGTAGCGTTATCACCTTCTATTGTAATGTAAGGTTTTGATGCGGATAATTCTCTATCTTTTGGAGTTGCGGTTACCGTAATCGTGGTATTGTCTTTGAAACGACGAGCGGTTTCTTTCACTACTGCAAACGCTTCTGGAAGAATTTCGTTTAATACTTTCTCAGAAATTTCATAAGCTTCTTTCTCTATTTTATCGATTTCAGCGTAGATATCTTCACGCGCATCGATATCTTGAGTTTGCTCAGCATCTTGTTTTAAAGAAGCAATTTTAGCGTCTTTTTCAGCGCGAGCATTTTGAATTTTAGCTTTGAATTCGGCTGTTTTAGCACGTAATTCATCATGTGATAAGGCTTGTAATGCGCCTTCAAATGATTTAATTTTGGTAATTATAGGTTGAATCGCTTTTACATCTTTCTCCGATTTATCACCCACAAAAGCCTTCAATATGGAATTTATGATACTCATAATTTATTTATTTCAATATAGTTTGCAAATATAACCAAAAAAAAAGCCTCAGTAAAGAGACTTTTTTCTGTTGTGTTTATTTATTTTTTAATATTCGTCCTCATTCCAAAGATAATCTTCGTCCGTAGGATAATCAGGCCAAATCTCTTCCATTGATTCATAGATTTCACCTTCGTCTTCAATAGACTGTAAGTTTTCCACTACTTCTAATGGAGCTCCAGTTCTAATAGCGTAGTCGATAAGTTCGTCTTTGGTAGCTGGCCATGGTGCATCGCTCAAATAGGATGCTAATTCTAAAGTCCAATACATCTTTTTATCGATTTAAGTTTATGCAAAAATAAATTTATTACTTAAAAAGTCAAGTTTTTTTTTACTTTTTTTATTAAAATTTAAGAACGTTTTTTTTGAGTATTCAAAACATGACTTTTCATCACTATTTTCAAGAATACTGAACACTAAAAACTGATTGTGAAAAACTATTTTCTAGGAATCCATTTTACTTCATCAGCGTTCAAGTCATGGGACAACTTTCGTGCCAATACAAAAAGGTAGTCAGAAAGTCGGTTTAAGTACTTAATTACAAGTTCATCTGTTGGTTCTATGTCATTCAAATGCACGGCTAAACGCTCGGCTCTACGGCATACACAGCGTGCTATATGACAATATGACACCGTTGTATGACCTCCTGGCAACACAAAATGCGTCATGGGCGGTAAAGCCTCTTCCATGGTATCGATTTCGTTTTCCAAAAATTCGATATCCGACTCTACAATTCCAAGGTTTTGCAAGCGTGGTTGACCGTTTTTTAAGGTTTCTTTTTCAGGTGGCGTGGCTAAAATAGCTCCAACAGTAAATAATCTATCTTGAACTTCAATTAGGACATTTTTGTATAAAACATTAATATCTTGGTCGCGAATTAATCCGATATGCGAATTTAATTCATCAACTGTTCCATAACTTTCGATTCGGATATGATGTTTTGGCACACGAGTTCCTCCAAATAATGCTGTGGTTCCAGTATCGCCAGTTTTTGTATATACTTTCATTATGTTTATTTATTAATAATAATTTATTTTTTCAATTGTTCTCGATAGACTTCGATATTTGCTTTAACTTTTGGATCTAAGTCAGGTTCCGTAATGTCGGTTAACTTTTGCATTTCTTCCCAAATGGTTTTGGCAACAATATATCGTGCCACACCTTTATCGTCAGCTGGAATAATATACCAAGGCGCAAAATCGGTTGATGTTTTATTGATGGCTTCTTCGTAATATTTCATGTAATCGTCCCAACGGTCACGTTCTTTCAAATCTCCAGTACTGAATTTCCAATTGTCTTCTGGATTTTCAAGTCGTTTTAAAAGACGTTCTCTTTGTTCTTCTTTACTCATGTGAAAGTAAAACTTCAAAATTTTAGTGCCATTTTGTGAAATGTGTTTTTCAAAATTTACGATTTGTTCCATTCGGTTTTCCCAAAATTGAGGGGTAATATCTTCCACTTTTTCAATTCCAGGTAAGTTTTCGAATAAAATATATTCGGGATGCACTCGTGTTACCAATACATTTTCATAATGGGTACGATTGAAAACGGCGAATTTTCCTTTTTCGGGTAAAGCCAAATAATGACGCCATAAATAATCATGTTCTAATTCGGTGGAATTTGGCGTTTTAAAACTGTGCACCACTACTCCACGCGGATTAAACTCTTTGAAAACCTCACGAATTAAACTATCTTTTCCGCTCGTATCCATTCCTTGTAAACAAATCAAAAACGCATAACGATTATGAGCATACATAGCGTCTTGTCTTTTAGAAAGTTTCTGCTGGATTTTATCTAAAGCTAATTCTTCTTGTTCTTTCTCGGTATCAATAGGAAGTTTGGTTAGAAAATCATCTAACTTAATTTTTCCTTTTACTTTAAAATCTTCAATATTGATATTTTCCATCATTGTTGGTTTTAAATCTCTGTAAAAATAGTACTTTTAGAGGCTAATTTGCGCTAAAAATTGTTAACTCTTTTGTAAAAATATGGAAAATTTAAAACTTACTAATTTCTTCACTATAAAAGGTATTTCGGCTACATCGGGTTTGGTGTATGCTCAAAATGTTTTATTTTTTATTTCAGATTCCAGTAATTTTTTATACCAATACGACATCGATAAAAAACTTTTACTGAAATTCCCATTAGTAAAAGACGCCAAAGAAAACATCGAAAAAGAAAACAAACCTGATTTAGAAAGCATCACCCAATATGGAAATCAACTGATTATGTTAGGTTCTGGTTCAACTTCTAAACGCAATACAATGTTTACTTTAGATTTAGGTTCGGATGCATTGCAAACACAAGATTTATCAACTCTATATCAAAAATTAAAAGATGTTGGTTCGTTTTCGGATGACCAATTGAATATTGAAGGTGCTATTTATGCCCATCAAACCATGTTGTTGTTTCAAAGAGGCAATTCAAAAAATAGTCGAAATGGTATTTTTATTATTCCAAATAACCAAGAAGACGGCATTCGATTTATACCAATTTCACTCCCAACATTAGATGACATTGAAACCACTTTTACAGATGCGATTTTAGTTAACGATAAAATTTATTTCTTGGCTTGCGCTGAAAACACCGAATCTACTTATGAAGATGGCGAAGTTTTAGGTACAATTTTAGGCATTATGCATGCACCAACATTTGAAATTATAGATATTCATTTATTAACAGAAGATAAAAAATTTGAAGGTATCACGCTTTATAAAGAGTCAGAAAATGAAATTGAATTTTTATTATGCGATGACAATGATACAGAGACTTTAGAAGCTGAAATTTATAAGTTAACATTGAAGAAATAATTTTTTTAATTCCATTCCAACTTTTTCGATTAAAATGCTATCCAAGTAATAAAAAGAGTAAATGAAAAAACTATTAGCTGTAATTATCATTTTTCAATTTCAATTTATAATTGGTCAAAACCTAGTGAAATTTGATTCAATTATCTTCAATTATAACTACACATCATCAGCCTTAAGAAAAAACATATCTGAAACCGAAACTTTAAAAATTATTAAGGTTGACAACTCATTTAATCTTTCAAATAAAAAAATTGATTCTTTGCTTATTAAGCAATTGTGGAATGAATTAAATAAAAATAACAACAATTTTACATATGACTATTTTTCATCAAAAAAATTAAATGTAAAAAAGAGTAAAATAAAAAAGCATATAAATTTTTATAGTCCAATACTGACGACTAAAAATAAAAAGATTACTCAAAAATTAAAAGAACAGTTAATTATTGATATTAAAAAGTTTAAAGAATTTTCAGATTTTATTGAATCTGAAAAACCTAAAAAAGAATTACTTTATGGTAGTTTAGATGGTAGTAAAAATATTTCAATTCATTTTTTTATGATGGTAAAAGTTCGCTTTTTAAATTTGAAACTTTTCATAATTGTGGTCAGCCTTTTTACCTAGGAGAAAAACTAATTGAAAATAAAATGGTTAATTTAGACATTAATCAGTTAATCATAAATATTCTTCCTAATAAATCAAAATTTCGGAAAGAGTTCAATTATAATAATATTATTCATAAGTATATAGATTGGTATATTTTAAAAGAATTTGAAAAAATTTAATTTTCTTCCCAACCTTTTACCAACTTTTCTGCTCTATATAAAAAAGCAAGTTTACCAATGGATGTAAAACACATACAAGGCTGCCGAAAACAACACCGCGAAGCGCAACGCATGGTGTATGAAATTATGGCGCCAAAACTCTATCGTTTGTGCAAACGGTATTTAAAAAAGGAGGAAGAAATTGAAGAAGTATTGGCCGATGCTTTTTTTACCATATTTACAAAAATCGAACAACTAAAAGAGGATTTAGCTTTTGAAGCTTGGGCCCGAAAAATAACGGTAAATAATTGCCTTTTACAAATTAAAAAGAACATCAACTTTAATTTGTATTTGGAAGATGTAAGCTACAATTCGCAACCCTTAGCTGATGAAGTCACTGATTTAGAAGAAGAAGATTTGCTCAATTTACTCCAGTATATTCCTGATGGATGTCAAACGATTTTTAATTTGTTTGTAATTGAAGGTTATTCACACAAAGAAATTGCAGAGCAACTAGGCATAAGTGAAGGAACATCGAAATCACAATTGAATGTGGCGAAAAGTAAATTAAAAGAATTGGTAAGAACTTTTTATTATCAAAAAGCAAAATAGTCATGGGAACAGAAGAAAAATTATATAAAAAAATACAACAAGCCGCCGAAAACGCCGAGCAAAAAGACTTTCCAAGTATGGAGAAGATTTGGGCTCGCGTGGAAGACAAGCTTGAAACACAAACACTTCAAAAAGAAAAACATTTGTGGAAAAAATTAGCAGTTGCGGCATCAATATTTTTAGTAGGAACGTTAATGTTTTTCTTATTGCAAAAAAAAGAAAATGTCATTATTCCTGAAAATACAGTTACTACGATTGATTCATCAAAAAATACGATTCCAACACCAGAATCGGCTAATGGATTTGTAAATACCACTCCCGAAATTAAAAAAGAAGCGGAGCAAATTTTACAACAACAAATCGTAATTCAGAATAACATTGTAATTAACGATACAATTAATTACAAATCGAAAAAAGAAGTGATGATTCCGACTCCAATTGCCATGGAAGAAGTTCAAGTAATGGCAAAAACGAGTTTCATTCCAACATATAACAATAACACTTTGAATTCGGCATCAGCAAATGATTCGGGCTATTTAGCAAAAGGAAAACGTTATGATTTAGCTAATTCAGTAAATCTATTAAAGGAAAAAGATAAAAAAGTAGCTAATGATGATTTAGTGGTGATTGATGGTGAAGCTAATAAAAAATCATTAGCTGAAATCAATCCTGATGAAGTTGTTTCAGTTATAAAACTTAAAGAGCCAGTCTATTTTATAAACGGAGAGGAATATTCAGAAGAATCACTATTTGGTGAGAATCCTACTAGTCCTTATGCCCCATTGAGCAAACAAAAAATTGAAAAAATTGAAGTGATCCAACCTGCTGATGCTATAAAAATTTATGGTAAAAAAGGAGAAAAAGGTGTAGTGATTATTTCGATTAAGAAATAATTTATACAAAATGAACTTTAGACATAAGAAAGCAATGACAAAAAGAAATAAAGCCGAATGTTTGAGGTTTTGAAAATGAAAAATGATAAACATAAAAAAAGCTCCAATTGGAGCTTTCATTTTATTTTTCAATCTCTTTCAACGATTCCATTTTCTTATGCGCTAAGAAGCCTTTGATATCTTCAAAATGTTCTTTTACGCGTTTGTGTCCAAATTCGAATACTTTTTCGGCCAAACCATCAAGGAAATCACGGTCGTGTGATACTAAAATTAACGTTCCGTCAAAATCACGTAATGCATCTTTAATGATGTCTTTTGTTTTCATATCTAGGTGATTTGTTGGCTCATCCAGAATTAAAACGTTCACAGGTTCTAACAACAATTTAATCATTGCCAAACGTGTTTTTTCTCCTCCAGAAAGTACTTTTACTTTCTTTTGAATATCGTCGCCTTTGAACATAAAAGCGCCCAACATATCTTTGATTTTGGTACGAATATCACCAACCGCAATTCTATCGATTGTATCGAAAACAGTTAACTCTCCATCTAATAAAGCGGCTTGATTTTGAGCAAAATACCCAATTTGAGCATTATGACCAATTTCAACTTTTCCACCATCGTAATCAATTTCACCCATAATTGCTTTAATCATAGTTGATTTTCCTTCTCCATTTTTTCCTACGAAAGCCACTTTTTGTCCTCTTTCAATAACTAAATTAGCGTTGTTAAAAACTACATGATCACCATATTTTTTAGTTAATTCATTAACCACTACTGGATATTGACCTGAACGTGGTGAGGGTGGAAATTTTAATTTTAAAGCTGATGTATCTACTTCGTCTACTTCAACAAGAACTAATTTTTCTAACATTCGAACACGTGATTGTACTTGCTCTGTTTTTGAATACGTTCCTTTAAATCGCTCAATAAAAGCTTGATTTTCAGCAATAAATTTTTGTTGTTCATCATAAGCTTTTTGTTGGTGAATTCTTCTATCTTGACGTAAAACTAAATAATCCGAATATTTCGCTTTGTAATCATAAATTCTTCCCATCGTTACTTCAATCGTACGATTGGTAATATTATCTACAAACGCTCTATCGTGAGAAATGACCATTACCGCTTTAGCCTGATTCATTAAGAATTCTTCTAACCATTGAATACTTTCCATGTCTAAGTGATTCGTTGGCTCATCTAAAAGAATTAAATCGGGTTTTTTCAATAAGATTTTGGCTAACTCAATACGCATTCTCCAACCTCCAGAAAACTCAGATGTTAAGCGAGTGAAATCCTCTCTTTCAAAACCTAACCCTTTTAAAACTTTTTCAACTTCCGCTTCGTAATTCACTTCTTCAATAGAATAAAATTTTTCAGATAGTTCAGAAACACGCTCAATCAACTTCATATAATCATCACTTTCATAATCGGTACGAACGGTTAATTGCTCATTGATATCATCAATTTCCTTTTTCATATTTAAAACTTCAGAAAAGGCTTTCGAAGTTTCTTCCATTACCGTACAATTATCTGTAGTTAATAAATGCTGAGGCAAATAAGCAATAACAGCATCACTTGGTGCCGAAATTCCGCCTCTTGTAGGCTTATTAACTCCTGCCACAATCTTTAATAAAGTTGATTTTCCTGCTCCATTTTTGCCCATTAAGGCAATTTTATCATTTTCATTAATAGCAAAAGTAATATCACTAAAAAGAGTAGTTCCGCCAAATTCTACGGCAACATCGTTAACTGTAATCATAATATATGTTAAAAAGTTTAAGGTTTAAAAGGTTAAAAAAGTTTCCTTAAATTTTTGAAGGTGCAAAGATAGATTTTAAAATTTGATTTTCGAATGCGACGATTACATTTCATAAAATATCGTTAAGTTTTAGTCGTAGGAATAGAAATCTCTTATTTTTACGTTTTAAATTTCACGAAAATGAAAATCAAAACAATACTTTTATTTTCAGCACTAACTAGTGCTGTAACGGTTAATTCACAAGACAAAAACAAAACCACTATGAATCCGTTTTTTGAAACGTACACCACACCTTATCAAGTTCCACCTTTTCATTTAATTAAAAATGAGCATTTTAAACCTGCCATTTTAGAAGGAATAAAAAAACAAGAAGCCGAAATCAATGCTATAGTATCAAATAAACAAAAGCCAACGTTTGACAATACGGTTTTAGCTATGGAAAATTCGGGAAAATTGCTTTCAAAAGTAAGTACGGTTTTTTACAATCTAAATAGTGCGAATACAAACGAAGAAATTCAAGCAATTGCAAAAGAATTAGCGCCAAAATTATCGTCACATAACGACAATATTTATTTAAATGATGCTTTATTCAAAAGAGTAAAAACCATTTGGGATAACCAAAAGAACTTCAAATTAAATAAAGAACAAGCTAAGATTTTAGAGAATTTATATAAAAATTTTGTTAGAAGCGGTGCCAACTTAACAGAAGAAAACAAAAAACGATTAAGAGAAATTAACTCTGAAATGGCGGTAGCAACTTTGAAATACGGACAAAATATTTTGGCTGAAACCAATTCGTATGAATTAGTAATTTCTGATGCAAAAGACTTAGCAGGATTACCAAGTGAACTTATTGAAACCGCTGCTGCTGATGCAAAAACGAAAGGCAAAGCTGGAAAATGGGTGTTTACTTTGTCAAATTCGAGTGTAATGCCATTTTTACAATACAGTTCAAACAGAAACTTACGTAAGGAAATTTGGAATGCTTACCAAATGCGAGCAAACAACAATAACGATAAAGATAATAAAGCACTAGCCATTAAAATTGCAAATTTAAGAGCAGAAAAAGCGCGCCTTTTAGGATACGATACCCATGCTGATTATGTGTTAGAAAAATCGATGGCAAAAAATCCTGAAACTGCAACTAAATTATTGATGGATTTATGGACTCCGGCTTTAAACATGGCAACTAAAGAAGCTGCCGACATTAAAGAAATGATGTTAAAAGAAGGAATCAAAGACGATGTGCAACCTTACGATTGGAGATATTACGCTGAAAAAATCAGAAAAGAGCGTTTTGATTTAGACGAACAAGAAATGAAACCCTATTTCAGTTTAGAAAAAACAAGAGAAGGAGTTTTTACCGTTTGTAAAAATTTATATGGTTTACAATTTAAAGAGTTAAACAACGTACCAAAATACCACGAAGATGTAACCGTTTGGGAAGTTAAAGAAGCTAACGGAAATCACGTTGGAATTTTATACATGGATTTTCACCCAAGAGCTTCAAAAAGAGGTGGTGCTTGGATGACTTCCTACCGTACTCAAAAAATGGAGAATGGAAAACGTATTGCTCCAGTAGTTTCAATCGTTTGTAATTTCACCAAACCAACAGAAAACGCTCCAGCTTTATTAACTTTTGATGAAGTAAGTACATTTTTCCATGAATTTGGTCACGCTTTACACGGATTATTATCAAATGTAACTTATGAAAGTTTAGCAGGAACAAGCGTTCCAAGAGATTTTGTTGAATTACCATCCCAAATTATGGAAAACTGGGCTGCCGAACTAGAAGTAATGAAAATGTATGCGAAACACTACAAAACAGGAGAAGTAATTCCAGATGCGTTGATTGAAAAAATGCAAAAAGCCGGAACTTTTGATCAAGGTTTTGTTACTACAGAATATTTAGCGGCTTCTCTTTTAGATATGCAATATCATACTCAAAAAGGCAACATTACGGTTGATGCTGAAACTTTTGAGAAAGAAGCTATGAACAAAATTAACTTACCAAGTACCATAATTCCAAGATATAGAAGTACCTATTTCAATCATATTTTTGCAGGTGGTTATTCAGCAGGCTACTACAGTTATATTTGGTCTGGTGTTTTAGATACCGATGCGTTTGAAGTATTCAAAATAAACGGATTATTCAACCAAGATTACGCAAAATCATTCCGAAAAAATGTATTAGAAAAAGGAGGAACTGAAGATCCAATGGAACTTTACAAAAGTTTCCGAGGTGCTGAACCAAGCACTGAACCACTTCTTAGAAAAAGAGGTTTAGACCAAGTAAAATAATAACAAAAAAGCCTGAATTACTTCAGGCTTTTTTTATTCGTTATCGTCCATTTCAAAAAATAAAGGTTCAATCATTATTCTGTCGGCTAAAACTTCCACTCTTTCGGTAATTTGAGAACAGAAGAATAAACGTTGGGTTTTCTCCGCACTCATAGAAAGTCTTTGGATAATAGCATCTTCTCGTTTACGCAACATTTCATCCACATCATCTACCACAAACATTTTAATAGTCGTCATATTAAATCCTGCTGATGAAAACATTTCATTGATACGGATAGGCGTTCCAATTAAAACATCCATACCCAAAGAAATTTGGTTTTTATCGTAATCGATATCGCCTTTTTCATGCACTCCAAAAACTCTTAAATTGTTATATCGATTGAATTTCTTGAACGTTTCAACAGCTTCTAATACTTTTTCTTTGTCTTGAACTAGAACTAAAGCGCGTGTACTTTCACCAACTGGCTTTTCCATTTTCTGAATCACATTCATCAAAATAGTAGTTGTTTTACCAGAACCATTAGGCGCTTGAATAACGGCATCAACACCACTCTTGATGGTTGAAAAAGTCTCTTGTTGCAACTCATTAGCTTCGATAAAATCGTTTTCAATAAGTGCTTTCTGAAGGTTGGGATTTATTTTTTTTAACTGCATTATTTTGGTTTCGGGTTTCGGGTTTTGGGTTAAGAGTTTCTTGTTTCGACAAATAAATAATTATTTCAAAACCTCAAACTCGTAACTTTAAACTCGCAACATTAAATATTATTTACTCGCAAACAGTTTTACATCTTGTTCGGAAATTTCATTTCCGCCTAAAATAATTAAACGTTCAACTACATTTCGTAATTCACGGATATTTCCTGTCCAATCGTATTCTTGTAATAATTTGATGGCTGATTTTGAAAAAGATTTTGGAGAAGTTCCTTGTTCCGAAGCAATCTTAGCAGCAAAATGCTCTATCAACTCTGGAATATCTTCTCTCCTATCATTTAAAGCTGGAACTTTAATCAAAATTACCGCTAATCTGTGATACAAATCTTCTCTGAATCGTCCTTCTTCGATTTCTTTTTTCAAGTCTTTATTCGTAGCTGCCACAACACGAACATTCACTTTTATATCTTTATCAGCACCAACACGTTGAATCAAATTTTCTTGTAACGCGCGTAAAACTTTAGCTTGAGCTGATAAACTCATATCGCCAATTTCATCTAAGAAAATAGTTCCGCCATCAGCTGCTTCAAATTTTCCTGCTCTATCTTTCACAGCCGAAGTAAAAGCACCCTTTACGTGACCAAATAATTCGCTTTCAATTAATTCCGATGGAATAGCTGCGCAGTTTACCTCGATAATAGGAGCAGATGAACGTTCGCTTCTTTCGTGTAATTGATGTGCTACTAATTCTTTTCCAGTTCCGTTTGGACCTGTGATTAAAACTCGGGCATCAGTTGGAGCTACTTTTTCAATCATCGTTTTGATGTGATTGATAGCTTCGCTGTTTCCTATCATTTCGTAGTTTTTAGAAACTTTCTTTTTCAAGATTTTGTTCTCTACTACTAATTGTTTTTTGTCTAATGCATTTCGAACCGTATTCAATAAACGGTTCAAATCGGGCGGTTTTGAAATGTAATCAAAAGCTCCTAAACGCATCGTATTTATAGCTGTTTCCAAATCGCCATGACCTGAAATCATCACCATTGGAATTTCGGGTTTTATTTTTTTAACGGCTTCTAATACTTCTACACCGTCCATTTTTGGCATTTTAATATCACAAAGAATCAAGTCATAATCTTCATTTTTGACTTTTTCAACTCCTTGCAAACCATCTTCTGCTTCTTCAACTTTATACGAATCATTTTCTTCGGAAAGTATTTTTACTAATACTCTTCGAATTGCTGCTTCGTCTTCTATAATAAGGATTTTACTCATTCTTTTTTAGGTTAGAAGTTTATGAGGTTATAAGTTTAAGAGGGTTTCGAAAACTTTTAAACTCCTAAACAATAAACTTTTAAACTTACTTTAATATTTCAACCATTTAAATAATTCTTTCCAACTTGGTTTTTTCCCGTACATTAAAATACCAACTCGGTAGATTTTTGCGGCAAACCAGACTACAAAGATAAACGTTCCGTACAATAAAACGATAGAAAGTGCTAATTGCCATAATGGCACTCCAAATGGAATACGCATTAACATTACAATTGGCGAAGTTAACGGAATTAAAGAAAATACAACTGCTACCGTTCCGTGTGGATCATTCATTACGGTTAAAAACCCAACATAAACTGCCAACATTAACGGCATGATGATTGGCATTAAAAATTGTTGAGAATCGGTTTCAGAATCAACTGCGGCTCCAATAGCTGCATAAAATGAACTGTATAAAAAGTAACCTCCAATAAAGAAAATTACAAATGAAACCACAATAGTTAGAACTGGAATTTCAGCAATATAAAGTTGAAGCTTATCAACAAAACTCATTGCTACCTCAGCTTGTTCTGCTGAAACTTGAGCGGTAGTGACAGCTTCTTGTTGACCACCTAAAACTGCGGATAAGGAGAACATTAAAATAACTCCGAGTACAATCCAAATTAAGAATTGTAAAATTCCTGCTAATGAAGTTCCGATGATTTTTCCCATCATCAATTGGAAAGGTTTTACCGAAGAAATAATAATTTCAATAATACGATTTGTTTTTTCTTCGATAACACTTCGCATTACCATATTTCCGTAAATGATGATGAACATCATGATTAAATATCCGAAAGCAAAACCAATTCCGATTTTGATTTCATTTAAGAATTTCAATCCGTTTTCACCTGAAAACTTTGCAAATTGTACTTCCGATTTAATTTTAGCTTTTTCAATTTTTTCAGCATCAAAACCTAATTTTTTCAGATTTTCTTTGTTTAATTTGGTATCGATAACTTTTTGCAAATTCATAAGAAAATCCATTTTTGGACTATCATCTGAAATGTAGGTTGTTTTAGTGGCCAATTCTTCTACATTTTGAACTTCTGGCACATAAATTAATCCTTCAAAAGCGTTGCTTGCCGAATCTTTTGCCTTATCATAAGACAAATTGGAAAGATTCACATATTTAATATCTTCTGAATTTTTGAAATCGTTGACAAATATATTGGCTCTGTCGTGAACTCCAATTGTTTTAATATCGCCTTTATTTACACTTGATAAATACGCAATTAAAAACGTCATTCCCACAATCAATAACGGACCTAAAAAAGTCATTACGATAAATGATTTATTGCGCACTTTTGCAATAAATTCTCTCTTGATAATTAAAGATAATACGCTCATGATTATTGACTTACGGTTTGAATGAATATATCGTTAACAGTTGGGATTTTTTCCATAAAATGAGTCACTTGACCAAATTGTGTTAAAATGGAAATTAATTCATTTGAAGAATGATTTTCTAAATGAACTTCTAATTTCAAATCATCATTTAACGACTTGAAGTTGGTTTGACCAATGGTAAATTTCTGAGTTAAACTTACCATTAAACCTTCAATATTATTCGTTAAAATTCCAACTTGATAAATATTAGTACGATGTTGACGTTTTACATCATCTAATTTTCCTTCGATAAGCTTGTTAGACTTGTGAATCAATGCAATATAGTCGCACATTTCTTCTACCGATTCCATTCGGTGCGTAGAAAAAATTACCGAAGTTCCTTTTTTATTCAATTCGATGATTTCGTCTTTAATTAAATTCGCATTCACTGGGTCAAAACCAGAAAAAGGTTCGTCTAAAATCAACAACTTAGGTTGGTGTAAAACTGTTACAATAAACTGAATTTTTTGCGCCATACCTTTAGAAAGTTCTTGGATTTTCTTATCCCACCAACCTTGAATTTCGAACTTTTCAAACCAATATTTTAATTGTTTTTTTGCTTCTGCTTCGGGCATACCTTTTAATTGTGCCAGATACAAACATTGTTCACCCACTTTCATGGTTTTATACAAACCACGTTCTTCTGGCATATAACCAATATGCTTTACATGATCTGGATTTAACTTTTCGCCATCTAAAAAAACAACACCACTATCAGGCATAGTAATTTGGTTGATAATACGAATTAAAGATGTTTTTCCAGCACCATTTGGCCCTAAAAGTCCATAAATACTACCTTTTGGAACTTGAAGTGAAACATTATTTAAAGCGGTGTAATCACCATATTGTTTCACTACATTTTGTACTTCAAGAATATTGCTCATATATAAAAAGTAAGATTTTGTGTTGTTAGTAAGTAGTAAATATACGGATTTTGTTACAAAAAAAACCCACCCTTTATTGCTAAAGGATGGGAAAAATTGCTATGAAAAAGAAAAACTCACTTCCCTAAGAAAGTGAGTTTCAAATGTATTAATATTTATTTAATTATGAAAACATATCTTTAACTTTTTCAAAAAAAGATTTATCCGACTTTTCTGGTTTGGGGATAAAGTTTTCATCTGTAAGCATTTTCTCAAAAAACTGTTTTTGTTCTTTATTTAACGTTTTTGGTGTCCAAACATTAACGTGAACGAGCAAATCTCCATTACCATAAGAATTTAGACTTGGAATTCCTTTTCCTTTTAAACGAAGAATTTTACCTGATTGAATTCCTTCTTCTAATTTAATCCGAACTTTTCCAGAAACGGTATCAATTTCTTTAGAAACTCCTAATGCTGCTTCTGCAAAACTGATGTATAAATCGTAATGTAAGTTTTCGCCTTCACGTTTTAAAGATTCGTGTTCGATTTCTTCAATAGCTACAATTAAATCTCCTGGAATACTGTTTGTACCTGGTGCTTCATTACCTTTTCCAGCCACTTTTAATTGCATTCCATCCACTACTCCAGCTGGGATTTTGATTGAAACTGTATCGTCTTCTAACAACATACCTTGAGCATCTGCTCCAGCAGGTTTTTGATCTAAAATTTGACCAGAACCGCTACACACATGACACGTAGTTGCCGTTTGCATTCGACCTAAAATCGTATTGGCTACTTTCATAATTTGTCCTGAACCATTACAAGTTGGACATGTTCTGTAAGTAACACCTTTAGCTTGAACTTTACGTTTAACTTTTACTTTCTTTTCAACTCCATTTGCAATCTCTTCTAAAGTCAATTTTACTTTGATTCGAAGATTACTTCCTTTAACACGGCGTTGGCCACCGCCACCAAAACCACCTCCAAAGCCAGAGAAACCTCCACCTCCAAAAGCACCTCCGAAAATATCACCAAACTGGCTGAAGATATCATCCATATTCATGTGATGACCTCCACCAAAACCACCATTTTCAAATGCTTGATGCCCATATTGATCATAGCGAGCCTTTTTGTCAGGGTCGCTCAATACTTCATATGCCTCAGCTGCCAATTTGAAATTTTCTTCAGCTTCTTTGTTACCAGGATTTTTATCTGGGTGAAATTCGATTGCTTTCTTGCGGTACGCTTTCTTAATTTCCTCAGGTGTAGCACTTTTAGTGATGCCTAATATTTCGTAAAAATCTTTTTTCATTATAACTTTGATTAAAATTAGACGCGATAAATCGCATCTGTACAGTAAAAATTATTGTCCGATTACAACCTTTGGAAAACGGATGATTTTATCACCTAATTTGTAACCCTTTTCAATTACATCAACGATTTTACCTTTTAAATCTTCTGATGGAGCTGGAATTTGAGTAATTGCCTCAGCAAAATCAGCATCAAAGGCATCACCAACTTTTACTTCTACTTCTTCTAATCCTTTAGAAACTAAAGTTGATTTTAATTTATCATGAATCAATTGAACTCCTGTTAATAAAGCTTCTTCCTGTGTTTTAGAAATTTGAGCCCACGCTCTATCAAAATCATCTAAAACGGGCAACATAGCTTGTAAAACCTCTTGATTAGCCGTTCTAAATAAATCAATTCGTTCTTTAGCAGTACGCTTTTTATAATTTTCAAATTCAGCAAAAAGTCTTAAAAATTTATCTTTTTCTTTCGCTAATTCTTCTTGTAATTGCTCTTCAACTGTTAGTTCAGGAGCATTAATCTCTTGATTTTCTGAAACATTCTCAGTGTTGATATTTTCCTTTTCGATGTTTTCAGTACTTTCTTGACTCATATTTTTAAAAATTTTTTTAAACATTTTTACTTTAGTAAATGTGATTGCAAATGTATTGCCAAAAGTTATAAAATGTCAAATTGTCAGCAAATTTATTAAAAGTTAAATTTTAGCAACTTTTTAAGAAAGTATAAAGAACTTAAAAACTAAGTTTGTATAAACCAAAAAAATAAAAACATGAAAAAAAGTATTTTAAGTTTATTAGTTTTGGCTAGCATTTCAATGAATGTGGCTTGTAAAGGAGACAAAAATGAAGCTGGAGAAGCTGGAGAAGTTGCAACAGCATCTGCAGAAAGTACAACTTATGTTGTTGACACAAAAACTTCTGTTATCGAATGGATTGGTTCTAAACCAGCAGGTAAACACAACGGAACAATCAATCTAAAATCGGGAGAAATTGCAGTGAAAAACGACAGCATTCAGAGCGGAAAATTTATAATCGATATGAATTCGATTGTCGTAACCGATTTAAAAGCAGGTGACGGAAAAGAAGATTTAGAAGCGCATTTGAAAGGAACTGGCGATAAAGAAGGAGAAGATCATTTCTTCAACGTAGGTAAATTTCCAGAAGGAATATTCGAAATTACTTCTATAACTTCTGAAAACGGAAAAGCTACTGTAAATGGGAACTTAACTTTAAAAGGAGTTACTAAACCAGTTAAATTTCCTGCAACTGTTAATTACGAAGGAAATAACATGACATTAACTACTGATTCTTTCCAAATCAATAGAACGCATTGGAATGTAAATTACGCTTCTAAATCTATCTTTGATGATTTAAAAGATAAGTTTGTTAATGATGAAATTGAATTGGTTGTGAAATTGAAAGCAACAAAACAATAAAAAAAGAAACCGCCACAAAAATGGCGGTTTTTATTTTAGTAAATCATTCAAAGCTTTGTCAAGAGATGCAAACTTAAATTGAAAATTCAAATCGAGTAATTTTCTACAACTTACATGTTGACTAGAGAATAAAATTTGGTGCATTTCGCCTAACATTATTTTCATAACAAATTGAGGAATATTAGGTAAAAACAAGGGCTTGTTTAATGTTTTAGCAATTGCTTTGGTTAGTTCAGAATTTGTAACGGGGTAAGGTGCAACACCATTGTAAATCCCCTCTAGCTGATTTTGTATTGCAAATTGAAAAATAGCTACCAAGTCTTTAATATGAATCCATGATTGATATTGTTTACCCGAACCAAAAGCAGCACCAACACTCATTTTTATTGGTTTTACCATTTCTTGGAGTGCTCCACCATTTTTAGCTAAAACGATTCCAATTCTAATTTTAGCTACTTTAATATGTAGTTTTTCAAATTGATTCACTTCATCTTCCCATTGTTGTACCACATTACCTAAAAAGGTATCATCTACTTGTAAATCGGTTTCATGATAAATGTAGTTTAAATCGTCAGGGTAAATACCAATAGCCGATGCAGAAACAATATGTTTTACTTGGTGCGAATTTTTCTGAAGAGTTTTGTAAAGCAATCGTGTGGAAAGTACTCTACTTTCAATAATTTCTTGTTTATATGCAGGCGTCCATTTTTTTGCAACACTTGCACCAGCTAAATGAACTATTACATCAACATTTGTTAAAGCATTTGTGTCGATTTCAGCTTTTTTTGGATTCCAATAAAAGCCTTTGTAATTATTCTGTAAAACTAATTTTGATTTTGAAGTAGACAAATAATGAACCGTATATCCATTTTGAAGCAATAAATTAACCAATTCATGTCCAACCAAACCTGTAGCTCCTGTAATTAATACTGTCATTTTCTTTTTCCTTTTTCTCAAATTTACCATCAATAAATTAAGTATGAAAGCAAATTAACTTATGTTTAGGATTAGTTTTAAGTTGGGAGTTAGGAGAAGAAAAGTTAAATCTAGTAATCTAAACTCATTACTCTAACCTCTAACTTTAATTGTCCATTGAAATTGCATTTCAGAAACTTGCTCGTCTTTTTCGTTCTTTCCTATTGAAGTTAACCAAATAGTTTGTCCTTCATGTGTATCGATAGCTTTCTGAATGGTATCTTTTATTAAGTTTCCTTGATTACAAGTAAAAATAATTCTTCCTGTAGCCTTTTTTGTAAAGATGCTTTTATTTTGAGCTACTAACATCGAAATACTTTTGCCGCTTTGTTTGATTTGCAACATGACTAAAGCTCCAGTAGTAAACTCTGCAGCCATAGCTTGCACCGCAAAATACATGGAGTTAAAAGGATTTTGATTGAACCAACGATGCTTTACAGTAACCTCACAAACTTCTGATGAAATTGATTTTACTCTTACCCCACTCCAAAAAGCAGAAGGCAATTTAAAAAACATAAAAGCATTTAATTTTGATGGTGTAAACTGCATATTGTATTGATTTTGTTGTAAAAATACAAAAAATACTATGCATTCCTATTATTTTTTTATTTGTTAATTTTTTGTTAAAAATTAGTACTATGCGTAACATAATACCTGTTTTTAGACTTATCTTTGTATAAGAAAATAATAGGTAATCTAATTTTCAATCATCAAATCAATCAATGCGAAAGCAAAATGAATCAAAAAATGAACAGTCTAATTAAAAAAAACAAGTGGAATTATGAACATTGAAAACACTAAAGCACAAATGCGAAAAGGTGTTTTAGAATTTTGTATCTTATCTGTCTTAAAAGAAAAAGATGCATACACTTCTGAAATATTGGATACGCTAAAGAATGCTAAATTATTAGTTGTGGAAGGCACAGTTTACCCACTTCTAACCAGATTAAAAAACGATGGATTATTAAATTATCGTTGGGAAGAATCAACATCGGGACCACCAAGAAAATATTACGGTTTAACCGATGAAGGCAAAGAATTTTTACAAGAATTAAATGGCACCTGGAAAGAATTATCAGATGCAGTAAATATAATAACAAGTCAAAACTAAAGGTCATGAACAAAACAATAAGTATAAATTTAGGAGGTTTTTTCTTTCACATTGACGAAGATGCCTATCAAAAATTATCGCGTTATTTTGATGCGGTGAAACGTTCACTTTCGCCTGATGGAAGAGACGAAATAATGAAAGATATCGAAAGTCGCATTGCGGAACTTTTTCAAGAACGTTTAAAAAACGAAAAACAAGTTGTAGGATTAAGCGAAATTGAAGATGTAATTGCCATTATGGGACAACCAGAAGATTATAAAATTGATGATGAAAAATCAACTTATCAATCTAGTTCATCATCTTCTACCAATTTTTATTATCCTACAAAAAGATTATATCGTGATAAAGAAAATGGAATGATTGGTGGTGTAATGGCAGGATTAGGTCATTATTTAGGAATTGATGCATTATGGTTACGAATCATTATGGTGATTTTATTCTTCGGGTTTGGAACAGGTTTATTTGTTTACATCGTATTATGGATTTTGGTACCAGAAGCAGTTACTACAACTCAAAAATTAGAAATGAAGGGAGAACCGATAACCATTTCCAACATCGAAAAAAAAGTAAAGGAAGGTTTTGACGATATTGCTTCTAAATTTAGTAATATCGATCATGAGAAAATCGCTAACACAGCTAAATCAGGTGCTACTAGAATTGGTTCAACCATTGAAGAAGTTATCACAACTATTTTTAAGGTATTTGCAAAATTAATAGGCTCTTTCATCATATTTTTCTCAGGAATTGCATTGTTAGCTATCATTATAACGAGTATCATCATGATATTTTCATCAACAATGCCAGAGAACTATATTTTAAATCATATTAATACACCTATTGGTTTAGAAACTCCGCTTTGGGTTCAAGGTATTTTATTATTGCTAGGTTTTGGAATTCCATTATTTTTCTTACTGATTTTAGGATTAAAACTAATGGTAAACAATTTGAAATCAATAGGTAATTATGTTAAATATAGTTTGTTAGCCGTTTGGATTATTGCTATTGGAATTATTATTTCATTAGGAATTAACGAAGCTTCTCAATTAGCATTTGATGGAAAATCGGTTCAAAAAGAAGTAATTGCAATTGGTTCGACAGATACTTTAAAGATTAAATTCAAAAACAATGATTTTTATTCGAAAAGCAATTATAGAAATCATGATTTCAAGATAACACAAGATGAAAACGATAATGAAATTATTTATTCCAATAATGTTAGTATTGAAATTAAGTATACAGATGAAGCAACTCCATATATGTTAATTGAAAAAATTGCTAACGGAAAATCGACTTTACAAGCTAAAAAAAGAGCAGAAAAAATAAAATATAATTACAAGATTGAAGGAAATACAATTATCCTAGACAATTATTTATTAACTGCTGTAGAAAATAAATTTAGAGGTCAAGAAGTGGAAATCTATTTGTACTTACCAAAAGGAACTCTCTTTCAAACCGACGAAAGCTATAGCAATTATGACAGAAGTTATTATGATTTTTTCGATGAAAATGAATACGATACAAACAATCCAGTTTATAGAGTTGATGCTGATAAAGTAAGATGTTTGAATTGCGCATCATCTGAAAACAATGAAATAAGTGTTGAAATTAAGACTAATGACACATCTGCTTCTATTTATTATGACGAGAATGGAGTTTTAGTAAAGAAAAATGTAACTACCAATAAAGATAGCATTCTAAATAAAATAATTCAGGATGAGATTAATAAATCTAAAAAGAAATAACATGAAAACAACACTAAAACTAGTTGCTCTTTTATTTACTCTCATTTTAACTTCTTGTAATGCCAATTTAAATTTAGGTGATGGTATAGATGGAAGCGGAAATATAATCACTGAAAAAAGAAATATTGCAACACCTTTTACGAAAATTGTAGCAAGTTCAGGAATAGAAGTAATCTTAGAGCAAGGAACACCTACTGAAGTGGAAGTAAAAGTAGATGACAACCTAATGGAATACATTGTAACTAGAGTTGAAAACGGAACTTTGATTGTAAAAATTGATAGAAATATCAACACCATGGAAAGCGCAATTGTTCGTGTAAAAACAAATACCATTGAAGGTTTAGAATCATCTAGTGGTGCTAGTATTAAAACAATTAATAAGTTGAGCGGAACAATCATAGCATTAAAAACCAGTAGCGGAAGTACAATTAATGCTGATGTAGAATACGAAAAAGTAAGCTGTGAATCAACAAGTGGAAGCGAAATTAAAGTAAGCGGAAAAGCTTTAACACTAGATACCAAATCGTCAAGCGGAAGCGAAATTGACGCTAAAGATTTAGCCGCTAACGAAATATTTGCCCAATCAACTAGCGGAAGTAGCACGACTGTAAATCCAATTGTATTATTAAACGCAAAAGCATCAAGCGGTAGTTCTATTGACTACGTAAAAGAACCTAAAAAAGTTGTTAAAGAAGAATCTTCTGGAGGAAGTATTTCTAAAAACTAATTGATTTAACAAATAATTAGTATATAATTAACAGCTTTATTTTGAACGTTTTATAAATTTACACTTATTATTACAACTAAAACCCAACGATTATGATCAAGTTAATCATACACCTTGCAGAATTGGTTTTTACCTTTATAGTAAACATCATAGAGTCTATTATATAATAACAAAGCATCAGTTCAAACTGGTGCTTTGTTGTTTTTTTACGATTTGAAATCAAAGGAAATTTATTATTTTCTTATTCTGAAAAAATAAATTTGGAACAAATTTTGTGTATGTTTGTGATATCAAAACATCATAAAAATGACAAAAAAAATATCGTTTCTATTTACACTTTTATTTCTTGCTAGTTTTGCTGTAGCTCAAAAAAAAGAGAAAATTAAAGGTTCAAAAATTGTAACCGTTTCGGTTAAAGAAATCCCTACTTTTGAAAACATTGAGATTAACGATAATTTCGAAGTCTTTCTTGTAAAAGGAGAAAAAGCCTCATTAGAAATTGAAGCAGACGACAATCTTCATGAAATAATTAACTACGAAGTTGCTGGCGGTACTTTAAGAGTTACCTCATTGAGAGAAGCATCTGGAGCAAAGAAATTTGCATTGCGAATTAACTACACATCAGATTTAAAATTAATTACTGCAAAAAACGAAAGTTCTATCAAAGCTCTTGCTGATTTAGAACTTGAAAATGTTACCATAAAAAATTACGACAATTCTAAATCCTTTCTAAATGTCAAAGCCAATTATTTTGCTTTGGTTTTGAATGATAAGTCTGAGGCAGAAATTAATGTTAAAGCAGATAATACTTCGTTAGAACTAAGTAAAAATGCAGAATTAAAAGCATTAGTTACTTCTCCAGAATTTAAACTGGATATGTACCAAAAAAGTAAAGCCGAAATAGAAGGAAATGTTAACAATGCTAAAATAAGAATTGATAATTATGCTGCTTTAACAGCAAAAAAATTAGTAATTTCTACTTTAGACATAGTGTGTGAAAGTTATTCAAAATGTTTTATCAATGTTGCCAACTCCCTAACACTAGCAGCTTCTGGTAAAACCGAAATTGAATTATTAGGTGAACCAAAAATTCAAATTAATAAGTTTACTAATAATACTACTTTATATAAGAAAGAAAAATAATTTTTAATAATAATGAAAGGGATAGATTTTACTTCTATCCCTTTTTGTTTATATACAATTTAAAATTACGCTTTACCAGCCGCAATTAAATTCAATGCTGAACCCGCTATAAACCATCCTATTTGACTTTCATTATACGTATGATTTGCCATAATGATATCTTTAGAACCATCTGCATGAACAAATTCTAATGTTAGCGGTTTCCCTGGAGCAAACTCAGTTAGATCTAAGAAATTAATTGTGTCGTCTTCTTGAATTTTATCATAATCTGCTTCATTGGCAAAAGTTAAAGCTAACATTCCTTGTTTCTTCAAATTAGTTTCGTGAATACGCGCAAATGATTTTACTAAAACTGCTTTTACACCTAAATATCTTGGTTCCATAGCTGCATGCTCACGTGATGAACCTTCTCCATAATTATGATCTCCCACAACTATCGATGGAATTCCGGCTGCTTTGTAAGCCCTTTGTACCTTCGGCACTTCGTCATAAGCTCCAGTCAATTGGTTTTTAACCGAATTTGCTTTATTATTGAAAGCATTTTCAGCACCAATCAACATGTTGTTCGAAATATTATCCAAATGTCCGCGGAAACGCAACCATGGTCCAGCCATCGAAATGTGGTCGGTTGTACATTTTCCGAACGCTTTAATTAGCAATTTTGCTCCTGTAATATTTTTTCCGTCCCAAGCTGGGAATGGATCCAACAATTGTAAACGATCAGATGTTGGAGAAACCACGACTTCCACAGAAGAACCGTCTTCAGCTGGCGCCTGAAAACCAGGATCTTTAACATCAAAACCTTTAGTTGGTAATTCATCTCCAAAAGGCGGATTCAATTTTACAGCTTCTCCTTTATCATTAATTAAAGTATCGGTTATTGGATTAAAATCTAAACGACCTGAAATTGCTAAAGCCGCTACCATTTCAGGAGAAGTTACAAAAGCGTGTGTATTTGGATTTCCATCAGCTCTTTTTGAAAAGTTTCGGTTGAACGAATGCACGATGGTATTTTTTTCTTGTTTGTCCGCTCCTTCTCTATCCCATTGTCCGATACAAGGTCCGCAAGCATTAGTAAATACTTTAGTTCCCATTTTTTCGAAATCGGCAATGATTCCGTCTCGTTCAATCGTATATCGAATTTGTTCTGAACCTGGATTAATTCCAAATTCTGCTTTCGGCGAAATTCCGTGAGCAACTGCTTGTCTTACAATCGAAGCAGCACGCGACATATCTTCGTAAGACGAATTGGTACAAGAACCAATTAATCCCCATTCTACTTTTATTGGCCAACCGTTAGCTTCTGCTTCTGCTTTCATTTTTGAAACTGGTGTTCCTCTATCTGGAGTAAATGGTCCGTTAATATGTGGTTCTAATTCTGACAAATTAATTTCAATGAGTTGATCAAAATATTTTTCTGGATTGGCATAAACTTCGGCATCAGCAGTTAAGTAAGAAGCTACTTTATCAGCTGCATTTACCACATCTTGACGACCAGTTGCTGCTAAATAGCGTCGCATCGAATCATCGTAACCAAATGTTGAAGTGGTCGCTCCAATTTCAGCACCCATGTTACAAATGGTTCCTTTTCCGGTACACGACATCGATTCGGCACCTTCACCGAAATATTCAACAATAGCGCCAGTTCCTCCTTTTACGGTTAAAATATCTGCTACTTTTAAGATTACGTCTTTAGGTGCAGTCCAACCGTTTAATTTACCTGTTAATTTTACTCCAATTAATTTTGGAAATTTTAATTCCCAAGACATGCCTGACATCACATCAACCGCATCTGCACCACCAACTCCAATGGCTAACATTCCCAAACCACCAGCATTTACGGTGTGTGAATCGGTTCCAATCATCATTCCGCCAGGAAAAGCGTAATTTTCTAGTACAATTTGATGTATAATTCCCGAACCCGGTTTCCAAAAACCAATTCCATATTTATTAGAAACAGAGGATAAGAAATCGAAAACCTCTTTTGATTGTTTATTAGCGAAAGCCAAATCAATTTCTGCACCTGATTTTGCTTGAATTAAATGGTCACAATGTACAGTTGTTGGAACAGCTACTGTTTTCTTTCCAGCATGCATGAATTGTAGCAAAGCCATTTGTGCTGTAGCATCCTGACAAGCCACTCTATCGGGAGCAAAATCAACATAATCTTTACCTCTTGTAAAGGCTTGCGTTGGCATTCCTTCCCACAAGTGCGAATACAAAATCTTCTCAGATAAAGTCAAAGGTCGCCCCACCAAATCACGAGCTTTATCCACTCGCTCTGCCATAGTAGCGTAGACTTTTTCAATCATTTCAATATCAAATGCCATAGTAATTTATTTTGTTTGTTATTTAATCCTACTAATTTACAAAAAAATAGACATATAAAAACAAAAAAAGCCCAAGTTAAAACTTGAGCTCTTAGATTTGATATTTAGGTTTACTTATCCTACTAACAATTTGTGTGATGGAGCAAACTTAGTTAAGTTAATGCCTTCTACTGCTTGTTTGTATTCTTCAATTGAAGGTGTTCTTCCTAAAATTGTTGATAAAACAACTACTGGAGTAGATGATAATAGCGATTCTCCTTTTTTCTCTGCAGAATCTTCTACAACACGACCTTGGAACAAACGAGTTGATGTTGCCATTACCGTATCTCCTTTAGACGCTTTTTCTTGGTTCCCCATACAAAGGTTACAACCTGGACGCTCTAAATACAACATGTTTTCATATTCGGTACGAGCAACAGCTTTTGGCGCATTATCATCAAATTCGAAACCTGAATATTTTTGTAATACTTCCCAATCACCTTCAGCTTTTAATTCGTCAACAATGTTGTAAGTTGGAGGCGCAACTACTAAAGGCGCTTTAAATTCGACTTTCCCTTGTTGTTTCTCAATATTTTTCAACATTTGAGCTAAGATTTTCATATCGCCTTTGTGAACCATACAAGAACCAATGAATCCTAAATCTACTTTTTTATCACCTCCGTAGAAAGAAAGTGGACGAATGGTATCGTGTGTATAACGTTTTGAAACGTCTTTATTGTTGACATCTGGGTCAGCAATCATTGGCTCCGCAATTTGATCTAAATCTACTACCACTTCAGCATAATATTTTGCATTTGCATCTGGACGTAAAGCTGGTTTTTCACCTGAACGGATTTCTGCAATACGTTGGTTTGCTTTATCGATTAATCCTTGAAGCACACGGTTTTTGTTATCCATGCCTTTGTCAATCATGATTTGGATTCTTCCTTTTGCAATTTCTAAAGATTCGATCAACGTTTCATCTTCAGAAATACAAATAGAAGCTTTTGCTTTCATTTCAGCAGTCCAGTCTGTAAATGTGAAGGCTTGGTCAGCCGTTAATGTTCCAATGTGAACTTCGATAATTCTTCCTTGGAATACATTTTCTCCGCCAAATTGATGTAACATTTGCGCTTGTGTAGCGTGAACCACATCACGGAAATCCATATAATCTGGCATGCTTCCTTTGAAAGTCACTTTTACCGATTGTGGAATTGGCATAGAAGCTTCTCCAGTTGCTAAGGCTAGAGCCACAGTTCCTGAATCCGCACCAAAAGCTACCCCTTTAGACATACGTGTATGAGAATCACCTCCAATAATGATAGCCCATTCATCAACAGTAATATCATTTAATACTTTGTGAATAACGTCTGTCATGGCATGGTAAACACCTTTAGGATCACGAGCTGTAATTAATCCGAAATCGTTCATGAATTTCATTAATTTCGGGATGTTAGCTTGTGCTTTTTTATCCCAAACCGATGCTGTATGACAACCAGATTGGTACGCTGCATCAACAATTGGAGAAATCACAGTAGCGGCCATCGATTCTAATTCTTGAGCCGTCATCAAACCAGTAGTATCTTGCGAACCAACAATGTTTACGGTAACACGAACATCAGAACCAGCGTGTAATACTTGTTTAGAAATAGTTCCAACAGCATTTTTGTTGAAGATTTTCTCCACTGCTGTTAATCCTTGACCTTCAATGTGAATCTCTTTTGAAGGAGCATATACTAGAGGCGCATCGATTCCTAAAGTTTTAGCAGCAAATGTTTGTAGTTTTTTACCAAAAACGATAGCATAAGAACCACCTGCTTTGATAAATTCCATTTTTTGTGGTGTGAATGATCTTGAAATATCAATCAACTCTTTGTCACCGTTATATAATTTTTTAGTTTTTGTATTGATAGTTAAAACCGTTCCAGTAGCAACTGAATATACTTGTTCTAAAATTGGTTCCCCATTTTCATCACGAACTAATTCACCGTTTGCATCTGTTTTTTTAACCCAGTTTTTCAAATCGATTCCAATTCCACCAGTTACGTCAACTGTAGTTAAGAAAATTGGAGAAATTCCGTTAGTTCCACCTACGATTGGGGCAAAATTTACGAATGGAACATAAGGACTAGCTTGTTTTCCTGTCCAAAGCGCCACGTTATTTACACCCGACATACGAGAAGAACCAACTCCCATTGTTCCTTTTTCAGCAATCAACATTACTGATTTATCTGGATGTTGTGCTTGTAAGGCTTTAATTTCCTCTTGCGCTTGAGGCGTAATCATACATTTTCCGTGTAATTCACGATCAGAACGCGAGTGCGCTTGATTACCTGGAGATAATAAATCGGTAGAAATATCACCTTCCCCAGCGATGAAAGTTACTACTTTAATTTCTTCTGGAACTTCTGGAAGTTTTGTGAAAAATTCAGCATTTGCATAACTTTCTAAAATATTTTTTGCAACTGCATTACCTTTTTCAAAAGCTTCTTTAATTCGAGCCATATCAGCATCGTATAAGAAAACTTGTGTTTTTAAAACTTCAGCTGCTTGAGTTGCAATATTGGAATCATTTCCTAAAGCTAAATCTAACAAAACCTCAATTGATGGCCCACCTTTCATGTGAGACAACAATTCAAAAGCAAAAGTTGGAGTAATTTCAGCTACTGCTTCTTGACCCAAAATAATCTCTTTTAAGAATTTTGCTTTAGCACCAGCTGCAGGAGTGGTTCCTGGCAAAGTATTATAAATAAAAAACTTCAAACAATCTTCTCTGTTGGTGTTGTTTGTATCTTTGATTTGAGCAATGATTTCGTTTAATAAATCAGCACTATCAATTGGTTTTGGATGTAATCCTTGACCTTTTCTTTCTTCGATTTCTTTAATGTATTCGTTATAAAGATTCATTTCAGCAGCTAATGCCATACTATAAATAAGTTAATTAGTGTTTGTTGTATTTTTTTTGTGGCACAAAATTAATAAATCTTAATCAAATTTAAAAATTTTTAATAAAAAGCCTAAATAAAAGAATTATTATTTATAAAGATTCTATTTTAGTATTTATTTTTCAATAAAATAGAGTAAAATGAAAATATATTGAATAATTCGTAATTTAAAATCAAAGTTTTATTAAATTATCAAAAAACGATATCCAATTTTAAAAGAGTATCAAAACGAAGCGACAGAATCATCTTTTATCTCTCCAATTCAGGATTGGTTTTTCATAAAATCTGTACAAAATGTAAGACAATAAAAAAGTTATGACAAGGTAAATAAAAGTAAAAAAGTGATGTTCTGCTGTAGACATCTGTGAAGTATCCATAAAAACCTTCAACAATTGAAGTATAATACTATAATGAAGCAAATAAATAGAATAGGAAATTTTACTAATTAATTCGATTGGGTACAAAATTGCACTAGTATAGGTTTTCCATTCGGAAAAAAAAGGAAGTAAAAATGCAAAAGCGATTGAAGTAATAGGTAAATACAAAACGTTCCAGAAAAACGGATTTTTTTCGATTGTCAAATTCAACGGAAGAATTCCGAACATTAAAAAAAATAAAATTCCAAGTCCTATGAAAGCAAAAACAGTTTTTGAATTCTTCCAAAACTCACTAAAATTCAATGAAATCCAAGCGAATAAAACTCCGATCAAAATAGCATCAATCCTATAAATTAAAACTGATTTTAAATTCAAATTCCATTCTGATATATTCGAAATGTTAAATTGAGAATGATAATAAAATTTATTCATCCAGAAAACTAAAATCAAAGCTACTATTACCAATAAAAATAATTTCGATTTATTTTTTACTTTAATTAATCCCACAAAAAACAATGAAAACGGCAGCAGCAAATAGGTATATTCCTCAATTGACAAACTCCAAGATTCTGGAAAAAAAGCGGGAGATTTTGAATTGAAATTTTGTAAAAAAACAAAATAACTTTCCAAATTTTCAATTGAAAAACCAAGAAAAAAAGCAATTCCGATATTAACAAGCAAAACAAAATAATAATTGGGCAATGTTCGAAACCAGCGCCTTTTTAAAAAATGAAAAACTGATTTTAAAGTATAATTTTCATTTATAAATGATTTATACAGAATTGAACCAATCAAAAATCCACTTAAAACGAAGAAAAGTTCTACGCCCCAAAAACCAAAAAGTTCGAACAATGTTGGGATAAATGAATTACTTTTTGGATAAATCCAAAGCACATGGGAACAAACTACCATTATAATAGCTGTAGCTCGTAATACATCTAAACCGAAGATTCTTTGTTTTAAATTGGGTTCCAAATTGCTTTATTGAATGACTAAAGTAATAAAAAAAAGCTGTTTAAAACAGCTTTTTAATAATATCATCTTCCGAAATTCCTTCGGCGTCGGCTTTATAATTTTTTACGATTCTGTGACGAAGAATTCCAACGGCAACCGCTTTTACATCTTCGATATCAGGAGAAAATTTTCCATTAAAAGCAGCGTTAGTTTTGGCTGCTAAAATTAAGTTTTGGGAAGCTCTTGGTCCTGCACCCCAGTCGATATACGTTTTTACAAATTCGTTTGAAAGTGGGTTATCTGGACGAGTTTTACTTACTAAAGAAACCGCGTATTCAATAACATTGTCAGCTACGGGTAACTTACGAATTACATTCTGAAAATCGATAATTTCTTGAGCTGTAAATAAAGCATTTACTACAGGTTTAAAATCAGACGTTGTTGCTTTTACTACATTTACTTCTTCTTCAAAACTTGGATAATCTAATTTTACGGCAAACATAAAACGATCTAACTGCGCTTCTGGCAACGGATATGTTCCTTCTTGCTCAATTGGGTTTTGCGTTGCTAATACAAAATAAGGTAAATCTAATTTATAATGATGTCCGGCAACCGTTACTGCACGCTCTTGCATTGCTTCTAATAATGCAGCTTGTGTTTTAGGTGGCGTTCTATTGATTTCGTCTGCCAAGATAATATTAGAGAAAATAGGTCCTTTAATAAACTTAAAATGACGATTTTCATCCAAGATTTCACTTCCCAAAATATCAGAAGGCATTAAATCAGGTGTGAACTGAATTCGTTTGAAATTTAACCCTAAAGCTTGCGAAATGGTATTTACCATCAAAGTTTTTGCTAATCCGGGAACACCAATAAGCAAAGCATGTCCACCAGAAAAAATACTCATTACAATTTGATGTACTACTTCATCTTGACCTACAATGACTTTTGCAATTTCTTGTTTTAATGCTTTTTGTCTTTGAACTAATTCCTGAATGGCTGCTACGTCTGACATATTAAAATTTGAATTTAGAATTCAGAAAAGTGAATAAAATTAATAATGTACTAAAATAAGAAAAAAACTCATAAAAAACCCTCTGAAAACTCAAAGGGTAAGTTAATTATTTTTTTAACCAATTGTTTGTGAAATCACAATCTTTATAATCATCTGAAATCTTAATATAGGTTTCTTTGATTTTTTCTTCGCTCCATTTTGCAATTTCTTTAATTTGCTTGTCTCTTAACGCTAATTCTTTGATTTTTAAATAATCTTTTGCAAAATCGGCTTCGTGCTCTTCCGTTCTGTTATTCACAGTGATGATTTTATAAAATTTCCCACCACCACTTTTGTCTTCATCTAAAATAGGCAAAGAAATTTCTCCATCTTTTAATGATGAAACTTGAGCATATAATGCTGGATCCATTTTGGTTAATTCAAAACGAGGCTCCATCGTTCTAGGATTCAACAACACTCCTCCATTATTCTTCGTTTCTTTTTCATCTGATGAGGATTTTGCAGCGTCAGCAAATGTGATTTCTTTATTTAAAATTTTTGCTCTTATAGCTTCAATTTTTGCTTTTGCATCTTTCATTGCTTGATTAGATACTTTTGGAGAAATTAAAATGTGTCTTAATTCTACCTCTTGCCCTCTAATTTTGTCAACCATAATAATATGATATCCAAACTCTGTTTCAAATGGCTCAGAAATTTCACCTTCTCCTAAACTAAAAGCTACTTCTTTAAACTCTTTTACAAAAGAAGTTTTTCGATTGATTTTATAATAACCTCCGTTTGAACTTGATCCTGGATCTTCAGAAAATAAAACAGCTTTACTAAAAAAGCTTGAACCATTTAATACATCACGACGAATTTCATTAAGTTTCTCTACTACTCTTTTTCTTTCCTCATCTGTGATAACAGGTTTTACTACGATTTGAGCTACTTCCATTTCGGCACCAAAGGTTGGAATTTCATCTTTTGGAATATTCTTGAAAAAGTTTCTTACCTCTTCTGGAGTAATTGTAACATTGTCTACAATTTTCTTTTGCATTTGAGAAGTAAGCTTATTCATCTTGATAATTTCAAAGAAGTAAGACTTAAATTCTTCTACATTTTTCTTCTTGTAAAACTTAACTACTTTATCTAATGATCCCACTTGTTGCACCATAGCATCAATTTGCTCATTCATAAAACTGTTCACTTCAGCATCTGTTACTACAATACTATCTTGAATAGCATGGTGTGCATACAACTTATCTTCTAATTGTTTTCCAAATAATTCGCAACGAGTAATGTTTTTTGTATTTATTCCTTGTGCTCTTAACTGAATAATTTCTAAATCGATATCAGAGTCTAATACTACATAATCTCCTACTACACCAATCACTCCATCCACTTTTTCTCTTTTCGACTGAGCAAAAACAGTTGTGGATACTAAAATGAAAAGGGAAAAAAGGATTTTTTTATTTATAAATTTCATACTTGTTGTCTTTGATGGCGTCATTCGTAATCTCTTTTTCTATTGTATTTATTAAATCTAACTTTCTATTATTAATGATAATTTGTTTTATTGTGGGTTTTAAAAATTCTAATGGCGTTGGGCTATCTTTTGGTAAAACATTATTTACTTTAACTAACCAAATCGTTGTAGAATCAGGATATTGAAAATTCATTCCACTTGAAATATATTTTTGCTTATTCTCTAAATTGATAAACGGAATTTTCTCATAAACCTGATTGATATCTACCCATATAGAATCATTAAAAGCATAACTTTTGAATTGAACTGCAAGCTGTTCTAACTCTTTTCTATCTTTTTTGGTAAAGGAACTAAACTTTGATTTAATTTTTGCAAATTTTGGATTTTCTTTAACTAAATTAATGTAACGCAACTTGACTAATTCTGATGAATTTTTGAAATATTGTTTATTCTTAGCATAATATTCTTCAATTTGCCCATCTGTTACTACCGTGTCTATTTGTCTGACTACCAAACTTTCAATATAAGCTTTCGTATATAGATCTACCTTATACTGATCAATTAGCATATTAAATTCTGCTACTTTATCTTTTCCAATATTACGCTCAGCAGCTTCAAACAATAATTTTTGAGTTGCCCATCTGTCTATAAAAGATTTTACAATAGCAATACTATCTTTTTTAGAAGTACCCTTAGGTACTAAATCAACTATGTCATCTTGGAATAAATAATTTTCACCTAAACGCGCAATAGCTTTTGGTTTCTTTGGCGCTCTAAAATAATCGCACGAAAGAACCATTGTGGAAATAAAAAATATTGTTATCCAATACTTCATATTATTTAACTAATTGCTGTTTTACTTTTGCAAAAACGTCATTATTTACGCTGATTTGGAATTCTTTTTTTAATTCATCTACCCAATTATTCTCTAGGTATTGTTGGTAATCGCTAATAACTTTCCCTTTACAATCGATAAACTCTTTTGGTCCCGCTTCTTTCGTATCTTTAACATTAACCACAAAATAGTATTTATCTTTATTAACAATTGAAGTTACGCCTGGTTTAACATTTGAATATTGAGACAAAACATCATAATCTTCTTCATACAAACCTGATTTTGCCATAACATTGACTTTCCCATCTTTATTTAACTTCTCTTTAATATAATCTATAGACTTACCTTTTTTAAGAAAATTTTGTGCTTTTTCAATAGTTACTTTATCTGTTGATGATAAAATATCTACATTATATCTTTTTTTCCATTGATATTTATCAAGGTTTGCTCTGTGATAGCTCATTAAACCAGTTGTATCTGATTTTGCTCTGTTCCAAATTTCTTTTTCCATCAAATCAAATAACAACAAACCATCGCGATATTCATCCATAACATAACGGAATTCTGGAAATTCGTTTTCTAAATTCTCATTGTAGTAACCAATCAATTGCTCATCGGTAAATTTCTCAAACAATTCATCTACTAATTTAGTTAATGGCTTTGTTTTGATATTAGATTTTTGTTGCGAATACACAAAATTTAAAAATACAAGAGTTGAAACTTTATAAGTTTTATTAATCGTTAAAATGGTTATATTACCATCTTTTGTATTAGCAGGTACTTCCCACGTTTGAGAATAAAATGCATCGGTTACAACTTTTTTTACTTGTGCCAATGCTTTTGCATCTTTAGCAATAGTATATTTATTTCTAAGTTTTTTGGCTAATGAATTGGTAATTAGTAAAGAACGCTCATCTTTTCTGATTTTATCTTCTAATTCTGCTTTCATATCATCTAACGAACGTACAGGATGTTTATCAATTAACTTTACAATATGCCATCCAAATTGCGATTGAAAAGGTGCTGAAATATCATCTTTCTTAACCAAACTAAAAGCTACATTTTCAAACTCTTCAGAACTTAATTGACCTGACCCAAAACGTTGTAAAACTCCACCTTTTGAAGCTGATGATTTATCTTCAGAAAATTGTTGTGCTAAACTTTCAAAACTTTCTCCTTGTTGAATTTTTTTATAAATATCATCAATTGTTGCTTTGGCTTTTTCATTTTGAGCAGCATCTGAAACATTTGGTTTAACAATCATAATGTGTGCCACTGTAACTTCTCCTCTATTTTGTCTCTTATCTACCACTTTTACTAGGTGATATCCAAAACGCGTACGGAATGGTTTTGAAACCTGACCCACTTTAGTTTTATAGGCTGCATTTTCAAATGGATACACCATTCTAAAAGCAGAAAAATAACCTAAATCACCATTATTTTCTTTTACTGATGGATCTTCCGAAGTTTGTTGTGCTATCGCAATAAAATCTTCTCCGCTATCCAATCTTTTTTTAATTTCGATAATTCTGTTGTACGCCTTTAAAGTATCCTGAGGTGATGCCCCTTCATCCACCAATATTAAAATATGAGAAGCTCTTACTTCTTGTTGCAATCTATCATAAGCTTCACGAACCAACTCATTTGTAACCTTAGAATCGTTTAAATAATTTTTTGACAATTGATTTCTGTATGATTTCAATTCGTTTTGGTAAGTAGTACCATACTGCAAACCTAATTTGTTTGCTTTTTCAACTTTTAATTTATAACCTAAAAATAATTCCAAATACTTGTCTAAATCTTTCTGAGAATCATCTTTAACCAAATCTAAATTTTTATTATAAACTCTTGTAAATTCATCAGTGTAATACGGATGATTGTCAATCGTAAATAAAACTTCTTTTGTTTGGGCAAACAAAAATGATTGAACAAGTAAAAAAACAAAAATAAGTAGGCGATTAATTTTCATATTAATTTATACATTTTAAGTTGTAATCGACAAAAATAACAATTCATCACTATTCCACAACATTTATAAACGACTATTAACAGAAAATTCTACAAAAAAAGTTACTTTTGCACAAAATTTTGAATAATGAGTTTTAAAGAAGAAATAGCAAGAAGACGAACTTTTGGAATTATCTCCCATCCTGATGCCGGAAAAACAACTTTAACTGAAAAATTATTGTTGTTTGGAGGTGCTATTCAAGAGGCTGGAGCTGTAAAAAGTAACAAAATTAAAAAAGGAGCTACTTCCGATTTCATGGAGATTGAAAGGCAAAGAGGAATTTCGGTAGCGACTTCTGTCTTGGCTTTTAACTACAAAAACAAAAAAATCAATATTTTAGATACACCAGGTCACAAAGACTTTGCAGAAGATACCTTTAGAACTTTAACCGCTGTGGATAGTGTTATTGTGGTTATCGACGTTGCAAAAGGGGTTGAGGAACAAACCGAAAAATTAGTGGAAGTTTGTAGAATGCGAAACATTCCAATGATTGTTTTCATTAATAAATTAGACCGTGAAGGTAAAGATGCCTTTGATTTAATGGACGAAGTGGAGAAAAAATTAAAACTTCGCGTTACGCCATTAAGCTTTCCAATTGGAATGGGATACGATTTTCAAGGAATTTACAATATTTGGGAAAAGAACATCAATCTTTTTGAAGGCGATAGCCGTAAAAACATTGAAGAAACAATTGCATTTAACGACATCAACAGTCCGGAACTAGAAGGAATTATTGGAGAAAAACCTGCAAATCGATTAAGAGAAGAATTAGAATTAATTGACGAAGTATATCCTCCATTTGATAGAGAGGAATATTTAGCTGGAGATTTACAACCGGTTTTCTTTGGTTCTGCTTTGAATAATTTTGGAGTTCGTGAATTATTAGATTGTTTCATTGAAATTGCTCCAACACCTAGAGCAAAAGAATCAGACACTAGATTAGTTCAACCAGACGAAACAAAATTCAGTGGATTTGTATTTAAAATCCACGCCAACATGGATCCAAAACACCGCGATCGTTTGGCTTTCATTAAAATTGTTTCGGGAACATTTGAAAAAAACAAACCGTATTTGCATGTACGACACGGAAAAAACATGAAATTCTCGAGTCCTAATGCGTTTTTTGCGGAGAAAAAAGAGATTGTTGATATTTCCTATCCTGGAGATATCGTAGGATTACATGATACTGGTAACTTTAAAATTGGCGACACTTTAACCGAAGGCGAAGTAATGAATTTCCAAGGAATTCCGAGTTTCTCACCAGAACATTTCAGATATATTAACAACGCCGATCCACTAAAATCAAAACAATTAGAAAAAGGAATTGACCAATTAATGGACGAAGGTGTAGCCCAATTATTTACATTAGAAATGAACGGAAGAAAAGTAATTGGAACTGTAGGAGCACTTCAATACGAAGTTATTCAATACCGCTTAGAGCATGAATATGGTGCGAAATGTACATATGAAAATTTCCCTGCTTTTAAAGCGTGTTGGGTAAAACCACAAGATCCTAAAAACGAAGAATTTGCAGAATTCAAACGTGTGAAACAAAAGTTTTTAGGTCATGATAAATATGGTCAATTAGTGTTCTTAGCCGATAGTGATTTCTCTATTCAAATGACACAACAGAAATATCCAACAGTAGAATTATTCTTTACTTCGGATTATCAGAAGAGATAAAAGAAAAGCCATTTCAAACGAAATGGCTTTTTTATCATATTTTATCGAAATTTATTCTTACATATTAAGTACTTACATATTTCATCTTTATTTCTTAAAATAATCTTTTCACTTTCTAAACTTTCTAACGTATAGTGTGACAAATTATTATCAGACCGATATTTTATTATTTCTTTTAAAAACAAATCTATTACTTCTTTCTCTTGAAATGTGAGTTCATTTGGACTGAGATTAGTTATTCCTAGAATCCAAATATCAGTATATTCTTGTTTAAATTTGTATAGACTTGATAATTCATTTGAAAACTTTAAAAACAAATCATTATTTGTTAACACAACCAAAGTTGGTCTAGAAATACTATAGCTTGAATTTACAAATTGAAATGTTGAATATTCAACTTCATTATGTTTAAGAGAAAAATTAGAAATTTGAATATTGACATTTTGTCCAAAGAAAATTTGAACCTTAAATAAGATTAAAAGAAAAATGATTTTTCTCATTAGTATAAATTTTTCCGATTTTTCGTTGAAATAAATTACTTACTCCTAATATACAAATTTTAATAAAAAAGACCTGAAAAATTTCAGGTCTCTAATTATTTATTCTTTTATTATCTATTTCTCTTCTGCTCTCTTGCTAACAAAGTGTTTTTTAACAACATTGCAATGGTCATAGGTCCAACTCCTCCTGGAACTGGTGTTATGTAGGATGCTTTTTTAGAAACATTTTCAAAATCTACGTCGCCTACAATTCTATATCCTTTTTCAGTAGTTTCGTCTTCAACTCTTGTGATTCCTACGTCGATTACCACTACATCGTCCTTTACCATTTCTGCTTTTAGGAAATTTGGAACACCTAGTGCAGAAATAATAATATCGGCTTGTGAAGTAATTTGGTTGATATTTTTAGAATGACTGTGAGTAACTGTTACCGTTGAATTCCCAGGAAAACCTTTTCTTCCCATTAAAATCCCCATAGGACGACCAACAATGTGACTTCTTCCGATAACTACGGTGTGTTTACCATCAGTTGGCACATTATAACGTTCTAATAATTCTAAAATACCAAAAGGTGTTGCTGGAATAAAAGTTGACATATCCAACGCCATTTTTCCAAAGTTTTCAGGATGGAAACCATCTACATCTTTACTTGGATCAATAGCTTCAATGATTTTTTGGGTATCGATTTGTTTTGGCAACGGCAACTGAACAATGAATCCGTCAATATCATCATTTTCATTCAGTTCTTTGATTTTTTTCAACAATTCAATTTCTGTTGTTGTACTTGGCATTTTAATCAAAGTGGATTCAAAACCTACGCGCTCACATGATTTTACTTTGCTTCCTACATAAGTCAAACTCGCTCCATCGTTACCCACAATAATGGCAGCTAAATGTGGTACTTTTTCCCCTTTTGCTTTCATTTGAGCTACCTCAGCAGCGATTTCATTTTTAATATCTTCCGATACTTTTTTTCCGTCTAATAATTGCATTTGTTTTTTGTTTGTTGTGTTGTTTTTATATGCTATAAAAAAGACGCGATGAATCGCGTCTTTACAGTTTATCTCATGCCTTTCATTCCACCCATGGCTTTCATAAGGTTTTTACCTGCACCACCTTGCATCATTTTCATCATTTTGCTCATTTGGTCAAATTGCTTCATTAATTGGTTTACTTCTTCAATTTTTCTACCCGAACCTTTCGCAATTCTCGTTTTACGTTTCACATCAATAATAGATGGTTTGCTTCTTTCTGCAGGCGTCATCGAGTGAATGATAGCTTCAATATGTTTGAAAGCATCGTCTTGAATTTCTACATCTTTTAATGCTTTTCCAGCGCCAGGAATCATTCCAACAAGGTCTTTCATATTACCCATTTTCTTGATTTGCTGGATTTGCGCTAAGAAATCGTCAAAACCAAATTCGTTTTTAGCGATTTTCTTCTGTAATTTTCGTGCTTCTTCTTCGTCGTATTGTTCTTGTGCTCTTTCTACTAAGGAAACAACGTCTCCCATTCCTAAGATTCTATCTGCCATACGAGAAGGATAGAACACATCGATAGCTTCCATTTTTTCACCTGTACCGATGAACTTAATTGGTTTATTTACTACCGATTTAATCGAAATGGCAGCTCCACCACGCGTATCACCATCTAACTTCGTTAAGATAACTCCATCAAAATTCAATCGATCGTTGAACGCTTTTGCTGTATTTACTGCATCTTGTCCGGTCATTGCATCTACCACAAATAACGTTTCTTGTGGTTGAATTGCTTTGTGAACATTCGCAATTTCGTTCATCATTTCTTCATCCACAGCCAAACGACCAGCGGTATCGATAATGACTACGTTGAAACCGTTTGCTTTTGCATGCTTGATAGCGTTTTGAGCAATTTCAACAGGATTTTTATTTTCAGGTTCTGAATATACTTCAACCCCAATTTGTCCACCCACTACGTGCAACTGATTAATTGCGGCAGGACGATAGATATCACAAGCAACCAATAAAGGTTTTTTACTTTTTTTAGTCTTTAAAAAGTTGGCTAATTTTCCAGAAAAAGTAGTTTTACCAGAACCTTGTAAACCCGACATTAAGATTACAGAAGGATTTCCAGATAAATTAACTCCAGCGGCATCACCACCCATTAATTCGGTTAATTCGTCTTTAACGATTTTAACCATTAATTGTCCTGGTTGCAATGTAGTTAATACGTTTTCACCAATAGCTTTCTCCTTTACTCTTGTGGTAAAATCTTTAGCAATCTTGAAGTTTACGTCGGCATCTAATAAAGCTCTACGAACTTCTTTAAGAGTATCGGCAACGTTAACATCGGTAATTTTACCGTGTCCTTTTAATATATGAAACGCTTTATCTAACTTATCGCTTAAATTATCAAACATAATGCTGTTTTTGTTTAATGAGGTGCAAAGATAAGATAAAGTTATAAAGTTGCAAAGCAAGAAAATGGGTTTGTTTTAAATATAAAAAACCAGCTCTAAAAGCTGGTTTAATAAATATTTTTAAGCAAATTAATTTTTTTCAAAAGTCAAATAATCTGTACCACCATTTCCTCCGCTCACATCAACTAACTCAATTTTAGTTGCAGTATAACTTACTATATCCCAATCATCTGACAAATCATCCACAAAAGAAGCTGGAGCAGGCGTTGTAAACAAAATATTAAAATCTAAATCACTATCTGGACTATCATCAGTACTATTATCTGCTGTTACCGACCAAGCACCTGTAAAAGTTGTAGTATTAGCAGCTGTTAATACACCATTTGGCCCGAATGTAAAAATATAATTTGAATAATTTGTAGTTTCATTTACACCTGAATCTTCATATAACGTAATTCGCCATGTGCCTTGACTTACTATATTAATAACTGAAGAAGGATCTGCAACATTATTATTGTTATCATCATCATCGCTACACATAGAAGCCACATTTATCACAAAAACTAATGATAAAATAGAGATTAATTTAAACTTTTTCATAATTAAGGTTTTTATTTAAAAACGCTAAATTATAAAAAATAGTACTTATTAATCTTGAATCTTAAATACTTTTCTTAAAATATCTTCCATTAAACACCATTTGGTAATGGAGGATTGCAATAAATTAACTCCCACAAATAAGGTAAACCAATACCAATTTTCGTTTACATACATCCCTAAAAGAACACTTAAAATAATAAAAGTTCCGGCTACTGCTCTTACAATTCTATTTATCATGATTTCTATTTTTAATTATATTTTTCTACCGAAAAAACGGCTAAATGAACTTTTGAATTAGATTCTTGTTTTTTATTAAATGCTGTTACTTCTTCAAATAAAGCATCTAGATTATGTTGCAAGATAAAGGCGTAAAACATTACGGAATCCGTTTCATTCATTTCTGAACCAAACCAATTATTCTCTACACTTTCTTCAGAAGCATCTCTAAAACCTTTTACATCTCGGTAAGAATACGATTTTACTTTGGCTTCTTTTAGCATCTTTTTGACATCTTTTTCAAACTCTGCTATTGCGGTGATTAATACTAATTTCATATTTTGGCCCCACCTAACCTCCCCAATGGGGAGGAAACTATCGAGGTAAGTTTTTTTATGATTAAACATTTTTATTATTTATTATTCTCCCATTTTTTGCGTTCGGTGATGTAGTAAATCAAAGGAACAACTATTAATGTTAATAAGGTAGAAACAATGGCACCTGCTACTAACGAAATCGCTAACCCTTGGAAAATTGGATCAAACAAGATGATGGATGCTCCAATAACTACTGCTCCTGTCGTTAATAAAATTGGGGTTGTTCTAACGGCTCCAGCTTCAATAATAGCTTGCTTCATTGGAATACCATCATTCAATCGGATTTCGATAAAGTCAATTAATAATACTGAATTCCGAACCATAACTCCTGCCAAAGCAATCATTCCGATAAATGAAGTTGCGGTGAAAAACGCTCCTAAAACCCAATGTCCTAATACAATTCCAACTAATGATAAAGGAATCGCAACCATCATTACAATTGGTGTTTTGAAATTTTGGAACCAACCTACAATCAACATATAAATAATAATGATTACCACTAAGAAAGCCGCTCCTAAATCACGAAACACTTCTAATGTAATTTGCCATTCTCCATCCCATTTTACCGTAAAATCACTTTCATCTGAAGGAGAATCCATATACAATTCGTTTACTTTATAACCTTTTGGTAATTGCATTTTTTCTAACTTCTCATTCATTCCCAAAATAGCATAAACCGGACTTTCTAGTGCTCCCGCCATATCGGCTAGAACATAAATTACGCGTTTTTGGTCTTTTCTGTAAATCGTATTTTGTAATGTATCAGTTCTAACTTTTACCAAATCACTTACAGGAACTACATTACCACGACTTCCTTTGATTTTCAAATTTTGAATATCTTGAATCGAAGTTTTGTCTTTGTCTTCTAATGAAAGAGTAATACCTACTGGATTATTTGAACGCTCATCATACAAGTTAGAAACTGGCATTTCTCTTAATAAATAGGTCAAATTACCAACAACTTGTTGAGGGGCGATTCCGTTTAACATGGCTTTTTCTCTATCCACCTCCAATTTGTATTCTACCTGTGGCGCTTCTACCATCCAATCGGTATCTACTACATCAGTAGTAGTTTCTAAAATGGTTTTTACTTGATTTGCTACTTTGATTTGCTCTTCGTAGTTTGGTCCGTAAACCTCAGCAACTAAAGTTGATAATACGGGTGGTCCTGGTGGGACTTCAACAATCTTAACATTCGCTCCATATTTGTTTGCAATTTTTTGCACTTCTGGACGCACTACTTTTGCAATATCATGACTTTGTAAATCTCTATCTTCTTTGTGTAATAAATTCACTTGAATGTCCGCCATATTGCTTCCGCCACGCATATCGTAATGACGAACTAAACCATTGAAAGTTATAGGAGCAGAAGCGCCAATATAATTTTGGTAATCCACTACTTCAGGAACTGTTGAAAGATATTGCGCAATTTCTTTTGTAACCGCTGCCGTTCTTTCTAAAGTAGTTCCTTCTGGCATATCAATTACCACTTGGAATTCGTTTTTGTTATCAAAAGGCAACATTTTTACCGCTACTGATTTCGTAAAGAACATCAACACGGAACCTAATAAAAGTACAATCGTAACGATGAACATTAGATTACGTTTCTTCGAATTATCTAAAAGCGGTTGCTCCACTCTTTTATAGATTTTATAAATCCAAGAAGTCTCTAACCCTTGTTCTTCTTTATGTTCTTGCTCGTCTTTTTCGTGTAATAAATGATATCCCAAATAAGGTGTTACAGTCAAAGCTACAAACAATGACAACATCATGGCAATAGAAGCACCAATAGGCATCGGACTCATGTATGGTCCCATCATTCCGGATACGAAAGCCATTGGTAAGATAGCTGCAATTACTGTAAGCGTTGCTAAAATCGTTGGGTTACCCACTTCGTTAATCGCATAAATCGCAGCTTGTTTAAAGGGTAGTCGTTTCATTTTGAAATGACGGTGCATGTTTTCGGCAATAATGATACTGTCGTCCACAACAATACCTACTACGAATACCAAAGCGAAAAGCGTGATTCGGTTTAAGGTATATCCTAATAAATAGTAACTAAATAAAGTTAAAGCGAAGGTTAAAGGAACTGAGAAGAAAACCACTAATCCACCTCTCCAGCCCATAGCTAACATTACCAAAACCGTTACCGCAATGATTGCAACACCTAAGTGTAATAATAACTCACCTACTTTGTGCGATGCAGTTTCTCCATAATTTCTAGAAACCTCAACGTGTACATCTTCCGGGATAATATTTTTCTTTAAAGTTTCAACTCTCTCTAATATTTTCTCTGAAATCTGCATCGCATCGGCACCTTTAACTTTTGCTACCGAAATAGTAACAGCAGGATATTCCGAATTAAATTTTGAGAATTTTTCATTCGCTTTCCCGTATCCAAAAGAAACATAATTCTTAGGTGTTTGTGGTCCGTCTTGAATAGATGCGACTTGTTTTAAGTAAACTGGCATGTTGTTATTTACACCTACTACCAAGTTTTCTACATCTTCTGAAGTAGATAAAAACTTACCTGTTGTAACTAAATACTCCGTGTCATTTTGAACAAAACTTCCTGATTGTGAACTTCCGTTATTAGCCTGAATCATTTGCATAATGCTCAATGCATCCACACCATTTTCAGCCATTTTATCCTTATCTAAAACTACTTTTAGTTCGCGGGTTCTTCCACCAATTTCTTTCGTAATAGCAACGTCTTTTACTTTTTCAATTTCCGAAGTAACTTCTTCCGCAATTTGACGTAATTGGAAATCATCATATTTTTCACTCCAAAGCGTTAATCCCAACATTGGAACATCGTCAATCGAACGCGTTTTTACGATGGGTTGCATTACTCCTTCTGGGAACATAGTACGATTTTTCATCAATTCGTCGTATAATTTTACATACGAATCTTCGCTGTTTTCGCCTACATAAAATTGCACTACCAACATCGAATAGCCATTCATCGCCATACTGTGAATATGCTCAACACCTTTGATATTTCCAATGATTTTTTCTAATGGTTTTACTACTCTACTTTCAATCTCAGACGGACTTGCGCCAGGATACATGACCATAACATCGGCCATAGGAACGTTAATTTGCGGTTCTTCTTCCCTAGGAATTAAGAACGAACTGTAAGTACCAATAATCATCAAAGCCACCATTAATAAAATGGTTAGTTTTGAGTTGATAAAAAAATTGGCTATTTTACCTGATATACCTTCTTGCATGATTTTAGCCCCCTTACCCCCAAAGGGGCAAATTGTTGGGGTGAAATTAAATTAAACATTATTTTACTGTGAGTTATTCAACTCAAACTTTGCCTACGTATTTTCTCCTCCCCTTTGGGGAGGTTGGGTGGGGCTTACTGAACACTAACCTTAGCTCCGTTGAATAATTTTCCTTCTGCAGAAACAATATATTGCTCATCAGTTGATAATCCTGATAACACTTCTACTTGATCTCCGTATGTTTTTCCAATTCGTAACCATCTTAAAATAGCGAAATTACCACTTCCAATAGTATAAATTCCTGTCAATTGACCTTGTTTTACTAAAGCGCTTTCTGGTATTAGAACCACATCTGATTTTACAGTAGTTGTTTCTTTTTTAGCCGTTGGAAATTGCACATTTACAAACATTCCAGATAAAATTTCTTTATCCATTTTATCCAAAGTCACTTTTACCAAATATTGCCCACCTGTATTTTTTGCAGACAAACTCACTTCAGACACTTTTCCAGTAACTTCTTTATTTAATGATTTCACATTGATTTTTACTGGCATTCCGTTTTTTACATTGGAAATATCACTTTCTGAAACCATTGCCGTTACTTGTAATTTTGAAGCGCCTTCTATACTTACTAAAGGCATTCCTGGATTGGCCATATCACCTTCTTTTACGAATGTATTGGTTACCGTTCCTGAAAATGGAGCTGTAATGTTGGAATAAGAAAACTGCGCCATCACTTCATTTCGTATTTGTTTGGCGGCTTCTAAACCTGCTTTTGCCATTTCGTAGCGTGCTGTCATATCGTCCAATTCTTTTTGCGAAGCCGATTGTTGTGCAAATAAATTCACAAAACGATCATAATCTTTTTTCGCATTGTTGTACGCTGCGGTAGCTTGTGTTATAGAAGCGTCAACTTGTGCTTTTTTCGCTTGTAAATCGGTGTTATTGATGCTTACCAAAAGTTGTCCAGCCGAAACATTTTGTCCCACTTTTACATTTACTTTGGTTACATAACCCATCATTCTAGTGCTTAGATTCGCACTATTCTCTGATTCAATTTTCCCACTTGCTGTTATGTATGGATTATTAGAATTATCTGAATTTCCAGCAACTTTTACTGAAATTGCAGGTAAATCAGCAATATTTTCTTTTTTATCACTTCCACAAGAAGTTAAGATTAGTGATGATAAAGTGATGATTGTTATTATTTTTTTCATGTTGTTATTTTTATTTTTTATTTTTTGGAACTCTGATTTAAGAAATTTGAGAAATCTAAAAATCTGATTTAATTATACTTTGTCTTAATTCTTAATACTTAAATCTTAATTCTTACTTGGTTAAAAATTGTAAGTATTGTTTAGTAAAGTTATATTCGAAAACGGCATGCAAATGTTCTAATTCTTTTTGCGCCATTTGCGTTTCCGCCATTAATAAATCGGTTGTTTTTTCTAAACCTTGAGTGAATCTGTTTTGACGAATTCTGTAAGCTTCTTGTGATTGTTCGAAAGCTAATTTGGATAAATTCACTTTGTTTTCCGCATCAATCAATTGACGATTGGTTTTACTCAATTCTAACTGACTTTGTTTTTTGTATTGTTCAGTTTCAACCGTTGCTTTTTCAAAATCAGCTTTTGCTTTTTGTGTTTTTCCGATGTTTTTATAACCATCAAAAACATTCCATGATAATTGTGCTCCTACTAAATACCCTTTTGCTGAAGTTTGAAAAATATTTTGGTCATACAATTCATAACTTCCAAAAGCATTTAATCGAGGTAAGAATCCAAATTTAGATGATTGAAACATTTTTTGATACGCTTCTGTTGATTTTTGCATCGCTTGAATATCTTTTCTAGAATCAGAAAGTATAATATTCATACTTTCAATAGCAATTTTATTATCTAATGTTTCAGCTGGTTTATAGGTTTTTCCAGCCATATCTTCGTTTAATAAAAACGCTAAATAATCCGAAGCGTTTTGCACATTCGATTTGGCATATTGCAATTGATTCGCAATTTCATTTACTCGAACTTGGACATTTAATAAATCGGTTTTTTGTAACATTCCGTTTTTGAAATAGTTGTCTACCAATTTTAGATTTCCTTGTGCTGTTGTATTTGCTTTTTCTAAAACTTTTACCGCTTTATAAGCCAATTGCAATTGCATATACGCTTTTGAAACTTCAAGTTCTAAATATTCTTTAGTGCGCTCTGTTTGCAATTGAAAAGCATCCATTTTAGCTTTTGCAGCTTGTCTTCCATACAAACCATCTAAATTAATTAGAGGTTGTTGTACTTCTATTTTAGTAGCAAAATTTTGCGTCTTATCAGGATCATTTAACAATGCTGGATTAAAATCAGATGCTGTTAAAATTTCCTGATTTAATTTCGAACCAAAAGCCATTAATGGATTGGTAGTCGTTATTCCAGTATGCGAAACATTGATATTAGGAAGAAAAAGTGCATTTGATTGACGATAATCTGCTCTTGCCGATTGAAATGATTTTTCTGCAACTTTAATTTGAAGATTATTTTCCGTGACTTTTTGTATCAAATCATTTTTTGAAATCGTCAAAGTATCTTGTGCAAAAGCTACACTTGTTACCATTCCTAATACGATTAATAAATTGACTTTTTTCATAGGATAGTTTTATTCATATTTTACGATACAAATGTACATTCGTATAAAAAGGTAGTCGGTAACAAGAGTTACATAGCTTTGTGACAATTGTTACAAATAGAAAGAGCGCCTGTAAAGACGCTCTGACTAACCAATAAAACTAAAACAATCATCAATTTCTTAATGAATTGTTTACCAAAATTATGACTTTATAAAAACTCATTCAGTTACATTTGTTACATAAAAAAAAACGCCCCGATTAAATCGAGGCGTTTCAAATTTATTTTGAATAAAATTATTCTGCTTTTTTCTCAGCAGCTTTTTTTGATGAGCAACATCCTCCTGATTTAGCTTCTGAGCCACAAGATTTTTTTTCTTCAGTTGAACAAGATTTTTCAGTTTTAGCTGTTTCTTTTTTTGCTTTTTTCTTTGGCTCTTGAGCGTTAACATTCATTGATAACATAAAAGCAGCAACAGCCATAATAGAAACTAATTTTTTCATTTTTTGTATTTTTAAATTGTTATTTATTCTTTTTTGTTTGTATTGTACTATTACAAATATATATAATTTTAGAAATAGCACTCTTAATTTTTTATTAAATTAACATTTATTACTTTTTAATTACTTTTTGAGAAACATAAAATTTATCATCAAATATAAAAGTAATGATTACCATTTTTGAGTTTACAGGCGAAATATCAAAGCTCATAACATTTTTACCTATTTTAGCATCTTCAATTTCACCTTCTTCTACTAACTTACCGTCTAAACTTGTAAGCATATAATTGAGTTTAGCTGCATAAGGCATGTCAAATTCTATACGAACAGTATCGTTAGATGTTGGATTAGGCGAAACCGTAAAAGAAAATGGATTGTTACCATTTATTTGAGGAGAACTTAACATAGAATTCCTCACCAACTTCACTTCGTAAATCGTAGGATCAGCACTTGTTAAATTGGTTTGATTATCTGTAAAAGCTGAAGGAGACGAACTCTGAATGCCACCAAACAAATGTCCAATTACAAATTCATTATCAGTAATATTTGATAATTGAATTACTTCATTTGAATAATGCGGTAAATTTTCATTTGGGATAAATTCGGCTCCAGCTCCTTTTAAATTAGGCATTTCAATAGGTAATTGATATTCAAGTAAACTTCCATCTGCAAAACGAGTAGTTCTACTGATAGTTTTCACAAAAGGAACGGTAGCATCTTGAATTAAATTTCCAGCTTGATAAAAATACTGACTCATACCGCCAAAAAACAAATTGTGCATTCTGTTATTAGTAGCGTCATACAAACAAGCTTTTCCGCTGTGATAATTACTCAAATATTGATTGAATTGCGTTTGCGGAAAATAACCGCTTGCTTTGATATCTACCGGATACAAAAATGGTAAATCAACCGCAATTTGAAAAACTCCAGACGAAATGGTGTAACCTAATTCTCCATTAGGAAATACTTGAGGCAACAAATTATAATCGCGACGATGCAAATGAACCGCATCTACGATTTCTTCATAATTTGCATAACTTAAATTACTTCCTGAATTATCAATAGTGAATTTTCTGATGGCATTCGAATAGGTTTGAGTAAAGGTAGGGTTATTCATTGGATTGTATCGACCATCAAAACGATGTCCACCCACCAAATAAAATGTATTCCCAATTTTACCCAACTGTCCACCTGTAATCGCAAAAATATTATTTGAAATTTGCTTGAAATATGATGTTATTGGTGTTCCAGCAATAATAGCATTAATTAAATTAGGCACATCAACCGAAGTCAAATTATTGAACGTTTTATGATCAGCAGTAGTTGCTGAATAAGCGTATCCTCCAATGATAAACAAAGCATTCCCATCTTGATAAAAATTCATGTTAGTCGATTGCAATTGCTCTTTAATTCCTGTTGGAAGCGAATTCAATGAAGCTGACCAAGATTGCTGTGTAGCAATATCAACTACATAAATATCCTTATTATTTTGAGCATCTGGGAAGGCATTAAAAGGTTGGCGCGCATGAACACCATCTTTTCTTCCGCCAATAATTAACCACTTCCCATTGTGTTGCGCAAAAGCATAGGAATGCAACCCTGGTAATCCCGTTACCGATACAGGTGTTAACACCACATCATATTCAAAGGTGTTTTGTGCTGTTGTTGACTGAAAAAAAGCCAACAAAAACAAGATTAGTATATTTTTCATTTTATTCCATTATAAATTAAGTCTGTGCAAAAAACACAAACGTAAAAATCAACTTTTCTTAGTTAGGAAATGGAAAAATTAGGCGGATGCCAAATAGAATGTTGGTATTTAGAAATAAAGATTTTTTCGTAGTTTGATTGTTCTTTTTCGATTTGAAATTCAGAAAAAGTAATTTCTGGTTTAAAATCCAATTCATCTACAAATTGAACGGGACTAAAATTCAAGCTCATGATGATTTTTCCCTTCTCACAACCTGAAGATTCTGAACCTGATTTATGACAGGTTTGCTCGCAATTTTCACTCATTAGCATTTTTATTGCTCTAACCGATGGTAAAGCCACCAAAAGCAATAAATAAAAACATATTATGTGACCAAAAAATTTCATTTAACAAATGTATACAAACTTTAAAAACATTTGGTAACATTTGTTACATAAGAAATTAAGATGGTTTCTTTTTAAAGAAATCGCTAATCATATTAAAAAGCAATCCACCTAAAACACCACCATAAAGAGAACTGTTTAAGGGTTTTGACGTAATAGAACAAGTTCCGGAAACACATCCAACATAATGGTAATAAGCATAACCCGAAATTAATCCGATTACAACACCTATTGAAGTAATAATAATTATTTTCCTATCCATTTTATTTTCGAAATCTATTTGAATGAGCAACAATTACTTAGAAATCCAAAGTTTTAGATTTTTGAATGTAACTGATTCTACATGTCCCATATCTTTTTCATCTTGAGCAACTAAATGAACATGCAAATTTGTATCGTGATGTGTAAAAACCGCATGATGATGAGCTGAATAAAATCCGATTAAATTTGCTTTTCTATCTTTTAAAATATAGTTTACTTGTCCTTGATGTGCTTCATCATGACTGCTAACGGTTTTGATATGCTTTGGCAAATTCACTACATGAATATCGGTTTCTTCAACTTCTGCTTCAATTTTAAAAGCAAAAGGTTTTTCATCTGAATTGGGTAATGAAGCTAAAAAGGTTTCTAAAGAAATTAAATCCACTACACTTTTCGGAACTTCAAGCGAAGCCCAATTTTCAACATTGGCATACACAAAAAAAGGTGCTTTCACATCAAAAGTTTGAGATACTACCATAGTCGAATCAGCATTCACTCTTGAAACATAACTCTTGCCATCAAAAACAGTGATTTCTCCTGATAAATACTCAATTGGTCCTAAACCGTATAAGTGTTTTTTATTGGCAATTGTATCTAAATGAATGGTCCCGAACAACTCCCCTTTCTTCATTACATTTTTCATCGCACCCGACCATTTCACTTCTGAAACGGTTGACTTTTCAGATGAACAACTGAATAATAAAGGTAAAAGTCCGAATAGAATAAACTTCTTCATGAGTTATTTTTTTTTCAAAACTAGTAAATTGGATTTTACTAAGCGTAACAAAAGTTACTAAAACTGAAAATAAATAAATGGTTGCGTATCGGCAGAAGCTGTTGCATACACTACCCAATAAATCAACCCTAACAATACAGCTTTCGCAACTAACGGCAAAGTTGAAAATGTTTTTTGCATACCAGCTAAAGTTTTCACTGGAATAAAATGCCAAACTACTCCAATTGCAATTAATAAAAAGACATTTTTATAACCTAAAATAATGGTTTGCCATTGATTTAAATCGAAAGTTAATTTGGTTACATTATCAGCAATTTGAAATGCCGTTGCAAAGTCTTTTGCTCTAAAAAACAGCCAACAAAATACTACAAAATGGAAAGTCAAGATAACTTGAATGGTTCTTACGAAAACATTTTTAGGCAATTTAATAAACTGACCAAAGAATTTCTCAACCACTAAAGCCAATCCGTGTAAAACGCCCCAAACCACAAATTTCCATGAAGCGCCGTGCCATAAACCTCCTAGCAACATGGTCATAAATAAGTTGAAATAGGTTCTGATTTTTCCTTTTCGGTTTCCACCTAAAGAAATGTATAAGTAGTCTCGTAACCAACTCGAAAGTGAAATATGCCATCTTCTCCAAAACTCGGTAATAGAACCAGATTGATAAGGCGTTCTAAAGTTATCAGGCAACCAGAATCCCATTAATAAAGCCAATCCGATTGCTATATCAGAATATCCAGAGAAGTCACAATATATTTGAATGGCATAACCATAAGACGCCATTAAATTCTCAAAAGCAGTATAACTATTTGGGGCATCAAAAACGCGATCAACGAAATTAGATGAAATATAATCTGAGATAACTGCTTTTTTTAGCAATCCACCAATAATTAGAAATAAAGCACGATTGAAATCTTCTTTCGTCAACTTTAATTTCTCATAAATCTGAGGAATGAAATCACTTGCTCTAACGATTGGACCCGCTACTAATTGCGGAAAAAACGACACGAAGAACAAGAAATCCATAAAGCTTTTCGTGGGTTCTAATTCTCTTCGGTAAACGTCAATTGTGTAGCTTAAGGTTTGGAAAGTGTAAAAAGAAATACCAACAGGAAGAACAATATCTTCAAACTTCATATTTCCATCAAAAAGGGAATTGTAATTGTCGATGAAGAAATTAGTATATTTAAAGTAAGCCAACATTCCTAAGTTAATCACCAAACTTAAAATCAGATAAAACTTGCGATAGAATTGTTGGGCTTCTACATAAATTAATCGAGAAAGCGAATAATCTACTACCGATGAAAATATCAAAATCCAAAAATAAACACCACTTGATTTATAATAGAAAAACAATGAAAACAACACTACATAAGTTATTCTGAAATAATGTGTTTTTCGAGATAAAATATAAATGAAGTAAAAGATTAAAAACAAACCTAAAAACAAAGCGCTATTGAATAATAACGGTTGTTTTGGATTGTAAACAAACCAATTTTCGATTGTTTTTAAATCGATATTCCCTACATTTTCAAAAAACCAATTTTGTATGCTAAAAAGTGCTTTCACTACTGCTTTGCCGATTTAAATAATTCGTATGATTGTAAAAATGCATCAAAAAACAATTCGCCTTGCTTTTCATATCCAGCTTTTGAATAATGCACTTTATCTTTTGCCATATAGCCTTTAGCTGCAATTCGGCTAATGGATTTATTTCCACCAAAAACATCTAAAAGATTCCATACCGCGTAATTTTTAATATGCGCATTATCTTCTATAATTTCAGCGTATTTTTCAATAAATGTGTTTTTATATTTTCGATGTAAAACCGAAGGTGGCGAAGTCATTACTAAAACACAAGTTTGCGGATTTTTTTCTTTAATTCCTTGAATCATTTGACTCAAGCTAGCATAGTATTGTTCACCCGATTGTTTGTCAAAACTTTCATTAGTTCCTAAAGAAATAATTACTAAATCAGGATTTAAAGCTGGCAACTGTTCATTAAATAATCGGAACTTATTGTAATCTGAAGCTTTTGCACCATTAACCCCAATACTATGATAAATAACACCCGAATTATCGTTTTCTAAAACCAATCCGTTTAAAGCAAAATCATCAATTTCTTGATTCGGAACTATAGCAATTTTATCTAAAGGAGTTTCCGAAATATAATCGTTTGAAAACAAAGAAGGTTGTAATTCGATAGGAACATATTCCGTTTTTGTTGTGGTTTTGGATTGTGTTCCATGGGTTGGAATCGTTAAAACTTTTCCATCTCGAATGATATCACTTTTTAATCCATTTGCTTTTTTAAGAGCTTTTAAAGAAACATCATATTTGTTAGCAATTCCTCCTAAAACTTCACCTGGTTTTACTTTATGTGTAATTTTTTTTGGAACTTTTTTCTCAATAACAATACTTTTATTAGAAATCGAAACATCAAACAAATTGACATTTTGCGGTGTAATTACTTTTAATTTTGTAAAATAATATTGAGCATCTTTCACGTTCAATTGAATCGCAAAATCTTTTGAATTGGTTTCCATAGAAAAACCACTCAAACCAACGGGTCTATTAGCATCGGCATATAAATTTCTAAAACTTTGAAAATTGCCAGAGGCTGAATAACGAATTGGTGAACTGTTATTTGTTTTTGCTACACTATACGGGAACGTAAAACCAAATCCTCCATTACCATAAACTTTTTGAAACTGAGCACGAATTTTTGCTGTGAACAAATCCGCTTGAATATGCGAATCGCCAATATGCACAATATTTATCTTACCCAATTTACTTTGCTCTAATTGGTACATTTTTTCATAAAATGACAAAAGTGCATTAGGGTTATGAATATCATTTCCTGTGAAAGTAACTTCGATAGAATCATTAACTGGAAGATCGACATATAACGAATCCATTGGTACTAACAACGTATCTTGAGCAAATCCAAAAAAAGAAAATCCCAATAAAAACATCAAAATTTTATTCTTCATATACTGAATCTTTATTGGTGATTATACTATCTTTTTTAATGGGAACAGCAGGTTTTTTACGCTTTTTTCTCAATTCTTTATACATCTCATAGCCTTGATTTAACTGGGTAAAAATCAAATTAGCAGCTTGCTTTGCACCTCTATGATTAAAATGGGTATAATCTTTATTGGCTCGAGCTGGTTCTTGCTCTACCCACTGAATCATCGAACCATCGCCTCCCATTAAAGTAAACATATTTACAAATCCAGATTGGGATTTAATGGCATAACGCTTTTGAGCCGTATTTAATGGTACAACAGCAGAATCTGTTTTCATTTCCATATCATACTTGGTAGATTTATCTGCCGTAGAAACAATTAAAATTGCCACACCTGGAAAACATTCTTTTAAATGAGCTACCACTTTTTCCATTCGTTTTTCGTACCAACCATAGTTCAATGAACCATAATTTAAAACATTAGCTCCATATTGCAACACGATTAAATCATAATCTAACTTTGCATGAAAACCACGCATTGTTGCAACATCAAAACTACCAATAGGCAAACCTGAATTTCCTCTATTCGAAAAATTATCTACATGAACGCCTTTTCCATCATCAAAATTGAATCCGTAAATTGGAATTGAATCGGCTTTTTTGAAATTAACTTTCAAGCTTTTTAAATTACTCTCAGAAAGTAATAAAGTGTTAACTACTGAATTTGGCGCTAACTTTTTTGAAATCGTATCCGTTCCAATAGTGTATTTAATTTTACCATTCTTATTTTTAGAACTTCCGTAAAATAAGGTTGGTTGAGGCAATTCAGTAGCAAATTTTGTATTATTAGCTTTATATTTTACCCACGCCACATTAGCGGTATCATTAGCAAAAAACACATGTCCGTTAACACCAAAAGGCTTTGATGGATGTTTTACTTTTAAATACGATTGGGTTTTCCAATTTCCCGAAAATTCATGTGTAATAGAACTTCTTGAACTTGCTGATTCTGATGTAATATTAACAAATCCTACTCCTTGCCCACCAAATTTTTCTTGCAAATACGTTCTAAAATCTTTTACAATTAAATCGCCATCGGTCATGGAATCTCCAAAGTAAGCAATGCGAACATTACCTTCTTTTTTGGTTTCTAATTGAAACAACTTTTCAAAAAAAGTTGCTAAATATTGATTTCCCGTATATTCTTCAAAGGTTTCTGGTGGAAATTGAATCCCATTAACTACTTTGTAATCAATAATGGTTTTTGCCATAGAATCTTCAGACGTTACGCCTTCATCTTCTGCAATAGCCTCTAAAAGCAAACTATCAACCACTACATTTTTAGAACTAAGCGTATCTTGGGAAAGTAGTTTCTTTGGTAAAAACGTTTTGAATGCTAAAAAAGACAATCCAGAAACGATTACCACAATTAAAGTTTGAAAAAAATATTTTGATGTATTCATTTATTAAATTTCAATTTCAAGTACAATCCCGAAGCTTCGGGACAAAAATCAAGAATAAGTTCTAACTCGTAACTTTAAACTCGTACTCGCTTACATTCTTTCTGGAACTTCAATTCCTAATAATTGAAATGCATTTTTAATTGTATTCCCAACAGATTTTGACAATTGTACTCTAAATACTTTTTTATCTTGATTTTCTTCTCCCAAAATAGAAACTTGTTGATAAAACGAATTGAATTCTTTTACCAAATCATACGTATAATTCGCAATCAAAGCTGGACTATGATTTTGTGCCGCATTTTGAAGAACTTCAGGGAATAATTGTATTTGCTTGATTAATTCTTTCTCTTTTTCATGTATCTCGACTTCGCTTGAAGTGACAACATTTTCAATATCAAAATCTGCTTTTCTTAAAATAGATTGAATACGTGCATAAGTATACTGAATAAACGGCCCCGTATTTCCATTAAAATCAACTGATTCTTCTGGGTTAAACATCATTTGTTTTTTTGGATCTACCTTTAACATATAATATTTCAATGCGCCTAAACCAATAACTTGATACAATTTCGCTTTTTCATCATCATTATATCCGTCTAATTTTCCTAGTTCTTCAGATATAGTTTGAGCGGTTGTTGTCATTTCTGCCATTAAATCATCCGCATCTACAACGGTTCCTTCACGCGATTTCATTTTTCCAGAAGGTAATTCTACCATTCCATACGATAAATGATATAAGCTATCCGCCCAATCAAATCCTAACTTTTTCAAGATTAGAAACAATACTTTGAAATGATAATCTTGCTCATTTCCTACGGTGTAAACCATTCCTCCAACATCTGGAAAATCTTTAACACGTTGGATGGCGGTTCCAATATCTTGCGTCATATAAACCGCTGTACCATCAGAACGAAGTACGATTTTTCTATCTAAACCATCCGCAGTTAAATCAATCCAAACCGAACCATCTGGGTCTTTCTCGAAAATGCCTTTTTCTAAACCAAATTGTACTACTTCTTTTCCAAGTAAATACGTGTTGGATTCATAATAATAGCTATCAAAATCAACGCCAAGATTTTTGTAGGTTTGTTCAAAACCATCATAAACCCACTGATTCATGGTTTTCCATAATGCTACCACTTGTTCATCACCAGCTTCCCATTTACGCAACATTTCTTGTGCTTCTAAAATAGAAGGAGCTAGTTTTTTTGCTTCATCTTCAGTTTTACCTTGAGCAATTAATTCAGAAATTTCTTTTTTATATTGTTTGTCGAATTCAACATAGAAATTCCCAACCAATTTATCTCCTTTCAATCCTGATGTTTCTGGCGTTTGTCCGTTTCCGAACTTTTGCCACGCTAACATCGATTTACAAATATGAATTCCTCTATCGTTGATGATTTGGGTTTTGTATACTTTTTTTCCAGAAGCTTTAATAATTTCAGCAACTGAATATCCTAATAAATTATTTCGAATATGACCTAAGTGCAACGGTTTATTAGTATTTGGTGAAGAATATTCTACCATAACCGCTTTTTCTCCTTCTTTTGGAGCTACAAAACCAAATGTTTCGTTGTTTTTAATCGAATTGAAAAATTCTATATAAAAAGCATCCGAAATTACGATATTTAAAAATCCACCTACCACATTAAACTTAGCCACTTCACTTGCGTTAGCAACTAAGTAATTTCCTATCTGGTTTCCAATTTCAACAGGATTACCTTTTAAGGTTTTCACTAAAGGAAAAACAACCATAGTAATATCACCTTCAAACTCTTTCCTAGTAGCTTGAAATTCAACTTTTTCAATAGAAATATTGAACAATTCTTCAACTGCTTTTTGGATGTGTTTTGTTAATGTGTGATGTAATGTCATTTTACCTTATTTTTTTGAACGTGCAAAGGTAAGAATTTTGACAATAGGATGATGAAATAAAATTTCAGAAATCGCCTTCAAATGTTAAAAAAAATAAAAAACACAAAAATGCTGTAACATTTAACAAATGTTGAAGTCTACTAAACACAATCATCAATCATTTTAATAAAAACAAACAAATGAAATTAAAACTAATTATTACCTGTTTTTTGTGTGCTATGTCTTTTGGTTTTGCACAAAATTCAGGAAGCATTAAAGGAAAGGTAATTGACAAGAAAACTAATGAAGCATTGCCTTATGTTAACATTACAATAAAAGACAATGGAAAGATAATTACTGGAGCTGTAACATCAGAAGACGGAAATTTCACTATCAATAAATTAGCCCTACAAAAATTTACAGTTGAAATTCAATATATTGGCTTTACTACAGTAGTTAAAAATATTGATTTAACTACAGATGCTAACCAAAACTTAGGAATAATAACTATTTCAGAAGATGTTGCAGAATTAAAAGATGTTGAAGTGGTAGCAGAACGTTCAAACATGGTGCAAAAAATCGACAGAAAAGTAATCAACGTAGGAAAAGATTTAATTGCTTCAGGAACTACTGCTTCTGAGATTATGAATAACATTCCCACAGTTAGCATTGATCCTCAAACAAAAGAAATTAGTATGAGAGGTAACAGTAATGTACGTGTGCTTATCGACGGAAAACCTTCAAATGTTTCTGTAGAGCAATTATTACAACAAATTCCTTCGGCTTCAATTAAGCAAATTGAGTTGATTACCAATCCATCGGCTAAATACAATCCAGAGGGAATGAGCGGAATCATCAACATTATTTTACATAAAAATTCTCAAGATGGTTTTAATGGTTCATTAAATACGGGCGTAACTTTTGGAATTACACCAAAAACAAATTCCGCTTTAAACATGAATTACCGTGTGGGGAAAGTGAATTTTTATTCCAATTATGGTTTTAATCACGGAATAAATGCTAATCATGGGTTTATAGATAGCGAAAGAACGAATCAAGAGAATCGTCAAGATTTTAATTTTAGTAATAAAAACAGTTCTCATTTATTAAAATTTGGAATGGATTATTACATCAATGACAAAAACACGTTATCGGCTTACACTAATCAAAGTTTCACTTATGGTAGTGGCGATGGAGCAACGGTTGTAATATATGATGACCCAGTTTCAAACAGAAACACCAATCAGCTTTTTAATAGTCGAAGTAATAATAAAAACCAAACCTACGATATGGTTTTTAAACATGATTTTGAAAAGAAAGGAGAGAATTTAGAACTTCAATTAAACTATTCTCATACAGTAAATGATGAGAACACCACTTATGACGAAACGGTGTATAATCCTACTGTAAATTATGACAGAACTAACATAGTTAATGGAACTACCGATTATTTTCAATTTAATGCCGATTACATCAATCCTTTAACAGAAAGCTCTAAATTAGAATTGGGTGTTGAAACGAGAATTCAAAATTCAGGTAATCGTTTTAATGATATTAATCCAAGCTTTACTAGTGCAAATAATTCGTTTGAATTTGGAAGAAATATATATTCTGCTTATGCCAATTTAGGAAAACAAATTGGAAAATGGAGTGGTCAAGTTGGTGTTCGTTTGGAATATTTCAACTTAGATGCCGATTTTGCAATAAATGAAACAAATCCAAGTTTTAATGATGCACAAAAAATTTCAGACGACTTGTTTACAGCTTATCCATCAGCATTTTTAACTTATACAGCTAACGATAAAAATTCATTTAATTTCAATTATTCAAGACGTGTTGACCGACCAAGTATTGGACAAATTAGCCCAATTAGAGAATGGACAACACCATTAGTTGAATCAAGAGGAAATCCAGGTTTAGTTCCACAATTTACCAATTCGTTTGAAGTAAATTACACAAGAACTACAAAAATTGGTTCTATTACAAGTGGAATATTCTACAGAAGTATTTCTGATGAAATTTCTAGAACGGTTTTCAATGATCCAAACAATCCAAATCGTAATATTTTATCATACGCCAATTTTGCAAACAATGACGCATTTGGAATTGAAGCTTCAGCAAATTTAAAATTCACCAAATGGTGGGCGGTTAATGCTAGTTCTGATGCATATTTTAAAACTGCAAAAGGAACCGTACAAAATGCAAACACAAATGCGTTAGAAAATGCCGAAGTAGATGTTGTTACTTTTAACACAAGAATTAATAACACTTTTACCGCAACTAAAGATTTACGTTTTCAATTATTTGGAATGTATAGAGGAATAGATAAAGGTTTACAATACGACAGAAAACCCATGTATAAAATGGATTTTGGAGCAACTTATAACATCTTAAAAGGTAAAGGAACTATAACAGCTCGTTACAACGATGTATTTGAAAACATGCGTTTTGCATTTGATGGAAATATTCCATACAGACAACATGGAGCATTTTATTGGGAAAGTCAAACATTCTATGTAGGATTCAACTACATGTTTGGTGGTGGAAAAAACAGAGCTTTAGCAAGAAAACAAAGAGATGCAAATGAAACACAAGGCGGTGGCGGAATGTTCTAGACCCAATTAACCTTCATAAAAAGAAATTTAAAAACTATAAAAAAGCGCTCTTAGATTTTCAGAGCGCTTTTTTTATTTTCTTTTGTAAAAAACATAATCTGTTATCAAAGGTTTTAATCCTAAACTCTTTAATTCTGAATTAATTTGCGCTCTATGATAATTGGAATGATTAATAACGTGAAACAATAAATCTTGAATTGAATTTGAATAATTTTCACCTGTAGATGTTACATAATCCACAATTACATCTAACTCTTTAGATTCTAATATTGAAACAGAAACTTCATGATTATTTTTATCAATGTTCATCATTTGCTCCCAATTTTGCAATTGCCAAACTCCAAACTGAGTAGGAACTTTTAAAATACGTGTATTCCAAATTTCATGTGCATTTAAAATATGAGAAACTAAAATATGTATCTTTTCATTTAATTCCTTTTGATGCTCAACTAAATATTGAATCATCTGTTGATTTTTATCCAAATTATATTGGAATTTATCTAAATAAAATGTTCTCATTACCATCTAATTATTGCGCTTCCCCAAGTAAATCCAGAACCAAAAGCAGCTAAAACCACTAAATCTCCCGATTTAATTTTACCTTGTTCCCAAGCTTCTGTTAATGCAATTGGAATTGATGCCGCCGTGGTATTACCATATTTTTGAATGTTATTAAATACTTGGTCATCTTTTAAACGGAATTTTTGTTGAATGAATTGCGAAATTCTCAAATTCGCCTGATGAGGCACTAGTAGATTAATATCTGAAACTTGTAAATTATTCGCTTGTAAACCTTCGTTAATAACTTCGCTAAAACGAACTACTGCATTTTTAAACACAAATTGTCCGTTCATATAAGGAAAATAACTTTCATCATTTGGATCATTATCTGCAATGATATCGGTTACCCAACGTTTTCCCATTCCTGGAGCAATTAAAGACAACTCCTCTGCATGTTGTCCTTCCGAATGCAAATGCGTTGATAAAATTCCTTTAGATAAATCTTCTTCTCTTGAAAGCACTGCTGCTCCTGCTCCATCACCAAAAATTACCGAAACACCTCTACCTCGAGTAGTCATATCTAAACCAGTAGAATGCAATTCTGAACCTATAACTAAAACATTTTTATACATTCCCGTTTTGATGTATTGATCAGCAATTGAAATTGCATACACAAATCCCGAACATTGATTACGAACATCTAAAGCACCAACGGTTCTTAAACCTAAATCGCGTTGTACTAAAACACCTGGTCCTGGAAAATAATAATCGGGACTCAACGTAGCGAAAATAACAAAATCGATGTCTTCTTTAGCAAGTCCTGAACGCTCAATGGCAATTTTAGCGGCTTTAACACCCATTGTAGTAGTCGTATCTTCCCCTCGGATTACATGGCGACGTTCTTGAATTCCTGTTCGTTCTTGAATCCATTCGTCATTGGTTTCCATTATTTTTGATAAGTCGTCATTGGTTACAATATTATTGGGCACATAATAACCTAATCCTGATATTTTTGAGTGGTACATATATTTCGAATTTACATTTTGTTAAAGCAAAAATACTAATTTTAATTGTCTCTATTAGACATAAAAAAGTCCAACCTAAAACAAGTTGGACTTGATAACATTTCTACTATTAATTTGTCTGATCATCAACGGTTGCATCTGGAGCATTCTTCATTACAGAAGCAATTCCATTATCTCTAGCAGTTGTACTTTCATACATTTCGCTAGTTCCAATAATTTGACCATTTGTAGCTTTTAGATTAAAATATGGTTTTCCATTTTTAGCCTCTAACTTATCAAAACGTGCTTCGATTTGAGAGTTTTTCTTTACCGATTCAATTCCATTTAAACAAGCTGCTTTTGTAGTATAACCTTCACTACCTAAGATTTCTTGACCATTACTTGCTTTTAAGCTAAATTGAAATTCTCCATTTTTTCTGGTTGTAATTACAAATTTTCCCATGAACTCTAATTTTAAATATTAAGAAATTATTTATAAGAGGGCACATAAAGTTACAAAAAAAATTAACATATAATTAAAAAATTATACCATCTAAAAATTTAATTTTAGGCAAAATATTCAAACTAACCATCATGAAATTAAGACTGCTATCAGTTGTTGTGTTCTTAGGTACTTTTTTCAGTACTTCAGCACAAGAAAATGTTACGTATCAAAAACCTTCACCAGAAATCCTTGCACTAGCGGATTACGAAAGAGCACCATCTGTAAGTATGGATACGAAAAAAGAGTACATGCTTTTAAGTTATCGAAACACTTACAAAACATTAGACGATTTGAATCAAACCGAAATGAAATTAGGCGGATTACGCATTAATCCTGTTACCAATATTTCAAGCACAGTTACTTACATTAACAATTTGAAGATTAGAAAAATCAAAGAAAAAAACGAAATTCAAGTTAGTGGATTACCCGCAAATGCCAGAATTACCAACATTGCGTGGTCGCCAAACGAAAAGAAAATCGCTTTTACTAACACAACAAACCAAGGCGTTGAACTTTGGGTAATTGATGTAGTAACAGCAAGTGCTAAAAAACTAACTTCTGATAATTTAAATGCAAATTTAGGAAGCCCTTTTAATTGGATGAAGGACAATGAAACTTTATTGGTAAAAATGTTACCAAAAAATCGACCTGCTTTAATCGATAGTAACAAAGATGTTCCTAAAGGTCCAACAGTATCAACTAGTGATGGCTCAAAATCTCAAAACAGAACTTTTCAAGATTTGTTAAAAAACAAAACAGATGAAGCTAATTTTGATGTATTAGTAACTTCAGAATTATATAAAGTTAATCTTGCTGGAAATACAACTTTATTTAAAACGGCTGACATTTATGCGGGAGAAAGTTTCTCTCCAGATGGCAACTATTTAATGGTTACAACAATCCAAAAACCGTATTCTTACATTGTACCCATGAGTCGTTTCCCTCAAAAAACTACAGTTTATGATGTAAATGGAAAAGAAATTAAAGTAGTAAATGAAGTGCCGTTAACGGAAATCATGCCAAAAGGTTTTTCATCTGTAAGAAAAGGAAAAAGAAGCATGGGATGGAGAGCAGACAAACCCGCTACTTTATATTTTGTAGAAGCATTAGATGGTGGTGATCAAGCGGTAAAAGTAGATTTTAGAGATGAAGTTTTCTTATGGGAAGCACCTTTTACATCAAATCCAACCAGCTTAATTAAAACACAACAACGTTATGCAGGAATTATGTGGGCAAATGATAATATTGCGATTGTAGCGGATTCTTGGTATGATACCAGAAACACAAAAGCGTATTTATTTAACCCTTCAAATTTATCAGTTGCTCCAAAAATTATTGAAGATAGAAATTCGCAAGACATTTATTCTGATCCCGGAAATTTCGAAATGAAGAAGAATACATTCGGAAGATATGTCATTGCAATTGAAAACAACAAAGGGTATTTAATGGGTGCTGGACACACAAAAGAAGGACAATTTCCTTTTATTGATGAGTTTGATTTCAACACCTTGAAAAAAACACGTTTGTATACCTCGAATATGAAAGACAAAAAAGAAGATTTAATGTCAATTGAAGATTTCAAAAAAGGGGAAGTTTTAGTGATGATTCAATCTAAAAATGAATATCCAAATTACTACTTTAGAAACATCAAATCAAAAAACAAATTAACCCCAATTACAACTTTCAAGAATCCATTTGAAAGTATTAAAAACGTTCATAAAGAAGTTATCAAATACAAAAGAAATGATGGAGTTGAACTTTCTGGGACTTTATATTTACCAGTAGGATATGACAAAACTAAAAAAGAGAAATTACCATTATTAATTTGGGCATATCCAGCAGAATACAAAGACAAAAATTCGGCAGGACAAAGTGACAAAAATCCAAATGAATTTACTTTCCCTAGCTACGGGTCTTTTATTTATTGGGTAACTAAAGGGTATGCTGTTTTAGATGATGCTGCTTTCCCAATTATTGGAGAAGGAACTACAGAGCCGAACGACACTTTTATTCCACAATTAGTTGCTAATGCTGAAGCTGCTATTAATGCTGTGGATAAATTAGGTTACATTAACCGTAAAAAAGTAGCAATTGGAGGTCATTCTTATGGTGCTTTTATGACGGCAAACTTATTAACCCACTCTAATTTATTTGCTTGTGGAATTGCTAGAAGTGGTGCTTATAACAGAACCTTAACCCCATTTGGATTTCAAAGCGAGCAACGTAATTACTGGGATGTACCAGAAGTTTATAATACAATGTCGCCTTTTATGAATGCAGAAAAAATGAAAACCCCATTACTATTAGTTCATGGTGAAGCCGATAACAATCCCGGGACTTTTACATTGCAATCAGAGCGCTACTTCCAAGCGTTAAAAGGATTAGGTGGGCCTGCAAGATTAGTAATTTTACCTAAAGAAAGCCATGGCTATGTAGCTAAAGAAAATATTTTACATTTACTATGGGAACAAGATCAGTTCCTAGAGAAATATTTGAAGAATTAGTAAAAAGAATATATAATAAAGAAGATAGACCTTTGAACGATTGTTTGAAGGTCTTTTTTTTACATCCCCCTAGCCCCCTTCGAAGGGGGAACTTAGTCTACTAATCACAATTCAGTTCTTTAATTTTCGCAGATAACTCGCTTAAGACGTGATTACTATAGTTAAATACTTCATCATTTGTAAACCTTAAAAAAACAACTCCTTGTTCTTCTAATTCTCCTTGTCGTTTTGTATCCTCCAAAAAAGAATTATCATGAATAGTTCCATCTAATTCAATTGCTAATCCAATTTCATGACAATAAAAATCCACAATATAATTTAACATTGGAACTTGTCTATGAAATTCTACACCTAGAGATTTACCCTTCACCATTTTCCAAAATACAATTTCAGCTGTTGTACTATTTTTTCTTAATTCCCTAGCTAATTCTTTTAATTTTGGATTGTATGGAATGATTTTATTTCTCTTAATTTCTTTCATAACTTATTATAATCCCCCCTTTGAAGGGGGTTAGGGGGATGTTACACTTTTTTCAAATAAACCATTTCTCCATTCTCCAATAACACATCATTTTCAAAAAACAAAATTTGATTTCCAAATTTGGCTTCTATCAAGTAATGACTTCCTCTGAAATAAGAATTCATAATTTCAACTTTCAAATCAGAATTCAATACAACTTTTAATTCATGCGGATAAACAAATTTAGGTTCACCCTTGATTTCAATTTCGTTGACATCACCAAAAAGTGAAGCTATATATTTATCTTTTGGATTATCGTAAATATAGTTTGGAATACCTCTTTCTATAATTTTTCCATCTTTGATAATTGCTACTTCATCAGCAAAAGCTAAAACATCAGTACTATCGTGAGTAGCCACTATACATGTAATTTTTTGCTGTTTTAAATAACCAAAAAGCTTTCTTCTCAAAGTGTTTTTTCTAAAATTATCAATGTGACTAAAAGGTTCGTCTAATAATAAAACTTCTGGTTCTAAAGCTAAAACTCGGGCTAAAGCCACACGTTGCATTTGGCCACCACTTAAAAACTTAGCTTTCACATTGGCATAATCTGTCATTTCTACGATTTCAAGCAATTCTGCTATTCTTCTTTTTTTCTCTTCGGGATAGAAATTAGAGAGATGTTTTCCTACGTTCTCTGCAACTGTGATGAAAGGCATTAAATCGAAATCCTGAGCCAAATATTTCATAAAAGTCATTCCTGGGATCAAATTAAATTTCGGACCTAAAACCTCAATGTCATTCCAATAAATTTGACCTTCATCTAAATCATATAAGCCATAAATAAGCTTTAGCAAAGTGCTTTTACCGCAACCACTTTCACCAATTAATGCTAAATTTTTTCCTTTAGTTAAAGAAAATGAAACCTTTTTAACAACTGGTTGTTTAAGGTATGAAAAGGAAATAGCATTAACTGACAACATGACAAATTTTTTTTTCAAAATTACAAATAAAAAAGCTGCCCAAATGAGCAGCTTCATTATATTTCAAACATATTCTCATAATTGCCTGATTCTTTTTTAGCATCATTAATCATTTTCTGATTAGCCACAATAGCAAACTCAACTCTTCGATTTAATCGTCTACCTTCTTCCGTATCATTTGATTCTATAGGTTCCGCCTCACCCATACCCACTACAGAAAATCGAGAGGCCATCAAACCTCTTCCTGAAAGATAGGATTTAACAGCAGCTGCTCTTCTTGATGACAACTCTAAATTATAATCTTCTGAACCTTTACTATCTGTATAACCATATATTTTAATATCAGTATCTGCATAATCTTTAAAAACGGGTACTAATTTATCTAGATTTTGTTTTGCAGTTGTTGTTAATGTAGCTTTATTGAATTCAAAATTTACAGAATTTTCTCCTAACACCAAATGAATCCCTTCACCTACTCTTTGCACTTGAGTTCCAGGAAGTGCTGTTTCAATTTCGCGCGCTTGTTTATCCATTTTGTTACCTATTAGGCCCCCAACCGTTCCACCAACAACTCCACCGATTACTGCTCCTAAAGCTGTATTGCCACCTTTACCTAAATTATTTCCTAAAATACCTCCAATAATGGCACCAGAACCAGCACCAATCACAGCTCCTTTTTGAGTATTATTCGCATTTTTTGTTGCTTGACAACTTACCAATGTTGAGGTAAAAACTATTATTACTACCCAACTTAAAACAATATATTTTTTCATAATTTTCATTTTTAATTTAACCTATTAAACTGATAAACTAAAGTAGTTTGCTTACCAGCAACCTCAACAGTGTCTAACAATTGAAATGTATTAGAAGTCAAATTTGCTACTTTTAACACATAACCTTCTTTCACTGATTTAGCTTTTGCATCAGCACCAATAAACTTTAAAACCAAATTTCCTTCTTGATTAACATACCAAGTAATAGCGCTCGAAAACGTTGAACAGCCAACCTTATTTAAAGCCATTTCCCCTTTGTTATTATTTGAAACAAAACGCCAAGTACTTTTTTCAAAACACTGGGAATCGGCAATACCAAAAGAATTAATTTTAATGTATGAAGAAGTTGGATAAGAAACGGAAGTCAATTCCCAATTTCCTTTTAAACCTACTTCTGTCTTGTTGTCTAATTTTGTAGAGGGATTGGATTTACAACATAACATCAAAAAAAACAAACTAACAATAACTATTTTTTTCATAACAAATTGTTTTATAGATGATTATACTTACAAAGATACCACTTCTTGATTGGGAAAATGTTAATTAAAACCCAATTCTTATATCCGACAATTTGTCACTCAACTCATTTTGGTATTTAATTTGAAAGGGAAATAACAACAATAGTTTAACTAAAAAATTTTAAAATATGGCATCAGGAAAAATTAATGTTTCAGTAGAAAACATCTTTCCCTTAATTAAAAAATTCTTGTACAGCGATCACGAAATTTTCTTGCGTGAATTAGTATCGAATGCAACAGACGCTACTTTAAAATTAAAACATTTAACCAGCATTGGTGAGGCAAAAGTTGAGTATGGAAATCCTAAAATAGAAGTTAAAATCGATAAAGAAGGAAAAAAACTGCATATTATCGACCAAGGTTTAGGAATGACAGCCGATGAAGTTGAAAAATACATCAACCAAATCGCGTTCTCTGGAGCAGAAGAATTCTTAGAAAAATATAAAGATTCTGCCAAAGATTCAGGAGTAATTGGTCACTTTGGATTAGGATTTTACTCGGCGTTTATGGTAGCCTCTAAAGTGGAAATCATCACCAAATCATACAAAGACGAACCAGCAGCATATTGGACATGTGATGGTAGTCCAGAATTTACTTTAGTTCCTCATGACAAAACCGAAAGAGGAACCGAAATTATCTTACATATTGCAGATGATTCTGTAGAGTTTTTAGAAGAGTTCAAAATCCGTGAATTGTTGACCAAATACAACAAATTCATGCCAATTCCGATTAAATTCGGAACCAAAAAAGAAGCGCTTCCAAAACCAGAAGATGCTCCAGAAGATTACAAAACAGAATACATTGACGTAGATAACATCATTAACAATCCAAATCCGGCTTGGACAAAACAACCAAGTGATTTATCGGATGAAGATTATAAAAATTTCTATCGTGAATTGTATCCAATGCAATTTGACGAACCATTATTCAACATCCATTTGAATGTAGATTATCCGTTCAACTTAACTGGAATTTTATATTTCCCAAAATTATCTGCGGATTTACAAATTCAGAAAGATAAAATCCAATTGTACCAAAATCAAGTTTTCGTAACTGATAATGTAGAAGGAATTGTTCCTGAATTCTTGATGATGTTAAAAGGTGTGGTGGATTCGCCAGATATTCCATTAAACGTATCGCGTTCGTACTTACAAGCCGATGGTAATGTAAAGAAGATTTCAAATTACATTACTCGTAAAGTAGCGGATAAATTAAAATCGTTATTCAACGAAAACCGTGAAGATTTTCAACAAAAATGGAACGACATCAAAGTGGTATTGGAATATGGTATGCTTTCAGAACCAAAATTCTATGAAAAAGCAGGCGATTTCGTTTTATATCCAACAACAGATGACAAATATTACACGCTAGCAGAATTAAAAGAAGCTATTGCACCAAATCAAACCGACAAAAACGGAAAATTAGTGGTGCTTTATGCATCAAATAAAGACGCACAACATAGTTACATTGATATTGCTAAAGAAAAAGGCTACCAAGTTTTATTGTTAGATTCGCCTATTGTTTCGCATTTGATTCAAAAATTAGAAGCGGATAATGAGAATTTAACTTTTGCTCGTGTAGATGCCGATCATATCGATAAATTAATTCAGAAAGAAGAAGAAACGATTTCTAAATTATCAGATGAAGAAAAAGAAAAACTAAAAACGTCTATTGAAACGGTGGTTCCAAAAGAAAACTATACCGTGCAATTAGAAAATTTAGACAGCAATGCAGCACCATTCATTATTACCCAACCAGAATTCATGCGTAGAATGAAAGAAATGAGTGCGACTAGCGGTGGCGGAATGTTTGGCATGGGCAACTTCCCTGATATGTACAATTTAGTAGTGAATACAAATTCAGAATTAGCGACTACAATTTTAAACAGCTCAGAAGACGCACAAAAAGACTTAGTAAAACAAGCTTTAGATTTAGCGAAACTTTCTCAAGGTTTATTAAAAGGAGAAGAGTTAACAGCTTTTGTGAAGAGAAGTTTTGAAACGTTGAAATAATCCAATTGTCATTCTGAACTTATTTCAGAATCTATTATAAATCCTGACAGGTTTTTGAAACTTGTCAGGATTTATTATATTTGATAATATGAAAGACAAACCTCTACTATATTTTAAAAATCATATTGAATGGCGCAATTGGTTGCATGAAAATCATGAAACACATTCTGGTGTTGAATTAATTTTCTACAAAGTAAATAGCGAAATGGAAAGCATGCGTTGGGAAGAAGCTGTAAAAGTTGCTATTTGTTATGGTTGGATTGATTCAACTGTTCGTAAATTAGATGATGAAAGAAGAAAACAAATGTTTACTCCAAGAAAAGACAAAAGCGTTTGGAGTAAAGTTAATAAGGACTATATTATTGAATTACTGGAAAACGGATTAATGCACGAAAGTGGATTGAGAAAAATTGAAATTGCAAAACAAAATGGTTCTTGGGAAAGTTTAGATGCAGTTGAAAGTTTAGAAATACCTGAAGACTTACAAATTGAATTCAACAAAAATAAAATTGCATTTGAAAATTATACTAATTTCAGTAAAACATATAGAAAAAGTTATTTATATTGGCTTAATCAAGCCAAAAGATTAGAAACTAGACAAAGCAGAATTAGGGAGATTATTTCTTTGTGCGAAAAAAATTTAAAATCAAGATAATCTCATGCTAATAAATCATTTTGAATTCATTCTCTGCGTTTCTAATCAAGAAAAAAGCCGTGACTTTTATCAAATCCTTTTTCAACAAAAGCCTAGTTTAGATGTTCCCGGTATGACGGAATTTACTCTTAACGAATTTGTAAAAATTGGGTTAATGCCAAATGACGGAATTGCAAAAATCATATCACCAGTATTACCTCATCCAACTTCCGGAAACGGAATTCCAAGATGCGAATTGTATCTCCAAGTTGAAAATATTGAATCTATTTTTGAAGAAGTCAAACAAGCTGGCGCAACAGAAATTAGCCCTATTACCTTGAGAGATTGGGGCGATTACGTAGGTTATCTTGCCGACTTTGATGGGCATGTTATTGCATTAGCTTCAAAAAGTATTCGTAACTTTGAGTATTAAACCAAGAAATTATGAAAAATCTAATATTCGAAATCGAGATAAACGCTCCAGCTGATAAAGTTTGGAACGTCATGTGGGAAGAAGAAAATTATAAAAAATGGACTTCCGCTTTTTGCGAAGGTTCATATGCAAAATCTACATGGAAAGAAGGGGAACGCATTCACTTTTTAGATCCAAACGGAAATGGAATGTACAGCGAAATTTCCACTTTAGTACCAAATGAAAAAATGTTTTTTACTCACATTGGAAACATCAAAGATTTTGAAGAACAACCTCTTGATGAGGCTTCTAAATCATGGACAGGTGCGCAAGAAAATTACACTATAATTTCAAATGGAGAAACTTCAAAAGTAGTAGTAACATTAGACATTGTAGATGAATATGCGAACTTCTTTTTAGAATCTTTTCCAAAAGGATTGGCAACCATAAAAGAAATTGCTGAAAATTAAAATCTCATGACATTATCTATTGAAACTCCCGCTTTATTATTCTCAGCAACTTCGTTAATACTATTGGCTTATACAAACCGATTTTTAACAATTGCTCAAATCATCCGAAACCTAAAGAAAAACTACGACGATAATCATAACAAAAGCATTCTTTTAGAAATTAAAAATTTGAATTTACGATTAACATTAATTCGTTACATGCAACTTTTTGGAGTAATGTGTTTGTTCTTATCTGTTTTTGCCATGTTGCTACTTTATGTCAATAAAGAAAATTTAGGTATCTATTTATTTGGAGCAAGTTTACTTTGTTTATTGATTTCTCTAGGAATTTCATTTTGGGAAATTAGTATTTCAGTAAATGCCCTTCGAGTACATTTAAAAGATTTATCTGAAGAAAGTAAAGAGGAAGATTAAACTATTTTGTTTATCTTTAGTCTAATATTCAAAACTTAAATAAATATGAAATCGCCATTAATAAAAAGTTTGCGTACGCAAATACAAATATTAAAAAGGCGATACCATATATTAACCCTAAAAAATAAAATTTAAACATATGAAACTATTTAAAATTTGTTGCTTAATCATAGGTGTCCAACTTGCTTTTGTTTCTTGTAATAAAGAAGAAAACTTGGCAATGGATAGAGAATTAGTAAATGCTTCTGCAATGGTTGACTATTCTAACGAAATAGATTTTAAAACAGGTGTAGATGTTACTAGTGATAATGCGGTTTATTCGGATAGAAATCCAAACACTAACATTATTAATAGTTGTCCAACTGTGACCGTTAACAATACAACTCCTGGAGTTTTTCCTAAAGTATTTACTCTTAATTTTGGAACAGGTTGTATGATTAATGGTGTCAATCGTTCTGGAATATTAACTGTAACGGTTAGTAACTATGTAATGAATTATGGAAGTACCATGACCATTGAAAGAAATAATTACTATATCAATGGAGTAAAAGTTGAAGGTACTGTAGTATATGAAAATACAACAACAAATGCTGCTATCCCACAATGGAATAGAACGATTACAAATGGAAGAATAACAGCTTTAGACGGCACGATTTATAATCATTATGGTACAAGAACCGTAAAACAAATTGCAGGTGTTGCTACATTGGCATTGTTGGATAATATTTACGAAATATCATCAGGAAATCATACCATAGTAAAACCTAATGGAGCTACATTAACCCTTACTGTGGTTACTCCACTAATCAAAAAATATGCTTGTGGTTATATTTCTCAAGGTCAATTGAACTTACAAGGTCAGGTACTTGATGGGATTTTAGACTATGGCGATAATACTTGCGATAACTTAGCAACCTACACCCATTCAAACGGACAAGTTTATAATATCACTCTATAAAATTTAAATCCCGCTCCAAATTAAACGAGCGGGATTTTTTTATTCTATAATCCACAACAAAACAGGTTTTTCCGATTGCTGTAATCGCTCATCTAACTTTTCCATAAAAGCGTCAGAAACTGCAGGACAACCCCAACTTAACGGACTGTATCGTGGATAAATTTCTTGGTTTTTAACAGCACTCCACGAATGTAATACTACTACCCTCTTTACAGCATTTTTGTTGGAAGGCTCTAATCCGTGGAGCCAGTATTTTACATTAATTCCCCATGAACTATAATCGCGATTTCCAATTTTGTATTTGCCTTTCATAGAGCAATGACTATTTACCCGATGATCGAATTTAACTTTTTCCCATTTTTTAGGATTTTCCTCAAACTGATCACAACTTCCGTGAGTAACCAAATTTTTATCCACAACTTTATTCGTTTCAAAATCATAAATAAAAAATCGATTTTTTCCAGAATGCACACTCAAATCAATTAAAAAATAATAGTCTTCGTTATATTGATTTTCTTTACAAAAATCAGAAGCTTCTTTGTGAAATGAATTATAATTTTTAATCGCTACTGTTTCAACCTCCGAATTAGTACTACATAAAAATCCAACTACAATTGATAGTAAAAAATGTTTCATTGAAATGGGTTTTAAAATGATATAACTCCACTTTTGAACTTTTATTTAAAACGAGGATGTTAAATTCTTACTAAAGTTCCGAATTCTAAATTCTGAATTCTAAATTCAAATTCCCTATCTTTGCGCCCCTTAAAAATTTAGGACATGTCAAATAACAATATAATTAAAGGTGTTTTTTTAGTTGCATTAGGTGCTACGAGTTACGGAATGTTAGCGACTTTCGTGAAATTAGCATACAAAGAAAATTTCACAACAGCCGAGGTAACTTCTTCTCAATTCATTTATGGAATCCTTGGTATTTTAATCATCAACTTGTTTCAACGTACAAAAAATAAGAATAAAACGGTGAAAGCATCTCCAAAAAACATTTTACATTTAATGTTAGCAGGAACTTCTTTAGGAATGACCAGTGTTTTCTACTATTTAGCTGTAAAGTACATACCTGTTTCTATTGGAATTGTATTATTAATGCAAACTGTTTGGATGGGCGTTTTATTAGAATGGTTTTTAGATAAAAAAGCACCTTCTTTTCAAAAAATTATATCCGTAATTATTGTTTTAATCGGAACGGCTTTGGCCATTAATATTTTCAAAATCAACTTTAATGATCCAAACATTGATTGGGCAAACGGATTATTTTGGGGATTATTAGCTGCCGCTTCATTCACAACAACGATGTTTACAGCAAACAAAGTAGCGTTAGGAATTTCGTCTGCGCAAAGAAGTTTGTATATGTTATTAGGCGGAGCTGTCATAGTTTTTGGTTTCAGCTTATTCACTCAAGTTACGCCTTTCAACTTTGAAATTTTTGCGAAATGGGGAATTGTACTGGCATTATTCGGAACCATAATTCCACCTATGTTATTAAACGCAGGATTTCCTCATACTGGAATTGGATTAGGAAGTATTGTATCTTCTTTAGAATTACCTGTTTCAGTAATGATGGCCTTTTTTCTTTTAAACGAACAAGTTTTATTCATCCAATGGATTGGAATTATACTGATAATTACAGCAATTGTGATTATGAATATTCAATTCAAGAAAAAATAAAGTAAATTAGCGATGTAATTCATCGCTTTTTTTATGCTCGATTTATTCCCAAAAGAAAAAATAGTTTTACCATTACCTGATGCGGTTTTCGAATTCTACCCTAATTTCTTCAACAAAGATGAAGCGGATGAGTTATTTGAAAAATTATTAAACGAAACACCTTGGCAACAAGATGATATCATCATTTTTGGAAAGAAAATTGCACAACCCAGATTAACTTGTTTATTTGGAAATGAAGGAAAACCATATTCTTATTCAGGTTTGACTATGCAACCTCATAATTGGAACCCAACATTAATATTCATTAAAGATAAGATTGAACAAGAAGCAAATCAATACTTTACCACCGTTTTAGCCAATTTATACCGAAACGAAAAAGACAGTAACGGTTGGCATTCCGATAATGAAAAAGAATTGGGTAGAAATCCAACTATTGCCTCTATTAGTTTTGGTGAAGAACGCAAATTTCAACTGAAACACAATACAATTTCTGAGGCAAGAATAAACTTAAATCTCAACCATGGGAGTTTATTATTGATGAAAGAAGGCAGCCAAATTTACTACAAACATCAAATCCCAAAAGCAGTACAACCTAAAAACGCAAGAATAAATTTAACATTTAGAACAATTCTGTAAATATTTCTCAAAAACTAGGACCTACTTTAGAAAATTTTTAAAAATTTCAGAAAAAGTATTTGGCTTACTTTTTGAATTTATTTTTTTACTAATATTGAATTATTAACCAATAAACTAGACAGAAATAGTATTTACTTCATGAAAAAGAAGAAAATTTCAGAATTCGACAACGAAACATTAGATAGAGTTGTTGCTATGGCGCAAGAGGAAAAAAAACCTTTTGAAGTTTTAAAAGAGGAATTCGGAGTAACAGAAAACGAAGTTACCGAATTAATGCGAAAAAGATTGTCCAAAGATAATTTTGAACTTTGGAAAAAGAAAGTGACTGCTAGTAAGCCAAAACCGAAACCAATAAAATATAACGAATTGGAAGACGAAGACTTAGACAGCAAATATTATTTCAAAAATAAATTCGACTAAAAAAATTTAACTCTTGTTCAACAAGAGTTTTTTTATTTTATATAGAAATTTGTTTCATGGAAAAGAAACAATTTACCGACTCAGAAATCGATCGTATCATTGAGATGGCTTGGGAAGACCGAACTCCTTTTGAAGCCATTACATTTCAATTTGGAATTTCAGAGCAAGACACCATTGAAATTATGCGTCGCGAAATGAAACCATCAAGTTTCAGAATGTGGCGCGAACGTGTACAAGGTAGAACAACCAAACACGCAAAACTCCGTGTAAATGGTATCGATCGTTTTAAATGTAAACTACAAAGACAAATTACCGGTAACAAAATTTCTAAACGATGATGTAACATTTTATTAGTTTTACCTACTTATGTTTATAAACTAGAGTAAAATGAAAAAAATAATTCTTTCCCTTGCTTTTGTGGGATTTTTATGGAGTTGTAGCCCAACTCAAACAACAACGCAACAAAATGATGTAGCAGTTACTATTGATTTAATTAATGTAAAAGATGATAAAGTAATGGTTACCGTTACACCTCCAACTTTTACAAGCGAAACGGTTACTTTCCATTTCCCAAAAACAGTTCCAGGAACCTATTCTGAAGACGATTATGGCCGTTTTATCGAAAACGTTAAGGCTTTTGACGCAAAAGGAAATCCAATTAAAGTAGCTAAAATCGATGAGAATTCATATTCTATTTCAAACGCAACTAAATTGTCAAAAATCACATATTTAGTGAATGATACATTTGATACGGAAGGTGGTGCTGGCTTTGGAGAAAGCGAAGACGTATTCTCACCTGCTGGAACCAATATAAATGCTGGAGTTAACTTCATGTTGAACACACATGGATTTATTGGTTACTTCAAAGGAAAAGAAGAAACTCCATACAAATTAACAGTAACTCACCCTGAAAGTTTAATGGGTATTTCTGCCATGACAGATATGGATACAAGTGCCACATCAGATGTGTTTTACATGCCAAAATATGCCAACTTGGTAGAAATGCCAATCATGTATTCAAAACCAGATTATACTTCATTCATGGTAGATGATATGGAAATTATCATCAGTGTATATTCGCCAACAGGGAAATATACAGCGAAACAAATTACTCCTAATATGGAAACGATGATGAAAGCTCAAAAACGTTTCTTAGGACCAATCAACACTACAAAAAAATACGCCATCTTATTGTACTTATCAGACATGGCTGCAAAAGATGCTAAAGGTTTTGGAGCATTAGAACACCCAACATCTACAACAGTTGTAATGCCAGAAATGATGGGATTAGAAATGTTACAAGAGCAATTAAAAGATGTCGTTTCTCATGAATTCTTCCACATTGTTACGCCATTGACTATTCACTCAACCGAAATCCAATATTTCGATTTCAACAATCCTCAAATGTCTGAGCATTTATGGATGTATGAAGGAGTTACAGAATATTTCGCTAACTTATTCCAAGTAAATCAAGGCTTAATTGATGAAAAAGAATTTTTTGAAAGAATGGCTGGCAAAATTGCACAATCACGCCAAATGAATGACAATATGAGTTTTACAAAAATGAGTAAAAACGTATTGAATCCACCTTACAAAGACCAATACTTAAACGTATATCAAAAAGGAGCTTTAATTGCGATGTGTATCGATATTTTAATTAGAGAAAATAGCAATGGTCAAAAAGGAATTTTAAACCTAATGCAAGAATTATCTAAAGAATACGGAACTACAAAAGCCTTTAAAGACGACGAGTTATTTGCAAAAATCACAGCATTAACTTATCCTGCTGTTGGAGAATTCTTAAAAAACCACGTTGCAGGTGAAACTCCTATTCCTTACGAAAAATATTTTGCTAAAATGGGAGTTACTGAAGCATCTATCGAAGTAGCAGGAAATCCATTTTTAAAAGGTCAAAGAGAGCCTTATATTACTGTAAATCCAAGCACAAAAGAAATCATGATTTTACCTGAAATCGAATTAAATGTATTTATGAAAACCTTAGGTTTAAAAAATAATGATACACTTTTAGCTTTTAACGACAAAAATTACAATTTAGACAACATCTACGATTTAATTATGGCAAGCATGACTTGGAAAGATGGCGATGCTATTTCAGTTAAAATCAAAAGAGATGGTAAAGAACAAACTGTAAAAGGAAAAGTAGTAATGCCAAAAGAAAAACAAGACGGCTACCAATCTACTGACAATACTAAAAAAGCAGTTCGTGAAGCTTGGTTAAGAGGTTAAAATTTGAAATTGAATTTTGCAATTGACATTGCACTTGAAAATCCTCAAAGTACTTAGTATTTTGAGGATTTTTTTATTTACTTTGCGAACATAAATTAAATTCACAATAAAATCAAAGATTCACGAAATTCAAAATTCAACAAATAATATAATGAGTAAGAAAATATTTTTAGCCGTAATTGCCGTTATCACATTAATAGCTTGTAACAATAAGGAAACTGACGGAAACGTTCACATCACAGGAAATATAAAAGGATTAAGTCAAGGAAAACTATATTTACAAAGAATACAAGATTCAACATTAGTAACAATAGACAGTATTACTATCAATGGTGATTCAAAGTTTGAAAGTCATATTAATTTAGATAGTCCCGAAATGCTATACTTAATATTAGACCGTGGACAAACTAAATCAATAGACGATAATTTACCTTTTTTTGCTGAACCAGGAAATATTCATATAGAAACAACTTTAAAACACTTTTTTTCTGATGCCAAAGTTACAGGTTCAAAGAATCATGATTTATGGGTAAAGTTTGATAGTTTAAACAGTAAATTCAGAGATCAAAACTTAGCCATAATGGCAAAACGTTTAAAAAACGAATTAAAACCAAACCCAACCACAACAGATAGCATTGATAAAGCCTATAAAAACTTATTAACTAGAAAATATCGTTACACTGCTCATTTTGCAGTAACAAATGGAGACAAAGAAATTGCGCCTTATTTAGCACTTTCAGAAATTGCCGATATCAACACGGCTTATTTAGACACTATTCAAAAAAGTATGACGCCAGAAGTTGCAAAATCAAAATATGGAAAAATGCTGAATGAATATATTAAAGAAAGAAAAGCGATTGAAAAATAATAAAGTAAAAACATAAGGAACCACACACTAAAAGTTGTGGTTTTTTTATATCTGTTAATGAACCATTGCTATTAACAATAACGTTAAAGTAATAATTAAGTCGTTATAAGAACAACAAAATAACTATCAAACAAAAGAATAAAAACGTGTTAGAGGTAAAATAATTCGTAATATTATTTTGTCCTTAGTATCGAAAAAGCTCTTTCTTCTTTCTTCATCCCTATTTTCGGGTAATATTCCATTGCTGTTGGAACTGAAAGCAAAAGTATCATTGATTCTTCTCCTAATTTTTCTTTTGTCAAATAAACAAGTTTTTTACCAATTCCACCTTTTTTATAATCTGGATGAACAGCAAGATCGGCCAGATAACAGCTCCAAACCCAATCTGTAATTGAACGTGCAACTCCTACCAATACGTTTTTATCCCAAGCAGTAACTATTAAATTTGAACTATCATACATTTTTTGAATTCTATCTTTATCATTTGTTGGTCTTGGTAAACCAGCTTTATCATATAGATCAATTATTTGTTCTACCGAAGGTCGTTTGTCAAAACTAAATTCTAAAATCATATTTAAGTTCTTTTATTAATATCTACTACAAAAATACTTACTAAGAAGTATTAAACCCTTATCAAATAAATAAAAATTTCAACGATTAAGACGTAGTTAGCGGAAGCATCTTGCTCGTGACAACATATTTCAAACTTTTAAAAATCTTATTAAACTTTATGTGTACAAGCTTGACGTTTGTGCTAGCATTTAAAAATTCTGAAATAAACTCAAAATGGTATAAAACAAAAAACCACCACATTACTGTGATGGTTTCTACTTTAGAGCCGATGGAGGGACTCGAACCCACGACCTGCTGATTACAAATCAGCTGCTCTAGCCAGCTGAGCTACACCGGCAACTCTATTGCGGTGCAAATATACTTCTGAAAATTAAATTTCCAAAAAAAATATGCACTTTTTTATCGCAATTTTTTAGTTTAATTCGTTTATTTTCGCAACAAATTGATTTGCAGCCGCTTCGTAATCCTTACGGATTTGTTTAAAATGCGCTTTTTTGTTTTCAACGTCTTTTTGATTTGCTCTAGTCATTAAAGTATCAAAAGTTTCGTAGATTTCATCAACTAATTTATCAGATGCTTCAGTTGGTTTTCCAGCTGTAGACATTTCCCAAATGTAAACGATGTTTACAATATCCCCTAAAACGTAGTTGATTTCTTTTTTCAAGTTTTTAACGCTTGCCATTTTGTATAAATTTAAAATTTGAAGCAAAATTACATAATATATTTTGTTCTCAATACACTATATAGAAATTTCTAACAAAGTAGCCTTTCCTCTCAAAGTTAGATTTTCTATACAAGCCGGAATCAAAATTGTATCGCCCATTCGGTATCGTAAGATTTCGCCATTTACTATCATTTCAAATTGACCGTTAGTACACATGAAAACCGTGAAAGCTTCTTTGACTTTTTTCCAAATATAAGTTTCTTGTAAGGCAATGATATTCGTAACAAAGTAGTGGCAATTTACAACAGCTGCACTTTTATTTACTTCTTCTTTGTAGTCAATTTTAGAATGTGTTGTTTGGTAATTTATAGCATCTAAAGCTAATTCTGTATGCAATTCTCTTCCATTTCCATTAGCATCTACTCTATCCCAATCGTAAATACGATACGTAACATCACTAGTCTGCTGAATTTCTGCCACTACTACTCCTGCTCCAATGGCATGAATCGTTCCAGTTTCCAAAAAGAAAACATCACCTTTTGAAACGGGATATTCATTTAGCAAATCAATTAGATTTTTATTTTCTAAATACGCTAAATATTCTTCCTTATTGGAATCTTTTTTAAATCCAACAACCAAACGTGCTGATTCATCTGCTTGCATCACATACCACATTTCAGTTTTCCCGAAAGAATTATGACGTTCTTTAGCTAAAGTATCATTGGGATGTAATTGAATGGATAAATCCTCCTTAGCATCAATAAATTTAAAAAGTAAAGGAAATTGTTTTCCAAAACGACTAATGACCAATTTTCCTAAAATTTCTTCGGGATATAAATCGATAATTTCATTAATGTTCTTCCCTTTTAAAACACCATTATTAACCACACTAATATCACCAGGAACAGTTGAAATTTCCCAACTCTCGCCCGTAGTTTCAGAAACTATAGGTTTGTTGAGATAAGTTTTCAACTTGGTTCCGCCCCAAATGCGGTCTTTAAGTATTGGTGTAAACGTTAATGGATAAAACTTCATAGTCAAATAGTGAAGTACAAAGATGCGAAAAAAGTATTAAAATCCTAAAATTTAGATTTTTTGGATGATTTATTTCGCTTTCTGAATGGCTTTCAAAGCTCTTTCAATATGATTTTTCGCACTCATGCTATCAAAAATATAAATACAATAACCTTTTGCATCAAAAACATATGTTACACGTCCAGGCAACAACCCAAAAAGTGCAGTTGGAACTCCAAACAAACGTCGTAGTTTTCTATCTGAATCTGATAACAAAATAAAAGGCAATTTATATTTCTGTTGAAAATTCTGATGAGAAGTAGCTGAATCACCACTTACACCAATCACTTCAGCGCCTAAATCTTGAAAATCTTGATAAGCATCTCTAAAATTGCAAGCTTGAGTAGTACAGCCTGGTGTAAAATCCTTTGGATAGAAGTAAATCACAACAGGTTTCTGATGAATTTCATGACTATCAAAAGCAGTTCCATCCTGCTTAGTAGCTTTAAAACTTGGTAATTTATCTCCTATTTGAATCGCCATAATTAGTTTCCTTTATAAGTTACAAAATTTCTAGGTGTTTCGTATAAAGTAATTTCCAACTCTTTATCAGCAGCAATCAAAACGCGAAGTTTGTTCCAGATAATATAAGCGATATGTTCCGCTGTTGGATTCAAATCTTGGAATTCTGGAACATCTTCGTTTAAATTTTTATGATCAAATGCTTCTTCAATATGTTCTTTAATTAAATCAGATAAGATTTTAGTATCAATTACATAACCTGTTTCCTTATCTACTTCACCTGTTACCGAAACAATCAGTTCGTAGTTGTGCCCATGAAAGTTGGGATTATTACATTTTCCAAAAACTTCCTGATTTTTTTCCATAGACCAATCCTTGCGATACAAACGATGCGCTGCATTAAAATGGGCTTTTCTTGAAACAGTTACTCTCATAATTTGGGTTTTAGGTAATGGGTAAAAGGCTTTGGGTTTTAATTTTTTAAAATTTATCCAATTTTATCAATCTGTGTTCCTGAAATAAAATTTACAATTTATGATCTTCTAGATAATGATAAAACTCGTCAAATATGATTTTAAACCAAACAGTATAAGCATCCGGATTAACAACCATATCTTCTTTTATAGCTTCAATAGTCATCCATTTCCAGCTTTCTACTTCATCCTCATTAATAACAGGCTCTCCATTGTAATAACCAATCATTACATGATCTAATTCGTGTTCGGTTAAACCGTTATCAAAAGGGGCTTTGTAAATGAAATGAAACAACTCTTTTAATTCTGTTTGAAAACCCATTTCTTCAAACAAGCGACGTTTTCCAGCTTCTATATTGGTTTCTCCAGCACGTTGATGACTACAACAAGTATTAGTCCACAAAAGTGGCGAATGGTATTTGTGATGTGCACGTTGTTGCAACATTACCTCGTTTTTATCATTTAAAATGAATACCGAGAAAGCTCTGTGCAAAACAGCTTTTTCATGCGCTTCCATTTTATTCATAAGCCCAATTGGCTCATCTTGCTCGTTGACTAAAATTACTTGTTCTTCTATCATAATGGTATAATGCTTGTCAAAAATACGAAAAAAGATAGGATTAAATACTCGTTTTTAAGTTTGTGATAAGTTTAACTTGTGTTGAATAAAGCTCAAATCCAATCAGAATCATTTATTAAATCATGCTTTTCTATAATTGGAAGACTTTTTTCACTATCTTTGCACCATTAGTAATGATATGAATTTCTTCTCGCAATACTTTGAATAAAAGTACTTTATAAATTTCTTGTTTATTTCGCTTGTGTATTTTTATCCGTTTACTTTTAAAAAATACTAATTAAAATTATTGAATTTAATGGCAAGACCACAAGAAACCTTCAACAAAAGAGAACAAGAAAAACTAAGAGCACAAAAAAGAAAAGAAAAACAAGAAAAAAAAGAAGCTCGTAAAGCCAATCCTAAATTATCGGGAGAGGATTTATATGTTTATGTAGACGAAAATGGACACTTAACCAGCACGCCTCCAGACCCATCAAAAAGAATTGAAGTTGATGTAGAAAGCATTGAAATTGGTGTTTCAAGAAGAACAGAATCCGATGAAATTCCTACAGAACGCAGAGGAACCGTAGATTTTTTCAATGAATCAAAAGGCTTTGGTTTTATCAAAGAAGTAGAAACTGGAGAAAAATACTTTGTTCACATCAGTGGTTTGGTAGACAAAGTTAAGGAAGGCAACTTAGTAACATACGATTTAGAAAAAGGCGCTAAAGGCATGAATGCTGTAAACGTTAAAAAAATATAACCCCTTTTTATCCCAAAAATTAAAATCACAGCATACGTTGTGATTTTTTTGTTTATCAAAAGAAGACAATTAGTAAAAATTCGTGTAATTCGTGTTTTTATTCCCCTAAACTCTCCGCAATTTTTAAGGCACATTTTTCACCGTCAATGGCTGCTGAAATGATTCCGCCAGCATAACCTGCTCCTTCACCACACGGATATAAACCTTTGATTTGCACGTGTTCCAATGAAAAATTATCTCTTGGAATTCGTACTGGTGACGACGTTCTACTTTCTGGTGCATGTAAAATGGCTTCATTAGTCATGTAACCACGCATCGATTTTCCGAATTGTACAAATCCTTCACGCATGATTTGGGTTAAAAATCCAGGAAAAACTTGTCCTAATTCAACCGAAGTCGTACCTGGAACATAAGATGTTTTTGGAATAGCTGCCGAAACTTTATTTTGCGTAAAATCTACCATACGTTGTGCAGGAACTTTTTGCGTTTCACCTGCCAAATGCCATGCTTTTTGCTCGATAGCTTTTTGAAATTCCATTCCCGCTAGAGGTCCGAATTTTTGAAACGGTTTGAAATCTTCTAATTTTAATTCCACCACAATTCCCGAATTGGCTGTAGCTTGATCGCGTTTTGAAGGTGACCATCCGTTGGTAACTACTTCACCTGGAGCCGTTGCACAAGGTGCAATTACACCACCTGGACACATACAAAACGAATACATACCACGACCATTCACTTGTTTTACAATTGAATACGGTGCAGGTGGCAAATAATCACCTCTAAAATCGCATGAATATTGAATTTGATCAATTAATTCTTGAGGATGTTCTGCACGAACACCTAAAGCAAAAGGTTTCGCTTCAATATGAACCCCTTTTTTATGTAACAATTCAAAAATATCACGAGCCGAATGTCCGGTAGCTAAAATGACTTTGTTAGCCGAAATAACCTCACCGTTTTGGATAACAACACCTTGCATCTCGTTATTTTTGATAACAAAATCCGTCACACGAGTTTCAAACAGAACTTGACCACCACATGCGATGATTTTCTCGCGAATATCTTGAATAATTTGAGGTAACTTATTTGTTCCAATGTGCGGATGTGCTTCCACCATAATATCAGGTGTAGCTCCGAAGCCTACTAAAAGCGCTAGAATTCGATCTACGTCACCTCGTTTTTTAGAACGAGTATATAATTTTCCGTCAGAATACGTTCCTGCTCCACCCTCTCCAAAACAATAATTAGAGTCTTCGTTTACGATACCATCACGATTAATAGCTTTCAAATCACGTCGACGACCGCGTACATCTTTTCCGCGTTCTAAAACGATTGGTTTTAATCCTAATTCTATTAATTGCAAAGCCGCAAATAATCCCGCCGGACCTGCACCAACCACAATTACTTCTTGTTTGTTGGTAACATTAGGATAATCGGGTAATTCAATTTTAGATTCAACATATGCTTCTCCAACTAGAAAAACATTCGCTTTAATATTGATTTTTATCGCTTTCTGACGTGCATCAATCGAACGCTTTACAACCACTACTTTCTGAATTTCTTTAGGGCTAACCTGAAATAGCTTCGCTACATGTTGGGCTAACAAACTTTCGTTTGCGGCTACTTCGGGTGAAACTTGAAATTGAAATTCGCGTGGCATAGTGTATTCATGTTAATTATGCTGCAAAAATAGTAATTTGAAACTTGACTTTGTAACTTTGCTACTTTGAAACTTACAAAATGCGAAAAATAAAACTAATTTGGGATTTTAGAGGAGAAACCGCAGCCAAAACAGCGGAACATCATGATATTCATCTAAACGAGTACTTAGAAAAAGAGAAAATTACACTAGAAAAAACAGGCTTTGAAGTTATCAATGAAATGCATGCGATTGCTTTCATTGTGGTAGATGAAAAAGATATGATTACCTTTAGAGATATTTTAAAACCACACAGAGGAGAAGTTTATTCCACAACCTAAATTATGATTAGTACTATTATCAATATGTTTGGGAACAAATGTCCCAATTGCAATAAAGGAAAGATTTTTGAAAAAGGGTTGCTACATTTTAGCTTTAGTTTTCCAAAAATGCATGAAAACTGTTCGAATTGCGGAACAAAATTTGAAAAAGAACCTGGTTTTTTCTTCGGAGCAATGTTTGTAAGTTATGCTTTAGGAGTCGCCGAAGCTATTATAACCTACTTTATCTGCATGCCATTTTTTGAAGAAACCTTTGATTTACGCATTATTCCAATTATTGGAGTTGTAATTTTAAGTTTAACCTTAGCCAACATTAAACTATCGCGAATTATTTGGATTTATATATTTAAGGAGTATTCGGTGTAAAAAGAAAATCCAAACTCAATTTAAAAAAGAGTTTGGATTTATACTTTTAAAATTTCTCAAATTATTTCAATCTGTATTCCTTATTTCAAAAATTAAGAATTAATTCGCCACTTCACTAATAAACTTAATTCGCATTAAACGAAGTTCTTCGATATCATAATCTCCATCAAATTCTTTTAAAGCATCTTTAATATTGTCCGATTCAGACTCCATAAAATATTCGTGAATTTCTTCTTGCTGGTCTTCGTCTAAAATTTCGTCAATCCAATAACGGATATTTAATTTGGTTCCTGAATATACGATTTGCTCCATTTCCTTTAATAAACCATCCATATCCAAACCTTTTGCTTTCGCAATATCATCTAAACCTAATTTTCGATCGACATTTTGAATAATATACAACTTCAATCCAGAATTAGCACCTGTAGATTTTACCACTAAATCATCTGGACGGATAATATCGTTATCTTCTACATATCTACTAATTAAATCAACGAATGGTTTTCCGTATTTTTTAGCTTTTCCTTCTCCTACTCCATGAACATTGCTTAATTCATCAATAGAAATTGGATATTTTAACGCCATATCTTCCAAAGAAGGATCTTGAAAAATAACAAACGGAGGGACACCCAGTTTTTTAGCTTCTTTTTTACGTAAATCACGCAACATTGCCATTAAAGCTTCATCTGCCGTTCCAGTAGATTTGGCAGCCGTTACAATTGCCTCATCTTCATCTTCGTTATATTCGTGATCTTCTGACATCATAAAAGAAACTGGTTTTTTAATAAACGCTTCTCCTTTTTCTGATATTTTCAAAACACCATAAGTTTCAATATCTTTAGTAAGCAATCCATCCACTAAAACCTGACGAATTAAAGCCATCCAATATTTTTCATCGAAATTAGAACCACTTCCAAAGTACGATTGAGTATCAATTTTCTGGGCTTTGATAATAGCATTAACTTTTCCTACAAGCGCTAAAACCACTTCTTTAGACTTGAATAATTGCTTAGTATCGCGAACAACTTTCAATAAAGTAACCACTTGATCTTGGGCTTCGACTTTCTTTTTCGGATTACGAACGTTGTCATCCATATCAGCTCCTTCTCCGTTGACATCATCGAATTCTTCACCAAAATAATGCAATAAAAATTTACGTCGCGACATTGAAGTTTCTGCATACGCTACTACTTCTTGCAACAATGCAAAACCAATTTCTTGCTCAGCAACGGGTTTTCCTGAAAGGAATTTTTCTAACTTTTCAATGTCTTTGTATGAGTAATATGCCAAACAATGCCCTTCGCCACCATCACGACCAGCACGACCTGTTTCTTGATAATAACTTTCTAATGATTTTGGAATATCGTGGTGAATTACAAAACGAACATCGGGCTTATCGATTCCCATACCAAAGGCGATGGTTGCCACTACGACTTCAACATCTTCCATTAAGAACATGTCTTGATGTTTTGCTCTCGTTTTAGCATCTAAACCAGCATGATAAGGCACAGCGCTAATACCGTTTACTTGTAAAACTTGAGCAATTTCTTCTACTTTTTTACGACTTAAACAATAAATAACACCCGATTTTCCTTTATGTTGTTTGATGAATCGAATAATATCTGATTCTACATTTTTAGTTTTAGTACGTACTTCGTAAAATAAATTAGGACGATTAAACGACGCTTTGAAAGTGTTTGCATCAGGCATGTCCAAATTTTTCAAGATATCTTCTTGTACTTTTGGAGTGGCTGTTGCGGTTAATCCAATCATGGGCACATCACCTAACTGACGTACAATATTTCTTAAATTACGATATTCGGGACGAAAATCATGTCCCCATTCTGAAATACAATGCGCTTCATCAATAGCAACAAAAGATAATTTTACGCTATTTAAAAACTCAATATATTCTTCTTTTGTTAACGATTCTGGCGCCACATATAACAACTTCGTAATACCAGAAGTAATGTCTTTTTTTACCTTAGCAATTTCTGTTTTATTTAACGAAGAGTTTAAAACGTGTGCGATTCCAGGTTCAGAACTCAAACTTCGAATAGCATCAACTTGATTTTTCATTAAAGCAATAAGCGGAGAAACAACAATTGCTGTTCCGTCTAATACCAGTGCGGGTAACTGATAACACAACGACTTTCCACCACCTGTTGGCATTATCACAAAAGTATTGTTCCCTGTGATGATACTCTTAACTACCTGTTCTTGAAGTCCTTTGAATTGGTTAAAACCAAAATATTTCTTTAATTCTTTATGTAAATCAATTTCGTTTGGATTCATTCTCTATTAATATGATTTTACCTAAATTTGCAAACATAAAGATACGATTTTCTTTTACACATACAAATTTTTTAATATTTCTATTTTGAGCACAACAGAAACGATTTTAGCAACAGCAAAAAGAACCCTTCTTTCAGAAAGTAAGAGCATTGAAAACTTAGTAAATTACCTTGATGAAGACTTTGCAAAAAGTGTTTCCGAAATTTACAATACTAAAGGAAGACTAGTAGTAACAGGTATTGGTAAAAGTGCTATAATTGCTCAAAAGATTGTAGCTACATTAAATTCAACCGGAACACCATCTCTATTTTTACATGCAGCAGAAGCCGTTCATGGTGATTTAGGAATGGTTCAACCCGAAGACATTATTATTTGTATTTCAAAAAGTGGTAATAGTCCAGAAATTAAAGTTTTAGCACCTTTATTAAAACGTTTTGGAAACACTTTAATCGGAATGACCGCTGATAAAAATTCGTTCTTAGGAAAAGAATCACACTACGTTTTACATGCGTATGTGGAAAGTGAAGCTTGCCCAAACAACTTAGCACCTACCAACAGTACTACCGCTCAATTAGTTCTTGGTGATGCTTTAGCGGTTTGTTTGATGGAAATGCGTAATTTTAAAAGTGAAGATTTTGCGGTTTATCATCCAGGTGGTGCTTTAGGAAAAAAATTATTACTTCGCGTAAAAGACATGTTAGACACAACTCACAAACCAATGGTAACTCCAGATGCTTCTATCAAAAAAGTAATTATGGAAATTTCCGAAAAACGTTTGGGTGTAACAGCAGTTATCGATAATAATCAAGTAGTTGGAATTGTAACTGATGGAGATATCAGAAGAATGTTAAACAATCGGGATACTTTTGCAGATTTAACAGCACAGGATATCATGACAAAAAATCCAAAAAATATCAATTCTAGTATTTTGGTTTCAGAAGCATTAAATATTTTGGAAAACAATTCGATTACGCAATTAGTCGTAATTGATAACAACGAATACAAAGGAATACTTCACTTACACGATATTTTAAAAGAAGGAATCGTATAATGGCAGAAAAAAACATAAAAGAGATGTCGTTTTTAGACCATCTCGAAGAATTACGTTGGCTATTAGTAAGAAGTTCGGCTGCTATTTTAATTTGTGCGGTTGTAGCTTTCTTTTTTAGCGATTTTATTTTCAATGAAATTATTTTCGGGCCCAAAAGCCCTGATTTTATAACTTATCAATTCTTTTGCGATTTAGGAAAACAATTTGATTTAGCTGATACAATGTGCATCACCGAAATTAATCTTCCTATTCAAAACAGAGAAATGGGCGGGCAATTTTCAATGCATATGTGGACATCTATTACAGTGGGATTCATATTTGCTTTCCCCTTTATGTTGTGGGAAATTTGGAAATTTATTAGTCCGGCTTTATATGAGAAGGAGAAAAAATATGCTGCTTCGTTTATCATTATTTCTTCTTTTTTATTTTTCATGGGGGTTTTATTTGGTTATTATTTGATTGCACCATTATCTGTACAATTCTTCGCCAGTTATATTGTGAGTCCAGAAATCAACAATTCTATTGATATTGATTCGTATATCAGCTTAATGAAAACTTCAGCCATTGCCAGTGGATTGTTATTTGAATTACCTATTATTATTTTCTTTTTAACCAAAATTGGATTGATTAACCCTGAATTTTTGAGAAAATATCGAAAATACACATTGGTAATCGTATTGATTTTATCTGCCATAATAACACCGCCCGATGTAATAAGCCAAATTATTGTAGCAATACCTATTATGATATTATATGAAGCTAGTATTTGGATAAGTGTTTTAGTAATAAAAAGTCAAGAAAGAGAAAAATTAAAAGCATAAAAAAAATGGCCGATTTAGTAAAAGAATTCAACGATTATCGTTCTAAAATGAACGAAAAATTATTAGCCGACAATAACAAAGTCATCAAAAGAATTTTCAATGTTGATACCAATGCCTACATGGAAGGTGCTTTAGATGTAAAAACCAAAGAATTACTGGGTTTAGTAGCTTCAGCCGTTTTACGTTGTGATGATTGCATCAAATACCATTTAGAAACGGCTTACAAAAACGGTGTAAACAAAGAAGAAATGATGGAAGCTATGGGAATTGCCACGCTTGTTGGCGGCACTATCGTAATCCCTCATTTAAGAAGAGCGTATGAATTTTGGGAAGCTTTGGAAGAACAAAATTCAAAATAACAAATTCCAAAATCGAAGTTAAAAGTAGTAGTTCGTTGAATGTTTTTTGTTTATTTGCAATGTAATTTCACTTATAAACTCATAAACTTCTAAACTCATAAACTAGAAAAATGAAATTAAGAGCAGAAAATTTAGTTAAAACCTATAAAAAAAGAAGTGTAGTAAAAGGAATTTCCGTTGAAGTAAATCAAGGAGAAATCGTAGGTTTATTAGGTCCTAATGGAGCTGGAAAAACCACCTCATTCTACATGATTGTAGGTTTAGTAAAACCAAATAGTGGTAATATTTATCTTGATGATATGGATATTACCAACTTTCCTATGTACAAACGTGCACAAAACGGAATTGGTTATTTGGCACAAGAAGCTTCTGTTTTTAGAAAACTGAGTATCGAAGATAACATCTTAAGTGTTTTGCAATTAACATCACTTACCAAAGCAGAACAAGAAGCTAAAATGGAAGCGTTAATTGATGAATTTGCTTTACAACATATTAGAACCAATCGTGGCGATTTACTTTCAGGTGGAGAACGTCGTCGTACCGAGATTGCACGTGCTTTAGCCACCGATCCAAAATTCATTTTGTTAGACGAACCATTTGCGGGAGTAGACCCTGTAGCGGTTGAAGACATCCAAAGAATCGTTGCTCAATTAAAAAATAAAAATATCGGAATTTTAATTACTGACCATAACGTTCAAGAAACACTTGCTATTACCGACAAAACCTATTTAATGTTTGAAGGTGGAATTTTAAAAGCCGGGAAACCAGAAGAATTAGCTTCAGACGAAGTGGTAAGACGTGTTTATCTAGGACAAAATTTCGAATTAAGAAGAACTAAAATCGATTTTGAAGCTCCAAAAACTACTATCATTCACGGAAAAGGAGAATTGAACTTGGATAAAGAGTAATTTTTTTTAGAGCACAAAGTTTCTCAAAGTTTAGCACGAAGTCACACAAAGTATTTTTGTTTTTCATCTTATTTATGTTGTTCTGTAGATGTTTCACAGCATGGCAAACTATACTTACAATCTAATGTGAACTGTAGAAATCATAACGTTTAAAATCAACACAAAGTAAAACTATTTTGTCTGCCATTAAATAATTGTGTTCTTTGCGCCTTCTTTGTGAACCTTGTGGTTAAAATCATCGAATACATTTCAACAGCAACTTATTCTTATCGCCATTAAAAATATTAATGTCCACCATTCCTTCAATTCCTTGAATTTGGGCTTTCTCGGTGAATTGCCAAAACAACCAATCGTCTTCTAAATGATTACGCCAAAAATTATAATTCGCAATCCAAAGCGGATAATCGGAAAATTCTTTTTTTAAAAAATCGGTGTAATAGCTTTCACCTGAATAAATAATAGGTTTTACTTTATAATGCTTTTCTACTTTTTTCAACCATCGACGTAATCCTACTTTTAAGCTATCTATCGACTGTGATTTAGGTAGTTTTTCTATATCTAAAACAGGTGGCAAATCGCCTTTTTCAAGTTTGACATTTTTAATAAAATTTTCGGCTTGTGCAATGGAATTTTCATTAGGACGATAATAGTGATATGCACCTCTAATTAATTGACGCTCTTTGGAAGCTTTCCAATTTTCTTTGAATCGTTTATCCATTTTATCTTTTCCAGCAGTAGCACGAATAAAAACAAAAGACAACTCAAACGACTCATCAATATGGTAAGTTTGTTCCCAGTTAATTTCACTTTGATATTCCGAAACATCAAACCCTATAGCTTTGTCATCGTGTTTGTGCAAGACTTCATAAATTCGAATGTCGGCTAATTTTCGCTCTTCTTTAGAAAGTGTTGCTACGTTTTTATCAGTTTTAAAACCTAAATAATACAAAAATCCATCTCTAAACTTATATATACCGAAAGCTATAAAAAGAAATAATACAAAAGAAATTACATAAAAAATCCATTTACTACTAGAACTGGATTTTCGTTTAACTGTTGATTTTCTTCTGTAATTTTTAGAAGTCATTACGCTTTAGTAATCATTTTATTACTGATAACTGAAACCAATACGTAACTAATAATAATTAAAGGAATGGCAACAAATCCTAAAATAAAAAACGACAGTAATGAACCCATTAAGAACAAGATTTGCATTTTATATTTTGCCCAAGTAAATTCTTTTATTTTTAATGAAAATAATGGAATTTCAGCATTTAAGATATAAGAACTCAAAATGGTAATGAACAACAAAACGTAAGGATTATATAAAACATTCGTAAGCCATTCGAATTCATTTCCAAATTGAATCATTGGAATACTCATAATCACCAAAGCATTTGCTGGTGTTGGCAATCCAATAAAAGAATCTGTCTGACGCGTATCAATATTAAAATTAGCCAAACGATAACATGATGCCAAAGTAATTAGAAATCCTAAATAAGGTACAAATCCCATGTAAAAATACTCTTCTGTTAGATAGTAATCTGAAGTAGAATCTGCTTGAATATTTTGAAACAAAACAAACATCATTAATCCAGGAACTACACCACAGGTTACCATATCTGCTAAAGAGTCTAATTGTAACCCTAATGGTCCTGCAACGTTAAACTTTCGTGCTAAAAAGCCATCCCAAAAATCAAAGAATATACCCAAACATACAAAAAGAAATGCTTCGTCATAATATCCTTTAAATATGGCAATAATAGCTAATAGTCCAGCTGCTAAATTTAGCAAAGTAACAGCATTAGGAATGTGTTTTTTAATTTGCATACAAATACGTTTAAAAGGGCCAAAGTGAAGCCTTAAATAATATACCACAAATGTAATACAATAAGTTAATACTTTTAGAGTTTACTATTTGAGAAATTTATTTCATCTTTGTAAAAAAATTGGCATTGAAAAAGACCGTATTATATTTTCTAATTTGTTTTAGCTGGATGGCTTATGGACAAACCGTAAGAAAATATTCCAATGAATTTCTAAACATTGGAGTGGATGCGGCTGCCTTAGGAATGTCAAATGCTGTCGTGGCGCATACGGGCGATGTAAATTCGGGCTATTGGAATCCGGCTGGATTGTTAAAACTAGAAGACAAACAATTTGCCTTAATGCATGCTAATTATTTTGCAAATATTGCCCAATACGATTATGCTGGTTTTGCCATGCCAATTGACGATAGAAGTGCCGTTGGAATTTCGTTAATTCGTTTTGGTGTAGACGACATTTTGAATACGACTCAGTTAATCGATAGTGAAGGAAATATTGACTATAACAGAATTTCGCTTTTTTCCACTGCTGATTATGCGCTAACAGCTTCCTATGCGAGAAGCTTACCTATTGAAGGTTTAAATTACGGTGTAAATGCAAAAGTAATCAGACGTGTTATTGGAGATTTTGCAAATTCATGGGGTTTTGGTTTTGATTTAGGAATTCAATACATTAGTGATGATGAAGATTGGAAATTTGGTTTAATGGTTCGTGATATTACCACAACATACAACACATGGACTATAAATAAAGAAAAATTTCAAGAAATTGCGGATGCTATTCCCGGTGAAAATCAAGAATTACCAGAAACCAGCGAAATCACTTTACCAAAAGCACAATTAGGAATGTCAAAAAAATGGATTGTACGTTACGATTATAGCATTTTAGCGGCAACTAATTTAAACATGCAATTTGCCCGAACTAACGACATTATTTCAACTAATGCCGTAAGTGTCGATCCAGCACTTGGTTTTGAATTTGGCTATATCGACTTAGTATTTGTAAGAGCTGGTGTTGGGAATTTTCAACAAATTACACAAATCGACAATTCAAAAAAAGTAAGCTTTCAACCTAATATAGGAATCGGATTTAAATACAAAGGTATTCAAGTAGATTACGCGTTAACCGATTTAGGCGACCAAAGTGCCGCTTTATATTCGAATATATTTTCACTGAAAGTAGATTTTGATTTGTTTAGATAATAGAAGTTAGAGTTAAAACCCGAAACGAGCAACTCGAAACCCACAACTCGAAACAATAAAAAGGAATGACAAAAAAACTATTCTTACTAATTCTTTTCATTGGAACATCCATTTCTTTTTCTCAAAGTCTCTCGCTTTCAGAAAAAGCAAAAGTTAGTATTTTAACTTGTGGTTTAGGTCCAGAATCTTACGCCATGTATGGTCATACTGGAATTCGTATACAAGACAATGTAAAAGGAATTGATGTAGTTTATAATTATGGAGCCTTTGATTTTAGCACGCCAAATTTTATTGGAAAATTCATAAAAGGTGATTTACAATATTTTGTTACTTATGGAAGTTTTATTGATTTTTACTACAACTATCAATCTGAAAATAGAGAAATAATCGAACAAGAAATTGCATTATCACCAAAACAAATAAACACTTTATTTCAACAATTAAATCATTCCGTTTTCAGCGAAGATCGTTATTATACTTATAAGTTTATTGACAGGAATTGTACTACTATGGTAGTGGATAAAATTAATGGAATTTTAGGAAGCGAATACATAAAATCAGACACCTTAAATCAATCATATAGAGAAATTCTTTATCCTTATATGACAGATTTCTATATGAAACTAGGAATTCAATTAATTTTTGGAGCTAAAGTTGACGAACCTGCTTCACGATTATTTCTTCCATACGAATTTAAAGATGCCATTTCAGTAACAAAAGTTAATGGAAATACGATTGAAAAAAGCAATAGAAAAATTCTTGAAGTAAACAAACAAGAATTACCTTTTAATTGGTTAAACTCAATATATTCGTTAATTGCATTGCTACTGCTTTTAGTACTTTTAAACAAAAAATTGATAAAAATTAGTTATTTCGTTTTTGCAGGATTATTAGGGCTTTTCTTTTCTTTAGTAGGATTGTATTCCTTACATGAAGAAATTTTATGGAATTACAATATTTTATTATTTAATCCACTATTATTGGTTTTTGCTTGGTATCTAAAAAAGGGAATTAAAGAAAGAATTGTACTATTAGGAAAAATCATTTTGGCAATGCTGTTGATTTACTTAGCGTATATGACGACAAAAGTTCATCTAGAAATTGTTTGGCCTTTCATCGCTTTGCATTTTTATTGGATAGCAAAAATTGTTTTGCAAATTAAGAAATCAAACTTAGCACGCTGATAAAACGGATTTACTATTTCAAAAAGTTTGAAATACAAGGTTTTTAACTTGTTTTCTTCTACGTAAACTCTCTAAAACTGATAACTAACAAAACCGACAACCGACAACCGACAACTGAACACTAATTACTGCCCTCTAAAAAACAATACCGTACTTACAGTTTTTACGACAATATTGACATCTAAAAATAAACTTCTGTGCTTGATGTAATATAAATCGTAACGCAATTTCATTAAACTATCTTCTAAGTTTGATCCATAAGGATAATTTACTTGAGCCCAACCTGTAAGCCCTGGTTTAATAACATGTCGTGTTTGATACAAAGGAATAGAATTGGCAATTTGCTCAACAAAAACAGGACGTTCTGGTCGAGGACCAATTATTGCCATATCACCTTTTAATACATTGATAAATTGTGGAAATTCATCTAATCGTACTTTCCTTAAAAACCTACCAAATGGTGTAATTCTAATATCATTCGTAGTAGCAAAAACAGCACCATTTTGTTCGGCATCTTTAACCATAGTTCGCATTTTATAAATAGTAAATGGAACCCCATTTTTACCTATACGCTCTTGAGTATAAAAAAAACTTCCTTTATTAGCAAAAAGATTAATAATCCATAGCAAAGGAGCAATCATAAAGAAAGCAATTAATCCCAACAAAGAAAAAAGAATATCAAAAAATCGGCTGTAATAAACATACAGTTTATTTTGATTACTTCTACTAAACGGAAAGAACTTATACAATTCTCGATCTTCAAATTGAATAGGTAGTCGATAAGTACTATATTCATAAACCTGATTATACTTTCGAATAACAATACCTTTTTCTAGTAATCGCAACAATTTATTATACAAATCTAGAGAGGTCAATTTATTTTTAGAATTTGCCACTACAATTTCGGCAATATAATTTTGTCGTACAAAACCTTCTAAATCTTCTTCTAAAATACGAGGAACCAAAGAATCTGTGGGAACTTCATCAATTGCAATAAAGCCCAAAACTTTATAATGAGGATTAAATTTAGCCAATTCTGCAACTAAAGTATCGACTTCTTTACTAGTACCCACAAAAAGTACTTTTTTTACAAATCGATTAGAGGCAAAAAATATAATATAAAGATATCGCCAAACTGATAATGAAATTAAAATAGAAAAGAAAAAGAGGATAATTTGCAAACGATTAGACGGCAATACTGGCGTATAAAAAGGCGTAAGCAAATAAAACAAAACAGTAACCGAAGATGTAAGAATAATACTTTTTGAAATTTGAAAACGATTACTTGCAATTTGCAGATTATACATTTCAAAAATAGTTCCAAAAAAAACCAAATAAAGTGCTAAAACAATAGTCCAGTAAAAATTACTTTGCGAAACTCGGAAATAGTCAAATTGAAAATAATGACCAATTAAAGCCAACGTAAATACAGAAAAAAATACATCCATTAGACGCAATAAAACTTTGCGTTCTGAAATTTCAAAATGTATTCTTTGGGATGCACTCATTTTTTTATAATTCTACTGCAAAGTAAGTAATTTAAAAGAAATAAGAAAACATGTATTTTGTTTTTATTAAAAAGATAATATAGTAGTAAAATAAGTTCCCATTTTAAACTTAACCCTTATCAAATCTCCAAATTTTAAGAATATAAAAAAAACACCACGCTTTCCCTTTACTAAGTCCTCTCCAAGTATGACTTTACCCCTAAACTCACTTGTCCCAATTCTCCCTCTCTCCCATTCTCCAATTCCCCCAATCTCCAACTCCCCCAATCTCCCAATCTCCAAAACTCCCAATCACCTTTTCTCAAACCCCTCTAATCAAACCAACAATTCCTTCCAAATTTGCTTTACAGTCGCCCAATCCATTTGTTCTACATAAGCTCTTGCATTTTGCGCTATATTTGAAGCTTGTTCTTTATCTGAAATCAAACTAAAAATAGCGTTAGTCATTTCATCTACAGCATTATCATTAACTAATAATGCGTTTTCTTTATCAGATAACAAATAAGGAATTCCGCCTACATTGGTCGTGACAACTGGCAAACCTAAAGCCATGGCTTCCATGACACTTATGGGTGTATTATCAAAATGAGTGGTATTGATAAAAATATCGTGTTTAGCGGCTAATTGCCACCAGTCTTCTTTAGCTAGTTGTCCGGTAAAATTCACTTCACAATTAATACTTTTGGCAAAAGTTTTTGTAGTTTGTAAACTTCCGTCTTTATCAGGTCCAACCATAGTTAAAGTAGCTTTAGGATATACCTTTCTCACTTCAAACAAAACTTTAATTGCCATTTCTGGATTATAAATCGATGCAAAAGCTCTTACCCAAAGAAGATTAGGAGAAAAATTAGTTCTTTTTTTAAACTCATATTTTTCAATTTCAATAGTATTTGGAATATGGACTACATTGGTAAAACCTTCCTTCTCAAAAGTATGTTTTAAATAACCTGATGGTGCTACATTTTTATGAGCATGAGTAAATATCATTCTACATAAACGAGGATTTCTTTTGAGTCGACTAGGTAAATTACCTCCTCTCAAAATAGGAATATATTTAACAACAAATAATCTCGCCAACTGACTACAAAAAAAAGCATACCAAAAACTCGAGGTACTATAAGTATCTATCAATACATAATCTACTTTTCTTGCTTTAAACAAAGTGGTGAGAATCATATCTAGCAATCTAAACAACTGATTTTTCTTATCCGAAGTAAGAATTAAATCATAACCTTCTCCATCAAGAAAAACACCAAGAGTCTCTATTGATGTTTTATTATAACCATGCTTAGACAATTGGTTCCCTATGTATAATAGACGTTTATTCTTCATCTATAAATTTAACTTTTAAGAGTGATAAGGCATAAATAAATGAGGGGGCTGCAGTTCTCATAGCCGCATGGTTTATTGTCAAAGCCCAAAAAACAAAAAAAGACAACAAAAAAATATTTTGTTTATTATCAAGATATAAAAATAAAGGAGTTACAAACAATATTATCAATCCAAACAAACCAAATGAACCATGATCGGCTAACATTCGTGTAATCTCATTGTGAGAAGAAACTTTATGTCCAATTATTTCCTCCCTATATTCGGCGTTTTTACCTACTCCAATACCAAAAATCGGATTTTCTTTAAAAGCATCTAACTCGGTTTCTGCAATTAGCTCTCTTCCACCTAATTTATCTTCTTTTTCTCTTCCTCTTGCATCTTTATTAGCATAACGGTATTCAATCATCCCATTAGTTTTATAAACAGAATAGGTCCATAAAAAGCCCGCACCAATAATTGAAAAAAGAACAATCATAAGTAACTTACTTTTTATTTTTGGACTAGAATAATAATATAAAACTAAAATTAAAAAAACTATCATTGCTATACCAGTAATGACACCACCTCTAGAAAATGTTAATATTCCTCTGTAAGATACTATAACAAAAACGATTAAATTTAATAGTACAAGTCTTTTTGTATTTGAATAAAGTAGTGCTAATGTAAAAAAAGCGAACATGCCTAAACCTAAAGAAGTAGATACCTGATTGGGACCAAAACCACCAGAAGCGGAAAAATTAGACTGAGTACTGATAAAAATTTCTTTGTTAGTAGGAGTATACAAAAACAAATAAATTGTCATACTTAAAATTGGTAATCCTATAAAAACCAACAACTTATATATTTGCTCTTTTGAAACAACTCGCTGATAACAATATATTGCTGCAACTGCCAAACAAACTGGACCAGAAATATTAAAAGCAATTGCTTTTCTTACATTAGTATCAAAACTTAATTCATTAGCTCCAATAATAATACCTGGTATGAGTAATAATAAAAAAACAACATAGATATAACTATTTTTAGAAAAACCTTTGTAAAACATTCCAAAGACTAAAAAAAACATAACCAAATACTTCGAAAGCTCATGTACAGGATTCCCTTCTGTCATCCTTAAAAACACTTCTACACCAACAATATAACCACTTATCAATAATGCTTCATTATTTTTGTTTTTTGTTCTAAACATATAAATTACACCAAAAGCAAAAACAAAAACAGTATATAATTTAGCTAAAAAAGGAAGTAAATAAATTACTAAACCAATAATTACATGAATTATGATTAAATTAAAATATGTTAATTTATTATTTTTCATATATCCAATTTATATACAAATCAATATTTTTCTCTTCCGAATAAGTATAAATTATTGTTTCATTTAATTTTGCACCTAATGAAACTCTTAATGAAGGGTTTTCTATTATACTAATTAATGAGCTTGTAAAAGAATTTACATCATTGGAATTTACTAATAAACCATTTGTATTATTTTCGATTACAGATGATACTTCACCTACAGCAGTAGATACTACTGCTAATTTTTGAAACCCATATTCTAAAAGTGCTACTGGCAAACCCTCAGAATCTGATGTTAGAATACCTATTTGGCATTTTTTGAGAATTGAAGAAACATCATCACATGACCCATATAAAAAAACTTGATTTTGCAATCCATTTTCTTCAATAGTATCTTTTATTTTCTTTGAGTATGAGTCTTTAAAATCTTTACCAATCAAATGAAAAGTCCAATCTGGATGTTTTTCTCTGCATTTTAATGCAACTTCTAATAAAAGAAAATGATTTTTTTGAGGTCTTAAATTGGCTAAACAAACTATTCGTTTATTATCTAAGCCTTGCAATACAGTTTCTTTAATTGAATTATCTTTTGCTGTAATTGTAAAATTCGCTAAGTAAATTACTCTTTTACAAAACAAATTATCCTCAGACCATGATTTTAATTTTTGATTCACAGCCACTATGCCTGCTATAAATAAAGAAATTATTTTTAAAAAAAACTTTTCCCTTTTTTCTAGCATTTCACTTTTACCATAATGATCATGCCAAATAATATTAATTTTTGGTAACACTATTTTAATTAAAAAAGCAAAATATATAGAAGTACTATGAGCTTGAATATAACTTACCTTATTTTTTTTTAAAAAATCTCTGAATTTTAATATGGCTCTTAAATCTAAAATTCTTTTTCTATCTAAAAACAAATAGGATACCTCACTATCCAATTGTAACTTTAAACTACCTTCATTTCGAGTTACAACAATACCAGAAAAAGAACTTTTTTTTTGCAATGCATTTGCATAACTAACCGCCATACGCTCAGCTCCACCAGCTTCTAAACTATCAATTAATTGAACAATTCTGAGGTTTGTATTAGGGTTCACTATTAAAAATTAATGTTGCGTGTAAATATAGAAAAAAACAAAAGAACAAGAACAAAACAATGGTTCAAAATAACTTCATCTACCAAAAACCTTCATTCTATCCCTCTTTAAATATTCCAATTACCCCAGTCTCCAAATCTCCCAGTCTCACAATCACACACTCACCTAGTCTCCCACTCTCCCACTCTCACTGTCTCCTCACTCTCCTCACTCTCTTTTCAACAACTTTTTGATTTCAATTTCAAAGACATCAGTAGTAAATGTTCTTGACCAATTCATTCCTTCATCAGACATATTTACTATTTGTAATGGGTTTTCAATTAGTGATAGAATATGCTCAACATCAGTATTTAATTTTTCTGCTAACAAAAGTCCTCTTCTACCATTCGCTAACATATAAGGCACACAAGATACCGGAGTTACTAAGGGTACACAACCCCAAAACATCGCTTCGGCTACTACTTTTGGCCAACCTTCACTTTTGGATGGTAAAATTAAAAAATGACTATTTTGGTAAGCATACAAAACAGTTTCTTTTGCTTGATTACCTTTTAAATTTACAAAATGACTTAACTTATTTTGGGTAACATACTGTTCTAATTCATTACGCAAAACACCTTCACCATATAAATCTAGTGTAACTTTTTTTCCTTTATTATGTAATTGTTCCATGATTTGAATGGCATACAAAGGTTGTTTTCCTTTTGATAATGTTCCCACAAATAAAAACCTAACCTCGTCTCCCACTCCCCCTTTCTCCAAGTCACTCAATCTCCCTTTCTCCAAGTCACCAAATCTCACTTTCTTCCCTAGTCTATCTAAATCTTCTGCGCTGTAAGTAGCCGTAAAAAAAGGTTTTATGTTTTTAGTTTGGTTTTCCCATTCACCATATACCAGAACTTGCATGTTTTTAGTCAAAAAAGTATTGGATAAAATCCAACGTTGTAACTTGTAAGTAAAAGGTTGTGGACTTTTTGGATCCCAATTACCAGCATATTTTGCTGTTTTGGGCTTTCGAGGAAATAAAATTTGAACTACAGCGCCAATTAAACCCATATTCCCAGGACAGCGCAGATGAATATGGTCGACACTTTTCATGGCTTTATAAGTGACTGCAATAATCTTTGGTAATCTAAAAAGTGTTTTAACTACGTTGTAAGCCGAAGTAATATCAAATTCATTAACTCGATTAAATTGTATAGCGGAATGTAAATAAGGTTCATGAATAGGATTCAATTCTTTATTTACTATTGGAGCTACAATAATTACCTCATCAACATACTTTAGCCAAATATTCATTTCACGAATATAAGGTGCATAACCATAGTATTGATTATTTTTATGAATGTGAGTAACATGAGTTATAACGGCAAACTTCATTTTAAAAGATAAAATGTAAAGATACAACTATGTACAAACAATCCAATAAAGTCTTGAAAAGTTAAACTAATAAAAAATACTTTGTAAAAATTCTTTAGTAATAGGTTTGCTAGTAAATAGAATTGATTCGTTTACTTTTGCTTTATGAATATACATATCATCTACCGTTGTAGAAAGTATACATATTTTAGTATGTGATTTTATTACATCAGAAAATTCGTTGAATTTTTCAATAAAATCAAACCCGTCTAAAAGCGGCATGTAAATATCTAAGAAAATTAAATGGGGTAATTTTTCAGGGGAACTTTGAAACTCTTCTAAATATTGAATAGCAGTCAAGGAGGAGTTAAACTCCATAATATCAACTGTTGCATCAACGTTATTGATGACTTTTGATGTGATATAACAATCAAATTCATTGTCATCTACAATCATTATTTTTTTCACTTTATTAATCATTAACATTACTGTTTAATTTATAATTTCAGGAATTTTACAAATTCTTCTTGTCTTCTTTTGGCTACAGGAATAGAAATACCATTTGCAAACTCACAATACAATCCGTCTTTTTTATTAATCTTAAGAATATGTTTAACATTTACCACATACGAATGATGAATCCTAAAAAAATAACTGCTAAATAAGATAGAATTAAACTCTCCTAAATTTTTACTAGAAAGAATTTTTTGCTTATTTGCTAAAACAAACTCGGTATATTTCCCTTCAGCTTTACAATATACAATATCGTCTAATTTTACCAATTCAATTTTATCAGAAGAAGAAATGGCAATAAACCCATTGTCGTGAGATTCTAAGCCTACACCTTTCATTTGGCTAACTTTCTGATTTTGAAAACTAATTTCCATTTCTATTAACTTTATTACTTTGTAAATAGAAATAATAAGTTCATTGAAGTCTAATGGTTTTTTCTGAAAATCAACAGCATTGTATTGATACGCTTTGTAAGCTTTACTCTCATCAGAAGATATAAAAACGAATTTAGGAATATTAAAATCCAATTCTTTAATTAAATCAAAGGAAGATAAGTTATCTTCTGTAGGATCTAAAAAAATGAGCTCGGGTTTATGTTCTTTTATTAATTCAATAGCGTCTTTGAAGTTATCCGAAAAGCCGCAAATATCAATGATTACAGAATTTTCATCTGCAAACTTTGAAAGTTGACTAATGATTTCTGAATTGTTATCGATAACTAAGGCTTTTATTAATCTCATTTTTGGGCTTTAATTTTTTAAACCTCAATAAAGGTAATTATTTTTTGGAATATCTTGCAATTATTCTTTTGGAATTGAAACCGTAAAAGTACTTCCTTCATTCAAAACAGAACGAACAGATATTGATCCGCCAATTTTTTCCACTATTTTCTTTACCGTTGCTAATCCGAGTCCGCTTCCTGAAAACTCAGATTTGGTATGTAAACGTTTAAAAGGTTTAAAGATCAAATCAAAATACTCACTAGAAATTCCTATTCCGTTATCTGTTACTTCAAAAACATGAAAAAAACCATCATCTTTATAACGAACCTCTAATCGACTAACTTGATTTAGCTTTTTATATTTCAGTGCATTTTCGATCAAGTTATTAAAAATAATTCCAAAAGCCAATTTAGAAACACAAACAGTAGGCATCTGATCTATTATCAATTGTGAATTTTCGTTATTAGCATTTACATGATGATAAATATTGGTAATAAATGTATTCAAATCTAAAGTTTCCTTCTCATCGATTTTTTCATCTGATTTTGCAAATTCTAACAAATCGACAATCAATTCATCCATAATTTTTACATTATCAAAAACAAACTTGAAATACTTTTGGTCTTTTTCATCATATTCCGCTTCATTCTTAGATGCTATCAATTGTAAAAAAGAATTTACAGCTCGTAAAGGAGCTCTTAAATCATGAGCAGCCGTATGCGCAAACTCTTCCATTTGTGTAAGATAACTTTTTGTTTTTTCCTGACAAACAAATAAATCATGATTGGCTTTTCGCAACTCTAATAAATAAATAACTTGTTTGGCAAGTTTTTTTAAAATAGACATTTGCTCTTCAGAAATAGATTTAGGTTCATGCTGACTAACCACGCATAAACTGCCAAAATAAATTCCTTCTTTACTTTGTAGCGGAACACCATAATAAGAAACAATATTAGGATCTGAAGTAACTAATGGATTGTCTTTAAACCGAGAATCAGCTCTTAAATCGGGAACTTGAAAAATTTCATCTTTAGAAAGAATAGCATGATAGCAAACCGATTGTTCAATTGGAGTTTCATTAATATTTATTCCAATTTTCGATTTAAAAAATTGCCTTTTATCATCTACTAAACTTAGCAAAACAATAGGCATATTACAAATAAAAGAAGCAATCTGAATAATATCATCATACATCTGCTCTGGCAAAGTGTCAAGAATTCTATAATTCTCTAACACCTTCATCCTCAACTGCTCTTCTCTTTTTAAATTCATTTTTTTTCTTTTTTCTAAATTACAAAAAATATTTTAATCTTCTAACTACACAAACTTTCTTATTTCATTTTCTTGACTAACAATGTATTGCAAAACAACGAGTATCTTTTTTAACTAAATTTAGTATCACAAACTCAGTTAGTACAATCACAAATTTCCTTGAAATCATCTTAGAAAAAACGAGGTGAATTAATTTTAGTTTTTGATTTAAAGATTTCAAAACGCAAAAACATTTCATGCGAACCCGAATTGTAATTGGCTAATTTGGAAGCTTCTGTATCATACGAATAACCCGCAAAAATTGCATCTGAAATTTGGAAACCAACTAGTGCACTCAAAGCCCCATTAACACGATAAGCCGAACCTAAAGTTAACTTTTCAAAAAATAAAAAATTAGCGGTAATATCTACTTGCAATGGAGTTCCTGCAACTACTTTTGTTAAAAAGGCTGGTTTAAATTGGATTGAATCACTTAAATTGAAAACATAACCTCCCATAAAATAATAATGCATTCGCTCTTTAGCCAAAGAAGACATATTATTATCATCGTAATGCTTTGTTTCTAAAAAATTGGGAACCGAAAGTCCTAAGTAATATTGATCAGAGTACCAATAAAAGCCGGCACCCAAATTAGGAGCAAATCGATTATCAACATTATTTTGGAGCTGTGGATCTGTAGGATCATAAATACTCAATTTTGTATAATCTACATTCAAGATATTGGCAGTTCCCTTAAAACCAAATGACAAGGTGGACAAATTACCCAATTGTATGCGATAAGAAATGTCGACAGAAATAGTATTCTCAACAGAAGGACCAATTTCGTCATTTACTACAGATAGTCCTAATCCTAAATTAGAATCATTTAATGGAGAATGAATACTTACGGAAGAAGTTACAGGAGCACCATCTAGTCCTACCCATTGCGCTCTATACAAGCCTAAGATACTAACAGTTTCTCTTGTACCCGCATATGCTGGATTAATAACTGTAGTGTTGTACATGTAATTGGTATACTGAGGATCTTGTTGTGAAAACAAATTTTCAGTGTAAAAAAGTAGCAAAAAGGTCATAGCTACTAAAAGGGTAATGGAATGTTTCATTTCAATTTTGGGGGATGGATTAAAATTGTTTTTCAGCTTGCTTTTGGGTTTCGCTTTGCTTACCACTAGAAAGGAGATTTAAACTCCTTTCTTAGCAATAAGCTTCCCCAAAATTCAATATAAAAAAACTGAACCGTTAATTGGATGCTATATACAAGTATCCTGTTTTATTTATATTTTTAATATTATTTGAATTTCCGTTAATATAATCATAGGAGATAATGTAAAAATAAGTTCCTACTGGTAACGTACCTGATGATACATTCATGGAACTATCAGAAGAACCGGTAAAAACACGATTTTTATTATCATAACCTTGAGCCTCATATACTTTAGCACCGTAACGGTTAAATATTTCCACTTTATTGTTAGGATAACACTCGATACCTTCTAAATAAAAGAAATCATTTTTACCATCACCATTAGGAGTTAAAGCATTATAGATAGTAATACCACATGATAAAAAGATATCTTGAATTAAATAGGCAACATTCCCACAAGAATCTACTGCAGTCCATTTGCGAATAATTTTAGAGGTACTAACACAATCACCTGCTTCAGTCACTTCTTCAAAAGTAACAGTTACAGCTCCTGAGTTATCTTCCGCAACAACAGTGGTAGCTGCAGGCAAAGTTTCACAATCAGAATAAACAACTGGATCTAAACTAGTAGTAAAAACTGGAATTGTAGTATCAACAACAGAAACCGTTTGAGTAATTACACTTTGATTATCACAAACATCAACTGCAGTCCAATTACGAATAATAGTGTAATTGGAAGCACAAGTTCCTGCTACTATTTCTTCTTCGTAACGAATTGTTACTTGAGCCGAACAATTATCAGTTGCTTGTACATTATATTGAGGCAATTCATTAATATGGGTAATCGTTAAACTAGTTGGAATAGTTGTTACAAAAACTGGAGCAATAAGATCACTAATCTGAAAAACTTGACTACAAGTATAAATATTCAATACCGTATTAGGATTATCTCGATTATTGGAATCGTAGAAAACAATCGTATAAGTTCTTACAATCGTGCTATTACAACCCGGAGTTCCCGAATTAACAGCAGTTATTACCACCACATTACAATCATCACCTGATATACTACCCGTTTGATTTCCTAATTGTTCAAATTCTGATACGGTTAATGAAGTTGCTGTAGGAATTGATTCGAAACAAGAAACTGTTGTAACATCAAAAGTTGGACAAACCACACCAATTGTACAATTAGATTGCAGAATAATAGAAGCAGAATTAGACCAGTTCCCTTGAAAATCTTGAACTTTATAATATTGAATACTTGGTATACCAGTAAAAGTAGCTAACGGACTAAAAGTTACGATACCTGTTAAGCGCTCTAAAGACCATCTCCCTTGATTAGGAACATGCATATCAATACTAGTTGAGGATGTTGTTATAGTTGAACCTGGCACAGTAGAAGGAATAAACGCTACCGTTTCAGGATTAACAACATCTCCAGTATTATCATTTTGAATCAAATTCAAAGTTACAGTAGAACCAATTGTATAATTAGTCTGATCATTAGTTGCAATTGGCAGTAAATCAAAGCGAATAGTTGCTTCATTACTAATATTTTCATTAAAATCTCTGATGAAGTAAGTTACATTTGAGGGAGTTCCAAAAAAAGTAGCATCAGGAGTAAAAGTAATAAAACCTGTAACGATATCAATAGCCCAACGTCCTTCATTTGGCAAAGAAAAACCAATGATATTATTTTCTGCACAATAGGTAAAATTGGTAGCATTTTGAGGTTGTAAAAATCGAATTCGAGTAGGATTAACAGGTGCACCAGAATTGTCATTTTGAAATGCATTAATTACTACCGATGAATTAGGTTGATATAAAATTAAATCATCATTTGCTATGGGGCAAGTTTCAACAGTAACTTGCAAAGGAATAATAATTTGATTACTACAATTAGTAGCCAAATCAGTGCATATAAAACTATAGTTACCCGCTGTTAAATTACTAATTATAAAATCTGATGTTGTACCTTGATATACATTTCCAGTTACAGTTTCATTAATTCTCCAATTTGAAGGAAGATTGCTTACTCTAACACTTCCAAACCCACCATTACAACCTGCTGGAGTTTCCAATGTAAAAACAGGATTTGGGGCACGATAAACGTAAAATGATTGTGCAAATTCTCTACCGCAAGCGTCTTTGGTTTTTGCTAAATAAGTAGTTCCAGGGATTAAACCTGTAAAAACATTTGAACTTTGATAGTTATGAATTTGTTGATTTCCTGAGGCATCATACAAAGCATAAGTATAAGGAGCTTTACCACCTGTTGCAACCATATTTACAGTTGTATCGCAACCATTAATAGATTGAAATGTGAAGGTTTGAATAGTAGTTTCAAAAGCAAACTCATATAAAAAACCACCTGTCAATCTTGGTAAACTATTCAAACCACCAAGTTGAACTGGCTGAACCAAATTATTTATTCCTAATACACCTCCAAATCGAATAAAATAATTTTGATTTATAGGAGCATAAAAACTAATTGTTCCACCACCTGCACTTGAAAAAAAGAAAGGTGCAGCAGAGGTAACAGCACCAGAAAAAAGAATAGCCCCATCTGATTTGTAAATTGCAGCAAAAGTACCTTGTAGTCCACCTGGAACTTTCATTACTACTAAAACGTTAGATTGAATTTCTCCACAATTTTCTAACTCATAAGACATTTCTGTACTTCTGACACATGAAGCTTGTAAATCAAAAGTACGTGATTTTCCACAAGCATCAGTTACAGTAAAATTATAATTCCCCGGAGGAAAAGATTTAACCCCATCTTTAAGTAACAAAGAAGATACAAATGGATTATTAAGTTGCAAAGAATAAGGATATGCTATTGTATTTGAAGAAATTGTATTACCAACACCAAACTGCGTATTAAAACTCGTTGGGCCTGAATTAACGGTTATTGTTAATGGTGGAGTTGCCATACTTGAAACAGGCATCTCATTAAAATTTAAAAAAGTTACATCGTCAAAAAAGACAGATCCATCACGTGCGGAATTTGAAGTGGTACAAACTATTTCAGGTTGAAAAGAAGCTACATCTTGTCTGATTTCTTTTTGAGTAGTAAACCCACAAGCATCCGTTAATGTTATTCTATAATCTACACCATAACGCAAGCCAAAACTTATAGCAGCGGCAGCACCCATAGAAACACTATTAACATGAGACAAATTAACTTGCTGAGACAATATAGGATTCCCAAAAATATTAATTACCGGTTGCCCAGGATTATTAATTTCCTCCACACTAACCTGAACTGGATTTACAACATTATTTCTAAAAATCTTAACATCATAACCCATTTCACAAGGATTTGATGGGTCAGAAAATGCAGTAATTCTAGGAGTATCAAAAAACATCTCTTGAGCAGAAGGCAAATTTAAACTCCCACCTCTTATAGGCCCACAATCATTAAAACCAGTGTATGTTATAGTAGAATTATTAAAAAAGGAAATAGGAATATCAAAATCTGTTTGAAAATTTCTAATATTAGAAATAGAAGATTGCGGTATAACATTTACAATCTGAAAACTTTCACCCAAGGTATTTACAAAAGTATAAGTTGCATTCCCACTTGTTGTTCCAGATAAGGTTTTTATTCTAAATTTCAATATAGAACCACATGTAGCAGAGGACGGATTTGTAAATCTGTCAATTAATGATAACGTTGTTGTAACAATGGTGGCATTATTCAACCCATTTGGAACAACAATACTTTTATCAGAACTATTTCCGCCACATTGATCAATAATATCTACTAAATAAGTTCCAGCAGCAAGTCCAGTTAAGGTAAATGTAGAAGAGTTAAGAGGAATGCTATAGTTTCTTACACCGCCTGGCCCGCTCAAAATACGAACAGCATATTGTTGATTGGTAAAATCTGTAGTACCTAATGTACTGTGAATATTAGTTAATTGTATTTCACCATCAGAACCATTTAAACATCTTGGAGAAAATATAGCAAAATTAAAATCATCAGCTGGTCGAGCTGCCCCATTAGTACATTGTGAAAAAGTTGAGTAGGAACTTAATACCAATAAAAGAAAAAAAGCAGCTACTCTGATTTCATTCAATCTTTCTCTCAATAACTTTTTCATAACGCTGTATTTTAGGGAAATATTCAGTTAATTACCGAGGCAAAGTTGCGACATCATAAAACCAATCACTATGCAGAAGTAATAAGTGTAATGATTTTATTAATAAGTGTTACTTTAAACAACACATGTTAAAATAACCTGTAAAACAAAGACTTACAAAAAATAAAAATCGTTTCATATTAATATCCAACCTTGTTTTTTGTAAAACTTTTTTTGTAAATTTACCTTAGCTTAAAAATCCACCCTTACTAACTATTGGATAATTTAACCCGCTGTACTATCACAAATGTTATGTTAGAAAAATACAATGTCAAAAGCGAAACGATTGAACATTCAATAATCAATCAAACTGAAGTAATCGCAAAAACAGGTACTTGGGAATTAGACCTTGAAACAAACGAATTGTTTTGGTCAAATGGTGTCTATGAAATTCTAGAAAGAGAACCTAGTGCTAAAAAAATAAACACTAGTATTGAATTAGAAGCTGTTCATCCAGATGATAGAGAACTAGTTATTAAAAAAATACAACAAGCCATTGAAAAAGGGACGGAGTATAGAGTAAAAAAGAGATTTATAACTCAAAAAAACAACATAAAACACATTATTTCTTCTGGTAAAGTAATCAAAGATGAAAACCAAAAGCCTATAAAAGTTGTGGGGATTTTTCAAGATATTACAGAATTTGTGGAAACTTCAGAAAAATTCGAACTTTTAAACAAAATTACAGAAGATGTTATTTATGAATGGGACATTCAAAAAGATGTATTTACTTGGGGGGAAGGTTTTAATAAAATTTTTGGCTATGATACATCTGACTCAACTTTTAGATTGAAAGATTGGGCAAAATTAATGCATCCATTAGATGATGAAAAACATAAAAACGATTGGGAATCATTTTTAAAAGACAAAACTAAAAACAAATGGATTAAAGAGTTTCGATTTAAAAGAAAAGACAATACCTATGCGTATGTAGAAGAAACTGCTCTTTTAATACGAAATAGTGAAGGCATACCCATTAAAATGATTGGTATGCTAAAAGACACTTCATTAAAAAAAGTACTTGAAATTCAGAAAAAAATCCAAAATCAAATTTCATTGTTTTTTAAAGCTAACAAAAAAAAGCAAGAAATTTTAAAAGACATCCTAAATTTCCTAACCCACTATGATGATTTTTTAACTACTGAAATTTGGCTTTTAGATTCCTGTAAAAACAACATTTACTTAAAAGAATGGAATGCGAAAAATAAAGCCGTAGAAGATTTCTATGTTAAAACGAAAGACCACGTAAAGTTCGCAAAAGGGGAAGGATTACCCGGAACTGTTTGGGAAACTAAAAAACACCAACTTTGGAAAACCAAAGAAATAGAGAAAAAATTCCTTAGAGCATCCAGTGCTTATGAAATTGGTGTAAAATCTATTCTTGGTATTCCTTTATTTAATAATACAGATTGCAATGGTGCCTTGCTCCTTTTTTCTAAAGAAGACTTAACACTTGATGCACTCAAAATTGAACCCTATCTATCTTTAAGTGAATTCTTAGGAGCTGAAATCCATAGAAAAAAACAAGAAGATATGCACATTCTAATGTTTGAAAGTGCACCCGACATTATTGCAACGGTAAACTCTAGAGGATATTTCACTAAAGTAAATCCCGCCTTTTGCGAACTATTGGGGTATACATCAGAAGAATTAACAAGTAATCCCTATACATACTTTTTACATCCGGATGATTTAAAAGAAACCGAATCAGAATATATTGAAACCATCTCAGGTAAAAGAAAAGCAGACAACTTCATCAATCGATACCGCACTAAAAATGGCGAATACAAATGGATTGCATGGAGTTCTTCTGAAATATTTGGCGAAGAAAATACTTCATTTGCCTATGGTAGAAATATCACCGACATCACAGAACTTCAAAATTTATTTAGAGAAACCGCTAAATTAGCCGAAATAGGAAGTTGGGAATTCGAAAACACATCTAAAAATAAAAAGCTGTTCATTTCTAAAGTCGTTAGAGATATTTTAGAAATAAAAGAGGATATCGAAATAAATCTAAAATATTTATTGAGTTTCACCCATACCGATGACAAAAAGAAAACTAAAAATGCTTTTAACAATCTCATCAATAGAGGAGAAAATTTTGATATTGAGTTTAGAATTATAACCACTAACCAGAGCACAAAATGGGTACGATGCATTGGAAAGGCTGAATTTAATGATACTAATCAACAAATAAAAACGCTTGGTAGTATTCAAAACATAACCAAACAAAAAAATAACGAAATTGAGTTAGCACAAAAAAATATTTTCTTGTCTTCTATAACCAATGTGGTTACAGAATTAATACATGCAAATGATTGGCACGAATCATTAAGTAATGTGTTCCAAATTACGGGCTATACAATTGATGTAGATCGAATCTATTTCTTTGAAGTGGATAACAATTCAAACAAAGTAGAAGAAGAAACATGCAGCCAAAAAATGGAATGGGTAAAAAATGGCGTGAAATCACAAATTAACAATCCTGATTTACAAAATATTCCACTTCAAGAATTTGAATTATTCTTTTCTCCATTATTAAAGGGACAGTTATTCAAAGCAAATTTATCCGATTTGCCAGAAGGAAAACTCAAAGAAAACATTAAATCTCAAGGCATTAAATCGTTTTTAGTACTACCTATATTTGTTAATAATAAATTTTATGGTTTTATAGGATTTGATGATTGCCATAAAGAAAGAGTATGGACTAATAGCGAAATCAATTTCTTATCAAACATTACTTATAATTTAGCTACAACAATTCAAAGAAGAATTACTAGTTTAGAACTTGAAAAATCTTTAAAAGAAAAAAATAACATCCTGGAGAGTATTGATGACGCCTTCATTTCTTTAGATATAAACTGGATTGTAAAATATTGGAATAATAAATCTGAAAGCATTATAGGCCTAAAAAGAGAAGAAATACTAGATAAAAATTTCTGGGAAGTATTTCCACATTTAATTGGAACTATTTATGAAGACAATTACAAAAAAGCAATGTTAACGCAAAAAACAATAAATTTCCAAGACTTTTTTGAGCGTCTTAATGTTTGGTTAGATGTAACTGCATATCCTTCAAAAAGTGGTTTGTCTATTTATTATAAAGACATCACAACTAATAAAAAAAATGAATTTGCTTTAATTGCTTCAAATGATCGTTTTGAAAAATCAACAGCTGCTACAAATGACGCCATTTGGGATTGGGATTTAGAAAAAATGTCCTTATATAGAGGAGAAGGATTTTATAAATCTTTTGGTCATAAATTGCCGAGCTTTATTTACAACACCAATGAATACATACTCGACCTTATTAAATCAAGGGTAAAACCAGAGCAAGCAGATGAAGTTATTAATTCGCTTCTTGAAACCATTAACAATCCAAAAAAAGAAAATTGGAAAAAAGAATATTGGTATAAAAAAGCCGATGGTAATTATGCATATATTGCAAATAATGGAGTAATCATAAGAAATGAATCTGGTAGTGCCATAAGAATAGTTGGAGCGTTACAAGACTTAACCCATAGAAAAGAACAAGAAGACGCACTGCGAATTTTAAATAAAAAATTAGAGGCACAAACCAATGCATTAATTAAATCCAATCAAGAGCTGGAGCAATTTGCCTACATAGCCTCACATGATTTACAAGAACCATTACGAATGGTAACCAGTTTTTTAACACAATTAGAGAAAAAATATAACGACAAGCTAGACGAAAGAGGAAAGCAATACATTGATTTTGCTGTTGATGGAGCTTACCGAATGCGAAACATCATTTTAGATATTTTAGAATATTCTAAAATTGGCAAAATAGAAGAAGAAAATGAAAGTATCGATTTAAATAAAATAGTAGATGAAGTACTGAAAATGAATAGTAAAAAAATAGAAGAAACAAAGGCAATTATTTCCTATTCAAATTTACCTAATATTATATCAGCTAAATCTCCACTAGTTCAAATCTTTCATAATTTAATTGGCAATGCATTAAAATATCAAAAACTGAACAATCCCCCAATTATTAATTTAACCGTTACAGAAAATGAAAAAAATTGGCTCTTCAAAATTGAGGACAATGGCATTGGAATTGAAAAAGAATATCTAAACAAAATATTCATCATTTTCCAAAGACTCCATACCAAAAAAGAATACAGTGGCAATGGTATGGGGCTAGCCATAGTAAAAAAACTTATTGAAAATTTAAATGGAATCATCTGGGTTGAATCTGAAGTCAATAAAGGATCTACATTCTATTTTACGCTACCAAAAAATGAACCTACTAAAAAAAATTAATCAAAGCTTAGATTATTGGCCAAATCAGTTTGCCATTATATCCTTCTTTATCCTGCTAATGATTAGCATTTTTCTTACTTATAGAATCTACAACATTGAACATAGCAATGAGATTTTACAAGTAAAAGAAGAATCTTTTTATATTAAAAATCAATTAGAAAACACCATAAACTACAGTTCAAATGTGGTAAAAATAATGGGTTTTATTGCAGCTAAAGATCTTGAAGAAACAGAATTTGAATCCATAGCTGAAAACCTTCTGAAAAAAAACAAATCAGTTGATGCTATACAATTAGTAAAAGGTTATGAAATTTATAAGACCTACCCTCTGAAAGGAAATGAAAAAACAATCGGCTATAATATCACAACAAATAAAGACCATAAAAATGCAGCAGATGAAGCCATAAAACAAAACCGAATAGTATTTGAAGGCCCCATAAATCTCATCCAAGGAGGAAGAGGAATTGTAGGTAGAGAGCCTATTTATAAAAACAATACTTTTTGGGGATTTTCAGCAGTTGTTATTAAAACAGAAACGCTTTTAAAAGCAATGCACCTCAACAAATCAGGCGCAACAAAAAACTTTGAATATCAAATCGTTCAAAAAGAAACCGATTTAAATGGATTAAAATTTTTTAATAATAATGCCGATTTCAAAAAAGGAATAATTCACAAAACCTATCTATCATCGGGCAATTGGTACTTATATGTTAAACTAAAAAATCCTCAATATTTAAGTAAATCTGTCGAGTTTCTAATTTACGGAATTATTTTAAGCTTAATGATAGCTTTATATTTACGAAAACTAGTGGAAGAACCTATAAAATTAGAAACTTTAGTAGATAAGAAAACAGCCGATTTAGAAAAATTAAACCTCGAGTTAAAAACTAGAGCAAAAGAATTAACCACGGTTAATAAAGAACTAGAATACTTTGCCTATATCATTTCGCACGACTTACAAGAACCATTGCGAATGATTACTAGTTTCTTAACACAATTAGAAAAAAAATACAATGATATTTTAGATGAAAAAGGAAAAAAATACATCTTTTTTGCAGTGGATGGTGCGAAAAGAATGAAAAACATTATACTTGATATTTTAGAATTTTCGAGAGTAGGAAAATATACGGATAAAAAAGAAAGCATTAACCTTAACGAAATCATCAATGAAATTGATGTGTATTATAAAATTGAATATCCTCATGGAAAATTGATTTATGAAGAATTACCAACAATTTTTACCTATAAATCTCCTATTATTCAGATATTTCAAAACTTAATAAGTAATGCATTCAAATATTCTAAATTAGACGTTGCTCCAGTTATTAAAATAAAAGTGGTGAACGAAACCGAGAGCAACATCACTTTTGCAGTGGAAGATAATGGCATTGGAATAGAAAACGAATACCTAGAAAAAATATTTGTGCTTTTTCAAAGGCTGCATACCCGAGAAGGAGATAAAGGAAGCGGATTAGGTTTAGCTATTGTAAAAAAAATAGTAGAAAGTTTAAACGGAGCTATTTGGGTAGAATCTAAAATTAACGAAGGAAGTACATTCTATTTTACAATTCCAAAAGAATAAAATATGAAATCAGAACTAAAGATAACATTACTTTATATCATAATAGGAATAACTTGGATATTCTTAAGTGATCATTTTGTATTGTTATTTATTACAAAAAATGTTCAAAATCAAATAACCCATTTTCAATCGATAAAAGGAACTTTTTTCATTATTTCAACAGGTATTTTGCTTTTCATTTTACTTAAACGACACAATTCGGCCATCCGACAAAAAATAAATGAACTCAAAGAAAAATCTCTTGAACTAGAAAAATCAAATAAAGAATTAGAAAACTTTTTCTTCTTAGCTTCACATGACCTTCAAGAACCTAACAGAATTATTATTAGTTTTTTAACCAACTTAGAAAAAAAATACAAAAAGTCGTTAGATGAAAAAGGACTTAAGTATATACAATTTGCTATAAATGGAGCCTATTACATGAGGCAAAATATTTTAAACCTTCAAGAATACACGCGAATTGGAAAAAAAATTACAATAACGAATGTAGACTTAAACAAAACAGTAGAAAGTATATTGGATGACTATGATGAATCAATAGTAAATGAAAATACAACATTTACTATTCAAAAACTTCCCATTATAAAAACCGATGAAAATTTAATCTATCTTATTTTTAAAAATCTAATAGACAACGCCATAAAATATAAAAAAGAAAATCATAAACTAAAAGTAACCATAACTTGTTCTGAAGATGAGAGCAATTGGACTTTTACTTGCTCCGATAATGGCATTGGCATTCATCCCGACTATAATGAAAAAATATTCCAACTCTTTCAACGCTTAAATTCTAATAGCGAAAATAAAGGAGTAGGAATGGGATTACCAATCTCAAAAAAGGCTGTTGAAATTTTAGAAGGTAAAATAGGACTCACCTCCAACCCAAATGAAGGAAGCAATTTTTATTTCACTATACCTAAAAGATTAAAAACACAAATAACTTAAAATCAAAATTTTACTCATATTTCAACCTAAAAAAAACGTTAATTGTCGAATTTTTAGTACAACATTTAAAAAAAAAAAGTATCTTTATATCAAACAAACAACGAAAAAACTACCCTTATTATGAAAAAGAATCAAATATTACTTGTTGAAGATAATGAAGGTGACATTGTGCTTACTTCGGAAGCTTTTGAAGAATGTGATTTTAAAACAGATATTCAGGTAGCAAGAAATGGAAAAGAAGCTATTACTATTTTATTCGAAGAACACAATCAATCAGAACTGCCTACCCTTATTCTATTAGACATCAATTTACCTTTACTTAATGGTCATGAAGTGCTAAAAAAAATTAAAGAAAACGAGAAAACAAGACATATTCCAGTAGCAATTTTAACCACTTCTTCAGCAGTGAATGATATTAATTTAGCGTATGAAAATAACGCAAATTGTTTTATAACAAAACCTGCAGATATTAATGAATTCTTTGAAACCATTAATTCTTTAGGTAATTTTTGGTTTAACACCTGTAAGTTACCATTTAGTAAATAATATGATTAAAGACGAGAAAAATTATAATATTATTGTTATTGAAGACAACTTAGGCGATTTTTTTCTTTTAGAAGAATACTTAAATGAAAGAATTTATGAACCGCATGTAACCCATTTTGAGCGCTTTAGTCAATTGCAAGAAATGGCACCAGAAAACATCAATAATTTTGATATAATTTTTTTAGACCTATCATTACCTGATAAAAGTGGTACCGAACTAGTAGATGAAGTATTACAACTTGCTGGAAATATCCCAGTGGTAGTATTAACCGGATATTCTGATTTTTCTTTTGCCTTAAAAGCTATAGCGCTTGGAGCTTCAGATTATCTCTTAAAAGACGAATTAAACAGTGTTAATCTATATAAAAGTATTGTTTACAACATAGAACGTTTCAAAAATATTATAAAAATAAAAGAATCCGAACAACTATACACCGATTTATTTCAATTAAGCCCGCAACCCATTTTTGTAATCGATGCCGAAACACTTCATATTTTAGATGTAAACAAAGCCTGCGAAGAATTGTATGATTTTAAAAAAGAAGAATTAATAAACCAATCGATCCAAACAATTTTTGACGATAATGAAATCGATTTTGATAGTCACGAAACCATTATAAAACAAACACATTTTAAAAAAAATAAAGACGAAATCATTACTGAGGTAAAATATAACAAAATTATTCACAATGGTAAAGAAGCTATTATTATGGTGAGTAATGACATTACCAAAAGTATTGAACATCTAAACGAAATAGAAAATCAAAATATCAAATTAAGAGATATTGCTTGGATACAATCGCATATTGTAAGAGCTCCTTTAGCAAATATTTTAGGATTAATAAGTATCATTAACGACACAGAAAACTTTAATAATAAAGAATTACTGACACATTTAAATCAATCAGCCACAGAATTAGAAAAGATAATCAATGATATAGTTAACAAAACACATGATCTATAAGCTAAAACTCTTTGCTTATGAAACATATTTTAATTGTAGACGATGATCCTGTTTCCATATTGATTTTAAAAAAGAATTTGGAACTTATTCATGTTACAGAAGAAATAACCACTTTTAGTAACGGAAAAGAAGCCTTTGTGTTTTTTAAAGAGCAATATAACGAAGAAGAAAACTACTTCATTTTCCTCGATATCAACATGCCCCACATGAACGGATGGGAATTCTTAAATGAAATTGATCCTTTTGTCAAAAAAATAAACACCTACATTTTTATCTTAACTTCTTCAATTAACAAAGTAGACATGGACAAAGCCACCCAATACCTACTTATTGAAAAATACCTCACAAAACCTATTAGCAAAGACGCTTTAAAAGAAATAAAAGACAAGAATGATTTATAGAAATAAGCTTTATACAGATTTAATTCTATTAATAACAAAATCTAAATCTTTAATGAATAAAGTATTAAACTGTTTGGTATTTTTAAAATCAATCGCTGCAAAAGTTTTCGTTTCAAGATTAAAAACATAAGGCAAAAAGCCTTTATCTTTTAATAGTTGAATAATTTGTTCGTCTTGAATATTAAAATTCTTTCCTGATTCGTTTAACTCTATAAGAATCAACTTGAGATTAGGGCTTGACAAGGTATTTAATCCACCATTTAATACAAACCACTCATACCCTTCAACATCAATTTTTATAAAATCGGGAGCATATTGAGAACATATTTCATCTAAAGTCTTAACTGTAACTTTAATTCCGTATCCACTTGTCGAGACTTTATTCGTAGTGAATTGCTGATTAGTAAAAACTAGTTCTCCTGATTCATTAGACAGACCTATATTTAACAACTCTGGCTCATATTTCCATTTATTGAGTTTTATATTGTTTACTAATCTATCAAAAGTTGAAGGGATAGGTTCAATTGCAGTAACTTTACAATTTGAATACAAACCAGCAAGTAAAGTATAATGTCCAACATTAGCACCAATATCTAAAAAAGAATCTCCTTCTCTCAATAAATACATCAAAAAAAGAGAATCCGCAGCTTCATGTAACCCTGAATGATAATTTCCTACGATACCATCACCTTTTTTAACTTTGGCTTTTATACCATTCAAATAAGTCATTGTAACTTCTTTCTTTAAAACATAAAGCAAAAAATTAATATACAAATACTTTATTAGAGCCCAAATTGGATTTGACTTAGTTAAAGGATTCGTTTTAAAAGATTGATACCTCTTAATAACATATTTACATTTTTTAGACAAGGTCTTTAGCATCTTCATTTAATAAAATTAAAGGTTGAAATCTATTAGCTTCAAAATCATAATTCTTATAATACGTTTCGTAATAATCCTTTACATTCTTTTGAAGCTCAAAGTATTCTGAATCATTCATTTGTAAAGCTTTATCAATAACTTGAGAAATACTTGCTTCAGATTGGTAAAGTAACGCATTTATTTCATTCACCAAACTCGGATTTAACCAATTTTGATAATTAATAATCGGCACTACTCCTACTGACATCGCTTCTATTACATTATGACACATAGGCATTGTCATTCCAGGCGCACAAAATAAAAACTTAGCCGATGATAAGTAATGACGCCACTCTTCGGAAGGAATAGCACCTTGTTGCCACTTCATTACTACAAATGAATTCTTGTAAATACTAGATTCTAATTGTTCTTTAAACTCTGTTCCAGTAACCGTTACTACAGCTTTGTGTTTAATAATTTCGCTATAAATCTGCCATCGATTTATTAGTTGAAAATTTTTAGTAATCACATCTGAATCGTATATTTTAGCTTCAAAATTGCCACTTATAACAATTCCCACTTTTTTCTCAAGCAAACTTGGCTCTGGAATTAAATAATTACGAGGATGCATAATGTAAGGTAAGGCCTCTTTTACATAGGCATCAGTAGTATAAACCTTTTTATAATTGAAATTTACTTGGAAATCGGCATTTTTTTGATGCGAAAACAAACGATATATCTTAGGTTTTTGAAATGGTTTTGAGAAATAAATAAAATCCAGTTCCTTGAACCACTTAACCAATACAAAATAACGGAATAACGAAAACTCAATTACAATAGGTTTTTTATAATGTTGTTGCAACCTGAAAATAAGATTTAAATAGGTTCTTACTTTTGTATTTCGCTTTAAACTTAAAAACAACACTTCCTCTGTTCCGTTGTAAAAACGAACATGTTGGTAGTTTTCTCTAAACTCCTTAAGTTTTCGATTGATTTTCTTTTTAAGTAAATACAACATTATAGTGGAGGATTAAAAAATAAAGTGACCCATCCTGAAATTCGCCCTAAAGTTTCCGTGAATGCTTCTTTTCTTTTGGATGTGGTAGCAACATTCGTAAATCGTATAACGGTTAATAACAAAGTAATCAAATGCCATTTTATTTTCGCTCTAAAGGACGGATTTGGATATTTCACTCGCCAAACATAATACCCATTTCGCACGACCATTTTCCCATAATCATATTTATTTGGTCTTCCTGAGGCATCATGATAGTGTCCTAGTTGCGCATTGGTATTAATATATAATTTTCCAACTTTTGATAATCGTAGCGTAAAATCAGCATCTTCATACAAACCATATCCTTCAAAATAAGTAGAAAACTGAAATTCCTTAAAAACCGATTTTCGAAAAGAAGAAACACCTCCCATAAGTTGCTCTACTTCGTAAATTTTCCCTGAAGGCGGTAAAAAACCGATACTTCTTCCGTGAGAAAACTCAGGCAAACAACCTGGTGGACGATTACTATCTAAGCCTAATTTTTTTCGCCAAACAAATCGGGAACCATCTTTTCTTTTCCATCCATCGTAATAAAACTCATTTACTTTTGGCTGATAATCTGAAGTTGTTTTTGTCCAATTAGTTTCATTCGTAATATAGCCCCCAACACCTAATGCTTCAGGAAATAACTTGTAAGTTTTGATAATTTCTTTAAAATATTCAGGTTCCAAAACCGTATCATCATCTAAAAAACAAACTATTTCACTTGCTTTCTGGACTCTTGCAATACCATAATTTCGTTGTTTCGTTAAACCCCTATCTTCTTCATCTACTTTGAAATACTTCAAATCTTGAAACGAATTTTGAGTCAGCATTTCCTTAGTGAAATCATCGGGTGAACCATCAACAATCAAAATCTCATTTGGATACAACGTTTGATGCTGTACCGAAAGCAAAAGCTTCAATAGAGGTTGCGAACGTTTATACGTACAAATGATTAAAGTAAATACCATTTTATTTTGATTGCATTTTTAATTTTTCAGCCCATTTTTCACTTACTTCCCATTGCTTTTGCATGGTTTTGTAATAGTTAAACGGATTTTTTATCGACTGATTTTTATAGTATTTTAAAAATAAATTTAACTTATAACCTAAAATTTGCTCCTTGGTATGATACATCTTTTTAAATAACATGACCGTTGGCGAAGGTTTAGGTTGAAATTGTTCATCTTGCCAAGGGAAAATAGGTTTTACTCTAAATCCCCCAACAGGTGCTTTTAAATGTAAAATTTGAGGCTGTGGCAAATAGATAACATCAAAACCTTTATTACGTAATTGCATACCAAAATCGGCATCCTCTCCAAAACCATTTTCAAAACGCATATCAAATTGCAAACCTTCTAATGCTTCTCTTTTTACAATACTGCATCCAGAACCAAAAGTATCCCAATGCATTAGGTGATTAAAAACAGGAACTTCATTAGGTCTAAAGCAAGCTAAAGTAAATGCTTTTTCAGTAGTTTTTAAAATGGTTGTAAAACTTTCTTCAATAAAAGTTGATGTTAGTTTAATATCATCATCAGCAAAAAATACCCAATCACTTTTTACTTCCTTCAAAGCAATATTTCTTGCATTACAAGCACCTGTTTGATGAATAAAATGATGAATTATTTCAAATGGCCAAACTTCATTCTTCAAATAATCCAACTCTGACTGACTATTTTCAAGCGGATTTTGCTCTACAATGATGATGCGATTTGGAATTTTAGTTTGCGCTCTTAAATCACAAAGCACATCATACAAATATTTTTTTCTACCAATAGTCGGAATCAATACATCTAAAGTTACTTCTGAAAAATCTACATTTGAAATTTCTTGCTCTGTTATAGCACTTGGATCAAAAGCAATTCGCTTAACCGAAATCACACTTAGTAATGATACGATTGGTAATTGTTTTTCATACAAAACAAACAATAAAAACAACTGTAGACACTTTGTAAATCCATAATATTGAGCTGTCAAATGAAAAAGTTCTTTTGTAGTTCCAATATGCGAATTTACTGTCTTTACTTTATGAAGCAAATTAGGGTTGGAATACGTTCGTAATCCATTTCTATGACCAATTTTTGCCATAAGGGTTAAGAAATAACCAAAACTAAAACCATCCTTGATGAATCGACTTCCGAAACTCACAAAATCTTGAGCCAAAATAGTTCCTATAAAAATACTTGCTTGCCAACTTGCAAAGCAAACTTTTTTATTAATTTTTATAAAAGGAGAAGGCTCTACATAACCCATCTTATCCGATAAAAATTCCGTTTCAGATGGATTATAGAAATAAATTACTTTACTTGTAATATTATTTTCAATCCAATTATGATTTACTTGATTTACTAACGATTCGTGTACCCATATTAATTGAGCCATTGGAAACTGTTTCGCAAACTCAAAAAGTAATTCCTGAATATTTTTAGAAGAATCAAACGATGAAACCACAGCGAAATCTTGATAAATTGCTGTAACCTTTTTAAAATCATGTACAAAAGTTAGTTTCATTGTTTTACTTAATCAAATGCTGATAGTAATTAATATTTTCTACTACTTTTTTAGTAATGTCAAAATGAGCTTCAACATATAATCTAGCTTCATTACCCATTTTGGTATTACAATCTGTATCGCTTAAAATTGTGCTTATTTTTTGAGCAAACTCCTCATGATTAGCTGGATGCACTAAAAAGCCACTTTTTCCTTCTTCCATTAATTCTTTTGCCCAACCAATGTTACTATTTACCACCACTTTTTTCATTGCCATCGATTCGATAGTAACCATTCCAAGAGTTTCTGCATAAGTGGGAAAAACACAAACATTCGCTTTTTTAATGTATTCTTGCACTTCTGAATAAGGTATTTTGCCTAAATAAGAAACTTGTTCCAAATCCTGTTCAGGAAACTGTTGCTTGACTAATTCCCAAGTAGATTTACTTCCTGTGGTTACATCTCCAGAATCGCCTCCAATTAAAACCAACTTAGCTTCTGGAAACTGATTTCTTACTTTGTGGAAAATGTCAGGCAATTCAAAAACACCTTTTTTTCTTATGATAGTTCCAATGTACAAAATAAGTCCTTTTTCAAAACGTTCTGGGTGTTCGTTATCGAATTGAGTTAAATCCAAGCCGTAATGAATAGTTTTTACCTGCTCTTTGTGCAATCCAAAAAGTTCCGCCGAAACTTCACCTGCATATTTTGTTGGAGCAATAAACCCTTTTGCCTTTCTTATCGCTAAGGTTTCAAACAACCGATTTTTAAACTTCTGTTTTCTGTTTTCGATATGACAAAAATAAGTATCACTTCCGTGAAAACGAATTACTAATGGAACCGTAAAATTCATAAAAGCAGTAACGCCTGTCCAATCTGGCGCTTCAATTACCTCTATTTTTTCTTTCTTAACTACTGAATTGATATAATTTTGGAGGTATTTTCTATAAAAAAACCACTTACCTAATTGATATTTTTTATCTGAAATCAAATGAAAAACAATTCCATTTTCTTCAAAAACTTCCGATTTTGGTTGACCGTAGATAAATACCGTTACCTTTACCCCTTTTGCAACCAAAGCCACCACCAAGTTTTTAATACTGGTGCCCAAACCACCTGCATGTTTTATTTTTAAATGTGGATATTCTGGAGTTAAAAAAGCAATATGCATGAGTTAGGGTTTAAATTCTTTACAAAAGGCTAAAGTACAAAAAGTTCTGCCTTTACTATTCACGTGAATGTTATCGTAAAACAATTCTTCTGGTAAAATACTGGAATGATTGATTATTTTAAAATCTTTTGGACTTGGAAAAATAACATTAGTTCTGTGAATTGGAGACTGATAGACAACTAATTCAATTTTTTTCTCTTTACAAAGTTTTCTTATTTTTAAAAAAGAAGGATTTACATACTTAGTTTCAACATTACGAATAGCTCCTTTTTCGATATTATTTTCAATTTGTGGATACGTGTAATTTCCCTTATCATCAAATCGATTTCGTTTAGTAGGTTGTAGCAATGCAAACAAAGAAGGATAAAAAATTTCATTATTATAATAACTAACTCCTAACAATGGAAAATATCGAGAATAAGTAAGTACTTTTAATCCTTTTTGTTCCAATCGATTATAATAATTATAAATCAAAGTATCTTGAACCTCCGTTAAAAAACGATAATCATTATTATTTAATTCATTTACTGGATTTTGCAAATCTCCAGGTGTAACACACAAAATCAATTGATTTGTAGTTTTTCCCAAAGAAAGAAAGTACTGCAACATCAAATAATGCGAACTCAAAGAAGTATCGTCCATACTTATGTTTAATCCGGAAATATTCAATGTTTTATCGATTAATTTCGTGTCTAATGTAGTTAATCCAGTACTTGAACCTAAAACTACATAATCAAAATGATTTGCTGCAACTCCATTTTTTACAAACTGATTTTTATACAACTGTGATTTCCCTAAAACATATAGAGATAGTAAAGCAATTCCATTTCCAATCAAAAGAATGAAAAAAGTATAAAGCGTAATTTTAATAAGAAACTTTTTCATTAGAATTGGAAATAAATAAAGTCCATTTGATTTTTAAAACTTCCCATAAAGAAAATTAGAAGTACTAAAAGTAAAGCACCAAAAGCAGAAATTTTAGGCAATTCTCTTTTTTTGATGACCCAAATCAATTCTTGCAATGATAAAATTCCAACAGCCAAAACGCTTAAAACAAAAATCATCAAATTGGCATTGGTTTTATAAAACAAAGATAATCCTAAACTTTTCATTTCAAATAGTTGAGCTAAATACTGAAAAGCATTGGCAATAGAATCCGCTCTAAAAAATACCCAGCCAATACAAACCACAAAAAAAGTAAATCCTATTTTAGCAAAATCGAGCCAGCCATACGATTTGGTTATCAAATGACTTCTATTTACATTAAATAGTAATAAAGGTAGAAACATCAAAGCGTGAAATAACCCCCAAACTATATAAGTCCAATTGGCTCCGTGCCAAAAACCACTGACTAAAAAGATAATCATTACGTTTCGAATTTGAAACCACTGTGTTCCTTTTGAACCACCAAGCGGAATATAAATATAATCGCGAAACCAAGTAGATAAGGAAATATGCCAACGACGCCAAAATTCCGCAATATCTCTTGAGAAATACGGAAACTTGAAATTGACCATTAAATCAAATCCGAAAAGTTTTGATATTCCAATTGCGATATCAGAGTAACCCGAAAAATCACCGTAAATTTGAAAAGCAAAGAACACCATCCCTACAAACAATTCCCCACTAGAAAAAGCCTCGGGATTTTCAAAAATCTTGTTCACAAAAAAAGCACAATTATCCGCAACTACCACTTTTTTAAACATACCCCAAACAATCAATTTAACACCCTCAACCGCATTTTGATAGTGAAATATTCTGTGTCTGTAAAACTGAGGCAATAAATGCGAAGCTCTTTCAATAGGTCCAGCCACTAATTGTGGAAAAAAGGTAACAAAAGCAGCAAAATCAATAAAACTTTTGGTCGGTTGCATTTCATTTCGATACACATCAATAGTATAACTCAACGTTTGAAAAGTATAAAACGAGATTCCAACAGGTAGTATAACATTTAAAGTACTAGCTTCCATCGTAATTCCTACGCTTGACCAAGCTTCTACCCAACTTGTAACAAAGAAATTATAGTATTTAAAAAAACCTAACATTCCTAAATTTCCAAGAAGGCTCATTGCTAATAAAACTTTTCTCTTGGAGGAATTTTCACTCTTTTGAAGCGCTAAAGCAACAAAATAATCTAAAAAGGTACTCGCAATAATTAAGGATAAAAAACGCCAATCCCACCAACCATAGAAAATATAACTAGCTACCAACAACAATACATTTTGTGCTCGCAATTGATTTTTAAATACAAACCAATACAAGAAAAAAACCGTGGGTAGAAAAAGTAAAAATGCGGTCGAATTAAAAAGCATGTACTATTTTTTAAATAAATCTTCAATAATTTTAGCTGTGAACAACCTTGCTCCTTTATCATTCAAATGTCCGCAAGAAGAAAAATATTCATCACCTTCTACAACATGCTCGTATTCCTTAATTTCAGGATACAAAGCTTTTACTTTTTTAAAGTAGTCCATTCCTTTTACATTTGAACACATAGGAGTTGTTACTGCTATCAAATTGATACCATTTACTTTACAAATTTGCTTAATTTCTTCGAAATAACGGTTACGTAAAGGCACTAAACTTTCAATATTATTTTTCATATTGGCTTTCGGATTAAATCCAAGCGGATAATAGCCTTTATTGTCCAAAGTATTAGTAGGTTCGCTTATCAAGGTTTTATACCAAGCTCTAAAACCTACTTTAGCGTCAAATTGTATGTAACGATAAAACGGCACATAATACAATTGGGTAAAATCAGGTTCGTTTTTAAAATGGTCAGTAATGGTATTAGATGAATGCATGAAAGGCATAAAACGTCCGAATGTACCATCATCGCGTTTTTCGTTGGACAGATTTAAATCCGTTTCCACAATGACGTTTTTGATTTTCCAACCGCGTTCTACCAGTATTTTTAACATTAGAGAAGTTTCAAACAAATGAGCGCCACTCATACCGTAATTAAAAGTTTTCAGACCTTCTTTTTCAAACAATTCGGACACAAAATGATTATTCGCTCTTGAGGTTCCTAAAATAATAAGATCATATTTTTGCGGTTTCGAATTGATTACATTTTCTACTTTATTACGGCTTTCAGATTGGGCAAAAACAGTGGTGTAAATAAAATCCAATGCAAAAGCTGAGAGCAAAAGCACTAACAAAATTTTTCCGATAAAGACTAAAAACTGTTTCATTAGAATTGAAAATAAATAAATTCTTTATAATCGGAATACACACCTAAAGCCAATAACGCCATAATTGCTAACGTTACTTTTACCCAACTCGCTTTTCCCGACAAAGGTTCTACTTTAGAACGATTAAACCATTCTACCGTAACAAAAACCAATACTAAAAGTAGTAATTCAAAACTATAACGTTCGTTATTTAAATATTGTGCTTTAAAATGGAAATCGGTAACCATTTTTTGAATGTAACCAAACGCCTCTGAAATCGATTTAGCTCTAAAGAAAATCCAAGCAATAGTAGTTAACACAAAAGTTCCCAAAATATTCAAAATAGTTTTTACACTATTGAAATCCCAACCCATTTCGATGTCACCCAAATGGGAACGATTCTTATTTTGCAACAACAAAGGCAAGAAATAAATGGCATTCAACAATCCCCAAACAATAAACGTCCAGTTGGCTCCATGCCAAAACCCACTCACCAAGAAAATAATGAAGGTATTTCGCACTTTCATCCACATTCCTCCTTGACTTCCACCTAATGGAATATACAAATAATCTCGGAACCAAGATGACAACGAAATGTGCCAACGGCGCCAAAATTCCGCAATATCTCTCGAGAAATAGGGATAATTGAAATTCTTTAATAAATCAATTCCAAACAATTTGGAAGTGCCCAACGCAATATCGGAATACCCTGAAAAATCACCATAAATTTGAAAAGCGAAATAAACAGCTCCTAAGATTAAAGATAAAGAATTCATGGATTCGTAATTATCAAAAACGGCATTGGCATACGTAGCACAACTATCCGCAATGACTACTTTTTTAACCAATCCCCAAATAATTTGATAAACTCCTTCTTTGGCTTTTTCAAAATTAAAATGGCGTTTGATTTTTACTTGTGGTAATAAATGGGTAGCTCTTTCAATTGGTCCAGCTACTAAAAGCGGAAAGTAACTTACAAAAAGTGAATAATCTATAAAATTGCGTTCGGCAGTAATGCGTTTGTAATAAATATCAATTACATAAGACAAACCATGAAACGTATAAAAGGATATCCCAACAGGAAGTATTAATTTTAATAAAATGGGATTCGTTTGAAATCCGAAACCATTTAATAAATCAGCAAACGATTGGGCAAAGAAATCGTAATATTTAAAAACCCCTAAAAATCCCAAGTTAATTCCAATAGTTAACCACAACCAAAACTTACGCTTTTTGTCGGACGTACTATTTTCCATCATGATGGCACTGAAGTAATCCAACAAAGTAGAAAACACCAACAAAAACAAAAAACGCCAATCCCAACACGAATAAAAATAATAACTCGCAATAATTAATACTGCATTTTGAGTGGTTTTGTTTTTATTAAACACGAACCAATACAGTAAAAAAACTATTGGTAAAAATATCGCAAAGGATAAGGAGTTGAAAAACATATTATTTTTTTACAATACTGTTAATCATATTCCAAATTTTCTCCGAAGCTCTTGTGGGTTCAGTTCCCACCACTACATCAAACCATTTTTTTCCCACAGGAACATTGGATAGTTTTCCATCTAAAATGTCTTTTACAATTGAAGTCAATTCTTTTTTATCATAAACAAACAAGGCAGCTTCTTTTTTTGGCATTGAACGAAAATGAATGTACTTGTAATTTTGCCCGATATCTCGAATTCCTTTTTGTAATTGCGGTTGTTCGTAATCAAAAAACAAGCACGATTTATCATGAGCAACAAAATCAAACACCATGGAAGATGCTATATTTCCAACAAATTCAGTATGATGACAAATATTTGCTTGTAAAGCAAAATCTTCTTTGGTTGGCATAATCTCACTCCAACTCGTTCCTACAGGTCTCCATAAAGGATCAATAGAAACAATAACATCTTGATATTGTTTTAAAATGGCATCATATCTATCAGTAAAATCTACTGGACATTTTCTGTAAATAATACCTAAGTTATAGCCTTGTTCGTTTAATTCACGAACAGAAATCGCTAAATCTTCTAGATAATATTGATCTAATGGTGATGTTACTATATCGTCACCTGAAAAACAAATGTATTTTTTTTCTGGATCTAAATTATGTGTCGTATAAAAATCGTCTTTGGTTTGTAACAAACTCGTATCGAAATGACTTTCAAATTGAGGTGTTCCTGTTACAAAAACCTGATCAGGTTTTACATACGGGCAATATTGAAGCAATTCCTTCTTCATGTAATCGCTCCACACAAAATAAAAATCGGGTTCAATTAACGTGGTAGCTTTTGGTAAATTATCCCATGAAAAAATAAAAGAAGCCGTTGGAATTCCTAAATCTTGAGCCGCTAAAATAGGCGCAATGGCTTGAGTAGGTCGAGGGTTTGTACAAAAAACAATATCGGGTTTATGCTCTAGTAGTTGCTTTTTACAGTATTCGTATTTAGACGTACTTCGTTCTAACTTTTTAATTTTAGCTCGAATGCTCTCTACTCCTTTTTCAGTAGATTTTGTAGCTACTAAAAAATCGACATTTAAACTTTTGATGATATTTTTTATTCCTTTATAAGATTGTGGAAAATTATAAGTATTGTAAACCGTTTCGTTGAACTTTTTATCAAAAACATTTAACTCGCACCGCTTTCTAGCACGAGTATATACGGTAGTCCAAGGATGCAATTGATGATTTGTTATGTTTACCTCATCATATCCTAATTCTTCTTTTATTTTAAAAGGCGTATTATTCCAATACACAATTTCATATCCTAAAGCTGTACCTATAGCATTAAAATTGGTTAAAGCGAAATTACGCAAACCAACACCATCAGGTAAAAAAATAAAGGCTTTTTTACTCATTTTCAAATTCATTAAATAGAGGGCAAATATAGTATTTCCAAAAAGAAATTAAGAACTTAATTACTACGTATTTAGAAATGGATTAGGATATTCTTTGATAGATTCCATTCGATTTGAACTTTTTAAATTGTGAATACACGAAGCAACATCATTTAAAAATCGCTCTTCTTCTGGATTAAAATAGTAAACCAATTTACCATCTATATACTGAGAAAACATTTCTTTACCAATATTATTAATCAATATAGTGGGAACACCTAACAAATGCGCTTCAATTAAACAACCTGAAAAATTGGTTATATGAACAATTGAAGAAAGTAATGCTTTTGGCAATGGCGTTTCATCAATAGAACTTTGAATGATTGCTTTATCTTCAATTTGATTTTGAATTAAAAACACTTTAATTTCTTCTATTTTGATGTAATTTCTAGGATGCAATCGCAATATCCACTGATAGGGTAAATCCTTAATTAATTGAATAATTTTAGGCGTTAACATATCTTGAATTTCAAAAGGAAACGTTTGCAAACTGTAAATAATAGTGTTGCTCTCGCTTCTTTCAAAAGGATTATGTTTCAACCAATAATTAACGAAAGGCTGTCCTACCACTGTTGCAATACTATGATTTTTTGCACACCATTTTTCAATATTTATTTTTGAGAATTCATCCCAATTCCAAAATTCTTTAGGCAATAAAGCATATCCATCTGATGGAAATTTAGTCCATGCTGAAAAAACCATATGAATATTAGTTTGTGGACCGTGTTGAAAATCAATCGTTTTTATTCCCATTTGATTTGCGGTCAAAAGAGCTGCATACAAATCGTCATAACCATAAAAACCTAAAAAAACAACTGTTTTAGGTTGTGTCTTCTTGTAAAATCTTCTAAAGAAAGGTTGCAAAGCAACAACTCTTCTAGACCAGTTTTTCAAATCCGAAACGGAGAATCGCAACAAATCCAATCGAATAGGCAATTGCTTTAAATAAGCATAAAAATCATCATAATTTTCTAAAGAAATACTATCGTTTTTATGCATAAACTTTTCTTTAAACTTTAATAAATTCTTATAATTTCTTACTTCTTGTTCTAAAGAAATAACAGCTTCTTTATTAAAAGTATTAGGATAAACTTTTTGATATTCTACATTATAAACCTCATTTTTAAGATGGTGAATATCCACTAAAGAATCATAAAATCGATTAAAATAAAGTCCGTTTTGCTTTACCCTATGAATGTGTGAACCGAATAATAAATGTGATTTCTTTTTTAAACTAAAGAAGAAAAAGTTCAACTTAAAAAAAGAAGAAAAAATTAGAATCAGCTTAGAAAATATCGTTTTTTTTGAACTAGAAGGTTGTTTAACATCAGAAGTTATTTCCTCTTTTTTTATCTTTTTATTCATCATCATTAAAAGATGAATGTACAGTTTAATTCGGAGATAAGGCCATATTTTGATATGATTAATTTCCCATTTTTCAACCGGCCATTTTTCTTCAATATAAAGAATGATTTTTTTTATTTCGTCTTGGGAACAGATGCTATTCATATCAATTTTTAAAAGGACAAATTTGCATTAATCCATTTCTTAAATCTTCTAACACTTGAAGATTTGGCAATGAAACATATTGATCAAATAAGTTGTTCATTTCATCATTAGTGTAGGCTTCTGTTTTTATTTCAGGATGATAAAATGGAATTTGAACCGATTCCATATAATCTTGATATTTGATATCATCACCAAAAACTTTATCTGAAAATTTTTGCCAGACAGCTGGAATTCCATAAGTATGCGCAATTATTACACCGTGTAAAGAAGAAGAAATAATCTTCTCACATTGCAAAAATTCAATTGTTTTAGACTCAATATCATTAGTCATCATATCTATTAAATGAATGTCGGGTCTATTTTCAAACCACTTCTCTACTACTTTATAATCGTTGTAATGCGGAACGATGCCATATTGATATTTCTTTTCTACTTTTGGATTAAAATAGCGAGGTAATAACAAAGCAGGATCACCATAAACCTCAGGCACTTCATAGCCCAAATCCATTAAATACTTTCGGGTTTGAGGACCACGAACGGCTAAAAACTTAGCATTTTTAATTTTGATTTCCTTATTAATAATGCCACTTCCCCAAACAATACATTTGTGATTTACATTAGCTAAAATGCTTCCAATAGTTACATAAATGGGGGAGAAAAAATCTAAAAAAGAAAACTTTTTAGGCCAAGCAAAAACCACTTTTTTACCCGATATTTTTTCCACTAAAAATTTACCCAAGACATCTCCATAATTTTCTTTGGATTTGCCTTGGATAATTTTTTCGTTCCACCAAAATAGTCGGATAGTATTTTTAAACATACTAAACTTTCTTGTTTTTCAGTTTGTCTCTTTGTACTTGTTCAATGGGTAAAATATCTTGGCTTTTATATGCCAAGGCTTTATGAACCGCTTTCAAATCGCGGCATAATTTACGCAATCCTTCTGGTTCTAAAGAAGCTGCATGATCAGTTCCTTTCCAAGTTCTATCTAAAGTATAGTGACGTTCAATAACATTTGCTCCTAAGGTAAAAGCTGCTACATCAACTGCAATTCCTAAATGATGTCCAGAAAAACCAATATGTTTTACTTTATCACCATATTTTTCAATTAATAATTTGATATCCAACAAACAAACATCTTCAAATGGCACTGGATATCCAGAAGTACAATTGTACAAAACTAAATCTTTATTTCTCCCTTTTTCAATAAAGAAATTAACTAAATCATCCGCTTCTCCTTTTGTAGTCATTCCAGTTGAAATATGGATTTCCCCTTTGTAATTATCACATAACCAACCTAACATATCATAGTTATTGTTACATGCAGAAGGAATTTTAATATATTCAGGATTTAAAGATGCTATTTCTTTCGCTGAAGTCGTATCCCAAACAGATGTAGAATACACAATACCTATTTCTTCACAATAAGCTTTTAATTCAGCATGTTGCTTCACATCAAATTCCAAATACTCTCGGTGAGCACCATAAGTATCACCATAAGAGTTTGCAGGATTGGGATGTGGTGCATTATATTGATCTTCTGTCAATAATTCTTTATTATTACGCTTCTGAAATTTTACTGAATCCGCATTACAAAATATTTTAGCTATTTTGATTAGTTCTTTTGCGATTTCCATTTCACCTTTATGGTTACAACCAATTTCGGCGATTACGTAGGGTTTTTTATATTCTGACATTTTAATTCTATTAGAATGGCAAAGAAAAATAATTTTATCGAATAATCACAATGTTAAGTGATTATTCTTTGGCTAATTGAATTTAGAAAGGATAATAGTTGTCAAATCGAGCGTAGTCGAGACACTGTCATTTCGAGCTTGCCTGTACTGAGCTTAGTCGAAGTATCGAGATAGTTTTCATCAACCTTCAACTCCGCTCAGGGTGACAATAGTGGAATTACAATTTCTAAAGAACTACTGCTCTGTCATATCGAGCGAAGTCGAGATAGTTTTCATCAACCTTTAACACCGCTCAGGGTGACAATAGTGGAATTTAAATTTTCTTATAACAACTGCTCTGTCATATCGAGCGCAGTCGAGATACTCTTGTCAAGTTGAACGTAGTCGAGATACTTTTATCACATTGAGCGGTTGCCTGTTCCGTCTTTTTGGAATCGAGACTCCCTGTTTTTAAAATGAGTTTCATTCTTACACTCAGCAAAAATTGGCAATAAATCCCATTCTCCTTTAACTAAAGCTTCTTTCTTAGCTCTACTCCATTTTTTTATTTTCTTTTCAAAAGATATAGCTTGATTAGGCTCTAAAAATTCCTGATACCAAACTAACTCAACTGGTCGTCTTGAAAAAGTATAAGCATCTAAATACTTACCAGCATTATGCTCCGTAACTCTACGGTCTAAATTTGAAGTAATTCCAACATAATAAGAATCGTCGGAACATTTAAGGATGTAAACAAAATAAAGTTTCATGGCGTAAATATTTATAAATGTAAAAATAGGAATTATTTATAAATTAAAAAAGTCTCGACTCCGCTCGACTTGACAAAATCCTGCTTTAAATAAATAATAGTGGGAAATATATAACTTAAGAACTACTGCTCTGTCATATCGAGCGAAGTCGAGATAGTTTTCATTAGTTCTCGACTGCGCTCGAAGTGACAATAGTGGAATTACAATTTCTAAAGAACTACAGTTTTGTCATATCGAGCGGAGTCGAGACTGTAACTTCGAGCAAAGTTGAGATATTTTCAAATCGAACGAAATCGAGGCTGTCATATCGAGCGCAGTCGAGATTAATCGAAAATTAAAATCTACTATTATACTTAATCACCCACTCACAAACTTCTCTAATAGCGCCATCAGCAGAATTGTAAGATAACGTAAAATCTACGTGTTGTTTTACTAATGCAGTGGCATTCGCTGGAGCAAATGACCAACCAACCGTACAAAGGTTTGCCAAATCATTTACATCATCGCCCACATAAGCTAAATTAGCCCAGGAAGTTTGTTGTTGATTGATGAAATTTTGCAAAAAGGAATACTTGTCTTTAACTCCTAAAAAAGTATGCTTAATTTGAAGTTTTTGCATACGTTTTGATACTAAATCAGAATTCTCAGAAGTGATTACGACAACTTCAACGTTATGTTGTCTTAGAATTTCTAATCCCATACCGTCACGCATATCAAACTTTTTCATCAACTCGCCTTCTGCACCATAATAAACACACCCATCTGTAAAAACGCCATCAACATCTAATACTAAATAATGGATTCGTTCCTGTTTCTTAAACGATTTTTGGCGTTCTGCTAGTAAACTTTCAATAATTGTCCAATCGGAAAGACTATCGATTTCCATTAAAGTTTCTTCTGGCATTTCAACTAAACCTATGATTTCACTTACCCTGTTTTTACTTTTAATGAAAGCATCTTTTGTTGTAACATAAACAGCTCCATTTTCCATCAACAAACCAGCAAAATCTTGTCTTCTCGGTCTGTTAAAAACATCGTAATTTTGAGGAGTTCCATCTGTATTCCAAGTAAAACGATGTGTCTTTACTACACTTAATGCTGATGTTTTTCCCTCAACACTTATTTGATATAAAGTATTATTAATATCTTGTGAGGTAGTTAATGGTGACGTAGCTTGCAACAAACATAAAACATCAAAATCATAATTAATTTTTTCGGCAAACTCTATCATAGCACTTTCTGTTGATGCTGTATCGTTTGCGTTTTCATCATTGCGAAGTAACCCTTTTACTTTTGAAGTCCAATGATATTCTTTACTTATAAAGTTTAAAATTTCCTCATCATCTGTAAACACATAAACTTCGTCTAAATCAGAAAAAATAGCGGCACCTAAAACCCATGAAAACAAAGGACGACCTAATAATTTCTTTTTATTTTTTCCAGGAATTCCTTTGGAACCTTTACGTAATGGAATTATGGCTACTTTTTTCATTTTAATTTAATTTTTTATAGATAGAAATCACTTCATTTTTAACTTTTATGTAATGTAACTTTGGAACAATTTTTATTTGATTTAAACTTTCTGCATTGTCAAAATTACAATTATTGAGAGCACGATTTACAATTTCTTTTATTTTTTGTTCATCCTCACAATCTTCAATCAACAAACCATTTACACCATTTTGAATCAATTCAGCAGTGGCACCTCCCGGATTGGATTGGATTGGAAAAGCACCCATAAAAATAGCTTCTAACATGGTATTTGGCATTCCGTCCGAATTACTATTTCCTATACAAATTAAAGACTTACCCATTAATTTCAACACTTCTTCGTGCAGAATTTTACCTAAAATCTGGAAATTCTTCCACTTTTTTAACTCCGAGTTAGTTACATATTCAAAAGTTTGAGGATCAGAACCAAAAACTACAATTTCATAATTAAGTAATTGTTCTTTTAAAGTTGTTATCGCTTTTAAAACCGGAATAGCTCTTCCTGAACGACCTTGAAAGCCTTTTATCAGAATAGTTTTTCGTTGTGAAATAGGCAATTTATAGGTTTCCATTTCGTTTAACTCAAAACCACCACCACCAGGAAATACACCTAAGAATTCACCTGAAAATCCGTATTGTTTGGCAATTTCATAATCGCGAAGGCAATCGGTAAATAAATAATTAATTCGGGGTAAAACACGTTTAATATCTTTTAAGTAAGCAGGTTCGTTTTGAAAATAAAACAAATCGCTTCCCCAAGAGGAGTAAATCCATTTTTGAGCTGGATTTTTTTCCATTACTTCAATTATGGGAGAACAAGACAAATACAAAGCAAAGCTGTGTACAACGTCGGGTTTAATCTCATTCAAATAATTTTCAAAAGTTTTAGCTGTGTCTTTTTCGTTAAATTGCTGAATGAATTTATATAATTTCGGAAACTTATTTTTAACCAATATACGCCCTGGATAATCCCATTTTAATTTCCAATCTACTTTTTGTTGTATCCATGAAATTTTAGAAACGTGCTGGCTCATTCCTGTAATATCAAACCAATACACTTCGTGTCCGGCATCTTGTAGTTGATTTGCCCAACGAAAGAAATGCAAAGTAGGTATGGAAACCATTAAAATTTTCATACTACAAAATTTATAACTAAAACAATTTTATTCGTTTGTCTATTAAACGAATAGTGATAAGGACAATTGCGATAATTTTTTATAATTTCTTCCAATACTAAATTGTTTACATATTCCATTTCATAAAAAGGAAGTGCTTTTTTTCCTAGAATTCTTTTGATAAAATTTTTATTTTTCTCTTTGCTCGAAAGATCATGAATTTCTATTTGAATTACTTCATTTTTAAAGTTTTTCAATTGCGCTAATAGAGCATTCACTTGAAGTGAAGAAGAGGAAATAATTATTTTCTTTTCAGGAAATTGCAATTTTTGATAATCAGCATCATGAGTTAATTGTCCCCAATTTTGATACTGATTAACTACCGTACGTTTATTGTTTTGCGTTTGAATCATGTAAGCATGATTGATGCGTTCTAGTTGTGAATGGTAAGGATGGGTACTCTTTTTACTGCGATACGCTTTTGGATGCCATTGATGTTTCACCAAAACTTGTTCTTCATAAAATACAACTTGCAATCCTAAATTCTGCATTCGGATATGAGCATCGGTATCTTCTGCACCCCAACCCTGATAAAACTCATCAAAACCATTGACGCTTTTTAAACTTACTGTTGGGAACATAGTATTCCCCGTTACATCTTTACCGCCTTTGAAATCTATCTTAAAATCTTCAAAACTTTGTTTTTTAACCGATTCTGTCTCGCTTAAAAATCCGTACTGAAAATAATGTACGATATTAGGATTTGCAATACTTTTCAAAGTTTGAATATAGTTGGGATGAAAAATCAAATCAATATCACCTACCACAAAAAAAGGTTGGGAAGATTTTTGAAGCGCTATATTAATAGCACGACATTTGCTCCACAACTGACCCGAAGTGGGACAAGAAATAAATTGAATTTGAGGATATTGAAGCACTAATGTATTTAGTTCGTTCAAATACGTTTCGTTTGAACCATAATCAACCAGAAACCATTCAAAATCAACATCGGATTGGTTTTGAAGAGAATCCAAACAATTTTTAATGATTCGGATATCCCGATTTCTATTGGTTAAAACTAAAGTAATCAAGATGTAAAATTATTTATTTGTTCTTTTGTTAATCCTTTACTTTTTAAAAGTACCCTTTTTATAGGTTTAAAGTACAATATTTTTTTAAATAGATATTCCGAAAACAAATATTCTAATCGATTTCTTTTTAAAACAGTAAATTTCGAATATGTATTTTCCTTTTTGGGAACTTCGATAAGTGAATGATACATTTCATTCATCCAAGGTTCCATATGATTTCCTAAATGATACGCATAATTATCGTAAGTAGACAATCGATAACCTCCTCTTCTTATAACTGGAAAATCTGTATATAAATGTTCACTATCGCCACCTAATTTAAATTTGCTGTTTTCTTTAGGTAATTCTTGAAAAACTTCACTTTTATATGTAGCTACAAAATGAGGGCAACCTAAAACAGCAATGGTTCCATTTTTTGATTCAAGTGTTCCTATAGCATCTCTCCATTTTTCATCTAACCAAGGCCAACCAATACTATTTGCAAAACGAGTTAAGGCTTCTGAATTTTTAACAGCTCTAAAAAAAAGTTTTTTTGAAAATAAATGATGTAACCAAATATTGGCTGTCAAATGAAAATGCTTTCTGAAAACGGGTACAGGAGAAACGGCTCCTGCTTTAGGAAAAGCTTCAAAAACTTCCGAAACAGCTTCTTCCCATCCATTACAAAACAAAACATCGGCATCTGTTATGGTTATTAAGCGTTCTTCAGCAGTTCTAAGCGCTTTTAAAATACTATTGATTTTTCCGATGGCTTCTTTTTCAATAATTAACTCATCGATAAAACCTTTTTTTTGTAATTCATAAAGTTTATCATTTACCGAATCACATGAGTTATTACTTACTACGGATATTTTTAATGGAGTTGCGCTAGTTTTAATAACCGAAAACAAACAATATTCAAATATAGGATAAGCTTCTTTGTAATAGTCTTCTTCATTTGGAATATACAAAGGAATAATTACCCGATGTGAAGAATCACTCGGATTTAATAATACATCCTTTGAAATATTTATTCCTTTTCTCATAAAAACAATTAATAATCAAACTTTTTAGGCTTTTTTATAACAAATTTAAAAACAAATAGCAATCTTCTTAAAGAGTAATAAATATTAACCCCAAATAATTTACAATTATTAATATTAAAAATCAAAAAACCTTTTAATACACTAATAAAAGAAATATCTTGGTGCCAAATTTGATAATTACCTAATAAATCTCTAGTAAATCTAAAATAATTTTGAGAATCACTTCTTTTTATCTCATAATTAAAAACTACTGGAGCAAAATCAATATCATACCCTTCTTTCAAAACTCTTTTAGTCCAATCTTTATCCTCAAAAGTCGGAACTAATTCATTAAATGGTATTTTTTGCCATACAAATTTATTAAAAGCAGATCCCGAAAAAATTAAACCTGATTTGTTTGGATCTTGTCTTGCCGAAATACCACTTATAAAATTTCTATAATCATTTGTTGAATGTAAACATCTAAGACCTGCCAAATTTGGATTTTGAAGAAATTTTTCTTTAATAACCTTAAAAAAATCTGGACTAACTGGATAAGAGTGAGCACTAAAAATCACAATATACTGATGTTTTGCTGCCTCAGCTGCTATATTAGCACTTCCTCCATAAGAAAATTTTTCAATCGTTTTAAATTTTGCACCATACTTTAATGTAACATCCTTGCTATTATCAGTTGAAAGATTATCTAATACAATAATTTCATCAATATCACCTGAATATCGATTTTTTAAATTAGACAATAGAAACTCTAAGGCTTTTGACTGATTTTTATTTCTTATGACTACTGATAACATATTTGTTAGAAACTTTTAAAATGATTATTTTTAAACGGACACGAAGCAAATAAAACTTCTTGTGTTTCTATTAAATTATCTTTTGATGGTAATAATATAGAAGTATTTTCACTTAATAATTTTTCAAAATCAGCAACCGAACTTTCAGAAGGATTGACATAAAATTCTTTAGAATACGTGATATTTAATGACTCAAAATAATCATAGAACTTTATATTATCTCCGGCTAATTTATTAGAAAATTTAACCCACAAAGCAGGTATTTCATAAGCATGAGATACAATCACACCATGCAAAGAAGAAGAAATAATTTGCTGACATTCTAGTATTTCTTGAGTTGTTTTTACAACATCATTAGTCATTAAATTAATCACTTTTATTGTTGCATCATCTTTAAATCGAGTAACAATAGCATCATAATCAACATAATGCGGAATGATTCCTAGAATGTACTTTTTTTCAACATTATTAGGTATAAATTTAGGCAATAACAAGGCAGGATCACCATATACTTCAGGAACTTGATAGCCCAATTCTAATAAACGTTTTCTAGTTCTTGGTCCACGAACAGCTACAAATTTTGCAGCCCTAACATTTTCATTTTGTTTAATAATACCACTTCCCCAAACAATTGAATTTTTACTGGCAGCACAAATAATACTTCCAACGGTTACATAATGCCTAATAACCCATTTATACCAGCGATGCATAGGATGCGAAACTTTAACCACTTTTTTACCCGATAATTTTTCTGCTAAAAAAGGAGCTAAAATATCTCCGTAATTATCAATCTCTCCTTGCGCTTTGAGTGCCCACCAATAAACATGAATTTTATTCATTAGCATTATAATTTTTAAAGAAGAAATCTTTATTTGCTTTTATTTTTTCATCATCCCAGTTCCACCATTCTGAAGCTAGAAGTATTTTTTTTGAAGCTTCTGTAAATCTATCTTTTATAAACTTAGCCGGAACTCCTCCTACAATGGTGTAAGGTTCAACATCTTTTGTTACTACGCTTCCAGTTCCAATTATTGCTCCATGACCAATTTTAACATTTGGCAAAACACTTACATTGTCTCCAATCCAAACATCGCTTCCTATTTCTATTGAAAATTTGTTTGTGTGAAGGTTATCTTTTTTTGGCTTTTCTTGAAAATATTTTTTGTAAAAACCATATTGCATAACTGCAAAATTGTAATCGTGATTAGATGTAATAAATTTTATATCTCTCCCGAATGCGCAAAATGAACCAATTTTAACTTTACCTGAACCTCTTATTTCAAAATTTCCATTGTGAAAAGTTTCTTTACCAACTTCAATATTTTTTGTAGGCAGAATTAGCACTGGAAGTTTTTCGTATTCCAATACATTTTTCAACTTCTTTGAAAACCAATGTTTTATTTTTGATTTAATTCCCATTTTGCATCAGAATAAACATATAAATTCCCTTTTGGAATTCTTCCTGTTCCATAAACATCATTAGGCACTACTGTAAAACCTAAACATTCTTCTTTTATATCAATAGTAGTATTATTTTCTGCCAAAGCAATTGTAACTACGTAATCACCTGGCATTAATTTTAAATCTGAAGCAGTTGCTTTAAAAACAAAATCTCCTTTTGAATCAAAAACAAAATCAGTTATTTCATGTGATCGTATAGCTGCAATTCTTGTACCACTGGCAGTAGAAATAATAATACTTGCTTTTAGATTATTATACACTTGTTTTGCCAACACAAAAATGGAAAACTCTAAAATATTTCCCATTAAAACACCACTTGAATTGGAACGTTCGCCTTTTAAATTCAAAGAACTAACTTCAAACTTAGCAATTTGAATAGGAACTTCTTTTTTTTCAAACTCAATATAATTATTACTATTGAATGAAAAAATACTACTTTTTAGATATAAATTGATAGTTTCATCTATATCACCAAAGAAAACTGTTTTTCCATTTTCAATTAACATTCCTCTCGTACACAAACTTCTAACCGCTGCCATATTATGACTCACAAACAAAACCGTTCTACCTTCGCTTTTAGAAATGTCTTGCATTTTTCCAATCGCTTTCTTTTGAAATTCGGCATCACCTACAGCTAATACTTCGTCTACAACTAAAATTTCAGGCTCTAAGAAAGCTGCTACTGCAAAAGCTAAACGAACGGTCATTCCACTACTGTAGCGTTTGGTTGGTGTATCGATGTAGCGTTCGCAACCACTAAAAGCTACTATTTCATCCAGTTTTGAAGTGATTTCTTTTTTGGTCATTCCTAAAATTGCACCATTCAAATAGATGTTTTCTCTACCAGTTAATTCTGGATTAAAACCCGTTCCAACTTCTAATAAAGAAGCAATTCTCCCTCTAGATTTTATAACACCCGTAGTAGGTGCTGTTACTTTTGATAATATTTTTAGTAACGTAGATTTCCCAGCTCCATTTTTTCCAATAATACCTAAAACTTCTCCTCTGTTAACTTCAAAATTGATATCTTGTAATGCCCAAACATAGTCGCTATTTCCCTTTGAACTTCTGTCATTGGTTTCGCCTACTTTCAAATAAGGATCTTCTTTTCCACGAATAGCATGCCACCATCGATTCAAATCATGACTCAATGTTCCGGTGCCCACAGTTCCTAAACGGTATTGTTTAGAAATGTTTTCGGCTTTTAATATGATATCTTTTTTACTCATTTTATTTTTAAATCCATTTTGTCATACTGAGCGAAGCCTATTGTTTTCATTAGTTCTCGATTCCGAAAAAGTCGGAACAGGCAAACGTTCGAAATGACAATCGTATCAATGCAATTCTAAATTAATTATTTTTAGGAACACAGATGAAAGAAATTTTAGAAATTTAAACATAGTGTTCTTTGTGTAAAACTTAGTGTTCTCTGTTGTTAAAAGAAATCCGCAACACCCCTAAAGTCCCTCCGAATGATCGGAACAAGCTCTCAAGGGGACAATCTTTCTAAGAACTTTTCATTTTAACTCAATTCAAAAAAGAAAATCAGTCATCATCAGCGCTTCGAAGAACCCCTTTCATCCGCCTACCAATCTCCCAATCTCCTAGTCTCAAAATCTTCCAATCTCCAAGTCACCCTCTCTCCCCATCACCCATCATCCATCACCCATCACCCATCATCCATCACCCATCACCCATCACCCATCATCCATCACCACACTAAACCGTATCGATAAAACTTTTTTCAGTCTTGTTAAAAATCAATAACCCTACAAAAAAGACTACAATAGTTACTCCAACTGTATAAAGCAATCCTGAAACAGAAATACTTCCTTCATGTAATAACATATAGCGTGCTGTTTCTATTACATAAGCCAATGGATTATATTCAATTAACCAACCAAAAGCTGGTAATTTCTCTTTTAATAATGCCATGGGATACATAACTGCCGAAACATACATTAAAAGCTGAACGCCAAATCCAACCAAGAAACTTAAATCACGATATTTGGTAACCAATGAAGAAATTATCATTCCTAATCCTAAACCAAGAATTCCCATTATGGCAACTAATATTGGAAAAAACAAAGTAGCTGCTGTCAATTGGATTGACATTCCTTGGAAAGCATAATAAATATAAAAAACAACAAAAATTAAAAACTGAATTCCAAATTTAACCAAATTTGAAATCACAATTGACAAAGGAACAATAAGCCTTGGAAAATAAACTTTCCCAAATATAGAAGCATTTTTCTTAAAAGTGTCCGAAGTATCGTTTAAACAAGAAGTAAAATAATTCCAAACCATTACACCTCCTAAATTAAACAAAAAGGCAGGTGTTGTTCCTGTTTCTATTCCAGCAACATTGTTAAAAATAATCGTAAAAATAATCGAGGTAAACAAAGGCTGAATCAAATACCAAAGCGGACCTAAAATAGTTTGCTTGTAAACCGTTACTACATCACGTTTTACAAACAACATCAGTAAATCTCGGTATCGCCAAACTTCTTTGAGATTTAGTGAGAAAAATTTGTTTTTAGGCGCAATCTCAAACAACCATTCTTCATCTGAAAACTCGGTTTTATTCATGTAATAATGTACTTTCTTTATTAATGTTCAAAATTAACCTTTTTTAAATAAGAAGCAAACTTTATTCCGCAAAGACTATTTTAAAAAATCATATTTCAACACCAAAACAAATAACAAGTTTTATTGTAAAACCCAATCATAACTCTTTTAAAACCCAATTATGAACCTAACTTTGAAGAGTAGATAAAGAGTAGATAAAGGGAAGATAGAGTATAGTTAATGTATGGTTGGTGTATTGATAGTGTATGGTTAGTGTATGGTTAGTGTATGACAGAAGTATGGATTAAGTATGACAGAAGTATGGTAGAAGTATAAAAAACATATCTTGAAAAAGAAGTTTAACAATAAAATTATATTGCATCTATTGTTTTTTTATGCAACATTTCACAAATCAAAAAAACCTTATCTTTGCGCCAAATAAGTAGCAATGTTATCTCTTTTTAAAAGCAAACCAAAACTTTCTCAAGTTATTCCTACTGGATATACAGACATTCACTCTCATATTTTACCAGGAATAGATGATGGTGCTAAAACCCTAAATGATACAGAATTTCTTTTAGAAGAAATGCAGAAATTAGGTTTTGCTAAATGCATTGCTACACCCCATACCATGAACAATATTTGGGATAATACTCCACCAACAATTAATGATGCCTTACAGCAAATAAAATCTAAACTCAACCTACCTTTTGAAATCACTACCGCCTCCGAATATTTATTAGACGAATCGGTACTATTAAAAGCAAAAAACAAAACACTTCTTACTTTAAAAGAGAATTACATTCTAATAGAATTATCGTATTTAAACCCTCCTATACAGTTATACGATTTTTTATACCAAATTCAACTTTCAGGATATCAAGTCATCTTAGCTCATCCAGAAAGATATAGCTATTCTCATACCAATAAAAAAGAATACCAAAAACTCAAAAAAGCAGGCTGTTTCTTTCAATTAAACTTATTATCAACAGTAGGATATTACGGAAAAGAAGTTGCAGAAACGGCAAATTATTTACTAAAAGAAAATCTTTACGATTTTACAGGTTCTGATATTCATCACAAAAATCATATTAAGGCTTTTCAAAGCAAATTAATATTCAATAACGGTGAAAAAATTACGGAAGTAATGAAGAAAAATGATTTTTTTAAGTAGAATACTATAAACTCTTTCAAGTTCAAATACAATCTCGAAGATTCGGGACGAAAAATCGAAAATTAGTTTTCAGTCTCAAAGAAAATCCGTAAATATCTGCATTCAAATTTTACCACAAAGACCACAAAGAATACACAAAGAGCACAAAAGAAAAGAAGTTGTATGAGTGTCAATAAAGTATCAGTTGTACAAGAGGTTCCTGGCGGAATAACAAAATGGTGATTAATCGACGTCCTCAATATTCTTCTCTCCCAATCTCAAAATCTCCCAATCTCCCCATCACCCAGTCTCCAAATCTCACAGTCTCCCAGTCTCCAAATCTCCAAATCTCCAAATCTCACAGTCTCCCAGTCTCCCCATCTCCAAATCACCCTATCTCAAAAACTAATCCAAATCAGTATACACCGAATGTTTACTTTTAAACTCAGGAACAATTTTTTTCATTTCTTTTACTATATCGACCTCCTGTAAAGTAGTTAAATGAAGTAAAAATGCGCTTATTTCTTTTGCCTTTTGTTCTTTTTGACTATTATTTACTGGCTGAACCAACTTAATTTGAGGATGATTCGTTTCAACCAACACATCATTTATTGTTGTTAAATCCTCCTGTAATTTTTCGCCAGGTCGTAACCCAATCCATTCGATCTTGATATCGATTTCGGGAAGTAAACCCGCAGATACAATCATTTGATGAGCTAAATCAACTATTCGGATAGGCGCTCCCATATCAAACATAAAAATTTCACCTCCTTTGCCCATAGCTCCAGCTTCTAAAACCAATTCACAAGCTTGTGTCAGCGTCATAAAATAACGTTCCATTTCAGGATGTGTAATTGTTACTGGACCTCCTGCTTTAATTTGTCGACTAAATATAGGTCCAACAGATCCGCTTGAACCAAAAACATTCCCAAATCGTGTAATAATGAAATTCGTTTTTTCGCTCATTTCGTTTTCAGACAGAATGTATTGTTCTGCAATTCGCTTACTTGCTCCCATAATACTGCTGGGATTTACAGCTTTATCTGTAGAAATAAAAACAAAAGTTTTAACGTGAAATGCAACTGCTAAATCAGCAATGATTTTGGTGCCCAAAACATTATTCTGAATAGCTTGATAAGGAAATCCTTCTAAAAGTGGTACATGTTTATTAGCCGCAGTATGATAAACAATATCAGGTTGATGCGTTGCGAATAACTGTTGCATTAACTTTTCATCCTTGATATCTCCTAAATAAGGAATCAATTGAGTTGTTTTTTGGATACCTTCTAATTTCAAACACAATTTATTTAAGGGCATTTCTGCCACATCAACTAAAAGCAATGTCTTTGGAACATACAATAACAATTGTTTTACTATTTCGCTCCCAATAGAGCCTGCAGCACCTGTTACTAAAATGATTTTTCCTGAAACTTGTTCCGAAATTTGCTCTTTATGAAGCAAAGCTTGTGGTACTTGTAACAACTGTTCTATTTGAAATTTCCGTTCTTTTGTCATACTTCAAATGGTTTAAAAAACGAAACTAAAGCATCTTTAATGCGATTTAAATCCTCTCCTGACAAACTTGAGCCAGAAGGTAAACACAAGCCTTTTTTAAATACATCTTCAGCAAATCCATCTCCAAAATACAAACAATCTTGAAACAAAGGTTGCAAATGCATAGGTTTCCAAACAGGTCTCGATTCGATATTATGTTGTTCTAAGTGCATTCTCAAAGCTTCTCGCTTTTCATAAGAATCCAAAAGAATTACATTCAACCAATGATTAGATACAAAATCGGTATCAGGTTCTTCAAATAAAGTTACTCCTGAAAGCTCATTAAAAAATTGTTTATAATAAATATGATTTTGTCGTCTAGATAAAATATGATTTTGAAGCACCTCTAATTGCCCTAACCCAATACTTGCGGCAATATTACTCATGCGATAATTATATCCCATTTGAATATGTTCGTAATGCGGAGCGTTTTCTTTAGCTTGAGTAGCCAAAAATATAGCCTGCTTTTTTTCATGTTCTGAATGGGTTATTAAAGCTCCACCACCTGAAGTCGTAATAATTTTATTGCCATTGAAAGATAATACTCCAAAATTCCCAAAAGTTCCACAAAACTTCCCTTTATAAGTACTTCCTAAAGCTTCTGCACTGTCTTCTAAAATAGGAATATTATATTTTTTAGAAACTGTGATAATTTCATTCATTTTAGCGGGCATCCCGTATAAATGAACTATTAAAATTACCTTGGGTTGGATACCATTTTTTAGACGGTTCTTAATGGCCTCTTCTAAAGCTATTGGGCACATATTCCAAGTATCTTTTTCACTTCCAATAAAAATAGGTTTAGCACCTAAATAAAGAACAGGATTTACAGATGCGATAAAAGTTAAACTTTGGCATAACACCTCATCATTTTTTTTAACTCCTAATAATTGCAATCCTAAATGAATGGCCGCTGTTCCTGATTGTAAAGCAACAACTTGATGATTATCTCCTATGAAATCAGCTAATTTATTTTCGAATAAAGTAATATGAGGTCCAACAGGCGCAATCCAATTATCTTGAAAAGCCTGAGCAATATAATCTTGCTCGGTTCCTCCCATATGAGGCGGCGATAAAAGAATGCGTTTTAGATTCATATAATATTGCTGATTAACCTTACCATTGTCCTTCAAAAGGTTCTATAGGAATGTCGCTCTGTGGACGATTCTTTTTGAAGTTGAAAAGGGTAACAAATGTTAAAAATAGTATTTTGCAGTCAAAAATAAAAGAAATATGATGCACATAATATACATCTAAGTCAAAACGTTCCTCCCAAGTTAACGCATTACGCCCTTTTACCTGAACATAACCTGTAATTCCTGGCAAAACCTGATGCCTTTGATTTTGATAATCAGAATACAAATGCACATAATCAGGCAACAAAGGTCTTGGTCCAACCAAACTCATATTTCCTTGCAACACATTAATCAATTGTGGTAATTCATCTAAAGAAGTGATACGAAGAAATTTTCCAAAAGCAGTAATTCGAGCATCATCAGGTAATAATTTACCAGATGCATCTCGCTCATTTGTCATGGTTTGAAATTTATAAATAGGAAAAAGCTCTAAATCTTTCCCTACGCGAGTTTGGATAAAAAAGATTTGCTTTTGCAAAAAGAAAAGAATCAAAACAATTATAATAAAAACAGGACTTAACAAGAAAAGCGCCATCAATGCGACTAGTTTATCCAATACTATTTTTATTCCATTTTGATACATAGGTTTTCAAGGGCAAGTTCAAAAATCAAGTTTAATTTTTAGCATATAAGTAAAAAATCATGTTTAATTAAGTTGAAAAGTTCATAAAAGAGATACTTGACACCATAACAAACGTTGTATTCTTAATATCTCATATCCCAATCAATCAGTCCCCCAATCTCCCCTACACATTTTCTTCCTCTATCTCAATCTCTCAATCACTACGTCTCCACGTCACCCTCTCTCCAAGTCTCAAAATATCCCTCTCTCCAAGTCTCAAAATCTCCCTCTCACCAAGTCTCCCTATAGTCTTCCGTCTACTTTTCCAGAAAGAAATCCCTTCACATCATACACAACATTCGTCTCTTTGGTTAGAGCAGCTATATCTAAATCCGCGAATTCTTTATGCGAAACTCCTAAAACCAATGCATCAAATTTTGAATTAGGAAGGGTTTGAGTAGTTTCAATTCCATATTCATGCTTAACTTCTTCTGGTTTAGCCCATGGGTCGTAAATGGTAATATGGATTCCATATTCTTTTAAAGCGTGAACAATATCAACAATCTTGGTATTTCGAACATCTGGACAGTTTTCTTTAAAAGTGACTCCTAAAAGTAACAATTGAGCTTCATGTAGAACAATTTCTTTTTTAATCATCAACTTAACTACTTGCGAAGCTACGTATTCTCCCATACTGTCATTCATACGACGGCCTGCCAAAATGATTTCGGGATGATAGCCTGCTTCCAAAGCTTTTTGTGCTAAATAGTATGGATCAACACCAATACAATGACCCCCAACTAATCCGGGTTTAAAAGGAAGAAAATTCCATTTGGTTCCAGCCGCTTCTAAAACTGCTTTCGTATCAATTTCTAAGATATTGAAAATTTTTGCCAATTCATTCACAAACGCAATGTTAATATCGCGTTGCGAATTTTCAATTACTTTAGCTGCCTCTGCTACTTTAATTGTGGGTGCTAAATGCGTTCCTGCTGTTACTACACTGCTATATAAAGCGTCAACTTTTACGCCTATTTCTGGTGTAGAACCTGCAGTTACTTTTAATATTTTCTCTACAGTATGTTCTTTATCTCCTGGATTAATTCGTTCTGGAGAATATCCTGCAAAGAAGTCTTCATTAAATTTCAAACCCGATAATTTTTCTAACACTGGAACGCATTCCTCTTCTGTAACTCCTGGATACACAGTAGATTCATAAATTACAATATCGCCTTTCTTTAAAACTTTAGCAACGGTTTCACTAGCCTTATAAAGCGGTGTTAAATCAGGTTTATTATGTTTGTCTACAGGGGTTGGAACTGTAACAATATAATAATTACAATCCGCTATATCGGCTAATTGATTTGAACAAAATAATCCTTTTTCATTTAAAGAATGAGTTACCAAAACGGATTTCAGTAAATCTTCTTCAACTTCTAACGTCACGTCAATTCCTTGATTTAATTCAGAAATACGTTGTTGATTAATATCAAAACCAATCACTGGATACTTTGTTGCAAATAATCTTGCCAATGGCAAACCTACATATCCTAAACCTATTATTGCAATTTTTACACTCATTATCTCGACCCAATTCCTTGGTAAATAAATCCTATTTTTTCTAATTCTTCTTTATTCAAAATGTTTCTACCATCAAAAATGAAAGCTGGTTTCAACATATTATCATAAATTTTTTGCCAATCTTGGGTTTTAAACTCATCCCATTCAGTTAAAACGGCAATTGCATGTGCATTTTGGCAAGCATCATAAGCATTTGTCATTACTTGTACTCCTTGTTTATTTTCAGACTCTGAACGCGTTTCTAAATAATTCAAATCGAATTGAATTTGTTCTTCTCCAACTTTTGGATCAAAAACAGCAATTGATGCTTGTTCACTCAATAAATCATCTGCAACATAAATAGCAGCTGACTCTCTTGTATCGTTTGTGTCTTTTTTGAAAGCCCAACCCAAGAAAGCAATTTTCTTACCTGAAACTGTATTATACAAGGTTCTAATAATATTTTTAGCGAAACGACGTTTTTGATGATCGTTCATAATAATTACTTGTTCCCAATAATCAGCAACTTCATTTAATCCGTATGACTTAGCAATATAAACTAAATTTAAAATATCTTTCTGAAAACACGAACCTCCAAAACCTACCGAAGCTTTTAAGAATTTTGATCCAATACGACTATCCATTCCTATTGCTTTGGCTACTTCATTAACATCAGCTCCGGTTACTTCGCACAACTCACTCAAGGCATTTATAGAAGAAACACGTTGGGCTAAAAAAGCATTAGCAGTTAATTTTGATAATTCAGATGACCAAACATTTGTGGTTAAAATTCTATCTTTTGGAACCCAATTAGCATAAATATCTACTAATGTTTGGATTGCTTTTTGTCCTTCAGCAGAGGTATCCCCACCAATTAAAACGCGATCTGGAGCAAACAAATCTTCAATAGCAGTTCCTTCTGCTAAAAATTCTGGATTAGATAAAATTTGAAACTGAACCCCATTTCCTGTATGCTCTAAAATTTCTTTTATGGCACTTGCTGTTCTAACGGGCAATGTTGATTTTTCAACCACAATTTTATCAGTTTTGGCTACACGTGCAATTTGGCGCGCACATAATTCAATATATTTTAAATCCGCAGCCATTCCCTTACCAACACCATAAGTTTTAGTAGGAGTATTTACCGAAATAAAAATCATATCAGCTTCATCTATAGCTTTATCAACTTCGGTGGAAAAAAACAAGTTTCTACCACGAGCTTCTGCCACTACGTCACCTAATCCTGGCTCATAAATTGGAATATTATTTACATCTTCATCATTCCAAGCCGCAATTCTTTTCTCATTTAAATCGACTACTGTAACTTTAATATGCGGACATTTTTGTGCTATCACAGCCATTGTAGGACCACCAACATATCCAGCTCCAATACAACAAATATTTTTTATATTCATAAACATATTTTATATCAACAATAGAATACTATTGTCATTTTATAACTATTTTTAAATTTCAATCTCCCATCCCCTAGTCTCCAACTCATCTCTTCTCCCAATACCATTTAACGGTTTCTTTCAATCCATCACGCATAGAAAACTGAGGTTTATATCCCAATAATTGCTTAGCTTTTTCAATACTGGCTAAAGAATGAGGTATATCACCTACTCTATTGGGGCCATATATAATAGCAACATCTTTTATTTTATCATCAAACTCCGATAGAAATTCTTTAAGTGTATTCACTAATTGATTTAAAGTTGTTCTTTCTCCAAAAGCTGTATTATATACTGTATTAATTGCCTCTGAATTTTCAACAACCATTGCCAATTCATTCATCTGAATAACATTATCAATATAAGTAAAATCTCTCGAAAAATCTCCAGTTCCGTTTATAACTGGACTTTCATAGGCTAAAAATTGGGCAACAAATTTAGGAATTACAGCCGCATAAGCACCATTTGGATCTTGATTTCTTCCAAAAACATTAAAATAACGCAACCCAATAGTTTCTATTCCGTAGGTTTTTGCAAACACATCAGCATATAGTTCGTTAACATATTTTGTAACTGCATAAGGTGATAATGGTTTCCCAATAATATCTTCTATTTTAGGTAATACTTCTGAATCGCCATAAGTAGAAGAACTAGCTGCATAAATAAATCGTTTAACTTTGGCATCTCTAGCTGCAACTAACATATTTAAAAATCCGGAAACATTGACATCATTTGTAGTAATGGGATCATTAATAGAACGTGGTACACTTCCTAAAGCAGCTTGATGCAAAACATAATCAACACCTATAACTGCTTCATGACAAGTTACTATATTTCGAATATCGCCTTCAATTAAAGAAAAATTGGAATCAGAAAAAAAATCTTCAATATTATGTTTATAACCCGTAGAAAAATTATCTAAACAAACTACTTGATTATTGTTCTTCAAAAAATACGCACACAAATTAGAACCAATAAAACCAGCTCCACCCGTAATAAGTATTTTTTTATTTGTAATCTTTGTCATTTTGTAAGATACTAACTATTTTTCTTAAACTTATCCATCCACTTTTGCCATCCTTTTTTAGGCTCTACCTCATCATGATAAGCTTCGCCATAAGCTCCATAACCGTATCCATAGCCATAGCCATAACCATATTTAGCTTTGTTTTGGAAACCATTAAATACAACACTAATATTCTGTAATTCACCACGTTTATGTTTATCATTTACTACATTTAGCATTCCTTTTTTAGTAAATCCTTGTCTTGTAACATATAATGTAGCATCACAGAAATGGGCTAACTCAAGAGCATCTGAAACCAATCCTACTGGTGGCGTATCTAAAACGATATAATCATACTTGCCTTTCAATTCTTCAATCATTTCAGCCATAGCTTCACTCATTAATAACTCTGATGGATTTGGTGGAATTGGTCCAGAAGGTATAACATCTAAATTAGGAATGTGTGTTTTTTGAATTACTTCATCAATGGTTTTCTGACCAATTAAATAATTTACAACACCTGTAATATTATCGATATTGAAATCACCAAAAATTCTTGGCTTTCTTAAATCTAAACCAACAATCACTGTCTTTTTATCACTCAAAGCAAAAACAGTAGCTAAATTTATTGAACAAAACGTTTTACCTTCACCACTTACAGATGATGTTAACATTAAAATTTTAGCACCTTCTTTTTGTTGTTTCTTATACATAAACTGTAATGATGAACGTATAGCCCTAAATGATTCTGCTAAAGGTGATTTAGGTTTTTCAAAAACAGATAAATTATTTTCGGTATTTTTCTTTCCTATAACTCCAATGAGAGGAATTGCAGTTAGTTTTTGTATGTCTTCAACTGAATTAATATTATTGTCTAATAAAGTTATAACAAAAACTATAAGCAACGGAATTAAAAATCCAATAAGAGCTGCTAAAATATAGTTTATACTGGTTTTAGGTCCTCTTAATCCTCCACCAACATCTTTTGCAGGATCTAAAAACTTAATATCTGAAATATTGGCTGCTTTTACAATTTCGGCTTCGCTCCTTTTCTCTAAAAAAGTGCTATATATTTTATCTTTTAAATTGTATTTACGCGTTATTTTTATATGTTCTTGTTTGTTTTCTGGTAATAGACTGGCTTCACCTTCAGCTTTTGCAATATTTTTATTAATTAATGATAAATCTAATGCCAATCCGCTTTTAGCACTTGCTATGTTTTCTAACAACACCTTTTTTGTAGATTCCATTTCCACATCAAATTCAGAAAACATTTTTTTGTTTTTTACTGAATAAGACATGCTCGCTCGCTCTGCTGAAAGTTGAATTAATTTTGAAACATTTCCCACTACATTTGGATCATCGATGCCTGCCACAGAAGGTGCTGGTAATTTAGAATAATCAGTAGTTTTCTCTAAATAGTTTTTTAGTAAATTATAATAGGCAATTTTTCTATTAACAGCATCTTTCTCAACATCATAACCTGATAATTTTGCACTTAGAAGTCCACTTCCTCCTTCTTCTTCTAATTCAAAAATATTCTTACCTCGTCTAAATTCTTTTAATTCGTTTTCTGCTTCTTTTATTTGCCCTTCCATTTCTTTTAAAGTACTATCGATGAAACCAATAGTATTGTTGGCAAATTGATTTTTACTTTCTAACTGAATTTTTCTAAGAACATCTATTGTTGTATTTAAGTACTCAACAAGTCGGTATTTATTAGGACCTTCCATTTGTAAACGCACAACAGATAAAGCCTTAGCATCTGCACTTACATCAATACCTCTATAAGCAGCAACAGTTGAATTAAAATCATCAAAACGAACGTAATATTCTTGATTAGCATAATCATAGGCTTCAGGTTTAATGATTAATTTAAGATTCAAAAATGGTAATTCTATCAATTCGTTAATTTTAAACACTTTTTTAAATTCACCACCTGAAACATTTACTGGCTTTACAGCCAAATCAGCATATTGTATTACTGAAGCAGAAGTAGTCTCTCCAAAATCAACACTTAATTCATACTGAGAAGGGGAAAGAAATTTAATCTTTATTAATTGTCCAAATAATTGCCCTTTTGTTTTATCTATCTCTACATAAAACGGTACTTCTCCATATGCATCTTGATAAAAATATTCTCCTTTTTTTAGATACTTTATATAGTATTGAAGCCTATCCACTACGATTTCATTATGCGAACGTGATTTTAAAGTGGTAATAATAGTTTGTACTTTATCTGAAGTTCCTCCCCAATTAAAAACCAAACTCGTATTTGAAGTAAAAAATGGATTATTTTGATCTTCTACAACAATTAAAGATTCCATTCCGTAAATACTTTCTTTTCTAATATTTACATTATAAGCATATACAAAAGTAAGAATCAACGAAATTACAAACCACTTCCAATAGCTAATAATTTTAAAAAGAAATCCTTTAAAATCAAATGAATTCTGAGATTCAAAAAAATTAAAATCTTTAGTATCTAACATTTATTTTATAAAGTTTTAGACAATACAAGTAATGTCGTTATTAAAGAAATTGCTGTCATTATAGTAGCAACAGATTGCATACCTGTTACACCCGTGCCCCAAGATTTTTGCTTTAATGGCTTTACAATTATATAATCATTTGGCTGAATATAAAAATAAGGAGAATTCATGGCATTAGCATCAGTTAAATCAATATGGTAAGTTTCAAAACCATGAGGAAATTTTCTAATAATTTGAACTTCTTTGCGGTTTCCAGTTGTAGTAATATCTCCTGAGTTTGCAATAGCTTCCATAATGGTAGCTCTATCTTGATATAAAACCCCCATTCCAGGACTACCAATTTCTCCGTTAATAGTATAGCGTAAACCTGCCAATTTTACCGTAACAAAAATATTAGCTTCTTTTCTAAAATATTCTTCAAGCAATTGCTTCTCAATTTTTTGTCTTACTTCATCCGTTGTATAACCTAATACATTTAGTTCTCCTAAAACAGGAACTCTAATATTTCCATGGTCATCTACCGTATATCCATTAAAATATAATGTTTGCGGAGATGCTTGATTTTGCCCTGAACCAGAAACTTGCGAAACAGAAAACATATCCACTAATTTTTGATCTAAAGCTTTTATATTGATACTTAATATATCGTTTGTTTGAATTCGATAAGGTTTTGAAGCAAGTTGTGATACCTTAATTGAATCCGATTTTGAAGTAGCACTTGGCTGCAAATAAGTTAAGTCCTTGTTAGAGATACAAGAGGTTAACAAAGCTGTAAGTAGGGCTAAAAAAACTATTTTTTTCATGTGTTAACTGTACTGAAAACGCTTGACTTTTAAGAACAAATCTTTAAAAAAGACAAACTTCACTAAATTAGGTAACAAATATAGTTTTTACAATTAAAATAATGAAGTTATTAGTGATTTTTGATGAAATTTTTGTTAATAAGGCTTTATAGAAGTTTCAAATGGAATCCGATTTAACAAACTTCTACCTAAAGTTACTTCATCTGCATATTCCAATTCATCGCCCACAGCAATTCCTCGAGCTATTGTTGAAGTCTTAATTTCAAATTCCTTAATTTGTTTATAAATATAAAAATTGGTTGTATCGCCTTCCATCGTAGAACTCAGTGCAAAAATAATTTCGGAAACATTTCCTTCTTTTACTTTATCTACAAGCGAACTAATTTTTAATTGACTTGGTCCAACACCCTCAATTGGGGAAATTTTCCCTCCTAAAACATGGTAAACCCCTTTAAACATTCCTGTATTTTCCAACGCCATAACATCACGAACGTCTTCTACCACACAAATGATAGATTTATCTCGAGAAACATTTGAACAAATTCCACAAATATCATCATCAGAAATGGTATGACATTCTTTACAATATTGAATATCATTTCGCATAGTCGTTAAAGCGGAAGACAAAATTTCTGTTTGTTCTAAAGGTTGTTTTAGCAAATGCAAAACCAATCGCAATGCCGTTCTTTTACCAATTCCTGGCAATTGAGACATTTCGTTAACCGCATTTTCAAGTAATTTAGATGGTAATTCCATAACGCAAAATTACAAAACTAAGTGCAAATCTGTATTCATTTACATTTTCTTTTATCTTTGCCATAAACTAATCCAATTATGCAACCTACATCAATCCTTTTACTGATTTTAGGCTATTTTTCAATTTTAATTTTATTCTCTTATTTTACGGGAAGGAAAAACGACAATTCTAACGAATCTTTCTTCAAAGCAAACAGACAAGCCCCTTGGTATTTAGTTGCTTTTGGAATGATAGGTGCCTCATTATCGGGGGTGACTTTTATTTCTGTTCCAGGAAAAGTTGAAGGTTCTCAATTTGTTTATTTCCAACTTGTTTTAGGTTACATAGTAGGTTATTTTGTTATTGGAACTGTTTTATTACCATTATATTACAAACTCAATTTAACTTCTATTTATAGCTATTTAGGAGATCGATTTGGACGATTTTCGTATAAAACTGGAGCTTGGTTTTTTATTATTTCAAGAACAGTTGGTTCCAATTTAAGATTGCTTTTAGTTGCCGATGTTTTACAAACTTTAGTATTTGAAAAACTCGGAATTCCGTATTGGATTACCGTTTCTACAACCATTTTTTTAATATGGGTTTACACTTTTAAGTCGGGGATTAAAACTATAATTTGGACAGATACTCTTCAAACATTTTTCATGTTGCTTTCAGTAGCAATTTGCATTGTTACGGTTTCTGAAGATTTAGGATTAAACATCAATACCATTTCAGGATTCATTGCTGATAGTGATTTCTCAAAAACTTTCTTTTTTGAAGATCCAAGTGTTCCTGAATATTTTTGGAAACAATTTTTATCTGGAGCATTTATCGCAATTGTAATGACTGGTTTAGATCAAGACATGATGCAAAAAAACCTAACATGTAGAAGTTTAAAAGATGCTCAAAAAAACATGTTTTGGTTTACAATCGTATTAACTTTTGTAAATTTTATGTTCTTAGTTTTAGGACTTTTATTTACCGAGTATGCTTTAAAAAACAATATTGATGCTCACAAAGACCAATTGTTTCCCATATTAGCTAATGAGCATTTAGGAACTATTGTGGCTTTCAGTTTTATATTAGGGCTTATTGCTGCTGCTTACTCAAGTGCCGATAGTGCTTTAACTTCATTAACTACATCATTTAGCATTGACATTTTGGAAATAGAGAAAAAATACGATTCTTCAAAACAAATTGCTATTAGAAAACGTATTCACTTAAGTTTTGTGTTTGTATCAATTTTTGTGATTTTACTTTTTAAATATGCTTTCAACGATTCAAGTATTATTGATAAAGTACTAAAATTTGCAGGATTTACATACGGACCTCTATTAGGTTTATACAGTTTTGGTTTGTTTACAAAATGGAAAATTAAAGACAAATTTACCCCTTTAGTAGCAATAACGTCAGTAATTTTATCCATTCTTTTAAACTTAAAAAGCGAAGCCTGGTTTGGATTCGCCTTTGGATTTGAAATTTTAATTGTAAATGGTTTACTTACATTTATTGGATTAATATTGATTCGTAGCAAGCAAAACTAGAGTACACGCTACTTCATATTGAATATTATTAGCTTGCAATATTTTATAAAACTCAGGATTTTCGGTTCCTGGATTAAAAATAACACGTCTTGGCTTTAAAGAAAGAATGTAATCGTAATACTCTTGTTGCGCTTTTGGATTGAGATACAAAGTTACAGTATCTACTGCATGAAAATCCAATTTTTCTGTTTCAATTGGAATATCAAATGCCATTCCTTTTTTGGCTCCAATAGCCACTACTTGATGACTTTTATCTACTAAATTATGAATGGCTTTATACGAATATCGCTCTTTGTTTGTGGAAGCTCCAATAACTAATGTTTTCATTTTACTACTATTTAGAAATTTAAAGTTACGATAAATAAACAAATAATAAAAATTTGCTAAAGTCTGATTGTGAAACAATTTTTGAAGTAATTTTAAACAAAAATGCTTTACAATATCTCCAATAAAGACCCAAAAAATGAAAGAGAAATCAACGAATTGGTTGGCAAGCCTTTTTCATTAATTGACAACATCAAAAAAGGCGGCATTGGTTCTCCAAAATTATTCATCACAAGATGCAGTCAAGAAATTTATAATTTATTACATGTAAATAACACTGTAAAATTCTGCAACATTGAATTAAGACCAAAAGGAATTATTATTGGTTTTCAATCTAGGTTAGATATTTATGCTTTGGTTATTCCTTATTATAAGTTGGTTGTATTTAAACCTGGAGATTCTATTACTTTTCATATCGATCATCATTACATTTCTATAGATTGCTCAAAAAACAGCAAAGGAGTACAGAAATTTATAGATAAAATGGAATTGGAAAAAGAAAAAAACATTCCACTTTCTCCATTAGATACTTATTAGTTTTTCTAAACTTACGATTTCTAAACCTAAAAGTAATTTAGATTTTTTTTTGAATCAAAAATAAAATAATTACCTTGTACTATATTTGTAAAAATTTTACGATGGAATTATTTATTTATCTATTTGCCGCTTTATTTTCGGTACTAAACCCAATTGGAACTGTTCCTATTTTCGTTGCTTTAACCGAAGGTTATACAAGTGCAGAAAGAGCCAAAGTTTCATTAATTACGAGTATTAACGTATTAATTATATTACTGATTTCGTTTTTTATTGGTCAGTATGTGTTAAGCTTTTTTGGAATAACTATTACCGCATTACGTATTGCTGGAGGAATTATTATTACTAGCTCTGGATTTGGGTTACTAAACGGGAATTTCAATAAAAATAAAGGAATCAACAAAAAAGTTCAAAAAGAAGCTCAAAACAGAACACACATTGCACTTACTCCTTTAGCAATGCCTATGCTAGCTGGTCCTGGATCTATTTCATTGCTTATTGCTTACTATCAAGAACACAATTCTACTTCAGACATTATTATTTCTACACTATCAATAACAGTTGTTGCTGTTACAATTTACTTAGTTCTTCGAAGCGCTCATTATTTAGCCAAATTATTAGGTTCTTCTGGAATTGTGGCAATTTCAAGAATTATTGGTTTCTTAACAATTGCTATTGGTATTCAATATATAATTAGTGCTGTATTAAGTATTATTAGAGGAATTTAAAAAAGTTGGAAATCGGAAGTTGGAAAATAAAAAAAATCCCAAATTTAGAATTAGTTCTAAGTTTGGGATTTTTATTTTTTAAAATCACTAGAAATGATGTTACAGTTATTCTTTTGGTAAGAAAATTTCTGCCATCATACAACGAGCACTTCCACCACCACAAGCTTCAATTGTATCTAAACTTGAACTTACAATAGTTACGTGTTCTTCTAATTGCGCTATTTGCTTTTTAGTTAAACTTTGGTGAGCTGAAGCACTCATAATTAAATATCTTCTGTCATCGTTTCCTTTTACTTCTAACATATTTCCTGCGAAGTTGTTTACTTGATCTTCAGTGATAAGAATTACTTCTTTTTCATCACCTTTCAAGCTATCTAAAACCATTTTGCGTTCTTTTTTGTCATCGATACAATCTGCACAAATAACCGCAAAAGTTTCGCCCACACACATAATTACATTCGTGTGATAAATGTGTTTTCTTTCTCCATTAACTGTTTGAAACGCTTCAAAAATCACAGGTGTAAATTCGAAATCTTCACAAAATTCGATAAACAACTCTTCATCTGCTCTTGGTGATAAAGCACAATACGCTTTTCCGTTTGCTCTATCTAAAACAATACTTCCCGTTCCTTCTAGGAAAACATTATCTTCTTCAGCAGAAGTATAATCCATTATCTCATTGATAACGAATCCTTTTTCTTCTAAAGTATCTAAAATATCCTCTCTTCTTTCTAATCGACGGTTTTCAGCAAACATTGGATATAAAACGACATCACCATTTTCATGAAATGAAATCCAGTTGTTTGGAAAAATGCTGTCTGGTGTATCAGGACTTAATGTATCCTCAACTACCACCACATTTAAACCTATCATTTTAAGTTTTTGCACAAAAGTATCAAACTCTTCTTGTGCTTTTGCATTTACCGATTCAGGCGTTAAATTATCCAATACTTTTTGATAATAATTATTCACCGCTGTTTGTTCGTTCATACGGAATGCTACCGGACGAATCATCAATATGGAGTTAGTTGTTTGGTTCATTTTATATTTTTGTTTGAAGTTTCAGGTTTCAGGTTTCAAGTTTTAGAACTTGGAACGTTAAACTTGAAACAAAGTTTTTTAATCTCTAATCAAAGGTAAAGTTGAACATCTCAACAATCCTTCTTGTTTTGCAATTTCAGCATACGGAATTTCTTCTACTGTAAATCCGTTTTCACGCAACCAATTGTTTAGTCTCGTAAAATTCTTTTCAGAAACAACAACATCTGGAGCAATAGAAAACACATTAGAATTCATGTGATACATTTCCTCTCTCTCGATGTGGAATAAATTCTCTTTTCCGAATAAATTCACTAGGAACATATAATCTGCTTCTTCACGGAAACCACTTTTGTAAATGATTCCTTTGTTTGTTCCCACAGGTTGAAAACAACAATCTAAATGTAACGCATTATCACGAGGTTCAATTTTCGATTTTACTAAATCAAACTCTTTAACAATTTTATTAGGAAACAATTCTTTTATAAAATTAACCCCTTGCATATTTGTTCTTGCTGTGATATAATCTTTATAATCTGAACCTTTATAAGTTCCGATGAAGATATATTCGTTCCATGGCATTACGTCGCCACCTTCAATATGTACTTCATCTGGTGGACGCACTACTTTTTTAGGGTCAATTTGATCGATTATGTATTGAATAGCGTCTAATTCACGCTCTCGATCTGGCAAAATATTAGCTTTGATAAAAATGTCATCGATTACAAATCCGATGTCTCTAGCAAAAATTTGATTATAATTTTCAATGATTTGAGGTCTGTAAACTTTTACGCCGTATTTCTGGAACACTTGATTAAAAGCTTCCATTTCCTTTACCATATCTTCTTCTATTGGATAGGTTCCGGCTTTAATATGCTCTAATGATTTTGGATCATAGGCTTCTTCGATGGTAGGTGTTGGACCGTTACTAACAGCGGTTCCTAACACCACGGCCCTCAATCGGGAAGTTTCGTTTTTTATGTTTAATTGTAACATAACTTAGGTTTTATTGGATATGGATAATTTTGCCTTTAGGCAAATATACGGAAATGAAGATTAATAAACCATTAGTTTTAACGTATAAAAAAACCCATCATTGATGGGTTTCTTAAAATTATCTATCTTTCATTTCCTTAAAAGTACGTAGTGGATAACCAGTATAAACTTGTCTTGGACGACCAATTGGTTCTTTATTAATTCTCATTTCTTTCCATTGTGCAATCCAACCTGGTAAACGACCAATTGCAAATAAAACGGTAAACATTTCAACTGGGATTCCCATAGCACGGTAGATAATTCCTGAATAGAAATCTACGTTTGGATATAAGTTTCTTGATTTGAAATATTCATCTTCTAATGCTACTTTTTCTAATTGTTTTGCGATATCTAATAATGGATCATCAACTCCTAACGCTGTTAATACATCATCAGCTGCTTTTTTAATGATGGTAGCTCTTGGATCAAAGTTTTTATAAACACGGTGACCGAATCCCATTAAACGGAACGGATCATCTTTGTCTTTTGCTTTTAAAACGAATTTAGCTACATCACCACCATTATCATGAATTTCTTGTAACATTTCTAAAACCGCTTGGTTAGCACCTCCATGAAGTGGTCCCCAAAGTGCAGAAACTCCTGCAGAAATTGAAGCAAATAATCCAGCATGAGAAGAACCTACAATTCTTACCGTAGAAGTAGAACAGTTTTGTTCATGATCTGCGTGTAAGATGAATAATTTATCTAAAGCTTCGATAACTTTTGCGTCTGCTTTGTAAGGTCCTGTTGGTAATTCAAACATTAAACGCATGAAGTTTTCAACGTAACCTTTTGTATTATCATAGTAATTTAATGGATATCCCATTGATTTTCTGTAAGTCCAAGTAGCAATTACCAAGAATTTACCCATAGTTTTGCAAACTGCCTCATACATTTCTTTCTCGTTATGAGGATTTACAGATTTAGGATTGAAGGCTGTCAACGCACTTGTTAATGAAGCCAAAACACCCATTGGGTGAGCTGTTTTAGGGAAACCATCGATGATGTTTTTCATTTCCTCATTAACTAAAGTGTATTTACGGATATCGTTCTCAAATTTTGTTAATTGAGCAGCTGTTGGCAACTCTCCAAAAATTAACAAATAAGAAACTTCTAAGAAATTCGCTTTATCAGCTAAATCTTCAATAGCATATCCTCTGTAACGTAAAATTCCTTCTTCACCATCTAAGAAAGTAATTTCACTTGTACATGATCCTGAATTTTTATAACCTGGATCAATTGTAATAGCACCAGATGCACTACGCAACTTGTCTATATCGATAGCAACTTCATTTTCAGTCCCCACAATTACAGGGAACTCATACTTTTTGCCATCAAGCTCTAATATTGCAGTTTTTGACATATTATTTATGTAGTATTTTATGATAAAATTAAAGTGAATTGCGAATTTAACAAATAATAATCAAACAATAAAGAAAATAACTATAATTTATGGTTAAATAATATACATGAAAAACCCTTTCAAAAGTAAGATTCTGAAAGGGTTGATTATTTTAATATTGAAAACCTCCGAGTTTCGGAATTGTATACCAATAAATTTGCTATTTTTTTACTTTAAAAGCATTTACACCAGGGAAATAAGCCACATCTGCTAATTCTTCTTCAATTCTTAATAATTGATTGTATTTTGCCATACGATCAGAACGAGAGGCCGAACCTGTTTTGATTTGTCCACAGTTCAAAGCCACTGCTAAATCAGCAATTGTGTTATCTTCTGTTTCTCCAGAACGGTGTGACATTACTGAAGTATATCCTGCATTATGTGCCATATTAACTGCTGCAATGGTTTCAGTTAAAGTTCCAATTTGATTAACTTTAATTAAAATTGAATTCGCAATAGATTGGTTAATTCCTCGAGATAATCTTTCTACATTTGTAACAAATAAATCATCTCCAACTAATTGTACTTTATTACCGATTTTTTCAGTCAATAGTTTCCAACCTTCCCAATCGTCTTCGTACATTCCGTCTTCGATAGAAATAATGGGATATTTTTCTGTTAATTCTGCTAAATAAGAAGCTTGCTCTTCAGAAGTTCTTATTTTTCCAGTTTCACCTTCAAATTTAGTGTAATCGTATTTCCCGTTTACATAAAATTCTGAAGCCGCACAGTCTAAAGCGATCATAACATCGTCACCAAAAGTATAACCTGCATTAGTAACGGCTAATTTGATTGAATCTAAAGCGTCTTCTGTTCCACCAGCTAAATTTGGAGCAAATCCACCTTCATCACCTACTGCAGTAGATAAATTTCTATCGTGCAATACTTTTTTCAAGTTGTGAAAGATTTCAGTTCCCATTTGCATCGCATGAGTGAAATCTTTTGCTTTCACAGGCATAATCATGAATTCTTGAAACGCAATCGGAGCATCTGAATGCGAACCACCGTTGATGATATTCATCATTGGAACTGGTAATGTATTAGCAGAAACACCACCAATATATCGATACAATGGCAATCCTAATTCGTTTGCAGCTGCTTTAGCAACTGCTAAAGAAACGCCTAAAATAGCATTAGCACCTAAATTCGATTTATTAGCTGTTCCGTCTAATTCAATCATCATTTTGTCGATTAAATTTTGTTCGAAAACCGACATTCCTACAATCGCTTCTGCAATTTTTGTATTTACATTTTCAGCCGCTTTTAAAACTCCTTTTCCCATGAAAGCTTTACCGCCATCACGAAGTTCTACTGCTTCATGTTCTCCGGTAGAAGCGCCACTTGGCACAGCTGCTCTTCCTAAAATTCCGTTATCTGTAACTACATCAACTTCGATTGTTGGATTTCCACGCGAATCTAAAATTTGTCTTGCGTGAACTTTGATAATTATACTCATTAGATATTTTTTTAAGTTACTATTATTCGAATAATAACAAATTTATAATTTAAACTATAATGATATTGAAAATCTCAAAAAACTTATAAACGATAACGTTTTAGTTAATCGAAGATTTTATATTTTCAATAAATTGGTCAAATAAATAGCTTGAATCGTGTGGCCCAGGACTTGCTTCTGGATGGTATTGTACTGAAAAACAATTTTTCGATTTCATTCGCATACCGGCTACCGTTCCATCATTTAAATGTTCGTGAGTTAGTTCAAAATCTGGATGTTTGTCTAATTCTTCTCTTACGATAGCAAAACCGTGATTTTGAGAAGTAATTTCACCTTTTCCTGTAATCACATTTTTAACTGGGTGATTAATCCCTCGGTGACCGTTGAACATTTTGTAAGTTGAAATTCCGTTTGCTAATCCAATGATTTGGTGACCTAGACAAATTCCAAACAAAGGCTTGTCTTCATTTAAAATTTGACGCGCTACTTCTTGAGCTGATTCTAGAGGTTCTGGATCACCGGGTCCGTTTGATAAGAAATAACCATCAGGGTTAAATGCTTTCAAATCTTCAAAAGAAGCATTATATGGGAAAACTTTGATATAGCAATCTCTCTTTGCTAAATTTCTAAGGATATTGGTTTTGATTCCTAAATCTAAAGCAGAAATTTTATATTTAGCCGTTTCTTCACCGAAGAAGTAAGGCTCTTTAGTAGAAACTTTAGAAGCCAACTCTAAACCATTCATATCTGGAACTTGAGCTAATTTTTCTTTTAACTCTTCAATTGGAGTTCCATCAGTACAAATCACCGCATTCATAGCACCGTTATCTCTGATATAACTTACCAATGCTCTTGTATCTACGTCTGAAATTACAATAAGATTTTGTTTGCTTAAATAATCGAACAAACTCTCTGAAGCATCTACTCGAGAATAATTAAAACTAAAATTTTTACAAACTAATCCAGATATTTTAACGGAATCAGATTCTACTTCTTTTTCGTTTACACCATAATTTCCAATGTGTGCATTAGTTGTAACCATGATTTGTCCGAAGTAAGACGGATCAGTAAAAATTTCTTGGTAACCTGTAGTTCCCGTATTAAAAGCGACTTCACCAAAAGTAACTCCTTCAATTCCGATTGATTTTCCGTGAAAAATGGTTCCGTCTTTAAGAAGTAAAACGGCCTTAGAGCGATTGTTGTATTTCATTGTGTTGTGTTGTTGTGGGTGCAAATTTAGTTATAAAAGTTGTTTTTTTCAACTGTTTGAATTGTAAAACCAAAAAAAAAGGATAAACTTAAAAAAGTCTATCCTTATTATTTTTACATGAATACTTTCATGATTATTCTGTAGCTTCAGTATTTTCAGAAGTTTCAGTAGCTGGAGCTTCAGGAGCAGTACCTTCCGCTTTTTTAGCTCTACCACGACGAGTCGTTTTCTTAACTTCTTTTTTACCACCATTATACAATGTGTTGAAATCTACTAACTCAATCATTGCCATATCAGCGTTATCTCCTAAACGGTTACCTAACTTGATGATACGAGTGTATCCTCCTGGACGGTCACCAACTTTAGCAGCAACTTCTCTGAAAAGCTCAGTAACTGCATATTTGTTTCTTAAATAAGAAAAACAAATACGACGGTTGTGAGTTGTATCTTCTTTAGATTTTGTAACTAATGGTTCAACAAATTGTTTTAAAGCTTTAGCTTTAGCAACAGTAGTGTTAATACGCTTATGCTCAATTAACGAACAAGCCATATTAGCTAACATAGCTTTTCTATGTCCTGTTTGTCTACTTAAATGATTATTCTTTTTTCCGTGTCTCATGACGTCTATTATTTATCTTCATCTTGCATCAATCCTTTCAAGGAGCGCAAAATATGAAGCAATTATTCTTTATCTAACTTGTATTTAGTTAAATCCATTCCGAAAGTTAGGTTTTTATTAGCCACTAACTCATCTAATTCAGTTAACGATTTTTTACCAAAATTACGGAATTTCATTAAGTCGTTCTTGTTGAAAGATACTAAATCACCTAATGTATCAACTTCAGCCGCTTTTAAACAATTTAATGCTCTCACAGATAAGTCCATATCAACTAACTTAGTTTTCAATAACTGTCTCATGTGAAGTGACTCTTCATCATAAGACTCAGTTTGAGCAATTTCATCTGCCTCAAGAGTAATTCTTTCGTCAGAGAACAACATAAAATGGTGGATTAACGTCTTAGCTGCCTCAGTTAATGCATCTTTAGGATGGATAGAACCATCTGTAATGATTTCAAAAACTAATTTTTCATAGTCGGTTTTTTGTTCCACACGGAAATTCTCAATAGCATATTTTACATTCTTTACTGGAGTGTAAATAGAATCTGTAAAAATTGTTCCAATTGGAGCATTTGATTTTTTGTTCTCTTCAGCAGGAACATATCCTCTACCTTTTTCGATAGAAAGTTCCATGTTGATAGATGTTTTGCTGTCTAAATTACAGATTACTAAATCTGGATTTAAAACTTGAAAACCAGAGATGAATTTTTGAAAATCACCTGCAGTTATCTTATCTTTACCTGAAAGAGAGATAGAAACAGACTCATTATCGATATCCTCAATTTGACGTTTGAAACGTACTTGCTTAAGGTTTAAGATAATCTCTGTTACATCTTCAACCACACCAGAAATGGTAGAGAACTCATGTTCTACACCTTCAATTCTTACTGATGTAATTGCATATCCTTCAAGAGAAGAAAGCAAAACTCTTCTAAGTGCATTACCAACAGTCAATCCGTAACCAGGTTCCAAAGGTCTAAATTCAAATTTACCTTCGAAATCCGTAGAATCGATCATGATAACTTTATCGGGCTTTTGAAAATTAAATATTGCCATATTTCGACTAATGTCAATTATTATTTGTTATACAACTCAACGATTAGTTGTTCTTTAATGTTTTCTGGAATTTGAAGTCTTTGAGGTACAGAAACGAAAGTACCTTCTTTAGTATCATTATTCCAAGTAATCCACTCATAAACTTGAGAAGATGCAGCTAAAGAACGGTCAATAGCTTCAAGAGATTTTGATTTTTCACGTACAGCAACTTTATCACCCGCTTTTAAGTGGTAAGAAGGTACATTAACAACTTCACCATTTACAGTGATGTGTCTGTGAGATACAATTTGACGAGCAGCTCTACGAGAAGGAGCAATACCCATTCTGTAAACTACGTTATCTAAACGAGCTTCACATAATTGTAATAAGATTTCACCTGTTACTCCAGAAGCAGCAGATGCTTTTTTGAATAAGTTTCTGAATTGTTTTTCTAAAATACCGTAAGTATATTTAGCTTTTTGCTTTTCCATTAACTGAACAGCATATTCAGATTTTTTACCTCTCTTTTTAGCTAAACCATGTTGCCCTGGAGGGTAATTTCTTTTTTCGAAGGCTTTATCGTCTCCGAAGATTGCTTCGCCAAATTTACGAGCAATTTTTGTTTTTGGACCAGTATATCTTGCCATTTTAAAAAATTAAAAAAGGTAGGAATTATGAATTCAGGTCTATATCCTTCGATAATTTTAAACCTACCCGTGTTATACTTAAATTATACTCTTCTTCTTTTCGGAGGACGACATCCGTTGTGAGGCATTGGAGTTACATCAATGATTTCAGTAACTTCAACTCCTGAGTTATGGATTGATCTAATAGCAGATTCTCTACCATTTCCTGGACCTTTCACATAAACTTTCACTTTTTTAAGTCCAGCTTCAAGAGCTACTTTACTACAATCTTCTGCTGCCATTTGAGCTGCATAAGGAGTATTCTTTTTAGAACCTCTAAAGCCCATTTTACCAGCTGAAGACCAAGAAATTACTTCACCTTTCTTGTTTGTTAAAGAAATGATGATGTTGTTAAAAGTAGCATTAATATGTGCTTCTCCCGAAGATTCAACGATAACTTTACGTTTTTTTGCAGTTGCTTTAGCCATATTATTACTTATTATTTAGTTGCTTTTTTCTTGTTAGCAACAGTTTTTCTCTTACCTTTTCTAGTTCTAGAGTTGTTTTTAGTTCTTTGACCTCTTAATGGAAGTCCAGCTCTATGACGAATACCTCTTTGACATCCGATATCCATTAAACGTTTGATGTTTAATTGAACTTCTGAACGCAATTCACCTTCAATTTTGTAATATGATACCGCATCACGGATTGCTCCGATCTCGTCATCATTCCAATCTTGAACTTTCTTGTCTTCGCTCACTTGAGCTTTAGCTAAAATATCTTTAGCTCTGCTTTTACCAATACCAAAAATGTATGTTAAAGCAATGATTCCTCTTTTTTGTTTAGGTATATCTACCCCTGCAATTCTTGCCATAATTATCCTTGTCTTTGTTTAAATCTAGGATTCTTTTTGTTAATAACGTATAATCTTCCTTTTCTACGTACAATAATGCACTCGGCACTTCTCTTTTTAACTGATGCTCTTACTTTCATTTTAATAGCTTTAGTATCTATAAGTAATTCTTGCTTTAGACAAGTCGTAAGGGCTCATTTCAAGTTTCACCTTGTCTCCTGGCAATAATTTAATATAATGCATACGCATTTTACCAGAGATATGAGCAATTACAACGTGTCCGTTTTCTAATTCTACACGAAACATAGCATTTGATAATGCTTCAATAATTGTTCCGTCTTGTTCTATTGCTGATTGTTTTGCCATAAAAATTAAGCCACTGCTTTTCTATTTTTACCACTTTTCATCAAACCATCATAGTGTTTATTCAATAAATAAGAATTTATTTGTTGAATAGTATCTATTGCAACTCCAACCATGATTAGTAAAGAAGTACCACCATAAAAATAACCCCAAGCACCTTGTACTCCAAGTAAACTTACTGCAACAGCTGGGAACACAGCTACTAAAGCAAGAAATAACGAACCTGGAAAAGTAATTAAAGACATAATTTTATCTAGGTAATCTCCAGTTTCAACACCTGGTTTAACACCTGGAATGAAACCTCCACTTCTTTTTAAATCATCAGCCATCTTGTTAGTTGGTACTGTAATTGCGGTGTAAAAGTACGTAAAAATTACGATTAACAAAGCAAAAACAATATTATATACTAGACCAAATGGATCGTTGAACATTCCTGCAATAGAAAGCGCAGTATCTGATTCTTTTGCTAAACCAGAAACAGCAGCAGGAATAAACATAATAGCTTGTGCAAAAATGATCGGCATAACACCTGATGCATTTAGTTTTAATGGGATAAACTGTCTGTTACCACCCATCATGTCTTCTTCAAAATCCCCAGAAACGGTACGTCTTGCATACTGTACTGGAATTTTTCTTACAGCCATTACTAATAAAATACATGCAATTATTACTAAGAACCAAAGTATTAATTCAATTACAATCATCATAACTCCTCCATTTGCTTGAGAAGTTCTAGATGAAAACTCTTGAATAAAAGCTTGTGGCATTCTTGCAATAATACCTACCATTATCAATAAAGAGATACCATTACCAATACCTTTATCAGTAATTTTTTCTCCTAACCACATAGCAAAAATAGTACCAGTTACTAAGATTAGTACTGATGAGAAAATGAAAGTTGGACCAGTTAACATAAATGCTTCACCTGGCAAAGTTCTGTACAAGTTATAAATATAACCAGGACCTTGAACTAAGGTAATTAAGATTGTTAACCATCTTGTAATTTGGTTAATTTTCTTTCTACCACTTTCACCGTCTTTTTGTAATTTTTGTAAATATGGCACCGCAATCCCCATTAATTGAACTACGATAGAAGCTGATATGTATGGCATGATACCTAATGCAAATACAGAAGCTTGCGAAAACGCACCTCCTGTAAATACATTGATTAACCATCCGATACCTTCATCAGTTTGGTTTGTAAGATTTGTCAATTTAGTAGCATCAATCCCCGGAAGGGTTACTTGTGCACCAAAACGGTACACTAATAATAATCCAAGAGTTAATAAAATACGATTTTTTAACTCTTCGATTTTCCAAACGTTGATGAATGAATCTATAAATTTCTTCATTTTACTAAAGGATTATAAAGTTACAGCTTCTCCTCCAGCAGCCTCGATAGCCGCTTTTGCAGATGCAGTAAATTTGTGAGCACTTACTTTAAGTTTTGTTTTTAGCTCACCTCTTCCTAAAATCTTTACTAAGCTATTTTTTGTAGCTAAACGAGTATCTACAAATACAGAAAAATCAACTGTATCAGTTACTACACCGTTATCTACTAATAATTGTAACGAATCAAGATTAATACCTTGATATTCTACTCTATTGATGTTCTTGAAACCAAACTTAGGAACACGTCTTTGAAGTGGCATTTGACCTCCTTCAAAACCAATTTTCTTAGAGTATCCAGAACGAGACTTAGCTCCTTTGTGACCACGTGCAGCAGTACCACCTTTACCAGAACCTTCTCCTCTACCTACTCTTTTATTTTGGTTGTGAACTGAACCTTCAGCTGGTTGTAAGTTACTTAAATTCATAACTGTATAGTGTTATTTAGTTTCTTCAACAGAAACTAAGTGTTTAACTTTATTTACCATTCCAAGGATAGCAGGATTTGCATCATGCTCAACAACTTGTCCCATTTTACGAAGACCTAAAGCTTCCAAAGTTCTCTTTTGATCAAGAGGACAATTGATTTTACTTCTTACTTGTTTTACTTTTAATTTTGCCATGATTTCCTGTTAATTAACCTTTGAATACTTTTTCTAAAGATACTCCTCTTTGTTTAGCTACAGTAGCAGCACTTCTCATTTGTAATAAAGCATCAAAAGTTGCTTTTACCACATTGTGAGGGTTAGATGAACCTTGCGATTTAGATAATACATCGTGAACACCTACAGACTCCAATACCGCACGAACAGCACCACCAGCAATAACTCCAGTACCGTGAGAAGCAGGCATTAAGAATACTCTAGCACCACCAAATTTACCTTTTTGCTCATGAGGAACAGATTGACCTTGAAGAGGAATTCTCACTAAATTTTTCTTAGCATCTTCCACCGCTTTAGCGATTGCTTCAGAAACATCTTTAGATTTTCCTAATCCATGACCCACTACTCCGTTTTCATCACCAACTACTACGATAGCAGAGAAACCAAATGCTCTACCTCCTTTAGTAACTTTAGTAACACGATTTACACTCACCAAACGATCTTTTAATTCAAGACCTCCTGGTTTTACAATCTCTACGTTTTTATAATTATGATACATAATTTCTTAGAATTTAAGTCCAGCTTCTCTAGCTCCTTCAGCTAATGATTTCACACGTCCATGGTATAAATACCCACCTCTATCAAAAGAGATTGTAGTGATACCTGCTTTAAGAGCTTTTTCAGCAACTAATTTACCAACTGCTTTTGCAGTTTCAACAGCAGTTCCTTGTGCAACACCTTTATCTCTTGATGAAGCTGCTACTAAAGTAGTACCGTTTACATCATCTATGATTTGCGCATAGATTTCTTTATTACTTCTGAATACAGAAAGTCTTGGTTGAGCAGCAGTTCCGCTTACAATCTTTCTGATTCTGAACTTAATTCTTTGTCTTCTTTCAGATTTTGTTAATGACATAGTCTTAATTTTTAAGCTGATTTACCTGCTTTTCTTCTTAGTTCTTCTCCTACAAACTTAACTCCTTTTCCTTTATATGGCTCAGGTTTGCGGAAACCTCTGATCTTCGCAGCTACTTGACCTAATAATTGTTTGTCGAATGAAGATAATTTCACTATCGGATTTTTACCTTTTTCTGATACTGTTTCAACAGTAACTTCTTTTACAACTTCTAGAACGATGTTGTGAGAGAAACCTAAAGCTAAATCAAGTTTTTGACCTTGATTAGAAGCTCTGTATCCAACTCCAACTAACTCTAATTCTTTTGTAAAACCTTCAGAAACACCAACAATCATATTGTTGATTAATGCACGATAAAGTCCGTGTTTCGCTCTCTCAGTTTTATAATCAGATGAACGTTCAACGATAACTTGGTTATCTTCGATTTTAACGGTTACATCAGAAAATTCTTGAGTAAGCTCGCCTAATTTTCCTTTTACTGTAATTACAGCATCTTTAACTTCTACAGTTACTCCAGCTGGAATTGCAATTGGATTTTTACCTATTCTTGACATTGTCTCGTCTTTTTATTAATATACGTAACAAATTACCTCTCCACCAACATTTAATTGCTTAGCTTGTTTTCCTGTCATCAATCCTTTTGATGTAGAAACAATAGCAATACCTAAACCATTTAAGATTCTTGGCAAGTCTGATGAACTAGCATATTTACGTAAACCTGGTTTACTAATTCTTTGGATATCTTTGATTACAGACTCTTTCGTGTCTTTATCATATTTAAGTGCAATTTTGATTGTACCTTGAACAGTAGAATCATCAAATTTGTAACTTAAGATATATCCTTGATCGAATAAAATCTTTGTGATTTCTTTCTTCATATTAGAAGCAGGAATTTCAACCACTTTGTGGTTGGCTCTTACTGCATTTCTAACACGCGTTAGATAATCGGCAATTGGATCTGTATACATATGTATAGATTTGCGGTTATGGTTTTCAATCCGCCCTCAGCGGATTGAACCTTTAACCAATTAAACTTATTTTTTGGATTGCAAAAGTAATAACTTTTTTTGGAATTACCAAGATGCTTTTTTAACACCTGGAATTAATCCTTGATTTGCCATTTCACGGAAAGTTACACGAGAAATACCAAACTGACGCATATACCCTCTTGGTCTACCTGTTAATTTACAACGATTGTGTACTCTAACTGGACAAGAATTTTTTGGTAATTTTTGTAAACCTTCGAAATCACCAGCTTCTTTTAAAGCTTTTCTTTTCTCAGCATACTTTTCTACTAATGCAATTCTTTTCACCTCACGGGCTTTCATTGATTCTTTAGCCATGTCTTAATTCTTTTTAAAAGGTAATCCTAATTCCGCTAATAATGCTTTTGCTTCTTTGTCTGTTTCAGCAGAAGTTACAAAAGTAATATCAAAACCAGCAATTTTATTTACTTTATCAATATCAATTTCTGGGAAAATGATTTGTTCTAACACTCCTAAATTGTAGTTTCCTCTACCATCAAATCCAGTTGATTTGATTCCGTTGAAGTCTCTTACACGTGGTAAAGATGAAGTAATCAATCTATCTAAGAATTCATACATTCTTTCTCCACGTAACGTTACTTTAGCACCAATTGGCATACCTTTTCTTAATTTAAAAGACGCAACGTCTTTTTTAGAAATAGTAGCAACTGCTTTTTGCCCAGTAATTTTTGTTAATTCTTCAACAGCGTAATCTACTAATTTTTTATCAGATACAGCTGCACCAACTCCGCGGCTTACAACAATTTTTTCAAGTTTAGGAACTTGCATTACATTTTTGTAACCGAACTCTTCTTTAAGAGCAGCAATAACTCTACTCTTATATTCTTCTTTTAGTCTAGGAATATATGCCATAACTATAGTACTTGATTAGATTTTTTTGAAAATCTCACTTTCTTGTCTCCTTCTTGTTTGAAACCAACTTTAGTAACTTCTTTTGACTTAGGGTCAATCAAAGACAAGTTAGACACATGAATAGGAGCTTCTTTCTTAACGATTCCTCCTTGAGGGTTTTTAGCACTTGGTTTTGTATGTTTCGAAACCATGTTAACTCCTTCAACAACCGCTTTGTTTTTCTCACGAAGAACTCTAAGAACTTTACCTTCAGAACCTTTGTGGTCTCCAGCAATAACTCTTACGATATCTCCTGATTTAATTTTTAGCTTTATCATTTGTATAAGAATTAAAGCACTTCAGGTGCTAATGATACAATTTTCATGAATTGTTTTTCACGAAGTTCTCTGGCAACCGGACCAAAAACACGAGTTCCTCTCATTTCTCCTGCAGCGTTTAACAATACACATGCGTTATCGTCAAAACGGATGTAAGATCCATCAGCTCTTCTCACTTCTTTTTTGGTACGTACAACTACTGCAGTTGATACTGCTCCTTTTTTAACGTTTCCGTTTGGAGTTGCATCTTTAATTGAAACTACAATTTTGTCACCAACAGAGGCATAACGACGTTTCGTTCCTCCTAAAACACGGATCGTAAGAACTTCTTTCGCTCCTGTGTTATCTGCTACTTTTAATCTTGACTCTTGTTGTACCATAATTACTTCGCTCTTTCAATGATTTCAACTAATCTCCAACATTTAGATTTACTTAATGGACGTGTTTCCATAATTCTTACAGTATCTCCAATGTTACAATCGTTTGTTTCGTCGTGTGCAACATATTTCTTAGTTTTCAACACGAACTTACCGTATAATGGGTGTTTCACTTTTGTAGTTTGTGACACAACAATAGATTTCTCCATTTTGTTTGAAGTCACCACACCAATTCTCTCTTTTCTTAAATTTCTTTTTTCCATCTTTCAGCTAGTGTACAATTATTGTAACTCTCTTTTAGTTAACTCTGTGTGTAATCTCGCAACTGATCTTCTTAAAGTTCTTAACTGAAGAGGATTTTGAATTGGAGATATTGCATGAGCATTTTTTAGGTCGGTATACGTTTTCTTTAACTGACTAAGTTGTTCTTGTAACTCAGCTGCAGATAGATTTTTAATTTCTGATTGTTTCATAATAAATTTTGATTATGCTTCGAAATCTCTAGCAACGATAAACTTAGTTTTAACAGGAAGTTTTTGAGCTGCTAAGCGTAATGCTTCTTTAGCAACTGATAGAGGCACGCCTCCAACTTCAAACATAATTTTACCAGGTTTAACAACTGCAGCCCAATATTCAACTGCACCTTTACCTTTACCCATACGTACTTCTAATGGTTTCTTTGTAATAGGCTTATCTGGAAATATTTTGATCCATAATTGACCCTCTCTTTTCATGAAACGTGTTGCTGCGATACGAGCTGCTTCAATTTGACGAGAAGTAATAAATGAAGAATCTAAAGATTTGATACCAAACATTCCGTTAGAAAGCTCGTGTCCTCTTTGAGAAACGCCTTTCATTCTACCTTTCTGTACCTTACGGTATTTTGTTCTTTTAGGCTGTAACATTTTTCTTTAGTTTAAATAATTACTTTCTTTTGCGTGCGTTTGGTTTACCTTCTCTTTTTGGAGCAGATGATCCTGATGATTTAGACTGTTTTTTGTCCATACCAACTAACGGAGAAAGATCTCTTTTCCCATAAACCTCACCTTTCATTATCCATACTTTGATACCCATTCTACCATAAGTAGTATGCGCTTCAGCTAATGAATAATCAATATCAGCTCTGAAAGTTGACAAAGGAATTCTACCTTCTTTAAAGTGTTCAGAACGTGCCATTTCAGCACCGTTTAAACGTCCAGAAATCATAACTTTGATACCTTCAGCATTCATTCTCATTGCAGCCGCGATAGCCATTTTAATAGCTCTTCTGTAAGAGATTCTGCTTTCAATTTGACGAGCGATAGAAGTTGCTACTAAGTAAGCATCTAACTCAGGTCTTTTGATTTCAAAGATGTTGATTTGAACTTCTTTGTCAGTAATTTTCTTAAGTTCTTCTTTTAACTTGTCTACCTCTTGACCACCTTTTCCGATAATGATACCAGGTCTAGCAGTAGTGATAGTAACGGTTACAAGTTTTAAAGTTCTCTCGATAATTATTTTAGATACACTAGCTTTAGATAAACGTGCATGGATGTATTTACGGATTTTAGCATCTTCAGCGATTTTATCACCGTAATCATTTCCTCCATACCAGTTTGAGTCCCATCCTCTGATGATACCAAGTCTATTTCCGATTGGATTTGTCTTTTGTCCCATACTGTTTATTAATTGCTTTGTGTGTTATTATTTGATCCTAACACGATTGTTACGTGGTTAGAACGCTTTCTAATTCTGTGTGCACGACCTTGTGGAGCTGGACGAAGTCTTTTTAACATCATTCCACCATCTACAGTAATCGTTTTTACAAATAAGCCAGCTTCTTCTAAATTAGCATCAGCATTTTTTTGCTGATAGTTATTAATTGCTGATAACAACAATTTCTCTAATTTTCTTGAAGCTTCTTTTTGACTAAATCTTAATATATTAAGAGCCATTTCTACTTTCTGACCTCTAACTAAATCTGCAACTAAACGCATTTTTCTAGGTGAAGTAGGGCAGTTATTTAATTTAGCGAAAGCCACTTGTGCTTTAGCCTCTTTAGTCTGCTCTGCTCTTTCTCTTTTACGAACTCCCATAGCTTCCTATTATTTTTTACCTTTATTTTTAGCCCCAGCATGACCTCTAAAAGATCTTGTTGGTGAAAACTCTCCTAATTTGTGTCCTACCATGTTCTCAGTTACATATACTGGAACAAATTGACGACCATTGTGAACTGCGATAGTTTGCCCAACAAAATCTGGAGTAATCATAGATGCTCTAGACCAAGTCTTTACAACACCTTTGTTACCACCTGCGATATTTTCTTGAACTTTCTTCTCTAATTTATAGTGAACGAATGGTCCTTTTTTTAATGAACGTGCCATGTCTATCTAATTATTTCTTTCTACGTTCTACAATATACTTATTACTCGGGTTAACTTTAGAACGAGTTCTATAACCTTTAGCAGGTAAACCTTTTCTTGAACGTGGGTGACCTCCTGAAGAACGTCCTTCACCACCTCCCATTGGGTGATCAACTGGGTTCATTGCTACTGGTCTTGTTCTTGGTCTTCTACCTAACCATCTTGATCTACCAGCTTTACCTGATACGATTAATTGGTGGTCTGAGTTAGAAACTGCTCCGATTGTAGCCATACAAGTTAACAAGATTAATCTTGTTTCTCCTGAAGGCATTTTGATTGTAGCATATTTCCCATCTCTTGCCATTAACTGAGCGAAAGTTCCTGCTGAACGAGCGATTACAGCTCCTTGACCTGGTCTTAATTCGATACACGAAATAACAGTTCCTAGAGGAATTTTACTTAAAGGCATTGCATTTCCAATTTCTGGAGCAGCATCTTCACCTGAAACTACAGTTTGTCCAACTTGTAATCCATTTTGCGCAATGATGTAAGTTTTAGCTCCATCTGCATAATACAATAATGAAATAAATGCTGAACGATTTGGATCGTACTCGATTGTTTTAACTGTTGCTGGAATTCCAACTTTAGCTCTTTTGAAATCGATAATACGATACTTTTGTTTGTGACCACCGCCTGTGTAACGCATGGTCATCTTTCCTTGACTATTTCTACCTCCTGAGTTTTTTTTCGGTGCGATTAATGAACGCTCCGGCTTATCAGTTGTAATAGTGTCAAAGCTATTTACAACTCTAAAACGCTGACCCGGGGTAATAGGTTTTAATTTTCTAACTGACATTTTCTATTAGATATTAGTATAAAAATCTATTGTTTCTCCCTCTTGTACTTGAACAACTGCTTTTTTGTAAGCATTTGTTTTGCCACTGATTAAACCACTTTTGGTATATTTAACACTTCTATCAGCTCTGTAGTTCATTGTATTAACTGCAACCACATTCACACCATAAGCTGCTTCGATAGCATTTTTGATTTGAATTTTATTTGCATTTTTTGCAACTACAAAACCAAAACGGTTAAAAACTTCACCATCTTTAGTTATTTTTTCAGTTATAATAGGCTTAATTATGATACTCATAATCTTATTATTTACTTAAATTAGCTTCAATTCCGTCTACAGCACCCTCTAAAAGAACTAAACTTTTTGCATTTAAAATTGCATAAGTGCTTAATTCTGAAGTAGTTACAACGCTAGACGCTTTTAAATTGCGTGACGACAAATATACATTTTTATTTGTATCACCCAACACAAATAATGATTTTTTGTTCTCTAACCCTAAAGCTTTCAATACGTTAATGAAATTTTTAGTGCTTGGTGTATCAAATGTAAAATCTTCAACCACTACCAAATTAGACTCATTTACCTTTAAAGATAAAGCTGATTTTCTAGCTAATCTTTTTAAGTTTTTGTTTAATTTGAAAGAATAACTTCTTGGTCTAGGCCCAAAAATAGTACCTCCACCTTTGAAAACTGGACTCTTAGCAGATCCTGCACGAGCAGTACCAGTTCCTTTTTGTTTTTTGATTTTACGAGTACTTCCTGCAACCTCAGCTCTTTCTTTAGCTTTGTGAGTACCTTGTCTTTGATTAGCCAAATATTGTTTTACATCTAAGTAAACCGCATGTTTGTTTGGCTCAATTGCGAAAACTGAATCAGAAAGTTGAACTTTTCTTCCAGTTTCTTTTCCGTTGATATCTAAAACTTTTACTTCCATTACTTCTGAACGATTACATAAGAGTTTTTGTGTCCAGGAATCGCTCCTTTAACTAAAAGCAAGTTCTTTTCAGCAACCACTTTTAAAACTCTAAGGTTTTGTACTGTTACATTTTCTCCTCCCATTCTACCTGCCATGCGCATTCCTTTGAATACTCTTGACGGATAAGATGAAGCTCCAACAGAACCCGGCGCTCTTAAACGGTTATGTTGACCGTGAGTTGACTGACCAACCCCGCCAAAACCATGACGTTTAACAACCCCTTGGAATCCTTTTCCTTTAGAAACTCCAACAACATCAACAAATTCACCTTCAGCGAATAAGTCAACAGCGATTACATCGCCTAATTTGTACTCCGTTTCAAAACCTTTGAATTCAACTACTTTCTTTTTCGCAACTGTTCCAGCTTTCTTAAAGTGACCTAACTCAGCTTTAATTGAATGCTTTTCAGTTTTGTCATCGAAACCTAATTGGATAGCTTCATAGCCATCTACATCTTTGGTTCTGACTTGGGTAACAACGCATGGACCACACTCGATTACAGTACAAGGAATGTTTTTCCCGTTCTCATCAAAGATGCTAGTCATGCCAATTTTTCTTCCGATTAACCCAGACATATTAAACTAATTATTAATTAAACTCTTATTTATAATACAAATAGTATTTGCACACTACTCATTTTGAGGGTGCAAATATATAAATTATTTTTTAATTATCGCAAAAATAAATAGTTAAGTAAAAAATCCTTCAAAAAAGGACATTTTACTTACTAAAAATGATAAGAAAAAAAACCGTAATGTTCACATTAACGGTTTTTTATAGCAATCATTGCATTTTTGCAATGGTGTTTATCACACTTTAATTTCTACTTCAACTCCTGAAGGTAACTCTAATTTCATTAAAGCATCGATAGTTTTAGAAGAAGAACTGTAGATATCTAACAATCTCTTGTAAGAACTTAATTCGAATTGCTCTCTTGATTTTTTGTTAACGTGTGGAGAACGTAATACAGTAAAAATCTTTTTGTGTGTAGGTAATGGAATTGGACCCGTTACCACAGCACCTGTACTTTTTACAGTCTTAACGATTTTCTCAGCAGACTTATCTACTAAGTTATGATCGTATGATTTTAATTTTATTCTGATTTTTTGACTCATCTCTTTAAAAATTAAGCGTTACCTTTTGCTTTTTTGATTACAGCTTCTGAAATGTTAGAAGGTGTTTCTTCATAGTGAGAGAACTCCATAGTAGATGTAGCTCTACCAGAAGACAATGTTCTTAATGTAGTAACATATCCAAACATTTCTGATAAAGGAACATTAGCTTTGATAGTTTTAGCACCATTTCTGTCACCCATATCATTTACTTGACCTCTACGACGGTTCAAGTCACCTACGATATCACCCATGTTTTCTTCTGGAGTAATAACTTCGATTTTCATGATTGGTTCAAGAATAACAGCTCCTGCAGCTTTTGCTACTTCTTTATAACCCATTTTAGCTGCTAATTCAAATGACAATGCATCAGAATCCACAGGGTGGAACGAACCATCTAATAAAGTAACTTTTAAACTGTCTACAGCATAACCAGCTAAAGGACCTTGCTTCATAGCTTCTCTAAATCCTTTTTCTACAGCAGGAATATATTCTTTTGGTACGTTACCACCTTTAACTTCGTTGATAAACTGTAATCCAACAAATGGTTTACCATCAACTTCGTCAGCAGGCTCAAGACGGAATACGATATCCCCGAATTTACCACGACCTCCAGATTGTTTTTTATAAACTTCTCTATGTTGAGCTGATTTAGTGAAAGCTTCTTTGTACTCTACTTGAGGCTCACCTTGGTTAACTTCCACTTTGAACTCACGTTTCATACGATCAATTAAGATATCTAAGTGAAGCTCACCCATACCAGAAATAATAGTTTGACCAGAAGCCTCATCAGTTCTAACTGTAAACGTAGGATCTTCCTCAGCTAATTTAGCTAAAGCCATACCCATTTTATCTACGTCAGCTTTTGTTTTAGGCTCGATCGCGATACCAATTACTGGATCTGGGAATTTCATAGACTCAAGGATAATTGGGTGTTTTTCATCACACATTGTATCTCCAGTCTTAATATCTTTAAATCCTACAGCAGCTCCAATATCTCCAGCCTCGATAAATTCGATTGGATTTTGTTTGTTAGCGTGCATTTGGTAGATACGAGAAATACGCTCTTTGTTTCCAGAACGAGTATTCAAGATGTAAGAACCTGCATCTAAACGACCTGAATAAGCACGGAAGAAAGCTAAACGACCAACATAAGGGTCAGTTGCAATTTTAAATGCTAAAGCAGCGAAAGGCTCTTTTGTATCAGGACGACGCATGATTTTTACTTGATCTTCCTCTAATTTATCTTTATCATCAGGGTGAATACCTTCGATACCTTCTTTATCTAATGGAGATGGTAAATACTTACAAACTGCATCTAACATGAATTGAACTCCTTTGTTTTTGAAAGAAGAACCACAAATCATTGGGATGATTGCCATGTCAATAGTAGCAGCACGTAAAGCATTGTTGATTTCTTCCTCAGTAATTGAGTTTTCATCTTCCATATACTTTTCTAATAGGTTTTCGTCGTAAGTAGCAATCTCTTCAATTAAAATTGAACGATATTCTTTTACTTCAGCCACCATATCAGCAGGAATATCAACGATATCAAAAGTAGCACCTTGCGTTTCATCATGCCATACAATAGCTTGATTCTTCACTAAGTCAACTACTCCTTTGAAATCTTGCTCTTCACCAATTGGTAAAGTGATTGCAACTGCGTTTGATTTCAACATATCTTTAACTTGTTGACAAACAGCCAAGAAGTTAGAACCTTGACGGTCCATTTTGTTTACGAATCCCATACGAGGAACTCTGTACTGATCTGCTAATCTCCAGTTAGTTTCAGATTGAGGCTCAACACCATCAACCGCACTAAATAAGAATACTAAACCATCTAATACACGTAATGAACGGTTTACCTCTACTGTAAAGTCAACGTGACCAGGAGTATCGATAATGTTAAAGTGATACGGTTTAGATTCAGGTAAAATTTTACCTTGGTTTGTTGGGAAATTCCACTCACAAGTTGTAGCAGCCGAAGTAATAGTAATACCTCTTTCTTGCTCTTGTGCCATCCAGTCCATTGTTGCAGCACCATCGTGTACTTCACCAATTTTGTGTGATTTTCCTGTATAGAATAAGATACGCTCAGTTGTTGTTGTTTTACCAGCATCAATGTGAGCCGCAATTCCTATGTTTCTTGTATATTTTAAATCTCTAGCCATTTCTTTATGAATTAAAATCTAAAGTGAGAGAAAGCTTTATTAGCTTCTGCCATTTTGTGAGTATCCATTCTTTTCTTAACAGCAGCACCTTCTTCTTTAGCAGCAGCTAAAATTTCAGACGCTAACTTAGCAGCCATCGATTTTTCATTTCTTTTTCTTGCATACAAAATCATCCATTTGATAGCGTAAGAAATTTTTCTATCTGGACGAATTGGCATTGGAATTTGAAATGTAGCTCCACCTACACGACGAGAACGAACCTCTACGTGTGGCATTACATTTGTTAATGCATCTTTCCAAATTTCTAATGCAGATTTTTCTGCATCTTGCTTTTTGTTTTCTACGATTTCTAATGCATCATAGAACACTTTAAAAGCAGTTGATTTTTTACCATCCCACATTAAGTTGTTCACAAAACGTGTAACTAACTGATCGTTAAATTTTGGATCTGGTAAAAGAGGTCTTTTTTTGGCCTGTCTTTTTCTCATGTCTTTTGTTTAAAAGATTTTAAATTACTTTTTCTTTCCAGCTGCAGCAGGTGCTTGTCCTGGTTTTGGACGTTTAGCTCCATACTTAGATCTACGTTGTGTTCTACCTGCAACACCCGCAGTGTCTAATGCTCCACGTACGATGTGGTAACGTACTCCTGGTAAATCTTTTACTCTTCCACCTCTAACTAATACTATCGAGTGCTCTTGTAAATTGTGACCTTCTCCAGGAATGTATGCATTCACCTCGTTTCCGTTTGTTAAACGAACCCTAGCTACCTTTCTCATTGCTGAGTTTGGTTTCTTAGGAGTTGTTGTGTAAACACGAGTACACACACCTCTTCTTTGAGGACAAGAATCTAAAGCAGCCGATTTACTCTTCTTAGTTATTTGGGTTCTCCCTGTTCTTACTAATTGTTGAATTGTTGGCATAATTAAATACTAAAAATTTTTAATGTTTAAAATTCCCGCTTTTTACGGGGTTGCAAATGTAGGAATTATTTTTTACTTTCCAAATCATAATTTATTAATTTTCAATGCGATTTGATTTTACAAGGTTTTGATTGTTATTCTAATACAAAAAAGAAAGACAAAAACAATCTAGCCCCGATGGGAGCTAACTACCTTGTAGTGCGGACAGCGGGAATAAGGATTACAAGAATCCCCGAGCCATTCGCTCCTGATTCTGAAACAATCTCGAAGCTTCGGGACAGAATGACAAAACAGATATAAAATTTATTTTGCTTTTTTTCGTTTCTTTACAGCAATGAAATTCATCTATTCTTTTTTAGTTCTTTTTTGTTTCCAATTTTCATTGGGGCAAAATTTCTATTTAAGAATTGTAGGAACATCCGAAAAAGAAATCAAAACCATAGATAGTTTGCAATACGAATCTAAACATTCAACAGTTGCTTCTATTTTAGAAGAGCAAAAGCGTTTTGAAACTAAATTAACAAATCAAGGTTTTTTTGATTGGCTGCTTTTAGAACAAAATAAAACAAACGACAGCAGTTTTGTTTTTAAATATAGTTTAGGAAAAGTTATAAAAAAGAACACCATATATATAGGTAAACTTTCCAATGAAGAAAAAATGCTTTTACAACTTGAAAAAGACACTTTAATTATCACCACGAATGAAGTAGAAAGTTTTATGAAGACTAAAGTGGCTCTATTAGAAAAGAAAGGCTATTCGTTAGCTAATTTACAATTGGTGAATCAACGAAAAATTGGAAATGATTTATTTTCTGACTTACAACTGAAACTCAATTCGAAAAGAAATATTACCGATTTAGTAATTGTAGGTTACGATAAATTTCCTGCAGGAATAAAAAAAGCAATTACCAAGAAAGCTAAAAAAGCAACTTTTAATCAGGATAATTTAAAACAGATTAACGATACTTTTGACAAGTTACAATTCATAAATCAAATAAAATATCCCGAAATTTTATTCACCACCGATTCCACAAAGATTTTTGTTTACGTGGAAAAATCGAAACCAAATAAATTTGATGGTTTCATTGGTTTTTCAAATGATGACCAAAGCAAATTAACTTTTAACGGCTATTTAGATTTACAATTGCAAAACATTTTGAATTCGGGTGAAAAGTTTAGTTTGTATTGGAAAAACGATGGCAATCGACAAACTTCGTTTAACATAGGAACTGAATTACCGTATATCTTCAAAAGTCCGATTGGAATTAAAGCCAATTTGAGAATTTTTAAACAAGATTCCACTTTTCAAAATACGGTTACCGATTTAAATTTGGGCTACTATTTTACTTACAACACCAAAGCATTTATTGGTTACCAAAAAACTACTTCTGTTGATATTCAGAAAATAAATTCGTTTAGCTTGAATGATTTTACGAATACCTTTTTAACTTCGAGTTTTGAACATCTTGAATTGAATCCTGATAGTTTTATTTTTCCTGAAAGAGGAAAAGTTTTTGTGAAATTAGGAACAGGAAATCGCACGATTACATCTCAAAAAACGAGTCAATTTTTTACGCAGCTTGATGTGAACTATCATTTTAATTTGAATCTTAAGAACAGTATTTTTGTAAGAAATCAGACTTTTTATTTACAGAGTGATGATTATGTAATTAACGAGTTGTTCCGATTTGGAGGCATCAATTCGATTAGAGGTTTTAACGAAAACAGCCTACAAGCGAATGCTTACAGCGGAATTATTGCTGAATATCGTTATTTAGTTGCTTCAAATTTATACTTACACTCCATTACTGATTTTGGTTATTTTCAAGACAAAACTTCCAATACAAAAGATCGATTGTTAGGTTTGGGATTTGGTTTTGGATTATTTACAAAAAACGGATTATTCAATTTAGTTTACGCCAACGGAAGCACGAGCGACCAAGCCATAGAACTTTCGAATTCGATTGTACATATTAGCTTTAAAACTAATTTTTAGGCCCCTAACCCCCGAAGGGGGAATTTAAAAGGTTATTATATTTTTAGATATTAAAACCATTAGAGTTTCTAATTAAAAATGACTATTTTTGCCCCATGGAAAAAGACAACCAAATATTCGGGATTAGGGCGATAATTGAAGCAATTAACGCAAAAAAAGAAATTGATAAAGTTTTCATTCAAAAAGATGCGCAAGGCGACTTGATGCAAGATTTGATGAAAACGATGAAAAGAAACAACATCAACTTTTCCTACGTTCCTGTTGAAAAACTAAACCGATTGACTCCAAACAATCACCAAGGTGCAGTGGCTACCATTGCTCCTATTTCTTTTGTTGCATTGGAAACTATGGTTGAAAGCGTTATTGAAAGTGGTAAAAAACCTTTATTCCTAATTTTAGATCAATTGTCTGATGCACGTAACTTTGGCGCTATCATCAGAACTGCAGAATGTACTGGTGTTGATGGAATTATTATCCAAAAACAAGGTTCAGCTCCTGTGAATGGTGATACAGTTAAAACTTCTGCTGGTGCCGTTTTTAATGTACCAATTTGTAAAGTAGATCACATTAAAGATGCCATTTTCTATTTGCAAGGAAGCGGAATCAAAACCGTTGCAGCAACTGAAAAAACAGAGCAAAACATTTACGACATTAACTTCAACGAAGGCGTTGCCATTATTATGGGTAGCGAAGACAGAGGTGTGAATCCTTCTGTATTAAAAATTGTAGATGAAAAAGCAAAATTACCTATGTTTGGAACTATTGAATCATTGAATGTTTCGGTAGCTTGTGGTGCTTTTTTGTATGAGGCTTTGAGACAGAGAATGTAGTTAAGTATTCAGTCACAGTGTTCAGTATTCAAAATAATACTTATGAGAACAATATTCTTTAGTTTAATATTTCTTTTTTCAATTTTATCATATAGTCAAGATGATTTGATTGGAAAATTCTGTTCTAATCTAACGGAACAAAATGAAATCCCAAATACTTTACAAAGATGCTATACTTTTAATAAGGACGGAAGTTTTATTGAAGAAATCAAACTAGATGTCGCTATAGTTTTGACAGGCAAATTTATTTTTTCAGATAATTTAATCACGTTAACTTATGATGACGAAAAGAACGAAACTTCTATTTTAAAAATCATCAAGATTTCTGATAAGAAAATCGTTTTTAAATATTTATCAATAAACAGAAGTAGTAAAAGAATTATACTTTACAAATCTATCCCATAAAAACTACTTCTTCCCACCCAAAAACTCATACACCACTTTCATTGAAGAATTAAAATATTCTCTAATGACTTCCTCTGGTTTTGGTGGCGGATTAAAATTTCCTTTTTCGTCAAAGTTTTTCATAAAAGGATCGAGTTCTGGATTGAAATCAGGTTTTTCCCATTCGTAGAAAATCGGTTTTGAAAATTGAGGTGTTTTTAAGACTAAAGCTAAAGCTAATCCAACTAAAAATCCTGCTAAATGGCCTTCCCAAGAAATGCCTTCTTTTACATTGGGAAACATGTACCAAACACTTCCGCCATATAAAATTACGATGGTGAATGATAAAGCTACTAATCGGTAATATTTGGTAAAAATACCTTTAAAGAATATAAAACTTACTAAAGCATAGATTAATCCACTGGCACCAATGTGATAACTTGGTCTTCCTAACAACCATGTTCCTAATCCTGAAAAGAGAATTCCTAAAAACAAAACGACAAACGATTGCTCTTTGTAGAAATACCTCAATATTGGCAACAAAACTAATAAAGCAACTGAATTGTTTGCCAAATGCTCAATATCGCCATGTAAAAATGGACTAAATAAAATTCCTTTTAATCCAAAAAATTCTCTTGGATAAATTCCAAAATGTGATAGACTGTTATGAAAATGCATTTCGTACCAAAATACCGACCATAAAGTCAATACAAAAAACAATGGCAATAAAATGACCGTTTTTGTAAATTGAAAAGGATTATCTTGCTGTTTTTCCATAGTGATTTGAATTCAAAGATAAAGCCAAAAAGATAATTATGAAATTATGGCAGACTTATTTGAAACACATAGACACATAAGTTTGACTTTGGGTTAAAAAGGCGTTACACTTGACATAGTTCACAAAGCAAAATCTATATAATTTTAAATTAATGAAATGCCTTTAATTAATAATTTTAGAACCTATGTTTCTATGTGGTAAAAATCTAAAAAAGAATCGCATATTTTTGTAATTTTACGTCATGAATCAACCATTAGCCGAACGCATTCGCCCGCAACAATTATCGGATTATATCAGCCAATTGCATCTAGTTGGACCTGAAGGCTCGTTAACACAACAAATTGCCAAAGGTTTAATTCCAAGTTTGATTTTATGGGGACCACCGGGAACTGGAAAAACTACCTTGGCGCAAATCATGGCGCAAGAAAGCAAGCGTCCATTTTACCAACTGAGTGCGATACATTCAGGGGTTAAAGACATTCGTGAAGTAATTGAAAAAGCGAAACAAAGTAGTGGTTTATTCACCGCAAAAAATCCGATTTTATTTATTGATGAGATTCATCGTTTTTCAAAATCGCAACAAGATTCTTTGTTGGCTGCTGTGGAAAAAGGTTGGGTTACTTTGATTGGTGCTACTACCGAAAACCCGAGTTTTGAAGTCATTCCCGCTTTATTGTCAAGATGTCAGGTATATGTATTAAATGCATTTACTAAAGATGATTTGGAAGCCTTATTACATCGTGCGATGAAAACTGATCTTCAGCTTCAAAATAAAGATATTCAATTAAAAGAAACCGAAGCATTATTAAGACTTTCAGGTGGTGATGGACGAAAATTATTGAATATTTTCGAATTGGTAATTAATGCCACAGAAAGTGATTCTATCGAAATTACGAACGAGAAAGTAATGCAATTGGTGCAAAAAAACACCGTCTTGTATGACAAAACAGGCGAACAACATTATGATATTGTTTCCGCTTTCATCAAATCGATTCGTGGTAGTGACCCAAATGGCGCAGTGTATTGGTTAGCTCGAATGATTGAAGGTGGCGAAGATGTAAAATTTATCGCCAGAAGAATGTTGATTTTAGCTAGTGAAGATATCGGAAATGCAAATCCAACCGCTTTAATTATGGCAAATAATACGTTTCAAGCGGTAACAACCATTGGTTATCCAGAAAGCCGTATTATTTTGAGTCAATGTGCGATATATTTGGCAACTTCAGCGAAAAGCAATGCCAGTTATATGGCTATTGGAAAAGCGCAACAAATGGTAAAACAAACTGGAGACTTACCCGTTCCAATTCATTTGCGAAATGCGCCAACCAAATTAATGAAAGAATTGGGTTACGGAGAAGAATACAAATATTCACACGATTTCCCTAACAACTTTGCTGAACAAGAGTTTTTACCAACTGAAATTTCGGAAACTAAATTCTTTGAACCAGGAGAAAATGCTCGTGAAAAAGAATTACGCCAGTTTTTAAAAAATCGTTGGAAGGATAAGTATGGGTACTAAGAATTAAAACTTAACCTCTATTTTTTCTGAATACACTTTATTTTCAAAATCATATTCAAAAAACCAACCCGTATTTTTTTTAATTAAAACTCCTTTAAAAATATCTTTAGAAGCTATAAAAACGTTTTCTAAGGAAGTACTATGTAAGATTACAACTATATTATTTGTATGATTCACTAAATTATAACCTGTTTCTGTGGCAACGGCACGAAGTTGAGAGACATCAATTATCGTATTTGGTTTTGAAGTTGGAGTTGTAGCAACAATATCATTTATCATAACGGCAGGCTGAGCCGAAGTTCTTTTAATATTTAATTGCCCTTTTAAAGCAGTTAGTGCATTTCTAAACGCTTCGGTATATGCTTTTTGATATTCTTTTTCTCTACTTGTTCCAATATCACTTAATACAACTGATTTGTTATAACAATCTTTAACTTCGATATTTATCTTAGTAACAAAAATAGTATTGTTTTCAATTGCATTTACGTATAATGCTAAACAACGATTTTCAGCTAATTCTTTAGGGAATGAATCGGTATCAAAATACACTTCAAAACCATTACTTTCAAAGAACGCTTTTGTAATCGTATTCAAATTATATTTATTCTCTTCCTTAAAAAAACTAAATTTTTTAGGCAAAATAACATACTTGTAATTTTCTTGAGCAAATGAAAATGAAAACACAAGAAGTAACACTAACAAAACTGATTTCTTCATAACTATAATATATTTTTTAATTCTAATAAATGTTTGACCTGAAAAACAGGATTATCCACTTCAATATTTTGCTCATTGAAAAAGATAGCGTCTATTCCTGCTTCTTGTGCTCCAATGATGTCGGCTTCATAACTATCACCTATCATCAGGCTTTCTTCTTTTGAAGCGTTTGCCAAAGATAAGGCAAAATCGAATATGTTTTTATGTGGTTTTTTAACTCCAGCCATTTCGGAATTGGTAATCGTTTCAAAATAATGATCAATATTGGAATTTTTCATTTTTTTGGTTTGAACCGAGGCAAATCCGTTAGTGATAATATGCAATTGATATTTTGGCTTTAGATAATCTAGTAATTCAATTGCTCCATCAAAAAGATGATTGTATTCAGGTAAATATTTGATGTATTGTTCGGATAAATGATGAATCATTTCATCGGAAACTTCAAATTGTAATGCATCGAAAACGTCTTTTAAACGATAATAACGCAAATCATCATGAGTGATTTGATTTACTTGATACAACTTCCAATAATGTTGGTTTCTTGGAATGTAAATATTTAAAAAATCAGACAAGGCAATATCAAAACCTTGTTGTTTGAAAATGGTATCAAACGCAAATCCTGAATTTTTATCGAAATCCCAAAGGGTATGATCTAAATCGAAAAAGAGATGTTTTTTATATTGGAATGATTTCATTTTTTATTTTTAAAACACTTAGACACAATAGTTTGAGATTGTGCTGGTTTTAATCCGAAATATCGCATCGAAGCTTCGGACGTTTTACTTGAAATAGCTAATATAGAAAATTATCTTTTAGCTACTGATTTCTTAGACTTAGATTGTTTTAGCCCCGATGGGAGCGACACCTTGTATAGCGCACAGCGGTCCTTAGACAAAGCTCAGGATGACGAATCATTAAAAAAGCCCAAACGATTGGGCTTCTAATTATTTACTTTGCGCTACAATTTCGGCGTTTTCGATATGATAAATCCAATCTTCAACATCGGTTTCGTTATATCTAAACGTTCCTTTTAAGGTTACGTAAGTATCGGTTTTTAATTTTGGGGTTGCTCCTTTAAATTTAATACCTGCAATAGTTTCTGGACCTGATTTTCCACAGAAGAAACAAGCAGCAAAAACGTTTTTACTCAAAGCATAACTCTTATTGTCGATTGGCACAATGAATCCACTCATATAAACGGTTTTCTTTTGCATCATTTTTAATTGCATGTTTACTTGAGGAAACTCCACTTCTCCATAAGTAGCGTGTTTTTTGCGAACATATTTTATGTCGCCTAACATTTTCCAAGTTATAGTATCAGATGCTATTGTTGTTTTATTGGTGGTTTTTACAACTGAAGTTGAACGATTTGAAAAACTCATCATCGAAATAAAAACAACTAAAGCCAAACTTAATTTAATATAATTACGCATTTGCTAATGTTTTTGAAATATTTAAATTATATGCTTTCACGGCAGGAATCAATGCTGCAATAAAGCCCACAAATATAGTTAGTAAAAATAAGGTTCCTTCTTTTTCCCAAATAAATTCGTATGGATTGAAACTCATTTTGAAATCTTCTTCGGCTGAGTTGGACAACATACTTAATCCTACTCTTCCCAAAATCGTACCAAAGATAAATCCCACAATACATAAAAGCAAACTTTCAATCATTACGACTTTTAAAAGCTGTAATCTTTTGGCACCGTTGACACGCATTAAGGCAAACTCATTTTCACGTTCTTTCAAGGTATTGTATAACGCTATGAAGATTGAAATTCCTGAAATCAACATGATTCCGTATGCCAAATATTGCAATGCTGAAATTCCAATTCCGAATAAAGAAAACAAACGATTTACTTCGATAGCTGGTGAAGCGACTTGCATTTTGGTATTTTGAGCGATGATTCTAGGCCAAGTTACGATTCCCATTTTATTTCGGAATTTTAGTAAAACCGCTGTTATTTCCATTCCGGGCTCATCTAAAGTCAAATCAGCTTCCTCGTGATGTTCTTCGCCTTCTACATGAACGTGACCTTCTTCGCCATGTGCAGGATTTTCGGCTTCTTCATGTCCACCATGCATTTGCCAAACACTTGGAATCGTACATAGAATTAAATTGTCTACAACTTTTCCTGTTGGTTTTGCAATTCCGACAACTTTATAGGCATAATGTTCATGAACTTCGCCTTCAGCTGCATCACCGTGTGAACCGAAGAACTCATCTCCTATTTTTAAATTTAATTTTTGAGCGATATCACTTCCGATTACGACTTCGAAATTCTTTTCGAAAAGTTTTCCTTCTGAAATCTCAGCTCCATATTTATCTAAATAATCGGGCGTTGTTCCTAAGATTTTATAACCGCGATAATTATCTCCAAACGCTAACGGAATCGCTTTTTGAACAAACGGATGTTGCATCCAAACTTTTGCCGAATCATAACTAATATTTCCTGTTGGAGCATCCACTTGGTAAACCGCTGATAAAATCAATTGTAACGGACTTCCTTGAGCGCCCATTACCAAATCAACTCCATCAATATTGTTTGAAAATTTTTCTTCAAATTGTTTTTCGACCAAAACCAAAGTGGTAATAATTGCGACACTTGAGGTTAGCAAAATAACGCTCAAGATGGTATTTAATGGCTTGAACCATATATTTTTCCATGCTAATTTTGCTATCATATCAAGGTAATTTTATTGATAAATCTTTCTTTAATTCGGTTATCATGCGTAACGATTAGCAAAGCAGCTTTGTATTCTTTTGACAAAGAAGTTAACAATTCAATTACTTTCTCCGCATTTTTGTCATCTAAACTTGATGTGGGTTCGTCTGCCAATAACACTTTTGGTTCGTTCATTAACGCTCGTGCAATCGAAACGCGTTGTTGTTGACCAATACTTAACTGCGAAGGCAATTTAGACGCTTGGTTTTCAATTCCCAATTGCTCTAAAAGTTTCTTTGCTCGTTTGGTATGCTTTTTACCTGTTGCTAACCAACTTGCCATTTCCAAATTTTCCAAAACTGTCAGTGCGCCAATAAAGTGCGATTTTTGGAAAACCACACCAATATGCTTTCCACGAAATTTATCGGTTGCTTTTTCAGAAAGTGAAACAATATTGGTTTTATCGATTTCGATTTCACCTGTTTTTGGTTTTAACAAACCTGCTAAAATATGTAAATACGTAGTTTTTCCTTTTCCAGAATCACCTGTAATCAATAGAGTACTTCCCGCTTCACAATACAAATCGGGCATGTGAAAGAGTTGGTCTTTTGAGTAGGAAAAAGTGATGTTTTTGGTGTTAATCATAGTTCAACGAACATTAATTTTAGTGTTGCAAGATAAGAAATTGGATAGAAAAATTTCTTAAATAAATTTTAATAAAAAACCTTGTGATGAATTATAATCACAAGGCATTTATATTTTAATCTTAAATATTATTCTTCATCATGCGTACACAATCCCACAATCGTATGAAAAGTATCGTGTAAACCGTTTAAAGCTTTAGTAATTTTTTCATCAGAAGCTTTTGATTTTACTAATTTATCCAACGCTTTACTGTCTTTTGCTAATTTATTAACGGCAGCCACAATTTCTTTCTTATTGAATTGAGCTGGAATTTTAGCCATTTTTAAAGCATTTGCTTTTTCAGCCATTTCAGCACTTCTTTCTTTTATAGGCTGTAAATTTCCTTCTTCACTTGGATGGAAAGTTTGCGACATCACTTTGTGAAAGGTTTTGATTTCTGGCCAAGAAGCAAATGTATCTGGTTTTGGCATCGCTGCTTTGTATCTTTTGCTTACTTCTGTCCAGTTAACTACATTCCATAAAGCAGATAAATAATCGCCTCTTTTGTTTTGATATTTTAAATAATAAGCGTGTTCCCAAACGTCGATTCCGAAGATTGGAGTTCCTTTTACTTCTGCAATATCCATTAATGGATTGTCTTGATTTGGAGTTGAAGTTACTACTAATTTTCCTTCTTTAGTAACCACCAACCAAGCCCAACCTGAACCAAAACGACTTGCTCCAGCAGCATTTAATTTTTCTTTTAAAACATCTAAACTTCCAAAAGTTTCATTAATAGCTTTTTCTAAATCAGCCGACATTTTAGTGTTTTTCTCTGGTGTTAAAACCGACCAAAATAATTCGTGATTATAATGTCCGCCACCGTTATTACGAACTGCTGCTGGCATTATAGAAATCTTAGCAAAAATTTCGTTTAAGCTTAATTTTTCATCAGCTGTTCCTGCTAAAGCAGTATTTAAATTTTTAACATAAGCCGCATGATGTTTGCTGTAATGAATTTCCATAGTTTGTGCATCTACAAATGGCTCCAAAGCATTATATGCATAAGGCAATGCTTTTTGTGTAAACTGAGCGGAAGCAGTTATTGTTACTAAAAGTGTTGCAACTAAAAGTTTTATGTTTTTCATGATATTTTAATTTTTGATAAAAATAAGGCTTATCGATTAGATAAAAAATTAAGAATTCTTAAAATTTACATAATTATTGGTTTTAAACGCAAAAAGCGCTGAGATTTTTTGCAAAGTTCACAATGAAATTAATTTTTAGAATTTCTTCAATCTGTGTTCCAAAAAAGCAAAGCGTCTCTGTGGATCTCTTTCAACATAAAGTTATTCAAAAAAACTCAGTGAATCTCTGTGTAAACACTATTCAATGAAAAACTATGTGCCTATGTGTTTTAAAAAATCAAAAAATCCCTTCATCTTGAAAACTCAAATAGCCGTTTTCGGTTATAATAAGATGATCTAAGACTTGGATTTCTAATGTTTGTCCTGCTTCTTTGATTCGTTTGGTGATTTTTAAATCGGCTTCACTGGCAATTAATTTTCCTGAAGGATGATTGTGCGAAAGAATTAAACCTGTTGCATTTTGTTCGAATGCCATTTTGAAGATAATTCGAATATCTACAACTGTTCCTGTGATTCCTCCTTTGGAAAGTTGAGCTTTGTAGATGACTTTATTCGAATTATTGAGATACAACACCCAAAATTCCTCGTGAGGCAACTCACCAATAATGGGTTGCATGATATCGAAAACGGCTTTACTGGATGTGATTTTTTTGAGTTCAATGGCTTCTTCTGCTCTGCGTCTTCTTCCTAATTCTAATGCAGCGGCGATTGAAATGGCTTTAGCTTCTCCAATTCCTTTGAATTGCATGAGTTGGGAAACCGACATTTTTCCTAACGTATTCAGATTATTTTCGGAAGAAGCTAAGATGCGTTGGCACAATTGTACCGCACTCTCATTTCGAGAACCGGAACCAATTAAAATAGCAAGTAATTCGGAATCAGATAAGGTAGATTTACCTTTAAGAAGAAATTTTTCACGTGGGCGATCGTCTTCAGCCCATTGATTGATTGGCGTGTACATGAGTATTTATTTTGGCGTTTATAAGAACAAAAATAATTGAAAAAATCTAAAAAATGAAAAAAATCTAAAGTTTTACCACATAGAAACATAGGTTTACTTTTCATTTAATTAGGCATTTTATTTTAGATAGGTCACAAAGAAGCTACGTGAATCAATTTATTGACTATGAAATTCTTATTTTTCTATGTTTCTATGTGGTTTCAAAAACCTTCAAAATAAATGACTCAAAAATTGCGTTTGAAATAATAAAACACAAAACATGAAACTAATTATTCCCTTACTTCTAATCTGCTTCTCATTTGGATGTAGGAAATCTGAAACTATTGCAGAAAACGTATCTGAATCAAAACCAACAACTCAACCCATAGAAAATCCAACTGATTTTTACGAAAAACTATCTAACGCAGCGCTTTCGATAATTGATCCCGAAGTGGTTTATACACCGGCTTATGTTGCGATAAAATATCCTAATGGTGATGTTCCTGCGAAAACGGGCGTTTGTACGGATGTGGTGATTCGTGCGTATCGAAAATTAGGAATTGATTTGCAAAAAGAAGTTCATGAAGATATGAAAGTGAACTTTTCTTTGTATCCTAATTTAGAAAAATGGGGTTTGAAAACTACAGATAAAAACATCGACCACAGAAGAGTTCCAAATTTAGAAGTTTTCTTTGCTCGAAAAGGAACAACTTTACCGATTACACAAAATCCTAAAGATTACAAAACAGGCGATTTAGTAACTTGGCTTTTAGCGGGCGATGCTATTCCACACATTGGTATTGTAACGCATATCAAATCAAAAAATGGCAACCCAATGATTGTGCATAACGTAGGAAGCGGACAAGTTTTAGAAGATTGTTTATTGAGTTGGAAAATTGTGGGGCATTATAAATATGGCAATTAGACAATTTTCAATGTGCCAATTAAATCTGTAGTAAAATTGACACATTGACCAATTGGCATATTGACTAATTGATTAAATCTTTCACTTCATCAAAATTCAATCCACCGTAATTTCCTGAGCTCATTAGTAATAAAGCAGAATTATCTAAATTTTGGCTGAATAAAAAGTCTTTGAATTCGGCTGGATTGGTATAAATAATCAAATCTTCTCTTTGGAACGATTGTGCGATTTGGTCATAAGTTACTTCTTCCAAACGTTTGATTTTTACGGCATCGGGCGAATAGAAAACAACAGCAACATCGGCTGCGTCTAAAGCGCCTTGGTATTCTTTTAAGAATTCGGCATTTAAACTGCTGTAAGTGTGCAATTCTAAACAAGCGATTAATTTTCTATCTGGATATTGTGCTTTAACGGCTTTAGTAGTAGCTGAAACTTTACTTGGGGAATGCGCAAAATCTTTGTAAGCTACTTTATTAGCACTTTCAGCAATTTTTTCTAATCGTTTTGAAGCACCTTTGAAACTAGCGATGGCTTCGTAAAATTCAGCTTCGTCAACGCCCATACATTGGCAAATCCATTTCGCACCAGCTAAATTACTTAAATTATGCGCTCCAAAAACTTCAATTGGCATTGGACCTTCTGGCGTATCTAATAAAGTTGTTCCATTTTCAACTGAATAGCTTGGTGTTTGATACGCAATTTTTCGGATTGGATTTTCGGTTCCTTCGGCTACTGCTTTTACAGCTTCGTCTTCTTCGTTATAGACTAAAATGCCACCACGCGTAATTTGGTTAGCAAAAATTCTAAATTGTTCTACATAATTATCAAACGTTGGAAATACGTTGATATGATCCCAAGCAATTCCTGATAACAACGCAATATTGGGTTGGTACAAATGGAATTTTGGTCGCAAATCGATTGGAGAAGTCAAATATTCATCGCCTTCTAACACAATAAAATCGTTATCTTCGGTTAAATGCACCATCGTATCGAAACCTTCTAATTGAGCTCCCACCATATAATCCACTTCGATATTGTGATAATGCATTACGTGTAAAATCATCGAAGTAATTGTGGTTTTTCCGTGCGAACCTCCGATTACTACTCGGGTTTTATTTTTTGATTGTTCGTATAAAAATTCGGGATACGAATAAATTTTCAAGCCTAACTCTTGTGCTTTCAACAATTCTGGATTATCCGCTTTTGCGTGCATTCCTAAAATAATCGCTTCGATATCGGTTGTTATTTTTTCTGGAAACCAACCTTCCTCAGCTGGCAACAAACCTTTTCTCTCTAAACGTGATTTGGATGGTTCGAAAATAGCGTCATCGCTACCTGTTACGTGATATCCTTTGTTGTGCAAGGCTAATGCTAAATTGTGCATGGCTGCGCCACCGATGGCTATGAAATGTGTTCTCATTTTTTATGTTGAATTGTTAAACTGTTAATTTGTTAAATCGATTAAACGATTCAACATTTTAACAATTACACTATTTGTTTTCAAATTGTTCTTTTAACTTATTGGCTTTCGCTTTATCTTTTAACTTATTCAAATATAAGTCATATAATTTTTCGAAAGTAGTTTTTGAATTGCCAATTTCGTGTGCTTTTTTATAATGGATTTCGGCTTTTGCATAGCGACTGAAATATACATCGATATACCCTTTTGCCAAATAACCATCTACCTTTGACAGAGCCATCAATTCATCGGCATATTTTTGGGCTTTTTTTTCGCTTCCACCAATGATTCCTGGCAATTCGATATATAACATCACTAATGCCCAACGTGTATCGATATGTTTTACATCTAATTTTGCTGCAGTTAAAAAAGATTCTTCCACTTCATCAATCATTCCTAAAGCCTTGAATTTGTTCGATTCTTTAGCTTTCATTCCCAGTGCACCACCATATTTATACCAATAATTAGCATTTTTAGGATGACTAATTTTTAGTCTTTTATAGTTGGTAATCGCCACATCCCAATCTTTTTGATGTCCAGCAATATCGCCAAGATATTCAATGGTTTTGGTGTGATTCGGTTGTGATTTTAAAAACTCTGAAAATAGTTTTTCTGCCTCGTTGTATTTTTTTTGCGCATACAAATTCTCAGCCTTTTCATAAGTGGATTGCGAAAAGACTGAAAACGAAAAAAATAGGAAAAACAATTGGATAATTTTCATTTTTCAAAAATAGTGAAATGATTTTAGTTAATTTTACTTACAAAATGATTTATATTCGATTTTTTAATAAATGATGAAATATTTTTTACTATTGTTATTTTCTTTACCCTGCTTCTCTCAAGTACTATTTGAAGGCGTCATAAAAGATGCTGCCACTAAAGAAGTTTTGCAAGGAGCATCTATCTATGTCCCAAATTCAACTCGTGGAACTTACAGCGATTTGGAAGGAAAGTTTAGTTTAGTACTTCCAATAACTTCAAAAGAAATTGTAGTAAGTTTTATCGGTTATACCACTATTAAAACTAACATTGATTTATCTGATGGAAAAAATCTCAATAAAACAATCTATTTAAGAGAGATAAAAAATGAGCTAAATGAAGTGATTGTTATCAAACAAAAACGGGATAAGAATTGGGAAAAAATGTTTCAAGTTTTCAAAACTAATTTTATTGGAAACAGTGAAATAGCCATTAATGCTGAAATTTTAAATCCCGAAGATCTAATTCTAAATGAAGAAGAAACACCCGGAAAATACAAACTTACTGCTAATGCAAATAAACCATTACAAATTAAAAATAAAACTACTGGTTACATTATTAGCTATGAATTAATTCAATTCAATCATATTGTAATTGGTCATAGTCAAATTTACACTTTCTACTTAGGATACCCTTTTTTTAAAGACATCACAAAAGAAGAAAAATTAAATCAAAAAAAGATTCAGAAAAAAAGATTGGAAGCTTATTTAGGTTCACCTATGCATTTTATTAGAGCTTTATATAACCAAAATCTAACGGAAGAAGGTTTTAATGTAAGACAATTAATAAAAACACCAAATCCTGATTATCCCAGTGATACTGAATTAGAAAAAATATTAACCGAAGTAAAACAAACGAATGATTATTCACTAATTCGAAAATTACCTCAAAAAGAAATCAATAAATTAGAAACTACTCTTTTGCCAATTTCAAAATTCACAATTGAAGAAAATGAAAAGAAATTAATAAAATTTGACAATTACCTTTATGTTACTTATATTAAAGCAGCTCCAGATGAAAAATATTTAATATATAGCCCAAAAAGCGAAAGCACTTTTCAAGTATCTCAATTAAAAAATGAAGATGAACCGGTTGAATATTTTGCTGATGGAAATTATTACAACCCAGCTAACTTATTCTTTTATGGTTATATGGGTTGGAAAAAAGTAGGCGACATGCTACCTTTTGACTATCAACCATAAAAAAACGACTTGATTTCTCAAGTCGTTTTAATTTTATTGTATTTAGAAATTACTTCACAATTGTCATTTCGTCAACAATGTGTTTAGCTCCTGAGAAATTCTCAATTACCCATAACACGTAACGAATATCTACGTTGATTGTTCTTTGTAATTTTTTGTCAAAGATTACGTCACCAGCCATAGCTTCGATGTTTCCGTCGAATGCTAAACCGATTAATTCACCTTTTCCGTTTAATACTGGAGAACCAGAATTTCCTCCTGTAATATCGTTGTCAGTTAAGAAGTTTACATGTAAAGAACCGTCTTTATCTGCATAACGACCAAAATCTTTTACAGCGTTCATTTGTAATACTCTTTCTGGTAAATCGAATTCTAAATCACCTTTTTTGTATTTTTTAACTTGACCAGCTAATGTAGTATAGTTATTGATTGAAGCATCATTACGTTTGTCTGCTGGTAAAGAACGAACTTTTCCATATGTTAAACGTAAAGTTGAATTAGCATCTGGGTATTGAATTGAAGCAATTTTAGATTCTCTCAAACCTTCCACTAATAAACGGAAAGATGCACCAAAATCATTTTGAGCTTTAATTAAATCTTCACTTCTATAACTGTAATGTGTAAATAAATCATTAGTTAACACATAAAGTGGATCGTTTTTAAGCAATTCTTCAGATGGTAAATCTAAAAATGCTTTTACTTTATCTTTAGAGGTAAATATACTTAAATCAAAAGCAGCATTTACATATTTTGTAAAATCACCATTGTTTTCTTTTGATAATTTCTCAACCATTGGAGCTAGTTTATAACCCGCTTTTTTGGAATATAAATTCAACTGAGCTGCTAAGATATCTTTCTCTGCTGGAATGTGCATTTCTTTATACATTTCATCCACCATTTCTAAGATAGCTGGAGCCATTTGAGCTCTTTTTGTAGCATCAGCTTTAGCATAATTTTCTAATTGTCTTCCTAAACCTCTGCTAACTGTTCCAAAAGCTGAAGTTCTGAACAATTGCATCATATAATTGTCATGACGCGATTTCTCATTCGTCATAGCATAATATTTATTGATTGTAGGAACCACATTTCCGTATTTTGCTTTGTTAGCTGGTTGATTAGCCCATTTGTGGAATTTTGCTTCTTGAGCTGCTTTTGTTTTAGCTGTACCAAATTTTGATAATGCATCTATCATTCCTTGACGATTTTTCCAGTAGTTAGCAACTCCTGCAAATTTTGAAGCATATACAAGGTTTAAAGCATCAGACTGAACCATGTATTTTTTCATGTTATCCATTCCAGTTTTAGAACCTTCAACCCAAGCTGGATATGCAAATTTCACATTTTGTTCAATTCCACCTGCTGGCATCCAACGGTTAGTTCTTCCAGGATAACCTAAAATCATAGCGAAGTCGTTTTCTTTAACTCCACCAATGTTTACTGGTAAATAATGTTTTGGTTTTAATGGAACGTTACTTGGAGAATACTCTGCTGGATTTCCGTTTGCGTCAGCATATACTCTAAACATAGAGAAATCTGCTGTATGGCGTGGCCATTCCCAGTTGTCTGTATCACCACCAAATTTTCCTAAACTTTCTGGTGGAGTTCCCACTAAACGAACATCTTTGTAGTCTTGGTAAACAAAATAGTAATATTCGTTTCCTTGGAAAAACGGACGAACAGAAACCGTATATTTTCCACCTTCGTTATTTTCTTTTTCAATTTTAGCGATTTCAGCATTGATAGCTTTTTCTCTATCTGCTTCGCTCATATTTGGATTTACAACAGATAAGATTCTTTTTGTACAATCATCCATACGCACAAAGAAACGTACATATAAACTTGATGGTTTCAATTCATCTGCTCTGTTTTTTGCCCAAAAACCATTTTTTAAATAATTTTTTTCTGCTGAAGACAATTCTGCAATTGCATCATAGCCACAGTGGTGATTGGTTAAAACTAATCCATCTTTAGAAATTAATTCTGCAGTACATCCACCATTAAATTGCACAATTGCATCTTTTAAACTGTGGTTGTTTATACTGTAAATTTCTTCGGCTGTTAATTGTAAGCCCATTTTTTGCATGTCGCGGTGATTTAAACGTTCAATGAACATTAAAAACCACATTCCCTCGTCTGCTTTTACCGAAGCTGGCACTAGCATGATAGCTGAAACGACAAATAATAATAATTTTTTCATAATAAATATGTGTCTTTTGATTTGTGTGGCGAATATACTTAAAAATACGATTTAGATAAAATTATCACTTTAAAATTGGTTTGGATTGAAACAATTTTAACTTTTTATTATAAAAACTAGATTTAAAAGAAAAAAGCATCTCCAAATTGAAGATGCTTTTTATTACTTTTATATGAATTTATTTTGTTTCTACATTCAACATTTGCCACAATTTGTCTTTCAATTCTTGTAAACCTTGTTGAGCAACAGATGAAATAAACATATAAGGTGTTCCTTTTAATTCTTTATCCAATTGTTTTTTCAATTCTGCTTTTAATTCATCATCTAACATATCGCATTTTGAAATTACAACTAAGCGATCTTTATCCAACATTTCCGGATTGTAACGACGTAATTCATCTAAAAGAATTTCATATTCTTTCTTAATATCATCGGCATCAGCAGGCACTAAAAACAACAAAGTTGAATTACGTTCAATGTGACGCAAAAAGTAATATCCTAATCCTTTTCCTTCTGCAGCACCTTCAATAATTCCAGGGATATCAGCCATAACAAACGATTGAAAATCTCTGTAAGCTACAATTCCTAAATTAGGTTTTAAAGTCGTAAACGGATAATCAGCAATTTTTGGCTTAGCCGAAGTTAAAACAGAAAGTAAAGTTGATTTTCCTGCATTTGGAAAACCTACTAAACCTACATCTGCTAATACTTTTAATTCTAAAGTAACGTCAACTTCTTTTACAGGCATACCTGGTTGCGCATAACGAGGCGTTTGATTAGTAGCGCTTCTAAAATGCCAGTTTCCTAAACCTCCTTTTCCTCCTTCTGCTAAGATTTTTACCTCATCATGCTCTGTAATTTCAAACAAAACATCACCAGTTTCTTGATCTTTTACAACCGTTCCTAATGGAACTTCGATGTATTTATCTTCTCCATCATGTCCGGTACTTCTTGAGCTTCCTCCATCACCTCCGTGACCCGCACGAACGTGTTTCAAGAATTTTAAATGAAATAAAGTCCAAAGATTTTTATTTCCTTTGATATAAACGTGTCCACCGCGACCACCATCTCCACCATCTGGCCCACCTTTTTCAATAAATTTTTCTCTGTGTAAATGCGACGACCCTTTTCCTCCCTTTCCGGAAGAAACATATATTTTTACGTAGTCTACAAAATTACCTTCAGTCATTCTTTCTTTTCTTTAAATTATTCTTGACAAAGACTTATATTAAACCGAATGCCCACTGGACATTCTCCTCTTAATATCAAATCCTCTGTCATCTTTTCTTTTATTCTTTTAAATTGGTAATTAAAACTTTGTCAATTTTAACACCATCCATATCAATAACTTCGAACTCTAGTTTGTTCCAAATTAACTTTTGTCCTTGTTTGGGGATAACTCCTAATTCGGTAACAATTAAACCACTTACAGTCGTAACTTCGTAATCACCAATTAAATCATCCATATCAAAATAAGTTAAGAAATCATGCAAAGAATAATGTCCGTCAACCAACCACGAACCATCTTCTCTTGCCACTAATTTAAACTCATCTTCATAGAAATCTGCTGCATCTCCTACTAAAGCTTCTAAAATATCATTCAATGTGATAATTCCTTGAAAAACTCCGTGTTCATCGGTAACTAATGCGTAATGCACTTTTGTTTTTTTGAAATTTTCTAACGCTTTATAAGCAGAAGTATGCTCAATAAGATATACTGGTTCTTGTGTAATTTTCTTTAAATCGAAATTGCCTTGCTCAAAACTAGCAAACAAATCTTTTAAAGAAACCACTCCTTCTACATCGTCTAAATTGTCCTCACAAACGGGATAAACCGAGTGTAATTCATCTAAAACTTTTGCTTTGATTTCTTCAATTGTATCTTCGTATGACAAATAAATAGTCGATTTTCGATGCGTCATTAACGAATTTACTTTTCTGTCTCCAATATGAAACACGCGCTCTACAATATCTTGTTCAATTTCTTGAACTTCTCCTACCTCTGCCCCTTCTTTGATTATAGCTTTGATTTCTTCTTCTGTAACTTTACCATCGGCTGTTGGTTTTATTTGAAAAATTTTCAATAAAAATTCAGTTGAAGTGGTTAATAACCATATAAAAGGCATTGTTACAGTAGAAACTAATTTCATAGGAACAGCAACTGCTTTTGCAATTCCTTCAGGATAATTTAACCCAATTCTCTTTGGTAATAACTCTCCTAAAACCAAAGAAAAAAATGTTAAAATGACTACTACAATTCCAACAGATATGGATTGTGAATATGGCTTTAACAATTCAAAACTTGAAACAAACACTTTAACATCCGTCGTAATTTTATCTCCAGAATAAATACCAGTTAAAATTCCAATTAAAGTAATTCCGATTTGAACGGTTGACAAAAATTCGTTTGGTGAATTGGCTAAATCTAAAGCTACTTTTGCATTCTTATTTCCTTTTTTTGCTGCCGTTTCCAATCGGTTTTTACGAGCCGAAATCAAAGCGATTTCTGACATTGAAAAAACGCCATTCAAAACAATAAGAAAAAGAATAATTAAAATTTCCATAGTTAAAATTACAAAAAAAGAGCAATATTCCGTTTCAAGAAATCGCTCTTTTCCGTTTGCAAATATCTAAAAAAAAAATGAAAGCCCGAAATTTATCTCTCGGGCCTTATTTTCTTATTGAAATGTATCTAAAACCAAACTTAATCTTTCGGTAACTTCTTCAATAGTTCCAATGCCATCGACTGCATAAAATTTGTGTTGCGCTTTGTAGTAATCCATTAAAGGAGCTGTTTTTTCATTATACTCCTGGTAACGATTTCTAATTTTTTCTTCGTCTTGATCGTCTGCTCTTCCCGAAGTTTTTCCTCGTTCCAATAAACGTTGTACTAAAATTTCATCATTAGCCTCTAAGGCAACTGTAGCTGTAATTTCTTGATTTTTACCTGCTAAAAATTTATCTAAAGCTTCTGCTTGCGCAATTGTTCTTGGAAAACCGTCAAATAAAAAGCCTTTTGCTTGTGGATTTTTCTCTACTTCATCTTGTAACATATTAATAGTTACTTCATCTGGAACTAAATCACCATTATCGATGTAAGATTTAGCCAATTTCCCTAATTCAGTGTCATTCTTCATATTGAATCGAAAAATATCACCTGTAGATAAATGTACTAAATTGTATTTGTGTTTTAAAAAATCGGCTTGTGTTCCTTTTCCGGCACCTGGCTTACCAAATAATACGATATTAATCATTGTTTTTGTTGTGTTTATAAATTTTAGTCTTTATTCTATTTTCTTTATTCTATTTTTCTTTACTCAGACAATTGATATACATCTTTCAAATTTCTTCCTAAACCATCGTAGTCTAAACCATAGCCAACAATAAATTTATTTGGAATTCGAATACCTACGTAATCTAACTTAATGTCTTTTTTGTAAGCTTCAGGTTTTAAAAACAAAGTGGCTATTTTGAAATGTTTTACCTTATGTTGCTTCATAATGGCTTTTAATTCTTCTATTGTATTTCCTGTATCTACAATATCTTCCACAATAATTACAGAACGACCTTCTAAACTTTGGTTCAAACCAATTAGCTCTTTTACTTCGTTTGTGGTTTGCGTTCCTTCATACGAAGCCATTTTTACGAATGAAACTTCGCAATTGTGACTGTATTTTTTCAACAAATCAGCCACGACCATGAAAGCTCCATTCAATACACCAATAAAAACAGGAACATCATCACAAAAATCGTCTTCAATTAGTTTTACCATGTTTTCAATGGCGAAGTTAATTTCCTCTCCCGAGATAAAAACTTCAAATTTCTTATCGTGTAGTTGTATCACTTTGGTTAGATTTAGAAATAAACAACAAATTTAAGAAAGTCAACTGAATAGCTATAAAGTATTTCAACTTTTTTGCAAATTTGATATATTTACCAAATGAAAACTGATTTAGCATCTAAAATTAACCAAACTACTGCTCACAGAAAGAGTCGTGTTTCTTTGAGCAATTATATTATTAGTCATGAAGATTTACTCAACGAATTCGTAGGAATTGCATTTGACATACAAAATGAAAATCATATAAAAGCATTTTGGAGTTTAGAATTAGTTTGTGAGAAAAAATTAAAACTTTTTGTTCCCTTTCTTGATTCCTTTTGCGAAGTTTTACCTAAATTAAAAAATGATTCTGCAATTCGACCAGCCACAAAAATTTGTATGTTTTTAGCGAAAAGTAATCACAGGAAAAACGGCATTTTGCTCACACAAGAACAAGAACACAATTTAATTGAAGCACTAATTGACCGTTTGATTCAAAACGAAAAAGTAGCTGCAAAAGTGTATGCTATGAGAGCACTTTTTGTTTTGGGAAAGAAATATAAGTGGGTTCACGAAGAATTAAAAACCATCATAGAACAAGATTATTCGAATCATTCTGCAGCTTACAAAGGAGCCACTCGAGACCTTTTGAAAAAACTTAATAAATAGTATTTTCTGAATTCTAAATTCTGAATTCTAAATTCTTACTCTTATCTTTGCGCAAACAACAACACTACAAAATGAATTATTTTTCTTCTGATTTTAAATTAGGAATTTTAGGAGGTGGTCAATTAGGGAAAATGCTTTTGACCGAAACTCGAAAATTTGACATCCAAACTTTAGTTTTAGAACCAAGCGAAGAAGCTCCAGCACGATACAGTTGTAATGCATTTTATAAAGGCAGTTTGATGGATTTTGACACCGTTTACCAATTTGGTCAAATGGTCGATTTGTTAACTATCGAAATTGAAAATGTAAATCTAGACGCTTTAGATAAATTGGAAGCAGAAGGATTACCGATTTACCCTTCGCCAAAAACCTTACGTTTGATTCAAAACAAAGGAAAACAAAAAGATTATTACGTTTCAAACGATATTCCCACTTCGACACACCAACGATTTGTTGATTTGAACGATTTGAGAAACGCTTTAGCAAAAGACGAATTAGATTTTCCATTTGTATGGAAATGTGCGCAATTTGGTTACGATGGTAACGGCGTTAAAATTTGTCGCTCGGCATTAGATTTATTAAAATTACCCGATGTGGAATGCATTGCCGAAGAAATGGTACCGTTCAAAAATGAATTAGCGGTAATTGTGGCTCGTTCTGTTTCTGGAGAAGTGAAAACCTATCCAGTAGTAGAAATGGAATTTCATCCCGAAGCCAATCAAGTAGAATACGTAATTTGTCCGGCTCGAATTGATGAAAAAGTAGCACAAAAAGCTACCGAAGTTGCATTAAAAGTTTCTGAGGCATTTCATCACGTAGGATTATTAGCAGTAGAGATGTTCCAAACTGCTGACGATGAAATTTTGGTAAATGAAGTCGCACCAAGACCACATAATTCTGGACATTATTCAATTGAAGCGAGTTATACTTCGCAATTCGAAAATCATTTACGTGCGATTTTAAACTTACCTTTAGGAAATACCGATAGTAAAGTTGCCGGAATTATGGTAAATTTGGTAGGTGAAGAAGGGTATTCTGGACAAGTAGTTTACGAAAACATAGAAAAAATCATGGCCATCGATGGCGTAACTCCACACATATACGGAAAAAGAGAAACAAGACCTTTCCGAAAAATGGGACACGTTACGATTGTGAATGAAAATATGACAGAAGCAAGAAAAGTTGCAGAGGAAGTGAAGAATAGTATTAGAGTAATTAGCAGCCCCCTAACTCCCAAAGGGGGAATTTAAAACCGAATTGAAAATGACAAATAAAATTTTAAATTAATAAAAAATGAATGAATTAGCTAAAAAAGGAAAATATAGAACATTACTTGTTTTTTTAAGTATTTTACTTGTTTCAATTCATACAATATATTTTTACCATTCTGTAAGACCAGAAATCGAAACAAAGAAACTAATCCAACAAATAATAAGATTTTGTCTTACCATAGGCATTTTATATTTTATTTACATTGGTAAAAATTGGGCTAAAAATCTTTCAATAATATTATTTATCCTCGCAACAATTGGGGCAATTTATGGTTTACTAAATTTTGAAACGCCATTAATTATAAAATCTCCATTTATTGTTATGATAATGGTATATTCAATTGCAATTTATCATTTACAATTTTCAAAAAGTTTTAAAGAATTTATTAAATTTCAACAAACAACTAACCAAAAAAACAACCAAAACCCTACTCACCCCTAGTAGGAATTCCCCCTTTGGGGGTTAGGGGGCTAAACATGAGCAAAGTAGCCATCATAATGGGAAGCATTTCGGATATGCCAGTAATGCAAGAAGCCATCGACATATTAAAAGGATTTGATATTGAAACCGAAGTAGATATTGTTTCGGCACACAGAACACCTGAAAAATTATTTGATTTCAGTAAAAAAGCACACGAAAGAGGCATTTCAGTTATTATTGCTGGTGCAGGAGGTGCGGCTCATTTACCTGGAATGGTAGCTTCTATGTCGCCACTTCCTGTAATTGGAGTTCCTGTAAAATCGAGTAATTCTATTGATGGATGGGATTCGGTTTTGTCGATTTTGCAAATGCCTGGCGGCGTTCCTGTGGCAACCGTTGCTTTAAACGGAGCTAAAAATGCTGGAATCTTAGCCGCACAAATTATTGGAAGCTCTGATAAATGTGTTTTAGATAAAATTATCTCTTATAAAGAAGGTTTGAAACAAGCGGTTTTAAAAGCTTCGGAAGGATTGAAATAAAAACAGAAAATCCCGAGTTATTGCTAATTCGGGATTTCTACTCACAATTAAGTGACAACTATAAAAAAATTCTACTCTCTCTCTGATTTGGGGACAAAAAGGATCTTCGATCATCATTTCATCGACAAAATTATACACTTTATCGATAAAAACAAATTTTTATGACACTTTTTTTAAAAAAATTTACAACAAAGTACAATACGGCTCCGTTTAGTAAGATAAATCTTTCAGATTATAAAGAAGCTTTTGAAAAAACCATAGAACTTGCTCGTAATGAAATCGATAGGATTATAAATAATACGGAAATACCAACTTTTGCGAATACAATTGAAGCTTTGGATTTTTCTGGAGAACAACTGGATCGTTTATCGAATATTTTCTTCAATTTGAATTCGGCTGAAACTTGCGATGAAATGCAAAAAATTGCACAAGAAGTTTCTCCTTTACTTACAGCATTTAGTAACGATATTGCTTTGAACGAAGACTTATTCAAACGCGTAAAAGCAGTTTATGATCAAAAAGACACTTTGAATTTAACAACTGAACAAGCGACTTTATTAGATAAAAAATTCAAAGGTTTTTCTAGAAATGGAGCTTTACTAAACGAAGAAGACAAATTAAAACTACGCGAAATTGATACCGAATTAGCCAAACTAAAACTGACTTTCGGAGAAAATGTTTTGGCAGAAACCAATAACTATCAATTGCATATTACCAACGAAGCTGATTTAAAAGGTTTACCTGATGGCGCTAAAGAAATGGCTGCGAGTTTGGCAAAATCTAAGAATTTAGAAGGTTGGGTTTTCACTTTAGATTTCCCGAGTTATTTACCTTTCGTTACCTATGTTGAAAATCGTGAACTACGTAAAGAAATTACTATTGCTGCAGGAAAAAAAGCATTTCAAAATAACGAATTCGACAATAAAGAAAACGTAAAACGAATTGTAGAATTGCGTCATAAACGCGCTAATTTATTAGGTTATCAATCGCATTCACATTTTGTTTTAGAAGAACGAATGGCGCAAAATCCAGAAAAAGTACAATCGTTTTTGAATGATTTGTTGGAAAAAGCAAAACCAGCGGCTCAAAAAGAATTTGCTGAATTAACTGCTTTCGCCAAAGAATTAGACGGAATTGACCAATTAGAAAAATGGGATGGCGCTTATTATTCGGAAAAATTGAAACAAAAACTATTTAGTTTGGATGATGAGTTATTGAAACCCTATTTCAAATTGGAAAATGTATTGAATGGTGCTTTCACTATCGCTGAAAAATTATTTGGAATCACATTCAAAGAAGTTTTTGATATTGACAAATACCACGAAGATGTACAAACTTTTGAAGTGCTAGATTTTGAAGGACAATTAGTAGCTGTTTTCTATTCGGATTTCTTCCCAAGAAAAGGAAAACGAAACGGTGCTTGGATGACATCCTACAAACCACAATATATTAAGGACGGAATCAACGAACGACCACATGTTTCTATCGTGTGTAATTTCACACCGCCAACCGAAACGAAACCATCGTTATTGACTTTCAACGAAGTAACAACATTGTTTCACGAATTTGGGCACGCTTTACACGGCATATTAGCGAATACAACGTATCCAAGTTTATCAGGAACTTCGGTATATTGGGATTTTGTGGAATTACCCAGTCAAGTGATGGAAAACTGGTGTTACGAACCCGAAGCATTGGCATTATTTGCCAAACATTACGAAACGGGTGAAATTATTCCACAGCAATATGTAGAAAAAATCAAAGAAAGCTCAAGTTTCTTAGAAGGAATGGCAACGTTAAGACAATTAAGTTTCGGAATTTTAGACATGGCTTATCATGGAAAATCGCAATCTATTGACGATGTAAAAGCCTTTGAAAAACAAGCAATGGAAATCGCATCTTTATATCCAGATGTGGAAGAAAACTGTATGAGTACTTCGTTTTCGCATATTTTCCAAGGAGGATATTCTTCTGGATATTACAGCTACAAATGGGCTGAAGTTTTAGATGCCGATGCATTTGCATATTTCCAAGAAAAAGGAATTTTCAATAAAGAAGTCGCAACCAAATTCAAAGACAACGTACTTTCAAAAGGCGGCACCGAATTACCAATGGAATTGTATAAAAAATTCAGAGGACAGGAACCAAAAGTAGAGGCGTTGTTGAAGAGAGCTGGGCTTTTGTAAAATATCAAACCTGACAGGTTTTCAAAACCTGTCAGGTTTAATCACTTTAAAAACTCTCTAAAATTATCCTTATTCACCACCAAAAAACTTGGGTTGTAAGCATCTGAAAAAGATTTTGGTAATTTTACTTTTTTAGTGGTTGCCCATTTGAATTCAAAAGCACTAATTTTATCTGCATTGATTTCGATATAATCAATTTCTTGTTGGGTTGTGGTTCTCCAAAAATATGATTTTGCTATACTTTGTGTATAAGATAATTGCTTCAATCGTTCAGAAACTAAAAAATTTTCCCACAATGCACCTTTATCCTGTCTAAATTCAAAAGCATTAAAATTACCAATTAACATATTCAGCACACCATTATCATAAAAGTATATTTTTTTATTTGCTTTAATTTCGTTTCGAATATTCTTTGAAAAACTTGTCAAACGGAAAATCACAAAGCTTTTTTCTAACAAATCGATATAATTATTTACAGTGTTTTTATCAACTCCAACCAACTGAGCAATTTCGTTGTAGCTAACTTCACTTCCCACTTGCATAGCAAGAGCACGTAATATTTTCTCCAAAACTTCAGATTTTCTTATACCTGCCAAAGCTAAAATATCTTTGTACAAATAACTCGAAACCAAGTTTTTCAAAATTTCATATTCAGCACCAAAATTATTAATTACATCTGGATACATTCCGTACAGTAATCGAATTTCAAGTTGTTGTTGGGCTTTCATGTAACCCACACTATTTTCAAATTCCTTCCATGAAACGGGAAACATATGAAACTCGAACTTTCTCCCTGTTAATGGTTCTTGCGTAACGTTATTAATATCTAAAGAAGAAGATCCACTAACAACAACTTGCACATCTTTTATTTGATCTACTATAATTTTCAACTTCAAACCAATATTTGGAATACGTTGTACCTCATCAATAAAAATATATTTATAATTACCAATAATACTTTTCAAAATTTCTGTATTAGCATTCGCTAAAGTTTCAGCAACAGTATTATCATCTCCATCCAAAAACAAATACTCTTTATCTTTTAAAATGGAATTAATTAAAGTTGTTTTTCCTACTTGTCTTGGACCAATTAACACAATAACTTTTCCTTTATGTAATTTTGCTTCCAAATTAGCAGTTAAATCTCTAAAAATCATACCTTAAATTTTAAACAAAATTATATATTTTATTTCTATTCACCAAATTTATATATTTTTCAGTGATTGTATTCACCAAATTTATACATTTTTTAGTGATTATATTCACCAATATTAACTTTTTTACAATTTAGAAAACAAACTTTCATTTTTTTTTGAAACTTTAAAAACTTTTACTTAACTTTGTCCTATCAAAATGAAATAACCATCAAAATGGAATTCAAAGAAGCAAAAAATAAATTCCTACAAACCTGGGGAGCTTTAGGTTCTCAATGGGGCATTAACAAAACCATGGCACAGATACATGCGTTGTTGATCGTTTCGCACGAACCTGTTTCTATGGAAGACATTATGGAAGAATTACAAATTTCGCGCGGTAATGCTTCTATGAATTTAAGAGCGTTGATGGATTGGGGCATCGTTTATAAAGAATACAAAGCAGGCGAAAGACGTGAATTTTTCACCGCAGAAAAAGATTTAGACGAATTAGCCGTAAAAATTTCGAGAGAAAGAAGCAAACGCGAAATCAAACCCGCTTTAAAAGTTTTAAAAGAAGTTTCTACAATAAAATCTGATGGAACCGAAGCGGAAAAACATTTCGTAGATCAAACCACAAAATTGTACGACTTCGTATTAAAAGCGGATAACGTTTTGGATAAAATCACAGAATACAAAGACAATTGGTTAGCAAAATTGGTTGTTAAAATCATGAAATAAAAAAATTTAATTAAAACTTTCAATTTTTTCTGAAAGTTTAAAAATGATAGATAATATGAGAATAATAAAAGCACTCAACACAATAGCTATTGGAACACCAATAATTCTAGCTTCAATTGGTTATTTCACTAATGACCTATCAGGAAACTACTATGGATTTGCTCTGTTTTCAACAATACTTACTGGTTTTATACAACTAATATTAGGAATAATACTCCTTTTTAAATTCAAAGAAAACATTCATTACAAAATATATTTTATAGTTGTCATACTATTCTTTTCTCTTTGGATTTGGAGTCCAACAATAGGTAAAGTAGACTATTTTACTTATACATTGATTTATATCCCACCAATATTAGCCATCTATTTATCAGTATTAATCTATAAAACTCCAAACAAATGAACCTCAACATCATCGCCTATCTCATCTATTTCAGCATCACAGGGATTATCATTGTGAAGGTTGGAAGAATTTGCTACAACAATGGAAACATATTCGTTTCACAATTGATTCCAAATCATAAAGACTTGTGTCATAAAATAAATCAATTGCTTTTGGTGGGATATTATCTCTTAAATATTGGTTATTGTGCGATGACGATAATTTCTTGGGAACAAATTGAAAATATAAAACAACTCATTGAAGTGATTACCTCAAAATCGGCTTTTATTATTATTGCGATTGCCGTGATGCATTACATCAATATTATCTTATTAACGAATTACATCAAAAAATTAATTTAAACACTCGTATTATGGAAACTACAAAAATTTTAATCGGTTATGCAATTTATCTTCCCATTGCTTTATTTTTAACCTACTATGTTTCAAAAACGCTTTTTAAAAACAGTAAAATTTATATGTTGGATATTTTTAAAGGTCGAGATGAAATTGCAAACGCCACCAACAAACTATTCGAAACCGGATTTTATTTATTGAATTTAGGTTTTGCACTTATGATATTAGAAATGAATATGTATGATGATAGTTATCAAGTGCTAATTGAAAAACTGAGTTATAAAATTGGTGGATTTTCAATTTATTTAGGTATTATGCTGTTCTTAAACTTATATTTCTTCTTTAGAGGAAAACGAAAAGCAAGTCAAGCACAAGTAGAACAACGAATTGTGATTAATGGATAAATTCACAATCCTGACAGGTTTTAAAAACCTGTCAGGATTAACACCAACCACCACAAAATAGGAACGCTTTCTAACCAAAATGATGCGTAATATCTCGAACGGTTTTCATTCGCAAAAAATAGAAAAACAGCAATCGTTACACAAACCAAAAGTTTGAAAAAGAATGGTAAAAAGTGATGATTATAAGTATAGAAAAACTCTAAAAGTAGCAACAAAAACAATAATAGATAACCAAGTTTTTTCGTCAACTCCACTCCTATTTTCTGCGGAACGGTTTGTAAATGAATGTCGTCATTTTTTACATCTACAATATCAAACACTAAAACAATAGAAAACACCAACAAAAATCGTTGAAAAGCCATCAAAAGCACATCTATAGAAAACGGAATTTCAGCTTCTAACAAAGGTAAAATCACAGTTACTCCTACCCAAGTAATTCCAACAATGTAAATTTTTACACCTTTCCAGTTTCGGGCGTTTTGTTTGTTTGGAAAAAAAGGTAATGTGTATAAAAGTGTTAGTCCAAAAAAAATGAAAGCATTTAGTTTTGTTGCCCAACTCAATTGCAAGAAAAAACAAAAACAAGACAACAACGAAATAAAACTCAAAAAAACGATTGCTTTGAGTTCTTTTTTGATTTCGGTTTTGTTTAACCTTGCTATGGCATCATACTTCACAAAATTATAGCCGACTACTGTTCCAAAAAAAGCAAAGAAAGCTACCGAAAAATCGTCTTGAACACCGAAGAAATATTGCGTCATGGATACCAATGCAAATGCTGATAACGCCACATGTAAACTGCTATTGATATAAAAATCGAGAATATTCTTTAAAACCGCCATTCAACAAAATTAATTAATCTGTTAATAAGACTTGAAATTAGTTGATAAAATCACAAAATTTCACATTTTAAAAACAAAAAATTACAAGATTAATAATTACTTTTGTTGTCCAAAACAACACATAATAACACACATACACATTTTTAATAAATGAGAACAGATGCATTCGCTTTGAGACATTTAGGGCCACGTGAAAGTGACTTAAATCACATGTTAAAAACTATTGGCGTAGATACTTTAGACCAATTAATTTATGAAACTATTCCAGATGATATTCGTTTAAAAAACGACTTAAATTTAGAAGCTCCAATGTCGGAATATGAGTATTTAACTCACATTCAAGAATTAGGAAAGAAAAATAAAGTATTCAAATCATATATAGGTTTAGGGTACCACCCTACCATTTTACCTGCGGTTATTCAAAGAAATATTTTTGAAAATCCGGGATGGTATACCGCCTATACGCCTTACCAAGCTGAAATTGCACAAGGTCGTTTAGAAGCGATTTTGAATTTCCAAACTACGGTTATCGAATTAACAGGGATGGAAATCGCAAATGCATCTTTATTAGACGAAGGAACTGCTGCTGCAGAAGCAATGGCATTACTTTTTGATGTAAGAACTCGAGATCAAAAGAAAAACAACGTAAACAAATTCTTCGTTTCGGAAGAAATTTTACCACAAACCTTATCGGTTTTACAAACACGTTCAACTCCATTAAATATTGAATTAGTGGTTGGAAATCACGAAAATTTTGATTTCTCAACTGAATTCTTTGGTGCTATTCTACAATATCCAGGAAAATATGGTCAAGTTTACGACTATACTGGATTTATCGCAAAAGCTGCAGAAAACGAAATCAAAGTAGCAGTTGCTGCTGATATTTTATCGTTAGCTAAATTAACACCACCAGGTGAAATGGGTGCTTCAGTAGTAGTTGGAACAACTCAACGTTTTGGTATTCCAATGGGTTACGGTGGACCACACGCTGGATATTTCGCAACTAAAGAAGAATTCAAACGTTCGATGCCGGGAAGAATCATCGGTGTTTCTATCGATGCCAACGGAAACCGTGCGTTACGTATGGCTTTAGGAACTCGTGAGCAACATATCAAACGTGAAAAAGCAACTTCAAACATCTGTACAGCTCAAGTTTTACTAGCAGTTATGGCGGGAATGTATGCAGTGTATCACGGCCCAAAAGGTTTACAATATATTGCTGACAAAGTACACGCTTCTGCGGTTACCACAGCTGACGCTTTGAATAAATTAGGAGTTTACCAAACCAATACAGCTTTCTTCGATACAATTTTAGTAAAAGCTGATGCCGCTAAAGTAAAAGCGATAGCTGAAAAACACGAAGTAAACTTCTTCTATCCAGATAGTGAATCGATTTCAATTTCATTCAATGAAACAACTTCAATTGCAGACATCAATCAAATCATTGCGATTTTCGCAGAAGCAACTGGAAAAGAGTACGTTCCTGTAAAAATCCTTTTACCTTCGGGTAGAATTGAAGGTTTGGAAAGAACTTCAACTTTCTTACAATACGATGTTTTCAACAACCATCATTCAGAATCGCAATTGATGCGTTACATCAAAAAATTAGAGCGTAAAGATTTATCGTTAAATCATTCTATGATTTCGTTAGGTTCTTGTACCATGAAATTAAATGCAGCTGCTGAAATGCTGCCTTTATCAATGGCAAATTGGAACAGCATCCACCCTTTTGCTCCTGTTGAACAAGCAGAAGGTTATCAAATTATGCTGAAAAAATTAGAGCATCAATTGAATGTCGTAACTGGTTTCCAAGGAACTACATTACAACCTAATTCAGGTGCACAAGGAGAATACGCTGGTTTGATGGCTATTCGCGCTTACCATCAATCAAGAGGTGATCACCATAGAAATGTATGTTTGATTCCGGCTTCTGCTCATGGAACAAATCCCGCTTCTGCTGCTATGGCAGGTATGGAAATCATCGTTACTAAAACCATGGAAAATGGAAATATCGATGTAGAAGATTTAAGAGCAAAAGCTATCCAACACAAAGATAATTTATCTGCTTTAATGGTTACTTATCCATCAACTCACGGAGTTTTTGAAAGTGCTATTATTGAAATTACCAATATCATTCACGAAAATGGCGGTTTAGTTTATATGGATGGTGCAAACATGAATGCACAAGTGGGACTAACAAATCCTGCTACTATTGGCGCTGATGTTTGTCACTTAAACTTACACAAAACTTTCGCCATTCCTCACGGTGGTGGCGGACCTGGTGTTGGGCCAATTTGTGTGAACGATAAATTAGTTCCTTTCTTACCAACTAATCCAATTATTCCAACAGGAGGAAGCCAAGCTATTACAGCTATTTCATCGGCACCTTATGGATCGGCTTTAGTTTGTTTAATCTCTTACGGTTACATCACGATGATGGGCGCTGAAGGATTAACAAATGCTACTAAATATGCTATCTTAAATGCAAATTACATGAAAGCCCGATTAGAAACCCACTATCCAATTTTATATTCTGGAGAAATGGGAAGAGCGGCTCACGAAATGATTTTAGATTGTAGAGCTTTTGAAGAAAAAGGAATCAAAGTAACCGATATCGCAAAACGTTTAATGGATTACGGTTTCCATGCACCAACAGTTTCTTTCCCAGTAGCAGGAACTTTAATGGTGGAACCAACCGAATCAGAAGATTTAGCAGAATTAGATCGTTTTTGTGATGCAATGATTTCAATACGTAAAGAGATTGAAGCTTCAACAAAAGATGATGCTAATAATATTTTAAGAAATGCACCACATACTTTAACAATGGTTACAGCTAACGATTGGAATTTCCCATACACAAGAGAACAAGCAGCATTTGCATTAGATTATATTGCAGAGAATAAATTCTGGCCAACTGTTCGTCGAATTGATGAAGCGTATGGCGATAGAAATTTAGTTTGTTCTTGTGCGCCAATTGAAGCTTATATGTAAACTTTGGTTTAAAGTTTCAGGTTTAAAGTTTAAAAGTTCAAGATTAGTTTTTAATCTTGAACTTTTTTTACAACTTGAAACTTGAAACCTTTAACTTGAAACTATTCCCAAAATGAACGACATTGAAAATAGAAGAGACATTCTACTCATCATGAGAAAGTTTTACGATAAACTTTTAGCCGATGATTCTATTAATTTTTTCTTTACCAAAGTAACTACCGTTGATCAACATTTGGAAGCCCATTTTGAGATTTTAGCGACTTTTTGGGAACAATCACTATTTTTAAAAGGGGGTTATTTCAACAATATGTTTTCCATTCATAAAGAAGTTCACGACAAGCAGCCGTTCAAAAAAGAACACTTTGATACTTGGTTAAGCCATTTTAATTCGACAATTGACGAACACTTTCAAGGAAAATATGCCGATCAAATGAAAACTCAAGCCTTGAGTATGGCTACTATTATGCAGATAAAATTCAATTAAAGAGTATTAATTTTAGAATTTCATTTTTTTAATCCAATTTTCCTACGATATTCATAAAAATATTAAAAACCAATAAGTTATCAAATCATTAACAAGCAATATTTTGTAAATTAGATTTACCAAAAAAACAATAGAATGAATATCAAAATAACAGGTTCAGGAAGCTATATTCCTACCGAAGTAGTTTCCAATATCGATTTTGCTCAACATACTTTTTTAAATGATGATGGAACCCCATTTCCTCACCCAAATGATGTGGTTGCTCAAAAATTTTTAGAAATTACAGGAATTCAGGAACGTCGTTATGTAAAGGAAGATTTATGCACTTCTGATATTGCTTTAATTGCTGCTGAAAAAGCAATTGAAGATGCTAAAATTGATAGAGAAACTATTGATTACATTATCATGGCTCACAATTTTGGGGATGTAAAAAAAGGAGCTATTCAATCCGATATTTTACCAAGTTTAGCCACCAGAGTTAAACACGGTCTAAAAATCAAAAATCCAAAATGTGTTGCTTATGATATTCTTTTTGGTTGCCCTGGTTGGGTAGAAGGTGTTATTCAAGCTTACGCCTTTATCAAAGCTGGAATGGCAAAAAAATGCTTAGTTATTGGTGCCGAAACTTTATCAAGAGTAGTAGATTTACACGATAGAGATTCTATGATTTATTCCGATGGTGCTGGTGCTACAATTGTAGAAGCAACGGATGATGAAGGAGGAATTTTAGCACATGAAACCGCTACTTTCACTTATGATGAAGCGTATTATTTGTTTTTTGGCAATTCTTTCAATAAAGATCACGACCCTGATGTGCGTTATATTAAAATGCATGGAAGAAAAATCTATGAATTTGCATTGAGTAATGTTCCTAAAGCCATGGCTTCGTGTTTAGAAAAAAGTGGCGTTCCTATTGAAAAAGTCAAAAAAGTATTGATTCACCAAGCTAATGAAAAAATGGACGAAGCAATAATTCAAAGATTTTACCGAAACTACAAACAAACCCCACCAGAAGGAATTATGCCAATGAGCATTCATAAATTGGGAAACTCTAGTGTTGCAACAGTTCCTACACTTTTCGACTTAATGATGAAAGGCGAATTAGAAAATCAAGAACTTAAGAAAGGAGATGTTATCATTTTTGCATCCGTTGGTTCTGGAATGAACATTAATGCAATTGTATATCAAATGTAATTTTTCTAGTTTGTTGTTTGTTGTTAATGGTTAATAGTTAATTTTGCAAAACCACAAACTATAATCAGTAAACTATAAACCGTAAGAATGTACGAAAAAACATATCCGAGTAAACGATTCAATATCACTTTAGATTTTCTAAAAAAACATATTAAAACTTCTGAAACCATTTTTGATTTAGGAGTTCCAAATCCTTTTTCAAAAATTATGATTGATAATGGGTACACTGTTATCAATACAAAAGGAGAAGACATTGATGACGATCAATCGGCACTACAAACTGAGAACTACGATGTATTTACAGGATTTGAAATTTTCGAACATTTACTTAACCCTTATACTGTTTTACAAAACGTAAAATCGGATAAAATTTTAATTTCGATTCCATTACGTTTATGGTTTTCTGCTGCATATAGAAGTAAAACCGATATGTGGGATAGACATTATCACGAATTTGAGGATTGGCAATTGGATTGGCTACTTGAAAAAGCTGGTTTTAAAATTATAGACAGAGTTAAGTTTACGCATCCAGTTAAGAAATTAGGTTTTAGACCATTGTTGAGATGGTTTACTCCTAGATATTATTTGGTTTATGCCGAAAGAGTGAAAAGTGACAAGTAAAAAGTGATAAGTCAAATGAAATATTACGTTATCATTCCAGCTTACAACGAAGAAGTTTTTATGAGCTTAACTTTGCAATCTTTAGTAGAACAAACCGTTTTACCAACAAAAATTGTAGTGGTGAATGATAATTCTACTGATAAAACTCCAGAAATTGTTTCTGAATTTGCTTCCAAACACCCATTTATCACTTTAGTGAATAAAAAATCGGATGCTATTCATTTACCTGGAAGTAAAGTGATTCAAGCATTCCATGAAGGAGAAAAACACATCGACGACAATTACGATATCATTGTAAAAGTAGATGCTGATTTGATTTTTCCAAAAAACTACTTTGAAACCATCATCAAACATTTTCAATCAGACGATAAAATTGGAATGGTTGGTGGATTTTGTTACATCGAAAAAAACGGCAATTGGATTTTAGAGAATTTAACCGATAAAGATCATATTCGCGGTGCCTTAAAAGCGTATAGAAAAGAAACCTTCAAACAAATCGGCGGACTAAAACCTCAAATGGGTTGGGATACCGTTGACGAATTACTTTCTAAATTTTACAATTGGAAAGTGGTAACTGATGAAAGTTTACACGTAAAACATCTAAAACCTACAGGCGCTAGCTACAACCAAGCTGCAAGATTCAAACAAGGAGAAGCGTTTTACACTTTAGGTTATGGTTTTTTTATCACAGCCGTTGCTTCTTTAAAATTAGCGATGCGAAAAGGAAAACCTTTATTGTTCTTGGATTATATCAAAGGTTTTTGGAAAGCAATGAGAGAAAACAAAACTATGTTGGTTACACCTGAGCAAGCTAAATTTGTTAGAAAATATCGTTGGCAGAAGATGAAAGAGAAATTGTTTTAATCTTTTCCATAAAAATATAGTATTTTTACTGCTCACTAGAAACTGAATACTGAACAATTTAAAAATGATGCTCATTCGCTACTTATCGCAAATAGGAAAATACTTCATCATGTTGAAAGAAATTTTCAACAAGCCTACTAAATGGTCGGTAATGAAACAATTAATCCTTAAAGAAGTCGATGATTTAATTATAGACTCACTAGGAATCGTTTCCTTTATTTCCTTCTTCGTGGGTGGTGTTGTAGCCATACAAACAGCATTAAACTTAACAAATCCGTTAATTCCTAAATATTTAATTGGTTTTGCCACAAGACAATCGGTGGTTTTAGAATTTGCCCCAACATTCATTTCCATCATTATGGCCGGAAAAATGGGGTCTTTCATTACATCAAGTATCGGAACCATGCGTGTTACAGAACAAATTGATGCGTTAGAAGTTATGGGAGTAAACTCATTAAACTATTTGATTTTTCCTAAAATTATTGCCTTGCTTTTATATCCTTTTGTAATTGGATTGAGCATGTTTTTAGGAGTTTTTGGTGGTTGGATGGCAGCCGTTTATGGTGGATTTACTACAAGTTTCGAATTCACAACTGGTCTTCAAACCGAGTTTATTCCGTTTCATATCACATATGCTTTTATAAAAACTATTGTTTTTGCTTTATTACTAGCAACCATTCCCTCTTTTCATGGCTATTACATGAAAGGTGGAGCATTAGAGGTTGGTAAAGCTAGTACCGTTTCTTTCGTTTGGACTTCTGTAGTTATCATATTGATGAACTTTATATTAACTCAACTACTTTTAAGCTAATGATTGAAGTAAAAAATATCGTAAAAAAGTTTGGCGAACAAACGGTTTTAAAAGGCGTTTCTACTCGATTTGAAGCTGGTATGACCAATTTAATCATTGGACAAAGTGGTTCTGGAAAGACCGTTTTCTTAAAATCATTATTAGGAATTCACACACCTGATAGTGGTACAATTTCTTTTGACGGCAGAATTTATTCAGAACTTTCTAATGATGAAAGGCGTGAATTAAGAACTGAAATTGGAATGGTATTTCAAGGAAGTGCACTTTTTGACAGTATGACAGTTGAGGAAAATGTTGGCTTCCCATTAAAAATGTTCACTAATAAATCGGCAAAAGAAATCAAAGAACGTGTTGATTTTGTAATTGATAGGGTTCACTTAGTAAATGCACATCAAAAACGACCTTCTGAAATTTCGGGTGGAATGCAAAAACGTGTGGCAATTGCTAGAGCGATTGTAAATAATCCGAAATATCTATTTTGTGATGAACCGAATTCGGGCTTAGACCCAAAAACAGCTATTGTAATAGATAATTTGATTCAAGAAATTACTCAAGAATACAACATTACCACTGTGATAAATACGCACGATATGAACTCAGTAATGGAAATTGGAGAAAAAATTGTATTCTTAAAAAACGGTTTATTAGAATGGGAAGGAACCAACAAAGAAATATTCAAAACCGATAACGAAGCGGTTACCGATTTTGTATATTCTTCTGAATTATTCAAACGTGTTCGAAAAATGTATTTGGAAGATGATGTTAAATAGTATTATTGAATTTTAGATACTATTTGCTTAATGTCTTGCTCTTTATTTTTTGGATAAATTAATAAGACATCGTCTTTATCTACAATGATGTAATCTGTTAATCCATCAATTACAACTAGTTTTTTACCTTCTGTTCTGATGATGTTATTGGTTGCATTTTCTAGATAAACAGAAGCATTCACTACGGCATTTTCTTGTTCGTCTTTTGGTAATTTATCATATAACGAACCCCAAGTTCCTAAATCGTTCCAATCGAAAGTTGCTGGTAAAACATAAACATTTTGTGCTTTTTCCAAAATAGCATAATCGACCGAAATATTCTGCGCTAAAGGATAATTATCTTTTATGAAAGCTTCTTCTTTTGGTGTATTTAAAACTTCATAACCATTCATAAAATGGTCATACATCACTGGCTGAAATTCTTCAAACGCTTTTAAAACCGATTTTGCACTCCAAACGAAAATTCCAGCATTCCAAAGGAAATTTCGACTTTGAATGAACTTTCTAGCCGTTGCATAATCAGGTTTTTCTCTGAATTGCTTCACTTTTTTTATAGGACGAGAATCTAATTTATCGAATTCGATATAACCATAACCTGTGTTGGCAAATGTAGGTAAAATCCCCAATGTCATTAAGTTTTCATCGCGCTCACAAAAATCAAAAGCATACTGAAGGTTAGAACAAAACTGTACCTCATCTTCAATCCAATGATCAGAAGGCGCCACCACCATAACTGCATCTGGATTTTGTTTTTTAATTTTTAAAGAAGCATATAAAATACAAGGCGCAGTATTTCGCATAGCAGGTTCTAAAACAATTTGTTCTTGTTGAATCATTGGCAATTGTTCTAAAACGATATCATTGTAACCCTCGTTTGTAAGAATCAAAATATTCTCTTTAGGAATAATTTGAGACAAACGGGTAAAAGTTTTTTGAATTAAAGTTTCACCGGTTCCTAACATATCGTGAAATTGTTTAGGAAACTCGGTTGTACTGACTGGCCAAAATCGAGAACCAACTCCGCCTGCCATTATAATTGCATAATAATTTTTGTTCATTTTATACTTTTTTTGCTGCTAAAATTTATTTGGCAACAATTCTACTTCTGCATTAGGTTGAAACAAATATAAGCGTCCAGAACTTATTTCTAAACATTCATATCGCTTTACTCGTAATGCAATTTTCTTAAAAATTTTCCCATTGTGAATTCTAAAATGACTTCCCATTGGAATTTCAAAGATATAATTTTTATCCGTTTCTTTTTGGTCAAATAGTTTTAAAGCGATAGCTAATTTTGCATCAGTATCACTACTCGCTTTTGGATTTCTAAAATGTTTGGCAAGCAATGGTAATAATTGATTTGGAAATATTTCTGGACGAATAAATGGCACCATCAAACGTTGAAATGTTAGTTTCCATTCGTCACCATGTGGTTTTATATGGCGACCGTATTTTTCAAAAGCAACCAAATGCGCAATTTCATGAATTAATGTAATTAAAAAGCGGTATTTATTCAAACTTGCATTTACCGTAATCAAATGATAACCTTGCGCATCTTTTCGATAATCGCCATGACGTGTTTGACGTTCATTAACAATTTTAAGATGCACATGATTGGCTTTGATTAACTCAAAACAATGATGAACCGCATGTTCAGGTAAGTATTTTTTTAATACGTCGCTCAATTTTAAGGCGTTGAAGATGAAACTTGCAATACTTTTCCGTTGTAATATTTATTTCCGGTTAAGGCAAAATTAAAAATATAATCTGCCATTTCTTTTGCTGAAAGTGGCGCTTCGTAACCTGGAAAGGCTTCTTGTAACATTTCGGTATTAACCGCTCCAAGTGCTAAAACATTGAAGGCGATTCCTTGTTCTTTATATTCTTCTGCTAATAATTCGGATAAGGTAATTACCGCACCTTTGCTTGAGGAATAAGCAGTTAAACCTGCGAATTTCATACTTCCTTGAATGCCTCCCATAGAACTTATTGTTACCACATGACTTCCTTTTTCCATGAATGGTATACAGATTTTTGTTAATTCAGCAACCGCAAAAACATTGACTTTGTAGATATTTTGAAATTCTTCTGAAGTAATTTGCGTGAATGGTTTATGTAATAAACTTCCTGCGTTATGAATTAAAACGTCTATTTTTTTCCATGTATGATTAAGAAAATTTTCCACTTGAAGTAATTCTTCTGGATTTGAAATATCAATTGACAAACACGAAATATTCGGATTTTCGATTAACTCTTTTGGTGTTTTTCTTGAAATTGCTAGTACTTGATGTCCCGCATTGGCAAATTGTAAGGCTAACTCGTAACCTATTCCGCGAGAAGTTCCAGTGATGATGATATTTTTACTTTTCATTTAATTTAATTTCTTTTTTAGGCGCATTAATCATTTTTTCTAAAACTGGAATTGTTTTCGAAATTACAGTGGTCATGTGTTTTGTATCCATTAATTCAAACTCATCATCAGGTTGGTGATAGAATTGGAAATTTTCAAAATCAAAAGTCGAAACCGTTTGTGCTGGAACATTAAATTCAGTGAAAAACGGATAATTGTCCGAAGCTCTGAACAACATATATTTGGTTTCAATTGGTAAATAACCCACTAACTTTTCTCTTGCATATTCGTTCATTGTCGTCGCCATGTTGGATTTTCCGAAACCTGTAAGATAGAAATCCATTCCTTTGTCTTTCATTGGCACTCCTATCATTTCAAAATTGAACATGAAATACAAATCCATTTTTTGGCTTTTTAATTTCGCAGCCAAATGTTTTGAACCTAAAAGTCCTTTTTCTTCTGCAGAGAAGAATACAAAAAGTACACTTCGCTTATTATTTTTGAATTTAGCGAAATATTTAGCTACTTCAGTAACCGCTGTGGTTCCTGTTGCGTTGTCGTTTGCACCATTTACAATTACATCGCCATTTACTCCATTTTGCAACATGCCAATATGATCATAATGCGCTCCGATTACCACAAACTCATTTTTTAATTTTTTATCCGTTCCTTCGATATAGCCTACAATATTAAACGCAGGTTTGTCAAAATTTGATAATGTATCACGATAAGTTTTAAAATACGGTTTGATTCCGTTTTCTTTTAATAGATTTTCTAAATAAACCGCAGCCTTTTCGATTCCTTCACTACCCGAATCTCTTCCTTCTAGTTCATCAGAAGTCAAATAAGACAAAGTTTTAATAACGTTTTGTTCTGAAACTTGGTAATTGACTTTAGAAATATTTTTCGAAGTAACATTGGTTTGTGCATGTAATGACAATCCAACGAAAGAAATGAGGAATACGATTTTTTTCATAGTTTTTAGTTTTAAGTAAAAATAAAAAAATCCCGAGTAAATCGGGATTTTGTATGATAAATTTAACATTTATTAAGCTAACATTGTAACTGGATTTTCCATAAACGCTTTGAACGTTTGTAGGAATTGAGCTCCAGTTGCTCCGTCCACTGTTCTGTGATCGCAAGCTAACGTTACAGTCATTGTGTTTCCAACTACAATTTGACCATTTTTAACAACTGGTTTTTCAATAATTGCACCAACAGATAAAATAGCTGAATTTGGTTGATTGATAATTGACGTAAACGATTGAATTCCGAACATTCCTAAGTTAGAAATTGTGAATGTACTTCCCTCCATTTCCGTTGGTTGAATTTTTTTAGATTTTGCTTTTCCAGCTAAGTCTTTTACGTTAGCACCAATTTGAGTTAAGCTCATTTGGTCTGTAAATTTCAATACTGGAACCATTAAACCGTCTTCAACAGCAACAGCAACACCAACATTCACGTGGTGATTGATTACCATTGCATCATCTCTCCATTGTGAATTTACTTGTGGATGCTTTTTCAATGCCATCGCACTTGCTTTGATTACCATATCGTTGAAAGAAACTTTCGTATCTGGTAACCCGTTAATCATATTTCTTGAAGCAATTGCATTGTCCATATCTAACTCGATTGTTAAATAATAATGCGGTGCAGTAAATTTAGATTCTGATAATCGTCTCGCAATGGTTTTACGCATTTGCGAATTTTTGATTTCTTCTTGGAATACTTCTCCTGCAGGCACAAATGGTTTCACTGCAGCAACTGTATTTGTAGCTTCTGCAACAGCTTGAGATGGACTTGCAACTGCAGATGGTGAGAAATTCTCCACATCTGATTTTACAATTCTTCCATTTTCACCTGAACCTTTTACTTGAGACAAGTTGATTCCTTTATCTTGAGCAATTTTTTTAGCTAATGGAGAAGCAAATATTCTTGAATTATCGGTTGACTGTTGTTTGTTTTCAGTTACTTCCGTATGGGCTGAAGTGGTTGTTTCTGCTTTTGGTTCCGAAGCTTCGGAATCAGCAACAGCTCCCACTTTATAATTAGCAGCAATTTCTGAAACATCAGTTCCTGCTGGTCCTAAAATGGCTAAGATTGTATCTACTGGAGCAGAATCACCTTCTTGCACTCCGATATATAATAGAGTTCCTGCATTGAAAGATTCAAATTCCATCGTAGCTTTATCTGTTTCGATTTCAGCTAAAATATCCCCTTCTTTTACAGTATCTCCAACTTTCTTTAACCAAGTTGCAACTGTTCCTGTTGTCATAGTGTCTGACAAACGAGGCATCGTAACTACTTTTACACCAGCTGGTATCTCGACTGCACTCGATGTGACAGATTTAGTTTCTTCAACAACTTTTTCTTCTTTAGTTTCAGTCGCTGTTCCACCACTTAATAAAGCAGAAATATCTTCCCCTTCTTTTCCAATGATAGCTAATAAAGAATCCACTGGAGCCGATTGTCCTTCTTGAATTCCGATATGTAATAATACACCGTCATGAAATGATTCAAACTCCATTGTAGCTTTATCCGTTTCAATTTCGGCTAAAATATCACCTGTTTTGATTGTATCACCCACTTTTTTCAACCAAGTTGCTACAACTCCTTCGGTCATCGTATCACTCAAACGGGGCATTGTTATAATTTGTGCCATAGTTCTTATAATTTATGTGGAATGAAAGGATAATTTTCTTGTTCGTACACTACATCATATAACTGTTGTGCTTCTGGGAATGGAGATTCTTCAGCGAATTTCTCACATTCAGTTACTAAATCAGCTACTCTTTGATCGATTACTTCGATTTCAGCTTCTGTAGCATAACCGTTTTCTTTGATAATATCTAAAACTTGAGTAATTGGGTCAATTTTTTTGTATTCCTCCACTTCCTCTTTAGTTCTGTATAATTGTGCATCAGACATTGAGTGTCCTCTGTAACGGTACGTTTTCATTTCTAAGAATGTTGGACCATCTCCACGACGAGCTCTTTCCATTGCTTCGTGCATTGCTTCAGCCACTTTTACTGGATTCATTCCATCTACTGGTCCACAAGGCATTTCGTATCCTAAACCAAGTTTCCAAATATCAGTGTGATTTGCTGTTCTCTCAACAGAAGTCCCCATAGCATATCCATTATTTTCGCAAATGAAAACTACTGGTAATTTCCAATTCATAGCCATATTGAAAGCTTCATGTAAAGAACCTTGACGTGCAGCACCATCACCAAAATAGGTTAAAGTAACACCACCAGTTTCAAAGTATTTATCAGCAAAAGCAATACCAGCACCCACTGGAATTTGCGCACCAACGATACCATGTCCTCCATAAAACCCATGTTCTTTAGAGAAAATATGCATCGATCCACCCATACCTTTTGAAGTACCTGTAACTTTTCCGTATAATTCTGCCATAACTTTTCTTGGATCTACACCCATTCCAATTGGCTGAACGTGATTACGGTAAGCAGTAATCATTTTATCTTTAGATAAGTCCATTGCATGTAAAGCTCCTGCTAAAACAGCTTCTTGCCCGTTATATAAATGCAAAAATCCTCTAACTTTTTGTTGGATATAAACAGCAGCAAGTTTATCTTCAAACTTTCTCCAAAATAGCATATCCTCATACCATTTTAGGTAAACTTCTCTTGTAATTGGTTTCATTTTTAGTTTGTTTTTAATACAATTGAACTGCAAACAATATGTTACAATCATTCACAATTTTACGAACAGCAAAAATACTACATAGAACCTGATTGAAAAAATTAAATTCTACGATTTTTGTAATTTTTATAACAAAATCGATAAAAAAAGTTACGAAATCGTTATAGATGATTCTTATCAAAAACTAAAGGCAAGATATTTTTTAAAGAATCAGACTTATAAATATCACCCTTTGCTCCCATAAAGAAAATTGTAATTGGCGAATCCTGTTTAAACTCGTATTCTGCAATTGCTTGCCTACAACTTCCACATGGAGGAATTGGCTCTTCCAAATCTCTATCTTGAGGCGAAGCCGTTATAAACATTTTCACAATTTTTGCATTTGGATAAGTAGCGCCAGCATAATAAATTGCCACACGTTCTGCACATAAACCAGACGGATAAGCGGCATTTTCTTGATTAGAGCCTTGAACCACTATTTCGTTATCTAAAAGAAGAGCGGCTCCCACTGTGAATTTTGAATATGGCGCATATGCTTTACTTCTCGCTTCTATTGCTTGCGCCATCAAATCTTGTTCTTCTTGAGACAATTCGTGTTTTGAAAGTACTGAAATAGTCGTGTTTATTGAAATTTGCTTCATATGTAAGGAAAAAAAATCCAAATTCTAAAATAAGAATTTGGATTGTTTATTAATTTATTTTTTGTTTAAAGTTCATCGTATTTATCACCGAAATTGAAAGTAAGTGAGAAACGCAAAGTGTTTTCCAATGGGTTTTTAACCGTTGATGTAGAAAACAAATAAGAAACATCGATTTTAACAATGTTATATTTGAAACCAGCTCCTAACGTAAAATACTTTCTTGCTCCTTTTAATTCATTTTCATTAAAATAACCCATTCGTAAAGCAAATGAATCTTGATACCAATACTCTGCTCCTAAAGCCCATGTAAACTCTTTCAACTCTTCTGAAAAACCATCTGGCGCATCTCCAAAAGATTGAAAAATTCCTTTAGCCCAAGGAATTGCTCTGTATTTAGTATCTGCTAAAGCATAATCTGAATTATCAACATCACCATCTCCATCTTCATCTCCAACTTTTGAAGGTGTTGGCACCATAAGTTTAGTAACCTCAGCAGTTACTCCAATTTTATTATACTCATCAAAAATAAAATCAAAACCGCCTCCTAATCTCATATTGGCCGGCATGAAATTATCATTTAAATCATCATTATCATAACTAATTTTTGGTCCCATATTTTGAAAATTGAAACCTGCTCTCCATCTACCATTGAAGTCATCATAAGCGATTTCTTCTGATTGGTAATATCCAGCAATATCGACTGCAAAAGTTGTTGCAGCACTCGCATCAGTATTCGCATCAGCAATTTTTAAAGCAGAGCGCACAAAGCGTCCACCTACTGCCATAGAAAAACGCTCACTTAATTTTAACGAATAAGCTCCATCAAGAGCAAATTCATTTGGATTAACAACTCGAGGAATCTCATTAGGATCTCCTGTTTCTCTTAATTCAATATCACCTAATCCGAAAAAGCGAAATGATCCAGAAAAAGCACTTCGCTCATTAATTTTATTATAATAAGTTAATTGACCCAAAGAAATATCGTTTGCTATACTTGTTAAATATGGCGTATAACTAACAGAAAAACCTTGCTTATCTAATGAAAAAGCATATTTAGCTGGATTGTATTGTTGTGAAAAAGCATCTGCAGAGGTTGCCACACCCATATCTGCCATACCAGCAGAACGTGCATCAGCCGCGATAAGCAAAAAGGGAACTCCGGTTGTTATAACTCGTTCTTGTGCTTTTGCGTATTGACTACTTATTAAGAGGGTTAACAATAAGGCAATTTTTTTCATTTTTTTCATTACTATTAATTGGACAAATATACTATTTTATTATAGGATAACAAGTTTCTCGTATTTTTCTGCCGACTTACCTGTTGTAGTTGATCTAACTTTTAGCTTATAGACATAGACTCCTTTACCAATCTTATCTCCAAAATCATCTCTACCATCCCATGTTATATCTCTGCATAAAAAACCATCAGTTGTAACTTGTTGATTTATGGTTTTTACTAGTTTTCCAGAAACTGTCAAAATTTGGACTTGAACATCTAAAGGCTCAAAAGGCATATTGTGATTGAACCAAAATTCGGTGTAACTTACAAATGGATTAGGATAATTCAGAACTCTCTCTATTCGCAATCCATCATCTGAACAAACGGCATTAAATTGAATTTCGGCAGTTACTAAATTATTATATACATCCCAAGCTTTAAAAAGAATTGTATGAAGCCCGGGAGACAGATTACGAAATGGAAATCTTACTTTTCCTCTTGTATAGTCGTCATTTTCTGTTTCATAATACTCGTTTAAAATATACGGATTAGTTTCATCTCCATCTAAAATTGCTACAATATCATGTCCAATTCCACTTGCCGTATTGATTCCGTTCTCATCATTTAAAATTGCTAATAAGTAAGGTGAACAGTTTGTAATCCCTCCTGATGTAAATCCTTCATCATTCATATACAACCGAACTGTTGGCGGATTAGTATCACTAGGAGCATTTACGTTAACCCCACCTATTTGGATTGCTCTACTAAATCCTGTTTGATTATCTAAATTTGGCGTATTACGTTTTGAATAAAAACTTATTTTACCATTTCCAACTGGAACTCTAATATCTTGAGGAACAACAAAGCTAAATTCAAACTGACCATTAATCACAGATGCATTTCCTCTAAAAACTGTTTCTCCTAACGTTACAAAATTCATTGTTATAAGTCCATTTGAATCTGTTACACCATCGTTACCCAAGGTTCTTCTATTGATATCTTTATCAAAAATTTGAACTGCTAAATCACCATTATAATTTGAAATTATAGCATCATTTTCATCCCAAACCTCTCCTGAAATTTTAACCAGACTTAATGCTTGCATTACTGGCAATGATTGATTTACTGGAACATCATTCACTTTTGTTAAAACAACTTTAGGACGTGGTATAGCCAATTTAAGCGCAGGATCCCCAATAAAAGAAACTACTCTCCTGTTATCTGAAGATGTTGCTACTTTTGTTAAACGCAAAGCTTCTGCAATACTTGGATACTCATTTAAACCGTAAGCATATAAATCTTGGCTAAATCTGTAGTTCATTGTTGTTCCGGTTGTAACACCAATTTGTCTTGTTGTTGCAATTAAAGCAATAGCTCCTCCATTTTTATTCCAATACATATATTCGCCACCCGTAAAACGGTTTGGATCATCAAAACGTGTAAACTCACAAGTTATTGTGATAAATAGTGGAAATCTGTAACGATTGCTTAAATTTTGAGCATCTAACTTTTCAAAAAGCCTTTCTCTTGCTAAAAACTCCTCATTACCATGTCCAAAATAATTAAATACTAATGCGCCTTGTTCTAAAGCATCAAGAAAATCTCTTTTCGCCTCTGGATAACGTTCACCCCCTGCTGCCACTTGCTGAATGTAAGCATCAGTATGAATTTTTTTCACATTTACAAATGGTCGCTGATTAACTAAAATATCAGCCATCGAATTCAAATCAAATTGAAGTTGGGCGTCTGTATTGTTATCAGCATCATCAGAATAAATAACATAATTATTTCGCCATCTTCCATATGATTTTTCATCATGATATTCAATTACTTTATCTACCATTTCTTTGGCTTGCCCGATTGTTGAAACTAACATTCTACCCACTGCAACATCAATTCCATCAAAACTAGTAGTCATTTGTCCTTCTCCGCTATCCATTAAACCAAAAAAGTCATCTGACATAAATGACGAATACAGTGACATATTCGAAATATTATTAACATCAGAAGCTAAAGGATTAAACCCATGAAAAATAGGAACTATGTTTGTATTGTTAAATACTCTGTTTTTGTAGTCATAAGAAGCATCACCAAAAAGATTAACATATTTCACTCTTTTATCAGGAGCAGAAGCGTTCCAATACACGTATTTAATTAAATTTCGAATAGCAGCCACATCTTGCTTTCCTGAGGAGAATTCTTGGTAAATTTTATCTAACGTAACAACTCGAACACTCAAACCGGAATTATTTCTGTGAAAATCAGCTAAACGTTCAGCCTGAGTTAATAAAAACTGAGGTGTAATTATTAAATAATCAATGTCTTGAAAATTTCCTTGATTGTTGTTAAAGATAGTTCCTTTAATATTTTGATTTTGAACCGCACTATTTCCTTCTCTCAAAGGAACAAACGTATCAGCCAAATCAAGAGCTACATATTTTTTTTGAGTTCCTAAACTGACTTTAAATGAAAAAGTAGCTCCTGATGTATTGTCATATTTGAGAACATTAGATAAATCTGTTACATCCCAAACCTGAGAAATATTTGATGCCGTGGTTATAGAATACTGTCCTATTCCAACATTCGTTAATTGTTCATTATTAAAAAATGAAAACTGTTTGCCATAACCAATCAAATTTCGTTTGGAAGAAATTCTAATAAAATCTAAATACCCATTTGAACTTGGTACCCCACCATTGTTATATGTTAGTTTAACACTTAGTGCGTTTGAAGAAAGAGAAACATTTCTGTTAATTGCAGATTCATAACCTTCAACACCACTAAAAGCAACTAATGCTGGAAAATTTATAGTTCCTACATCTTGATTATTTACCTTACAAACAAATGATGAATTTCCAAAAGATTTAGATGCAGTATTAATGTAAACATTAACTGGAACAGAAGTATCTAAATTAGGAATAGTAAAATCGAAAGTTTGTTCATTGGTCACATTAAATTGCTCACCAAACCATCGTCTACCTACTTTTCCAACATTTACTAAATCTTTTTCATAATACATAACATCTTCAAACTTAGAAAAATTAAAAGTTGGAGTACCCGATGGCTCTGACGCAGACTGAATTCGTTTCCCTGCTCCACCAGAAGATGTAACATAATAATAAGACTTATCTGCAAATAAATTTACACTTGTTAAACTTTCAGCATTCCAAGTGTCAACACCTTCTGCATAAAATAAGATATAATCGTTATTGTCAAAAACTCCATCTTCTTCACCTGTAAATTGAATAGCATTTTCAACCAAATCATCCGAATAAGGTAATGAGTTATTTAAAGGCAACATTCTTCCTCCATTACCATAAATTTTAATATTTCTCGGATCAACATTAACGTTTAAGCCCAAACTTTGCAGGAAAGATTTAGAAATTTTATAAATTCCAGATTTTTCCACATAAAAACGATACCAATTTCCAGTTGCCAAAACAGAATTAGAAATCGATTGAACTACATTTGGATTTTGAAATCGGTTGGTTTGATTATTTTGAAAAGAATAATTAAATGAAACTACTTTTTTATAAACATTACCTTCTTTAACTATAGGACTTACAATTAAAATTCCTTTATATTCATCTCGCGCACGAACAACTTCTAAAGATGACTGAAACTTATTTGGAATTAAAGACTTATTCAAATCATATAGTTCTGATTCTGAAATATTCTGGTACAAAATATTAGAAACGATAAGACTAGAAGGATTTGTATTAGGAGTAACGGCAACTAATTTTCTATACTGAATTTTCTTCAGAGGAATATCAATATTATAGAACTCTAAATCAAATTGTGGTACTTTAATTGTGTTTTCACCAATATTATAATCCACATTTGAATTCCAATTAATTGAAACTTTCTCCGTTTCTTGCGCAATGGCAAACTTAAAACAAAATAAAAGTAAAAATAAGGTAGTCTTTTTCATTAGCTATAAAACGTAGTTAAGTCCTATATATTACAAAGAGAAAAAAAATATTTATTTTATTCTAATTTTTTACAATAAAACTTACTTCAAAACGTTGTAAGAGAAAGGATTTTAACACAACGTTAATTTTTTTTTACAAATTTTTAAAAACATGTTGCATTTTAATTCATAATTATTATCTTGCGACACTAAATTTATTACCTACTAAAGTATGAAAATTAAGAAAATTATGGCATTAAAAGTGTTAGTAGTATTAGCACTGGCATTAGGTTTTACTGGATGTAGCAAAAAAGGAAGCACAAAAGGTGGTTCTACAGCTACAGGATGGAAAATCAATGACAAAAAAGGTGGATTCCAGTTTAACGACAAGTTTAAACAGCAAGAAACACCTCCAGGGATGATTTCTATCGAAGGTGGTACTTTTACTATGGGTAAAGTACAGGATGATGTTATGCATGATTGGAACAACTCTCCAAGTCAACAACACGTGCAGTCTTTCTTTATGGATGAAACTGAGGTTACAAATAAAATGTATTCAGAATATTTATTTTGGGTAAAAACAGTTTTTCCTCCAACTGAAGAAAATTATAAGCACATATATAATGGTGCAATTCCAGACACTTTAGTTTGGAGAAATCGTTTAGGTTATAACGAAACAATGACTAACAACTACTTAAGACATCCTGCTTATGCAGATTATCCTGTAGTTGGAGTTAACTGGATTCAAGCTGTTGAATTCAGTAAATGGAGAACTGACCGTGTAAATGAAAACATTTTAGAACGTGAAGGTTACCTTAAGAAAGATAACAAAATTAAATTAGGATCTGACGTAACTGCTGAAAACTCATTTAGTACAGAAACTTATATCAATACTCCATCTAAAACTTTTGGTGGTAATGAAGAAGTTGTATTGAAAAAAGAAATGGGTAAAGGAAGAAGACAAGCAGCTGATACAGCTAAAAACGTATATGCTCAAAGAAGTTCTGGTTTAATCTTACCAGAATACAGACTTCCAACAGAAGCTGAATGGGAATATGCTGCAACTGCTTTAGTTGGAAACAGAGAATACAACATTTACAAAGGACAAAAGAAATACCCTTGGAGTGGTCAATATACTCGTTCTTCAAAAAGACAATACAGAGGAGACCAATTAGCTAACTTCAAACAAGGTAAAGGAGACTACGGAGGAATTGCAGGATGGTCTGATGATGGAGCTGATATTACTAATAAAGTAAAAAGTTATGCGCCAAATGATTTCGGATTATACGATATGGCAGGTAACGTAGCAGAATGGGTACAAGACGTTTATAGACCAATGGTTGATGATGAAGCAAATGACTTCAACTACTTCAGAGGTAACGTTTATACAAAAAACAAAATTGGTGAAGATGGAGTTGTTGAATTAGTAACTTCTGACAACATTAAATATGATACTTTAAGCAATGGTAGAATTATGGCTAGAAATTTCCCTGGTCAAATTGCTCAAGTTCCAGTTGACGAAAATGAAACATATTTAAGAACTCAATTCTCAACTTCTGACAACAGAAATTATAGAGATGGTGACAGACAATCAACTCGTTTTTACAAATTTGGAGGTTCTGAGGAAGGAAATGCAGATGAAAAAAGAATGTACGAATCACCTAAGCATTCAATAACTGCTGATAGCTTAGGAAAAATGAACAAAAAATTTGACACTTCTGACAAGAGAACAACATTAGTAGATGATAATGTTAGAGTTTACAAAGGAGGTTCATGGAGAGATAGAGCTTATTGGTTAGACCCGGCATCTAGAAGATTCTTCCCTCAAGATATGGCTACTGACTACATTGGATTCAGATGTGCAATGTCTAAAGTAGGACCTAAGTCTAATAAAAAGACTCCTAGAGGAAATCCTAAAAAATAATTTTCATACAAAATACTTAAAAAAGCCCTTTCGATTGAAAGGGCTTTTTTTTATCTTCGTTTCCACTTAAAAAATCACTTATATGACATCAATAGCTCAATTGCATTCTCTGTTTTTAAAATGCTCAGGTGTTTCAACAGATACCCGAAAAATTGAAACCAACTGTTTGTTTGTAGCACTGAAAGGAGAAAATTTTGACGCCAATACTTTTACAAAAGAAGCTTTAGTGAAGGGAGCAAAATATGTTGTTATTGATAACCCAGACTTTTACATTGACGATAGAACCCTTTTAGTTAAAGATTCACTCATTGCTTTACAAGAATTAGCGAAATTTCATAGAGCTTATTTAGGATTACCAATTATTGCGTTAACAGGAAGTAATGGAAAAACAACAACAAAAGAATTAATTCATGCTGTTCTTTCAAAAAAATATAACACACTAGCAACAATTGGCAATTTAAATAACCACATTGGGGTTCCACTAACTATTTTACGATTTACAAATGAAACAGAAATTGGAATTGTAGAAATGGGTGCCAATCATCAAAAAGAAATTGAATTCTTATGTCAAATTGCACTTCCCGACTATGGTTATATTACAAATTTTGGCAAAGCACACTTGGAAGGATTTGGCGGAGTTGAAGGAGTTATTAAAGGGAAAAGCGAAATGTATGACTACTTAAGAAATAACAAAAAAACTGTTTTTGTAAATCTAGATGATGATATTCAACGTGAGAAATCATCTTCTATTAATCATTATAGTTTTGCTTTAAACAATCTACATGCTGATGTAAAAATTTCAAAAATCGAAGCTAATCCCATGGTTACGATTACGTTTAATAATCAAATCATACGCTCGCATTTAATAGGAATTTACAATGCCAACAATATCAACGCCGCAATTACTATTGGTCATTATTTTAAAATTTCGGATGATTTAATTAAAGAAGCCATTGAAAACTACATACCAGAAAACAATCGTTCACAATTGATACAAAAGAATGGGAATGAGATAATACTCGATGCTTATAATGCTAATCCTAGTAGTATGACAGCTGCTATTGGGAATTTTATTCAACTGGAAAACAAAAATAAAATTGCCATTCTGGGTGACATGTTTGAATTGGGCGAAGAAAGCTTACTTGAGCATAAAAAAATCATTGAATTACTAGAAAACGAAACTAAAATAATTACTTATTTCATAGGGAAAGACTTCTTTAAAAATCAGATTCAAGCTTCACATTTAAACTTCTTTGAAAGCTTTGAGACTTTTTCAGATTATTTAAAATTAAATCTTCCTAACAATAGCTTAATTTTAATAAAAGGGTCTAGAGGAATGGCGTTAGAAAGAACATTAACACTTATATAAACAAAAAAAGAGCTACTAATTAGTAGCTCTTTACTTTTAAAAAAAAGATTTAGTAATTAGAAGAAATTATTTTTTTAATTATTGTTTCTTTATTGGTTACTAATTTCAAAATAAACAATTCACCTCTTCCATGATTAAAATTGATATCGATTCTCATTTCTTTACCAAAATATGCATTAGTATCTTTAAATTCATAAACTAAAGCACCTTTAACATCAAAAATTTGAATTTCCACATTAGTATCGTAGTCAAACATATAATTCAATCCGATAAAATCTTTAAATGGATTGGGATAATTTGTAATAGTAGCTGTTGTTACTTCTTTTAGCTCTACTCCTTTTCCCGCTACATCTACTGGAATTCCTACTTGAACTCTACATTTGTCAAATCCTCTATTAATTGCATCTACAGCAGCATTTACATTTGAATGTGAAAGTCCAGAAATATTTTCACCTCCAAGTGCTTTATTAGCTAGAATAAACAAATTACCAACATTAGCACCTCCATTTAATCCTAAATAATCTATTACACTTTGTGGTATGTTGAAAACTTGTATAGTCTCCATATTAGGAATATTAGAACCACATTCAACTGTTGCAGCTGTTGCAAAACTTGAATCAAGACCGAAAGAAGCTAACGAAGGATCTATCTGCATATTGAAGAACAATGTCATGGTTTGACTAAGTAAATTATTATTAATGGCACCTTTTTTAGAACCCGAAGCTGTTAAAGGATCATTATCAGACCAAGTTGAAAATTGTTGATAGGTTGCAAAACCTATTAATCCTCTTGGAGTTCCTCCACCGGGTAACATTTTATAAATATTATTATCTTTAGCTTTAACAGCACCCGTTACATCAGATAGTTTTAATTGGAAATAATTCCCTGTACTTGTGCTACCAAAGTTATACAAACCACCCACTTGATTTAGAGCATTAATCATCATTACTTGAGAATTAACGACTCCATCATTTGGCGTACAGCCTACACCGTTGTAATTACCATAGAATCCTTGAGTATAAGTACAATGACCATCATCACAAGGAATGGTTAAAATTGTAATTTCACAAGTTGTTGAACAACCATTTTCATCAGTTATCGTTACAGAATGCAAGCCTCCGCTTAATCCTGAAGCTGTAGCTGTAGTTTCATTGTTATCCCACAAATAGGTGTATTCTCCTGTACCTCCAGTAACATTAACAGTTGCAGATCCATTTAATCCACCTGCACATTGTTCATCACTATTTTTTTCTATCGAACAGTTCAATGCATCAGGCTCACTTATTAGTATAGGCTCATTATTATTACAAGGGTCTCCATTTGAAGCATCTGTAACAGAATAACTATAAGAACCCGCAGGTAAATTATCAAACACCACATTAATAGCTCCAGTATTTAATGGACCCGCTAAACGGTATGGATCAGCGTCTGGAGCTTTATACAAAATAACATTATAAGGAGGAGTACCACCTTGTGCAACAACTGTGATACTTCCTGTACTAGCACCATTACATAAAACAGGCGTCATAGTATTTTCACAACCTATAGTACAATTATAAGACAAGGCAAATGTAGCGGAACAAGAAGAAACACATCCGTTTGCGTTTCGAACTGTCCAAGTTACTTGCACAGATGTTTCGATAACACCTGGAACCCCCAATATAGGATTTAAAGGCGCATTACCAGCAGGTGGTTGTGCATTATCAGGCTCATAATTATACGCAATATCAATTATTTCAAAATCTGGATTTAAAGTTGCAAAAGAGCCAAACCAAGCATTGAAACTTGAATTAGTTGTAGATTGAGCAGAACTTGCTGCTACACCGCATTGCACCAAATTATCCATAGCATTATTAGGACATATTATTGCGGGAAGAGCATTAACCGTTAAAATTCCTGAATCTTCTCCACTACATGCAGTATTATTATTATCATCAATTACCACTACTTTGTAAACGCCTCCATTATCACTAATAGTTAGAGCTGGAGTAGTATAACTATTACTAGTTGCTCCAGTTATCAAATCATTGTTTAAATACCATTGATAAGAATATCCCGAAACTAATGCAGTAGTAAAAGTCGCTGTAGCTCCTACACAAGCTTCTTCATCATCAACTGAAGGAGTTGGATTATCAATTACCATTAAATTAACCGTACAAGGATTATCTGTGGGAACACCATTTTTATCAGATACTATTACAGAATATGTTCCAGCTATACCTACGGTTATTGAAGCAGTTGTAGCTGAAAATCCATTAGGCCCTGACCAAACAAAAGTATATGGCGCACCTCCAGAGCCACCAATTCCTGATGCTGTAAAAGTCGCTGTACTACCAGCACAAATTTGTGTAGATGAAGATAAAATTGAGCATGTTGGTGGAACAATTACTGAACTTGAAGCCATTTGTTGATCCTGACTTCCTAAAGTTACACAATTATTAAGTGGCGAACACACATTTTGAATGTGAAAGTGGTAAGGAGAACCACTAATTGTTGAAGCACCATTTCCTGTACCCCATCCTTCACATGAAACCGTAAGTTCAGCAGCTATATGACATCCTAAAACCAACAGAGTTTTGGTTGATGTTGGAGTAAATGTCACCGTACAATAAGTCTGTTGCGTACTACTAGCATCTTCATTTCCCCATATATAAGTAATGTTAGAAACGGTTCCATTATAAATCCAAATAGAATTTTTGTCAGGAAAAGCAGCATCAGCATTCTGCTGACATGCCATTTTTAGAGCAGTTTCATTATAATAACCTGCAGGTACACCCCCTGTATTACTTGCATTAGGTATAGGAAATACAAACGTTGATTTTATTGGATTATAACCCGTTAGTCCATCTAAAGGGCTAACAATTTCTTCAATTCTATTGGGTCCAGTAAAGAAATCAAAGGCATGCTGACCATTACTACCCTGAGTAATGTTAATATTAAATGTAACTGATGCGGGTTGACCTGCTGTTAGACCATCTAACTCAATTCGAGTTGGGATGGATTGACCTTCAGTAAAATGCGAATTACTTCCTTGAGCATTTCCATTTGCCCAAATAACTGGACTTGCTGGTGCGGAGGCGGGTCCATTTTTCCCCCATTGAGAATTATTTGTGTTAGATTGACCAAAAGAAGAAATCTGACTAAATGCTAACAATAAAAATGCAAAATAAAAGATTCCATTTTTATTGTTTGCTGCTACATTGAATTTAGATTCTTGAGAACAAGAAGCAAAGTACCCATCTAATAACACCCTTTTTAAATGCTGAGTATAGCTAATAAAAAATCGGGTATTTTCACGATAAAATAAGATAATTTTTTTCATAATAATACGGTTTTTAATACCATATCATTAGTAAGTCGAGATAGAAAGAGCTTTGAAAAATTGTTGAAAATTTTCAATCATAAATTGAAATTTTAAAAAATTAAATTCAAAAAAGTAGAAAAGATAATTATTAATTGATTTTTGTAGGGGGAAACTCTTGCATATTGCAATACAATTAATCAATTGAACCGTCAATCAAATTTATTTGAGGATACAAATTAAGTATTACATACATCTTGTAAATCATTTTAACTTAAAAGATTCCTCAATTAATTTTATTGAAACAAATTTAGCTTTATTTTGATAAAAATTTTAAAAAAATTGAACTGTTTTTCAAACTTTAACTTTTTAACAAACGATTAACAATCAATGATTTACATTTAAAAAAATATAAAAAAGACAAACACTTTTGTAAAGAAAATAACTTCATAGATGTAATAATAAAAAATCCGTTCATCTACATTTTTATTTTAAAATTAAAACGCAAAAAACTCATTTTTTTATTTCCCTCTTTTTTTTATAGTTTGTGAGAAATACTTTTCCTACGAAAAATAAAAATTTAAAAACACTGATTATCAAATAGTTATTTATTTTCTTAAAGAATCGCTGTAAAATTTTAGCTTATATCTTACAAACAATGCAAAAACAGTGTATTTCATCGATTTTATTGTTAATTTCGTCGATTAAATATTTTTAAATACTTAGTTTTGAGCCAGTTAACAAAATGAAAATGACGATGAAAAAATTAATCTCTACTCCTCTACTTTTAGTAACAATTACTTTTGGATTTGCACAAAGCAAAAATGATTTATGGAAAAAAAGTAACCTAAAAGAAAATTTTGAAAGAACAAATCCTTCTTTCAACTTACCTAAAAAAAATGTGTTTGAATTAAATGTAAATACAATGAAAAATATGCTAGCAAAATCTCCTAAAAAAGAGATTTTCGAAACTTCATCTAGCATAATTATTACATTACCAAATGAAGATGGTAAAATGGAAGGATTTAAAGTATATGAAAACTCTATAATGGATCCAAAATTAGCCGCTAAATATCCAGAAATAAAATCATACGTAGCAGTTGGTATAGAAAACCCATATGCAAGAGCTTATTTCAGTTTTTCTCCTTTAGGTTTTAAATCGATGACATTGTATCCAGATAAATCTGCCGTTTTTATTGAACCAATATCAAATCAATCTAACATATATACTGTTTATAAAAAATCAGACAAAGAAGAAAATTTAGAGAAATTTGAATGTAATTTTATCGATAAGGCTGTTATTACTTTTGGTCCAACTACAAATACAACTTTAAGAGGTGCAGATGATGGCAAATTAAGAACTTTTCGATTAGCTTTATCATGTACAGGTGAATATGCTGCTTATTTTGGTGGTACTAAAGCTGGAGCTTTAGCAGCAATGAATAACACTATGACTAGAATCAATGGAATTTTTGAGAAAGATTTTGGAGTCAAATTAATACTTATAGCTAATAATGATGCTGTTATTTATACAAATGCTTCAACTGATCCTTTTTCGGATATGACTAATTATCCAAATTGGACTCTTGAAAATCAATCAAATTTAACAGCAGTAATTGGTGAAGCAAATTATGATATTGGGCACTTATTAGGAGTTGGTGTAACCAATAGTGGCGATGCTGGATGCAGAGGTTGTATTTGCAATGATAACTCAAAAGGAAGGGCCTATACAAGTGCATCTTCAAGCAATTATCAAGGAGATACTTTTGATCTTGATTATGTGGCTCATGAAATGGGACATCAATTAGGAGCAAATCATACTTTTACTCACGCTAATGAAGGAACAATTTCACAATTAGAACCTGGGAGTGGTTCAACTATAATGAGTTATTCTGGACGTACTAGTAAAGATATTGAATTTGATTCTGATGCATACTTCCATGCTATTAGTATCCAACAAATTACCGATAATATCAAAACCAAAACATGTCCTATTTTAATTTCAACTGGCAATTCAGTTCCTGTAGTAAATGCTGGAAAGGACTTTACCATCCCTAAAGGAACCCCTTTTATGTTAACTGGATCGGCTACCGATGGTAATACTTCAGATGTATTAACCTATTGCTGGGAAGAAATGGATTTAGGAACTTCAACTACTTCTGTACCAAATTCAACAGCAACATCAGGGCCTCTTTTTAGATCTTTTTCTCCATCAATTTCACCTGTAAGATATTTTCCTTCTATGAATTCTATTTTAACAGGAGCAACGACTACAGCAGGTAGAGAAATTATCTCAGAAGCATTACCAAGTGTTTCAAGAACTCTAAATTTTAGATTAACAGTAAGAGATAACAGAATTGGTGGTGGAGCAAATAATACAGATGATATGATTGTAACCGTAGATGGAGCTTGTGGCCCATTTACTGTTGACACTCAAAACACAGCTACATCTTACGCAGTAGGAAGTACACAAGTTGTAAATTGGAGTGTAGCTGGTACAAATGCAAATAGTGTAAATTGTGCTAATGTAGATATCTTATTATCTACCGATGGAGGAAAAACATTTCCTATTGTTTTACTTTCAGGAACTCCTAACGATGGCTCACAAAATATTACAATACCAAATATCCCAGGAACAACCAACAGAATTATGGTAAAAGGAAGTAATCACATCTTTTTTGACGTTAACAATGTGAACTTTACCATTACAGGATTAATAACAGCTGATACATCGGCTCCAACTACTTCAATACTTTCTGTTTCAGGAACTACTACTTCAAGCACTAATTTATCTTGGACTTTAGCTACAGATAATATAGGAGTTACGGGTTATGAAGTATATCAAAATGGAATTTTAAGAACAACGACTACCACTACATCTATAGTTGTAAATGGTTTATCGGCATCAACAACTTATAATTTTTATATAAAAGCAAAAGATGCTGCTGGAAACACTTCAAATTCAAGTAATATTGTAAGTACAACGACTCTTGCCTTAGCTGATACATCGGCTCCAACTGCTTCAATACTTTCTGTTTCAGGAACTACTACTTCAAGTACTAATTTATCTTGGACTTCAGCTACAGACAATATAGGAGTAACAGGTTATGAAGTATATCAAAATGGAATTTTAAGAACAACGACTACCACTACATCTATAGTTGTAAATGGTTTATCGGCATCAACAACTTATAATTTCTATATAAAAGCAAAAGATGCTGCCGGAAATACTTCAAATTCAAGTAATATTGTAAGTACAACAACATTAGCAATTACTTTAGCTGCAACTACAGAATATTGTAATTCTATGGGTGCTACAACGAAAGAATATATAAATAAAGTTCAAGTGGGCACAATTAACAATACCTCTGGAAACAACAATGGATATGGAAATTACACTGCGCTTTCAACAAACTTATCAACAGGCACATCAACCACACTTACAATTACACCTGCTTGGATTGGAACTTCAAGAGCCGAATCATATAATGTTTGGATTGATTTTAATAAAAATGGAACTTTTGAATCAACAGAATTAGTATTTACAAAATCGAAAGCGAAAACTGCCACTGTAAGTGGAATTATAGAAATTCCTTCAACTGCACTAACAGGTACAACTAGAATGAGAATTTCAATGAAATACAATGCCTTTCCAACAGCGTGTGAAATATTTTCTGCTGGAGAAGTTGAAGATTACACTATTAACATTACCTCATTAATTGCAAAAGATAATAATGATTTTACAACTAATGTAGAAAACAACCCAAAACCTGAAGTCACAAAGCTTGATTTTAAACTATATCCAAATCCAGTTAAAAATGACATAGTCTACTTGACAGAAATAGAAAACACTTCTTCATATAGAATTTACAACCAAATGGGACAACAAATAGCAAACGGATATATCGAAAACAACTCCGTTAATGTAGGAACATTAATGCCGGCTATTTACATTATTGAAATCACAAATGGAAATTCAGTAGGCACAAAACGTTTCATCAAAGAATAAAAAATCCCCACTACATCTTAATTAAATTTAGATAAGCTGTTCTCATGAACAGCTTATTTTTTTATAAATGAAATAAAAAAATCCTACATTACTGTAGGATTTGAATATGTGGGCAATAAGGGATTCGAACCCCTGACCCCCTCGGTGTAAACGAGGTGCTCTGAACCAGCTGAGCTAATTGCCCCAATAAAGCGCTTTACTATTACCGTATTGCGAGTGCAAATATACACTGAATATTTATAATTGCAAGTATTTTTTTAAAAAAATTACACAATTTCTGCCACTACAAAAGTACTTCCGCCAATGTAAATAAAGTCCAATTCTTTAGCTGATTGCATAGCCATTTCGTAAGCTTCTGATACCGAATCAAATGCTTTTCCAATTAATCCAAAATCATTAGCTCTCTCTTTCAAAATTTCTGCATTTAATCCGCGAGGAACATTAGGTTTACAAAAATAATATTTCGCTTTTTTTGGAAATAAAGGCAAAATCGAATCTAAATCTTTATCATTTACCACACCTAAAACTATATGAAGTGCATCAAAATGATGTTTTTGAATTTGATTCAATACTATTTTCAATCCGTGACTGTTATGGGCTGTATCACAAACCGTAAAAGGTTTATGTTTTAAAATTTGCCATCTACCTAGCAATCCTGTATTCTGAATTACGTTTTTAAATCCTAATTCAATGTGCATTTCATCAATCTTAAATTCAGATTGTAGTAATTTGATGGTTTGTAACACTGTTTTTTTATTGTGAACTTGATAATCACCTAACAAAGCACATTCATATGTAACTTCAGGATTGTCTTGAGCAAAATAAATAGGTGCCTGTTCAATATTCGCTTTAGCACTAAAAATAGGTTTTGTTTCTTCTAAATATTCACCTATGACTACTGGAATATTCGATTTGATAATTCCGGCTTTTTCACTAGCAATTTTAGACAAAGTATCTCCTAAGAATTGCGTATGATCAAAACCAATGTTGGTAATTACTGAAACTAAAGGCATAATTACATTGGTAGAATCTAATCTTCCACCCATCCCAACTTCAATTACTGCTACATCAACCTGCGCTTTGGCAAAATAATCAAAGGCTAAACCAACCGTCATTTCAAAAAAACTTAACTGATTGGCCTCAAAAAAAGGTTTGTTTTGTGCTATAAAATCAACAACAAAATCTTCCGAAATCATTTCGCCATTGATTCTAATTCGTTCTCGAAAATCTTTTAAATGAGGCGAAGTATAAAGTCCAACCTTATATCCTGCTTCTTGAAGTATTGAAGCAATCATTGACGATGTAGAACCTTTCCCATTCGTTCCAGCTACATGAATAGATTTAAACTTTGTTTCGGGATGATTGAGATGTGACACTAGTAAATGAGTGTTAGTCAAATCTTTTTTATACGCCGATGCACCTTGCATTTGAAACATAGGTAACCGACTAAACATCCAATCTGTAGTTTCTTTATAATTCATTTTACTATTTGAAACGAATGGCTCGGGCATTCTTGTAATCCCTATTCCCGCTATTCATTACAATCAATGCTAGCGCATTGGATTTTCATTACTATCGGGGTTAAAAAGCAAACTTTTAGTATTCTTGATTATTCTCCCACTTGAAAATTCACTACCACAAAACCTATTTGTGTTTCGGGAGCATTAGCATCGGGTTGCCATTTGAAAGTTTTTGCTGTTTCCAATGCTGGATTTACTAAACACGGATTAGTATTAGTAGTTCCTTGAGTACGTTCTGCTTTTATTACATTTCCTTGACGGTTTACCCAAATTTTAACTACCACTTTACCCGATTCATTACAATCTTGAATTTTTTTACTATTCCCTGCTAATTTTCTTCCAGCTAATCCCCAACCGGTGCCTTTCCCAGTTCCTATTCCATCACCAGAACCGCTTCCGTAAAAACTATTAGCATATAAACTTCCATTAGGATTACCTTTATCGCCTCCATCAGCATCATCTCCATGCCCTGACTGAGAAGTTCCCTCTTGTTTTGGACCTTTCAAAATACTATTTAAAGCACTGTTAGTAGGTTGCGTAGGCTTAGTCTCAGTTGGTTTTGTAACGGGTTTTATTTCTGCAGGCTTAACTACTGGTTTTTTCACCTCTTTTTTTGGCAAAGTAACCGGTGCTTCTTCATCTTGTGTTAACACATCATCTTCCACTGCAGGTACAGGTTTAGACTGTGCTTGGTCTGGCGACGTTTTTACTTGCTCTGTTGGTTGAATTTCTCCACTTCCAGTATCACTTGTTCCAAAATTAACAGCAATCCCGTTTTCAGGTGGCGGATCCATATAGGTTAAACCAAAAATAGTGAACAACAGAAAAAGGATCACAAAAATAACCGATGTTATTGTGAATGATTTTTTTTCTTCTGGAGTTTCTAAAAATTTCATTTTGTAATTATTTAGGATTAACCGCAATAACCATTTTTATTTGATTTCGATAGGCAATTTCCATAACTTTAACTACTTTTTCATGAGGAACTGATTTCTCAGCTCGCAACACAATTGCTTTATTATCAGAAGTTGCCATTAAAGCTAACAATTGCTTTTCTAAATCATTTTCATTGACTTTATCTTTATCGATAAAAAAGTTCAAATCTTTATCAATACTAACAGAAGTACTCTTATTACTATCTGTTTTACCTTTCGCTTTTGGCAGTACTAAATCCAATGCATTAGTAGTAACCATAGTAGAAGTTAGCATGAAAAAGATAAGTAACAAGAATACAATATCCGTCATTGAGGACATATTGAATTCTGTAGAAACTTTATTTCTTGTTTTTCCTAACTTCATTATACTGGCTCATTTAATAAATCTAAGAAATCAACTGCATTAGCTTCCATTTGGTTTACCACTTTATTTGTTTTAACAACCAAGTGATTATATCCAACATAAGCAATAATACCAACAACTAACCCTACCACTGTGGTAGTCATAGCAGTGTAAATTCCTTCAGCTAAAGCACCAACTTCAATTTGACCTCCACCACTAGCCATTTTATGAAAAGCAAGAATCATACCAAGAACCGTTCCAAGGAAACCTACCATAGGGCCAGCTCCAGAAATGGTAGCTAACATACTTGTGTTTTTCTCTAATTTATACAATTCTAAATTCCCTGCATTTTCAATTGCAGTATTAATATCTTCTAAAGGTTTACCAATGCGTGAAATTCCTTTTTCGATTAAGCGAGCCACAGGAGAATTAGTTTGTGCACATAACATTTTGGCTGCATCAATCTTACCTGACATAATATTCATCTTAATATTATTCATAAAACTAGCATCTATTTTAGACGCTTTATTGATTGCCATTAATCTTTCAAAATACAAAAAAAGGGCAAAAAACAGCAACATAAACAAAACAATCATGATGATTTGTCCACCAATTCCTCCACTGGTTAATAAACTCCATATAGATAACGTTTGCTCGGTTGGTTGGGCTTCGGTTGCTACTTGATTGGCAACAGCTAAACTATCGGCTTGAAGAAATAAACTCATAAACTATTATTTTGTATTAAAACGTATATAAATTTTAAATATTGCTTAATGTGCATTTAATAAAAAATCTCTTAAAATAATGAAGATTGCACTTCCTGACAAGAAACCAATTAGAGCCAATCCACCTATTTTTTTTAGATACCAAAAGAAATCAATTTTTTCCATACCCATTGCAACTACTCCAGCTGCAGAACCAATTACTAATATACTTCCCCCTGTACCAGCTGAGTAGGCAATAAAATGCCATTCTGGAGCATCTAATGCCATTGAAAACATTCCAATACTTGCTGCCACTAAAGGCACATTATCAATAACTGCTGAACCCGCTCCTAGCAACAATACTACTAAATCTGAAAGTGTGGTTGAACCATGTTCTGTTCCTAAAAATGGAACTCCTTTTTCTAAAACACCTGCAAATTCGTATAACATCCCTAAGGACTCTAAAGCTGCTACTGCCATTAAAATCCCTAAGAAAAATAAAATACTAGGCATTTCAATTTTAGATAACGATTTATGAACAGGGCTATGTTGTGGTTCATTAACCCCATGTCCTGACGTTGCTTCTGCTATTGTAAATTGCTGGTTACTCAAAAACTCTGCAACAGCAGAAACTATTGCCAATGAAAGCATCATACCAACATAAGGAGGTAAATGTGTTAGAGTTTTGAATATAGGAACAAATAAAATTCCGCCTAAACCTAAATAAAACATAGTTGCTCCATGTTTCGATTTTAGAGGTTCAGCACTTATTTCACTATCTATGTAACCTTTAAAAATTTTCATTCTTGAAGCTATTAAGGCAGGAATTGCATAACAAGCAATAGATGGCAATAAAACATGCTCTATCAAAGATGCTGGCGTAACCTTGTTTGCTATCCAAAGCATTGTTGTGGTTACGTCACCTATTGGAGACCATGCCCCACCAGCATTTGCAGCAATAACTATTAATCCAGCAAACCAAAGACGAATTTCTTTATCCTTGATAATTTTTTGTAAAATCGTAATTAGAACAATCGTAGCTGTTAAGTTATCAATAATTGCAGATAAAACAAAAGCCAATGTGGTAAATAGCCACAATAGTTTAATTTTACTCTTTGTTTTAATGAATGTTTTAATTGTTGAAAAACCATCAAAATAATCAATAATTTCCACAATTGTCATAGCTCCCATTAAGAAAAACAAAATTTCAGCTGTTTTCCCTAAGTGGTGTAACAAAACACCTTCCACATGATGACTTTCTTTTCCTATTCCTGGAATAATTTCAAAAACCTCCATGTGATTAACCGCAATTAGCGCCCACAATATTGCCATCATTCCTAATGCAGGAATTAACTTATCAACTTTGACACTATGTTCAAATGCAATCCCTAAATATCCTAAGATAAAGATTGCAATAATTACTATTTCCATTTATATAATTTTAAACAAGTTGTTTTAGAGCAATTTCAAAAGCAGTAGCACTAATATTCTTTTTATCAGCATTTAAATCATGTGCTTTTTGAATTGCATTTTTAATGATATTTGAAGTATCAGAGAAAATTGCCTCATCTGTCATTTGTACTTTTTTCTCCATGAAATAAGCAAAAACACGAGCCATTCCGCAATTAGCAATGAAATCTGGAATTAAGCTTACTCTTTTATCCGTTTCTTCCATAATAGGTCCAAAGAAAATTTCTTTATCCGCAAACGGAACATTAGCACCACTAGAAATTACTTCTAAACCTGAAGCTATCATGTTATCTACTTGCTCTTTAGTTACCAATCTTGAAGCAGCACACGGAGCAAAAACTTGAGCTCCTATTGACCAAATTCTCTCATTGATTTCAGCAAAAGGAATCATATTATCCGCTACTAATTTATTTCCATCTTTTTTAAGGAATAAATCTCTAATTTCTTCAAATGAGAATCCGTTTTCGTTAATAACTCCACCATCTCTATCGATAATTCCTATAACTTTTGCACCCATTTGCGCTAAATAAAAAGCAGCAGCCGAACCTACGTTTCCAAAACCTTGAACGATGGCTTTCTTCCCTTTAACATCACCTCCATAAATAGAATAATAATGACGAACCGCTTCCGCAACTCCGTATCCAGTAATCATATCAGCTACTGTATATTTTCTATTTACATCTGGAGAAAAATTTGGATTTTCAATTACTTTAATAACTCCTTGACGTAATTGACCAATTCTATTGATCTTATCAGCCTCTGTTGGTTTAAAGTGACCATTGAAAACTCCTTCTTGTGGATGCCAAACACCACAATCTTCTGTCATTGGGATAACTTCGTGAATTTCATCTACATTTAAATCACCACCAGTTCCGTAGTAATTTTTCAATAATGGAGAAACCGCTTTATACCATCTTTCTAAAACGCCTTTTTTTCTTGGATCATTTGGGTCAAAGTTAATTCCCGATTTAGCACCACCAATTGCTGGTCCTGAAACTGAAAACTTAACTTCCATAGTTTTTGCTAAAGAAAGCACTTCATTCATGTCTAAACCCTTACGCATACGAGTTCCTCCGCCAGCAGCACCACCTCTTAATGAGTTGATTACTGTCCATCCTTCTGCTTCTGTTTCAGGGTCTTTCCAATTAAATACTATTTCTGGTTCTTTGTTTTCAAATTTCTTTAATAAATCTTTCATTGTGTTGGTTAAATTTTCTGTTTTACAAATATACATAATCTGTTGAAGCACTAAAGCCTAAACGCTATTTTTTAGTTTTTTATAACATTTAATAAAATATGACTCCTGATGAGTGATTTTTATTAGCCCCTGTTACTGAGGCTAATACATTAATTTCATTTCGTATTTTTAAAACACCTAACAATCCAAAAATTAAAGCTTCCTTAAATTGAATCGTTTTATCTTCTGGAATTACAATTTCTGTTGTAGGTAAATAATTACGTAATCTATCAATCAAATAGCAATTATAAGCTCCTCCGCCAGTAATAAATAATTTTGCATTGGGTTTAGAACAAATACTTGCAATTTGAATGGCAATATGCTCTACAAAAGTGCAAAGTTTATCTTTTACATCAATTGAATACGAGTTAATCAAAGGAAAAATTTCCGCATTTACGAATTCCATTCCCAATGATTTTGGATATGACAAAGCATAGAATTGCAAATCATTCAATTTATGTAATAATTCTTGATTGACATTCCCTGATTTCGCAATTTTTCCACCATCGTCATAAGGAAATCCCAATGCATTGGCATAGAAATTTAGAACGGTATTCACAGGTGAAATATCAAATGCAATTCGATTTCCATTCTCATTAAATGATACGTTAGAAAATCCGCCTAAATTCAGGCAGTAATCATATTCTGAAAAAAGCAATTCATCTCCTATAGGTACCAATGGAGCACCTTGACCACCTAATTGCACATCTTGTACTCTAAAATCGCAAACAATTGTTTGTTTCACCAAATCGCGAATTATGGGAAGATTCCCAATTTGAAGCGTAAATCCGTTCTGAGGTTGGTGTAAAATAGTATGACCATGACTACAGACAGCATCGATTTCAGTAAGATTATGTTTGGAAATAAAATCAGAAATTATTGAAGCTAATAGTTTTGTGTATGAAATATTTAATTTTTCTAATTCTGATGTACTAAAATGAATCGCACTTTTCAATTTGTTGAGCCATTCTTCAGAATAAGAAACAGTTTCAGATTGCAAAATTTTAAATGCCCAACCATCTGAATTATTGAATTTTATGAAAGCCAAATCAACTCCATCTAACGATGTGCCCGACATAACTCCGATAACGTTGTAGTTTTCTTTAAACATGGGTTAAAATTACAAATTGTTATTGAAAATTTGGTAATTAATCTTTACATTTGGTTCCTGAAATTACAAAATAATCAAACATTACATCTAAATAATATGGATTTTAAATTAACCGAAGAGCATTTAATGATTCAGCAAGCTGCTAGAGATTTTGCTCAAACAGAATTATTACCTGGAGTTATTGAAAGAGACGAACATTCTATCTTCCCTACAGAGCAAGTTAAGAAAATGGCTGAGCTAGGTTTCATGGGAATGATGGTTGATCCAAAATATGGAGGAGCAGGATTAGATAGTTTATCTTATGTTTTAGCAATGGAAGAAATTGCAAAAGTGGATGCTTCTGCGGCAGTTATCATGTCGGTAAACAACTCATTAGTATGTGCTGGTTTAGAAAAATATGGTTCAGAGGAACAAAAAATAAAATACTTAACTCCACTTGCTAAAGGAGAAAAAATCGGAGCTTTCTGTTTATCAGAACCTGAAGCAGGTTCAGATGCTACTTCACAAAGAACAACTGCTATCGATATGGGCGACCATTATTTAGTTAACGGAACAAAAAACTGGATTACGAATGGTGGAACCGCTTCTACTTATTTAGTAATTGCTCAAACAGATGCTTCTAAGGGCCACAAAGGAATCAACGTTCTTATAGTGGAAAAAGGAATGCCAGGTTTTGAAGTTGGACCAAAAGAAAAGAAAATGGGAATCCGTGGTTCTGATACTCATACTTTATTATTTAACGATGTAAAAGTTCCAAAAGAAAACAGAATTGGTGCTGACGGATTTGGTTTTGCTTTCGCAATGTCAACATTAAACGGAGGAAGAATCGGAATTGCATCTCAAGCATTAGGTATAGCGCAAGGTGCTTATGAATTAGCATTAAAATATTCTCAAGAGCGTGTAGCTTTTGGAAAACCAATTTTCAATCATCAAGCAATTGCTTTCAAATTAGCGGATATGCATGTTAAAATTACATGTGCTAGATTGTTAATTCACAAAGCTGCAACTGAAAAAGATAACGGTGAAGACATTGCACATTCTGGTGCTATGGCTAAATTATATGCTTCAGAAATTGCTTTAGAAGTAGCTAATGAAGCGGTACAAATTCACGGCGGAAATGGTTACGTAAGCGAATATCACGTAGAACGAATGATGCGTGATGCTAAAATCACTCAGATTTATGAAGGAACTTCAGAAATCCAAAGAATTGTTATTTCAAGAGGTTTAGTAAAATAATCTAAATAAATAATTTACAGAAGGAGTTCAACCATTAAGTTGAACTCCTTTTTTTATTACCTTTAAAATAAAAATGCTATTTGAAAATTGGAAAGAAAATCTAGAACCATTAATTAACAAATATAAAGGAAGAAAGCATCCTCTAAACTATAATAATACCTATCAATTATTGATAATGGTAATTTTATCTGCTCAAGATTCTGATGCGAATATCAATAATATTGCAATTCCGCTTTTTGAAAAATATCCTAATCTGGAAAGTGTTTCAAATTCAAGTATTGACGAAATTACTCCATATCTTATAAAAGTTAGAAATTATCAAACAAAGACAAATTGGATATTTGATTTAGCTCAATTATTAAAAACTAATAGCAATATTCCAACAAACTTAACGGATTTAATCGCTTTAAAAGGTATTGGAAGAAAATCTGCTAATGTAATATTAAGAGAAATGAATCAAAAAACAGAAGGAATAATAGTGGATTTACATGTTATCAGAGTTGCACCAAGAATTGGTTTAACACCCAAATATGAAGATGGAAATAGAATTGAAAAGCAATTAATGCAACAACTTCCTTATGAAATTTGGAATGAAATAGGTATGGCATTATCATTTTTAGGTAGATAAATTTGCAGACCAACAAATCCAAAATGCAAAGATTGTCCGATAAATATACATTGTAACTATTTTAGAAATTTAAACCAATAAAAAACCACCTTAATAAGGTGATTCATATTTAGAGTCTCATCGGGACGATATATTGGTAACAAAAAACCCCTCATCGTTAGATGAAGGGTTTTCAAAAGACTCGAGGACTATGTCCGACTGAGCAAAGCTAAAGGCGGCGACATACTCTCCCACATAACTGCAGTACCATCTGCGTAGTCGTCCCGAAGCTTCGGGATTAACTTCTCTGTTCGATACCTTTAATTCATTTTTTCTAAAAATTACACATAACAAAAAACCCCTCATCGTTAGATGAAGGGTTTTCAAAAGACTCGAGGACTAT
>NZ_DAIPZK010000003.1:0-228131 GCF_036782315.1 Flavobacterium sp.
GGGTGCAAAAGTAGAAATCTTTTCGCTAATCGCAAGCCTTTTGCAATCTTTTTTTTGTGTTTTTTTTCATGTTTTTCTTAACGTTCTGATAATAAGGATTTAATATAGGAAAGTTTTTTTAGGATTTAACCACTAAGGACACAAGGGAAGCACTAAGCGCACAAAAGAAGGGTCTTTGAATGTTGAATGAGGATTAACGAATTTTGAATGGGGAAGTTTTCAAATATTGTGGTTACATCCCCCTAGCCCCCTTCAAAGGGGGAATTCTTTCTACAAATATAATAGTGTAATTCAGTATTCAGCTGTGGGCTTAACTGCGTTAAGCCATAGCCTGCTGTGCAGGAGATTCCTACTTCGGCGGAATGACAACTCGCAGGTGCGAGAAAAATTCTTTACTTATATAAAAGTGGGTTGGCGGGTAGATAAATTAGATGCAACATCCCCCTAACCCCCTTCGAAGGGGGAATTACTTTACTATATATAATAATGTAATCGGTTTTCAGTTGCAGGCTTAACTACGTTAAGCCATAGCCTGCTGCGCAGGAGATTCCTACTTCGGCGGAATGACAGCTCGCAGGGGCGAGGGAGGATGGCTCGCGGTGCGAGCCAGTGGGATGGTTATATGGAATACTATACACCTTGTCTAGCCCCGATGGGAGCGGCATCCTTTTATAAACCTGACAGGTTTTTGAAAACCTGTCAGGTTTATAAAAGATATAGCGGACAGCGGGACTATTAGTCTTTATGGAATGCGAAATGGCTGCTTCTAAAAAAAACTAATCGAAACGTATTGCTTTTACTGGTGAAATTTTGGTGATAATATAGGATGGAATTAATAGTACCAATAAACAAACGATTACAGTTCCAATATTTAATAATGTGATGTGGAGTAAATTGATGCTTACTGGCGCTTCGTTTACGTAGTAGTTTTCGGGATTGAGTTGGATTACTCCGAAGAATTTTTGAATTAACAATAGAGAAATTGCGATTAGATTTCCCCAAAACAAACCGCGGGCGATTAAATAGAAAGCGTTATAGAGGAATATTTTTCGGACATTCCAGTTGTTAGCACCCATAGCTTTTAGAATTCCGATCATTTGGGTGCGTTCTAAAATTAGAACTAATAATGCGACTACCATGTTGATGGTTGCTACGACAATCATTACGATTAGAATAACCAAGATGTTAAAATCGAACAATTTTAGCCATTCGAAAATGCTGTAGTACTTTTCTTCGATGGTGATACTATTATAGGTAGGCGGAATTTCTTTGTACACTTCCTCGCCTTTCTCTTTGATTTTTGAAAAATCGTCTACGAAAACCTCGAACGCACCGACATCTGTTGGTTGCCATTTATTAATGAGTTGCACGTGGCGAATATCACCTATTATATAAGTAGCATCAAATTCTTGAAAACCTGAGTTGAAAATTCCGGTAATTAAGAAGTTTCTTTTGTTAGGAAGTTTTCCGTTGTCTTTCATGAAGAAAGTTAAGAACTTATCACCTACTTTTAAATGAAGACGCTTTGCTAAGTATTCCGAAATCAAAACTTCGGTATTTAATTCGGATTTTAGATTTGGAATTTTACCGTCGATCAAATATTCTTCTAAATTGGTAAAATTATAATCTTTTCCAACACCTTTATATATGATTCCTTCGAAAGCTTTCTCTGTGCGAATGATTCCGGCTTTACTTGCTACAGCTTGCACATGATTTATTCCTTCTACATTTTTGAATTTTGGATAAAAACTTTGCTTGATGGAAATCGGTTCAGTGGTGACTTGCGATTGATTATCGTCGAAATTTGAAATAATAATGTGTCCGTTGAAAGCCGAAACTTTCTCACGAATTTTATCTTGAAGTCCAACACCTGTGGCCACTGCCATAATCATCATAATAATTCCGATGGCAATTGCCGTAATCGCAATTTTTATAATTGGCGAAGAAATACTACTTTTATAACTTTTAGCAGCAATTAGTCTTTTGGCTATGAAATATTCTAAATTCAAGATATTCTAATATGAAAATTGAGTTCAAAAATACGTTTTTATTTATTTCTATACTATTAATTTTAGTTGGATGTTCAACAACAAAAAACAATGTAGTTTCAAATACACACAAAACACCCCACCCTTCGGGCACCCCTCTAAAAGAGGGGAAATTCAAAACCGGAGCCGAAAATTTTGAAAGTTATTTGCCTCTGTTGAAAGAAAAGCGTGTTGGAATAGTTACGAATCAGACCGGAATTCTTTCGAAAGAGAAGCATTTGGTTGATTTTTTAATCGAACAAAATATCAATCTTCAGAAAATTTATGCACCTGAACACGGTTTTAGAGGAACCGCTGATGCTGGCGAATTAATCATTGACGGAAAAGACACCAAAACAAATTTACCGATTATTTCTCTTTACGGAAACAACAAAAAACCAAAACCTGAGCAATTAGAAGGAATTGATATCTTGGTTTTTGATTTACAAGATGTGGGCGCGCGATTTTACACTTATATATCGTCATTGCATTATGTAATGGAAGCTTGTGCTGAAAACAATATTCAGCTTTTGGTTTTAGACCGACCAAACCCGAATGGAACTATTATTGATGGTCCAATTTTAGAAAAAGAGCACAAGAGTTTTGTTGGGATGCATGAAATTCCGGTTTTGCATGGGATGACAATTGGCGAATATGCAAAGATGATTAACGGAGAAAAATGGCTGAAAGATGGTTTACAATGCGATTTGAAAGTAGCGCCTTGTTTGAACTATTCGCATGATATGAAATATAGCTTACCTGTGAAGCCTTCGCCAAATTTACCAAACGATCAATCGATTAATTTGTATGCGAGTTTGTGCTTTTTTGAAGGTACAAATGTAAGTTTAGGTCGCGGTACCGAAAAACAATTCCAAATTTACGGTTCGCCATTTTTACCTGAAAGTGAATTTGATTTTAGCTTTACTCCTAAACCAAATTTTGGCGCAAAAGACCCAGTTCATAATGGAAAGTTATGTTTTGGCGAAGATTTAACCGAAATTAGAAAAGTACACCGATTAGAATTAAAATGGTTATTGAAAGCTTACGAAAACACATCGGACAAAACCGTTTTCTTCAATGATTTCTTCACCAAGTTAGCCGGAACCAAAAAACTCCGTGAACAAATTGAAGCCGGAATGACCGAAAAAGAAATTAGAAAAACTTGGCAAGAAGGTTTGGAACAGTTTAAGGAAGTGAGAAAGAAGTATTTAATTTATGAGTGATGATGGGTGTTTGATGATGGGTGATGGATGATGGAAGCTGGAAGCTGGAAGTTAAAAACACAAATTTGACTCCGTCGAACTAAAGTTTCACAAATTAGTACGAATCAAAAGATGAGATTCCTAACGGAATGACAAGATTGTGAAAACTGAACACTTTTTAAAGAGGCAACTTCTCCTTCATTTTCTCCACAATATTATAAGCTGCTGGACAAATCGCTACATTTTTCAGAGTTAAATCTGAGATTTGTTGGAATTTCTTTCTGTCGGTATGTGGGAATTCTCGGCAGGCTTTTGGACGGACATCATAGATGAAACATTTGTTATCGCTATCTAAAAACGTACACGGAACACTTTTTAACACATAATCGTTGTCTTCATCAATGCGAAGATACTGGTCAATAAACTGCTGTGGTTTTTGACGGAAACTCTTTGAAATTCGTTCAATATCGGCCGACGTAAATAACGGTCCAGTTGTTTTGCAACAATTGGCACACTCTAAACAATCCGTTTTTTTGAATTCGGCATCGTGTAAATCTTGCATTACATAATCCAAATTCTTAGGTGTTTTCTTTTTTAGCTTGTCAAAATACTTTTTGGTTTCGTTATGCGTATCTTTGGCAAGTTTTCCGAGTTCGTTTAAATTTGGCTTTAGCATTTTATAGATTTTCTTCTGCAAAGTTAAACAACTTTTAAACTCCTAAACCTTTAAACTTTTAAACTTTTTTATGAAAGACCTTTTCGGAAAAGCCATTTTAGACTATCAAACCAATAATTCTCCCGAAGATTTAATCACCGAAACTTCTATTTCGGAAGCAGATGAAATGAGCGTTGCCTATTTGTTTCGTGATTATAAAGACATGCCAAAATTGGAACAAAAAGCGTTACAATTAGCAAAAGGAAAAATCTTAGACGTTGGTTGCGGGGCAGGAAGTCATGCTTTGTATTTACAAGAAAAAGGTTTTGATGTTACGGCAATTGATATTTCAGAAAATGCGATTAAAGCTTGTGAGTTAAGAGGTGTGAAAAACTGTAAAGTTTCGAATGTATTGGATTTAGATACTTCTGAAAAATTCGACACCATTCTACTTTTGATGAACGGAACCGGAATTTTCGGGAAAATGAATCAGATTTCGAAGTTCTTACAAAAATTGAAATCACTTTTAAATGATGGCGGAGAAATTTTAATTGATAGTTCGGACTTAATTTATATGTACGACCAAGACGAAGATGGTGCTTATGAAGTTCCAGCGAATGGTTATTATGGCGAATTAACTTTTACTATTCGATATAAAGGTGAAACCGAAGACACTTTTGATTGGTTATATTTGGATTACAATACACTACAAAATGCAGCAATTGCTAATGGTTTGGAATGCGAATTGATTTTAGAAGGTAAACATTTTGATTATTTAGCGAAGCTATCTTTATAAAAACAAAAATCCCAAAATTATCGATTTGGGATTTTTTATTTATTTAAATGTCAAAGGCATTTTTAAGTTTATACTTACTGCTTTTCCACCTCGTGTTGCAGGTTGCCATTTTGGAGCTTTTCGTAAAACCCGAATCAATTCAATTGCTGAATTTGTTCCTACATCTCGTAACACCTTAATGTTTTTCACTTCTCCATTTTCGTTGACTGTAAATTCAAATATCAATTGTCCTTTCTTCTCTACAGTTTTAATATCAAAATTAGCAACTATATAATCATAAAACTTCTCAACTCCACCATTTTGAAATTTAGCGTCAATAAAATCGCCACCTAAATATACTTCATCTTCTCCACCTAATTGAGAAAAACTTAAATTAGAAAAAAGAACAAAAACAGCTAGCAGTATAAACTTCTTCATATAATTAAGGAATATTTAAATATTTATGGGTTTGTAACGAAACTCTCCATTTCGGATTGTTCATCACATAATCAACAATTAATGGTGTCATTTCTTCTTTTTTGCTCCACTCAGGTTGTAAGAATAAAATCGCGTTTGGATTTACTTTAGCCGCTTGTTCTTCGGCAAAAATGAAATCGTGTTTATTGTAGATGATTACTTTTAATTCATGAGCCATATCGTAGGCGCTTTGAACTGGTAATTTATTTTTCTTTGGAGATAAACAAAACCAATCCCAAGTTCCTGTCACTTCATAAGCTCCCGAAGTTTCGATATGTACTTTTAAATTTTGATCTTTTAATTTTGAAGTCAATAACGTCATATCCCAAGTCAAAGGTTCGCCACCTGTTACTACAACGGTGTCAGCGTATTTTTTGGCATTGGCAACAATTAAATCGGTATAGGTTGGAGGATGTAATTCTGCATTCCAACTTTCTTTCACATCGCACCAATGACAACCTACATCGCAACCACCAATTCTAATAAAATAAGCTGCCGTACCTGTATGATAACCTTCACCTTGAATTGTGTAAAACTCCTCCATTAAAGGCAACATTTCGCCTTTTTCAACCGCTAATTGTACTTCTTTCTGTAACATTTCAAATAAAAATAGTGGGCAAAGATACAACTTGGAAGTTAGAATTTTGAAATAAGAAGTCAGAATTTTGAAATTGTACTTGTCATTGTCCTTGAAATTTCCTTCGATTTTAACTACATTTGAAATTCAAAACACATCAAAATGAGTAAGACTAACGATTTTATTAAACATATAAATGACGGATATACTTGTAAAGGTGAATTCATTACATTAGGTGGTGGAATTTTAGATGGTGAAGCCGTTCCAAATACCCATGTTAATATTCCATTAAAAACCTTAAACCGTCACGGATTAATTGCAGGAGCAACGGGAACGGGAAAAACCAAAACCATCCAAGTATTATCTGAACAATTATCGCAAAATGGCATTCCAGTTTTGATGATGGATATTAAAGGCGATTTTTCTGGAATTGTTATGCCTGGCGAAGAAAAATCGTTTATTACAGAACGTCATGCTAAAATTTCGATTCCATACGAAACGAAAGGGTTTCCAGTAGAATTAATGACAATTTCAGAGCAAAATGGAGTTCGATTAAGAGCTACGGTTTCTGAATTTGGACCGGTTTTATTTTCTCGAATTTTAGATTTGAATGACACGCAATCTGGTGTTGTTTCGATCATTTTTAAATATTGTGATGATAACAGTTTGCCATTATTGGATTTAAAAGACTTTAAAAAAGTATTACAATACGCAACCGAAGAAGGAAAAGCCGAATTTGAAGCGGAATACGGAAGAATTTCGACGAGTTCAACTGGTTCGATCTTGAGAAAAATCATCGAGTTAGAACAGCAGGGTGCCACTTTGTTTTTTGGTGAAAAATCATTCGATATTCAAGATTTAATGCGAATTGACGAAAACGGAAATGGTTATGTAAACATCATTCGTTTAACCGATATTCAAGACAAACCAAAATTATTCTCAACTTTCATGTTGAGTTTATTAGCCGAAATTTATAATACCATGCCTGAACAAGGCGATGCTGGACGACCAGAATTAGTGATTTTCATTGACGAAGCGCATTTGATTTTTGACGAAGCAAGCAAAACATTATTGAATCAAATTGAAACGATTGTGAAATTAATTCGTTCGAAAGGAATTGGAGTGTATTTCATAACGCAAAATCCGATGGATGTTCCTTCTGGAGTATTGGCTCAATTAGGTTTAAAAATTCAGCATGCTTTGAGAGCTTTCACGGCAAACGACAGAAAAGCGATTAAAATGACAGCTGAAAATTATCCTGATACCGCTTTTTATGAAACAGATGAAGTTTTGACTTCGTTAGGAATTGGAGAAGCCTTCGTAACTGCATTAAGCGAAAAAGGAACACCAACACCTTTAGTTGCTACCATGATGCGAGCTCCCATGAGCAGAATGGATGTTTTAACAGAAAATGAAATTGAAGCCAGCATAGCAAAATCAAAACTAGCGAAGAAATATAATGAGGTTTTAGACCGTGATAGCGCTTACGAAATGCTTAATAAAAAAATTGCCGAAGCACAAGAAGTCGCAGCCGAGCAAGAAGCCGAAAAACCAACCCGAAGAGTAAAAGAAGAACCAAGTACCGCTGAAGTTATTGGTAAATCTGTAACTAAAGTAGTAACAAGTGCTAGTTTTATTCGAGGAGCATTTGGCTTACTAATGAAAATGCTGAAAAAATAATGAAAGGATTTATTACCATAGGATTACTCATACTTTCTAATGTTTTCATGACATTGGCTTGGTATGGACATTTAAAATTTAAAGAATTAAAATGGTTCGAAAATGCAGGATTAATTACTGTTGTTTTAATCAGTTGGGGATTGGCTTTGTTTGAATATTTTTTTCAAGTTCCGGCTAATAAAATTGGTTATGAAGGCAATGGCGGACCCTTTTCATTAATGCAATTAAAAGTGATTCAAGAAGTGATTACGTTAGTCATTTTTGTGATTTTTTCTTTGCTTTTCTTTAAAAACGAAACATTCCGATGGAATCACGCAGTTGGTTTTTGTTTTTTAGTTTTAGCGGTTTATTTTATTTTTAAGAAGTAATGAAAATTATATATAAAATCACTTATCCAAACGGGAAAATTTATATTGGAAAAGATTTAACGAACAGCATTAACTATTTTGGAAGCGCAAATAGTAGATTAATCGAAAAAGATTTTACTGATGAAGAGCGAGATGACTTTACTATTAGAAGACAAATTATTTGGAAATCTGAAATAGCTTCTGATAAAGAAGTAAATGAAAAAGAGGTTGAATTTATTATTAAATATAACTCTAACAATCCTGAAATTGGTTATAATCAATGGCCAAAATTTAAAAACACTAATCCATGAAAAAATATTTTATTCAAAAAACACCTTTTGTAGTTCCAACGACTGATGGTAAATTGATTGAAGAGCATCACGGATTGGCAACCACAAATAATTCAGCCATTTCAATTGCGCACATGATTGCGCCACCAGGTTGGAGCGAACCTTTTCAAACTCCAGAATTTGATGAATATACTTATATCATCAAAGGAAAAAAGCAATTTATAATCGAAGATGAAACAGTAGTTTTAGAAGCTGGTCAATCGATTAAAATTGAGAAAAATACAAGAGTTCAATATTCTAATCCTTTTGATGAAGCTTGTGAATATTTAGCGATTTGTACTCCAGCTTTTGATTTTGACAAAGTTCATAGAGAAGAAAATTAATCCTTCTTTTCTACATCTTTCAATAATCCAAAAGCAAAATAAGCAATAATCAATCCTGCTAAAATTATTGCCATCCACAAAAACCATTTGGTTTGCCAAAAATTTTGAATTTGCTGTTCATTTGATAATTTCTCAATTGGCTTGTAATTTTCAATAGCAACTACTTCTAACAATTCATTTTCCTTAGGAAGGAAATTTACAATATCGTAATTGGGTTTATCTAATTTATTGGAAACTGTAATTTCATATTTTTTGCCTTGTTCAAGTTTGGCTAAAAGGTATTTTGGTGTTTGAAATAATTGTACTTTTTCAATTTCTAGTGGAGGATTATCTTGGTTATCTATTTCTATCAAAATTTGTTTTTCGAAAATTTCAGGAAATTCAAAACTAGTTTTCATTTTCGAATTCAATACAAAAGTAAAGAGCTCCTCTTGATATTTTTCTGTTTTATTTTTTACTTTTCGTTCTCGATTAACTAAAATTCGAGCTGTTCTAAAATACAAATCAGAACGAATATCTAAATCTAATCTTGAAATTAACTTTGGTTTTTCGAATGAAATTAAAATCAACGATTTCTTTTTTGAATTATCTGTTATGCTTTTTTGATTGAAATTTTTCAATTCTAATTGCGCCACATAATTAACTTTCGATTGATAAATTCCGAAATTCTTGCATTCAATAGGTAAACTAACTTTATCGTTAAAATCCAATTTCAAAAACTTGTAATTGTTTAATGGCAACACAATTGCTTTTTCAACTTGTTGTGATTTTGGATCAACCAGATTATTTAATAAATGATTTTGAACCAATCCAAACCATTCTTTTCCATCGTTACTTCCAAAAACATTAACTGATTTTGAAACTGAAGAATTAGAAATTGTAATAAATAATTCGTTCAACTGTTGTTGATTTACATTAGAAATTACAATTGAAGTTATAGAATCATTTTTAGTTTTAGAAACCAATGGAAAACTAATAAATGATTTTTTTATTGTTTCAGGAATCGAATACAGCGCATACGGAACTTCAGTTCTTGACTTTACATTAGCAATTCTAATGTAATCGGTGTTATTTTCTGCTTCTGAAATAACTTCAGGAGAAAGCAAAACCAGTTGTAAACCTGTTTTTTTTACGTTATTAATTTCACCAATTGTAGCCTCTTGAGCATTTATGAATTGGACTAAAAAAAGTACTACTAAACTAATTACTTTCTTCATTTGAACTAGTATTTTGAGATTCATCCACCACTAATTTTTTGATCTTTTGATACACAAACGAGATAATCAAAATTAGCACTCCTAACAATATAAACGCAATAATTTTGCCAGTTTCAGAAACGTTATTAATGTCGTAAAGGAATAATTTCACAATGGTTAATCCTAATAAGGAAAGCGCAATAATTCGCAATTGTTTCCATTGTTTTCTAATTCCGAAAATCAATAATGCAAACGATAAAATTCCCCATAAAATAGGATAACCAATTTTAATTACTTGAACTTTTATTACGTTTAATTTATCTTGTACATTGTATTCATTCATTCGGAACGTTTCTTTTGGTAAATCGGAACCTTTGAAATCTTCATCAATTTGTTTTAAAATGGTTGCCGAATCAACAGCAAATAAATTATGTACAATTAATTCGTTGCTCAAAATATAAACGCCACAAAAAACTAACATCCATAACGCAATTTTAGATTTCAAAAAATCAACATGAGCTTTATTCAAAATCTGATTGGCTAAAATTGTTACATAATAAATTAAACAAGCCAAAATAATGTAATGGAAATAAAATGCTATTGATGAATTCCAGTTTTTGGTGATGTTCCAAAGTATTTCTTTTGAAGGAATATTATACCACCAAACCACATATAAAGTAATATTAATCATCGCTAGAATGGTTGCTAATTTTTGCACCAATTCTTCTTTTGATTGTATTCCGAAGAAAATAAAAACCGTACTAAAAATGAAATGATACCCAACCGATAATGATAATGCTGATGAAGAATTCTCTACATATTGTCCTGATTGATGGATAATTTCAAAAATACCAACGAAATAACCAAGGATTAAAGCAACCCAAATAATACCATTTCGATAAAAAACAGAATCAAAATCAATTTTAAAAATGGTTGTCGATTCGTTTTCTTTTTTTAGCAAGAAATAGGTTCCTATCAAAGATGCCAAAACTACAATTCCGGTAATGAATATTGGATTCAATACAATTGATAGTTCGGTGTTTGAAAAACGATATTGCTTGTCCCAATCGATAATCAAACTAATAATCGATAAAAACTGAACTACCATACCGCCTAATTTAAACAAACTAATTTTTGATTTTTGCGATAACCAAAACAATAAAACAGCTTCGGCAGCCCAGAATAACGTTATTTGATTGCCTTCAAATTGAATTGGAATGGTTAAAGTAACAAACGTTAGTACCAAACCAATTAACAAGTACACTGCATTTTTATCCAATCCAAATTTCTTGAATAAAATAGTAGCGTAGATTAAATTGTAAATAGCTAATGATAACGTGAACAATCCTTTAAATTCGATTCCCCAATTGTGTAAAATTCCCATACCTAAACCAAAATACACAAAAGTATTAGCCACAACCATGAAATAGTCTAAAGTGGAAAATTCACCTTTTCTTCTCACATTATTCAATACTACTACAATACTGAAAATAAAATAATATAACGAAGCAAAGGTCAAAGCGCCTTGATGTGGTAATTTATCCGCATACAATTCTTTGTAATACCAAGAAGAAAACAATAAATAGGTAAATACAAAGGATAAGATAGTAACTATATTCCATTTTTTATAATAGGCAATTCCAAGAATTCCTATGTTTAAAATAGCGATATAAGTAAATAAAACAATATAATTTCCTGCTCCAGTACTAACCATAAACGGAACCGCAAAACCACCAATTAATGACAAAATAGCTAATTCTTGTCGATCATAATTTACAGAAACAAACGAACTAAAAGCGGTAATTACAACCATTATAGCAAACGCAACCGTTTGACTAAACAAATGATAATCATGAAAAGCTATCGCAATCGTAAAATAAAAAATACTAATTGCGCCTGCTACCATTACAGAACTAAATGCTTTGTAATTTTTTCTCAATTTGTGAGCCACTCCCATAACCAACGAACCAGCTAAAATTCCGATTCCTACACGAGCCGTTTCATTAATCCAATCTTTATCGATGGCATATTTTACAAAGAAACTAATTCCTAAAACCAAAATTAAAATACCAATTTTATTGATTAGGTTTTCACCAATGAATTTCTCTAAATCGGGATTATTTTCTTTGAAAGTTTCAAACCATGATTTCTCTGGCTCTTTTGTTTGAATAGGCTCAACAATGGGTATTTGTTGTCTAATTTCTTCTTTGATTTCTGTTTTAATAGGTGCAGCAACTGGAACAATTTCAGGTGTTTTTTCAATAACCTCAATAGGTTTTTCAATTATTTTTTCTTCCGCAACTGGCTTAGAAACCGAAACAGTTTCTTTACGAATTTCTGGAGCAACTTTTGAAATATCTTGAACTGATTTTGAATTCAATTCATTCTTCAATTCATTAATTTTTTCGTGTAAACGATAAACAGTGTCTTGAAGTTGCTGAAATTTTGAATTAAAACTAGTTAATAGTACAATAACAATAACCAAAATGGCAATTAATAAAATAGTATCCATGAGAGCGAATATTTTGTCTAACTCAAAGATAAGCTATTTTGTAAGAAAAAAATCCAAAACACATTTTTTTGAGATTTGGATAGTGTTTTTATTGAAGTAATTCTAATATTTTATTTTCAACTTGGGTTGAATCCCATATTTCTTCTATATTTTCCATTTTTAAAACTTCTTGCATAATTTCATTTTGGAAATCACCAATTGCCATAGCTTCTGAATAAGGTTGTAAGCTGAACGTTACTCTACTATATAAAGGCATCCATTTCTCAGGATGTTTATCGGAAAACCATTTTTCAATTTTCTTTTGTAATAGAAATTTTTCATCGGCCGTTTTAGTACTCATTTCTACAAAATTTCTTCTCGAAAGTTCTGCAATGGCATCTGCATTTGGTTTTCTTGAAATTTCGTAGGCTTTGAAAATTTGATTCCAATCATCACCATATTGTTCCATCATTTCATTTAAAATGGTGATATCTTCAAAACCGGCATTCATTCCGTGACCATAAAACGGTACAATTGCATGTGCCGAATCGCCAATTAAAGCCACTTTATCTTCAAATGTCCAAGGAAAACATTTCATAATTGCCAGGTAACTCGTAGGATTTTTAAAGAAATCACGAACTAAATCTGGAATTACCTCTTTTGTGTCTGGAAAATATTTTGCAAAAAAATCAACCAAAGAAGTTTCATCATTTAACGATTCGAAAGAATTTTCACCTTCAAATGGCATGAATAAAGTACAAGTAAACGTTCCATCTAAATTAGCTAATGCCATCAACATGAAATTTCCCCTTGGCCAAATGTGCAATGAATTTTTATCAATTTTATGCGAGCCATCTGCATTAGCTGGAATATGCAATTCTTTATAACCAATTTCCATGAATTCTTGCGAATAATCAAACATCGATTGACGTTGCATTCGGTGTCTAATTCTTGAAAAAGCACCATCAGCTCCAAAAACTTTATCGTATTTTAATTCAGACCATGCTCCTTGTTCGGTTTCACCTTCATACAAAGTAGCTGTTGCTAAATTGATATCCCAAATTTTTCTTTCAAAAAAGAACTCTACTCCCTCTGCTTCAGCCAAATCGACCATTTTTCTATTTAAAACGCCTCTTGACAATGAAAAAATAGCTTCACCTTCCTTCCCGTAATATTGATAATTCAACTTTCCATCTTGCAAATGAATGGCTCTTTTATCCACTGGAATTCCAATTTTTCGAATTTCTTCATCTAAACCAACATCTTTCAAAGCTTTCCATCCACGATCTGACATTACCAAATTAATGGAACGACCTGAAAATTGAATCGTACGTATATCAGGACTTCGATCATAAACATGAACAGTATGACCAGCTCTTTTTAAATAGATTGCCAATAAAGTTCCTACTAATCCAGAACCTACAACAGCAATTTTTTGTGGCGTTTGCATGAAGATTTTTGTAAAAATTTGGACTGCAAAAATACATAATTATAAAATTTAATCCCTGACTTTTATCAGTTTTTTCATGTTGAAGATTATTTTTTGTTTAATTATTTTTATTTTTAGTTAAACAAAAGTATCTTTGAATAAAAAAATTGCCGTGAAAAAAATTACTAAAGAAGACATAACTCAAATGTCAAAAGTCCCTCGATTAAACCTTGTCAACTGTGTTACGGGTTATAAATCAGCAAATTTAATTGGAACCATTTCAACAGAAGGTGTTTTAAATGTTGCTATTTTCAGTAGTGTTACGCATTTAGGAAGTGAACCACCACTATTAGGATTTATTTTAAGACCAACAACTGTTCCAAGAGATACTTATAAAAACCTCAAGGAAACAGGATATTTTACTGTAAATCACATAACAGAGGAAATGATTGCCGATGCACATCACACCTCTTCAAGTTATGAAGAGCACATTTCAGAATTTGACAAAACCAATTTAGACCCAGAATTTATTGATGATTTGAAGGTTCCTTTCGTAAAAGGAAGTCCAGTAAAATTATTGTGCAAATATGTAAACGAGTACAAAATTGAAGAAAACGATTGCATTCACATTATTGCATCAGTTGAAACCATTTATGCCGAAGAAAAACTTTTTCATGATGACAATTGGATGCAATTAGACAAAGGAAATGTTATTGCGATTAACGGTTTAGATGGTTATGCTGTTCCAAAATTAACAGATCGATTTCATTATGCAAGACCAGATAAACCAACTACTTCGATGTTATAATGGCGCATAAAAAAGTAAATCTTCCCAAAAAAATATGTAAAACCTGTAACCGTCCATTTTCTTGGCGAAAAAAATGGGAGAAAAATTGGGAAGAAGTTATGTATTGTAGTGATAAATGTAGAATGAATAAAAATTTCAAAAATCAAGTTCAAGGGAAATCCCGAAGTTTCGGGACAAAATCAAACAATTAAATAAGGAACACAGATTTAAGAAATAAGAGAAATCTTTAAAATCTTTTATGAATTAATAAAATTAAACCTTCACGACTTAGCGTCTTTGCGAGCAAAAAATAATGATGTTCAGACTATCGGATATTCAGAAAATGAAACGTAAACCATTTGAAAATTCAAAATCTGAAAATCTAAAATCTAAAAAATTATGAACGGATTACTATGGTTTAGAAATGATTTGCGCACGATTGACAATCATTCGTTGTACAATGCGTGTAGAGAAAATGAAAAAGTAATTGGTATTTATTGCCTAGATCCAAGACATTTCGAAACAACCCAATATGGTTTTAAGAAAACAGAAAAATTTAGAACCCAATTTTTTCTGGAAACTTTAACCGAATTACAACAAAATTTAGCTGAGAAAAATATCACATTATTAGTTTATTACGGTTATCCCGAACAATTAATACCAGAAGTAGCGGCAAAATATCAAATTGATACGATTTACATCCAAAACGAATGGACGCAGGAAGAAGTAGATGTTGAAACTGAAGTTCGAAATCTCATTCCAGCGGTGAATTGGAAAACGTATTACGATCAGTTTTTATTTCATCCGGATGATGTTCCGTACGACGATTGGGAGAAAATTCCAGAAGTTTTTACGGAGTTCAGAAAGCAATTGGAAAAGAAAATTCGAGTGCGACCAACCGTTTCCATCTCAGCAAAACCAATTTCTAATCTAATTGAAGAAAAAACTAATATTCCAACTTTGGAAGATTTAGGATTTGATGAGTTTAAGCAACCCAATAAAACCGCTTTTCCTTTTAAAGGTGGCGAAAATCAAGCTAAAAAAAGAATCAAAGAATACTTTTGGGATACCAAAAAACTTGCGGTTTACAAAAAAACTCGTAATGGTTTGGTGGGAAAAGATTACAGTTCAAAACTTTCGGCTTGGTTAGCAAATGGAAGTATTTCGGCACGAATGATTTATTGGGAAGTACAACAATTTGAGAAGAAAATTGTCAAAAACGAAGATACCTATTGGTTGATTTTCGAGTTGATTTGGCGCGATTATTTCAAATACATTTCGCTAAAACACGGCAACAAAATTTTTCAATTGAACGGTATTTTACAAAAAGAATACCATTGGAACCAAAATACCAAAGCTTTTAATCAATGGATAAACGGAACTACACCTGAACATTTCGTGAATGCTAATATGATTGAATTGCAGAAAACGGGTTGGATGAGTAATCGCGGTCGTCAAAATGTAGCAAGTTACTGGGCGAAAGAATGGGAACAAGATTGGCGCATTGGCGCAGCGTATTTTGAAAGCATGTTGATTGATTACGATGTTCACAGCAATTATGGCAATTGGATGTATAATGCTGGTGTTGGAAACGATCCAAGAGATAGAAAATTCAACATCAAACGTCAAGCGGAAATGTACGATGGCGATGGTAAATTTCAAAAAATGTGGTTAATTCCTGAATTATTTTAAATGAAAACACTTCGATTACTTTTGGGCGACCAACTCAATTCGGAACATTCTTGGTTTCAAGAAGTTAATTCGGATGTGATTTATGTAATGGCAGAAATGCGTCAGGAAACGAATTATGTGAAACATCACATTCAAAAAGTCGTGGCATTTTTTCTTTCCATGCGAAATTTTTCGGAAAAATTGACAAAACGAGGTCATCAAGTGGTTTATTATAAAATTTCGGATTCCAATAATCCTCATAATTTAGAACAATTGATTTTTATTTTGGTTGAAGAACATAAAATCGAGCAATTTGAATACCAATTATCTGATGAATATCGTTTGGATGAACAACTAAAATCCATTTGCGAAAAACTTGTTATTCCAACAAAAGCAGTTGATTCCGAACATTTTTATACTTCCAGAAATGAATTATCGGATTTTTTCAAAGGGAAAAAGCAACTTTTGATGGAAAGTTTCTATCGTATGATGCGAAAAAAACACGATGTTTTGATGGTCGGTGATCAACCGTTAGATGGAAAATGGAACTTTGACCATAACAACCGTAATCAATATAAAAACGAAGTTCCGATTCCGTTTCCTTTGGAATTTCATCAAAATGTAAGTGAACTTGTTGCCGAAATTGAAAGTCAAAACATCATCACTTTTGGAAGCATTGATAGAGAAAATTTCAATTGGCCGACTTCCAGAAACGAAAGTTTGCAATTGATTGATTATTTCTGTGCGCATTTGTTGGCGCATTTTGGAACATATCAAGATTCCTTATTTTCTGGACACAAATTTTTGTTTCACTCGCGTTTGTCTTTTGCGATGAATTCTAAAATGATAAGTCCGAAAGAAGTGGTGGATGCGGTTATTTCGTATTATTATCAAAATCAAGAAACGATTGAATTGGCACAAGTAGAGGGTTTTGTGCGACAAATTATTGGTTGGCGCGAATATGTTAGAGGAATTTATTGGAAAGAAATGCCCAATTATGCCCAAATGAACGCCTTAGAAAACTACAATCCGCTACCTGATTTCTTTTGGACTGGAAAAACCAAGATGAAATGCCTACAACATTCGATTTCCCAAAGTTTATCGGAAGCGTATGCTCATCATATTCAACGTTTGATGGTTATTGGCAATTTTTCTTTGTTAGCCCAATTGCATCCTGATGAAGTTGACGCTTGGTATTTAGGCGTTTACATTGATGCTATTGAATGGGTTGAAATGCCCAACACACGCGGCATGAGTCAATATGCGGATGGCGGTATTGTGGCTACAAAACCTTATGTTTCTTCGGGAAGTTACATCAATAAAATGAGTAATTATTGCGGCAGTTGTCATTACAACGTAAAAAAGAAATTGGGCGAAAAAGCCTGTCCGTTTAATAGTTTGTACTGGCATTTTTTAGATGAGAAAAAACAACATTTTGCCAATAATCAAAGAATGAGTATGATGTTAGCCTTACTAAGAAAAATGAAACCAGAAGAATTAGCGGCTACGAAAGAAAAAGCGATTTCGATTTTGGAGGATATCGATAACTTATAAAAAAACCGAAGCTTTTTGAAACTTCGGTTTTTGCAATTTACTTATTAAACTTAATCTTATTCCCTACATTCATTTTTTGAGATTTGGCAAAAGCGCCACACATGTGAAACAACATTCTTGCCCCTACGTTTCCATCCCAGTCGTCATCGCCTGGTGCTACTTCAACTAAATCAAATCCGATGATTTCTTTATTGGTTTCCGCTAAGCGACTGAACAAATAAGCGGCTTGCTCAAATGAAAATCCGCCCGGAACTGGAGTTCCTGTATTTGGGCAATACCAAGGATACATACCGTCAATATCAAAAGAAATACAAACCTTTTCTGGTAACGATGCGATAATTTGATCGCATTGTTGTTGCCAAGTTTTGCCTTCGAAAGCTTCTTGTTTTAAATCACTATCGGTATGAACTAATACTCTATCTCTCAAAGCTACTTCTACTTCTTGCTCACAAAAATCGCGAATTCCTACTTGAACAATTTTAGAAATTTGCGGAATTTGTAACGCATTATACATAATAGAAGCATGCGAATACGTGAATCCTTCATAAGCAATTCGTAAATCCATGTGCGCATCTAAATGCAAGATTCCGAAGTTATCGTATTTGGTTGCTAAAGCTTGGTAATATCCTAAGGGTGTTGAGTGATCGCCACCTAAAAGCACTACTTTTTTTCCTTTATTCATCCAATTTAGCGTTTGCTCACGAACAGCTTCCACCATATCAGAACACGCATAATTAATTTCTTCCAAATCTTTCATTAACGAAGGATGTTGGTCTAATATCATTCCACTTTCTAAGGCTTTGATGATTGGAGCCGCTTGCTTTTTAAATTTTTTAGACTTCTTTTTTAACTCTTTTGCTGGTTTGTCTATATAAATTCCTAATTTCCATAATTCAGGAAATTCTTGATGATTCAAATCTACTTGAAAAGAAGCGTCTAAAACAGCATCTGGACCTTTTGAAGCTCCTGCACCATAACTCACTGTAACTTCCCAAGGCACTGGAATTACAATAATTTCACTTTGCTCTGCCGAAAATGGCAAACCAAAAATAGTAGCATCTGCCAACCCGGGTTGGGATGGATCAAAATTTTCTAAAATTTGTTCTTTCGTCATGATTTCATGTAATTCGGTTATACAATACAAAGATAATTCATTTTAACAAAAAAAGCCGAACAAGAATGCTCGGCTTTTGTTATTTATTTGAAATTTATTATTGCTTCACAAATTTATGAGATGCTTTTGCATTGATAAAATAAACCACATAAACACCATTTGCTAAATTTGAAATATCAATTGTTGATTCATTTGTAATAAGATTTTTACCTATCACTTTTTGACCTAGCATATTATAAACTTCAATTTCTTCATTTTCAAAATTATCTCCTTTGATTGTAATTGTAGTTGATGCAGGATTTGGATAAATACTGAAATTATTTCTCACTACATCATTAACGCCTAAACTTGCTTGAACCACCAAGTTAAAATTACAATTCACTGAAGTTCCGCTTGTAGCAGTCATAGTAATTACATGTGTTCCAACTCCTACAACGGTTCCAACAGCCGGACTTTGAGTTACAACAGCATCACAATTTGAATTAATAGCATTTGCTAAAGTAGCAAAACTTGGTATTGTATAATTTCCTAAACCATCAGCTGTTACAGTTTGTGTTCCTGGGCAGTTTATTCTTAGTGGAATTGCTGGCATAACATAACCTGCAGCCGTATATTTTTCAGTCATTACTTTAATATCCGCACAACTATAATTCATATTAATTGCAGCTTGTCTTACAGCAATTGCTGCATTTTGTTGATTTGTTGAACTGTTAGTTAAAGCTAATCCTTCTAAGAAAGCTTTATCGGTTTTAGTTCTTCCTAAAACATCCCATATTTTCATATTTACGGTTGACCAAATTTGCCCATCCGTATGAATTTGTCCTACTAAACCTCCAGGATAAATAGGAGCATAATTAGTTGTTCTTCCACCCCAACAAGGATTGTGTCCATCCCAATTAAACATCCAATGATAAGCTGCATCAGCAGTGGTCCATTGATTTGGTAGTGCTCTACTATTAGACTGCGCCCAATAATCACCACTTCCTTCACTTAGTCCATTTACTTGAGATAATGAACCTCCAGTTACCCAATCATGTAGTCCATGTCCAAGTTCGTGCCAAATTACATCACCATCTTCACCATCATCAACACAACCTTCTCCAAAAACTAATCTTCCAGCTGAATAATAGGAATTATCTGCACCATTTACTCCAGACGGATCAAACCATAGAATCCCTCCATTAGTCAACGGACGGCAATTTACTCCCAAAGTTTCATTGATATATCTTAAATTATTATCAGTATGATAAAATACATTAGCAGCCTCAAAACCATCTGCATTTCTAGTAAATAAGAAATTTGGATTAGCTTGAGTAAATAGTCCTTTGTTAGGATTTTCTATATTTTTTATTTCTACATAAGAACTTTTAAGTAAATAAGTACCCGCAGTATTGTCAACTTGTGGAAGATTTACTAATACTCTTTGTGCATTTAACTCAGCTGTATCTGTATCACCTTGACCACTTCCATCCACATAATTTCCGCCATATGCCACTCTAGCAGAAGATAATGGATCTGATAAAAATACCATTGCAGTTCCCGACTCAAATGCAAGTGTTGAATTAGTTGTTTTTGGCATAAAATATTTTGCAGTTCCAGTGGTTTGAGACTTATGTTGATGATTAGTAACACACTCCGAACCACAGTAAATAGCAATATCTTTAACACTCAAAATTGCCCCATTCATAGCGTCTACAATTACTTCCCAAGTTCCTGGCATTTCTTCAAAACTTGTTAATGTTCTGTATACTAGTTTTGTTTCTTCTAATTTATTATATACGAATAATTTAGACTCTTGTAAGGTAACCATTCCGGATACTCCAATTTCTTTATCTGCAATTTCAATTGCTCTCTCTTTAGAAATTTGAGGTGTGGTATTAATTCTAACAAGTTCTTTAGTAATGTTATGATCTGAGAAAGAGATTTCTCCTGAAGGATTAAAATGGATAACAATTTCTGTATCAAAAACAGGAATATTATTAACCATTTGTTGAAAACGCAAGGTTTCTCCAGATATACTTTTACGAACAAAACGTAAATTAATATCGGAATCCGAATTAATTTTTAATTCTTTTAGATTGGATTTAATCCACTGCCTCGCAGCAGCTTCTTTTTCAGAAACTTGCGCAAATACTAACTGAAAAGCTCCAGTAAGGCATAACGTTAAAGTAAGTAAAGTTTTTTTCATTTTTTTATGATTTTGATTTTAAGGTTATTACAAATAAACCAAAAAAATATCACAAAACATAAAAAAATGTTAAAAAAATTATTTTTTATCTAAGATTAGTTGTTTCAATATTTGTCCAAAATCATACATATCTTCAAAAGAACAATAGAAAGGTGCTGGTGCTAAGCGAATAACATTGGGTTCTCTCCAATCTGTTATAACGCCATTTTTCATTAACCTTTCAAACAATTCTCTTCCTTGACCGTGAAGGTAAACTGACAACTGACAGCCTCGTTCTTCTTGATTTGATGGTGTTAAAATTTCGAAATCGGCCCCTTCCAATTCTTTATCAATTTCATGCAGAATAAACTCTAAATATGCCGTAATTAAATTTCGCTTGGTAATTAATTTATCCATTCCAACCTCAGCAAACATTTCAACAGAAGCTAAATAAGGAGCTAGAGATAAAATAGGTAGATTACTCACTTGCCATCCATCCGCTCCATGAACCGGATCAAAATCGGGTTCCATTTTGAACCTTCTTTCTTTATTATGACCGTACCAACCCGCAAAACGTTTTAATTCTTTATCGTTATGATGCTTTTCATGAACAAAAAATCCTGAAGCGTTCCCTGGTCCTGAGTTCATATATTTATAACTGCACCAAGCGGCGAAATCTACATTCCAATCGTGCAATTCTAATTTAATATTTCCGGCAGCATGAGCTAAATCCCAACCAACATAAGCACCATACTTTTGTCCGGCAGCCGTGATGGTTTTCATATCAAACACTTGACCAGTATAATAATTTACTCCACCAATTAAAACTAAGGCTAATTCATTTCCAACTTCATCAATTTTTGCTAATATATCTTCTAAACGAATATTTGCTTCTCCTTCTCTACGTTTGATTTCAACAATAGCATCTTTTGGATCAAAACCATGAAATTTCACTTGACTTTGAAACATGTATTGATCGCTAGGAAAGGCTTTTTCTTCACAAATTATTTTGTATTTCTTTGCAGTTGGATTGTAAAAAGAAACCATTAACAAATGTAGATTCACAGTTAAGGTATTCATAACACCCACCTCTGTAGGTTTTGCTCCAACAATTTCACTTAAAGGCACAGCAAAACGTTCTTGATAATCCCACCAAGGTTTATCAGCATAAAAATGACCTTCTACTGCTAAATTTGCCCAATCGTTCATTACTTCATCCACATAAGATTTTGTTCTTTTGGGTTGAAGTCCAAGAGAATTTCCTGTAAAATATATGACTTGTTTTCCGTTTACATGAGGAAAATAAAATTCATCTCTGTATTTTCTCAATTCATCTTGAGCATCTAAACTTTTTGCAAATTCGCGAGTATTTTCAAAAATCATTTGTTTGGTTGTTTGATTAGCAAAAGTAATTAAAAGTTAGCAGGTGTCCAACTTTAAATATTCGGTAGCATTGCATTAAGACAGAATAAAATAAAAAACCCCAACCTTTCGATTGGGGTTTAGAAATTATATAATTAACATCGCGTCTCCGTAAGAATAAAAACGATATTTTTCTTGAATTGCTTCCTTGTAAGCTTTCATCATTAAATCATGACCACAAAAAGCAGATATCATCATTAATAAAGTTGATTTTGGTGTATGAAAATTAGTAATCATACAATCTGCAATGCTAAAATCGTAAGGTGGATAAATGAATTTATTGGTCCAACCTACATAAGGATTTAATGTCTTTTGAGATGAAACTGAACTTTCCATAGCTCGCATAGAAGTTGTTCCTACACAACATACCTTTTTCTTTTTAGCCTTGGCATTATTCACAATATCACAAGCTTCCTGAGAAATAATCATTTCTTCTGAATCCATTTTGTGTTTTGATAAATCTTCAACTTCAACCGGATTAAAAGTACCAAGACCTACGTGTAGTGTTACTTCAGCAAAATTTATCCCTTTAATTTCTAGTCGTTTTAATAAATGCTTCGAAAAGTGTAAACCAGCAGTTGGAGCTGCCACAGCACCTTCTTCTTTTGCATAAATTGTTTGGTAACGTTCTGCATCCTCGGGTGTAACTTCGCGGTTAATGTATTTTGGAATCGGAGTTTCTCCTAATTCTACTAATTTTTCTCTGAATTCTTCATAAGAACCATCGTATAAGAAACGTAATGTTCTACCACGAGAAGTAGTATTGTCAATTACCTCAGCTACTAACGAATCATCATCACCAAAGTATAATTTGTTTCCAATACGAATTTTACGAGCTGGATCAACTAAAACATCCCACAAGCGCTGTTCAGCATTTAGTTCTCTTAATAAAAAAACTTCGATACGAGCACCGGTTTTTTCTTTATTTCCGTATAAACGTGCTGGGAAAACTTTTGTGTTATTTAACACCATAACATCGCCATCATCAAAATAATCGATAACATCTTTGAATAATTTGTGCTCAATAGTGCCAGTTTTTCTATTTACTACCATTAAACGAGACTCATCTCTGTTTTCAGTTGGAAACTCGGCTAGTAATTCTTCAGGTAAATTGAAATTGAAATGAGATAATTTCATTTTTTTTAGTTTAAAAGTTTAAGGTTTAAAAGTTTAAAAAAGGATTTAAACTTGAAAACAAGCCTGCAAATATACAATCTGCATATAGGGGTTGTCAAGTAAATTGAGATTTATTTTTATAAATCTAATCAAAGTTATTATTTTTGCAACAGTTTCGGGATGTAGCGCAGCCTGGTAGCGTACTAGCATGGGGTGCTAGGGGTCGCTGGTTCGAATCCAGTCATCCCGACTTTATTTAAATTTCTTTAATAGAAAATCCTACTTTTTTCAAATCTTCCCAAAAGTCAGGATAAGATTTAGAAACCACCTCTGCTTCATTAATTTGTATTGGAACTTTCAAAGCTAAAGGAGCAAAAGCCATAGCCATTCTGTGATCTTGATAGGTAACAATTGCAATATTATCGTTGATGCTATTTGAATTTTCCAAAGTCAAACTGTCATTAGTAATTGAAACTTTCGCTCCTAATTTTGTTAACTCAGTTTTTAATGCTTCTAATCTATCGGTTTCTTTTATTTTTAAAGTATGTAAACCAGTTAAATGACACCCCATTCCTAATCCAAAACAAGTTACAGCAATAGTTTGGGCAATATCGGGAAAGTTGTTGAGTTGTGAATTGCAACTTGCGAGTTTCGAGTTATGAATTCTCTTTTTTGAAATCGAGATTGAATTATCTGGATTAAAAGTAGTTTCAACTCCAAAATCTTGATAAATATTTACTAAAGCGCTATCTCCTTGCAAGCTATTTTCCTTATAACTTGAAAGTGTTACTTGGAAACCAATGTCTGACAGGGCAACAATGGAATACCAATAAGATGCTGATGACCAATCGGATTCAACTGTTATTGGGTGATGGGCTATAAGTGATGGGTGATGAGCGACTTTGATTGTATTGTTTTCAAATGAAGTCTTTACTCCTATTTCATTTAACAAAGCCAACGTCATTTTAATATAAGGCACAGATGTAATTTCGCCTTCCAAAGTTAATTCCAAACCATTTTCTAATTTGGGTGCAATTAACAAAAGTGCTGAAATATATTGACTACTTACATTTGCTGGAAGTGATACTTTTTTTTGAGTCAACTTTTTCCCTCTAATTCGAATTGGTGGAAAACCTTCATTTTCTTCATACGTAATTTCGGCTCCTAGTTGATTTAAAGCTTCAACCAAAATTTTAATTGGGCGTTCTTTCATTCGAGACGAACCAGTTAAAACAACTTCATTTCCTTCTTGAATAGAAAAATAAGCCGCTAAAAATCGCATGGCTGTTCCTGCGTGATGCACATCTATTATTTGGGTGATGGGTGATGGGTGATGGGTGTTGGTTAATGCTTTCAACATCACTTCAGAATCATCTGAATTAGAAGTATTTTCAATATTTAGATTAGAATATAAAGCTTGCAATAGCAATAATCTATTAGTCTCTGATTTACTACCAGTGATTTTGATGGATGATGGATGCTGGATGCTGGATGATTGAAGCAACAAATTCATTATTTCGTAACCATTTTTAATCCGACAATGGATAAAATTAATGTTGTGATGAAAAACACGCGCCAAAAAGTTGCGGGTTCTTTAAAAACAATGATTCCTACTAAAACACTTCCAACCGCACCAATTCCTGTCCAAACCGCATAAGCCGTTCCGATAGGCAATTCTTTGGTTGCTTTCACTAACAATATCATACTGATAGAAAGGCATACCAAAAAACCTCCGTACCAGAGTAAAGAAGTATTTCCTGAAGTTTCTTTTGCTTTTCCAAGACAAGTTGCAAAACCTACTTCGAATAAGCCTGCTATTATGAGTAAAATCCAGTTCATATTTTGAAGGTAAAAGGTGATGGGTTAAAGGTTAAGTTTAAAATCAACAAGTGACCTTTAACCCTTTGCCATTAAACCTACTTAAGTTTATCGTTATTGTGATGACGATCGTGATCGCGTTTGGTTTTTAAATCCATTTTTTTGTCGAAAGCAGCTTGTAAATCCACTCCCGTTTGATTGGCTAGGCATAAAACTACAAAAACAACATCGGCCAATTCTTCACCTAAATCTTTATTTTTATCGCTTTCTTTTTCTGATTGTTCGCCATATCTACGAGCAATAATTCGGGCTACTTCTCCTACTTCTTCAGTAAGTTGAGCCATATTGGTTAATTCATTGAAATAACGAACGCCATGTTCTTTAATCCAATTATCAACTTCTTGTTGGGCGTTTTTTAAATACATAGTAATTAATTCTTCTTTAAGATAATTTTCTCTGTTTGCTTGTTTATCATTTCTTTGAAAAATAATTTTAAAACACTGTAATCTTGTGCCGAAATTAATGTGCTATTTATTTCTAAACTCGAGGATATTTGGAGTACATTATTAGTATTAGAAATACTAAAATTAAAAACTAACTCACCTCCTGGAGTTTTATATAAAATTGATGAAGGAATAAATTCTACAACATAATTTTCAGAAATTTTTAATGAAATATTATAATTTACCTTTTGTGGAAAATCAAATTCAACAGGATAGCTTCTTTTCTCGGATTTAAATGGATTCTCTTCATTTGTCATAAACAAAAGAGGTGATACAAATAATTTATCCCCTATTATTTCAGCAGAATTATTACTTATAAATGAATAATTAATTGTTACAGGCTTTGACATTTCATTTTTAACAACTAACTCGTCAATTTCTATACCGTTATACTTTTTTTCAAGATTCTCCTTAATTGAAATTTTATTAACATTCCCGAATTTTTCTCTGTATTGTAAAGCATTATAATCTGTTAGCACTTCTCGTGTTTTACCTTCTATAGTAAAATGATCTTTAATTTCTGCTAATATAGTTATATTTTTGGTAGATGCTTTTTTGGGATTTAAATCTACTTCAACAGATGTGCCATTTGCTAATAGCATTCTTCCAAACCAATTTATAGCTTTAATTGGTATTATATTTGGATATGTATTCTTTGAGGTTGCATCTAATAAAATTAAATTCCCATCTTGTAATTTAACTCCTGCAATAACATAATTAAAAGCCAATCTACTCGGGAAAATAGCTATTCCATTAGATGTAGTACTAATTATAATAGGATTTGCATTTAAACCAACAAAACGGAGCATTGCAACTAACATTAAATTAATATCTGCAACATTTCCTGTTTTTTCTTTAAAAGCTCTCTTCACTCCGTATTCACAATTATAACCATTATTTTTATTCCAGTTCATTATTTTTTGAACATAACTAAAAACCACATCCATCTTCTCGTTTTCATTCATATTTTCTTTAACCAAAGCATTTATCTCGGTATCAAAATACGACTTATAATTTAGTTCTTTACCAAAATCATCATTTTCATAGATTGATTTTGAAACATCCTCCCAATTAAGTGACACATTTTTAGTAGGTTTATTTGGATAATTTATTGATGCTAATTCAAACTTTAACTTCGAAGTATAATTATCAATATTCTTGACAAATTCTTCTTCTTTTAATCCTATAACATCTTTACCAATGTATGTATACTTTGTGGAATTGTAGTCAGATCCATTCATATACTTTTCTTCTGTTACTATATTTTCATATCCCGTAATAACTGTTCTATAAACAAAATACTGAGGGATATATGCTTCATATTGAACATAATTAACTGGAATATTATATTGAAAATACCAATCGCTAAAATTAGAAATATATGGAGAAACTATTCTATACCTGTATTCAATTATTGAGCCCTCTTTTACAGATGGGAAAGTAATCTTTTTTAGATTCCACCTTTCATTTAACTCTTCTTTAAATTCACCTTCTGATTTTAATTTAGTTTTTTCTATTTTCCCATCTACTAAATTATAGGTATAAGCTTCATAAATAGTTACTCTTTCCTTATTTGATCCAACATAGTAAGGTATTGATTGGTTCGCAAATTCGAATCCTTCTTTCTTATAAACTTTTATTTTTATATCAACTTCTGTAGTAATTTCCCAACTTCCTTCACTTGTTAAATGGAAATTTGTAGTACCCTTTTTAAATATATAAGCTGCTGCAGATGAAGAATCTTTAGGATGTGTTTTTTCTTTTAGTTCCTCAATTGTTACTGCTCCTAATTTTATTTTTTGACTAAAACCAATTTGAAAAACAAGAAGGAAATAGATAATAATAACTTTCTTCACTTTACTATTTATTTTGAAATTAATAATATTTTACTGTTTTCGTTTCTAGCGATTTGTTCTCTAAATTTTCTGTAATTTTCATACTTATCTGCTGTATAAAAGCCTTCATTTATTTGAATTTTTCTTTTAAAAATAAGTTCATTATTAATTATTTCAAATTTAGAATCATAATTTCCGAATTCACTACCTATTTTTTGGTCTTTTGGTAATGAATCAACTTTTAAATTATCAGGAATTTGTATAAATAATATATCTTCATAACAATAGCCCCTATCTACTTGAAAAGGGATTTTTCTTTCCTCATATTTTTTAGGAACAAAAGAAACCTGATTTATACAATTAACTGGAAAAACTATTTTACCTCCACTGTTTTTTATAAAATCCTTGGCAACAAAATTTATCACTTCTGTTACTTCTAATTTTTGCTTATCATCAGTTATTTCTGTTTTTGTAAACTCTTTATTGTTGATAGTATTAAAAAAGTCAATGTAATATTCTTTAACTTTGGCTGAGCTTTCATTTTTTAAACGATACTTGTTATCATAAATAATTCCTTTTGAACTAATTAAAACTTCACACTGTATACTATTATCATTATTAATAATAACTTTTGATGTTGTTTTTTGATAATTGGAGTCGTTCAAATAAGATTTTGTCTTAACAATTTTTGAATTATCACCATCCACAATAAGCACCTTTCTATCATCGGTAAAATCACCTTGAAAACCAAAAGGAAGTGTTTGACTTGTACATTCTAGCCAAATGATAGAATTCGAATCAGGAATTCCTAATATTGCGTGATTACCTTGCATTGAAACAAAATCCTCAACAATATCTCTTTTTTGCTCATCTCCGTAAACAATAGCATAATAAGACGGGATATTAAATGCTTTCAACAACGAACGAGTGTAGTTAGTTAGACCTTTACAGTCTCCATAGCCTAATCTATCAACATTTTTTGCTAACATAGGCTTCCAACCACCTATTCCAAGTTGAATACTAACATATCTAGTTTTATTCTGTACAAATTCATAAATTATCTTAGCTTTTTTTAAAATATCAGTTTCATTACCTATTATTTTTTTTAATTCTATTAATGTTTCTTGTGGAATTTCTTCTGTATCACTGAGTAATTTATCGTTTATCCATTTTCCAAAAGAACCCCAACTCTCTGCATTTCCTTCCACACCTTCAATTTGAAATTTATTTAAACCAAACATTACATAAGGTACTATCTTCTGTAAGGACGGAACCAATTCTTCTCTCCTTAACGCTTTTATATTTTGTACTGAATATGAAATACTTCCTGGTTTTTCTTCCTTAACTACAGTATTATTAAAATTAAATTCTTTATATTTAAAATTTACATCTGGTGTGAAACTCAGTTTTACAGATGAACTTAAAACACTTAAAAAATAAGTTTGAATTGGAAACCAACTTGGTATAAAAGCGGTATTAGATGTTGAAATTTCACTTTTATAAACCACTGTAAAAGGATACTGAATTGGAGTATAATCTAAGTAAAGAACTTTATTATCAGTAATAATGGACCCTTCACTAACAGAATTTTCTTTGAAATCTTTCTTTTTAAATTTTTTTATTTCACTACCAAAAGCATTAAAAATTTGAACTTCTAAATCTTTTATAGAAGTTGATTTATCAAAGTATTCAAAAGTATCCATATTCTTCAGTCCTAATTCATTTAGAATAGTAATAACACGATACTTTTTAATTGTCATGTTCTTATAACTTGAAATAATGATTTCTGTTTTTTCATTTTTAACAACCGCATTTGCATTTTGTTTAATACTATCTGGAAAAACTGCAAAAAGGTTTTCTTGAGAAAAAATGGAAATTGAAAATAAAAAAAAGGTTAGGGATAATATTTTTTTCATTCGAATTTATTCTTTATTTTTTGTATCAATTATAATCGTTACTGGTCCATAATTAACTAAACCTACTTTCATATCAGCCCCAAATTGACCAGTTTGTACTTTTTTGCCTACTTCAATTTCCATTTGTTTTATGAAAGATTCGTAAAGTGGAATAGCAATTTCAGGTTTTGAAGCTTTGATATAACTAGGGCGATTCCCTTTTTTGGTTAAGGCATGCAAAGTGAACTGACTCACGACAATCATTTCTCCATCAATATCTTTTAGAGACAAATTCATTACTTCGTTTTCATCTGCAAAAATTCTAAGATTTGCAATTTTTGAAGTTAACCAATTAATATCTTGCTGATTGTCGGTATCTTCAATTCCCACTAAAACCAATAGACCTTGTTGAATTTGAGCTACAATTTTGTTGCTAATAGTTACAGAAGATTGAGATACTCGTTGAATTACTGCTTTCATTTCTCAAAAATAAAAAAAATAACAGAAATTTTTTACGGAAATCCGTATTTAGAAAACAATTTTACAAAAAAATCTAAATTGTACTGAGTTTTGAGACGCGATCAATCGCATCTCTAAGATTTTCTTGATTCGTCACTTGCTCTTCGCTCTGCATCATAAATATCAGCACGATATTGTTCTTCATCACCTTCTAAAATCTGGGTATAACTTTTATAGCGTGACCATGAAATTTCGTCATTTTCCAACGCTTTTTTTATAGCACAATGCGGTTCATCTTTATGCAAACAGTTGTTGAATTTGCATTGATCTTTTAAAGCAAAAAATTCGGGAAAATAATCTCCAATTTCTTGTTTATCCATATCAACAATTCCAAAACCTCGAATTCCAGGTGTATCGATAATTTTGGCTCCAAAAGACAAATCAAACATTTCAGCAAAAGTTGTCGTATGCTTTCCTTGAGCGTGTGATTCTGAGATTTGCTTTGTTTTTAGATTCAAAGTAGGCTCTAATGTATTAACTAAAGTTGATTTTCCTACACCAGAATGCCCTGAAAACATAGAAACTTTATCTTTCATTAACGCTTTTAATTCGTCAATTCCTTTACCATCTTTAGCAGAAACACGCAAACATTTGTAACCAATGGACGAATAAACATGTTGCAAATATAATTGTTCGTCTAAAGCAGCAGCATCAAACGTATCAATTTTATTGAACACGATAATTGCTTCAATTCCATATGCTTCAGCAGTAACTAAAAATCGGTCAATAAAACTTGTAGTTGTTGGTGGATTATTAATAGTTACTAATAAAAAAACCACATCAATATTAGCTGCTATAATATGCATTTGATGTGATAAATTCACCGATTTTCTAACAATGTAATTTTTTCTATCATGAATAGCGGTAATAACCCCTGTGATTTCATCTGTAGTATTTTCGATATCGAAGTCTACTACATCACCCACCGCAATTGGATTAGTACTTTTAATACCTTTCATTCTAAATTTACCTTTTATACGGCACTCCAAAAAGTCACCATTTTCTGTTTTAATGGTGTACCAGCTTCCGGTAGATTTATAAACGATTCCTGTCATTCAAAGTTAGAAGTTAAAAGTTAGCCCTTCAAAAAGCTCAAAGATGAGTAAATAATTATTTCAACAAAGATAGTGTTTCTTGTTAAATTTGTAAATAAAAAAAGACCACATAAGTGGTCTTAAATTTATAAATATTTGTAAATATTTAGTATTTATATCCAATACCTTTTTTGATTACTTGAGAACCTCCTAAAGAATTTGAAGATGCTCCTACAGTTGCTTTATCAGCAGTTTGTAAAATAAATGGACAACCCATTGCAGCTGCAGCCATTTTTAACTTTTTTTCTGCCTTTTTATCTCCAGTATTACCAGTATGATAATTAATTAATCCTGTTTTACCTCTAACCTCATCTCCTTTTTTCAAACCAGCTATATAAGCTTTATCTTCTAAAATTACTACCTTTTCCCAATCAGCCTCGCCATTCACTACGATTTTTTCTGTAACTTCTTCAACACGACCTGTTTTACCATAAACTATTTTTTCAACAGCATATTTACTTACAGTATTTTCAGCATCTTCTCCATCATATTTGAAGACAATTGTATACTCTTCTAATTTAACTACTTTCCCATTAACAACTTCTCCGCTGTGTTTATAAATTTTGTCAACTTGAGCATTTGCTGCAAATCCAATAAAAGCTACAGCTAATAGTAAAAAATTTTTCATTTTGTCAGTATTTTAATAAATTAACTGATGCGAATTTATAAAAAGATTTTAATTAAATAACATTATTTAAAAATAATTATTTATTTATCACTTTTTCTTGATGATTAATACTCTCTTGATGTATTGCCTTAAACAACAACATTACAAATTCATTACTTAAACCTTTTTCTTCGCCTTCTAAAATCATTTTCCCTAGGATTTCATTCCATCGTTTATTTTGTAAAATAGCTACATTTTTTTCTTTTTTTAATAGTCCGATTTTTTCTGCTACTTTCATTCGATTTCCCAAAATCTCTAAGAGCTTCCCGTCATACTCATCTATTTGCATGCGCAATTTTGACATTTTTTGGTTGTATTCTCCCTCATCATCCGTTACCTTTCTGACACGTAAATCGATGAACATTTGTTTTAATGTGTCAGGAGTTACTTGCTGTGCAGCATCACTCCAAGCATGGTCAGGATCGATATGAGTTTCAATAATCAAACCATCGTAGTTCAAGTCGAGAGCTTGTTGGGCTACTTCTTGAATCATATCGCGTCTTCCAGTAATGTGCGAAGGATCACAAATCAACGGTAAATCTGGAAAACGGTTTTGTAAATCGATTGCAATTTGCCACTCTGGATTATTGCGGTACTTTGTTTTTTCATACGTTGAAAATCCTCTGTGAATTACTCCTAATTTCTTAATGTTTGCATTATACAATCTTTCTAAACCACCAATCCACAAAGTAATATCAGGGTTTACTGGATTTTTCAACAAAACAATTTTATCTGTTCCTTCTAATGCATCTGCAATTTCTTGAACGGCGAAAGGATTTACAGTGGTTCTGGCGCCAATCCACAAAACATCAATATCGTGTTCCAATGCTAATTTTACATGAGCTGCTGTAGCAACTTCCGTTGCCATCAACAAACCGGTTTCTGCTTTGGCTTTTTGCAGCCATTTCAATCCGATTTCTCCCACACCTTCAAATCCACCTGGACGAGTTCGAGGTTTCCAAATTCCCGCACGGAAAATAGAAACATCAGAATCTTTTAATTCGTGAGCTATTTTTAAAACTTGGCCTTCCGTTTCTGCACTACATGGTCCTGCAATAACTAGCGGATGATTCAAATTAAAATCATCTAACCAAGTGCGTAATTCTTTTTTATTTTCCATAACTTTTATTTCACTGTAAAATTACTATTTATTCTTAAATTATTATTGTTTACTCTTTTCATATTCGCCCAAAACCTTGAAATGCGTCGTCATAATTTCCATTACTTTTTTAGCTTTTTCAAAATGTTTGTATTTTTCAAAAACAACATCCACAAAAAAAGCATAAGTAAAAGGTGTTTCGATAATAGGAAGCGATTGTATTTTCGTTAAATTTAATTTACAATTATTCATCACATTTAAAACTGTTGCCAATGAACCCGGCGTATCATCCAATTCAAATTTCATTGATGCCTTGTTGATAAGTTCTTTCGGAATTTCTTTATTCGAAGCTTTTAAAACTACAAATCGAGTTTTATTGCTTTTTACAGTGTGAATTCCATCAGCAATGATTTCCAGATTGTAAATTTCGGAAGCTACTGGGCCAGCAAGAGCACCTATTTCTTTTAATTGGTTTTCCTGAATTCGTTTAGCTGTAATCGCCGTATCTGAGCTTTCGACCAATTTAATATGCGGATATTGACTAAAGAAATTAGCACATTGCAACAAAGCAATCGGATGCGAATGTACTTCTTTGATATCTTCAATCGTTTGGCCTGGCAACACCATTAAATTCATGTGAATGTCTAAAAAATGCTCTCCTATAATGTGTAAATCGTATGAATCGATTAAAGCATAATTCGGCAAAATCGCACTAGCAATTGAATTTTCAATCGCCATAATAGCTTTGTCTGACTGGTTGTTTTTCAAACTATTGACTACATCTCTAAATGTGGCACATTCATTCAAACCAATTGCCTCACCAAAATAACGATGTGCTACTTGGTGATGAAACGACCCTTGAATTCCCTGAATTGCGACTTTAATTCCCATATTTTTTGAGCAAAAAAAAATCCCGATTTGCATCGGGATTGTATGTTTATAAAATAAATTTCTTTCATTTATATAATAGCACAACAATCCCTTAACTGTCTCCAGAAGAAATAAAAAGAATTGTTATAAAAAAATGTGCTATGTGTAAGCATTATGCTAATCTATTATTTGATTGTGTAAAAGTAATAAAAAAAGGAAAACGAAATACTTTTTTAAATAAATTTGAGTTCTTTTAAAAAAAGTTACTTTTGCTAAAATTTACAAGGTATGTCGATAGAAGTTCAAAATATTTCAAAAAATTACGGAGACCAAAAAGCGTTAGACAACGTTAGTTTTTCAGTAAAAAAAGGAGAAATCGTAGGTTTTTTAGGTCCAAATGGCGCCGGAAAATCTACTTTGATGAAAATTTTGACAACATATTTAACAGCCGATAGTGGAATTGCTGTTGTAAACGAATATGATGTAACCTCATCTCAAAAAGAAGTTCAAAAATCTGTTGGGTATTTACCCGAACACAATCCGTTGTATTTGGATTTATATGTGAGAGAATATTTGGCTTTCAATGCCGATTTGCATAAAGTTACCAAATCGAGAATTGACGAAGTAATTGCTTTAACAGGATTAACACCTGAAAGTCATAAAAAAATAGGCGAACTTTCTAAAGGATATCGTCAACGTGTTGGATTAGCAACAGCTTTATTACACAATCCGGATGTCATGATCTTGGACGAACCAACAACGGGTCTTGACCCAAATCAGTTAGTAGAAATTCGTGATTTAATTAAAAACATTGGAAAAGATAAAACAGTTTTTCTATCAACTCACATTATGCAAGAAGTGGAAGCTATCTGTGATAGAATCATCATTATCGATAAAGGCAAAATTGTAACAGATAAAAAACTTAACAATCTAGTTACTGAAGAAGCGGAACAAATTATTGAAGTAGAGTTCGATAAAAAAGTAGATGAAAGTATTTTTGCTTCTTTATCTAATTTAAAATCATCAAAAAACACTCATGATTTAATATGGGAACTAACATTTACTTCGACAACAGATATGCGACCATCTTTATTTGATTTTGCACAAGCTAACAATTTGAGAACCTTGCAAATTGTATTAAAAAGCAAAAACCTAGAGCAGATTTTCAGAGAAAAAACAAATAAAAAATAAAAAAATCTCCTTACAATTTAACTGTAAGGAGATTTCAAAAGTACCGACAAAACTATTTTAAAGTTGCCAAATACTTTTTACGAAGCTTAAAATAATCGTCATAAAGTACCGAAAGTGCATATGATGACAATTTTTCATCTATAACAGAACTGTAAATAAAATCCTCATCTGTAAAGCCATATTTTGAAATGGCATCCTTAATATAATTTACAGCAGCTTCTTTTTTATTTAGGTAGAAATAACAATTGGCTACTTCTATATATACATCTTTTAAATTTTCACCTTTTGATAATTTAATATAATTTTCATACTCTTTAATTGCTTCGGTGTAATTCTTTTTTTCAGTTAACAACCTAGCTTTAGTTAAAATAGAATCCAATTCACCCGAAAAACTGAATTGAACTACAAACAAAAACACAAAAGAGAGTATTATTTTTTTCATAAGAACTGTATTTAATTCTATGAAATTACAACAAAAAAAGCATATACACAAATTTTATTCGTAATGAAAATCTACAATACCCTTATTTGATTTAAAATTTTAACAAAAACATTAAAAATTAATCATTAAATTCAATTAAAATCAATCATAAAACAATTTAAAGAAAATGTTTTTCACAAAAAACATTAGTTTTCATAAAAATGAATTGAATAAAAATAATTTCAAAACTGACTATTAATTATTAAAAAATCTCTTTAGCAATTGCTTTTACATTCTCTGCTTTACCCATAGAATAATAATGCAAAACAGGAATTCCCGCTTTCACTAAACCTTTACTTTGCGCAACACACCATTCAATTCCAATTTGCTTAACCGCTTCATTATCTTTTGCCTTTACCACTTCCATAATCAAGTCATCGGGTAAATCGACTTTGAATCGATGAGGAATTAAATTCAACTGTTTTTTTGTTGCTATGGGTTTTAATCCTGGGATAATTGGAACCGTAATTCCAGCTGCTCTGCATTTAGTTACAAAATCGAAGAACTTTTGATTATCAAAAAACATTTGGGTAATGATATAATCTGCGCCATTTTTAATTTTTTGTTTTAAAAAATAGATGTCACTATCCATACTTGGTGCTTCCATGTGTTTTTCTGGATAACCAGCAACTCCGATACAAAAATCGGTTTTTGTAGAATTTTGCAAATCTTCATCTAAATAAATTCCGCTATTCAAATTACTAATTTGGGTTACTAATTCCGAAGCATAAGCATGACCTTCTTTTTCAGGTTTGAAGTAAATTTCGCTTTTAACGGCATCGCCACGAAGTGCTACCACATTATCAATTCCTAAGAAATCTAAATCAATTAATAAATTCTCCGTATCTTCTTTGGTAAAACCACCACATAAAATATGCGGAATAGCATCCACTTGATATTTATTCTGAATTCCAGCACAAATCCCAACCGTTCCCGGGCGCTTTTTAACTACTTTTTTCTGAAGTAATCCGTTTGCTAGTTCTTTAAATTCATATTCCTCACGGTGATAGGTTACATCAATAAACGGCGGATTGAATTCCATCAATGGATCAATACTATCAAAAATTGATTGAATGTTTTGTCCTTTTAACGGCGGTAAAATTTCGAAGGAGAACAATGGTTTTCCGTTGGCGTTTTGTATATGTTCAGTTACTTTCATGTTTTTTAGTTTCAGGTTTCAAGTTTCAGGTTTCAGGTTAGTTACGCAACATGAAACTTGAAACTTGAAACAAATATTTAATCTGCTAAGTTTGGTGACAGCCATTTTTCGGCTAATTCTACACTAATATTTCTTCTTTTGGCGTAATCTTCTAATTGGTCTTTTTTAATTTTTCCTAAACCAAAATATTTACTTTCTGGATTCGCAAAATAATAACCTGAAACCGAAGCTGCTGGCCACATTGCCATGCTTTCGGTTAACTTTACTCCTATTTCTTGCTCCACATTTAATAATTTCCAAATCGTTGGTTTTTCTAAATGGTCAGGACAAGCAGGATAACCTGGTGCAGGACGAATTCCTTTATATTGTTCCTTGATTAATTCTTCATTTGTTAAAATCTCATCAGAAGCATAACCCCAAATTTCTTTTCTAACTTTTAAATGCAAATATTCTGCGAAAGCTTCTGCTAATCTGTCCCCCAAAGCTTTAACTAAAATCGAATTGTAATCATCTAATTGCTTTTCGAATTCCGAGGCTTTTTCATCTACTCCAAAACCAGTTGTGACGCAGAAACATCCAATATAATCTTGTTTTCCAATTTCTTTCGGTGCAATAAAATCAGCTAATGCGATATTTGGAGCTCCAGCAGTTTTTTGAGATTGTTGGCGCAATGTTAAAAACTTCTCGACTCCACTCGAAGTGACAAGCTCTACATCATCGTGATTGATTGTACTAGCTGGAAAAATTCCTAAAATCCCTTTTGCAGTGAACCATTTTTCAGAAACAATTTGAGAAAGCATTTTTTGAGCATCTTCAAATAAATGAGTCGCTTGTTCGCCTACAATTTCATCGGTTAGAATCGCTGGAAATTTTCCATACAATTCCCAAGATTGAAAAAATGGTGTCCAATCGATAAAATCTACTAGTTCGGAAAGTTCAACTTCAATAGTTTTTGTTCCAATGAAATTTGGTTTTACAGGTTCGTAATTATGCCAGTCGATTTTGAATTTATTTTTACGCGCTTCTTCAATCGATAAGAAATTTTTCTCTCGACTTCTGTTCAAGTACCCTTCTCTTAATTTATCATATTCTTCACGAAGTGATTTTGCATAGGTAACTTTGGTATCGGGTTGTAATAAATTGGTTGCAACCGTTACCGCGCGAGAAGCATCGTTTACATGAACCACGGTTTCCTTATATTCTGGTGCAATTTTTACCGCTGTGTGTGCACGAGAAGTTGTCGCACCACCAATCATTACTGGAATTTTGATATTCAGTTTATCCATTTCTTTAGCCAAATACACCATTTCGTCCAACGAAGGCGTAATCAAACCGCTCAAGCCGATAATATCTACATTTTCTTTAACAGCAGTTTCAATGATTTTTTCTGGCGGAACCATCACACCTAAATCGATGATTTCGAAATTATTACAAGCTAAAACTACCGAAACAATATTTTTTCCAATATCATGAACATCACCTTTTACAGTTGCCATCAGAATCTTACCAGCCCCCCCCGCCCCCGAAGGGGGAGCTACAAACTTCACGGATAATTCCTTTTTGATATTTTCAATAGTTTCAAATAAATTATTTAAAACCTCCTGATTTTTAAATCTTACTATTTTAAATCCTTTAGATTCAAGCCATTCGGTTCTCTGTTTATCATGTTCTATTTGTTCTTTCAAATTATGAATGGAACCATCAACTTCAATAACCAATTTTTTTTCCAAACAAACAAAGTCTACAATATATTCACCAATAATATGTTGTCTTCTAAATTTATAACCATCAATCCCTTTATTCGATAAAACATTCCAAAGTAATTTTTCTGCCTCAGTTGGCTTGTTTCTCATTTCTTTTGCTTTCTCTTTTAGAGATTTATACAGTATTGGGCTAGCCGTATTCCACGATTGCTTTTCAGCTCCCCCTTCGGGGGTTGGGGGGCTAACATAAGGAAGTAAATAAGCCACTGCTTTTTTCATCACACGAGCGGATTTCACTACTTGAGGTAAGAACATTTTTCCACTTCCGAATAAATCACCCACCACATTCATTCCGTTCATAAGGTGATTTTCGATGACTTCAATAGGTTTTTCAACTAACTGACGTGCTTCCTCCACATCAATTTCGATAAATTCATCAATCCCTTTTACTAAAGAATGTGTTAATCTTTCTTGAACTGAGCCATTTCGCCATTCAGCAATAACTTTTTCATTTGATTTTACCTCAGTTTTGAAACTTTCGGCTAAATCTAATAAACGTTCTGTGGCATCCTCTCTTCTGTTTAATAAAACATCTTCAACATGTTCTAAAAGATTTTTATCGATTTCATCATAAATCTCCAACATTTCTGGATTTACAATTCCCATCGTCATCCCGTTTTGAATCGCATGATACAAGAATGCCGAATGCATAGCTTCACGCACTTTATCGTTGCCACGAAAAGAAAAAGACACATTACTCACGCCACCCGAAACATGAGCATACGGAAGATTTTCACGAATCCATTTTGTCGCTTGGAAGAAATCTAAAGCATTTAATTTATGCTCTTCCATTCCGGTTGCCACAGGAAAAATATTAGGGTCGAAAATGATATCTTCAGCTGGAAAACCCACTTGGTTAACCAAAATATCGTAACTTCTTTTGCAGATTTCAATACGTCTTTCATACGTATCAGCTTGACCATTTTCGTCAAAAGCCATTACGATTACTGCGGCTCCGTATCGTTTGATTAATTTGGCATGATGAATAAAAGTTACTTCTCCTTCTTTTAGAGAAATTGAATTTACCACACCTTTTCCTTGAATCACCTTTAGACCTGCTTCAATAATTTCCCATTTAGAACTGTCAATCATAACAGGAACTCTCGCAATATCAGGCTCGGCTGCGATTAGATTTAGGAATTTAGTCATGGCATAAACGCCATCTAACATTCCTTCATCCATGTTGACATCGATGATTTGCGCACCACCTTCTACTTGAGCACGTGCGATATCTAAGGCTTCATCGTATTTTTCTTCTTTGATTAAACGAAGAAATTTTCTAGAACCAGTTACGTTTGTTCGTTCTCCAACGTTTACAAAATTGGTTTCTGGAGTTACAATCAAAGGTTCTAAACCTGATAATTTTAAATATTTATCGGAATTATAACTCATTACTTATTCTTTTATAATGTTTCGCAACATCTTTCCAAAAAGATTTACTGTTGCTAACGTATTGGCAAACCCAACATCGTTGCGACTGTAAAAATGTTTCGAACTGTATTTTTATGGTATTATTTTTCATTGTTTTATTTTTGCTACGGATTTAACCGATTAAACGGATTTCAATTGTTGTGTTCTAGGCTTGAATTCTTTTGCTACCTCAGCTATTAATTTGATGTGTTCTGGCGTTGTTCCACAACAACCCCCGATTATATTTACTAAATTTTCTTGTAAATACTCACGGATTAATTGTTGCATTTCCTCTGGCGATTGATCGTATTGTCCGAAGGCATTGGGCAAACCTGCATTGGGATGTGCCGAAATATTTAACGAGGTGTTATTTCCTAATCGTTTCAAATACGGCTTTAATTGATCTGCTCCTAAAGCGCAATTAAACCCAACACTCAATAAAGGGATATGCGAAATCGAAATCAAAAAAGCTTCAACTGTTTGACCCGACAATGTTCTTCCAGAAGCATCGGTAATTGTTCCTGAAACCATTACTGGAATATCGATATTGCGCTCCTCTTTCACTTCCTCAATCGCAAACAAAGCGGCTTTTGCATTTAAGGTATCGAAAATTGTTTCTACCAAAAGTAAATCGCAACCGCCATCAATTAATGCTTCGACTTGTTGTTTGTAGGCAATTTTTAGGTCGTCGAAATTCACAGCTCGAAATCCAGGGTCGTTTACATCGGGCGACATTGATGCTGTTCGGTTTGTTGGACCAATGGAACCTGCTACAAATCTTGGTTTATCGTTAAATTCATCAGCAACTTCACGAGCGATTTTTGCGGATTGAAAATTCAATTCGTAAACTAAATCTTCCATGTGATAATCCGCCATTCCAATGGTTGTTCCTGAAAAAGTATTGGTTTCCACAATATCAGCACCGGCTTCAAAATAAGCGCGATGTACGGACTTTACAGCTTCGGGTTGGGTAATGGAAAGCAAATCGTTGTTTCCTTTTAAAGGATGCGGAAAATCTTTGAAGCGTTCGCCTCTAAAATCTTCTTCTTCGAATTTACAACGTTGCAACATTGTTCCCATAGCTCCATCGAGCACGAGAATTCGTTTTTTGATTTCTTCTTGAATTTTTGACATATTTTTTTGTTACACAGAGTTAAACTAAGTTTTCACAGAGTTTCACAAAGTTTATATTATTAATATGTTATCAAGAAATTGGAAAGAATTTCCTAAGGTTATCTTTTTCCGATAAATATCGGAATAGAATGTAGCACCTTCTACAAGTGTAGGGTTGCTAAGCTTTCGCAGGGTCTATTCCCTCCAGCTTTCGTGATAACAAACACTATAATTATGAACACTGCAAATGTAGTGACAAAATCGAAATAATGAAATATTTTCTAAAATTTCATTAAATAAAGATTTTTTATAGATTTTTATTCTAAATTTTCATTTTAATAATGAATATAAATCTACAAACTAATTTAAAAACTTTTATTCTAACGCTTGTTTTAAGTCGTTAATTACGTCTTGAACGGTTTCCAAACCAACAGAAACGCGAACCAAACCATCCGTAATACTAACCGCTAAACGTTCTTCTTCTGTCAATTTACTATGCGTTGTTGAAGCTGGATGTGTTACAATCGAACGTGTGTCACCTAAATTCGCAGACAACGAACATAGTTTGATTTTATCTAAAAACTTTCTTCCAGATTCAATTCCGCCTTTAATTTCGAAAGCTACAATATTTCCGCCCAACTTCATTTGCTTTTTAGCGACTTCATATTGCGGATGCGATTTCAAAAATGGATATTTCACTGAAGCCACATTGGGATGATTTTCTAAAAATTCAGCCACTTTTACTGCATTTTCGCAATGTTTTTCGATACGAACTGGCAAGGTTTCTAAACTTTTGGACAATACCCAAGCATTGAAAGGTGACAAAGCAGGTCCAGTATTGCGAGAAAACAAATAAATTTCTCTAATTAAATCCGCTCGCCCAACGGTTACTCCACCTAAAACACGACCTTGACCATCGATTAATTTGGTTGCAGAATGAATCACTAAATCGGCACCAAATTGAATTGGATTTTGAATGTATGGCGTTGCAAAACAATTATCAATGATTAAAATCAAATTATGATTTTGGGCTATTTTTCCCAATAATTCCAAATCTAAAATATCAACCGCTGGATTTGTTGGTGATTCGGCATAAAGAATTTTCGTATTCGGTTGGATAAAATTTTCAATTGTTTCTGGTTTATTGACATCGAAATAACTTGTTGTAATATTCCATTTTGGAAAATATTTAGTAAACAACGTATGCGTGGAACCAAAAACACTACTTGCTGAAACGATATGATCTCCTGAATTCAATAAAGCAGCAAAAGTAGAATATACCGCTGCCATTCCTGTTGCGAAAGCATAACCGTCTTCTGCCCCTTCCATTAAACAAATTTTTTCTACAAATTCGGATGTGTTGGGATTGGAAAATCGACTGTAAATATTGCGTTCTTTCTCTTCAGCAAATGAAGCACGCATGTCTTCTGTATCTTCAAAAATAAAACTCGAAGTTAGATATAAGGGAACGGAATGTTCTAAATATTGAGTTCGTTCTAATTGCATTCTGATGGCTTGGGTTTCTAATCCTAAATTTTGGTTACTCATGGTTTTGTTTGTTGAATTGTTTAATCGTTAAAGTGTAAAACCCACAAGACTTTTACCTCTTGCAGGTTTTGAGTTTGGGTGGTTATAATTTTTTCTCGGACAAGCGTAAAATGTCACCAAAAACGCCTCTTGCGGTTACAGATGCTCCTGCTCCAGCACCTTGAATTACGATAGGTTGTTCGCCATATGATTCGGTATAAATTTCAAAAATAGAATCAGAACCTTTTAAGGAACCTAAAGCAGAATTGGCTGGAACGGAAATTAATTTTACTTCTAATTTTCCTTTGTCTTGTTGTAAATCGCCTGATAATTCGCCGATGTAACGCAACACTTCATTTGGACCTTGAGCGTCTTTGATGTTTTGGTAAATTCCGTCTAATTCTGATAAACGTTTTAGAAAATCAGTTGCACTTCCTTCTCGTAAAGCTTCTGGAATTAAGTTTTGAATTTGGATTTCTTCGAATTCGTTTTGTAAATCTAATTCACGGGCTAAGATTAATAATTTTCGACCCACATCGTTTCCATTTAAATCTTCTCTTGGATCAGGTTCTGTAAAACCTTTATCGATAGCTTCTTGTAAAACTTCACTAATTTTTTTGTTTTCAATTGAAAAATTATTGAACAAATAACTCAATGTACCGGAGAAAACACCTTTTATTTTGGTGATATTTTCACCTGACAAATGCAATAATTTTATTGTATCAATTAAAGGTAATCCTGCACCAACATTGGTTTCGTACAGATATTCTTTTTGATTGTCTTTCAATACTTTTCGTAGTTTTTTATAGAAATCATAACTTACTGTATTTGCTACTTTGTTTGACGAAATTAAATCGAAACTATTTTCAGCTAATGAAATATAATTTTCAATGAAAGTTGAACTTGCTGTGTTGTCAATGGCGATTAAATTTTCCAAATGATGTTCTTTCGCATAAGCGATAATATCCTCAACTTTATAATCTTGCCCTTTATCTTCTAAAGTAGCTTTCCAATTTTCGCTAATTCCAAATTTATTCAACAAAACTTTCTTTGAATTCGCAATCGCAAATACATTCAACTTAACTCCTTTTCGTTTTTCGATGTTTTTTGCCGATTCTAAAATTTGGGAAATCAGAGTTCCTCCAACCGTTCCGTGTCCGAAAATGGCAATGTTGATTTTTTTAGCTACTCCAAAAATTTCGCCGTGAATTACATTTAAAGCACGTTTGAATTCATCTTCACTAATTACCAAACTGATATTTCTTCCCGTAACCGTATTATTCAACAAAATTGGCGTAATTTTATTTCGAATTAAAGCCGTGTAAGGTTTATGAAAATTCGTTAAATCTTGCCCAATAATCGAAATCACAGCAATGTTATCGTTTACCGAAATTTTATTTACATCTTTCGTGTAAAAATCAGTTTCAAATTCTTTTTCCAAACCCACTAAAGCTTTGGAAGCCTTATCAGAACTCACAACCAAACCAATTCCTCTCTCTGAAGAACCTTGCGAAATAATGCTTACACTAATATCATTTTCAGCCATGACACGGAAAATTCTTGCATCAACCCCTGTTTTTCCTAACAAACCTCTTCCTTCTAAATTAATCAGCGAAACATTGGTTAAAACCGAAAGCGATTTGATACCTTCATTGGTTTGTTCCGAAGTAATTAACGTTCCGTCATTTTCAGGATTGAACGTGTTTAAAATACGTAATGGAATATTTTTTTCCACCAATGGAATAATGGTTTTGGCATGTAAAATTTGAGCTCCAAAATTCGCTAACTCATTCGCTTCGTTAAAAGATAATCGCTCAATTTTTTTCGCATCAGCAACTAAATCAGGGTTTGCGGTAAAAATTCCGTCAACGTGTGTGTAATTTTGAAATTCTTCAGCGTTTAGATAATTCGCTAATAAGGAAGCTGTGTAATTACTTCCATTTCTTCCTAAAGTTGTTGTCTCGTTGTGTAACGTTGAACCAATAAAACCCGTTACAATATTGACTTTATCTGTGTTTTTTTCGAAATAATCCAAGACATTTCGCTTTGAAACCGCGTCTATTGGTTGCGCATTTCCAAAATTAGTATCAGTTTTTATTAGTTGACGTGAATCGGTGAATTGTGCTTTGATACTGTTTTCGTTAAGAACATAAGCAACATATTTTGCGGATAAAATTTCGCCATACGCAATGACTTGATCTTTGATTTTCTCGCTGTAATCTCCTAAAAGTGAAACGCCTTCTAACAATTTTTGTAAAACAGAAAATTCTTCTTCGAAGATATTTTCTTTCAAGCCTTCCAATTGGTATTTTTTAAATTGCTCAAAATCCGCTTGAAAATTGATGTTGGCTTGTGCTTTTTTTAATAGAATTACCAATTCGTCCGTTGCATTTCCTCTCGCCGAAACTACGACTGCAATAGGTTCGTTATTGAAATATTTTTGAGCAATTGTTTGAATTACTTTTTGCAATCCTTCTCCGTTTGCTAATGATTTTCCTCCAAATTTTAATATTTTCATCGTGTTTTAATTAAATATAGGTTTTAGTATGTTGTTTAGTTGTTCAAATTCTATCAAGAAAGCATCGTGCCCGTGAATGGATTTGATTTCGTGATAAAATGCATTGTTTTTGTAGTTTTTAACTTCTTGAAAAGCTGTTTTGATTTCGTTTGCCGTAAAAAAGTAATCAGTATCCACACTTATTAAATGAATGTTAGAATTAATGCTTTTTATGATCTCTATTCGATTTTTGTTTTTAAAAATATCTGTTGTTCTCAATAAATGATTCATGAGCTTGTATGCCGAAAGTTGGAATCGATTTTGCAATTTTTCACCGTGATGTAACAACCAACTTTCCACTTGAAACAATCCTTCCGAATTTTGTAATTTGGCGTGAAATTTTTCTTGTAGTGATTCAGGTGTTCGGTATAATAACATGGCGTGAATTCTTGCATCGTGAATTGGATCTTTGGAATTATTCAGAATCAAATCTTGAATCAACACATTTCCAATCAACCAATCAGAAGCTTTCCAATTTGTTGCAACCGGAATTAAATTCGCAATCGCTTTTGGTCGAATCGCTGCCATTTCCCAAGCAATTGCTCCGCCTAAACTTCCACCAATAACAGCAAAAACTTGATTTACTTTAAACGAATCGATTCCTTTCCAGAATAAATTCGCAATGTCAGAGGTTGTGAAATCTTGGTAATTTTCAATCAAATTTTCTTTATCTTGATAACCGTTCCCGGGAATATTGAAAGCTAAAACCGCATATTTTTTGGTGTCAATAATTTTATCCTCACCAATTAACGATTGCCACCAACCGTTTTCTCCAATAACTTGCGAATTTCCGGTCAAAGCATGATTCACCACTACCAAAGGAGCTGAACCAACAGGTTGCCCAAACAATTGATAGGACAAAACCACTTTGGATTGCACTACTCCATTTTGCAACGGAACATTTTGAAACACTATATTTTGAATTGTACTCATCTTTCTTTTTAAAAAAGACTGCCTTTAGGTAGGTCTATCGGCAGCCTTCAAACAAACAAAAACCTAAACTAAATTTTGAACTGGCAATTTTTCGAAAACACTTTGTAAATCGGCTTTCAAGTCTTCAATATCTTCTAATCCAACAGATAAACGAATTAAATCTTTCGTTACTCCGGTTGTGATTTGTTGTTCTTCTGACAATTGTTGGTGCGTTGTACTTGCTGGATGAATAATCAATGATTTTGTATCACCAATGTTCGCCAATAAAGAGAAGAATTGGGTTTCATCGGCTACTTTTTTAGCAGCTTCGTAACCCCCTTTTAATCCAAAAGTTACAATACCGCTTTGTCCTTCTGGCAAATATTGTTGTGCTAATTCATAATATTTTGAAGAAATCAATCCAGGATAATTTACCCAAGCTACTTCTGGACGTTTTTGCAACCATTTGGCTAATTCCAAAGCGTTTTCACTGTGCTTTTTGATTCGAATAGCCAATGTTTCTAAACCTTGAATAATTTGAAATGCATTGAACGGACTTAAAGCAGCGCCTAAATCACGTAAACCTTCGATTCTAACTTTTGCGATGAATGATGCAGCGCCTAAAACTTCATAATATTTTAATCCGTGATAACCTGCTGAAGGTTCTGTGAATTCTGGGAATTTTCCGTTACTCCAATCAAAATTTCCTGCATCGATGATGACACCTCCAAGCGAAGTTCCGTTTCCACCGATGTATTTGGTTAACGAATGAATTACGATGTTAGCTCCGTGTTCGATTGGGTTAAGTAAAAAAGGGGTTGCCACTGTATTATCTACAATAAAAGGCACTTTGTAGGTTTGTGCGGCTTTTGAAATAGCTTTTAAATCGAGTACGTCTAATTTTGGATTTCCTAAACTTTCCGCGAAGAAAACACGTGTATTTTCTTGAGCAGCGTTTAAGAAATTTTCAGGATTTGATGGATCTACAAATGTTGTGGTGATGCCTAATCTTGGCAAAGTCACATTTAATAAATTATAAGTTCCACCATATAAACTGTTAGAAGCCACGATATGGTCGCCAGCTTTTAGCAACGTTAACAAAGCTGTAGAGATAGCTGCTGTTCCTGAAGCGGTTACGACAGCTCCAATTCCGCCTTCTAATTTGGCTAATCGTTGTTCTAGAATATCATTTGTTGGGTTGTTTAATCTTGTATAAATAAAACCAGCTTCGGCCAAACCAAAAAGATTAGCAGCGTGATCTGAGTTATTGAAAACATATGATGTGGTTTGGTAAATCGGAACAGCTCTTGTTCCTGCGTTTTTAGTTGTATCGTGTCCTGCGTGTAAAGCGTTTGTTGAAAATTTATTTGTGCTCATGCTATTTTAAGTATTAAGATATTTGTATTAAGTATTAAGATTTTTTTGTTCGAAGTTTGCTTTTCAGATACACATTCGACAACATCGTCTTGGATTGTAAATGGCTATTTTCATATTGTTGTGTTTTAGGAATAAAAAAACCTCTGCTTTCGACAGAGGTTATATTGAATTAATTTACTTTCAAAATTATACAATAGTCTTCCTCTGCGGATTGTTCCACATCATCATACACATATTGCACATTGTAAAGTTCATTTTCTATTTCTTTTAGTTTGACAGGGCAAAATTAGATTTATTTTCTATAATAAAAAAATAAATAGATTATTTTTCTAAATTTTTTTATTTATTTTATAAAAAATAGATTTTTAATCTAAACATATGCATAGCAATAAAAATAAAATCTATAAAAAGAAAAAAGAGGCAAAAGCCTCTTTTAAAAATCTATTATTTGAAATAAAAATTAATTTTTCACAAACTTAGAAGTCCCTTTTCCTTCATTTGTTTCTATTGAAACAAAATAAACTCCTGAAGATAAATTTGATACATCAATTGAAGTGCTTGAAGAATTTATTGACACAACCACTCTTCCATTTAAATCAGTAATTGACAAACTATTGATTGTCATTTCATTTTTCAAAGAAATATTTAACACATTATTAACCGGATTAGGATAAATTGAAAAGTTATTTTTGAAAAATGTATCAGAACTTAGCGGTCTATCAACTGAAAATGTATCAATTCCTATAATATCAGAATTTGTTGCATTTGACCCACCATTAGTAACGAAATATCTAAAAGCAAACTTAACAGCTGTTGGACCTGAAAGCCCGTCAACCACATAAGAATATTGTGTCCAAACTTTTGGATATACAAATCCTCCTAATAAATTTGGATTAACGGACACTCCCAGTGTAGTAAATCCGCCAACACTATTTGCATTGTTAGGCAACGCAGGTGAGTTATTTGGACTCATTCTCAATTCTAAACGATCTGGATAATCTGTCGTTCCACTTGTCCCTTTTCTAGTATAAAAAGAAACAATATCACCATTTTGTACTGTTATCTCTGGCGTTATTAACCAATTGCTGATAGTCGCACCATTAGTTGAAGTATTTGTAGTGCTAGAAAAATTTACTAATGCAAATGTATTAGGAGTACCATCTTGACCATTTGGAATTGGACAAACTTCGCCAATGTTATAAACTTGATTCTGAAAAGGGGTAGGATTCACAGTAGAACTAACTGTAACTTGAGTATAAGACGCAACTGTCCACAACGTTGTTGACGCTTGACCGCTCTGATTTGTTCTAACCCAACCTGCTGCTGTTAAAGCGGCAGTATCACCATTAAAACCATAATTGAAAAGGTTTTGCGAAAATCCAAAAACTGGAATCAATAAAAAATAAAGTAATGTTTTCTTCATAATAATAATTTTAATGTTACGATACAAAGCTACATAGTGTAACTTTATATTTTAATTATCATCGTTATAGAGCATGTATAATCGACAAATAGTTAATTTTAAGAAAAAGAAAAATATTTATTATAATTCAAAATACATTTTATAAATTTGCATCAGAAAACTAAGAGGAAAAATTTGAACTGATTGCAACCTCATTAAAAAATGCTAAAGCAGTAATTACTACTCCTTTAGGCAGCATCTGCAATTATTTTTCCTCGCTAAAATTTAAAAATATTTTATTATGGCTTATTTATTTACGTCAGAATCAGTGAGTGAAGGACATCCTGACAAAGTTGCGGATCAAATTTCAGACGCATTAATTGATAACTTTTTAGCATTTGACCCTGAGTCAAAAGTAGCTTGTGAAACGTTAGTTACTACTGGTCAAGTAATTTTAGCTGGAGAAGTAAAATCAAATACGTATTTAGATGTACAAACTATCGCAAGAGATGTAATCAAGAAAATTGGTTATACAAAAAGCGAATATATGTTTGAAGCGAATTCTTGTGGTGTTTTATCAGCAATTCACGAACAGTCAGCCGATATTAACCAAGGTGTTGACAGAGCTAGTAAAGAAGAGCAAGGTGCTGGTGACCAAGGAATGATGTTTGGTTATGCCACAAACGAAACTGCTGAGTTCATGCCGTTAGCTTTGAAATTATCTCACCAAATTCTTCAAGAATTAGCGGATTTAAGAAGAGAAAACAAAGAAATTACTTACTTACGTCCGGATGCTAAATCTCAGGTTACTTTAGAATATTCTGACGATAACAAACCTGTTAGAATTGATGCTATTGTAGTTTCAACACAACATGATGATTTTGCTGACGAACCAACAATGTTAGCGAAAATCAAAAAAGATATTATCGAAATTTTGATTCCAAGAGTGATTGCTAAAAATCCTCAATATGCTCACTTATTCAATGATGCCATTAAATACCATATTAACCCAACAGGAAAATTTGTAATTGGAGGACCTCATGGAGATACTGGTTTAACTGGAAGAAAAATCATCGTTGATACTTATGGAGGAAAAGGAGCTCACGGTGGGGGTGCATTCTCAGGAAAAGATCCATCTAAAGTAGACCGTTCTGCTGCTTATGCAACACGTCATATTGCTAAAAATTTAGTAGCTGCTGGAGTTGCTGATGAAATTTTAGTTCAAGTTTCTTACGCTATCGGAGTTGCTGAACCAACATCAATCAATGTAAACACTTACGGAACATCGAAAGTAAACTTAACTGATGGAGAAATTAGTAAAGTAGTAGAAAGCATTTTTGATATGCGTCCATACTTCATCGAACAACGTTTGAAATTAAGAAATCCAATCTACAGCGAAACTGCTGCTTACGGACACATGGGAAGAACTCCAGAAACTGTAACAAAAACGTTTACTGCTCCAGGTGGTGAATCTAAAACAGTAACTGTTGAATTATTTACATGGGAAAAATTAGATTTCGTAGACAAAGTAAAAACTGTTTTTAAATTATAAGGAATTATTCAAAAAAAAGCCTGACATAATTGTCAGGCTTTTTTGTTTACAAAGTATATTTTAAACTTAAAATCACAAATCTTGGTTGGACTCTATAACTTGAAAAACTACTTGTCCCTCCTAATTGACTAAAACTATTAGTATCTAAAGACTTTGTATCTAACAGGTTTGTTCCTGAAAGTTTCCATTCCCATTTACTATTTTTCTTTTGATACATCAAACTCGCTGTTAAGAAATCATATTCGCTATCAATTGTTTTAGCTTTATTTCTATTATGAAAATAAGAGTATTCTGAAACAAAAGAAAAAGCATCCAAGAAATAATATTCTAATGTAAGTGTAGGACTATCAATATAAATAATGTCAGAGAAGTTATCATTAATTGTAAAATTATATCCTAGCGTTAAATTTGGCAACTTCTTGTAATTAGTTGAAAAACTAACATTGTAATTTTGTGAATAAGATTCAACACTTTGAATAGCTGATGGATTATTATTAGGATCTGAATCCGCATCAGGATACACACGTATGTTGTTAAATTTTGACCAGTTAAAAGACGCTCTTACATTGGCTTTATAATACCTTGCAAATGAGCGACCGTAGTTTCCGCTTGCAGATAATGTTTCATCTGGAAAATTTGAATTAATATTAACCGATGAAGATATTTGATTCACGCCTACTAATAATGCTCTGTTTTTTATTGCCTCAACTTGTTTTGTATAAGTAAGATTAGCAAAAATATTCTCAAAATTGAACATGTTATATTTAAAATAACGCAAAGAGTGAACTTGAGAAGTTGAGTTTTCTAAGAATCTATTCCCGCTAAATAAACTGTTATAATTTGAAAACACATATCCTTGCGCTAACTTATTAATATCTGTGAAGTTATTTGTAAATGAATAATTATATGTTAATGTTTCCGATTTTTTAATTTGCCAAAGCGCATAAACATCAGGCAAAATTCTATTAAAAGATTGTTTATTTGATGAACCCAATTGTTGGTCATTTGTATTAAATTGGTGTACACTAAATCCTGGATTAAACGTAAACTTACCTTTCATGAATTTATAATGAACTCCTAAAAATACATCATTAAATGCATAATTTACATTATTAACTGTAGTTGGATCTGTTAGATTATTTAGAGTACCATTGTTTAAAACCTGGAAAATAGAAGAATCAAAATTTTGGTACGAATAAGTATTTCCTAAAGTCAAATTAATATTACTTTTTGGAGTTAACATATAATAATAATCAAACTTGGTATCTACTTTATTTGTTTGAACAAAACGTTTTTGAGTAACATCATCTCTAACCCCTGGACCTTCATTAATATAGCCAGTTAATAAAGGCGCAAAAGGCAACGTTTCTAAATTTGCATTGTAAAATGGATCTTCATTTTGATACAAATGTTGCATTTCAAAACCAAAAACATGTTTATCATTTAAAGTATAATAATAGTTAAGATTTTGGTTTACCGAAAATGGATTTTGTTTTTTAGCGGTGTAAATATCAGAAAGTAAACTTGAAAAAACACTTGTATTTTCTTTTTGATCAGAAATCTTAATCAAAGCATCATAATCAAAATGTAATTTTTCTGATGGCACATAACTTGAACTCAACTTTAACAAAACTTGATTACTTTTTTGTCTTGTAAAATCTTCTCGCGTTTCTGTTATAGTTTGAGAAGAACCATCTGGTAAATTATCTACACGATTAGAAACGGTTTTGTTTTCAATTTCCGTTTTATTCCCTAATAGAATACCAAAACCACTTAAAGTCCAAGCTTTTGAAGGATTAAAACTAAAGTTAGCCGCACCAAAAGTTGATTCTATATTTGCTGCTTGATTGTTACGAAGCCCCATAATTCCTAAATCATTGGAAACTACATTAAAAGAAGAACCTCCTTTACGCATCATATTTTTGAAACCACCAGTAAATTTGAAATAATCTTGAGCTGTTAATGGCAACTCGCCAATATTATTCATATTAGTAATTACATTCAAACTATATTTTGGATTGTAATAAAACAATTTGGGATTCACTATATAACGTGTATCTTCCATTCCAACACCAATACCGGCGGTCATATCTCCAAACCAAAAATTCTTTTTGCCTTCTTTCAGTTTGATGTTTAACGCAATACTTTCCTCATTATTTTCTAATCCTTTTAAATTAGAAACTTCATTATAATTTCTAAGAACTTGAATTTTATCTAAAGCATCCGCTGGTATATTTTTAGTAGCTAATTTAGTATCACCATCGAAGAAATCTTTCCCTTCGACCATTACTTTTTGAACTTTTTTGCCCTCTACTTCAATCTCACCGTCTTTATTAACTTCTACTCCAGGAAGTTTTTTCAAAACATCTTCTAACTTTCGCTCTGTACCATTGGTAAAAGAATCGGAATTGTAAATAATTGTATCACCAGAAACTGTAACGGGCATCACATGAACCACTTCAACTTCTTTTAATTGAGTTCCTTCTTTTAAAACTACAGGATAATTCATTGTTGTAGTTCCTGTTGTAACAGATTTTTCAAACGTTTGAAAACCAATGTAACTCACCTTAATTGTATAAGTTGTATTTGATTTTAAGCTTAAAATATATTTTCCTGCCTCATTAGTAATAGCGTATGCATCCATGGCTTTTGTTTGTTGATTAATTGCCATGATATTTGCCATTTCTAAACCAACTCCAGTTGTATCTTTAACTGTCCCTTCGAAACGTATGTTTTGAGAAAAGGCACTTGTAGTAAGTGCCATTATAAAAAATAATATTATTTTTTTCATCGTTGTACTAAAATTATCTACCCATTCTAAATTGCATACGATTTCCACTTCCTGGACCTGAATTCATTTCTCGCATTTCTTCCATTTTCTTTTTTACGGTTTCGTCAAACTCTTTTTGAGTAACCACTTTCCCTTTAGAAACAGGCTTAATTTCTACTTTATCTTTAGAATTTAAAACTAATTTAGAACATAAAATAACTGTTTTACCATCGTTAACCTCTAAAATTAAACCTGGTAAACCCCAATAATTTTCTGGACCTTGATTTACCGGAATTTCAGGACAATACCAAGCTGTAATTACATTTTCTTTAGGCATTTCCCAATCATCTGTAAAATTGGTTTTTTTTGCTTTAGTCGTATCTTTCACTGTTTCAGCTTTTTTCTCACCTTCTTTAGCTGCATTATTATTATTTCTAAATCTGAAATTTCTAAAATCTGATTCACTTACTTTAACTACTGCAGTAGCTTTAAAACAAGTGTAATTACCAATTTGTTTTGACTCACCTTCTAATTTCCAATTGTATTTTGGCAATGAATCTTTAATTAAAAACTCTTTCCCAAAAAACTCTTTATCCACAATGTACTGCTTGTCTTTTGCATTTTTATAATGCGTTCCACCTCCGCCCATCATAGACATCATCATTCTTCCTCCACCTTGTTGTCCTGGTGCATCTAGTTTTTCTTCTTCTTTGTAAATTGAAGCTGATTTATCGAAGTTTAAAACAAATGTTCTTTCAAACATTTTTTTCATACGCTCTTCTATTTGTTTATGCATTTCAGGCGTCATGTCTCTGTTTCCACTCATACCTTTCATAAAATCTGCGGTACTTGTTTTAGATTCATAAACGGCCATGCCTTGAAAATTCTGAGCATTTAAAAACCCAGAAATCATAAAAATCGAAGCAATAATAATTTTTTTCATTGTTATCAGATGTTTTAGCTATGTAATAGACTCTAAAAAATGTATTTTGTTACATATTTTAAATGCTATTTTTATGTTAAAGTAGTATATTAGACCCTAATTTCAAGAAATAGTTTAAGAAGTGTCACTAAAAAAAATTCTATTTATACTCATTTTAAACCTCAACTGTCTTTCTATGGAGAGTCAGGAAGTGCTTTCTGTAAAAAAGATTGAAACCATAGAATGCGAATGTGATACCTTTTTAGGATTTGATAATCAACAAAATAGCTATAGTATAAAAAATAATGTTTTACTTAAAAAAAGCTCCAAATTATTTCAATATACCAATTTAAGTTTAGGAAAAATCACAAAAGTTGACTTCCAAAATCCGTTGCAAATTGTAGTTTTTTATAAAAATTTCAACACAGTTGTGCTTTTGGATAATCAGTTGAACGAAATCAAAAAGATAGACTTCAATTTAAAATCAACTCCTGTTACTTTAGAAGCGGTGGCATTATCTTCACAAAATCAAATTTGGATTTTTGATAGCATTTCCTCAAAAATTGGATTATATAATGTAAATACTGAGACTGTAAAATGGATTTCTACTATGCTTGAAAATCCTGTAACATATTACGAGTCGGATTACACGCATTTTTATTGGATCGATAAAAATTTGAATCTATATCGTATTTCTATCTATGGGACTATCGAAAAATTAGGTCTTTTAAAAAAATTCGATGCTATTCAGTTAACCAAAAACGGTAATTACATCTATGAATCTGATGAAGAATTATATTACTATGAAGCAAAATCGAAGAGTAGTAGTAAAATAGCAATTGATGAAAAAATCATTTCAAAATTTTTCTTTAGAGATGGAATTTTGTCTATTTTTACCCAAAATGAAATTACTAATTATAAAATAATTTTACCATAATGCACATAGCAGTAGCAGGAAATATTGGAGCCGGAAAAACTACATTAACGCGATTATTAGCCAAACATTTTAAATGGGAACCACACTTTGAAGATGTTGTGGATAATCCGTATTTGGATGATTTTTATCATCAAATGGAACGCTGGAGTTTTAATCTTCAAATTTATTTCTTAAACAGTCGTTTTCGTCAAGTATTGCAAATTCGTAAAAGTGGTAAAAACATTATTCAAGATCGAACCATTTATGAAGATGCGCATATTTTCGCACCCAATCTTCATGCAATGGGATTAATGTCGAATAGAGATTACAACAACTATACTTCGCTTTTCGAATTGATGGAAAGTTTAGTGGGATCGCCAGATTTATTGATTTATTTAAGAAGTTCAATTCCAAATTTAGTGAGCCAAATTCACAAAAGAGGTAGAGACTACGAAAATTCCATTTCGATTGACTATTTAAGTCGTTTGAACGAAAGATACGAAGCTTGGATTCAAACCTACAATAAAGGAAAATTAGTGATTATTGATGTTGACAATGTGGATTTTGTAAACAATCCCGAAGATTTAGGAATGATTATCAATAGAATTGATGCTGAAATTAATGGATTATTTTAGATATACGAAACGCCTCAATTGAGGCGTTTTTTTTATTTCATTGCATCAAACAACGATTTTACTTTTATGTTTTGCACTAGTTTCGACAACTTGATGATTCGTTTTTCATTAGGTAACAAGTCGAAATAATTGTCTTCAAAAAATACATTATTATCCGAATACAGAAAAACATCCTTAGCTAAAACATCCGAAGAAATTTCAATAGTTACATCATCAATAGTTTTGATTTGTATGTTTGGTTCGGATAGTTTCAATTCTTTAGGTTTTGCAAAAAAGTAGTTGGTTTTTACTTCATTAAATTGAATTTTAAAAACAGATTGCTGCAAATCGAATTTTTCTAAAATAACTTTCGGTATTTCAAACCATACTGCACTCGAATTCTCCTCAACTTTTATTTCTTTCGAAGTCTTCCAAAGCGATTTTCCATCAAAAGAAAACAATTCTAATTCTAGTTTTCCAAATTGTTTTTCAAAAGTATCATTCACTAAATACACTTCATATTTGTTATTTTCATCTGCAACCGAAAGCAATACATTCTCAAAACTTCTTTTGGCTTGATAATGAAACGCTTTCCAATTGCCAAAATAATCCAACGAACTCCATGACGTAACGGGCCAACAATCATTCAACTGCCAATACAAAGTTCCCATGCAATAGGGTTTAGCTCTTCGGTGGGCTTCAATAGCTATTTGCATTCCACGAGCTTGCAACAATTGAGAAACATATAAATAATCTTCAAAATCTTTTGGCACCACATAATCACGTTCCATATATTCGTTGATGGTTTCATAACCTGTTGGATGTTTTTGATGATTTTTGAAGGCTTCGGAAGTGAAATTTAAGTCTTGTTTAGGTATCACTTTTTTCAAAGTTCCCAAATTTGGCATCCCTTGAAAACCATATTCGCTCATAAAACGCCCTACTTTTTTCTCATAAATTTCAAATGGTTCTTTTCCCCACCAAACGCCCCAATAATGAGAATCGCCTTGCAACAAACTTTCTTTTCTTCCCCAACCAATCGAAGGCGATGACGACCAATAAATATTCTTTTCTTTCGGAAGTAAACTATCTAATGTTTGCGGAATCATTTCATGAAACACTTTTTTGTAATCGTTCCAAATTTGAGTCGAATCGGCTTTGGAATAATTGAATTGTTTTTGCCAACCCCAATTATGCCAGCCTTCATCATTTTCATTATTACCACACCAAATCGCAATACTCGGATGATTTTGTAAACGATTTACGTTATCAATTACTTCTTGTTTTACATTTTGCACAAATTTTTCATCGCCAGGATACATCGAACAAGCAAACATAAAATCTTGCCAAACTAAAATTCCGTTAGCATCGCAAGCTTCATAAAACGCATCATCAAAATAAACGCCACCGCCCCAAACGCGAAGCATGTTCATATTCGCTTTTTTAGCATTTTCAACTAAAGAAAAATAAGTAGCATCCGAAACTCGTGGTAAAAAACTGTCAGGCGGAACCACATTGGCACCTTTCATAAACACGGACTTTCCGTTTAATTTGAAGTAAAAACTGCTTCCAACTTGATCTTTTTCTTGGATTAATTCGATAGTTCGCAAGCCTATATGTAGTTTTTTTGAATCCAATAGCTGCTTTTTCTGATTGATTTCAACATTAAAAGGATACAAATTCGCATCCCCTAATCCGTTACACCACCACAATTTTGGATTGGCAATTTCATATTGCATTTTGATTTTGTTCTTGCCTTTTTTCAGGTTAAATGTTTGCGATTTTTCATTGATTTTTAGCTGAATTGTTTTGACTTTGGAAACATAAATTTCGGTTGTAAATTCTAAAATCGCTTTTTTGTTATTCAATTCGATTTGACTGTATTTTATGTGCTCGATTTTAGCTGAATTCCAAAATTTCAATTGGACTGGTTTCCAAATTCCAGCAGTTACAAATCGTGGTCCCCAATCCCAACCGAATTGATATTGTGCTTTTCGAACAAAAACACGTTCTTTTTCAGGTAAAGTATAAGATAATCTTTTCGCTTCTTCTTTCCCTTTTTGAACTGCCGAATGAAAAACCACTTTTAAATGATTGATTCCGATTTTCAAATGTGATTTAACAGAAATAGTCCATTTTCGGAACATATTATCAGCTTCTAAAACTACGTTTCCGTTCAAAAAAACGGTTGCATAGGTGTCCAAACCCTCAAATTCCAAATCGATATTTTGAGTTTTGAATTCCGATTCTGATAATGTAAAATGTGTTTCGTATTCCCAATTTTCATTTTCAATCCATTGCAATTGCTTTTCATTAGCTCCAAAAAACGGTTCAAGAATTAATTGGTTTTGGAATAAATCCGTGTGAATAGTTCCAGGAATGGTTGCCTTATGTTTTTTTGTTTCGTTTTGCTTGTTGAATGTCCAATTTTCTGTTGACAAATTGCGATAGGAAGTTTGTCCAAAAATGGAATAGCAAATGAAAATTAGAAATAATGTTATTTTTTTAAACATATAAGTCACATAGGTTTTGAAAGTGAAAGCATCAAATTAAGAAGTTCATTTAAGATTGGAGTTTATTCTTTAGTTGCATTATTTCTTCTGGATTAGTAATTTCACTTCCATCGGTAATCGCTGATGAATGATACCAATTTGCATTAACCATTTCGTCTAATTCTAAAATATTGGTCGAACGCAATCCTCCACCGGGCATTATTTCTATGCGATTATTCGCTTGAATGACTAATTGTTTCAAAACTTCTTTTCCTTCCATGACGTTTGGAAAAATTCCCGAAGTTAGAATTGTTGAAAATCCGCACGAGATAACATCTTCCAATGCTTGTTTATAATCCAAGACCTCATCAAAAGCTCTATGAAAAGTACAAGGGAATGGTTTCGCTAATTCAACTAAGGCTTTATTTTGTTCTATATTAATCGTATTATCCTCTTTCAAAATCCCAAAAACAAATCCATTAACTCCAAGTTTTTTGATGGTCTCGATTTCCGATTTCATTTGTTCAAATTCTGAATCCGAATACACAAAATTTCCACCTCTAGAACGAATCATTATATTAATATCGATTGTCAAATGTTCACGAGCTTTTTGTATCATTTCGATAGTTGGAGTTGTCCCTCCAACCGACATATCAGCGCATAATTCTACTCTATCGGCTCCCGCCTTTTGCGCGATGAGAGCAGATTCAAGGTTAAAACAAGCAATTTCAAGTTTCTTCAAATTCATAAAAATACTTTAAACCACATAGAAACATAGTTTATTTTAAAAAGAATAAGGTCGTTTCACTAACATAGGAAACATATACTTTGTGAATCCATAAATGGACTCTATTAGCCTTTTTTATCTATGTTTCTATGTGGTTAATAATATTAAGTTTTTAAATAATAATTCGCATCGATTAATTTATTTCCAGTTGCATCGTGAACGGCATAATTGAAACCTCCTTGTACACAATACGAACCATATTCACCTTTTTTGTTCAAAGCAATGAACCCAACTTGGATATCTTTTAAGTTTTTCCCACGATTTTGTGTCAGTTTTACGATTCGCATTACCGCTTCTTCACAGGCTTTTTGAGGTGATTTTCCTTGACGCATTAATTCCACTACCAAATGACAGCCTGTAATTCGGATTACTTCTTCACCATGGCCTGTTGCTGTTGCGGCTCCAATTTCATTATCCACATACAAACCAGCACCGATAATAGGAGAATCACCTACTCTTCCATGCATTTTGAATGCCATACCACTTGTAGTGCACGCGCCCGATAAATTGCCTTGCGCATCTAAAGCAATCATTCCGATGGTGTCGTGATTTTCAATGTTGGCTTTTGGCAAATATTCACTGGTTTTTAGCCATTCCTTCCATTCTTTTTCGGAAGCTTCTAACAATAAATTTTCCTTTTGAAATCCTTTAGATAAGGCAAACTGCAAAGCGCCATCACCAACCAACATTACATGAGGCGTTTTCTCCATCACCATTCTTGCTACGGAAATAGGATGTTTGATGTGTTCCAAACAAGCCACCGAACCAATATTTGAAAATTCATCCATGATACAAGCGTCTAATGTTACACGACCATCTCTATCAGGACGACCGCCATAACCCACACTTCTTTCATTTGGATCGCCTTCTGGGATTTTTACACCAGCTTCCACTGCATCTAAAGCGCGACCTTTGTTTTTCAGAATTTCCCAAGCGGCTTCGTTAGCTTCAATACCAAAACGCCAAGTAGAAAGCACAATAGGTTTATTCACTTTTCCTGAATTAATATCTATTTCAGTTTCCTCAGATTTTCCGTTGAAAGCCTGAAACGCTACGCCAGCTGTTGCTAATGCGGTTGTTTTTAAAAAATTTCTTCTGTTTGTCATTATTCTACACTTATTTCGTCTACAAATAACCAACTATTCGAACCAGCACCAGGTTTTCCATCTACAATGATTCCGTTGTTTTTAGCAACAATTTTAATGAATTTTGCTTTTGTTTTGGGAAATTCAACAACTACTTTTCCTTTTTTGAGTTCAATTTCTTTTTGTGAAATTATTTGAATCGATTGAAAGTTTACTCCATCATTAGAAACTAAAAATTGAATTTCTTTTGGATGATATATCCAGCTTCCCTCTGACAAAAGTGTGTTGATACTAATTTTTGAAATCGTTTCTGTTTTACCTAAATCGATAGTGGCATTCATATCTTTTCCCCAGAAGCCTAACCAATCTCTACCGAATTTTGAAGGATTTCCTTTCATACCATCAACCAAAGTGAAACTTCCACCGATGCCATAATTTTCATGTGGTTGATGTGCCAATTCAATCTTTTTTCCAGTTGACTTTGTGATGAAAAATGGTTGCTCGATAGTAGCACTTTTGACTTTTCCGTTTTCAAAATAAGCCGCTTTTATGGTTTGGTTTTTCGTAACTAGAAATGGTTTTTCGTAAGAAATTGAATTCCAATTTGGTTCCGAACCATCAGTTGTGTATTTAATTCCGTTTGGATTGACAGATTTTAATTCGAAAGCTACTCCGTTTTCGTCAGGTTGTACTTTAGAAGTTACTTCAAAAATGGCTTTGCTGTAATTGATTCCTTTTTTATCATAGATTTCAAAATGTGAAATCAATCGCTTTTCAAACTCTTTATATTCTTTTGAATTTGAAGTTCCCCAAATGACTTCAGAAAGCGCTGCTATTCTTGGAAAAAGCATATATTCAACATGTTGTGGTGTGTTGATGTATTCCGTCCAAACATTGGCTTGTGCTCCTAAAATATATTTCGATTCTTCTGCGGAAAGTTCTTTTGGAATAGGATTAAAAGAATACACTTTTTCGACATTCGTATAACCACCAAAAGCAATTGGCTCATTTTTAGGTTCGCCTTGATAGTGGTCGAAATAACAATGTGAACCTGGCGACATGACTACAAAATGTTTTTGTTTGGCAGCTGCAATTCCGCCTTCGGTGCCGCGCCAACTCATTACGGCTGCGTTTAGTGCTAATCCACCTTCTAAAATTTCGTCCCAACCGATGATTTTTCGCCCTTTACTGTTGACAAATTTTTCGATTCGTTGCATGAAATAACTTTGTAATTCGTGTTCGTCTTTCAAGTTTTCATCTTTGATTCTCTTTTGACAATGCGGACAACTTTTCCAACGCACTTTTGGGCATTCATCACCACCAATGTGAATATATTCAGATGGAAATAACGCGATAACTTCTGTCAAAATATTTTCTAAAAACGTAAATGTTTCGTATTTTGGACAAAAAACATCTTCTAAAACACCCCAAGTTTTTCCCACTTCAAAAGGTCCGCCTGTACAAGAAAATTCAGGATAAGAAGCTAATGCTGCTAAAGCATGACCTGGCATTTCGATTTCGGGAACAATTGTGATGTGGCGTTCTTTGGCATAAGCAACGATTTCTTTGATTTCTTCTTGTGTGTAAAATCCTCCGTAGCGAATGTTGTCGAAAGTTTGGTCGGTGTAATGTCCAATCATGGAACCGTTTCGCCATGCTCCGACTTCGGTTAGTTTAGGATATTTTTTGATTTCAATACGCCAACCTTGATCATCGGTCAAATGCCAATGAAAAGTATTCATTTTATACATCGCTAAATAATCAATGTATTTTTTGATGAAATCCTTTGGAAAGAAATGACGAGAAACATCTAAATGTATACCGCGCCATTGGAATTTGGGTTGGTCGGAAATAGAAACTTTATTTAATCTAATCTCTCCTGATTTTGAATAAGGAATCATTTGTAATAAAGTCTGAATCCCATAAAATACTCCTTTATTTGAAAAGGCAGAAATATGAATTTTGCTTTTCCAAATATTTAAATTGTAATATTCTCTATCAAAATTTGTTGTGTCGGGAATTTTAATTCCTAATTGTATTACGTTTTTGTTGGTAAATTTATTGGTGATTTTTAATTCCAAACCCGTTTGACTTTTTATACTTTCTTTCAAAAATATAGCCTCAAAAGAATTTTCATCCGCTACGATTACTGTTTCTTTATTTAAAACAAAATGTCCTTTTTTGATTTCGACTGAATTTGGTTTCGGAATAATATTTAGATTTTGCTGTGCAATGCTAATTGTGGAAATAAGCAACAACAAAGTCAGTATTTTGTATTTCATTGGAGTTGTGTTTGTTTGGATAAAATTAAATAAAAAAACCGCACATTGCTGCGCGGTTTTCATTATTTGTGTCGAAAAAGATTATTTTCCTAGTTCAGCAATTTTTGCTTCTACTTCTAAATCGTCTCCTTCAAAAACTTTTTCTTCTTTTACCTCTTTACCATCAACCATTTTAGTTAAAGTAACGGTTGCTTTTACTTTTCCGTTAGCGTCTTTTACTTTTTTAACTTCCATGTTGATGATTTCTTGGTGATCATCGTGGTTGCAATTTGGTCCGTGAACGTGTTTTTCTTTGCCAATGAATTTTCCGTTTTCATCATACATTGCCATACATTTTTCTTTACATTCTTCAGAACAGCCATTGTCTTCACACATTTTAGCACATTCTTCTTTTGTCATGTCAGCACACTTAGACATATCACATTTTCCTGTATCGCAACACATCATTTCTGTTTTTGCACAACAAGAACCGTTTTCAGTTGTAGCGCCATGACCTCCTAATATAGGAGCGATTACTAAACCAATTAAACACGTTAATTTGATTAAGATGTTCATTGATGGCCCAGAAGTATCTTTAAATGGATCTCCAACCGTATCTCCAGTTACCGCAGCTTTGTGAGCATCAGAACCTTTGTACGTCATTTCTCCGTTGATTTCAACTCCAGCTTCAAATGATTTTTTAGCATTATCCCAAGCTCCACCAGCATTGTTTTGGAATACTGCCCAAAGCACACCTGAAACGGTAACTCCTGCCATATAACCACCTAACATTTCAGCGATTAATTGATTGTTATCTCCATAAACTAATTTACCTAATAATACAATTGCAATTGGGAAACCAATCGTTAAGATTCCTGGTAACATCATTTCGCGTAAAGCGGCTTTTGTAGAAATTTCAACACATTTTCCGTATTCTGGTTTTCCAGTTCCTTCCATGATTCCTGGAATTTCTTTAAACTGACGACGTACTTCATATACCATATCCATTGCAGCTTTACCAACAGAGTTCATTGCTAATGCAGAGAAAACTACAGGAATCATACCTCCAATAAACAACATAGCTAATACTGGCGCTTTGAAGATGTTAATTCCATCAATTCCTGTAAATGTTACATAAGCAGCGAATAAAGCTAACGAAGTTAAAGCAGCAGATGCAATTGCGAAACCTTTTCCAGTTGCAGCCGTTGTGTTACCAACTGAATCCAAAATATCTGTTCTTGTACGAACTTCTTTTGGTAATTCACTCATTTCAGCGATTCCACCAGCGTTATCAGAAATTGGTCCGAAAGCGTCGATTGCTAATTGCATTGCAGTTGTAGCCATCATTGCAGACGCTGCCAAAGCAACACCGTAGAATCCAGCTAAAGCATAAGAAGCCCAAATTGCACCTCCAAATAATAAAACTGTTGGGAAAGTAGAAATCATACCTGTAGCTAAACCAGCGATTACATTAGTTCCAGCTCCAGTTGATGATTTTTGTACGATTGCTAAAACTGGTTTTGTACCTAATCCTGTGTAATATTCCGTTACAGATGAAATTGCTCCACCTACGAATAATCCAACAATCGTAGCATAGAAAACTCTAATAGAAGCTATTTCTTTTTCACCTTCACCGTAGAAGTTTAAGGTTAATACTTCAGGCAACATAAAGTCAACCAAGAAGTAACAAGAAATTAAAGTTAAAACGATAGAAACCCAGTTTCCGATGTTTAATGCTTTTTGTACTTGCGCTTCTTTAGCATCGTCGCTTGAAATTTTTACTAACATGGTTCCAATGATAGAGAATAAAATTCCAAAACCAGCGATTGCCATTGGTAATAAAATAGGTCCAATTCCGCCAAAAGCATCATCGATTTTACCACCCATATCTTTAATTACATAATTTCCTAAAACCATTGCCGCTAAAACAGTTGCTACATACGAACCAAATAAATCGGCACCCATTCCAGCAACGTCACCAACGTTATCACCAACGTTATCTGCAATTGTAGCAGGATTACGAGGATCATCTTCTGGAATTCCTGCTTCTACTTTTCCTACTAAGTCTGCTCCAACATCGGCCGCTTTTGTGTAAATTCCTCCACCTACACGTGCGAATAATGCGATTGACTCAGCACCAAGAGAGAATCCAGCTAAAGTTTCAAGAACGATAGTCATGTCATCTGTTGATGTCCATGCTCCGTTCATGAAAAATCTAAAAAATATGATGAAAAATCCAGTTAATCCTAAAACAGCTAAACCAGCAACTCCTAATCCCATTACGGTTCCACCACCAAAAGAAACTTTTAAAGCTTGTGGTAAACTCGTACGAGCGGCTTGCGTAGTTCTAACATTTGTTTTTGTTGCGATTTTCATTCCAATATTTCCAGCATAAGCCGAGAAAATTGCTCCGAAAATAAATGCAATTACGATTAACCAATGTGTTGTTGGAACAATAAATGAAATTCCCGCAAGAACCACACTCGCTCCAAGAACGAAAAACGTTAATAATTTGTATTCTGCTTTTAAAAATGCCAAGGCTCCTTCGTAAATGTAATCTGAAATTTCTTTCATTTTTCCATCTCCGGCGTCTTGCTTAAGAACCCAAGCGCGTTTGGCAGCCATAAATGCCAATCCTAATAGTGCCATGACTATAGGAACATAAATCATCATTGATTCCATAAAATATAATTTAGTTTTGGTGTTTGTTAATTTTATGGTAATATTAAGAAATTAAAACAAAAAAGGCAATATTTTTCAAAAAATACTGCCTTTTATTTATTTCGTAAAGAAATTATTTAATGCTAAATAATCCTTCTGGTTTATTTTCTAACTCTTCGAAGCGTCTTGTACACTTTGCTAAAATTTCTTTTGCTTCATTAACATCGCCCCAACCTTCTACATCTACTTTTTTGTTTTCCAAATCTTTGTAAACTTGGAAAAAATGCTCAATTTCTTTAATTAAATGCGGATTTACATCACTCAAATCGTTTAATTTATTCCAAATTGGATCTGAAACTGGTACACAAATTACTTTTTCATCTGGACCTTTATCATCTGCCATGTGGAAAACACCAATTGGCTTTACTTCCATAACACAACCTGGGAAAGTTGGCTCGTTTACTAAAACTAAAACATCTAATGGATCGCCATCTAAAGCTAACGTTTCAGGAATAAATCCATAATCTGCAGGATACATCATTGACGAAAATAACATTCTGTCAAAACGCATTCTTTTTAATTCAAAATCGTATTCGTATTTGTTTCTACTTCCTCTTGGAATCTCAATCAATACATCAAATGTAGTAATTTTATCTGCTGTCATTTTATCTTATATTTTTAAAGCGGGTGCAAAGGTATCACTATAAAACATGAGAAGCAAAAGAGTTTTGCAAAAAAAGTATAGATTTTACAAAGATTTAATATGAAATTTTCCTTCCTCTTTTTTCCAGATAATAATGCCAAAGAAAATAAGTTGCTACTGAACGATACGGTTTCCATTTTTGAGCATAGATTTCCATTTCTTCTTTTGTATAAATATCTAAAAGTTCTTTCATGGTATTCACAACTGCAATATCACCAAGGGGAATTATATCCAATGACTCTAGACAAAACATTAAGTAAATATCAATAGTCCAATTACCAATACCTTTTATTTTGATGAGCTCCTGACGAACAATTTCTGGTTCTTTTGAAGCTAAACTTTCTAAATCTAACTCCTTTGATAAAATAGCTTGAGCAAGAGCTTTGATGTACTGTGTTTTTTGTCGACTTACACCACAAGTGCGAAAATTTTCAACCGAAAAAGTAAATAGATTTTCAACCGAAAAATCAGGAATTGCCTTTTTTAATTTATTAAAAGTAGCTTTTGCGGAATCAACGGAAACCTGTTGTTCTAAAATTAGTAACACTAATGTTTCAAAACCTTGAGGCCTTTTTGGCTGAGTGGGAAAACCAAATTGCTGGATGATTTTCTCAAAAATAACATCTTGTTTACGCAAATAGGCTATAGCTTTTTCCATTCTTAAAAATAAAAGCCAAATGAAGCTCTAACCGCAAATTTTCTTGCATCGGGCATATCTAAATAACTACCTCTCCAAGCACAATCGATTCGAAGTACTTTAAAAATATTCCCAACTCCAGCGTGATATTCCCAATAGATATCTTCTGGTGCAACATAATTTAATCCTGATGCATTTAGTCTTATATTATTATCTGAAACTCTTCCATAAACACCTTTAATCCCAATAATTTCTCGTAAGTTCAATTTTCTTAAATAAGGAATTCTAGAAAATAATCTTCCATTAAAATGGTGCTCTAAATGAAGAGAAGCATATTCATCTGCCACAAAATCGTAATAATCTAATAAATTATATGTGTTTTCAATTACAAACCAAGATTGATTTCCTGGAATTACACCCATTAAACCTAACGGTACTTCTCCAAAAATCTTCCCTGTTTCAAATGTGGTAAACAACCTACCAAAACCACCAATTAATGTTGGTTGACGATAGTAAAATTGTAATTTTTGATAATTAAAATCACTCTCTAAAACACCTTTAAAACCATTACTATAACTTAGAAAAACTCTAGGGTAATTAAAATCGACATCTAAACGATCAACTCCATAACCCACCGTTTTTCTCTTTGGCGTAAATTCAGCAACTAAATTAATTTCAGATTGTTTAACTTGGTTTTTTATTTGAGTTTGTGTTACATCGGTATAGTAATCTAAGCTAAATTCATTTGAAGCCGATTTAAGTGTTCGATAAGTGAAATTAGTTTGAAAAGTAAAATTTTTAAATGGCTCAATTTCAAATCCTAACGTAGTTAAATTTACTGATGTCAACTGATTATTTACCCCACTAGCAAAAAGTGCTGATGAAGCAAAACTTCTACCTAAAACATCGTTTGAAGTAGTTAAACTAACTCCCATTTGTTCCACATCACGACGATTTCCTATAGATAGAATTAAACGATTATTTGGGTTTACCATCCATCTTCCTGAAATTCCATATTTGAATTGATTATCTCTAAATCCATAAGCCGTGTAACCTTGAATTCGCCATTTATCATTAGGTCCAAAATAAGTTCTTCCCCCTACACGAATACGTTGTCCTTCTACATCATTATATCCAAATGTTGAAAATATCGGTCCGTAATCTAATTTGAGCTTTGGAATTTCAATGTAACCACTTCCTAAGATAGAAGCAAGATTATAAATACGTTTAAAACGTGGTACTTCTTTCAAAGTATCAAGCATTTTATAAATACCCTCTTCATTTTTGTTCAGAGCTTCAAATCGATTGGCTTGCCAAAATTCTTCTGTTTTATTAAAAATGGTATTGTCATAAAAATTAACCTCTTTTTTATAAAACTTATTATCTTTCTTAATGTTAAACTTATGATTTTTGGCTAATGTAGTTCGTTTTCCATATACTCCTTTTGATTCTTCCTTTTTAGAAAAACTAAAATCAGACATCATATAATCGCGAGTTAATAAGAAAACAGAATCGTTTAATACTTCATACTCTTGCTCAATATAAATTTCTTTTACCCAGTTAATATTAGCGCTTTTACTCGCTTCCAAATTAATTTTCTTGATAGCAAAAGTGGTATCGTTTACCCAAAAATCTCCTTTAAAGGTTAATTCATTTTTACGTCTTGGATAATACACAATGTTGTAACACCATTTGTTATCAATAAACATACTATCGTTTAAAACATAATTGTACACATTAATTCCAGTTCTTGAAAGTGGACTTACGAAATCCTTATCAAAAAACTTTAGATAATTATCGTAAATATCAAATTCAGCATATAAATCTTTAATAAATGTATTAACGCCATCACCCGATCCAAATCCTGAATTTTTATTCGCTTTTGTTATCTCTTTGTACTTTTTATCTTCATTATCGCCATAAACTTCACTTAAGGTTTCGTTTATAAAAATAGGCAAGTATGTTTTTCCTGAAATACTTGAAGTATCAATTTGATCAAAAATAAATTCCATTCCTTTAAAAACCTTGCTGTTCATGAAAGCAGAATCAATAGTATTTAAATCAAACTCTACTTTTTCGTATTTATCATACTCGTATTGTTTGAACATTTTGAGACCATTCTTCCTGCGGCGTTCCCAAATTTTACGCAAAATATCGATGGCAGGATTGTTCTTTTTTGAGGTTTTTCCGGTATAAATTACAACTTCTTTAAGTTCCGTTCCGGATTTTAATTGTATTTTAAGTCCTGTATTTAAACCTGGTTTTAAAGAAATCTCTTTTTTCTCAAATCCAATGTAAGAAACCACTAATACAGAATAGTTTTCTTTGGATTCGAAATAAAAATTCCCATTTTCATCCGTAATAACTCCTTCTTTTGAATTTTTAAAAATAACGTTTGCAAATGCAATTGGTTCACCAAACTCATCTGTAACTTTACCGCCTACTTTTGTTTGTGCGAAAAGAACAGCGTTTAGGAATAAAAAGAATACTACAATTTTTGTCTTCATAGGGAAAAAAAAACTTCATCAGAAATGTACTGATGAAGTTTCAAATATAATAAGTTATTTCTTATTTGTACATAACTTTTTTTACAGCCTTAATTACATCTTCAGAATTAGGCAACCATTCTTTTAATAAAGTTGGAGAATAAGGAGCCGGAGCATCAGCAGTTGTAATTCTTTGAACTGGAGCATCTAAATAATCAAACGCTCTTTCTTGAACCATATAAGTAATCTCAGAAGCAACCGAAGCAAATGGCCAAGCTTCTTCTAAAACTACTAATCTATTTGTTTTCTTAACTGAATTAATAATGGCATCATAATCCATTGGACGAACGGTTCTTAAATCGATAATTTCACAAGAAATACCTTCTTTAGCTAATTCTTCAGCTGCAGCAAGTGCTTCTTTAATAATTTTACCAAATGAAACAATTGTCACATCAGAACCTTCTCTTTTAACATCAGCAACTCCTAACGGAATTGTGTATTCTCCTTCTGGAACTTCACCTTTATCACCATACATTTGCTCTGATTCCATGAAAATAACAGGGTCATTATCACGAATTGCTGCTTTTAACAAACCTTTAGCATCGTAAGGAGTTGAAGGCACAACCACTTTAAGACCTGGAGTATTGGCAAACCAATTTTCAAAAGCTTGTGAGTGTGTAGCTCCTAACTGACCTGCAGAAGCTGTTGGACCTCTAAATACCATTGGCATTGGGAATTGTCCACCAGACATTTGACGCATTTTTGCTGCATTATTGATAATTTGATCAATTCCTACTAATGAGAAGTTGAATGTCATGAACTCTACAATAGGACGATTTCCATTCATAGCCGAACCAACGGCGATTCCTGCAAATCCTAATTCAGCAATAGGAGCATCAATTACACGTTTTGGTCCAAATTCATCAAGCATTCCTTTTGAAGCTTTGTAAGCTCCATTATATTCTGCTACTTCTTCTCCAATTAAATAAATCGATTCATCGCGACGCATTTCTTCGCTCATCGCCTCACATACTGCTTCTCTAAATTGTATCGTTCTCATGAAAGTAATTTCTTTGAATTATGATTGGCAAAAGTAAGAAAAATAAAATTATTCCAATTCGATTACAAAAAAAATGGCATCACTTTCTACTAAAACGTTTTAGCGTTAAAAATCTTCAACCAAAACTCTAAAGTTGTATTAACAATTAAACTATTCATAAAAAAAAGCTAATTTATATAAGAAAAACATATTTATTATGCGTGCATAGTTTTTATTTCGAAATTAATTTGTATTTTTGGAACTGAAAATATTCACTAACAAAACATATAAAAATGAAAATATTAGTTTGCATCAGTCACGTACCTGATACTACTTCAAAGATTAATTTTGTCAATGGTGACAGCGAATTTGACACGAATGGTGTTCAATTTGTAATTAATCCTAATGATGAATTTGGTTTAACTAGAGCCATTTGGTTTAAAGAACAACAAGGAGCAACTGTTACCGTAGTAAACGTTGGTGGTGCTGACGCTGAAGCAACTTTAAGAAAAGCATTAGCTATTGGTGCTGATGAAGCAATTCGTATCAACGCAAACCCAACAGACGGAATGTTTGTTGCAAAACAATTAGCAGAAGTTGTTAAAAATGGAGGTTACGATTTAATCATCGCTGGGAAAGAATCTTTAGACTACAATGGAGGAATGGTTCCAGGAATGATGGCCGCTATGTTAGGTTACAATTTCGTAAACGCTTGTGTGGGTATTGATGTAAACGGAAACGAAGCCAAAGTAACAAGAGAAATCGACGGTGGAAAAGAAATCGTTTCTGCAGGTTTACCATTAATTATTGGCGGTCAAAAAGGTCTAGTAGAAGAAAAAGATTTACGTATTCCTAACATGAGAGGTATCATGATGGCAAGAACTAAAGCTTTAACTTTAGTAGAGCCAACAGGAGATGCAACAGCAACTAAAGCGGTTAAATTTGAAAAACCAGCTGCAAAATCAGCAGTTAAATTAGTAAGTGCTGATAATTTAGATGAATTAATCAGTTTGTTACACAACGAAGCTAAGGTTATTTAGTTTTCGGTTTCAGTCTTCGTTTCCAGTTAAAATAAGACTCAAACCTTTTAAACTCATAAACTTTATTAAACTTTTAAACTTATAAAATCATGTCGATATTAATATATGCTGAATCAGCAGAAGGAAAAATTAAAAAAGTAGCTTTAGAATTAGCTTCATATGCAAAAAAAGTAGCTGCTTCTATGGGAACAACAGTTACAGCAGTAACTATCAACAACTCTGACAACAGCGCTTTAGCTGCTTACGGAGTAGACAAAGTATTAAACGTTTCTAACGATAAACTAAACAACTTTAGTGCTAAAGCTTACGCTGATGTAATTGCTCAAGCGGCTAAAAAAGAAGGAACTCAAATTGTTTTAGTTTCTTCATCAACAGATAGTTTATATTTAGCGCCACTTGTTGCGGTTGCTTTAGAAGCAGGTTATGCATCAAATGTTGTAGCCTTACCAATTAGCACTTCTCCTTTCCAAGTGAAAAGAACCGCTTTCTCAAACAAAGCCTTCAATATTACTGAAATTTCAACTCCAGTAAAAGTTTTAGGAATTGCTAAAAACTCTTTTGGTTTAGTGGAAGATGCAGTTGCAATGACAGAAGAAGCTTTCGCACCATCATTAAATGATGCGGATTTCGGAATCAAAGTTGAAAATGTAGAAAAAGTAACTGGAAAAGTAACTATCGCTGACGCTGAAATCGTAGTTTCTGCAGGTCGTGGAATGAAAGGTCCAGAAAACTGGGGAATGATTGAAGAATTAGCTTCAGTTTTAGGTGCCGCTACAGCATGTTCTAAACCAGTTTCTGATATTGGATGGAGACCTCATAGTGAGCACGTAGGACAAACAGGAAAACCAGTAGCTTCTAACCTTTATATTGCTGTTGGAATCTCGGGAGCAATCCAACATATTGCAGGTATTAACTCATCAAAAGTAAAAGTTGTTATCAACTCAGATCCTGAAGCGCCTTTCTTTAAAGTTGCTGATTACGGAGTGGTAGGTGATGCTTTCACTGTAGTACCTCAATTAATTGAAAAATTAAAAGCATTTAAAGCAAGCAACTCTTAATAAAATAGTTGTTTAAAAATATATTATATTAAAATTAGAGTTATCTTTGTTTAGATAGCTCTTTTTTTTATTTTTGGGGCAAATGGCTAACCGTTTTTCAGTTAGCCATTTTCTGACTTTGCAATTCATTCAAAAATTGAAATCAGGATATCAAAGAAATGATAATTAACACATTAAAATGAGTTTAGTAAAATTAACCATAAAAGGCATTTCCTATAGTCAAACACAAAATGGAGCATATGCCTTAATCTTAAATGAAGTGGATGGTGAGCGAAAACTTCCTATTGTAATTGGTGCTTTTGAAGCGCAATCTATTGCTATTGCTTTAGAGAAAGAAATTAAACCTCCAAGACCACTTACGCATGATTTATTCAAAAACTTTGCCGACCGATTTGACATTGTAGTAAAGCAAGTAATCATTCATAAATTAGTAGATGGTGTTTTCTACTCGAGTGTTATTTGCGAAAGAGATAAAATCGAAGAAATTATAGACGCTCGTACTTCTGATGCTATTGCATTAGCTTTACGTTTTAATGCACCTATTTTTACCTACAAAAACATTTTAGATAAAGCCGGAATTTATTTAAGCATCAATCCGTCGGAAACTACAAATGAAAATCAGGATAGTGACAATATTTTAACTCCAACAGACGCTTACGAGGAAGATGTTGTGGTTCCTGCGGATAACTATTCGGGTTATTCATTAAAAGAATTGTATCAAAAATTAGACGAAGCGGTTCAAAACGAAGACTACGAAAGAGCCGCAAAAATCAGAGACGAAATTTCAAAAAAAGAATCATAAACTTCAGACGTATATATGTATAAATATATTTTTTATGTATTGGCTTTATTTTTAAGCTTTACAACTTCAGCTCAAGAAATTGAGAAAAAATGGCAACTTTCATCTTCAAATAAAGATTATTTAGAGTTAAAAGGTGGCAGCTACGAACTTCACATTTCGTCAGACAGCTTAAAACAAAAAGGAGACTATTTAGTTCAAGATAATTTTATTTTCTTATTTGAAAATGGTTCGGATTCTCCAACAAAACGTTTCGTAATTGAAACCAAAACCGATTCTACCCTTACTTTAAAAAACAGAGGTAAAGCCTATTCTTTTTTCGCATCAAACAAAGCTACCAAAGCCGAAGTAATCAATGGCGAAATCAAACCAAACGAAGGTTTTTCACTAAACAGTTTGTTTAGAGGAATATTAGGAATGTTAGCCTTATTAGGAATCGCTTACATTTTTAGTTCTAACAGAAAAGCCATCAACTGGAAAACCATTGGAATTGGATTAGGCGTACAGTTAATCTTAGCAATTGGTGTTTTAAAAGTAGGATTTGTAAAAACGGCATTTGAATTTGTAGGAAGTTTGTTCGTAAAAGTGTTAGATTTCACTAGAGCAGGAAGCGAATTCTTACTTGGAGGCATGATGAATGTGGATAATTTCGGATTCATTTTCTTATTTCAAGTATTACCCACTATTATTTTCTTTTCTGCATTGACTTCTTTATTATTCTATTTGGGAATCATTCAGATTGTCGTAAAAGGAATGGCGACAGTGTTAACCAAATTAATGAACATTTCAGGAGCAGAAGGTTTATCAACAGCTGGAAATATTTTCTTAGGACAAACCGAAGCACCTTTGATGATTAAAGCCTATTTAGAAAAAATGAACCGAAGCGAAATCTTCTTAGTAATGACGGGAGGAATGGCAACAGTGGCTGGAGGAGTTTTAGCGGCTTACATCAGCTTTTTAGGCGGAAACGATCCTGTATTGCGATTAGAATTTGCGAAACACTTATTAGCTGCCTCTGTAATGGCGGCTCCTGGTGCGATTATTATTTCAAAAATATTATGTCCACAAACGGAGTCTGTAAACACAGATGTTGAAGTTACCAAAGAAAAAATTGGTTCTAACATCTTAGATGCCATTGCTACTGGAACTACCGAAGGTTTAAAATTAGCAGCAAACGTAGCCGCAATGTTATTAGTTTTCATTGCTTTCATTGCGATGATTAACTACACTTTTGGGAAAATCGGACTTTGGACAGGCTTAAATGATGTTATTGCAGCAAATACACCTTATAAATCATTCTCATTAGAAACTATTTTAGGAATCATTTTCTCACCATTAATGTGGTTAATTGGAATTGCTAAAGAAGACATGATGTTAATGGGACAATTGTTAGGAATCAAATTAGCGGCATCAGAATTTGTAGGTTATATCCAATTAGCAGAATTGAAAAATGTAGCTAACGAAGTACATTTCACTTTCAACAAATCGGTAATTATGGCAACTTATATGTTGTGTGGATTTGCGAACTTTGCTTCTATCGGAATTCAAATTGGCGGAATTGGTTCATTAGCTCCAAACCAAAGAAAAACATTATCAGAATTCGGTTTGAAAGCCGTTTTAGGAGGAAGTTTAGCTTCATTACTATCAGCAACTATTGCAGGAATGATTATAGGCTAATTTGTAACTTCTGACTTCTGACTTCTAACTTCTAACTTCTGACTTAAATATGAAACAATATCACGATTTAGTAAAACACGTATTAGAAAACGGCAACCAAAAAGGCGACCGTACCGGAACTGGAACACTTAGTGTTTTTGGATACCAAATGCGTTTTGATTTAAGCGAAGGTTTCCCAATGGTAACCACTAAGAAATTACACTTAAAATCGATTATTTACGAATTGTTGTGGTTTTTAAAAGGCGATACCAATATCAAATATTTACAAGAAAATGGCGTAAAAATTTGGGACGAATGGGCGGATGAAAATGGCGATTTAGGTCCGGTTTACGGACACCAATGGCGCAATTGGAACAGCGAAGAAATTGACCAAATTACCGAATTAATTGAAACGCTAAAAACCAATCCTAACAGTAGAAGAATGTTAGTTTCCGCTTGGAATCCTAGTGTTTTGCCGGATACTTCGGTTTCGTTTGCGGAAAATGTTGCCAATGGAAAAGCCGCTTTACCTCCGTGTCATGCGTTTTTTCAATTTTATGTAGCAGATGGAAAATTAAGTTGCCAGTTGTACCAACGCAGTGCTGATATTTTCTTAGGCGTTCCGTTTAATATTGCGTCTTATGCTTTGTTTACGATGATGATTGCCCAAGTTTGCGATTTACAAGTAGGCGAATTCATCCACACCTTTGGCGATGCGCACATTTACAACAACCATATCGAGCAACTACAATTGCAACTATCACGCGAGTGCCGACCTTTACCAACGATGAAATTAAACCCAGAAATTAAAAATATTTTCGATTTCAAATTTGAAGATTTTACGTTAGAAGGTTATGACCCACATCCGCATATTAAAGGGGTTGTGGCGGTTTAAGAATTAAATCAATCTCACCAAGTTTTTTTGACACATTTATAAAAGCCAGTTGTAATTTAAAATATAATCTATGAATGATGAAGATGTAATAAGAAAGGAAGCCCAAGAATTTCACGAAGATGAAATAGTAATGTCAGGCAGTTACAGAGCTATTGACGACATTCACAAATTACAAAGACGTCTTTTAGATTTTTATTCTCCTGAACATAAAGCAATCTTTTTAGATGAAGTAGAAAAACTAATAAAAGAAGAACTGCAACAGCATCGAGATAAAGCACATGGAGGGAAACCTGGAATGAATTGTTCTCACGAAGAAAAACCTGTAGGGCTTTTATTTTACATTAAACAAGAATTTGAAAATCTTCCAATTGTTGTACATCAAAAAAACGAAAGTATAACAACTGAAAAAAGAAATAAAGTATTTGTAAGTTATAGCCATCAAGATAAAGAATTTTTAGAGGATATAAAAAGGCATTTTAAACCTTTTTTAAAAGAAATTGATTTTTGGGACGATTCTAAAATCAAGCCTGGTCAGAAATGGAAGGATGAAATTAAAAATGCAATAAATGAATGTAAAGTTGCAGTACTTTTGGTTAGCACCGATTTTCTAGGCTCAGAGTTTATTGCAACTAACGAACTCCCTCCTCTTTTGGAAGCTGCGGAACTAAACGGTGCTGTTATATTAACTGTTATATTAAAACCATGTTTATTTGAGGAATTTGAAAGCATAAATCAATTTCAAGCAATGAATTCACCTAGTAAGCCAGTAATTAAAATGGATTATGCCGAAAAAGAAGAATTATATGTAAACTTAGTAAGACAAACAAAAAGAGTTTTAAATTCATAAACTACTAATAGTAGCAATAAAATATTATTCTCTTGAAATTTGATTTACCAAAAATATGATTATACTTCACAAAGTAATAATACAATATATTTTGAAAACCCATGACAGAAGATTACCATTCAAAAGTTGATGAAAATATAGCCAAGTTTGGTTTCCACATTACGTTTGTTATGGAAGATGAAAATGGTCCGTCGTTTTGTTATTCAACTGGCTTATACAAAAGTTATAATATTCCAGAGGTTTTTTTGTCGGGCTTACCACAAAATCTTTCGTTTACATTGGTTACTGATTATGCTAAAAAATTCAAGGAAACAGTTTTAGAAACTAACAAAAAAATAAATTCATTCTCTGAGGATTTTGATTTTCCTGTTTATTTCATTGAAGTTGAAAAAGAAAATTTAAAAGATTACGATTACGCAAGTCAACGTTTTTATGGAAATGGAAATTACAAATGTGTGCAACTAATTTATCCTGACACAAATAGCAAATTCCCAAATGAACCTGATTATTTATACGATCAAGAAATATTAGGAAAGTTAATGGAGTAATTTTATTTCATACTTTTTGGCATATTTTAAATATTCGCAATAAAAATAATTCCCTACAAAATACTTACCTTAGCGTTTTCATTCGTTTCCTAAACTTTCTATCATGAAAACATTGATACAGAAAAAAAACTTTGTCACTCGAGAATTGCGTATTTCCGAAGCAAAATTGTTCTGTAAAGTATCCAAGTTTGGCAATACAAATGAAATTGATATGCCGTTTGAAAATATTGATGGCGAGAAAGTGTCGTTTAAATCTTCAAACAATGTGTTGCTTTTGGTTTCCATGGGGCTAAATCTATTGAGTATTATCAATTTGTTTTTAGATTTTGGTAAATGGATTTCGCTTCTTGGCTTTGTTATCGCAACGATTTTGTTTGTGATTTATTGGCTAAGTATTGGTGATTTTTGGCAAATAAAACTCATGGACGGCAACAGCATTTTAGTCGTAAAAGACGTTCCAGATGCTAAAACCGTAGATCATTTTATCGAGGAAATCATCAAAGCGCGAAATGTGTATTTAAGAGAAAACTTTGCAACTATCGATGAAAATCTAGATTACGAAAGTCAATTGAATAATTTCAAATGGTTAAAAGCCATCAAAGCCATAACCAAAGAAGAATTTGAAGCCAAACACAACGAACTAAAAAAAATCTATTCCCACTCCGATTTGAATATTGGATTTAATAAATAATACTACGATGATTAAAAAAACACTATTTGCACTTGCTTTGATTTTACAAGCTACTATTACTTACTCTCAAGACATCATCGTGATTGACGATGAAGTTAAAAAAGGGGAATCGTCTGTTCCCTTTGCTGTAATTGAAGAGGCTCCTACATTCCCAGGTTGTGAAGAAATCGAAAAAGGAAAAAAATTATCTTGTTTCAACACAAAAGTTTCTGAACATATCAATACTAACTTAAAATATCCATCAAAAGCAAGAAGAAAGAATATTGAAGGAAGGGTGCTTGTAATGTTCGTAATAAACAAAGAAGGTGACATTACTAATATCGAAACAAAAGGAGGTGATCCCATTTTACAAACCGAAGCATTACGAATAGTTAGACTTTTGCCTAAAATGAAACCTGGAATGCAAAAAGGAAAACCTGTTAATGTAAAATACGCTCTTCCTATAAACTTTAGATTACAATAACATGAAAAAAACAACCATTTTCTTGTTTATTACATTTCATCTCATAACATTCAGTCAAGAAAAAAATTACGATAGAATCTTTGATGACTGTAAAAAAACTTCCTCTCCTAATTCTTGCATTATGGAATTAATTAGAACTGAAGTTCAATCAGAATATGAAAAATACAGAGAAGAAGCATCGATTTTATATGATTTACAACTTTTGAGAATAAAGTATAAAGTTACCAAAGAAGGCAATATGGTAATTGAATCTATTGATGGGAAAATTGAAAATTTCAAACATAAAATCATTGAACTATTCAAAAAATTTCCAAAAGTTGAACCCATAACTGAAAACGGAAAACCTCGAGATGCTTTAATGACAACTTCATTTTATTTACACCCAAAAGAAAAATAACATGCTTACCATAATCGCAGCTGCATCCGAAAACAATGCTTTAGGAAAAGACAATCAATTAGTTTGGCATTTACCAGATGACTTTAAACGTTTTAAAGCCATCACTTCTGGTCATTATATTGTAATGGGAAGAAAAACTTTTGAAAGTTTCCCGAAACCATTACCAAATCGTACTCATGTAATTATTACTAGACAAAAAGATTACGAAGCTCCGGAAGGCTGTTTGATTGCAAGTAGTTTGCAAAAAGCAATTGATTTGTGTCCAAAAAATGAAGAAGTTTTCATCATTGGTGGAGGCGAAATCTACCAGCAATCTATCGAAATTGCCGATAAAATCGATTTAACTCGCGTGCACACGACCATTGAAGCCGATACTTTTTTTCCAGAAATCGATACTGACAAATGGGAATTAATCTTCGAAGAATTTCATACAAAAGACGAAAAGCACGATTATGATTTTACTTTTTTAACTTACGTTAGAAAATAAATTTTCGTTGTTCGAGAACACAGATGACACAGATTTGGGGGATTTTCACAGAGTTTTCAAATTTATTAAATCTGTGTTTCAAAAAATATTTCTTTAATTTGAATTTTGAAGTTGAAATTGAATTTTGAAGTTGTATTTGATTTTTTATCAGTACTTTTGTGTTCCAAAAAATTGCAAGATGTCAAAAAATATTACGCCATATCAAGATTCTGAATTAGGAAAAAAAGAGCAGGTTGCTCAAATGTTTGACACCATTTCTGAAAATTATGATGGGTTAAACCGAGTTATTTCTTTTGGAACGGATGCCAAATGGAAAAAGAAAATCTTGAAAATGGTTGCAGCACGTGAGCCAAAAACAATCTTAGATATTGCTACTGGAACTGGTGATTTAGCCATTTTATTTGCCAATACTTCGGCTACCGAAATCATTGGATTAGATATTTCACAAGGCATGTTAGACATAGGGAAGAAAAAAATAGCAGCACAAAACTTGGATTCCAGAATTCAAATGGTTTTAGGCGATGGAGAAAACATTCCTTATCCTGATAATTATTTTGACATTATTACAGTTGCTTATGGAGTTCGTAATTTTGAAAATTTGGAAAAAGGCTTAGATGATATTCTGAGAACTTTAAAACCAGGCGGACAATTGATTATTTTAGAAACTTCTGTTCCTACAAAATTTCCTTTTAAACAAGGATATTATATCTATACGAATTTCATCATGCCAACCATTGGAAAATTGTTTTCAAAAGACAAAAAAGCCTATCAATACTTGTCAACTTCGGCACAAAATTTCCCATTTGGAGAAGCTTTAAACAATATTTTGAGAAAAATTGGGTTTATAGAGGTGAAACATCTACCTCAAACATTTGGAGTAGCTACAATTTATCAAGCATCTAAAAAATAACATGAAGAAGTTTTTGTTTTTATTACTTTTTTCTCCATTACTTTTTGCACAAGAAGGCATGTTTAGTAAAGATCCAATTATCAATAAAGAAAATTGGAATAAACAACGTATTCATTGGGGCTATTTTTTAGGATTTAACAGTTTAGATTTTAAATTCGATTATTTATCGGTTACCGAAGATATTGAAGTAAAGACTTCCACAGGTTTCAATGTAGGATTAATTGGTAATTTAAGACTAACAGAATATTTAGATTTTCGATTTGAACCTGGACTATATATCACACAAAGAAATCTAGTTTATCCAAATATTACTGATCCAGTTGATCGATTGCGAGAAGTAAAATCAACTTATATTTTCTTCCCTTTCTTGTTGAAATATTCGGCTTTACGAACTGGAAATGTTAGACCTTATTTAGTAGGAGGAGTTTCCACAGCCTTAAACTTAGGCAGTAATGCGGATGCTCCAGATGACAATTTCAACGATAGATTTAGAATGACCAAATGGACAAATTTCTACGAAGTTGGTTTTGGAATTGATTTGTATTTTGAATATTTTGTGTTCTCACCATCAATTAGAGGTGTGTTTAGCATGAACGATGAGTTAATTCGAGATAACGACCCAAACAGTCCATGGACAGGAAACGTGCAAGAAATGAAAACGCGAGGTTTTTTCATCAATTTTGCCTTCCATTAAAAAAGTTATCTTCTTTTAAATTCGCTTAGAATAATTGCCGTTGCTGTTGCTACGTTGAGACTTTCGGTAATTTGTAAATTCCCAAATCTTGGGATAGCAATACGCTTAGAAACTAATTTTTCAACTGAAGATGAAATACCGTTGGCTTCATTACCCATAATTATAATTCCTTCTTTCGGCAATTCTTCTTGATACATATTTTTTCCATCCATAAAAGTACCAAAAACAGGTAACTTTGTTTGGGTTAAAAACGTTTCTAAATTTCCATAAACCACATTTACCCTACTAATAGAGCCCATTGTAGCTTGAACCACTTTTGGATTATAAATATCTACTGATTCTTCAGAGCAAAACAACGTTTCAATACCAAACCAATCGCATAATCGAATAATTGTACCCAAATTTCCAGGATCGCGAACATCATCTAAAGCCACTATTAATCCTTTTTCTACTATATCTTTAGCTTTTGGAATTTTAAAAACAGCTAAACAAGTATTGGGAGTAGTCAAAGCACTGATTTTTTTTAATTCAGTATCCGAAATGGCATGAACTTTGTTTTTAGGAACCGTAAGAAAATCTTGCTTAGTTGTAAACAAATCTTGCAATTCAAAGTTAGAATTTAACAATTCTTGAACTACCTTTACGCCTTCGGCAAAGAAAAGTTGTTCTTGTTTTCTATATTTTTTTTGTTGTAAACTCGTTATTAGTTTAATTTGGTTTTTACTAACCATAAAAATTGTATTTTTGACTAACTTTTAAAAAGTGCTTTGAGAAATAATTTATCAAAAATAACATTATTATTTGTAATCGGAACAATAATTTATTCGTGTTCGCAAGTAAAGCGAGTTCCCGAAAGCAAAAAATTATTGACTAAAAATGAGATCTTTGTTAATGACAAATTAATTAAGGAAGACCGCGTTAATAATTTAGTTTTACAACAGCCAAATACTAAATTTCTTAATTACACTTTTGGTTTATTGTTATACAATGCTGCAAAACCAAATCCAGATTCTTCATATCAAGCATGGTTAAATCGAAAACCAAATAGAGTTAAAAGATTAAATAGTTTTTTATCTGCCAAACAAGTTAAGCGTTTAGGCGAATCGTTTTTTGTGAGTGGAATTCACAAATTTATGAAAGAAACAGGAGAAGCTCCTGTATTAATTGACGAAAGAAAAGCTATAAAATCAAGAGATCGTCTTAGTGGTTTTTATTATAACGATGGTTACATTAGAAATAAAGTAACTATGCAAATTGATTCTGTAGGTAAGAAAAAAGGGAAAGTAGTATATAAAGTTACCACAGGAAAACCATACTATATAGATACCATTCGCAAAACTATTGAAACACCAGTTATTGATAGTTTGTATACCCTTCAAGAATCAAAAACCCTCATAAAAAAAGGCGATCGTTATAATTTTGAAAAATTTAATAACGAAAGAAAAAGAATTACCCAACATTTACGTAATAACGGAGTTTATCATTTTCAAGAAAGTAACGTAAAATATGACGCCATTTATGATGATTCATTACAAAAAATCAATGTGAATTTAAAAATCGAAGATCGTTATGTAAAAAATGGTGATAGCTTAATTAAACGTCCATTTACGATATATAAAATAAGTCGTGTAAACATTTTCACTAATAACACTTCTAAAAAAGAACGCAATCAGTTTAATGATAGTGCAACCTACAAAAATTTTAATATTTATAGTGCAGGTAAACTAAAATACAAACCAAAAGCAATTACTAATGCTATTTTTATTGAAAAAGGAAAACTATTTAGCGATAACGACAGAACTTTAACTTCAAAATCGTTAAGCAACTTAAAAGTATTCAATTATCCCAATATTGAATACGTTGAAGATCCAAACGACAGTACAAAAACATCACTAATTGCAAATATTTATTTAATGAGTAAGCCAAAATATATTTGGTCACCTTCATTTGATGTAACGACTTCTGACATTCAACAATTTGGAATTAGCGGAAGAATGTCTTTTACGTGGCGAAATTTATTTAAAAGAGCTGAAATATTTGAACTATCTGCAAAAGGGAACATTGGTTCATCTAAAGATTTAGCAAATCCAAACGATGTTTTTTTTAATATTTCTGAATATGGTTTGGAAGGAAAGTTAAGTTTTCCAAGAATCGTATTTCCTTTGAATACTCGAAATATCATTAAAAAAGAAATGCTACCTACAACCAACGCTAATATTGGTTTAACCAGTCAGCGAAACATAGGACTAGATAAAGAAAATTTAACGGGAGTTTTTAGCTACAATTGGATTCCAAAACCAAAACACACGCTCCGATTTGACTTGCTGAGTGTTCAATTTATCAAAAACTTAAATCCTGAAAACTATTTTAATGTTTACTCTTCTTCGTACAACACTTTAAATAATTTTGCCCAAATTTATAATGTTAATCCAGATAATATTGTAAATAATAATTTAACAACACAAGGTGCTATAAATTTTATACAAGATGTTCAAAACGGAATTACTTCTTTAACTCCAAATGACAACGAATATAAAATCATTAGAAGTATTGGAGAAAGAAGAGAACGTTTAATTGAAAACAACCTTATTGTTTCATCATCTTTAACTTTTTTCAGAAACACAAAAGCTAATTTATTAGACAACAATTTCTATTCAATACGAACAAAAATTGAATCGGCAGGAAATGTACTTTCATTATTAGCCGATACAAAAAACGAACCTTTAAGTACCAACGGTAATAAAACCATGTTTGGAATCGAATATTCACAATACATAAAAGGGGAAGTTGATTTTATAAAACATTGGGATTTTGGTAAGAAAAACACTTTAGCTATGCGCGCTTTTGCTGGCTTAGCCGTTCCGTATGGAAACGCGCAATCCATTCCTTTCTCTCGAAGTTATTTTTCGGGTGGATCTAACGACAATAGAGGTTGGCAAGCCTATACTTTAGGACCAGGGCGAAGCGGAGGAATCAACGATTTTAATGAAGCTAACTTTAAATTGGCCTACAGTTTAGAATATCGTTTTAGAGTTGGTGGAAATTTCTATAGTGCTTTCTTTGCTGACATAGGCAACATTTGGAATGTATTCGATAATGTTACAGATAAAAATTATACTTTTAATGGCTTAAGCTCTTTTGAAGACCTGGCTTTTGGATCGGGGATAGGATTACGCTATGATTTCAACTTCTTCGTTTTACGTTTAGATTTAGGTTACAAAGCCTACGACCCAGGAAGAGAAGTGGGCGACAGATGGATGAAAGGAATCAACTTTAGCAAAACGGTGCTAAATTTTGGTATTAATTATCCGTTCTAATTTTTTAAATTATTATTTTTGCACAACTATACTAAAAACATACAACTATGAGTCACAATATTAAACCTGGTGTTGCTACCGGAGATCAAGTACAAGAAATCTTTGCTTATGCAAAACAAAAAGGATTTGCATTACCTGCTGTTAATGTTGTAGGTTCAAGTACCATTAATGGAGTTTTAGAAACAGCAGCTAAATTAAAAGCTCCTGTTATTATTCAATTTTCAAATGGTGGAGCACAATTTAACGCCGGAAAAGGGTTATCAAACGAAAATCAACAATCGGCTATTTTAGGAGCAGTTGCAGGTGCTAAACACATTCATACTTTAGCTGAAGCCTATGGTGCAACAGTAATTTTGCATACAGATCATTGCGCTAAAAATCTTTTACCTTGGATTGATGGTTTATTAGATGCGTCTGAAAAACATTTTGCAGAAACTGGAAAACCATTATACAGTTCGCATATGATTGATTTATCAGAAGAACCAATCGAAGAGAACATCGAGATTTCTAAAAAATATTTAGAAAGAATGAGCAAAATGGGGATGACCTTAGAAATCGAATTAGGGATTACAGGTGGCGAAGAAGATGGAGTAGATAATTCGGATGTAGATAGCTCAAAATTATATACACAGCCAAGTGAAGTAGCTTATGCTTACGAGGAATTAATGAAAGTAAGTCCAAGATTTACTATTGCGGCTTCTTTTGGAAATGTACATGGCGTTTACAAACCTGGAAATGTAAAATTGACTCCAAAAATCCTTAAAAATTCGCAAGAATACGTTCAAAATAAATTCAATACTGGAAATAATCCTGTTGATTTTGTTTTCCACGGAGGTTCTGGATCTACTTTAGAAGAAATTAGAGAAGCTATTTCTTACGGGGTTATCAAAATGAACATCGATACCGATTTACAATTCGCTTTTACAGAAGGTATTCGTGATTATATGATGTCTAAAATAGATTATCTAAAAACACAAATCGGAAGTCCTGACGGAGCCGATAGCCCAAATAAAAAACATTACGATCCAAGAAAATGGGTTCGTGAAGGAGAAGTTACGTTCAACAAACGTTTAGAACAAGCTTTTGCCGATTTAAATAACGTGAATACTTTATAAGTTTGTTGTTTGTAGTTTGTTGTTTATTGTTATCAACAAGCTATAAACCATTAACAATAAACAAGAAACAAAATTATGGCTTGGTTTAAAAGAAAAGAAAAAGGGATTACAACTCCCACAGAAGCGAAAAAAGACGTACCAAAAGGTTTATGGTATAAATCGCCTACGGGAAAAATTGTTGATCAAGATGAATTAGCAAGAAACTTATGGGTAAGCCCAGAAGACGATTATCATGTACGAATTGGTAGTAAAGAATATTTCGAAATTTTATTCGACAATAATGAATTTACGGAGTTAGATGCAAATTTAACTTCAAAAGATCCATTGAAATTTGAAGACACTAAAAAATACAGCGAGCGTTTAAAAGAAGTAATGGATAAAACCAAACTAAAAGATGCTATTCGTACAGGTGTTGGAAAATCAAAAGGAAAAGATTTAGTGGTTTCTTGTATGGACTTTGCTTTCATTGGAGGTTCTATGGGGGCGGTTGTAGGTGAAAAAATTGCTAGAGCAATTGATTACTCTATCAAAAATAAAATTCCTTTTGTTTTGATTTCAAAATCAGGCGGTGCTCGTATGATGGAAGCCGCTTTCTCTTTAATGCAGTTAGCTAAAACTTCAGCAAAATTAGCACAGTTAGCCGAAGAAAGAATTCCATACATTTCATTATGTACCGATCCTACTACAGGTGGAACAACAGCTTCTTATGCTATGCTTGGCGATATCAACATTGGTGAACCTGGAGCTTTAATTGGTTTCGCTGGACCTCGTGTTGTAAAAGACACAACAGGTAAAGATTTACCAGAAGGTTTCCAAACTTCAGAATTCTTATTAGAGCATGGTTTCCTAGATTTCATCGCTCACAGAAAAGAATTGAAAAACAAAATCAATTTATACTTAGATTTGATTCAAAATCAACCGATAAGATAAAATAAAAAATCCCGATAGCTTCCAAAACTATCGGGATTTTATTTTGCTTTTACTCCTCTTAGAAAGTATATTTTATACCACCGTAAATATTTCTACCAGGCGCATTAATTCCTGATGCAAACACTCGAAATTGTGTGTCTAAAATGTTTTCTACCCCAGCAAAAAGAGTACCGCCATCAATAATTTGTAATCCAGCTTTAAAATTATAAGTTTCCCAAGCTGGCATTCCATTAGCAGGTGCATACTGTGCATTATCTTCACCACTTGTTGAATAATCCTTACTGTCTTTTTTACCATTATACAACATGTACCCTTCTAAATTAAGCTTATCATATGTATATGATAAACCTACTTTTCCAAAATAAGGTGCAATATGGTCTAAAGGTCTTTGAGAGCCTACTTCTACTACTCTACCAAGTGTATAATTAAAATTAGCGTTAAATAATAAATCAGGAATAATAAAAGCACTTACGTTAGTTGAAAATCCTGTTACAAAGGCTTTCCCTTTATTTTGATTAGCTTTTACCTGAGCATCAAAACCGTTATAGTTTACGATACTTTGTCCGTTATAAGTAAAATCATCAGTAACAATCGCATCATACATTCTAGTATAAAAATAGGTGCTTTCTAATTTTATCTTTTTAGAATCAGATTGGATTACAATTCCTAAATCTCCAGTAATGGTTTTTTCTGGTTTTAAATCTTCATTTGGCACAATTAAAATTCCTAACGAAGAAGATGAACCTGCTCGTGATTCAAAAACTTTTGCTAAATCATCAATGTTAGGCGCTCTAAATCCAGTGGCTACATTTCCTTTTAAAGCAAAGTTTTTCGAAGTATTATGAGTAATTCCTAAAGTACCGCTATAAGTAAAATTCCCTTGTGAAATAGATGCAAAAGGAAGTGAAAAAACAGAATTATCAGCTATAGTACTTTTCAAAGAAGTATAACCTGCTCTTGCTCCTACATTCCAAAATGTTTTTTCAGACATTTTTTCGTTATACGAAACATAAAAATCATTACGCATCATATTATTATCTCCATTTGGATAGCGCGTATTGATATTACTTATAGCTCCAGTATTAATGTTTTGTGCATACGCTGTAGATTTTAAAGTTTCATAGTATGATTCAAAACCATAAAATAATTCTCCTTTTGTGAATTTCTTATCCAAATCTAACGAAACTGAAAACATATCCACATTTTCTTCATTGTGCTGTAAATTATAGTTTCCAAATCTTCTGTTATGGCGACTTTCCTTTACGTTTTGATAGGCTACATTTACTTTTAAGTCACTATTTAAAAATGCTTTTTCTTTTTGTAATGAATAAATAGCTAATAATCGTACTTGTGGACCATAATACCATTCCGCAAATTTTAATCCAGAACCAGTAGTTTCGGTTAATCTATCATAACGATTAATATCTGATGTTGTAGAATATTGGAAATTCAAACCATGTAAATATCCTGAATTTGTTTTATAACCAAATTTCTGCATGAAATTATATTGCTTGTAAGCCGAACCTACTTGCGTATATTTATCATCGTTTACATTCAATTGATCAACTCCACCAACTGTGGAAACATAATTTAATCTTTCTCCAAAAAAATCTCCATTGTGATTTTTCTTTCTACCCATTTTTAAATCACCAAAATCATTAAATGAAAAGAAAGACATTGAAGCAAATTTTGAAGTGGCGTAATTCAAATGCATAGCCACCGATTTTTCTTCATTTACACTACTATAACGTGTATTAACACCTCCGGTAAATTTGTTGTTAACCTCATCTAAAAACTTAGCATTTTTTGTGGTCATTGCAACAGCTCCTCCAAGGGCATCACTACCAAATAATGTAGACGACGGACCGTAAAAAACTCCCACATTTTCTAACATATTCTCATCAACCGTAATTACATTTTGTAAGTGACCCGCTCTGAAAATTAAGTTATTCATTCTAACACCATCAACAGTGATTAAAACTCTACTTGCTTCAAAGCCTCTAATTACTGGACTTCCGCCACCTTGTTGTGATTTTTGTACAAATAATGCTCCTGAGTTAGAAAGCATCTCAGCCGTACTTTGAAAGTTTTGAAAATCAATTTGTTTGGCAGTAATTACCTCAACTTGATTGGGTAATTGCGTATATTTTTTTGGAACTTTATTAGAAATTACCACTTCGCTCAATTCGGTTGTAGCGGTATCTTTTGCTGTTTGCGAAAACCCTAAAAAAGGTAATAACACAACAGCATAAAAAATATTTTTTTTCATTTTTATGGATTATTTATTCTCATCTAAAAACATATTTAACACTGATACTATTTAAGCATTCAGTGAATCAAATAAATTAAGAATAAATATTGGGCGGAGGCGAATCTACCAATAATACTTTTGACTGATAAAAACTACCATATCTATTAATGTCAATAGTGCTATTTTTATCTATAAAAGGAAACCATGAAAAAACAGGTTGAAAATAAATCGATTTGTAAAACTTATACAGTAAATCTTGCTTTTCTTTAGATTTAGAATCGTGCTGATACACACCAACCAAGAGTTCTTCTAATTGTTTGTTTAATTTCGTTTCTTTAAAATCCCACCAGCACCAATACTGAATTGAATCTCTAATAACTACCTTATCCACAACATCATACATTTGATTATTGAACTCAAACTCTTTTGAATGTTTCCAATTTAGTTTAGTAGTAATTTCAGCTTTGGAAAATTTTAAATGCACCAATTCTTTTTTATCAATACCCGCAATCATTTTCCACTTTACTTCTTTTTTAACCGCACGCTTTCTTTGTTGCAACCAAGTGTAAGTTACAACTGCAGGTGCTATTAACATAAATAGCAAAAAAATACTAATGATTTGCTTTTTCAATTTGGGATATTAATCGCCAAATATAGTGAAAATTACATTCCGCTTCTGATAGCTTCCACAGGATCTAATTTTGAAGCCGAAATCGCAGGAATAATTCCAGAAATCAATCCAATAAACGCAGCTAAACCAGAACCTATCAACATGTTGGCAGCACTTAATACAAATTCAAAATCCAATGCAGATGACAATATTAAAGCAATTATCCAAACTAAAAACATCCCCACAATTCCACCAATTAAAGATAAGATAACGGCTTCAAATAAGAATTGAAACAAGATAAATTTATTTTTAGCTCCTAATGCTTTTTGAATTCCAATTAAATTCGTTCGTTCTTTTACCGATACGAACATAATATTGGCAATACCAAATCCGCCCACCAAAAGTGAAAACGCACTGATAATCCAACCAATCATATTCATTTGCCCTACAATATTATCAATAAAATCGGTAAAACCTGATAATACATTCATGAAGAAATTATCAATATCGCCTGTTTTTAAACCTCTGAAATTTCTTAGTTTCTGGCGTAATTCTGCTTTGAATTCTTCAATATCAATCCCTTTTTCAGGTTTAATTAACATGGCAGGTGTCAACGCTTTACTGTTATCGCCATACATTTTTCGTAAGAAATTCACAGGAAAAAAAACTGCCACATCATTACTATCGCCAAACATGCCTTGCCCTTGCTTTTTCAAAACACCAATTACAGTAAAACGTTGACCATACAAACGCACTTTTTTACCGATAGGGTCACTATTTTCAAACAAACCCGTTGCTACCTCATTACCAATTACAATAACTGGACTTCCTGAATTCGATTCTGACTCATTAAACAAACGTCCTTTATCAATTTTAATAGGTTCAATATCAAAAAAATCTTCTGTGGAAGGTTTCACTCGAATAGAATTCACCGTCTTGGATTCGTATTTTATACTTTCATTACGAGTAAACAAATTGAATGACATTTTATCAATTCCATTTACGTTACGCTTTAAATATTCATATTCTTCATAGGTTACATCAGGAAATTGTTGTCTTTTCCAACGCGGCACTTCAGATGGACCAAATGAAAAACGCATTAAATAAATCGTATTCATGTCCATATCACTCAAGTCTTCTTTGATTTTTTTATCCATAGAATCAACCGCAGCCAACACCGCAATAATGGAAAAAATTCCAATAGTAACACCTAACAACGACAAAAGCGTACGCAATTTATTGTTGCGCAACGCATTGATGGCAAAACTGAAACTTTCTGAAAGTAATCGTAAATATAAAAGCATAATACTGAGCTATTACTAATAAGTAGAGCAATGAGTGAAAATGTTACAGTTAGAGGGAATTTATTTATATTTGAGAAATGAAATTAAATCTTCTTAAAACTAGAACTAGCGATTAGAAAACTTTTATTTAAACATTATTATTCATGAAAAAAAAGATATTATTCTTTATTATCGTATTAATATTACTTAGCTGTAAATCAACCTTAAAGTCATCATATCAATCAAATTGTTTCCTTTATGGAAAACCTGAATATGTTTTAAAAATCAATGAAAATGGAAATTTCCATTTTAGATCTTTCTTAGATGATACTATTAATGGAAACTGGACTTTATCAAAAGACACATTAATACTAGGTTCAGATTATTTTATAGAGGCATCTTCTTTTGATATTGAAAAAGATTCAATTGTAAAGAACACAAAATATACAGAATTCAATGAACAAGAAAAATACTTAATCAAAAGAAAGAAATTATTCTTAATAACTAAAAAAGGTATTTCAAAAGAATGTTATCTGAAATAATTTATTTTTAACAACAAAAATCCCTTCGAATAAAGTTTGACTATTTTAAGAAGTATAACTACTTTTGCACCACGAAAACAACAACATTTATCTGAGACTATTCAGATTCAACAACACAACACCATGAACACAACAAAAAAAATTGCTTCGGCATTGATTTCTGTATTTGACAAAAACGGTTTAGAACCTATTGTTAAAGCCCTTCACCAAAACAATGTAACCATTTATTCTACTGGCGGAACCGAAACTTTTATTAAAGATTTAGGCATTCCAGTAGTTGCTGTAGAAGATATTACGGCTTTCCCTGAAATTTTAGGCGGAAGAGTAAAAACGTTGCATCCTAAAATCTTCGGTGGAATTTTAAACCGTCAAGACCACGCAGGTGATGTGGAACAAATGAAAGAATTCAACATTCCGCAAATCGATTTAGTGATTGTAGATTTGTACCCGTTTGAAAAAACGGTTGCTTCTGGAGCTAGCGAACAAGATATTATCGAGAAAATTGACATTGGTGGTATTTCGTTAATTAGAGCCGCTGCAAAAAATTTCAAAGACACGGTAATTGTAGCTTCGGTTGAGCAATATGCACCATTTTTGAATTTCTATACCGAAAATAACGGCGCTACAACTTTAGAAAACAGAAAATTATTAGCTTCAAGAGCTTTTAATGTTTCTTCACACTATGATTCGGCGATTTTCAACTACTTCAATCAAGTTTTTGAAGAACCTGTTTTAAAAATCAGCGAGCAAAACGGAAATGTATTACGTTATGGTGAAAATCCACATCAAAAAGGATTTTTCTATGGCGATTTCGATAAAATGTTCACCAAAGTTCACGGAAAAGAATTATCATACAACAATTTATTAGACGTTGATGCTGCGGTAAATTTAATGAACGAATTCAAAAATGACAATCCAACTTTCGCCATTTTAAAGCACAACAACGCTTGTGGTTTAGCAACTAGAAATACGATGAAAGAAGCGTATTTAGATGCTTTAGCAGGTGACCCAACTTCAGCTTTTGGCGGAGTTTTAATTGCGAATGGAAAAATTGATGTGGCTACAGCTAACGAAATCAACCAATTGTTCTGTGAAGTGGTAATTGCTCCAGCGTATGATCAAGAAGCAATTGACATTTTAGAAGAAAAGAAAAACAGAATTATCTTAGTCTTAAATGACGTTGAGTTACCACAAACTACTGTAAGAACTTGTTTAAACGGTATTTTAGTTCAAGATAAAGATAACGTTACCGATTCAAAAGACCATTTAAAAACGGTTACAACTGCAGTTCCAACAGAAGAAGAAATTGAAGATTTATTGTTTGCTTCAAAAATTTGTAAACACACGAAATCCAACACAATCGTTTTTGCAAAGAACAAACAATTATGTGCTTCTGGAACCGGACAAACTTCAAGAGTTGATGCTTTAAGACAAGCTATTGAAAAAGCTACTTCTTTTGAATTTGATTTAACTGGAGCAGTTATGGCAAGTGATGCCTTCTTCCCTTTCCCTGACTGTGTAGAAATAGCTAACAAAGCTGGAATTACAGCGGTAATTCAGCCAGGAGGCTCAATAAAAGACGAATTGAGTATCAATTATTGTAATGATAATAATATGGCAATGGTGTTCACTGGAATCCGTCATTTTAAACATTAAAATTTCACTTACAAAAAATATTTTCTAGGCGCATTAAAAAAAATCTTTTAATGCGCTTTTTATTTGTATTTATTCCAGATTATTTTTATAATTTTGCGAGTTGAATACAATTTTACAAAAAACGCTAAACCCTTCTCAAACTTATGGGATTTTTTGATTTCATGACCGAGGATATCGCAATCGACCTTGGTACCGCAAATACACTAATTATTCATAACGACAAAGTCGTAGTGGATAGCCCTTCTATTGTTGCTCGTGACCGAATTACAGGAAAAATTATTGCTGTAGGAAAAGAAGCCAATATGATGCAGGGTAAGACTCATGAAAACATTAAAACCATTCGTCCGTTGAAAGATGGGGTTATCGCTGACTTTGATGCTTCAGAGCAGATGATAAAAATGTTTATCAAAAGTATTCCTGCTTTAAAGAAGAAATTATTTACGCCAGCGCTTCGTATGGTAATTTGTATTCCTTCAGGAATTACTGAAGTGGAGATGCGAGCGGTAAAAGAATCAGCTGAGCGTGTAAATGGTAAAGAAGTATACTTAATTCATGAACCTATGGCTGCTGCAATTGGTATCGGTTTAGATATCATGCAACCTAAAGGAAACATGATTGTGGATATAGGTGGAGGAACAACAGAAATTGCCGTTATTGCTTTAGGCGGAATTGTTTGTGATAAATCGGTTAAAATTGCCGGAGACGTTTTCACAAACGACATCGTGTACTACATGAGAACGCAACACAATTTATTCGTTGGAGAAACCACCGCTGAAAAAGTTAAAATTCAAATTGGTGCAGCTACTGAAGATTTAGATAGTCCACCAGAAGATATGGCAGTAGACGGAAGAGACTTGTTAACTGGAAAACCAAAACGTGTTGATGTATCGTACCGTGAAATTGCAAAAGCATTAGACAAATCGATTCAACGTATTGAAGATGCTGTTATGGAAACCCTATCTCAAACACCACCCGAATTATCTGCCGATATTTATAATACGGGTATTTATCTTGCAGGTGGAGGTTCAATGCTAAGAGGTTTAGACAAACGAATTTCAATGAAAACCGATTTACCAGTTTATATCGCAGAAGATCCTTTAAGAGCCGTTGTTAGAGGAACGGGAATGACCTTAAAGAACATCAACAAATACAAAGGAATCCTGATTAAATAAAAAATAGTCCATGCAGCAAATAATTAACTTTATCATAAAAAACAGCTATCGATTGCTGTTTTTGCTGCTTTTGGGCATCTCATTTTCGCTTATCATAAAATCGCATTCGTATCACAGAAGTGAGTATGTAAATTCGGCCAATGCTGTAACTGGTGCTTACTATGAAAAAGTAAATGAGATAAATGAATACTTCAGTTTAAAAGAAAAAAATAAAGATTTAGCATCAGAAAATGCACTGTTAAAAGAATTACTTTTCAATAAAAAAGACACAGTTTTAGTTTCCAAAACACTTTTTCGAAACGATCTCAACAATTATAATGTTGTAGTAGCAAAAGTGGTAAAGAACTCATTTAACTCTAGAGAAAACTACATAACTATCAATTCAGGAAAGAATGCAGGTATTGAAGTAGACATGGGAGTTGTTAACGATAAAGGAATTGTAGGTTTAATTGAAAAAACATCCGCTAATTTTGCAACCATTCAAAGTGTTTTAAATACGAAATCAAAGATTAATGCTAAAATTAAAAATTCCAATCACTTTGGATCTTTAATCTGGGATGGCGATAATGTAGGATTTGTACAACTTATAGATGTACCCAGATTGGCCTCTTTGAGACATGGTGATTCAATTGTAACAGGAGGAAATTCTGATATTTTTCCAGAAAATATTCCTATTGGTAAAATTGACAAAATTTACATCGATAAGAAAACAAATTATTACACTATTAATGTTCGTTTGTTTAATGACATGACATCGCTAGGGTATGTTTATGTTATCGAAAACAAAAGAAAAAAAGAGAAACAACAATTAGAAGCAGCAACCACAGCACCAAAACAGTAAGTGAACAATAGCATTTTAAATAGTATTCGATTTGTCGTTTTTTTATTCTTACAGGTTTTAATATTCAATAATATTAACTTGTTTGGATATCTAAATCCATATCCATATATTTTATTCATTTTATTATATCCTGTGAATAGCAACAAAAATGTCTTGTTACTAGCAAGTTTTGGCATGGGAATTCTTTTAGATATGTTTTGTAATTCAGGCGGGATTCACACTATGTCTTCTTTAGTTTTAGCGTATGTTCGCCCTACTCTTTTTAAATTTTCATTTGGATTGAGTTACGAATATCAGACGGTTAAAATTGCTGACAAAATTTCACCTGAACGAATTACCTTATTGTTATTAGCCATTTTTATACATCATTTTGTTTTGTTCTTTTTTGAATATTACCGATTTGATTTGATTTTCACCATTCTGACGCGCACACTATTTAGCACGTTGTTTACGTTTATTATTTGTTTACTAACAATTTATATTATTAAGCCGAGTAAACGATGAGAAAAGTAATATTGCCCGCCGTAATCATTATCACATCAATTATTCTAATTGCTCGAATTTTCTACCTCCAAGTAATTGATGAAACTTTAAAATTAAAATCCGAAAACAATGCCATAAAAAAAGTATTTGATTTTCCGGAGCGAGGCTATATTTATGATAGAAATGGTAAGTTATTAGTAGCCAATCAACCATCGTATGATATTATGGTTGTGCCCAGAGAAATCAAAAATATTGACACTACAGAATTTTGCAACCTACTTCATATTTCGAAAGACTTCTTCATAAAAAAAATTGAAAAAGCTAAGGTATATAGTCCAATGCTACCTTCCGTTTTCCTCTCACAATTAAACAAAGCAGAATATGCTGCTTTTCAAGAAAAAGAACGAAAATTTGAAGGATTTTATACTCAGAAACGTTCCTTAAGAGATTATCAAGTAAATTTTGGCGCTAATATTTTTGGCTTTATTACTCAAGTTAATGAAGCTATATTAAAGAAAAACAAATATTACAATAGTGGTGATTTGATTGGAAAGCAAGGCGTAGAACAACAATACGAAGAAATTTTGAGAGGCGTAAAAGGAGTGAAATATTTACTTCGTGATAAGCATAACAAAATCATTGGCCCATACAAAGAAGGAAAATTTGATACTATTGCTCAACAAGGAAAAGATTTAACGCTAACCATAGATTATGAGCTTCAAAAATACGGTACAGAATTAATGGTTAATAAGCGTGGTGGAATCGTTGCTATTGAACCAAAAACAGGTGAAATTTTAGCTTTAGTTTCAGCTCCTACATATGATCCGGCTTTATTGGTAGGAAGACAACGTTCAAAAAACTATACCGCATTATACAATGATTCGATTGCAAAACCTTTGTACGACAGAGGTCTTCAAGCAGCTTATCCTCCTGGTTCTCCATTTAAAATCATCACTGGCTTAATTGGATTACAAGAAGAAGTTATTGATGAACAAACTACTTTTTATTGCAATCATGGTTTCAATTTTGGGCGTTTTATGAAATGTCATTGTGGTTTGCATACTTTGCAATTAAACAACGGAACCTATAAATCATGTAATAGTTATTTTGGAAATACTTACAAAAGAACTATTGAGAAATATAAGGATTCTTACTACAGCGTTGACAATTGGGCTAACCACGTTAAAAGTTTTGGACTAGGTCAATTTCTGGGTACAGATATGCCCATTGGCGCAAAAGGATTAGTTCCCGATTCAAAACTGTACAAGAGAGCATATAAAGGAGCCAAAATTAGAAGCTCTTATATAATCTCTAATGCTATTGGACAAGGTGAAGTGCTTACGTCGCCTATACAATTGGCTAATATGATGGCAGCTGTGGCAAATGAAGGTTATTATTACACGCCTCATATTGTTAAAAAGATAAAAGGACAAAATTTAGATAAAAAATTTACTACAAAACATTATACTACGATTGATAAACAATACTTCCCACCAATTATCCAAGGAATGGAAGATGTTTATAATTTCGGAACAGCATCGGGACTTAAAGTAGAAGGAATAAAAATTTGTGGAAAAACAGGAACTGCTGAAAATAAAATTAGAGTAGCTGGCAAAACTTATCAATTAAAAGATCACTCTATTTTTGTTGCTTTTGCACCTAGAGAAAATCCTAAAATAGCATTAGCTGTTTTTATTGAAAATGGTTATTGGGGTAGCAGATGGGCTGGTCCTATTGCAACTTTAATGATTGAAAAATATTTAAATGGGAAAATTAGTCGTAAAGACTTAGAAACTCGAATGCTAAACGGAAGCATAGAAGATGAATACCGAAAAATTGAAAACATCATTTATCAACGTTCAGTAGACACTAAACTAAACGAAGACATTATACAAGGGAATATTACCATAGGAGACGCTAAAAAAGAAGAGGAAGAAAACTAAATGAAAAATCAAAGCGTAGGAAATAGAATTGATTATATCAGCATATTACTTTACATTGTTTTAGTAATTATGGGTTGGATGACTATTTATTCTGCATCTTTACCATTAGAAGAAACCTCAATTTTTGATCTTTCCCAAATTTATGGCCGTCAAATGCTTTTTATTGGTTTAAGCATACCCTTAATACTTATTATTTTATTTGCTGACGCCAAAATTTTTGAACGGTTTTCTTTTATATTTTATGGTATAGGTATATTGCTATTATTAGGGTTATTTGTATTCGGAGTTACTAAAAAAGGACAAACCAACTGGTATCAGTTTGGAGGTTTTGGATTCCAACCTTCTGAATTTGTTAAAACTGCAACCGCTTTGTTATTGGCAAAATATTTGAGTTATTCTCAAATCAATTTAAAATACACAAAGCATCAAATCATAGGATTAGCAATTGTTGGAATACCCGTTTTGTTAATTTTAATGCAACCTGATGCGGGTAGTGCCATGATTTTCATTTCGCTGATTTTTGTTTTAAATCGTGAAGGCTTACCAAGTTGGTATTTTTTCTCTGGTATTATTGCTATCGCATTATTCTTTTTATCTCTAGTAATTGAACCTACTTATTTAATTGGAATCGTTTTTATTGTAATGGTAATTCATTACATATTTAATAGAAAAATATCAAGAAATCCAATAGTTTATGGATTATTGTACTTACTAATGGCAGGTTTTGCTTTCTCTGTAAGTTATGTTTATGACAAAGTACTAGAACCACATCAAAAAGATCGTATTAATGTACTTATTGGAGATGATGTTGATATGAAACGTGAAGGTTATAATCTAAATCAATCAATGATTGCGATTGGTTCAGGAGGATTAATTGGAAAAGGTTATTTAGAAGGCACACAAACTAAAGGAGGATTCGTACCAGAACAACATACCGACTATATTTTTACTACTGTAGGTGAAGAATGGGGTTTTGTAGGCAGCATTACTGTAATTGCATTATTTGTTGCCTTATTTTTAAGAATTATTTATTTGGCAGAAAACCAGAAAACCAAATTTAGTAGGGTATATGGATATTGTGTAGCCACATATTTATTTACCCACTTCTTTGTGAATATTGCCATGTTAATTAAGCTATTCCCTACTATTGGAGTACCACTTCCTTTTTTCTCCTATGGAGGTTCGAGTTTATGGGCATTTACTATTTTACTTTTTATCTTTATTAAGCTAGATGCAAATAAAGTTAATGAGTGGTAATTAAAAACTCCATCCTTTATAATCTGATTTTGATTCTAATTGAGTTTCTATCTTATCTGGTAAGTTAGGATAAAAATCAATCCCTGTTAATTTTTCAATTTCATCAACCGAAACCACAAATTCATATAAAGGTTTATTAGAATCTTGATGGGGAACTAAAAAACCAATCATTTTATTCCAATCTTTTGACAAAAGTACTTTGTAAAAATAATTTGGAACAGAAACACGCTCCTTACCAATTGTCTTCAAATTATCGCTCAAAACACCTCCTGTAACAACATATAATCCATCATGTTTTACTGCCCAATATCTCACTTTTTCTTCTAAACGATTCCAAATACCTGAATTAAAATCATGTTGCTGAGGACTAATGTTTGAAGTAAAAAAAGTTTCTACAAAATCCTCTAAAGTTCTTTTTCTATCTCCTGCCGGACACAAATGCCCTTTGTCATAACCCGACTTTTTATAATTCCTCCAATCAGCCGATTCTGTTTTCACTAAAGGATCTTGTTCAAAAAAAGGTCTGTCAAAATTAGCAGCCGTAATATCATCACTATCTAAATAATATGCCACCCATTCACTTTGTTCATGTTCTTCAGAATAGGAAAATGAATAGGTATCTCGATTATAAATGTCATGTGTTGTCGAAGTGGGATAAAAATCGAAATCTATTTCTAATTTGTTATCAGAAGCAGAAACCCCATCACTTTTAATCAAAAAATCTTCATAAATTCTTGATTCTTTACACGAATAAAATAAAACGATAATGAGTAAGAAATATAATCTTTTCATGGTTTGGCTTAGTTTTTGTTACCTTTGTAAAGGTAATTTTAAAATCCAAAATCATGAAAATTAAATTTTTATTCCTCCTAACATTTTTAAGTTTACAATTAACATTTGCTCAAGAAATAGTTATTGATAGCATAAAAATTAAGCAAGAAAATTTACTTAAAGAACAACAAAAAAATGAAAAAGAAAGAATTAAATCAGAAGAGAAAATAATTAAAGAGCAACAAAAAGCAGAAAAAGAACGTCAAAGAGCTTTAAACGATGCAGAAAAAGCAAAAAAAGAAGCTGAAAAAGCTCAAAAAAGAGCTGAAAAAGAATTAAAAAAAGTTGAAAAAAAAGTTGCCGAAAGAGAAAAAGCTAAAAAAAATGTTGAAAAATCAAAAAATAGAATACTCAGCAACCAAAAAGACTTAGAAAAAGATAAAGAAAAATTTGAAAAACTAAGAAAAAAAGGAAAGCTAACTTCTGAAGAAGAATTAAAATGGCGAGAAAAAATTCTAAAAAAGGAAAATAAAACTTTGGAATTACAAATAGATTTAGAAAAAGCTGAAAATAAATTAAAAAAACTAGAATAAAAAAATCCCGATTTTGTAATGAAATCGGGATTTTTTATGCCTATAAAATTAATTCATACTAAACTTCTGCGGAATGCTTTTACCTTTTGTTAGCATTTTCATATCAGATATAACATTTAATGTTTCTTCAATATAAATATCTTTTTGCATGTCTTCATGCCAACGCTCTCTTTTTTGTTTTAACAAAGTATCCTTCTCAAACAAAGCAACTTCATCCGGTAATGATGTAAACACGAAGTTGTTTTTATAATCTGAAATGGCTTTAAATTTCTTAATTTTCACATCAGTTGCATCAAGTTCTCTTTTGAAATCATTCAAATTTAAACTAAAAACATTTTCATCTTTACGTTGATAAATCCATTTAGCATTTTCATCAATTAGATTAAAAGTTGGATTGGATGCAATTCGCTTCTTGCTATTTGCAATTACATTATCATAATTTATGTTTAGCGGTTGGTATTTTGCAGGTTCAATTTTGTCCCAAGGCAAAGCACTTTCTTCATCGCGCTCTCCCATATCTAAATAAGAAAAACGGTCTGGGAATACAATATCACTTTTAACACCTTCGCGTTGCGTAGAACCTCCATTAATTCTATAAAATTTCTGAATGGTTGTTTTTAAAGCACCTAAGTCGCCATAAGAATTTCCTCTAATAAATTGATTTAAATCAATTACATTTTGAACCGTTCCTTTACCGTAAGAGTGCTTACTACCTACAACAATTCCACGTTTGTAATCTTGTATTGCAGCCGCAAAAATTTCTGAAGCCGATGCAGAAAAATTATTAATCATTACCACAAGCGGACCATCATATTGCACCCTTTTGTCTGGATCAGGTAAAATTTCTGGATTTCTTCCTGGAGCTTTTACTTGTACCACTGGACCTTCTGGAATAAACAAACCTACCATTTTAACAACTGTTTCTAATGAACCTCCTCCATTATCACGCAAATCCATTATTAGTCCGTCGATATTTTGCGCTTTTAATTTCTCAATTTCAGAAGCAACATCTTTGAAAGCATCTCTGTTTTGCTTGTTTTCGAAACTAATATAAAACTTTGGTAGATAAATAATTCCAAAACGTTTTCCCTCTTTTTCAACTATGCTCGATTTAGCAAAAGTTTCTTCTGTTTCTACTTCATCACGAATAATAGAAATCACCTTAATAGATCCATCTACTTTTTTTACCGTTAATCTTACCTCGGTTCCTTTTGGACCTTTGATTTTCTTAACTACATCGTCTAAACGCATTCCTGCAATATCAAGTGGCTCTTCTTTTCCTTGACCTACTTTTAAAATTAAATCTCCTGCTTCTAATTCTTTTCCTCTCCACGCAGGTCCGCCCGAAATTAGTTCAGAAACTTCAACCGCATCATTTTTCTTTTGTAAACGAGCACCAATACCTTGAAAAGTTCCGCTCATACTAACATCAAATTTTTCTTTGTCATCTGGAGAAAAATAAAACGTATGGGGATCGTAACGCTCTACGATTGAATTTAAAAACATAGCGAACCAATCGTCTCTATCTAGTTCTTTTTCAATAAAATCGAAATATTCGTTTAATGATTTTAAAGAATTTTTGCGAACATCTTTTTCAATTTCTTCAAATGATTTTACTGTGTAACTAGGTTCTTTCTTCTTTTTATCTTCTTCAAGCTTTTGTTTATCAGTAATTGAAGAAAGTGCAGATAATTTCAACTGCTTTCTCCATCTGTCGACTAATTCTGATTGATTTTTGCTGTAAGGTAACTTTTCGTAATCAACATTGATGTTTTCTTTTGTTGTAAAATCAAAAGGTTGAGACAAAATTTCTTCATAAATGGCTCTTGACTCTTTCATTCTTTTTAACAAACGAGAATTGGTCAAATTAAAGAATGTTAAGTCTTTATTTTTAATCATATCATCAATAGACGTTTCATATTTACTAAAATCATCTATATCTCCTTGAAGGAAAAATCGTTTTGTAGGATCGATATTGTCTAAATATTTCTTGTAAACTTTCTTAGAAAAATCGTCATTAATATCCACAGGACTATAATGCCCTTTTTCTAAGACAAAAGTTAACAATTCAATTAAAAGTTTGTCTTTTTCAGGATCGTCTTTTTTTTCACTTGGAATAAAACTCCATAGTATTGCTGATAAAGCAGTTACCAGCAATATAACCTTATAATTTCTTTTCATAAATTCCACTATTCGTTTCATCGAAAAATTTTCAACTAAAATACATAAAAAATCATGCCACAACCATGCAAAATACTATAATTTTTTGTTAAACCAATAAAATTTAGCATTCAAAAAAAAGGTTTCGGTATAAATTATTTAATTTAGCAAAAAATGTACGAAAAATGGCAAAACCACTTATATTAGTAACTAACGACGATAGTATTGTTGCTCCTGGAATTCGCACTTTAATTGAAGTGATGAAAGAATTAGGCGATGTAATAGTTGTAGCACCTGATAGCCCACAAAGCGCAATGGGACATGCCATTACCATAAACAATACTTTAAAATTAGAAAAAGTTCATATTGACAAAGAACTTGAACAAGAATATAGTTGCAGTGGTACACCTGTAGATTGTGTAAAAATTGCCGTAAATGAAATTTTAAAAAGAAAGCCCGACTTGTGTGTTTCTGGCATTAATCATGGTTCCAATTCTTCTATAAATGTAATATATTCTGGAACTATGAGTGCTGCGGTAGAAGCAGGCATAGAAGGAATTCCCGCTATAGGATTTTCATTATTAGATTACAGTTGGGAAGCCGATTTTAACCCCATAAAAAAATATGTAAAACAAATTGCTTCTGAAGTTTTAAAAAATGGTTTACCCGAAGGTGTAATACTGAATGTAAACTTTCCTAAATTAAGTAAAGAAGAAATAAAAGGGGTAAAAATTTGTCGTCAAGCAAAAGCTATGTGGCAAGAAGAATTCGATAAAAGAACAAATCCTCAAGGAAAAGATTATTATTGGTTAACAGGAAAATTTGTCAATTTGGACAAAGGAACTGATACCGATGAATGGGCATTAGAAAATGGCTACATTTCAATTGTACCAGTACAGTTTGATTTAACAGCACATCATGCAATGCAACAATTGAATTCTTGGGAATTATAAAGAGATAAATAAATGAAATATTACATCATAGCAGGAGAAGCATCAGGCGATTTACATGGTTCAAACCTAATGAAAGCTTTGTATGAAAAAGATCCATCAGCCGAAATTCGTTTTTGGGGTGGCGATTTAATGCAAAATGTTGGTGGAACTTTAGTAAAACACTATCGCGAATTGGCTTTTATGGGTTTTATTGAAGTCATTTTGAACCTAAAAACAATTTTGAATAACATTAAGATTTGTAAAAAAGACATCGAAGCTTTCCAACCAGATGCTATTATTTTCATTGATTATCCAGGATTTAACATGCGCATTGCTACTTGGGCAAAAGAACGAAACATTCCAACTCATTATTACATTTCGCCTCAAATTTGGGCTTGGAAAGAAAACCGTATTAAAGCCATCAAACGCGATGTGGATTATATGTATGTAATTCTTCCGTTTGAAAAAGATTTTTATGAAAAAAAACACCATTTCCCTGTGCATTTTGTAGGGCATCCGTTAATTGATGCTATTGCAAACAGAACAGAAATTTCAGATGAAGCGTTTAGACAAGAAAATCATTTATCTGAAAAACCAATAATTGCTCTTTTACCTGGAAGTCGCAAGCAAGAAATCTCTAAAATGCTTTCGATTATGCTCTCTGTTGTAAAAGATTTTCCTGATTATCAATTTGTAATTGCTGGTGCTCCAAGTCAGGAATATGAATTTTACAAAACATTTTTAACCAATGAAAATGTAAAATTTATTTCGAATAAAACCTACGATCTATTAAGTCATTCATACGCTGCTTTAGTAACTTCTGGAACAGCAACTTTAGAAACCGCTCTATTTAATGTTCCTGAAGTGGTTTGTTATAAGGGAAGCTATATTTCGTACCAAATTGCCAAAAGAATCATCACTTTAAAATATATTTCATTGGTAAATTTGATAATGGATAAAGAAGTAGTGAAAGAATTAATTCAAGATGAGTTGAACACGAAGAATTTAAAATTAGAACTTAATAAAATCTTGAATACAGAAAGTCGTGCAGCTTTATTGCAAAATTATGCCGATTTAAAACAAAAATTGGGCGGAGAAGGCGCGAGTAAAAAGACTGCTGATTTTATTGTGAATTCATTAAAAAAACAATAAAGATTTCTTTTTGATTTATTAGGAATAAACTTATTTTTTAATATTTTTGATACAAGGAAGTCCCCTACTTACTTAAAACTAAAATTACTTCAAAAAAGAATAATATTTTGAAAGTATTTAAGTTTCCTTTACTCACCATTACTATTAGTTTTGCGATTGGAATTATTGCAGCATATCACTTGCAATGGAATTTTTCGAATTTAATAATTTCATTATTAATAAGTTTGGGAATTTTTGGTTTTCTATTTTGGAGAAGCAAAAAATCTTAGTTCAAAACACACTTTTTGGTATCACCACTTACCTACTCGCCTTTATATTAGGAATAATGAATTTTCATATTCATTCAGATGTAAATTCAAAAAATCATTACACAAAAAAATCATTTGAAGAAACCAATTCTATTCGAGCTATTGTTACCGCTACATTAAAACCAAATACAAAGTATAACAAATATTTCATTACACTATCATATTTTAATGATTCCACAGCTTCCGGAAAAATGTTGCTTTATGTTCCGAGAACAAATAAAGAAACTTTACATGCTGGTGATGAAATTTGGTTAAATGCATCTGTTTATCCCGTTCCAAAAGCTTTTAATCCGTACCAATTTGATTATTCGAAATACCTCGAAAAGCAAAATGTATTCCATCAAATTTACACCCGGGAAAATCAAATTAAAATCATTCAAAAACATAAAACTATTGATTATTATATTGAAAATTTAAGAAATAATCTCAGCCAAAGTTTCGAAATCCATCATTTTGATTCCAAAACAAAAGCTATAATTGATGCCTTAATTTTAGGCCAGCGATTAGAATTAGATAAAGAAACAATTGCAGATTATTCCAATGCGGGTGTGATTCACATTTTAGCAATTTCAGGATTACACATTTCCATCATTTACTTCTTTATTGTGTTATTGTTGAAGCCACTTAAAAGAGTAAAGTTTGGAGCTGAAATTCAATTACTAATTGTCTTATCAATTTTATGGTTGTTTGCTTTGCTTACAGGTTTGCCTGCTTCAGTAACAAGAGCCGTAACATTATTTAGTTTCATTAGTATTGGAAACTATTTCAATCATCCGAAAGCGATTTATAATGCATTAGCGATTTCCGCATTTTTAATTTTATTGGTAAAACCAAATGCTATTTTTGATATTGGTTTTCAATTGAGTTATGTAGCTGTTTTGTCGATTGTATTATTTCAGCCTTTTTACAGAAAATTCTATTTTTCTGAAAATAAAATTGCTATTTACTTTACTGATATTGTTTTAGTTTCATTGGCAGCGCAAATAGGTGTTTTGCCATTAAGTTTGTATTATTTCAATCAATTACCTTTATTGTTTCTACTTGCAAATTTGGTCATTATTCCTCTATCTACAGCTGTATTAATAGGTGGGATTATAACTTTATTTTTCAATTTTGTTTTACCTGATGTTGCCATTCTTTTGGGGAAACTATTAAATTTTATAATCCATTTGATGAATGTTTATATTCATTGGATTGCCCAATTTAAAAGTGGCATTATTACGAATATTTCGTTTTCAAGTTGGCTTACTTTTTCGATGTATTTAATCATCGTTGCTTTTATTTATTGGATATATCATAAGAAAATTAAAAATGTAAAATATATTTTAGCAAGTATTTTACTTTTCCAATTGAGCTACATCAATGTTAAATGGAATGAAAATCAAGGAAGTGAATTGGTTATTTTTAATGAAAAATCAACTTTAATTACCATCAAAAATCAAAATAGTGTTTTAGCTTTTAGCGATTTCCCTGAAAATCATAACATCACTTTAAATCATTATTTACGAGGAACATTTTCTGATTCATTGCGAATTTTTCCGATGCAAAATGCGATTTCATTTCAAAATAAAAGAATTTTAATAGTGGATAGTATGGGAATTTATAAAACCTCTATTTCTGCTGAAGTTATAGTTTTAACTCAAAATCCAAAAATCAATTTAGCGCGATTGATACGAGAAATTAAACCTCAAGAGATTATAGCCGATAAAAGCAACTACAAAAACACTATTAAACGTTGGGAAACTACTTGTGAAAAAGAAAAAATCCCTTTTCATGCCATTGCAGAAAAGGGATTCTATAGATTGAAATAAAACTATTTCTTTTTGATAATTTGGTTAGCACCATCAATCCAAACTTTTGGACCACCTGCTACATACCCAGTGCTACCTAATGCTGTTAAATTTATTTTGGCTTCTTCAGCTTTAGCAGCACTTACAAACCAAACCGTTGGATATCCTCTAACTTGTAGTTGTTGCTGTATTTGAGCATTTTGCATTTTCACAGCATCTGTTTGATTGTTATTTCTCGGAAAATCTAACTCTACTAAAACTACATTTTCTTTAGCCCATTTTACAAATTCAGGTGTCTTAAAAACTTCTTTTTGCAAACGAATACACCATCCACACCAATCTGAACCAGTAAAAAACAAGAATAAAGGTTTATTTTGCTTTATCGCAATATCTGTTGCTTTTGACATATCAGTATGCCATGTTAGTTCTTCTTGCGCTTGAGATGACAAACTTGTCAAAATGATAAACGCTATTACTAAAATCTTTTTCATATACTAAATTTTCAATACAAAAATAACAAATTAGATGCCAAAAATAATTGTTACTTAACTTCTTGCATTAATTTTTTAACTAATGGTGAGAAAGCTATTAAAATCACTCCGGCAATTAAAGCATATATTGCTAATTGCTGGTAACCATCTGCATAAGTATTTAACTTTTCTAAGTTGGTCATATTTTTAGAAGCACTTGCAATGTTTGCTCCTAACAAACCCGCAAAATATTGACCATAGGCACTTGCCAAAAACCACATTCCCATAATAACCGCTTGAGTTTTTTGAGGTGATAATTTAGTCATGGCGCTCATGCCAATTGGCGACAAACACAACTCTCCAAATGTAATAACAAACCATCCAAATGTAAATAAATCTAAAGAAGTTTTCCCATCTGGTCCTGCAAAAAACTTAGTATAATAAAACACCCAAAAACCTCCTGCTAGGAATAAGAATGCTAAACCAAATTTAATAATTGTATTAGGTTCAAACTTTTTCTTTGCCATCCAAAGCCAAACCATACCTACTAATGCTGCGAAAGCAATTACAAAAAAAGAGTTTGCTGAGTTGTTTACACCATTAGGATCTAAAGGAATTCCTAAAACTGTATTGTTTAAATTTTCAGCAGCAAAATCACTTAAAGAACCGCCACTTTGTTCAAAAAATGCCCAAAAAACAATTGAAAACAACATAAAAATAACTGCTGCAATTAATTTTTTGTTTTCAGCAATTGAGAAACCTCGCATTTCATAAGCTAAATATAGTAATGAAAATGGTCCAATGGTATACATAAAGTAATCTGTATATTCTGTATTAGAAACCATTACAATTATAATTGGAATAATCAAAATAGAACCTAAATAAGTGGACCACTCATAAATTTTTCTTTTACCCGATGCAATATGTTGTAATGGTGACAAACCAATATTTCCTAAACTTTTTTGAGTTTGAGTAAAAGTCAATAAACTAATTACCATAACTACAGCTGCCAATCCAAAAGCAATATTCCATTCTAATCCTTCAGGTATGATAGAAGATAACATTTCTCTTTTTCCAACTGCTATACAAACATAACCTCCTATTAAAGCTCCTAGATTAACACCCGCATAAAACAATGAAAATCCAGCGTCAGTTCTAGAATCACCTTCTCTGTAAAGCTTTCCAACCATCGACGAAATATTAGGCTTAAAAAAACCTGTTCCCACAATGGTAAAACTCACTCCAACAAAAAACATTGATTTTGGGTCTATTGCCAAAATTAAACTTCCAACAATCATTAATATTCCACCCCAAAATAGAGATTTTCGAAATCCAAAAATTTTGTCTGCAAATAATCCTCCAATAAAAGTAAAAGCATACACCCATGCTTGAGTTGCTCCGTATTGAAGATTAGCAGTTTCTTTATCCATCAATAAATGATGAACCATATAGAAATATAACATTCCACGCATTCCGTAGAAACAAAAACGTTCCCACATTTCGCTGAAGAATAAATACCAAAGTTGTTTTGGATATTTTCCTTTAAAATCTTGAATTTGTTCTATTGTTTGCATCTTAGTGAATTCCTTTTTCTTGCATTACTTTATTCAATTGTTTCAATAAAATAAACATCAACATAGTGGCAAACATCAATAATCCAAAGTTAATCCAAAAGAAATCTTGCTTGTTATCATAAGTATCCCACATACTTGCTAACACACCACTCAATTTATTTCCAATAGATGTTGATAAAAACCAACCTCCCATCATTAATGAAGTAATATTAGTAGGACTTAATTTAGAAACCACTGATAATCCCATTGGGCTTAAGAATAATTCTCCAATGGTGATAACTCCATAATTTGCAACTAACCACCAAACGCTCACTTTTTCAGAACCATTAGCACCCATATTTACAGCAGCAATCATAACTAAAACCGATAAAGCTGAAATTAATAATCCGAAAGCTATTTTTGTTGGAGTTGATGGTTCTTTCTTTCTGCTTCTTAAGAAGGTGAAGAATGCTACCACTAACGGCGTTAAAATAATTACCCAACCCGGATTAATCGACTGACTTAAATTGGTTGCCCAAAGCGAAACTTTTGAACCTTCTTCTGGTAATTTATCTTTCGCTACGTTTCTAAAATAAACCGGATAATCCACTGTTTTTTGAACTTCTCCATTTACTTTTTGAATACGGAAACTAGAATCGTATAATTCTACTGTATCTTTTTTGTATTCCACTTCTTTGGCTAATTTTAAACCATTGAAAACCGTTTGAGTTGTTCCTGTAATTTCTCTATCGGTGTAACGGTCTGCCCAAGTGTTTAATGCAGAGCCATTCAATTTGAAAACACCCCAGAATAAAATTACTACTGCAAAAATCGTTAGTAAAGCTCCAATTGGTCTTTTGTCTTCGGTTTTGGCTTTAAAGTATAAACTTCCATAGAAGAAAATCACTGGAATACAAGCGAAAATAAAGGCATCCGTACTGTCAGAACCAAAAATATATCCGTTTGGATTTGCTTCAGTTGTTATTCCTTTAATTAACCAACCAATAACTCCAAAAACAGCTGATGGTACTAAGATAAACATCACAATTTTCCAGAACGGCATATCGCCTGGTTGCACTCCTTTTTTCTCCGTCTTATCTCCGTAGTGTTTCGTTCCTAAAATGAAAACGATAACGCCAATAAACATTCCAACTCCAGCTGCCATAAAAGCATATTGCCAACCTAATAGAATTTGTAATGCAGCACCAAAAAAATTACAAATGAAAGCCCCAACGTTAATTCCCATATAGAAAATGTTGTAACCTTCGTCTTTTTTGTCTTTGTATTTATCTTCGGTATAGAAATTACCTAAAAGTGTTGAAATATTTGGTTTGAAGAAACCGTTACCCACGATAACTAATGTCATTGCTATATACAACATAGTTATATCATGAATTCCCATCATGAAATAACCCGCTCCCATCATAATTCCTCCAATGATGATAGATTTTTTATAGCCCCAATATCTGTCGGCAACTAAACCACCTATAAAAGGAGTTAAGAAGACCAAAGCAATAAAAGTTCCGTATAAATCGGAAGCTTCTTTCTCGGTCATAGCGAATCCGGCTTCAACATCTTTAAGATATAAGGTAAAAATACCAATCATTAAATAGTAACCAAAACGTTCCCACATTTCAGATAAAAACAAGTAAGGCAATGCCTTAGGATGACTTTTCCACATAATTTATTGTATTAAAAAAACAAACCTACAAGGGTTTCTTGTAGGTTTGAAAGATATAAAAAATATTTTTATTGACAATTAGGTAATACCGTTCATCATTTTTTTCAATCTTGGTGATAAAACTGCTAAAATAACTGCTGCAATTCCACATAAAACAACGAATACCATGAAAAATTCATATAAGTTTCGAATTTGAAAACCTGCAAAAGTTTTATGTTCAATTGTTATAATTTTTTTCGATTTCAATTTTTGTAAATCTGCATCTGAAGGATATACTAAATCACTTGGTAAAATTTTTGCAGTTTTATCTGCTTTCTTTATTTCACTGATTTTTTTATTATTTTGAGCAATAATATCTTCTAATTTAATTTTGTTAGCATCTAATATTTCTTTATCAACATCCGCTATATTATATTGAGCTAAAATAAATAATTCTTTACTTGAAGGATCATGTTTTTTGTCTAAAACTTCTTGCAAGTTAATGCCTTGTTCTTGCGCAATCATATGTTTGTCACCTGTTGCAGGTAAAATTGCTCCTAAAGATCCCGCTAAAGCATAACCTGCAGCATTTGAGATAAAGAAAACACCATACAATAAAGAAGCAAAACGTTTAGGTGCTAATTTACCAACCAATGATAATCCGATTGGAGACAAACATAATTCACCCATTGTTTGGATTAAGTATAGCAACATTAACCATTTGATAGCTAACAACCCTGAGTTGCCTAAATCTTTAACATTGTGTGCGATGATGAAATAACTTAGCGCAATTAAAGCCAATCCCATTGCTTGTTTTAAAGGCGAAACGGGTTCTTTTCCATTTGCTCTTAGTTTATCCCAAAGTAAACTGAATGGTAATGCCAACATTACAACGAAAATACCATTAAAAATTTGCACCATTGAAGGTGGCATGTTCCAACCAAAGATACTTCTATCTGTTTGATTATCCGCAATAAAGGTTAACGAAGAACCCGCTTGCTCAAACGCAGCCCAGAAAAAGATAATAAAGAACGAAACAATGTAGATTACCCAAATTCTTTGTCTTTCTACTTTGTTTTCAGCTGAACTCATAATTAAGTAAGCTAAAGAAATACCAGCAGAATAAATAAAAGGGTAAATAATTCCTTTTATTAATTGTCCCATGGCAACATCTGAAAAGCCAAATTCACCCACTAATAAATATCTAAACACAAAGAATAAAGCTGCAAAAATTCCGATTGCAGTACCAATTGCAGTACCTGAAAATTTAGCCGTTTGTGTTTCACCTTCTTCAAAATCCTCTGCTCCATTATGTTTAGGTAAACCCCCAATTGGTCTTCCTTCTGGAGTAACAACATATTTATTTTTTAATAAAAAGAAAGTTATTGTTCCAATAATCATAGCAATAGAAGCCGCTAAGAATCCCCATTTAAAGGCGAAAATATCTCTAACTCCAGTTACTTCGTCTTTAACATCTCCAACCCATGGACAAATAAATTGTCCTAAAAAAGCTCCGATGTTAATACCCATGTAGAAAATTGTAAATGCTGAGTCTAGTTTGCTCTTCTCTTGTTTTGGATACAAACTCCCCACCATAGACGAAATGTTTGGTTTGAAAAATCCGTTACCAAAAATGATAATAAACAAGGCAATCCACATGAATAATTTTGCACTTCCTAGGCTAGAATCAAAAGTTGAAGCACTAATAAACAATAAGAATTGTCCAATTGCCATTAATGTTCCTCCAAGCATAATACTGTATCTATTTCCAATATATTTATCCGAAATAAATCCTCCTAACAATGGTGTTAAATAACATAATGCTAAAAATCCACCGTAAATAATTGCAGCATCTGCCTCTTTAATTAATAATGAATTTACCATGAACAATGTTAGGATGGCTCTCATTCCATAGAAATTGAAACGCTCCCACATTTCGGTTCCAAATAAAACCCATAGTCCTTTTGGATGACCTGTTTTTACTGCTTCACTCATATAATTTGTTTTAGTTTATTGGTTTATTATAGTTTTTCTTTGATGTAATTTGTCATTTTGGTGTACAATTGTAAGCGCGTTTTACCACCATAAATTCCGTGATTTTTATCAGGATAAATTGCCCAATCAAATTGTTTGTTCGCTTGAACTAACGCTTCAACCATTTTCATTGTATTTTGAACGTGAACGTTATCATCAGCTGTTCCGTGAATTAATAAGAAGTTTCCTTTTAATTTACTTACATGATTGATTGGTGAGTTATTATCATAACCGCTAGCGTTTTCTTGTGGGGTTTGCATATAACGTTCTGTATAGATACTGTCGTAATATCTCCAAGAAGTTACTGGGGCTACTGCGATAGCCATTTTGAACACATCAGCTCCTTGGAACAAACAGTTAGACGACATAAAACCGCCATAACTCCATCCAAAAATTCCGATTCTTGAAGCATCAACGTAGTTATATTTTCCAATAACTTTAGCAGCATCAATTTGATCTTCTACTTCATATTTACCTAATTCTTTTTGCGTACATTTTTTGAAAGCAGCTCCTTTAAAACCTGTTCCTCTTCCGTCAACACAAGCTACAATATAACCTTGTTGTGCCAACATCATAAACCAATAATCATTAGTCCCATTCCAAGTGTTTGCTACTTGTTGAGATCCTGGTCCTGAATATTGAAACATGAATACAGGATATTTTTTATTTGGGTTAAAATCTTTAGGTTTAATCATCCAAGCATTTAATTGATGCCCTTTTTCTGTAGTTAATACAAAGAACTCTTTTGGAGTTACATCATACTTTGCTAATTTTTGCTCAACTGCTTCGTTTGAAACAATTGTTTTAATTACAGCCCCTGTTTTTGAATCATTTAAAGTATACATTGGTGCTGAAGTTGCACTTGAATACGTATTGATGAAGAATTGAAAATTAGGACTAAAAGTTGCGGAATTTGTTCCCGTTTTAGAAGTCAATCTCACTTTTGATTTTCCGTCTACTTTGATTGCATAAACATCTCTGTTGATTGACCCATTTTCTACCGATTGATAGTAAATCATTCCTGATTTTTCATCGAATCCGTAATAATTAGTTACTTCCCATTTTCCAGAGGTAATTTGTTTTTTTAATTTACCTGATTTATCGTAGTGATAAATATGATTGAATCCGTCTTTTTCTGATGTCCAAATGAAACTATTATCTTTCAAGAAAGTTAAGTTATCTGTAACATCAACATAAGCCGCATCTTTTTCGTTTAAAACAATTTTTGTAGTTCCTGCATTAGCATCTACAAAATGTAAATCTAAATTATTTTGGTGACGATTCATTACTTGAACACTTAAAACCGCAGCATCATTTGTCCATTTAATTCTAGGAATATAAAAATCTTTGTAATCACCTAAGTTGATTTTTTTAGTAGTTCCCGATTTTAAATCGAAAATATGTAACGAAACAATTGCGTTTTTCTCACCTGCTTTTGGATATTTAAAAACGGTTTGTGTTGGATATAATCCTTCGTTGTACATATCCATTGAAAATTCTGGAACTTCCGTTTCATCAAACTTGATGTAAGCAATTTTAGTTCCTGTTACATTCCAATCATACGCTTTTACGAATGCAAATTCTTCTTCATACACCCAATCCGTAATACCATTGATAATTTTATTTTTTTGTCCGTCTTGTGTAATTTGAATTTTTACACCTGAAGATAAATCGTGAACATATAAATTGTTTTCAAAAGCATACGCCACTTTAGTTCCATCAGCACTAAATGTTGGTTCTTGAATAGCATTAGCCGTAAAACTACTAACCGTTTTAGAAGGAATATCATAAATAAAATATTCTGCAGTAAAAGAATGACGGAAAATAGGGTTTGATTTAGTAGCAATTAAAATCTTTTTTTCATTTTTATCGAATGAATAACTATCGATAGATTTTACTTCTGAGTGATTTTTAGTATCAAAAAGTGTACTTACTTTTTCTAAAGTGGCAAAGTCATACAAATCAATTTGATAACTTCTTGTAACTCTGTCAAAATTTAATACGGTGTACTGATTGGTGTTCTTCATGGCGCTCAAGGCATCCATTCCTTTTGTTCTGAAGGCTCCGCCCCAAATTTCTTCTAAAGTAATTTTTTGTTGAGCTACAACTGATAATGAGCTCACTACAAAAAGCAATACTGCTAAACTGTATTTTTTCATAATTTTATGTTCTTAAAAAACCTCCAATTTTAGTGATTTTTTTACAATTAAAGCAATTTTTAACCAATAATTTACAAAAAACTATCAACTTGCTTTTTGTATCTTTGTTTTAAATTTTAAGATTTGCTATGACACAAAATGTAAAAGGTTTCTCAAAACTTTCAAAAGAAGAAAAAATAGATTGGATAACTTCAACTTACTTTTCTGATTCAGAAGAAGCGAAAATCAATTTAAAAAAATATTGGAATTCGGACGAAAACTTACAAAAATTACACGACGAATTCATCGAGAATACTTTAACTAATTTTTATCTTCCTTATGGTGTTGCACCTAATTTTACCATTAACGGAAAAAGCTATACAGTTCCTATGGCAATTGAAGAAAGTTCAGTTGTGGCAGCCGCGTCAAAAGCAGCAAAATTTTGGGGCGAACGTGGTGGTTTTAAAACTACAATTATCAATACCGAAAAAATTGGACAAGTTCACTTTCTTTTCAATGGAAGCACAGAGAAACTAACTACTTTTTTTAATAAGATAAAACCCATTTTCTTTGAAGATACACAAGAAATTACCAAAAACATGCAAAAGCGTGGTGGCGGAATTTTGGACATCGAGTTAAGAAACAAATCCAATGAAATTCCAAATTACTATCAACTACATGCTACTTTCAACACTAAAGATAGTATGGGTGCGAATTTCATCAACACGTGTTTAGAGCAATTTGCTAAAACTTTAGAAAATCAAGCTCAAGATTATACCAATTTTACTTCGGAAGAAAAAAATATTCAAATTATAATGAGTATTTTGAGTAATTATGTACCAAATTGCCTTGTAAAAGTTGAAGTTTCTTGTCCGATAGACCAACTTTCAGATGATAAAAATATCGACTCAAATGAATTTGCTCAAAAATTTGCAACCGCAGTTCGCATTGCTGAAGTTGAACCTTATCGTGCCGTAACACACAACAAAGGCATCATGAACGGAATTGACGCTGTGGTATTAGCAACTGGAAACGACTTTAGAGCTGTTGAAGCAGGAATTCATGCATATGCAAGTAAATCAGGACAGTATTCGAGTTTATCACATGTAAAAATTGAAAACAATATTTTCACTTTTTGGATGGAAATTCCGTTAGCTCTAGGAACTGTTGGCGGATTGACTTCATTACATCCATTAGTAAAATTCTCTATGGAATTATTAGGAAAACCATCGGCAGAAGAATTAATGCAAATTGTAGCCGCAGCTGGTTTAGCGCAAAACTTCGCAGCACTTCGTTCGCTTACGACAACTGGAATTCAACAAGGACATATGAAAATGCACTTAATGAATATTTTGAACCAACATCATGCTAACAAAGAAGAAAAACAAAAAGTTTTAGAATATTTCAAAGACACAACCGTTTCGCATAGTTTAGTGGTAGATTATTTGGAAAAAATTAGAAGTTAATGGAAACCCTCACCTTTTACAGTAACGGAAAATTACTCATTACAGGAGAATACGTTGTTTTAGACGGTGCGAAAGCATTGGCTTTACCTACAAAATTTGGGCAAAGTTTAGTAGTGAAATCAGGCATAAATCATCAAATCAAATGGACGAGTTTTGATGCTGATAAAAGTATTTGGTTTGAAGCTGTAATTTCATTTGAAGAAATAAGAAATAAAATCAATAGTGATAAAAATTCCGCTATAAAAAACACTTTGATTGAAATTTTACATCAAGCTTTTATTCAAAACCCCACATTTTTAGAAAAAGAAGGTTATGAAATTGAAACTCACTTGACATTTCCAAGACTTTGGGGATTAGGAACTTCTTCTACTCTTATAAATAGTATTGGCGATTGGCTTGATATTGATGCATTTGAATTATTACAAAAAAGTTTTGGAGGAAGTGGCTATGATATTGCTTGTGCAAAATCAAATTCGCCCATAGTTTATCATTTAGAAAATGAAAAACCACATTTTAAGCCGATTCACTTTAACCCTTCATTCAAAGAAAACATTCATTTTGTATACTTGAATCAAAAACAAAGTAGCAAATTGGCGATTGCTAATTATATGTCGAAACACCATCATGTAAATACAGTAATTTCAAAAATTAACACCGTTACTTACGAAGCCATCGACTGTAAAGAAGGTGCAGCATTTGCCAAACAAATGGAAAAACATGAAGTTATTATGAGTGATGTATTAGAAATTGAAACAATTCAAGAAAAACTTTTTCCTGATTTTAAAGGTGTAATCAAAAGTTTAGGCGCTTGGGGAGGCGATTTTGTAATGGCAATTTCTAAAGACAATCCTAAAGACTATTTTAAAGACAAAGGCTACACAGTAGTACTTTCGTATGAAGAAATGATTTTATAAAGCTGTTTTACAAACTAATATAAAACAAAAAAACCACTCTAAAGAGTGGTTTTTGTGGTACCTCCAGGAATCGAACCAGGGACACATGGATTTTCAGTCCATTGCTCTACCAACTGAGCTAAGGTACCTTTACAATTTTAAGCGTTACTGCTTGTTGATTGCGGGTGCAAATATAGAACCATTTTTATATTTTCCAAAACAAATATTAAAAAAAATCAATTTGTATATTTGCAATTCCAAAAACAAAAACATGCTTTTAACTATCGATGTTGGAAATTCAAGAATTAAAGTTGCTGTCTTTGAACACAATAAGCAAATCGATTTTTTCACTTTTGAAACAAATGAAGCCTTAAAAAAAATTGAAAAAATTTTTCAAAAACATTCCAATCTGCATAAAATCATACTTTCTTCAGTTGGAAATCTTGATGAAATTGTTTTGAACTACATCAAAAGTCAGTTTTCAACAGAAATAATTACACATAAATCTAAATTCCCTTTCAAAAATTTATACACAACACCTGAAACTCTCGGAATTGACAGGATGGTTTTAGCTGCGGGGGCAACATTACAATTCCCTAAACAAAATAGATTAGTAATTGATGCGGGAACTTGTATCACTTATGATTTTGTAAACTCTAATGATGAGTATTTGGGCGGAGCTATCTCTCCAGGGCTTTCCATTCGTTATAAAAGTTTAAACAATTATACATCAAAATTACCGTTACTAACATTAAATGATGATTTTGAAATTATTGGAACTAGTACAAAAAATGCCATTCATAGCGGTGTAATTAATGGCGTAATCTTTGAAATTGAAGGTTTTATTTCCCAATATTCTCTTAAAAATCAAGATTTAACAATAATTTTAACAGGTGGAGACTCAGATTTTTTGGCTAAAAGATTAAAAAACACCATATTTGCCAATTCAAATTTCTTGCTAGAAAGTTTGAATTTATTATCTATATATACACATCAAAATGATTAAAAAACTTATAGTATTTGCTAGTATATTTTTTTCAATAGTTTCTTGGAGCCAAGACAATACAGCATCTCCTTATTCTCATTATGGGCTTGGCGAAATTAGACTCAAAGGAACTGAAGACATTAGAACTATGGGAGGTTTAGGAATTGTAGCCGATAGTATTCATTTAAATTTACTTAATCCTGCTTCTTATTCAAAATTAAAATTTAGCACTTTTGCAGTTGGAACCACTTCTTCTTTTTCTAAATTAGAAACAAATTTCACTAGTGAAAAAGCACAGCGAACTAGTTTAAACTACATTGCTGTAGGAATACCAATTAAAAAACTTGGCTTTACTTTTGGCCTAATGCCTTTTTCTTCTGTTGGTTATCAAATAGAAAATAATGAAACCAATACCAACGGAACAATAGACACTTCGGATGACACGGAAAGAAACAAAAGAATTACCGGAAATGGTAACATCAATCGTTTTTTTATTGGCACAGGTTATTCTATAAATAAAAAATTTAGCATCGGCTTAAACTTTAATTACAATTTCGGAGAAATCGAAACAGATTATGTAGAAAGTATTTACTCACCTATAATTTTACAACTTAGAAGTAGAGAAAAAAACATTTCAAACATTACAGGAGTTTCTTTTACAACCGGCTTATTTTATAAGACAAAACTAGACAATAAACTTGATCTTTATTCAAGTTTTACATTTAGCCCAGAAGCTAAATTAAACTCAAAGAATCAAAGAAATATTGCTACTATCATTTACAACATTAATGGAACCGAATTAGTTAGCAACCCATCTCAAGATATTCCTGTCGCAGATAGTAAATTAATTATTCCTACAAAATATAGTTTTGGTGCTGGTATTGGAAGAAATAACAAATGGTTAATTGGAACTGAAATTACTTTTACAGAGAACAGCAAAATGAAAAATCGTACTGGAGAAATTGCAAATGCAAGTTTTGAAAACTCAACTAGAATAGCACTTGGCGGTTATTATATTCCAAAGTATGATTCCTTTTCAAATTACTTTAGTAGAGTAATTTATAGAGCTGGTTTTAGATATGAGAATACTGGATTAGTGTTAAGAAATGAAAGTATAAACGATTATGGCATGACTTTTGGTTTAGGTTTACCAGTAGGATTATCCAAAATTAACTTAGGATTTGAATTTGGCAAAAGAGGGACAACTACTCAAAACCTAATTCAAGAAAATTATTTTAACCTAAACATCGGATTATCCTTAAATGATTTATGGTTTAGAAAAAGAGAGATTAATTAACCTATTATATTACCAAACAATGAAAACGAAATTAACTTTATTTTTTATAGCAGCGGCTAGTTTTTTTGTTCAAGCTCAAAATACTGAAGCTTGTACCGAAACCTTAAGCTTAATGGCTTCATCTGTTAAGGCTAAAGACGTTGCGGCTTACGATTATTTAACAACATTAAGAAAAGATTGCCCTTCTTTTCATAAAAGTATTTATACACAAGGTGAATTTGCTATAAAATTGAAAATAGAAAAAGCAGCAAACGCACAAGAAAAAGAAAAATATGTTCGTGATTTATTAAAATTATATGACGAACATGACCAACATTTCCCTAACAATGGCGCTGGAAATAAGATGAAAAAAGGACTTGCTTTGTTTGAAAACAAAGTAGGCAACAACGAAGAAGTATTTCAATTATTAGATGTTGCATTTAAAACCGATTATGCAAATTTCAAATATGCAAAAGCAATCTATGTATATTTCGAAATTCTAGTAAATAATCACAAAGCAAATAAAGGTGTTGAATTACAACAGGTATTTGACAAATACGACGATTTAACAAAAAAACTTGAAGAGGAAGAGAAAGAATTATCTGATGAAAAAGATGGTCTTTTAAACAAAGAAGAAGCTGGACAAGCCTTAACTGAAAAAGAAAGCCTTAGAAAAGCTAGATTAGAAAATAATCTTGAAATCTTTGAAAATGTTAGAAATGATATGGACAATATCATTTTAGAATTGTCTACTTGTGCGAAGTTAATTCCATTTTACCAAAAAGGATTTGAACAAAACAAAACTAATGAAGAATGGTTAAAAAGAGCTACAAATCGTTTAGATGCTAAAGGTTGTGATTCTGATCCATTGTTCTCTAAAATGTCTGAAGCGCTTTATAAATTAAATCCAAGTGCTGAAGCTGCAGAAAAATTAGGTATAGTGGAGTATCAAAGAAAAAATGTAACTAAAGCGATGGAATATTTTAACCAAGCAGCTAGTTTACAAACAGATAATACTAAAAAAGCAAATATCTATTATAAAATAGCAAGCTTATACAGCAAAACTAACAAAGTTCAAGCTCGTACATATGCAAGAAAAGCATTAGAAGTTAAACCTTCTTACGGAAAGGCTTATTTATTAATCGCATCATTATATGGTAGCAGTATAAATGAATGTGGTAATACTCAATTCGAAAAAAGAGCAATGTATTGGTTAGCTGCTCAATATTGCGACAAAGCTGCAGCCGTGGATTCAACTTTGAAAGGAAAAGCAAGTAGCGATGCTGCTAAATATAGAGCAGCGGCACCTTCAAAAACTGAAATTTTCCAAGAAAATAAAGCAGGTCAAAGAATTGCTTTTAACTGTTGGGTAGGTGAAAGTGTAGTGGTTCCAAACTTGTAAGATGAAGCTATTCATTAAAAATAATATTCTAAACATGGTCACGATTTTTATCGTGACTATGTTTTTTTCATGTGAAAGCGACATCAAAAAGGTACAACAACTTAGCAAAACTAGTTTTATTCCTACAGGTGAGGCCGACACTATAAATTTAAAATATACCGACTCTGGACAAATAAAATCTATTTTAAAAAGCCCAAAAATGTTGGATTTCAGCAATATTACTAATCCTTTTACTGAATTTCCTAAAGGTATCCACGTAACCTTATTTGACAACAAAGGAAATACAACTATAGTGGTTGCAAATTATGCCATTTCTTATAAAAAAACCGACATTATTGATCTCCAAGGAAATGTAACAATCACCTCTCAAAACGGCAAAAAACTAGAAACTTCTCAATTGTATTTTGACCAAAAAAATGAATGGTTTTTTACTGAAAAACATTTTAAATATACTGATGAAGCAGGCGGATATCTAGAAGGGCCTGGAGTAGATTTTAGCAAAGATTTCAAAATCTTTAATATGCAAAGAAGTAGCGGAGAAGTAAACACTTCTGAATAAATAATTGTTTTGCATTTCAGTTTTCACTACATTTGATAAAATTAATTACTATGACTTATTTAAAATTTATTCAATATATCTATTTAATTTTTGCAGGATTCTTTTTTTATGATGCATATAAAAAATATGCTGAAGGAAGACCATTCAACGATATACTTTTAAGTATAATTATTGCTGTTGTTGCAATTGGAATGTTCTTTTTTAGAAGGCATTTCCAAAACAAATATCAAAACAGAAAATAATTAAATGGAAATTGCCATTATTGTAATTTGTTTATTGCTTTCGGCATTCTTTTCAGGAATGGAAATTGCTTATGTTTCTTCAAACAAAGTATACTTATCTATTGAAAAAAGACAACAAAACTTTAATGCTTCCATACTTAATAAATTAACTGAAAAACCTTCACAATTCATTACGGCAATGCTCGTGGGCAACAATGTTGTGTTGGTAATTTATGGTATATACTCAGGTGATTTAATAATTGAATGGTTAAATAATTATTTTACATTTACATCATTCGTGGGTTTGTTATTACAAACCTTACTATCAACTGCAATCATTTTACTAACAGCAGAATTCCTTCCAAAAGTATTTTTTCAGATATATGCTAATTCGTTTATAAAGTTTTTTGCAGTTCCTACTTATTTCTTTTACCAATTATTCTTTTGGCCAACCAAATTTATCATTTGGATTTCCGATATTATTCTGAGAAAATTCTTTAAAACTCCAGGAGATCAAGTGCAAGAATATTTTAGTAAAGTTGAATTAGGAAATTACATTACGGAACAAATGAACAATGTGTCACATGAAAATGAAATTGATTCTGAAATACAAATTTTTCAAAATGCTCTTGAATTCTCAGATTTAAAAGCTCGAGACATTATGACACCACGAACCGAAATTAGTGGTGCTGAGATTCTTGATTCAATAGCAGAATTAAAAGACACTTTTATTAAAACAGGTTATTCAAAATTGATTATTTATCAAAATTCAATTGATGATATTTTAGGTTATGTGCATTCCTTTGAGTTGTTTAAAAAGCCTAAGACTATAAAAAGCATCATGATTCCAGTTGAATATGTTCCAGAAACCATATTTATAAAAGACGCATTAGATTTACTTACTAAAAAAAGAAAAAGTATAGCCGTTGTTTTAGATGAATATGGAGGCACGTCAGGCATAATAACAATTGAAGATATAATCGAACAACTTTTTGGCGAAATTGAAGATGAACACGATTTAGATGAAGAATTAATTGATGAATTAATTGAAGAAAACACGTATTTATTTTCTGCCCGATTAGAAGTAGAGTTTTTAAATGAAAAGTATAATTTACAAATCCCTGAATCAGATTCCTATACTACTCTTGGTGGTTTTATTGTAAATTATACGAATGAAATTCCTACAAACGAAGAAAAAATTAAAATTGAAAATTTTGAAATTGTTATTCATTCTGCGAGTAATAAAAAAATTGAATTAGTTCGTTTTTCGATAAAAGAAGAAAAAAGATAAAAATCTTTAAAAATTTGAAGTAAAATATGACTTTACTATTTTATTATTAAATAGATAATTGTATTTTCGCCCTCTGAAAAAAATTAAACACAAATAAAAATGGCAGTTTTATCTAAAATTAGACAACGTTCATTCTTCCTAATTATTATCATTGCTTTAGCATTGTTTTCATTTGTATTAGCAGATGTAATTCAAAGTGGCACATTTGGCAGTGGAGCTAGTGATGTAGGTTCAGTTAACGGAACAGACATTGAAGCACAACAATTCATGCAAAATGTGGCAATGATTGAAAAACAAGGACAAGGAACTAGCACAACTCAAGCTATGAATAGTGCTTGGGAACAAGAAGTTAGAAGAATTATCCTTTCTGAAGAATTTGACAAATTAGGCTTGAAAATTGGTAGCGAACAATTAATTAACGTTATCAAACAAAACCCTAACTTGGCTCAAAATCCTCAATTTTTGAATGCTGCGGGTCAGTTTGACGAAAATAAATTCAAAGAATTTTTAAAAGGAATCAAAAACGCTCCAGACCAAACACAATGGTTACAATGGAAGGAATTTGAAGCAAATATTGAAAGATTTGCAGTTGAACAAATGTACAACACTATGATTAAATCTGGTGTTTACACTACTAAAGCTGAAGGTAAATTTCAATATCAGTTAGAAAACGATAAAGCAGATTTTGATTATGTAACGGTTGCTTTTTCAACTGTAAACGATGATCAGGTAAAAGTTTCTGATGCTGAGATTATCGATTTCATGAAAAAATCTCCTAAAAAATATAAATCAGATAATACTACAAGTATTGATTTTGTTTTAGTTGAAAACAAACCTTCTAAAGAAGATGAGCAAGCAATGTTATCTTCTATTGGAGAAGTTAAAGTTAAATTTGATTCAGTTGTGAATGTTGGTGAATTCGTTAATGCAAATTCAGACATTAAATTTGACTCTACCTATTTAGCTAAAAAAGATTTACCTTTAGACTATCAAGAAGCATTATTTAACTTACCAATTGGTGGAGTTTATGGCCCATATGTTTTCAATGGTCATCAATGTATCTCAAAAATGATTAAAAGAAAAGCTAATGCTAGTGCAAAAGCAAGTCATATTTTAATTGCATTCAAAGGAGCAGAACGTTCTTCTGCAACTAGAACAAAAGAAGAAGCACAAGCTCTAGCTAATGATTTATTAGCACAAGCAAAAGCAAATCCAGCTAACTTTGCTATGTTAGCAATGACTAATTCTGATGATCCAGGATCAAAAAACAATGGTGGTGAATATGACAATATCACCCCAGGTCAAATGACACCAAAATTCAATGATTTTGTATTTAACAATCCGGCTGGAACAATTGGACTTGTTGAAACAGAATTTGGTTTCCACGTGATGAAAGTTTCTGAAAAATACGATGCTGTTTTAATGGGAACTGTTGCTCAAAAAATTCAACCTTCTGAAGCTACGATTGATGCGATTTACACTAAAGCAAGTCAATTAGAAGCAGACGCTAATGAAAATTCTGACTTTGCAGCTTTAGCTAAAAAAGCAGGTTTAGAGGTTATTCCAGCAACAAACTTAAAAGGTTATGATGAGTATGTTCAAGGAATAGGTTCTCAAAGAGAAATTGTAAGATGGTCTTTTAACAAAGATACTGAAGTAGGTGATGTTAGACGTTTTGAAGTACCACAAGGATTTGTTATTGCAAAATTAAAAGACAAAAATACTAGTGGTTTATTACCTATTGATATTGCAAAACAATCTGTTGAACCAATCATTAGAAATCAGAAAAAAGCTGAAATTATTAAGAAGAAAATGGCTGGCGCTTCTTTAGAGGCTGTAGCAAAAGCATCTGGTGCTTCTGTTCAACCAGCATTAGGAGTTTCGTTAAAAATGCCTGTTCTTCCAAATATTGGTAGCGAACCTAAAGTAGTGGGTAAAGCATTTGGTTTAGCTGCTGGTAAAACTTCAGAAATTATTGAAGGAAATTCAGGTATGTTTATGGTAAGAGCAAAAGCTGTAACTAAAGCTCCAGGAGTTCCAAGTTATACAACTTACATTACACAAGAAAGAGCTCAAAATCAATCTTATGCCATTTCTAAAGTTTTCACAGCTTTAAAAGACAAAGCGGATATTAAAGACAATAGAGCTAATTTCTAATAGCTATTTACTCATAAAAAAGAGGCTGATATTTTTTATCAGCCTCTTTTTTTATTTCATTTGTTTGATAGCATACGTTACAATTCCCCAAATGATTAATTGATTTTCTTCTCTAATCACTATAGGCTCATACTGCGGATTTTCAGGCATTAAATACACCTCATCATTATCTTTCTTAATTCGTTTTACCGTAAACTCACCGTCAATCAAACAAACCGCGATAGCATTGTTTCTTGGCTCTAAACTTCTATCTATTACTAAGATATCACCATCATCAATTCCTGCTCCAATCATTGAGTTTCCACTGGCTTTTGCGTAAAATGTAGCTTCTTTATTTTTAATGAGCAGATGATCTAAACTCAATTTAAGCTCCTCAAAATCAGCTGCTGGCGAGGGAAAACCCGCTTTTATTTCTCCTGTAATGAAAGAAGTTGGAATAGGATTCTCTAAATCAGGAATGAAGAATGTTATTTTTGGTTTTACTTGCATTGCACTTCCAATAGTTCATTAAAATTAGTTGTATACCGTTTTGACAAATGATTCTGCTTCATTTTCCATGTTCTTTTCAAATCTTGATTTGCCAATCTTATTTTACGTTCACCTACTTTTTCATGATAAGCATCCATAACTTCCATCAACCTTTGAAACTTTGGATTCTCCTCATCAAACAAATGAAACTGCTTTTGATTAGACGGAATAATCTCAGTAACAATTACGCCTGCTTTTTTATAAACGGCGCCTTCTTCGTATAATTCGTTTAACATTTGTACTGCCAAACCACTAATTGAAAATGCTGTGTTACTTGGAAAAGTTAACGTTTGTAAACGATAAAAACTATATTTTGAACCGTCTGCCTTGAATTTATTTTTACTCAAATACAAAATAACACCATAACAACACGAGTTTTGTTTTCGCAATTTCTCGGAACAAACACTAGCAAAAGTTACGACGCGTTCTTTAAGCTCATTGAAATCAGATATGTCTTTTTCAAAACTACGGGTAACCGCAATGTTTTTTTTAGCTTTTGGCTCCTCCATTTCTAACACCGATTTACCTTCAAGCTCATACTTCAACCGCATTCCAACCACTCCCATTTCTTTACGAATAAACCCTTCATTATGAGGTAAAGTAAAGTCATACGCAGTTAAGATTCCTTTGGCATGCATTTTCTTATTTAAACGAAAACCAATTCCCCAAACATCACCAATTTTAGTCCATTTTAACGCTTTGATTCGTTTTTCATCGGTATCAATTACATAAACTCCTTGTGTTCGCTCAGGAAATTTCTTAGCAATATGATTTGCTATTTTTGATAATGCTTTAGTAGGTGCAAAACCAATTCCTGTGGGAATACTTAACCACTTTATAATACGCTTACGAATTTGCAAACCATATTCATGATAATCTAATATATTTTGACCTGAAAAATTCAAAAAAGCTTCATCAATACTATAGACTTCCACATTAGGTGTAAAATGTTCTAGCGTTTTCATCACGCGGTGACTCAAATCCCCATACAATGCATAATTAGAAGAAAAAACATGAATATTATGTTGTTTTATCAAATCACGAACTTTAAATTCGGGCGCACCCATGGAAATTCCTAATGCTTTAGCTTCATTACTACGCGAAATAATGCAACCATCATTATTAGACAATACCACAACTGGTTTGCCATTTAACTGAGGTTGAAAAACTCGTTCACATGAAACGTAAAAATTATTACAATCGACTAAAGCATACATTTGGTAAAGTTACTTCAACTTTCACAAAAAGAAAATGAGTCAATTGTTAATGTTAATAAATTATCGTTTTAAAGAAAAGTGTGCTTTAAAAATTTGTTTAGTAGTTTCATTTTGAGGTAAATATTCTACGGTAAACCAATAATCAGTTGAAGGTAATTTTTCTCCATTAAAAGTACCATCCCAACCTGAACTTGCAGGCGACATTTGTTTCAAGAATTTACCATAACGATCAAAAATATTAATCACCGCATCGGGTTGATGACTTAAATCCCAGATATTCCAATTATCGTTAACTCCATCTGCATTTGGTGTAAAGTAATTTGGATAATTAATAATATAAATTGGACCTACAATTGTTGGCGAACAACCACCTAAAATATCGTAAATATTTACGTAATATGCTCCAGTTGGTAAATTTGTAAAGACGTTACTCGATTGATATTCAGTGACGCTTCCATCTGGATAAACCAATTGATAGAGATAATCTCCAAACCCACCGGTTAAATTCACTGTAATGAACGTGTTATTTTCAAACGGTGTACTTACAGTAAAATCAGCCACAGCAGGTCCTGATTGCGTAATTGTTACAGTAGTCGTATTATAATTACAATTTGCTCCCACATCAGGTGTAAGTTTGATAAATTCAACGGTGTAAACTCCAGCTTGTGAAGCAGTATAACTTGGTCCAGTACCCATTAAATTACCATTCAAATACCAATTCACCGTAAAAAAGGCAGGATTTAAACCAGAATTCATCGTAAATGTTCGTAACACATCTCCCGTTTGAGAATCTACACAAATAATTCCTCCTTGAATCACGATATCAAGTAAAGGATGAACAGTAAATGTGAATGAAATTTCATCATTACAATTCGGATTACCAATAGCGGAAGCGTACACATAGTAGGTATAAGTTCCAGGAGTCGTAATGTTCAAATTCGTAATTGAATCAGCAGCATTACCCCCTGACTGAGAATAATAACCAATATTATACGTTGTTGTTGGCAATGTTGGCAATACATAATTTCCACATTCTTCATTATCGAAAACCAATCCTAAAGCTGCTAAATTTGGAGTTTCGGAAACTATAATATCAAAACTATCTTCTTGCGTACAAATGATTCGGTCTCCGTTTACGGCATAGACATAAATTGTTGTTGTAGTATTAGGCGTATTAAAAACAGTTCCAGGCGGCACAGGATTTACACCATTTGGTGCATAAAAATAACCAATAGTATAATTAAAAGGTGTAGGTGCCACGTGGGTTAATGCGGGTAATTGATAATTTTCAAATTCACACACATTCACATTTGTATAATTTGGTAAATTAATACCGTTATAAGTAATCGTGAAAGGACGATTGATTTCGCAACCTGTTGTGGTATCAATGTTATACAAATAGAAAGTTTGAGTAGTATCAAAAACTTGAGTTGAAGAAACGATCGTTCCACCGCCACTTGGCCCACCAGGTGCTGTATATACAGTTCCGTTAACTGGAGTTGTAATGGAGTAAGGCAAACACTCCGTTCTACTGATAACATTATCTGCAGGTGGAAATGGATTTAAAGTAATGGTAAAACTTGATTCGTTTTCACAGCCGTTAGCATCAATACCATTGTAAATATAATAGGTTCCCGGTGATAAATTCACACCCGATAAATCAATTCTATCACCAGCATTTAACTGCACTTGTCCAGGAATTGTTGGGCCACCAGATAAAGTATAATACGTTCCATTAGTCAAAACAGGTAAAACAAACTCACCGCAATGAGTTCCACTTGGAATGGTATCTACTAAAGGTAACGGATGAATCGTAATGTTATAATTTAAGTTAGAAGTACAATTGGGTAATGTAGTCGTATTCGTAAAATAGTAAACCACTTGCGATGAAGTTATGTTCAAATCGGTAATTTGAGTTCCACCACCATTAGGCGCAGTATAATACCCTCCGAAAGGAACTGCAGGTAACGTATAAACACCACAACCGGAAGTAGCTGTAAAAACCGTTGTATCTACCAAATCAATTCTAAAATCGTTTTGAAGTGTACAATTCCCGGGAGTTCCTGAACTTGTGGTATGTGCCAATTGATTATAAACATAATAAACGCCAGGAAAATTTGGTCCATTTACACTTATTACATCACCTGCAAACAAAGGAGTTCCAGTTCCATTAGGCCCAGAAAAATAATTTCCATTTGTTAAAGCAGGTAAAACATAGCTGTTACAAGTAACAACATCAGCAGGGTCATCAACCAATGGCAAAGGATGAACATAAAAAACAAATTGTTCATCTCTACAAAACACTCCGTTTATTTCAGCGTAATAATATAAGGTTACCGTAAAAGTTGTTGCCGTAGTATTTAAATACTCTGTGCCAGCTGGAACGACAACTCCAGTTCCAGTTGGCCCTCCAGGTTGTGTGTAAAAATTACCAACATTTTCTGGAGGTGTAGGTACCACAAATCTACCACAATGGTCTAACTGTGGGACATATTCTTCAATCAAAGTTAAGTTAAAACTGGATTCATTGGTACAACCATTAGCATCAGGACCAGCAAAAATGTAGTAAGTCCCACCATCTACTAAAATATCTCCAATATTAAATTGCACTTGACCAGGAGTCGTTGGACCACCCGGTAAAAGATAATAAGTTCCATTTACAATAACAGGTAAAGTAAACTGGCTACATTCTATTGGATCTGGAATATCATCTACTAATGGTAAAGGATTAACCGTTATAGTAACCGAAGTAACATCAAAACAACTTGGATTCGAGTTATCTTGAATTCGAATTCCAACTGTAATTGTTGGTGTTCCAATTGGAATTGAAATAGATGTTATAGGATTTGTTGCTGAAGTAGCATCTCCAACCGAATTATAATAGGTTACCGTATAATTTACTGGCGATTGTCCATTCAAAACTTCATTGGTTGTTGTACTTGTAAAAGTATAATTAGTCCCTCCTTGCCCTTCACAAATAGAAATTGGACTAGGAGGAGTTGCAACAGCAGCATTATTAACAATCAAATCAAAAGGATATTGCGCATCACAGAAATTTCCTGAAATGGTATTAAATATTTTAATATAAATCGTTTGGCCACCAGCGCTAGAATAAGTTGCTAAATTTCCGTTCGGAATGGGATTGTTAGCCGTAATATCAGCAAGTGATTCATAATAAAAAACATCGTAAATAGTGGTATCAATACCTAAAGTAGCTTCATTATTAGCCGTAAGATTAAAATTATAAGTTGCAGCGCCTGTATTACAAGTAAGTAAGTTTGACGGATTTGTAACTGCCAAATCAGTAAAGACGATAGTATCTGTAATAACACAAGTTCCTCTTACCGCTTCAACCGCATAAGTTCCTGCATGAGTTACTGTATAAGTTGAATTGGTTTCACCTGGAATAGGATTTCCATTTTCGTACCAAGTATAAGTGAAGGTATTATCTAAATTGGTATTCAAGAGAACTTCATCTCCTGAACAAATAATTTGATCATTCCCTAAATCTAAAGTAGTGGTAAAACTTCCAGCAGCTATGAAAACTGCAGAATCAAAACCAGTATTTGCATAGTCACCAATCACTAATCGAATTCTATACGGCGTATTTGGAACGACTGTTGAAGAAGCATTCATAACCACAGTTTGTCCCCTCATATTCAAAGCCGAAGTAGGATTACCCACATTATATGTTCCAAAAAAACTTGGATTAGTAGAAGCGCAACTATTATTAGGACTCGATGGATCGTTGTAAATACTATTTCTAATTGTAGTAACCGAAACTGGTGTACTTGTACCTGGAATCACAGCGAGATTTGTTGAAACTCCAGAAGACAAATCGGTTAAAACAAAAGCAAAAACATCACTGAATTCACATTGATAAAAACCATATTCGTTTGAAGCGAACAGGAAATTAAAACTAAAACTATTCGAAAGCGGAATAAAATCAAACTCTAAAAATTCGGCATTTACAATTGGACTTGTTCCTCCAATGCTATTACTTAAATTTTGCAAAAAAGCATCACCTGCTGCTGTTACAGAACTACTCAAATTAACCCCTGTATAAGGCCCTTGTGTAAAAGCCGCCACACCATTTCTAATAATAATTCCCTCTGTAATAGGAAATGTTGAGCCATTTCTATTAAAATACGCTACTGATTGGGTTGATGAAACCGAAATGTTTGAAACTTGAACACAAGAATTTCCCAAAAGTAAATTAACTAATTGCGCGGGAGTATAAGATGAATTATCAACTGTTATAGCTTGCGAAAACAAACAATTAGAATATATAAAGGCGAATATATAGAGTAGTCTTTTCAAAATCTGTTAAGAATTTAAAATAATTGATATAAATATAACAAAAAAAGAGATTTAAAAAGAAATTAAAAAAGAAAAAGTTTGAACATTATTAAATATTCAAACTTTTTGTTAATTATGTAATTAATTACTAATCGTTTAGCTTCAAAACCGCCATGAACGCTTCTTGTGGAATTTCTACATTTCCAACCTGACGCATACGTTTTTTACCTTTTTTCTGTTTCTCTAAAAGTTTACGTTTACGCGAAATATCTCCACCATAACATTTTGCTGTTACGTCTTTTCTTAAAGCTTTAATAGTTTCACGAGCAATTACTTTTGCCCCAATTGCAGCTTGAATAGGAATATCAAACTGTTGTCTTGGGATTAATTCTTTTAGCTTCTCACACATTTTTTTACCAATATTATACGCATTACTTTCGTGAATTAAAGCCGAAAGCGCATCTACTGGTTGTGCATTTAATAACACATCCAAACGTACTAATTTCGATTCACGCATTCCTATTGGATGGTAATCAAAAGAAGCATATCCTTTAGAAACTGTTTTTAATCTATCATAAAAATCAAATACGATTTCCGCTAATGGCATATCGAAATTCAGCTCAACACGCTCCGTTGTTAAATAGGTTTGATTTGTAATTAAACCACGTTTTTCGATACACAAACTCATTACGTTTCCTACGAAATCCGCTTTTGTAATAATGGTTGCTTTGATATATGGTTCTTCTACTCTATCTAATTTTGAAGGCTCTGGTAAATCCGAAGGATTGTTTACAATTAAAATAGTATCAGGCTCTTTTTTAGTAAATGCATGGTACGAAACGTTAGGAACCGTAGTAATAACCGTCATATCAAACTCACGCTCTAAACGCTCTTGGATAATTTCCATATGTAACATTCCTAAGAATCCACAACGGAAACCAAATCCTAAAGCCGCCGAACTCTCCGCTTGGAAAACTAACGAAGCATCATTCAATTGTAACTTTTCCATTGAAGCACGTAAGTCTTCGTAATCTTCTGTATCTACAGGATAAATTCCAGCAAAAACCATTGGTTTTACATCTTCAAATCCTTGAATTGCATTTTGAGTTGGCTCTTTGGCATCGGTAATTGTATCACCAACTTTAACTTCTTTTGCCTCTTTAATTCCAGAAACTAGATATCCTACATCTCCAGCTGAAATCACACTTTTTGGAACTTGATTTAATTTCAAAGTTCCCACTTCATCAGCAAAGTATTCATTTCCAGTAGCCATGAATTTAATCTTCTGCCCTTTTTTCATTTCTCCGTTAATCACACGAAAAATTACTTCAATTCCTCTAAACGGGTTATAATGAGAGTCGAAAATCAAAGCTTGAAGTGGTTCGTTTGGATCACCTTTTGGGGCTGGAATTTTCTCAATAATCGCTGCCAAAATATTTTCAACACCAAAACCTGTTTTTCCAGAAGCATGAATAATATCTTCTAATTTACAACCTAATAAATCGATAATATCGTCACTAACTTCTTCAGGATTAGCACTAGGTAAATCTACTTTATTTAAAACTGGGATAATTTCCAAGTCATTTTCTAACGCCAAATACAAATTTGAAATCGTTTGTGCCTGAATACTTTGCGCCGCATCTACAATCAACAAAGCGCCTTCACAAGCCGCAATCGAACGAGAAACCTCATACGAGAAATCTACGTGACCTGGAGTGTCAATTAAGTTTAAGATATAATCTTCTCCTTTGTATTTGTACTCCATTTGAATGGCGTGACTTTTTATGGTAATACCACGTTCGCGCTCTAAGTCCATGTTATCTAGTAACTGAGCTTTTTCTTCGCGAGCCGAAACGGTTTGTGTAGCACTCAACAATCTGTCGGCTAACGTACTTTTTCCGTGGTCAATGTGTGCAATAATGCAGAAATTTCTAATGTGTTTCATCTTTCAATGTAAAGTTCAGGTACAAGAGCCATTTTCATCTTCCAAACTCTTGTTCGTTTAATCTGCAAATATAAGCTAAAGTTTTGGAATTTAAACCTGACAGGTTTCAGAAACCTGTCAGGTTTAAAAATTTCTTATCTTTGCAAAAAAATTGAAGCACCATGCCTAAAATTGGTAACATCATACTACCTGATTTCCCTTTATTATTAGCCCCAATGGAAGATGTAAGCGACCCACCATTTCGTCGTTTATGTAAATTACACGGAGCTGATTTAATGTATTCTGAATTTATTTCTTCGGAAGGCTTGATTCGTGATGCGATGAAAAGCAAGCAAAAATTGGATATTTTCGATTACGAACGTCCAGTTGGAATTCAGATTTTTGGTGGTGATGAAGAAGCGATGGAAATGAGTGCTAAAATTGTAGATACCGTTCAACCTGATTTGGTCGACATCAATTTTGGTTGTCCTGTTAAAAAAGTAGTTTGTAAAGGTGCTGGAGCTGGGGTTTTAAAAGATGTAGATTTGATGATTCGCTTAACAAAAGCCGTTATCAAAGGAACAAGCTTACCTGTTACTGTAAAAACGCGTTTAGGTTGGGATGAAAATTCGATTAATATTGACGAAGTTGCCGAACGTTTGCAAGATATTGGTGTTCAAGCCTTAACGATTCACGCTAGAACTCGTGCACAGATGTACAAAGGGCATTCCGATTGGTCGCACATTCAACGAGTGAAGGAAAATCCGAGAATTACGATGCCAATTTTTGGAAATGGCGATATCGATTCTCCAGAAAAAGCTTTGGAATACAAAAATAAATACGGTTTAGATGGCATGATGATTGGTCGCGCTGCGATTGGTTATCCTTGGATTTTTAATGAAATTAAACATTATTTCGCCACAGGAGAAAAACTAGCGCCACCAAGCATGAATGACCGAATTGAAGCCGCAAAAAATCACTTAATTTGGAGCGTAGAATGGAAAGGCGAACGTTTAGGCATCAACGAAATGCGTCGTCATTATACCAATTATTTCAAAGGCATTCACGGTTTTAAAGAATACAAACAAAAATTGGTCACCACAGATGGGATCAATCAATTATTGGATGTGTTTACTGAGATTGAGCAGGTTTATGCGGATTATGTTTTTGAAGGGTAATTTAAATGTAGGTAAACAAAATGAAAAATATCATTGATTATCTTACGATTAAATCTACAATTAACGAATTGGCAAAAACTGAAAATAACACTTTAGTAGATAGGCTACTCGATACCTTAAACAACAACAAAATTCCTAAACCTGAAAAACACAACAAAAAGGAAGATTTAGAAACTAATCATTACAAAATAGATTTATCAAAAAAACAATTAAACGACATAATTGATTTACTAATAGATTTGGAAGTCGAAAGTCTTACAATAGATGGAGAATCTACACCATTAACAAGCCATATCACCTCTTTAATTGATAAATGGTCATCTATAAAAGTTTAATATTATGTGATTTCTCCTTATGTCGAAATGACAACAAAGAGATTTTTACCCATGATACACCCTAGAAAACACAATCTTCCCTTCTTTAATTTCTAAAACTTCAGCTACTAACATATCGGCTTCGCCTGCTACTTGACGAGTGTATTCCATAAAAACTCGATCAGTGTTAGCGGTTAATGAAGTTACTTTGTAGTGCAATGTTGGTAATCTATCAAATGCGTCTTGCCACCAAACGCGCATCGCTTCTTTTCCAATGATTAAGCCATTAGTTTCGGGTTGACGAATTTTTAATTTCGGACTGAAATGTTGGGCTTCGTCGTCGTATAGTTCTAGTAACTTCTCTAAGTTTTTCGTATTAAAAGCATCAAACCATTTAATGGCGATTTGTTGTAGTTGATTGGGCATAGATTACACTATTTTTTATTTGAAACACATAGACATATAGGTTTCATAGTTTTAAAAAAAGTCGTTTCACTCTGCATAGAAAACATAGCGTTGTGAAAAATTTAAAAAAAAGACACAAAGAATAATCTAAGTGTCTATATGTTTTAAAAAATACGTTTAAGCATTTTTAAGATTAATGATTTCTTGTTCAGTTAAGAATCTCCAATCTCCTCTTGGTAAATTTTTCTTGGTTAAACCTGCGAATGTTACTCGGTCTACTTTTAAAACGTTATATTTCAAATGTTCGAAAATTTTACGAACAATTTTTACATTCGAAGTTTTCATTTTCAAACCGATTTCACTCTTTGGTTGGTCTTCGATATAGGATATTTCTTCAACGTAAACGCGGTGTTCTTCGATAGTTAATCCTTTTTGGATGCGCTCTAAATCTTCAAATTTTAAGTTTTTATCTAAAGTCACTTGATATACTTTAGACGAACGTTGGTTTGGAGCTGTGAATTTTTGAATAATTTCATTATCATTGGTAAACAATAACAAACCCGTTGTAGTTTTATCCATTCTTCCTACAGGTTGTAACTTTGCTTTAGTAGCATTTCGAACCAAATCCAAAACATTAGCAGAACCTTTTTCTTCATCACCTGAAGTAGAGAAGTTTTTTGGTTTGTTCAATAAAATATATTCTTTTTTTTCTGGCGTAATGTTCACACCATCAAATTGTACAACATCAGTCAATTTTACTTTATAACCCATTTCGGTTACTACTTCGCCATTTACTTTTACGTTTCCGCTTTGAATGTAAATATCCGCATCTCTTCTGCTACAAACACCCGAATTAGAAATATAACGATTCAAACGAATTTCGTCTGGATTAGATGGTTGTTTTGGTTTATTCGACTTTGGAGCATCTGGTTTTGGTCCAAATTTAGAAGGCGCTTTACGAATTGGTGCATTCCCTCTTGAATTACTATTTTTCTTGTAACCTCCTTGTCTTCCTGAACCTGGATGACGTTTATCGCTATCTTGATGACGTGACATATTCTAAACAATTTTTGCAAAGATATAACTAATATGCTGAAATCAATTTTTTGCCGTGAATTAAAACGGAAGGTTCTATTAAAACAATACAAAAAACACCTGAAACAATAATAAATTTCAATAAAAAATGAAGTTTTAGATATTCCGTCTTAGAAGTTGATTTCCATAAAAGTAAAGCAAAAAACAACAACCCAATCAAACTTAAATAGAAGTAAATATCCATATAACCCACATCATATACTTCAATTAAAAAATAAACTGGGATTAAAGTAGAAATCGTTAAAATCGAAATAATAGATTTCGCCATTTTTTCACCAAAAACAACAGGAATCGTCTTGTAATCGGCAATTAAATCACCTTCGATGTTTTCTAAATCTTTAATTAATTCACGAATTAAAATCAGCAACAACAAGAAAGTCGCATGAGCGAAAATAACATGGTAAAAATTCTTATAATACATCAAAATACCGAAAAAAGGCAAAACAGCTAAAACAGCAGCCGTGATATTTCCAATTAAAAACATTTTTTTCAACTTATGAGAATAAAACCAAATCAGAAAAATATAAGTCGAAAAGAACAAAACCGCACGCCACGAAATGAAAAACATCAACAAAGCAACGATGAAATTAATTCCAAAATAGACTTTTAGCTTAGTTTCCTGACTCACCAAACGGTCAATCATAGCTTTTTTAGGGCGATTGATTAAATCTTTTTTAGCATCGTAAAAATTATTGATAATATAACCCGAAGCAATGGTTAATGTTGAAGCAACCACGATTAAAAACAAACGCCAATCGAGAATAATATCTAATGCTCGTTTTTCGGGAGCCAAAATAAATATCGCAGAAAGATATTGCGCTAACGCTATTACCCAAATATTGTATCCTCTAATCACAGAGAAAAAACTAAATATTTTAGAAAGGACTAATTTGGATTTACGTGTTAGCATTTTTCTTTAAGAATTTAAACAATATGAAATTCAATACAAAATAAACCAGTATCTTTTTAAGTATTCCAATTCCGAATTCAGAAAAAGAAAAATACGATTTTGGTCCTCTTAATTTCAAGAATTCTTCAATTTCAATTAAAACCCAATCAAATTCAAAAATAAAAAATAATACAAGTATAGATTTAATTATTATAGAATTTTTAACTCTATTGATTCTGAATAATTGTGTTGAAAAAAGAAACCATAAAGCTGTTAAAATGGAATAAACATAAATGCTTGGAAATAATTTTTGACCAGGAAAACTATAAGTTGTATATCCAATCGAAAAAAAATCTTCATAAAAAACAGAAACAAAACCTGGTATTAATAAAAAAGCAATTAACAATCCGAAAATAGGAACCAGAGATTCTGAAAAATCAACAAAATCTGATAATCTTTGATTTTTAATAAGGTTAGAAATTATAAAAAAAACTGCATATCCAAATAAATATGCAGTTAATATATTGTATCCAAATAGAAATAATTCCATTCCTAAAAATTATAAACTACTTCTAATTTATAGTCTTTTAAGGATTCTTTTGCTTTATCTAAGTCTTGTGTAAATCCTAAAATATAACCGCCACCGCCAGAACCACATAGTTTCAAATAGTAATCGTTGGTATCGATTCCTTTTTGCCACACTTGGTGAAACTGCTCTGGAATCATAGGTTTGAAGTTGTTCAACACTACTTTTGATAATTGTTTGGTGTTTTCTAATAACGATTTTACATCGCCGTGCAAGAAATTTTCCACACAAGCATCGGTATATTTTATGAATTGTGATTTTAACATATTACGGAAACCATTATCTTTCAAGTTTTCCATGAAAATTGAAACCATTGGAGCCGTTTCGCCCACAATTCCTGAATCAATTAAGAAAACCGCACCTTTTCCTTGTGTACTTTGACTTGGAATTCCGGTTGGTTCGATGTTATCTTTCGAATTGATTAAAATTGGAATACTCAAATAACTGTTCAACGGATCTAAACCTGAACTTTTTCCGTGGAAAAACGATTCCATTTGAGAGAAAATCGTTTTTAATTGCAATAATTTTTCACGCGTTAAATTTTCTAAAACCGTGATTTTATCATTGGCATATTTATCATAAATCGCTGCTACTAAAGCACCACTACTTCCTACTCCATATCCTTGCGGAATACTGGAATCGAAATACATTCCGTTATTTACATCATTTTGCAATGTTGTTAAATCGAAAGTTACCAACTCAGGTTGCTCTGTTTGCAATTGCTCTAAATAAACAACAAATTTCTTTAAACTTTCGTTTGATTTAATAGCACTTTCAGACGAATTCCCATCGTTCTTTAAAGCACCATTATAAAAATTATAAGGAATTGAAAGTCCTTTCGAATCTTGGATAATTCCGTATTCTCCGAAAAGTAATATTTTTGAGTAAAAAAGTGGTCCTTTCATTTATATAAACTTTTTAATTTTTGATGGATTTTGACGCGTGTCAAAAACTGACAAAACTTTAATTTCTTTTATTGTGTAAGTGTAATACAAAGTTGATTGCTTCGTAATTACACATTTATGGATTCTAACATTTAATTCTGACTTTGGAAAAAGTTCAGGATTTATAACAATCAAATTTAAACTTTTATTAACTTTATTAGCAAACTTTATTCTTGAATTAATCCCAAATTCGGACTCAATGAACTCAAAAACATCTTTTAAATTTTCACGAGCTAAAGTTGTTAATACTAACTTTCTCATTTTAAATAAGGCTCTATAAATGCATTAAAATCATGCACTTCTCCATTATCTGCCTGCTTTAATGATTCTTCGAGAAATTCTTTTTGCTCTTCTGTTAAATCATCCCACCAATCTTTCTCTTCTTTTTGAAAAATTTTCCTAATAGCTTTCAATACTGAAGGATTTTCTGTTTCCATCAGCATTTTCATAAGCTCTAATTTTTCCAATCGAATGTCCATTTTTATTGAAATCTATGGTAAATATACGAATTATTTTAATTGATTTGCACCATTCCCAATTTCATCACAAATATACTGACCATTTTGACAATAGCCAACTAATTCATCTCGAATAAATTGCAATACATTTTCTTTCACATTTTCGGGATATAAAACGTGTACATTTGCTCCAGCATCTAAGGTAAAACAAACTGGAATTTGCGTTTCTTTTCTGAATTTCCAAATTTTATTGATAATTTCCAATGTATTGGGTTTCATCAAGATAAAATAAGGCATTGAAGTCATCATCATAGCATGCAAAGTCAAGGCTTCGCTTTCTACAATTTTAATGAATTCTGCTACATTTCCAGAGGTCAAAATCGCTTTTATTTGGGATAAATTTTCGTGTGCTTGCGCAAAACGTCTTTCCGCATACGGATGATTGTGCATTAAATCGTGTCCAACCGTACTCGAAACTTGCTTTTCTCCTTTATCGACTAATAAAATGGTGTCTTGATAATTTTTAAAATTTTGATGAATTTCTGAAAACTCAACTCCAAACAAATCCGAACTTCCGTTAATTTCAGCATGAGTTCCCCAAACTACTACTTCACCTTTGATGCTTCTGCAAGCACTTCCACTTCCTAATCGGGCTAAAAATGATGCTTTGGAATAGAAATAGTCATCAGAAATTGTTGGATTAATTGCTTTTTCCAAACTCATAATATTCATAGCTAAAGCTGCCATTCCAGAGGCTGAAGAAGCAATTCCTGAACTATGAGGAAAGGTGTTTTGAGTGTCAATTTTAAAATGATATTCTTTTAAAAACGGACAATATTTTTCAATTCTTTCGAAGAATTTTTGAATTTTTGGTTTGAAATCTTCTTTTGGTTTCCCTTCAAAAAGTAAATCGAAAGAAAAATCATTTGTTTCCGATTTTTTATTTACTTCCAACTTCGTAATTGTCTTACAATTGTTTAACGTAAAACTTATCGAAGGGTTCGCTGGAATTTGGTTTTCTTTCTTGCCCCAATATTTCACTAAGGCAATATTACTTGGTGCGCTCCATTCGAAACTAGCCGATTCAACAGCGTTATATGAGGTTGCGATAAAATCTTTTTCAGTAAGCATAGCTTAAAATTTTGACAAAAATACCGATTTTGATTGATTTGTTCCCTTGATATTTCGTTAATTTGCCTATAAAATTGAAAACATGAACAAATATCTTAAAATAACATATTGTGTTGCCATTTGTTTGGCTGTCGGCTATTTATCTAGTAAGGTAACACAATCGAGCATTAGTACTTGGTATCCTTTAATAAAAAAACCGAGTTTTAATCCGCCTAACTGGGTTTTTGCACCGGTTTGGACGATGCTTTTCATTATGATGGGAATTGCTGCTGGATTGGTTTGGGATAAACTAGAAACCAACAAAGAATTAGTTAAAAAAGGATTATTATTTTTTACTGTTCAGTTGCTTTTAAACGCTTTATGGTCCTATTTGTTCTTTGGATTGAATAATATTTTATTGGCTTTAATTGAGATTGTTTTACTTTGGTTAATCATTTACGAAACCTATTACATTTTCAAACAAATTGACAAAAGAGCGGGTTATTTATTTATTCCGTATTTAGCTTGGGTAGGTTTTGCAACAATTTTGACTGGCAGTATTTACTGGTTGAATTTATAAAAAAAGCGGTTCAAAATTTGAACCGCTTCTTCATTATCTATTTTTAAACTCATCCATTTCTTTATAGAAAGTTTCTTTGAATTTTTCGTAGTTATAATCTACTTTTAAACGATCATCAGCAGAAATTCTATTGTTTAATGTACTTAATAGCGCTGCATTGTTTAATTCAATTGCAATGTAAGTTTTGTATTTACCAGTTGCAGTTTTTGTTAATTCTTCACAAATAGTTTTAGTTCCAGAAATGGATTGATTAATAACCTCACGGCTTAATCCTTCATATTTAGCAATGTATTCTTGTTTACCACCAGAATTTACATCGTTAAAATAGTTATCAATAACTGCTTTTAAAGTTACTTCGATTTGTCCCGCTAATTCTAAACGCGCATTACTTAATGCCATTCTTTTAGAGTTTGCTTGATCTGGACTTTCGCCTACACTATTTGCTCTAAAGAAATCTTTATCAGTAAAGTATTTTGGACCACTGCATAAAACTTCTACTTTAACTTCACCTTTTGGAGCATCAACTGGTTTTTCTTCTTTTTTACTTCTACAAGAAGCCGCGCCAAGCACTAATAAACCTACTAAAATTGTATTTCTCATGTTTGTAATTTTTCTCATATTTCTATAATTATTTATTAAACTCTAATTTTTGGTATTAAATTTGAAAGATTTGTCAATATTAACAAAAAAAACAACTCAAAAAAACGTTTGTTTGTTATTTTTGTTTTAAAATTGTCAACCGAACTTTAACACATTTTACAAAATACGTGCCAATTTATGAAATTGAACTTTACCAAAAAATATTCTATAGCATTATCATTACTATTTGTCTTTGCGTGTAGCGTTAAAAACGCTACTTTGAAAAAAGGTGCAGAGATGGAGAAAGCGGGTAATTTTAAACAAGCTTCAGAATTATATTTAGGGGTTTTATATAGAAAACAAAACCTTCCAGAAATTGAAAACGCTTTAAGAAGAAGCGCTCAACTACATATTTCAGAAACCGCTTTTACCATCGCAAACAAAAATGAAAAAGGAGATAAAGAAGGTGTGGTAAATGAATATTATAACCTAAACACCTTTGTAAATCAAGTAAATGCTTTTACAAAAAATTTAGATATCGACCCGCAAACTAAAGCCATTTACAATAAAAACTTGGATCAATATTTAATAAGTCAGTATGATTTAGGAATTAAATATCTTTCAGAGCAGAAATTTGCTGATGCAGAAGATGTTTTTAATACTATTTCTCGATTCAACCCTAACTACAAAGACACTCAAAAACAACTAAGCATTGCGGTTAACGAGCCTGTTTATTTAAGCGGAATTCAACTTTTTGGAGAGAAAAAATACATGTCAGCTTACGAAAAATGGAATGAAATTTACTCACGTGAAGCCAACTACAAAGACGTAAAAAACAAACTACAGCAAGCCTTAAATGAACGCTATAAAGAAGGAAGTTATTATTTAATGCAAGAAAACTTCAAAGAGGCAGAATTAGCTTTTGAACAAGTTAAAAATATCAATAGTAACTATTTAGATGTAAAAAATTTACACCGTGAGGCTGCGAGCGAACCTATTTATCGTAAAGCTATTAAAGATTTGAAAAAAGGAAAATGCAGAACAGCTTACCTAGGTTTAGACGAAATTGTAAAAAGATTTGACAGTTATAAAAATGCAGACGAATTAAAATCAGAAGCTTTAGTATGTGCTGAATATCCAATTATTGTAGAATCTTATAGAGTAAGAAACTCAAATGGTTTTGAAAGCAACATTCAAAATGCAGTTATTGAAGATATTTTAGCAAGTAAAAATCCTTTTGTAAAAATTATTAAAGGAAGTAATGATATTTCTTCTCCTTATTATAATATTTCTGAAATTGGTAAGAATAATTCACAACTAAAGCGTTATGTAGAAAATTCGTATTTTAGTACAAATGCCAAAGCCGTTTTAACCATACATATTAATCAATACCAATTACAAGAAGAGCCTGTAAGAAGTTATGAGGTTAATGGATTAGAAGTAAAAAAATTAAAAGCTCGAAGTGGTGGCGATTCAATAGTTGAAAAAAGAGTAGTTTATAAAGAGTATGAGAAAAGAAGTATACTACAATCTAACATTACTTATCGATTAGTTGAGATTGCAACTGGTAAAATTTTGATGCAAAAAACAATTCAAAAAAGTGATGAAAAACAAATTCGATATGCGCGAAACAACGATTCAAATTATAAATTAATTTATCCTATTCGAACCATTGCCGATCAAATTATGAGAGACGAGTCTAATTATAAAAACTTACAGACTCTTTTTCAAACCAGCGACCAAATTAACAGCCAATCATTAGCTGACACTATTTTAACCGATTTTAGAAAACGAATTGTTTCTGAAATTTTGCTTTTTAATCCAGAAGAATAATGCTTAAATATATCGTTTTACTCTCTAGCCTTTTTGTTTTTTTCTCTTGTGGAAGTTCTAAAAACAACTCTGCAATACCTGAAAACGCACCAGAATGGGTTTCAAAAACTCCTTTAAGTAATTTCAATTACATTGGAATTGGGATGGCGCCTAAATCTTCATCAGATTATAGAGAAAAAGCCCAAAAAATGGCTCTTACCGAAATTTCAAATAGTATTTCGGTTACCGTATCTAGTAATAATTCATTAAATGTATTTCAATATGATAATACTTTTAATGAGTTTTATCGTATGAATAGTATGGTTTCAAGTGCTGCTTATTTAGAAGGCTATGATATTGTTGATGTTTTCGAAACAGAACATTATTATTACACTTATTTGAGTTTGTCAAAACAAAAACACCAACAATTACGAAAAGCCAGAATTAATAAAGCATTAGAAGCTTCCATTTTTAAATTTGATTACGCCAAAAAATTAACTGCAGAAAAAGACTTTTCAGAAGCTATAAAACAACAAATTTTAGCTTTAGAAGACATTAGCGAATTTTTAAATGAAGATTTACGATATACAGAAAATCAAACAGAAAGACCATATGTTAGTCTTTTAATGAATACGATTTTCGCTAATTTGAATCAAATTGAAATTTCGTTTCCACTAAAGCAGTTGAATATAAAACACGCTTCAGATGCAAAAGATATTTCCATTCAACCTATAATTATTCAAACACAAAATAAAGCTTTGAGTAATATTCCTATTTCTGTATTTTACTCTTGGCAACCAGGACAAAACTTAGATTTAGTTTCGGAAAGCAATGGAACTATTTCATTACTGATCCCGAGAAATTGTAGTAAAAATAATTTGGAAAAAATCACAGCAGTTTTAGACACTTATTCTTTGGTAAAAAATTTAAGTCAAAACCGAGTAGTTCAAAAAATATTTGAAAATTATCAGTCTAAAAAATTTGAATTAGCGATTGCAAAACAATTACCTACGATTGAATTTGACATTTATTTACTTGAAAATTCTAAGAAAAATTTGAATGCATTAGAAGACGAGTTATTTCAAATTTTTTCATCCGATTATTTCACATTAGCTTCAAAAAAAGCGAAAAAAGATTTTACTATTACTATCGAAAGTAAAAAGATTGAAAACTTACAAGTAAATGGTAAAATTTCTACCAAATTAGAAAGTCGAATTAAAATTACGAACACCAATAATCATATTGTGTATCAAGAAACTCTTCATAATATCATTGGAATTGGTTCAAGTGCGGAATTAGCTGAACAAGACGCTTTACAATCGCTTATGGATAAAATCAAAATTGTAAATTATAGCGCTATGGTTCAAGCGATGTTATAGTATTAGCAACGATAAAACCGCCAGTCCAAGCGTTTTGAAAATTAAATCCACCTGTAATAGCATCTATATTAAGAATTTCACCTGCAAAAAATAGATTCGGTAGAATTTTGCTTTCCATGGTTTTGAAATTCACTTCTTTCAAGTCGATTCCGCCAGCAGTAACGAATTCTTCTTTGAAGGTGCTTTTACCGTTTACCTGAAATTCAGCTTGGGTTAATTGTTCGGCTAACGTATTTAATTGTTTTTTATTTACATCTGCCCATTTGGTTTCTTCAGAAATTCCCGCTGCTTTTACCAAGTTTTCCCAAAGTCGTTTTGGCAAATCGAAATGGGCATATTTTGAAACTAATTTTTTAGAATTCTCTTCTTTGATATTTTTCAACAAATCAATGGCTTCTTCAAAATCCGTTTCATTTAACCAATTCACTTGAATAGCAAATTGGTATCTTTTGTCTGCTAATTCTCGAGCTCCCCAAGCCGAGAGTCGTAAAATACCTGGCCCACTCATCCCCCAATGTGTAATCAACAAAGGTCCAGATGCTTCTAATTTTGATTTTTTTACTTTTACGGATGCCAAAGTGGAAAGTCCCATTAAATCTTTAATTCGAACATCTTTGATATTGAAAGTAAACAATGATGGAACGGGCTCAACAATTGTATGTCCCAAATTTTGTAACAATTCCCAAATTTTTGGATTACTACCTGTTGTCATTACCACTTTTTGGCAACTAAAAACCTCTTGATTGGTAGAAATTTTCCAGTAATCATCACCTTGATACAATTCTTGAACACTATGACCCGTTAAAACATCAATTTTAAGGTTCTGAGTCGCTTTTAAAAAACAATCGATTATCGTCTGCGATGAGTTGGAAACTGGAAACATTCTACCATCGTCCTCGATTTTGAGTTCAACTCCATGTTTCTCAAACCATTCAATCGTATCTCCAGAACAAAATTGATGAAACGGCCCTCTGAGTTCTTTTTCTCCTCTTGGATAAAATTTAACCAATTCATTTGGTACAAAACAAGCATGGGTAACATTGCAACGACCGCCACCAGAAATGCGAACTTTTTCTAAAACGCTTTTCCCACGTTCTAGAATAGCTACTTTTAGTTTCGAATTTTTCTCTACAATATTAATTGCTGTGAAAAATCCGGCAGCACCTCCGCCGATAATAATGATGTCGTATTTTGAGTTCAATGAATTTGTTTTTGCAAATATCGTTATTTTCAAAATAAAAAGCCCTATTGGTGTACAATAGGACTTTAAATGTGGTTTTTCAAAATTAATTAGATCGTTAATATGAAATACTCGAAAGGTTGTATCGTATAAACTTGTTTGTTATTTAACCCCATCATTTTACCAGTCATATAATTTGTAAATTCGCCTGTAATTGCAATTTTTGTATTTATTGGATTGTTTGAAAAATTCGCGATATAAACTACTTTTTTACCGTTTTTTTCACGAATAAAAGCTAAAATATTGGCATCATCATCTGTCTTGATTCGGGTATATTTCGCTTTGTTTTTCCCACCATTTAACGCAGGATTTTCAGTTTTTAGCTTTCCTAATTTTGCTCTTAATTCCCAATCTTTTCCTTTTGTTTTTGGAATAGAATCTTTTTCAAAAAATTTCAAACTGTGATTCAAACCGTATTCATTTCCACTATAAATTAAAGGCATTCCTGGCATTACATAGGATAAAGCTGTCATGGCTTCCTCTCCTCTGCCTAATCTACTTTTTAACGTTCCATTCCATGAATTTTCATCGTGATTATCAACAAAATTCATCAAAATATCATCCGCTTCATAATCTTTATTTACCTTTTGAATATATGCATCCCATTCTTTTACGGTATTTTTTCCTTGAGCTATTCTATTCATGGTGTGATGCGCTTCCCAACCATACGCCATATCAAACAAACCATCTTTTAACAATTCAGGTTCCCAAGCTTCTGCTAACATGAAAATATTCTTTTCTTTACGCAATTGCGGAATAGCTTGCTGCCAAAAATCTAAAGGTACATTTCCTGCCACATCACAACGGAATCCATCAATGTTTTCGTTTTTAATCCAATGCAACATATCAGAAGTCATTTCTTTGCGCAATTCTTGATTGTCATAATTCAAATCAGCAACATCAGACCAACCCCAAGATTTTCCAGTTTCTGGATTGATTGGGTCGATGATTTCTCCTTTGCCATTTTTCGTGTAATATTCTGGATGTTCTTTAATCCAAACGTGATCCCACCCTGTGTGATTTGGAACCCAATCTAAAATCACATAAATCCCATTATCATGAGCTGTTTTTACTAAATTTCTAAAATCTTCAATTGTTCCAAACTCCGGATTTACTTTTTTGAAATCAGAAACCGCATAGTAACTTCCTAAGTATTTGTGTTGTTCTTCTTTTGGCATTTCAGATGCAAACTTACTATCGTCGCCACCAGTAGCTTTTCTTTTCGTCTGTGAAATGGGAAAAATAGGCATTATCCAAATGATTTTTACTCCCAATTCTTTCAATTGCGGAATATCTTTAGTAAAGGCATTAAAAGTTCCTTCTGGTGAATACTGACGGATATTTACTTCATAAATGACAGCACTTTCTTCCACTTCTGGAGAAAATTTTGCGATTTCAGTTTTTGAATTTTCTGCCGTTTTTTCTGTTTCGTTTTTACAACTAAACAAAGTTAAAACAGCTAATGCAGTAACGATTGTCTTTTTCATTTTTTATAGTTTTATTTTCCAAACATAAATTCTAACGGAATATTGACTCTTTTTTGCCAAGAAGCTTCGGAATGGTTTTCGCCTTCAAACTTTAAATTTCGAGAATCTACATCCGTATATCCTTTTGCTTTTAAAATTTCATCAACTCGATATTCATATTTTATATAGAAAGCATCTAAAGTTTCTGTTCCGTAATCAAAATATATTTTGTGGTTTTTAGCTTCGGGTAATTTCTTTTCCATATACGCGAAAAAAGATTCCGGAATGGGATTGTTATCAAATTCTCTAAATCCAATCCAATGCGTTGATAAACAAGCCGCTTTTCCAAAAATAGTTGGATATTCACATAAAGCATACATCGAAATCAATCCGCCCATACTTGAACCCATAATAGCTGTATTGTTCGCAGTTGTTAAAACCGAATACTTTTTATCAATGTAAGGCTTCAATTCTTCTACAATAAATTTCAAATAGTTATCCGAATTTATTTTGCTGTCATCAAATGGAAATTGCGATTTTTTGGCTTCTATTTGAATTTTCTCTTTTAACTCATTTGAAAGCGATTCGTAAGGTTTTTTTGGATACAAATCCATGTGACGTAAATTTGGAATGTTCCAAATAGCTACGACAATAAAATCATTCACTTTATTTTCTAGCATAAGTTGGGATGCCACTTCATCAACTTTCCATTCTTGTTTGTTCCAAGTTTTAGTTGAATCAAAAAGCATTTGTCCATCATGTATATACAAAACATTGTACTTTTTTGTTTTAGAATAGGTTTTTGGTAACCAAACATCAACCGTTCTTGGCACAACATATTTTGATGGAAAACTATCTACTCTTTCAATATTTCCTTCAAATTTTCCTGAATTTTCAAGAACATATGATTTTATCTTACTTTGAGAAAAAGTAAAACAAGAGCATAATAGAAAGAGTAATAGTTGTTTCATTATTTCAATTCTAAAATCATTGCCGATTTTCCATCTATCGCTAATTCAGTTTTCAAATCGATAGTTTTTCCTGAAAGAATATCATTTCCAGAAGTAAACAATTTGATATTTTCTTGAAAACGAGAAAGATTCAATTTCTGAGTATCAGGAGCATTATTGATAACCACCATAACAGTTTCTTTGTCATTGTGACGGAAATACACATACACATTATTTTCAGGAATGTAATGCGTTAGTTTTCCAGTGTGAATCACTTCCTTGTTCTTTCTCCAATTCAGAACTTTCTTTGAAAAATCGAAATATTTGGCTTGTTCAGCTGTTCTTCCACTATCAGAAAATGCATTGTTTGTATCGCCTTTCCAACCACCCGGAAAATCTTGACGAATATCGGCATCGCCTTTTCCTTTGTCGCCCGCCATTCCAATTTCAGAACCGTAATATAATTGTGGAATTCCTCTCATGGTTGCCATTATGGTCATTCCTAATTGGTATTTTTTAAAATCGTTTTGATAAATCTGATTGAAACGACCTGTATCATGATTCTCTAGGAAAATCAACAAATTATTTGGGTCGGCATATAAGAAATCGTTTACGAAATTCTCGTAAAATTTAATCATTCCGTTGCTCCAATCGGCTCTATCTTCATTGAAAACATTTCCAAAAACATCGTGCAATGTAAAATCCATCACGCTTGGTAAATAGGAATTATAACTTTGAATTTTAGCAATTGGACTGTCTTTTTGCCAATACGAAATTTGGGCTTGATCGTGCATCCAAACTTCACCTACAATATTGAAATATGGGTATTCATCTGTAATCGCTTTTGTCCATTTTGCAATTCCTTCTTTATCATTATACGAATAAGTATCTACTCGAAAACCATCTAAATCAGCATATTCAATCCACCAAATCGCATTTTGAATTAAATAATTCAATACCAAAGGATTCGATTGATTCAAATCGGGCATACTTGGCACAAACCAACCATCCATACATAGTTTTGCATCAATTTTTGAACCATTTGTATCGTATTGTGTGGTCATGCGATAGTTACTTTGTTTGTAACCTGGAAATTGATGAAACCAATCGTAGGTTGGCATATCTTTGAACATCCAATGTTCAGCGCCCCAATGATTCGTAACGTAATCTTTGATTAATTTCATGTCACGCTTATGCATTTCATCGGCAAGCTTTTTATATTCTTCATTGGTTCCATAACGAGGATCAATTCTGTAAACATCTGATTGTCCGTAAGTATGATACGAATAGCCTTTGTCGTTATCTTCACACATAGGCGTGCTCCAAATTGCCGTTGCACCTAACTCTTTGATGTAATCCAAATTATTGATGATGCCTTGAATGTCTCCACCATGTCGTCCGCCTGGCAAACTCCTGTTCGCTTTTTCTTGTAGTTCTGGTGACGAATCATTATTTGGATTTCCATTTGCAAATCTATCTGGCATCAATAAATACATCACATCAGAAGCATCAAAACTTTTACGAAGCGCTGAATTTGGTTTTCTTTTTTTGATTTCGAAATTTCTTTTGAATGATTTTTTACCATTGGTAAACGTAAATTGCAATTCTTGCGCTTTTACATTTTTGGTATCAATTGTAACGAAAAGATAATTCGGATTTTCGGTTTTAGTTACATTCGTAATTATTACATTATTAGAAACTTGTACCGAATTTTGAGCGATATTCTTTCCGTAAAATAATACTTGAATTTCGCTTTTATTCATTCCTTCGTACCAAAACGGTGGTTCCATTCGATCAATTTGTGCCGAAAGCGAAAGTGTGAATAAGGTAATTAGAGAGAAAATTATTTTTTTCATAGCTTTTATTATTTAACCTCAACAATACTAATAGCGTAGCCACCGCCAGCTGCCGTTCTTAATTTCAATTTAGTTTTATTGGTTACTTTTTGTTTTGAAATTTTGTAAGCTTGTGGATTCGTTTTGTAATCCGCATCGGCAGCATCAGCGTAAATAATGGCTTCGTATTTTTTTCCTTTTTCTAAGAAATCTAAAGTAATAGTGGATGCTCTAGCATTGTATCCGTTTGAATTTCCAACGAACCAATTGTTAGAATTTTTATCTTTTCTTGCGATGGTGATGTAATAACCTGGCTCAGCTTCTAAATATTTCGAAGTTGACCATTCAACAGGAACATCTTTTATGAATTGGAACGCATCTAAGAATCGATTGTAGTTTTCTGGTAAATCGGCAGCCATTTGAAGTGGCGAATACATTACCACATATAATCCCAATTGATTCGCTAAGGTTGTATTCACATGTGAATTGTTGTTTGGATTTAATTTGGCAATATCCATTTCAAAAACTCCTGGTGTGTAATCCATTGGACCACCAAGTAATCTCGTGAAGGGCAATAAAGTAGTATGATTTGCTTTTGAACCACCAAACGCTTGAAATTCTGTACCACGAGCTGATTCGTTACCAATCATGTTTGGATACGTTCTGCAAATTCCTGTTGGGCGAACCGCTTCATGCGCATTAATCATGATTTTATAATCGACTGCTTTTTCAATCACATATTGATAATGATTTAAAATCGATTGACTATAATGATGTTCGCCTAAAGGTAAAATGTTACCTACATAACCCGTTTTAGCAGCATCATATCCATTTTCATTCATAAATTGAAATGCTTTGTCTAAATGACGCTCATAATTTCTTGTTGAACCAGAAGTTTCGTGATGCATAATCATTTTCACACCTTTAGATTTCGCATATTCGTGAATTCCTTTTACATCAAAATCAGGGTAAGGAGTAACGAAATCGAATACATAATCTTTTTCGTGACCGAACCAGTCTTCCCAACCTTCGTTCCAACCTTCTACTAAAACCGCATCGAAACCATGTTTAGCAGCAAAATCGATATATTCTTTTACGTGTTTGGTATTTGCTGCGTGTTTACCATTTGGTTTAGCTTTGGTGAAATCCGTTACTCCTAATTGTACGGATGGAATTTCATCGGTGTATGCCCAAGAGCTTTTTCCGGTAATCATTTCCCACCAAACTCCGATATATTTTACAGGTTTAATCCAAGAAGTATCTTCTATTTTACAAGGTTCATTTAAATTCAATGTCATTCTAGAAGCTAAAATATCACGAGCATCTGCACTTGCAATTATCGTTCTCCATGGCGAAACACATGGCGCTTGTAAATGTCCTTTATTTCCTTTAGCATCAGGAGTTAAATGCGATTGAAAAACTAAATTTTTATCGTCAAGATTCAAATGCATGCAAGAATAATTGATTAATGCCGCTTCGTGAATGTTGATGTAAATTCCGTCCGCAGTTTTTAACATCAAAGAAGTTTGTACTCCTGTATCTGAAAATTGTTTTTGTGATGCATTCTCAGAAACAGCACCTCGGAATAACTTTCTAATCTCAGTCAACTTACTTTCTGTAAAATCGTATTCTTGTGTATCATAATCACCAGGAATCCAAAATGCGGTGTGATCACCAGTCATAGCAAACTCGGTACGTTCTTCTTTTACTACAAAATACGTTAGGTTTTTTTGTTCAGGGAATTCGTAACGGAAACCTAAACCATCATTGAATAATCGAAAACGAATGATTACTTGTCGTTCTGTTTCGTTTTGTTTCAGAGTTAACGCTAATTCGTTGTAATGGTTGCGGATTTCGGTTTCCTCACCCCAAACGGTATTCCAAGTTTCATCGAAAGTGTTACGAACTTCGTTTACCAATTTAAAGTCATTTAATAACGACTTTTTATCTTTTTGAAGTTCTAAACCCAACTTACTTTTTTTGATGATTTCTTTGTTTTTCATGAAAAGTTGGTACGTTGGTGTACCATCATTTTCTAAAGCGAAAATCATCTTGAAATTCCCATTTGGCGATTTTAATTCTTGAGCATTCATCCCAAGAATCGAAAAAACCATTACTAATACTGAAACAAAATATTTATACATATCTAACTATTTAATTAATTGCGATTCTCCGTTTACAAAAACATCCACATCTGAATTTCCTTCAATAGAAACGTTAGTTCCTTCTTGTTTTACTTCTACTTTTACAATGGCGTTTCTAAAATTCACTTTGAAGGAATAGCCTTTCCATTGTGCTGGAATTTTTGGTTCAAAATGCAATTGGTTATTTCTAACGCGCATTCCACCAAAACCTTCAACGATACTCATCCAAGTTCCCGCCATTGAAGTAATGTGTAAACCTTCTTCCACTTCTTTGTTGTAATCGTCTAAGTCCAAACGTGAAGTTCTTAAATAAAAGGTGTACGCTTGTTCCATTCTACCCAAAACTGCCGCTTGAATCGAGTGTACACATGGTGAAAGTGAACTTTCGTGAACCGTAAATGGTTCGTAAAAATCGAAATGTTTCTCTAATTGTTCTTTGGTAAAATGATCTTCGAAGAAATAGAATCCTTGTAACGTATCCGCTTGTTTGATGTAAGGCGAACGTAAAATTCGATCCCAAGACCATTTTTGATTGATTGGTCGTTGCGATTTATCTAAATCTGCTACTGTAATTAATTCTTTATCTAAGAAACCATCTTGTTGTAAATATACGCCATGTTCTTCTGAATAAGGGAAATACATATTATCTGCCACTTTTTTCATTGCTGAAATTTCGGCTTGTGATAATTTCACTTTATTCATGATTCGGGTATAATCCGATGGATATTCGTTTTCAATTTTATTGATTTGCTCAACAGTGTAATCAATACACCATTTTGCTATGTAATTTGTGTACCAATTGTTATTTACGTTGTTTTCGTATTCATTTGGTCCCGTAACACCAAGAATTACATATTGATTCCTGTACGTTGAGAAAGTAGCTCTTTGATGCCAAAAACGCGCAATTCCGATTAAAACTTCTAAGCCTTTTTCTGGAATATAAGAATAATCGCCAGTGAAACGATAGTAGTTGTAAATAGCGAAAGCGATGGCGCCATTTCTGTGAATTTCCTCGAAAGTAATTTCCCATTCGTTATGACATTCTTCTCCGTTCATAGTTACCATTGGATACAGAGCAGCTCCATTTTTGAAACCTAATTTTTCTGCATTTTCGATGGCTTTATCCAATTGGTTGTATCGATAAGCTAAAAGATTTCTAGCTACTTGTTGGTCTTTGGTAGCCATATAAAAAGGAATACAATAGGCTTCGGTATCCCAATAAGTAGAACCACCGTATTTTTCACCTGTAAATCCTTTTGGACCAATGTTTAATCTGGAATCTTTTCCTAAATAGGTTTGATTCAATTGGAAAATATTGAAACGAATTCCTTGTTGGGCTTTTACATCACCATCAATTGTAATATCGCTCATTTCCCAAATTTTAGCCCAAGCTTGTTTTTGGTTTTCAGTTAATTGAGCAATGCCAATTTCTAATGCTTTTGCAATGCTTTTTTTAGCAGCTAAAATCGTGTCCTCATGATTCATTGAAACGGTGTAACCACCAATTTTTTGAATGGTAGTCGACTGCCCTTTTGTAACTGCAACTTGATAGCAAAACTGAATCTTTTCTTTCGTTTCTTCAACACTCACTGGAGCTACACTCAAATTAGAACCTTCTAACAAAATACTATTTTGCATAAAAGTTGTAGCTGTAAAATGTGTTTTAAAGGTTCTTGCTGTTACGAAAGCTTCGTTTCCTGAATGCTTTACGCTTATTGGTTCCCAAAATTTTTCTTCCCAATTGGCATCTTCGTTATGAACTCCAGCATCCACATAAGGCTTGAAAACAATTTTTGCATCCGAATTCAAAGCGGTGATTTCGTAGTTGATAACCCCAACTTCATCCAAATCTAAAGACAAGAAACGTTTTGCTTTTACAGCGATTTCAATTCCGTTTGCTAAAGTTGCATTAAAAGAACGATAATAAATACCTTCTTTCATGTTCAATTCACGACGGAAATTAGAAACCGACTGACATTTAGCTAAATCTAAATTTTCGCCATTAATTTCGATGTCAATTCCAGTCCAGTTGGGAGCATTTAATACTTTAGCGAAATATTCAGGATAACCGTTTTTCCACCAACCTACTTTTGTTTTATCGGGATAATAAATTCCGGCAATGTAACTTCCTTGAAATGTTTTGCCCGAATAGTGTTCTTCAAAATTAGCGCGTTGCCCCATAGCACCGTTCCCAATACTAAATAAACTTTCAGAAGATTTAACTCGCTCTGCATCAAATCCTTCTTCAATAATCGACCAATTGTCGGGTTGTATATAATCTTGATTCATTTTTGTAATATGTCAATTTTGTTAATGTGTCAATTAGTCAATTTCTTAACCAATTAATTGTGATAAAAAGGCTTCATCAATAAAAGTAAAATCTTTAAAATTGTATTTTGCTTCATGTAAGACGGTGGCATCACCTATTCCTACGCTTATCATGTTGGCAATGTTTGCCGCTTGAATTCCCGCTACTGAATCTTCAAAAACGATAGCGTTTTCATTTAAAACTCCAACCAATTGAGCTGCTCTTAAAAAAACTTCTGGATCAGGTTTTGCGTTGGAAACGTCATTCCCGTCAACAATAGCATCGAAAAAGTGCATGATATTGGTTTTTTGTAAAATAGGTCGCGCGTTTTTACTTGCCGAACCCAAAGCAATGAATTGGTTTTTACTTTTCAGATATTCCAATACTTTTAGTACACCTGGAAGAATTTCGCTTTCGTCCATGTCTACTAAATAGGAAAGGTATTCTTCATTTTTTTGAACCAACCATTGGTTTTTATCTTCTTGGGAAGCTTGAACATTTCCCAATTCTAAAATAATGTCTAACGAACGAACACGGCTTACACCTTTTAAACCTTCGTTATGTTCGTGCGTAAATTCGATTCCTAATTGGTTGGCCAACTTTTGCCAAGCTAAAAAATGATATTTAGCCGTGTCAACAATTACGCCGTCAAGGTCGAATATGAATGCTTTTTTCATGGTCTAAATATCTTTTTGATCTTTAACTTTTAATACCAAAAGGGCAGCCAATAGGAAACTTACACCGCTCATAACAATAGCATAAATAGCATGATCGTTATAAACGTATTTCACTAAAGGACCACCAATCAATGCATTGATAATTTGTGGAATTACAATAAAGAAGTTGAAAATTCCCATGTAAACACCCATTTTTTTAGGTTGAATGGAGCCCGCCAAAATAGCGTAAGGCATAGCCAAAATACTTGCCCAAGCAAATCCTACTAAAACCATTGAGAATATTAAAACCTCTTTGTTAGGCATAAAATACATCGAGATTAATCCGATTCCACCTAAAACTAAAGAAAGTGCGTGTGTTTTTCTTCGTCCAATTTGTTTTGCGATGTAAGGCAACGCAAATGCTACTACAGCAGAAACTGCATTATAAACTCCGAAAATAATTCCTACCCAATCTCCAGCAGATTGAAATTCTGGACTTTTAGTATCGCCTACTGATAACCCATAAATGTGTTGGGCAATTGCCGGAGTTGTAAAAACCCACATACCAAATAATCCAAACCATGAAAAGAATTGCACCCAACTCAGTTGACGCATCGTTTCTGGCATTTTAGTAAAATCCGAAAAAACATCTGAAAGTTTGGCTTCTTTGGTTTCACCAATAGCTTCTTTGTGTTCTTTCTCGTCTCTAAATTGTTCTAATTCTTCAGGAGAATATTCTTTAGTTGTAAAAATGGTAACTAAAATGGAAGCGACTAAAATTACAGCTCCAATGATAAAAGAATAAATTAAGTTTAATGGAACAGCAGAAGTTTCCGAAGGTTGGTTACTAATTCCAAACCAATTGGTTAAAACATATGGCAACCATGATCCTACAACGGCTCCTATTCCAATTAATGCGGTTTGAACGCTGAAACCTAATGTATGCTGGTCAGCTCTCAAATTATCTCCTACCAAAGCACGGAACGGCTCCATAGCAATGTTAAAAGAAGCATCCATAATCATTAACATTCCGGCACCTACCCAAAGAGCAGGCATGAAGGCAATGAAAATTTCGGCTTGTGGCATTAAAATTAAACCCACAGATGCCAAAAGAGCTCCTGCTAAGAAATAAGGTTTTCTTCTACCAAATTTAGACCAAGTATTATCACTATAATGTCCGATTATCGGTTGCACAATTAATCCCATTAAAGGAGCAATTATCCAAAACCATGATAATTCATGCACATCGGCACCAAAAAGTTGAAGAATTCTACTTGCGTTAGCATTTTGTAGGGCAAAACCCATTTGGATTCCCAAAAAACCGAAACTCATGTTCCAAATTTCCCAGAAACCTAATTTACGCTTTTCCATTATCGTAATTTATTGATTAATAAATCGATAAGCGTTCTATGTGCTTATCAAAACTTATGTTTTTAGAAGTGAACTTACAAGCTTTGATTTCACAAATATAAAAGGTTATTTTCAATAAATAATCGCTTTTTGTCAAATATTTTTTATTCGAATAGTGTAAATTAAATTTTTAATTAATTGATTTTCAACAAATTAAAATCAACTATCACGATTTCGTAGATTCTCGAATTATTAGATTAGTTTCAATAATTTCGGTTTTGTAATGTTCGTCTTCTTCATCTTCTAATTCCAATCTTTTGATTAGCATTTCGGCAGCTTTTCTACCCATTTTAATCCCATTTTGACTAATAGTGGTAATGGTTGGCGTGGAATATTTTGAGATAATTCCATCCGTAAAAGCAACAACCGATAAATCATCTGGAATTTTGATCCCTTTAGACATCGCTAATTTTATTGCTGTAACAGCAAATAACTCATTAACGGCCAAAATTGCATCAATGGTTTGATTTTCTAATAATTCATTAATTTTTTCATCACAATGTTCGGTATCTTCAATTCGAATAATAAGACTTTCATCTACTTCGATTCCATGATCGTGCAAAACATTTAAATAACCATCTGTTCTAAGCTTTCCAACACTTACATAATCAACCGTAGTGAGTAATGCAATTTTTTTAAGTCCTTTTGAAATTAAGAAATTAGTTGCTTCATACGCGGCTAATTGATCGTCAATAATTACTTTATCACATAGAATATCATTGGAAATTCTATCAAAAAGTACCACAGGCATTCCTTGGTTAATTACCTCTTGAAGATGGTGAAAATCTTTCTTTTGTTGGGTCTCTTTTGATAACGACATGATAAAACCATCGGTACTACCATTGGCCAACATTTCCATATTAATAACTTCTTTATCGAAAGATTCGTCTGATAAACATACGATTACATTATAGCCACATTCATTTGCCACTTGTTCAATACCACTGATTACAGTTGCAAAAAAGTGATGAACAATTTCAGGAATAATAATACCAATTGTTTTAGTTTTTTTATTCTTTAAACTTAATGCGATATTATTGGGTTTGTAATTATAAAGCTTTGCAAATGCTTGTACTTTCAATCTTGTGTCTTCACTAATTTCGGGGCTGTCACGTAGTGATTTTGAAACTGTAGAAATGGAAACATCTAACTCTTTCGCAATTTGCTTTAGCGTAACTTTTCTTCTCATAAGAATTTTAGTCGTTTATAATTTTTTAATAAATGTAACTTATTTTTTTGGGTATTGCAATATTATGTTAAAAAACGACTGATATTAATAAAGTTTTCAACACGAAAACGTTTTCGAAAGGCTTTTCGTAAAAGTTGGTTTTTTTATCTGCAATTTTTACATAAATTTAACATTAGAAGTGAATTTATAAGCAATTAAAAAACAATCTAATCTAAACAATTTGTATGAAAACACTGCAAAAAAAGTTATTACTTTTGCTACTGATTTTACCATTTGGTTTACTGGCGCAAAACACTCTCAAAGGAGTAGTTTTGGATGGTTCTTTAAAACAACCATTGCCAGGAGTAAATGTATTAGTAGCGGGTACAACAAATGGAACAACTACCGATTTTGACGGAAATTTCACTTTAAACAATGTCAAAAAGGGCGACAAAATTTTATTTTCTTATATAGGCTTCAAGGATGAATCCATAATATATGATAATCAAAAAACCATTACAGTCACTTTACAAGAAGATCAAAAAGAATTAAAAGATGTTGTTGTAATTGGGTATGGTACAACAACAAAAAAAGATGCTACTGGGTCTTTACAATCTATTACTTCAAAAGATTTTAATAAAGGTGCAATTGTTTCAGCTGACCAATTACTTACAGGAAAAGCTCCTGGCGTAAGAATCACTAACAACGGGGGGCAACCAGATTCAGCTCCAAATATTAGAATTAGAGGTGGAGCTTCTTTAAATGCCAACAGTAGTCCATTAATTGTTATTGACGGAATCCCTGTCGACAATACAACTCCTGCAGGCGTTAGTAATCCATTAAATTTAATTAACCCAAATGACATTGAAAGTTTTACAATTCTTAAAGATGCCTCGGCTACAGCAATATATGGATCTCGAGCTTCTAATGGAGTTATAATAATTACTACTAAAAAAGGAACAAGTGGCACTCCTGAATTCAACTACTCCTCCAATATTACGATAGGTAAAGTTGGCAAAAAAATTGATGTAATGAGTGGAAACCAGTTTACCAATTTTATTCAAACTTATCATCCAACCTTAACTAACTTGTTAGGTGTTGATGATCCATCTACAACTGCTACAGATGATTTAAGCACACCTGAAATTGAAGGTAGAATTCTTTCTAACACTGATTGGCAAGATGCTATATACAGAACTGCTATATCAACAGATCACAGTTTTAGTGCAAAAGCTAATTTATATGGTAAAATTCCGTTTAGAGCTTCTATTGGATATACTAATAATCAAGGTTTAGTTAAAACTAATGATTATGAAAGATTAAGTTATTCATTAAAAATGACTCCTTCGCTTTTTAGCAATCACTTAAAAATTGATGCTAACGCCAAAGGAATCTTTACAAATAAAAATGCAATTGATGAAGGTGGAGCTTTAGGTGGAGCAATTAATATGGACCCTACAAAACCTATTCATGATAATTCTTCAACAAATAGATTTGGAGGATATTATCAAGATTTGGTTCCGGGAACAAACACGATTAGTGGTCAATATAATCCAGTTGCTTTATTGATGCAAAGAACAAGACCAGAGAGAGCGGTTCGTTTTCTTGGAAATATGGAATTTGATTACAAAATGCATTTCTTACCAGAATTAAGAGCTGTTGTCAATTTAGGGCTTGATGCTTCTCAAGCAAACATAAGAGAAACTTTTGGAGACAATGCATTAGCAACATACCGTGTTATTAATTCAGGTGCAGATTATGTTTTCAATCCGGGTAAAAATTATCTAGAAAACCAAACTATGACAAATACAACTCTTGATTCTTATTTAGCATATTCTAAAAACTTAAATGGATTCTTGAAAAAATTTGATATTCAAGGGGGATATTCTTATCAAAATTTTAAAAATGATGGTAATAAAGAAATCTATCGTTATAATGAAAACACTGGTATAAGAGAAATCCAACCTAACGATAACAATCCAAATAACCGATATTACAACGTATTGAATTTACAATCTTTCTTTGGAAGAACAAATTTTGATTTAAATAATAAATATCTTGTAACGTTATCATTAAGAGCAGATGGATCTTCTTTATTCAGAGAAGAGAATAGATGGGGATACTTTCCATCAGCTGCTTTTGCATGGAAGCTTAAAGAAGAAGGGTTTATGAAAAACATAAACTACATAAACGATTTCAAAATAAGATTAGGATACGGTAAAACGGGACAACAAGACATAACAGGAAATGTTGGTTTTTATCCTTCTACTCCATTATTTACAATAGGTAATAATAACAGTCAATATTTAGAAAATTCAAATCTTTACTCTGCTTTAGCATTTAATAAAGATTTGACTTGGGAAAAAACCACCACTTATAACATAGGATTTGATTTTGATTTATTTAAAAACAATTTTATTTCGGGTAGTTTTGATATTTACAAAAGAAAAACAGATGATTTATTAGCTCGAGTTCCACTTCCTCCAGGACAAGGATTATCAGACAGTTTCATCAAAAATGTAGGAAGTACAGAAGGTAAAGGATTTGAATTAGGCATAAATTTTAAATTAATTCAAAATGACAACTTTACATTTAATATTCCAACAAATATCGCATACACATATTCAAAAGTAACTAATCTAGGTGGTCTCGAAAGAATATCTGCCGGAGGTGGGCTTCCAACAGGAACTAACGTTAATATTGCAACTCATGCTGTGGGATTTCAACCCTATTCTTTTTGGGTTTTTCAACAGTTATATGATGAAAATGGAAATGCAATTCCTGGTGCCTTTGTAGATAGAAATGCTGACGGTGTTATAACTAATGATGACAGATATTATAAAGCTGTAATTCCAAATTGGACATTTGGTTTTGGTATAAACTTTACCTATAAAAAATGGGATTTTAGTTCTAATTTTAGAGGACAATTAGGAGGTCAAATTTACAATGCAAGAAAATTAACTTCAGGATGGGTTAACAGATCTATTCCAACAAACTCTAGTAGTTTATCAAATGTTTTAGATTTTTATGACGGTGCTGCAGATATACAATTCCAAAATTACAACGGAAATGCTACTTTCTCAGATTATTTTTTAGAAGACGCTACTTTTTTACGTTGTGAAAACATAGTTTTAGGATACCGTTTCAACAAATTCTATAAAAACTCTTCTATGAGAGTATATGGAGCTGTAAACAACCCATTTATTTTAACAAAATACACAGGACAAGATCCTGAAAACTTTGGTGCTATCGATAATAATTTTTATCCGAGACCTACCAGTTTCACATTTGGTTTAAACTTTGATTTTTAATAAAAAAGATATGAAAAGAATTAAATTATTTGTTTTAAGTATACTATTACTTGCTTCGCTATCTGCTTGTACCGATGACTTAAATACAGAGCCAAGAGTAGAATTGTCCTTAGAACAATTGCTACAACAAGACCCTAATGCAATTACAGGTATTATGTCAAAATTATATGGTTCATTTGCCCTTTCAGGTCCAAATGGACCAGGAAGTTCTGATATAAGTGATGATCCTGGAGAATCTCCCTTTTTGAGAGGAATTATCAATCTTCAAGAATTTACAGCAGATGGAATGAAAAATCGTTGGGGAGATAATGGATTAGACCAGTTAACCACTACTTCAAATTGGGATGAGAACAACAAGTTCTTTAGATACCTATATAATCGAGTATATTACACTGTACCACAATGTAATAACCTATTGGTTGTATTAAACAATGTTGACGTTCCAAACAAAGAGTCGGTAATTAGTGAAGTTCGTTTCTTACGTTCACTAGCATATTACTATATGATTGATTGTTTTGGGAAAGGAGTTTTAGTTACTGAGGAAAACGTTGGTCAGTCTGCTCCACTTCCAGAAGCTTCAAGACAACAATTATTTGATTTTGTAGAATCAGAATTATTAGCAATTGAAAATTCTATTGCTACTTCTAACGATTATGGAAGAGCAAACAAAGCTGTAGTAAGAATGTTATTAGCTAAACTTTATTTAAACGCTGAAGTTTATACCGGTACAGCTCGCTATACAGAAGCTTTAACTTATACTAAAAAAGTAATTGATGAAGGTGGTTATACACTTGCTACAAACTTTGTAAGCAACTTCTCTGGTGATAACAACACTTCTCCAGAAATTATTTATCCCTTAATTGCTGATGCTTTAGTTAGTCAAAGTTATGGTAATACAACATATATTGTTAATGGAAGCATGAATAGCGCTACAATGAACACTATTCCTTTTGGAAATCCTGGCGGAAATGATGCATGGGGTGGACATAGAGCAACTAAAGCATGGTATGGCCTTTTTGGAAATCTTAATACTTCAACTGATGACAGAGCGCAATTATTTTGGACCTCAGGACATCAGTATGAAATGTCAGATTACAGAGAATGGACAAATGGTTATCCCTCAATTAAATTTAGAAATAGTAATTATTTTTCTGCTTCCACTCCAACAGTATTCTCAGGAACTGATTTTCCTTTATTTCGTTTAGCAGACGCTTACTTGATGTATGCAGAATGCGTTGTAAGAGGTGGAACAGGCGGAACACTTAATCAAGCCGTTAATTATGTAAACGCTGTAAGAACTCGTTCAAATGCAACAACAATAACTCCTGGACAATTAACGTTAGATTTTTTAATTGACGAAAGAGCAAGAGAACTAAACTTAGAGGGTCATAGAAGAAGCGATTTAATTCGTTTCGGAAAATTTACTGGAGGATCTTATTTGTGGCCTTGGAAAGGTAATGTTCAAAACGGAACTGCGATTCCAAATACATACAATTTATTTCCTATCCCTTTGACCGCTTTGCAAGCTAATCCAAACTTAACACAAAATCCTGGTTATTAACATAAAAAAATTGTAACAACATGAAAAATTTATTAAAAATATCAACTTTAACGTTATTACTTTTTGCAAGTGTTTCTTGTGAAAATGACGATCAAACAATAGCTACTCCAAGTGGGGGACCGCAGTTATTGACACCGCTAGACGGAAGTTCATATGTTTTACTCCCTCAAAATGCCACAAATGAAGCCACAACCTTAGTTTGGAACCATGCTGATTACAGTGTACAAACAGAAATAAACTATGAAGTAGAGGTAGCACTTTCTGGAACCGATTTTGAAACAATTGTTTCTGCGGGAAGTACAACTAATCGTTTTATAGTTTGGACAGTTGAAGCATTAAATGGCGTTGCATTACAAGCAGGGTTAATTCCTTATGTTGCTGGTGATTTAGATGTAAGAATAAAATCTTCTTTAGGCTCCAATAATGATTTACCAAATTATTCTAATGTAATTACAATAACTGTTACTCCTTTTACAACAGATTTACCAAAACTTGCAGTACCTGGTAATCATCAAGGTTGGAGCCCTGGAACAGCTCCAAGAATTGCAGCTTCTGGTTTTGGTCAAACAGATTATGAAGGGTATGTATGGCTTGATGGCGAATTTAAATTTGTTGCGCCAAATGGATCGGGTGTATTTGAATGGGGAAATACTGACTGGGGAGATAATGGAGATTTTTCAGGTATTCTAGCTGAAACTGGAGAGTCAAATTGTTCTGCTGTAACAGGTTATTACCGTGTAAGAGCTAATACAACAACTTTAACTTATACAACAACAGCGGTTAGTTGGGGTATAATTGGTTCTGCAACACCAACAGGATGGGATTCAGACACTGACTTAATATATAACCCAACCACTAAAAAATTAGAAATTGCTAGTATTGCTTTAGTGCCAGGTGCATTCAAATTTAGAGGAAACAATGCATGGAGCAATGGTTTCGATTTAGGAACAGTTAATGCTGATGGTTATCTAGTTGATGGTGGAGATTTAACATTCTCTGGCCCTGCTGGAAATTATAAAGTAATCTTAGATTTATCAAATCCTAGAAGATATACTTACGAGTTAATTGCTCTTTAATTTAAATTTACAAAGGGCTGCTTCTATGGCAGCCCTTTTCAAATTATAGCTATGAAAAAAATATTATTTACACTACTAACTTTATGCTCTATCTCTTTTGCAAATGCACAAGTGACAATAACCCCCAGCAGCTTTAATGTTACAGACCAAATTACAATTACCGTTTCCACTGCAGTTCAGTCTTGTAATTTAATTGGAACAAGCCCAACAAAAGTGTACATGCATGCAGGAATTGGAGACGACAGTAATGCATTTGGTTTTTCAGTAAAAGGAAATTGGGGACAAGACGATGGAATTGGTTTAATGACTAATAACGGAAACGGAACATGGAGTATAACTTTAACTCCAAGCACTTATTTTGGTTTAAACGCTACACAACAAGCCAATGCAACAAAACTAGGAATGGTTTTTAGAAATGCTAATGGAAGCCAAACTTTAAAACTACCTCCATCTTGCGGTGATTTTATCTTTAATGTAGGTACTTTTCAAGTCAACTTAATAGCACCGGCAAATAATAGCGCTACAATCATAAATTCAGGTGGTAATCTAAACATTGTTGCCACCAATACTGGAGGAAATGCATCCTATAACCTAAAAGCAAACGGAACTATCATTAATACAAATACAACTTCTAATTATTCTTTTAGTCATACCAATATCACTACTAACACAAGTTATGAATTAGAAGCTACATTAGGTGCTACTACAATTATCAGAAGATTTAATGTTGTTGTAAATCCAGGAAATACATCTCAAGCCATTCCTGTTGGTTTGGTAAATGGAATTAACTATAATTCCACTGATAATACTAAAGCCACTTTAGTTTTGGAAGCTCCTGGAAAAGACTTTGTTTATGTAGCGGGTAATTTTAACAATTATATTCCAAATAGCAGTTATGCTATGAAGAAAGACCCAACAACAGGAAAATTTTGGTTAGAACTTACTGGACTTACTCCTGGAGCTAATAACACTTACCAATATTGGGTAGTAGACCAAACTCCTCTTGCAAATTCCCCTGCATTAGTAAAAGTGGCAGACCCATGTTCAACTATAGTTTTGTCTCCATACGATGACCCTGGAATTTCAAGTACTAATTTTCCTGGTTTACCACCCTATCCTACTGGACAAGAACGTGAAGTAACTTGGTTTAAAACAGGAGCAACTCCATATAATTGGCAAGTAACTAACTTTACAAAACCAAACAAAGATAAACTGGTAGTTTATGAATTGTTAGTACGCGATTTTGATACGAATAGAAGTTATCAAAACATTATTGATAGAATTCAATATTTCAAAAACTTAGGAATTAATGCAATTGAATTAATGCCAGTAATGGAATTTGAAGGAAATGAAAGTTGGGGATATAATACAGCTTTTCACATGGCATTAGATAAATTCTATGGTACACCTGAAAAATTCAAAGAACTAGTAGACGTATGTCATCAAAATGGCATTGCTGTTATTCTTGATATTGCTTTTAATCATGCATTTGGAAGAAATCCAATGGTTAGAATGTGGATGAACGACCCTGATGGAGATGGATGGGGAAGTCCTGCAACAGACAATCCTTATTTCAATACTACTGCAAAACACAGCTATAGTGTAGGTGAAGATTTCAATCACGCTTCTATCCTAACTAGAAATTATGTTAAACAAACCATTAAGCATTGGATAACAGAGTATAAAATTGATGGATTTAGATGGGATTTAACCAAAGGATTTACTCAAAACTGTAATGCGGGAGACGATGCTTGTACCAATGCATACCAGCAAGATCGTGTGGATGTACTAAAAGAATATGCCGATTACTCATGGAGTTTAGATAACGACCATTATGTAATTTTTGAACATTTAGGAACCGATACTGAAGAACAACAATGGGCAAATTACAGACTTGGAGAAGGTAAAGGCATTATGATGTGGGGAGAAATGTATACGCAATACAAAGAACTTGCAATGGGATTCTCAACACAGAACATTTCAAGAATGGGACATACTAGCAGAGGATTTTCAGGTAAAAGATTATTAGGCTATCCCGAAAGTCATGATAAAGATAGAATGATGTATGAAGCCGTAACCTATGGTAATGGTGGAGGAACTGCCCCTGTAAATGGCAACCTAACCAATGCTTTAGCTAGAATGGGAGCTTTAGGCGCTATGAGTATTTTAGTACCAGGTCCAAAAATGATTTGGCACTTTGCTGAATTAGGAAATAATCAATCTATTTATACTTGTACTAACGGAACAATTAACGATGAAACCGCAGCGTTACCAGGAGATTGCAAACTAGACACCAAAGAGCAAGTTCAATGGACACAAAATTGGTTAGCGGATTCAAGAAGAACAGCCATTTTAAATGAATGGTCAAGATTGATTAATATCAAAACTTCAGAGCCTGTATTTAGTTCTGATTTCACAATTAGTCCTGACGGAAGTAATATACGTCAAAGATTATATGTTTATAATAATGCTTATCCAACTACCCAGTTACGTAATGTAGTTGTTATTGCTAACTTTTCTGTAGGAAACCAAAATATAAACCCTAATTTCCCTACTGATGTGTACACATATCCTATGACATGGTATAATTTAATGGACAATACTCCCATAACCATAACTAGCCCAACAGCTACTATTGCGTTAACTCCAGGGCAATTTAGAGTTTATGGAAACAGACCTTCAACTTTATCATCTAATAATTTAGAAGTGATAAAAAATGAAGTAGCCATTTATCCTAACCCTACAAAAAATGGTTTTGCACTTTCAGAAGATGCAAATCTAGTAGAGATTTACTCTATAACAGGACAATTAATTAAATCATTCTCAAATGTCATATCTAATCAACAATTAGACATTGAAACGTTAGAAAATGGCATGTATTTAATAAAAATAACAGATATTAATGGTATAAGCCAAGCAAAAAAACTAATCAAAGAATAAATTTATAGTTAGTTAAGAAAAGCCGATTGAATTATTCAATCGGCTTTTTTAATGCTATAATCTCAAAATAAAAAAGCCCTAACTTCCGTTAGAGCTTTAAGTGCGGGTAAAAGGACTCGAACCTTCACACCTTGCGGCACCAGATCCTAAGTCTGGCGTGTCTACCAATTTCACCATACCCGCGTATGATTTATTGTGGGTGCAAATATAAGTAATTGCATTAAATATGCAAACACAAACCACATTTATTTTAATAAAAAAACCTCTCAAATCGAGAGGTTTTATATTGTGCTTGCTAAATAAAATTATTAAGCTTCAAAAGGAATTACAGATACATACGATTTGTTTTCTCCTTTTTTCTGGAATTTTACAACTCCATCAACTTTAGCATGTAAAGTATGATCTTTACCCATGTAAACGTTTTCACCTGGGTTGTGCTTCGAACCTCTTTGTCTAACAATGATGTTTCCAGCAATAGCAGCTTGACCACCATAAATCTTAACGCCTAAACGTTTCGATTCTGATTCTCTACCATTCTTCGAACTACCGACACCTTTCTTGTGAGCCATGACGTAATATTTTTAAATGTTATTCTTCAGTTTTAGGTTTTTTTGTTGCTTTAGCTTTTGGTTTAACTTCTTCAGCAACCTCTGCTACTTCAACATCAGCTTTTTTAGTTGCTTTTTTCTTAGCTCCTGTTGCTGAAATCCCCTCAATTAAAATTTGAGTGAATGATTGTCTGTGACCGTTTTTCTTTTTGTAACCTTTTCTTCTTTTCTTTTTGAAAACGATTACTTTATCACCTTTTAAGTGTTGTAACACTTTGGCTTCTACTGAAGCACCTTCTACAGCTGGGGCGCCTAAAGTTACTGTTCCGTTTTCATCTAATAAAAGAACTTTATCAAAAGAAACTTTAGCTCCTTCTTCTGAAGCTAAACGGTGAACATAAACCTTTTGGTCTTTGCTTACTTTGAATTGTTGCCCTGCTATCTCTACGATTGCGTACATAACAATGATTTTAGTTAAAAAATTTAAGGTTGCAAATATACAATAATTTCTAAACCAAACAACTATACATCCAATAAAAAAACTAAAAAATGCATTTTCAATAAATTTTATATAAAAAATCATTATGTAATTGTAACATAATCGCGAAATTGCGTCTAATTAGAATTATATCAAACAAATTAATAACGTATGAAAAAAACTTTAATGGCTTTGGGTACTGCACTAGTGCTTGGCGGAACTGCCACGGCTCAAAAAGTAACATTTGAGGAATTTGATTTAGACAATGGTTTACATGTTGTGCTTCATCAAGATAATTCAGCACCAGTGGTGATTACATCTGTAATGTATCACGTAGGAGCAAAAGACGAACAACCAAACCGCACAGGTTTTGCTCACTTTTTTGAACATCTTTTATTTGAAGGAACTAAAAACATCGGGCGTGGTGATTGGTTTAAGTTAGTAACTGCGAATGGCGGTAACAATAATGCCAATACTACTGACGACAGAACGTATTACTATGAAGTTTTCCCATCTAACAACCTAGAGTTGGCTATTTGGATGGAATCTGAAAGATTAATGCATCCTGTAATTAACCAAATTGGAGTTGATACGCAAAATGAAGTAGTTAAAGAAGAAAAAAGATTACGTGTTGACAACCAACCTTACGGGAATTTGATTAAAGCAGTTAAGGAAAATATGTTTAAAGTGCATCCTTATCGCTGGACAACTATTGGCGAAATGGAACATTTAGACGCTGCTACTTTAGAGGAATTCTTGGCGTTTAATAAAAAATTCTATGTGCCTAACAATGCGGTTTTAGTAATCGCTGGACAATTCGATAAAGCTCAAGCAAAAGAATGGGTGAAAAAATATTTTAGTCCTATTCCTAAAGGAGCTCCTGTAACACGTCAAAAATACGAGGAAGCACCAATTACAAAAGAATTCAAAGCAACTTGGCAAGATCCAAACATTCAAATTCCAATGTTAGTAGCTTCGTACAGAACTCCATCAATGAAAACTCGTGATGCTCGAGTATTAGACATGATTTCAACATATCTTTCTGATGGAAAAAGTTCTAAATTATACAAGAAAATTGTGGATGACAAAAAAATGGCTTTACAAATTGGAGCTTTTAACTATAGTCAAGAGGATTATGGGATGTATTTAATCTATGGTTTACCAATGGGTCAAAACACAACAGAATCTATCTTAAAAGAAATTGATGAGGAAATAGTAAAAATTCAAAACGAATTAATTTCGGAAAAAGATTTCCAAAAGCTTCAAAACAAATTTGAAAGTAATTATGTAAGCAGCAATTCTTCTGTTGAAGGTATTGCAGACAACTTAGCTACTTATTATATGTTATATGGCGATATTAATTTAATTAACACTGAAATTGATATTTATCGTTCTATCACAAGAGAAGAAATTAGAGACGTTGCAAAAAAATATCTAAATTCAAACCAAAGAATGATTTTAGATTATGTTCCTGCTAAAGACAAAGCGCAAAACTAAGATTTGAAGAATATGAAAAAATTTATATACATAGCAGCCAGTTTATTTTTAACAATAACAATGCAAGCACAAGATAGACCTCAACCAAAACCAGGGCCAGCACCTAGTATAAACATTAACAAACCACAGCGATTTGTTCTAAAAAATGGTTTGAAAGTTTTAGTGGTTGAAAATCACAAGTTGCCACGAGTTTCTTTTAATTTAACATTAGACAATCCCCCTTATGCTGAAGGAAACAAAAAAGGAGTTTCTGATATTTTAAGTGGAATGTTAGGAAACGGGACTGAGAAAATTAATAAAGATGCATTTAATGAAGAAATCGATTTCTTAGGAGCTGATATTAATTTTTATGCCTCTGGCGCTTCTGCAAACGGGCTTTCTAGATATTCTAAAAGAATCTTAGAATTAATGGCTGATGGAGCTTTAAATCCATTATTTGACCAAAAAGAGTTCGAAAAAGAAAAAGAGAAAATCATTGAAGGTTTAAAAGCAGACGAAAAAAGCGTAGCAGCTATTGCCAGAAGAGTTGAAAATGTTTTAGTTTTTGGTAAAGAACACTACAAAGGAGAATTTACTAGTGAAGAAACTTTAAAGAATGTTACTTTAGACGATGTTGTGATGAACTATAACACGTATTTCGTTCCTTCAAATGCTTACCTTGTAATTGTGGGTGATGTAAACTTTAAAGAAGTTAAAAAAGAAGTAGAAAGATTATTTGGTTCTTGGAAAAAAGCTACTGCTCCTCAATTAACGTATTCTAATCCAAAAGACGTTCAATACAGTCAAATTAACTTTATTGATACACCAAACGCAGTACAATCAGAAATTGCGTTAGTAAACTTGTCAAACTTAAAAATGACAGATAAAGAATATTTTTCGGTTTTACTTGCTAACCAAATTTTAGGTGGTGGTGGTGAAGGAAGATTATTCTTAAACTTACGTGAAAAACATGGTTGGACGTACGGCGCTTACTCTTCTATCGGTGCTGGAAAATACATCAATAAATTCCGTTCTAGCGCTTCTGTTAGAAATACTGTTACAGACAGTGCTGTTGTAGAATTTTTTAATGAGTTAAAAAGAATCAAAACAGAATTAGTTTCTGAAGAAGATTTAAGAAATGCAAAAGCAAAATATGTTGGTAACTTCGTAATGCAAATTGAAAAACCATCAACTATTGCAGGTTACGCTTTAAACAAAGAAACACAAGGTTTACCTGAAGATTTCTACGAAAACTACATTAAAAATATCAATGCAGTAACGGCTGAAGATATCAAAAATGCAGCTAATAAATATTTCTTATCTGATAAAACAAGAGTAGTTATCGTTGGAAAAGCAGCAGATGTTTTACCTGGTTTAGAAGGGATGAGCAAAAGAGAAAAATTACCAATTTTCTACTTTGATAAATATGGTAATCCAACAGATAAACCAGAAGTTAAAAAACCAATCCCAGCTGGTGTAACTGCTCAAACCGTTTTAAACAACTACATTAATGTTATCGGTGGAGAAAAAGCTGTTAAAAACGTAAAAACGTTAGCAGTAATGTCAGCCGGAACTGTTCAAGGAACACCTTTAGAATTAGTAGTAAAAACAGCTCCTAAAAAATTAGGCGTTGAAATGAAGGCTATGGGAATGGTAATGATGAAACAAGTTGTTAACGAAAAAGAAGCTTACATGGTACAACAAGGTCAAAGAAAAGATTTCAAAGACCAAGATTTGAAAGACATGCAAGATATGGCTGGTAATTTTAAAGAATTATCTTTATTAACAGACAAAGATGTTACTTTAACAGGAATAGAAAACATCAATGGAGCAGATGCATATGCTATTAAAAAAGGAAAATCGACTTATTTCTATGATGTAAAAACTGGATTTAAAGTAGCTGAAGTAAAAGACGTTGAGCAAGGCGGTCAAAAAATGACACAAACTACTTACTACCAAGATTACAAAGACGTAAAAGGATTAAAATTCCCATACAAAACCATCATGAATGTTGGTATCGAAATCGAATTAATTACAACTGAAGTTAAAATTAACGAAGGTGTAACCGATGCTGATTTCAAATAATAAACAAAACATGAATCTGAAAAGCGCTCGAGAAATTGGGCGCTTTTTTATTTTTTGCTTGAAAAATATACTCCAACTAAAACAATCAAAGCGCCTAATAATTGAATTATAGATAGTGTTTCATCCATAAATAAATAACCCAAAATAAAAGCAACTACTGGAATAATATAAGTTACTGATGAAGCAAAAACAGGCGATGAAAGTTGAATTAATTTAAAGAACAAAATATTCGAAAATCCTGTCCCAACGATTCCTAAAACAGCAATAAAACCTAATGAGGTTTGTACCTTTGTTTCGTGAATGATATCAAAAAAACCTGTAAAGTATAAAACGATTAAAGCGGGAAAAAACATGATTAAAAAGTTACCAGTACTAATGGTTAACGGTTTTAAATCAGATAAGTATTTTTTAATTAAATTAACATTGACACCATAAAAAATGGAAGCAATTACAATTAAGATGGCATAATAATAATTCTCGGTAGTATTTTCTCCGTCGCCAAATAAAACCAGTAAAGCACAACCTATAAATCCAATAATTACTCCGAAAACTTGACTTCTTTGTACACTCATCCCAAAAAAGAGCAAACCTACTAACAAGGTATTTAACGGAGTTAACGAATTTAAAATCGAACTAATAGATCCATCAATTTTTGAAAGTGCAAAAGCAAATAAAAATGCAGGAATAAAGGTTCCACATAAAGCAGTTAACGCAATGTATTTCCACTTGTATGATGGAATTTGAGGAATTTGTTTAAACCCTACAACAATCAAAAACATCGCGGCAAAAATTATTCGCAAACTCCCCAATTGAATCGAATTCACACCTTTTAAACCCAATTGCATTAAGATGAAAGAACTTCCCCATACACAGCCTAAAAAGCCTAATAAATACCATTTTGTTGAATTGTTTTCCATAGCGCCATTTTATGTGTCAAAATTCAGGCTTTATTTTGAAAATAGCACTATGAATTTTTGTAATTTTGCAATGTCTTTATTGTGAGACAAATAATTTAACATTTACAGATATGAAAAATTTTAAAAATATTGGTTTAGCACTTATAATGACGCTTTCATTAGCAAGTTGCAAACAAGAAAACAAAGAAGTTGCAGTGGAAGAAACTAAAAAAGAAGCGGTTTCTGAAGCAGATTTAGCCAAAATGCAAACGGCAAGTTTTACTATCGAAGGAATGACTTGTGCAATGGGTTGTGCAAAAACAATAGAAAACAAATTAGCAGCACAAGAAGGTGTTGGACAAGCGGTTGTTGATTTTGATACTAAAATTGCAACTGTCAAATTCGACGCAGAAAAACAATCATTAGAATCGTTAATCAAAACTATTGAAGCTGTTGCCGGTGGTGATTCTTATAAAGTAACGGAATCGAAAAAAATGTAATAAAAAACGCCCTGAGATAATCAGGGCGTTTTTTATTTCCACTCTAACGTTTCCATAATTCTTCGCATATCTTCTTTCAGATATTGTGCGGCAGGTAAAATGGAATCAAAATTAGGTTTTGCGTAAAAATAAACACTTCCTACAATAAAGTTTTTTGTACTATCTGTAGCGTAAAATTGTGCATTAGTTGCAGCATTTCCACCTACTTCATAAAACATTCCATACACTTTTTTCTTTCCATTTATAAAAGGTTGTTCGGTAATATCGTCTGCTTTTACCACATGGTCGTATGTGAGTTTTTGAGCATCACGCAGTAATTTATCGATATCATTGTTTACTGGCTTATAAGTTAGATAAATAGTTGCTTTCATCTTTGGATAATTAATCTCAAAAGCACAGGACTTATCTTTGATTAAAGCTAAATTGTTTTTCTCAAAAGTGAATGAGCAATTGGAATTTAATTTAGAGTATTTCGCTTTAGGATATTCCAAACTCAATTGCCCTTTTGGTTTTGGCAAGGTTTCATCTCCACAAGAAATCAAACTTAAAAACAAACCCAAACAACTCCATTTTACTATATTTTGTATCATGATTACAATAACGTAACTTTTATTTGTTTTATTCTTCTCTTATCTACATTTTCGATGGTAAAAATAAGATTATGGAATGTTATTTTTTGCTTTTTCTTTGGAAAATTTCCAGAAATCTCAAGTAAAAAACCAGCCAGAGTTTCGGCTTCGCCTTTTTTACTTTCAAATTCGTTTTCATCCACTTCAATTATTCGGTAAAAATCTTTCAAACTGATTTTACCTTCAAAGAGGAAATTTTTATCGTCAATTTGAGAATAAATTAAATCTTCATCATCAAATTCATCACTAATATCACCTACAATTTCTTCCAAAACATCTTCTAACGATATAATTCCCGAAGTTCCACCATATTCATCAACTACAATAGCTAAATGACTTTTCATACCTTGAAAATCTTTCAATAAATCATCTAACTTTTTGTTTTCTGGAACGAAGAATGGTTGACGTAATAATTCGGTCCAATTAAAATCTTCGCTATCTATATAAGGTATTAAATCTTTGATAAACAAAATACCTTCAATTTGATCAATACTATCTTTATAAACTGGGATTCGTGAATAGCCTTTGGCTACAATTTTAGGAATAATTTCTTCAAATGCCTCTTCAATATTTAAAGCAAAAACATCAATTCTAGGGCTCATCACTTGTCGCACTTCGGTGTTTCCAAAAGTTACAATTCCTTCTAATATTTTTTGCTCACCATCAGTAGTGTCGTTTTGCGATGTTAATTCTAGCGCTTGAGAAAGTTGGTCAACCGAAAAATTCCCTTTTTGTACATTGAGTTTCTTTTCAATAAAAAGAATTCCATTTCGCATAGGAACGCTAATAGGCGATAATACATTATTCAGTATTGAAATTGGAATAGCTACTTTTTGTGAAAAAACTATGTTGTTTCGATTGGCATAAATTTTAGGTAAAACTTCTCCAAACAACAATAGAAAAAAAGTGACCACAACTACTTCTAAAATAAATCGGAAAATAGAAGATTCAATTCCATTAAACAATCGACCACTAAAGGAAGAGAAAAGAATTACTACCGCAATATTTACAAAGTTATTGGCTACTAAAATGGTAGCTAAAAGTTTTTTAGGTTTTTCTAATAATTTAGAAATGAGTGTTCCTTTATTGTAATCTTTATTTAATATTTCGTCTAAATCTTTTTGAGACAATGAAAAGAGCGCCACTTCAGAACCCGAAATGAATGCAGAACAAATGAGCAACAACATAATTGCTGCGATTCCGAAAAGGAATTCAAAATCTATAGAATTGAGTAAACTGGCCGGGTCAGGATCCAAATTAAATTAATTTAGTTAAACATTATAATCATCAGGAGCGCTACCTGTAGGTAAAGACGATTTTCCCAAATCAGTATCTTTTTTAGTGTTTAAAAAAGTAAATTCGGTTACCTGAATTTCAGTAGTGTATTTAGTTGCACCATCCTCTGCTTGCCATTGACGCGATTTGATTCGGCCTTCAATGTAAATTTTATCGCCTTTAGAAAGGTATTTTTCGCAAATTTCGGCTGCTTTATTTCGAACAACAATATTATGCCATTCTGTAGAAGTAATTTTTTCTCCAGTAGTCTTATTGATATACACTTCGTTTGTTGCTAAAGGAAAACGTCCAATGCAATTACCACCTTCAAAGTAGTGCATTTTAACTTCGTCACCTAAATGACCTATCAAAATAACCTTATTTAATGTTCCGTTCATGGCTTGTATATTTATTAGGGTTAATCAAAAATAGTAATTTAAAGTGAATTACAATAATTTGCAACGATAAAATTGTGAATTACTATTGGGAAAGGTAGTTTTTCTATTTCTGTAAATGGTTTGGAATCAGGTAATTTCGAATCAAAGGAAACTTCAAAAAAGCGAATATTCAAATGTTGATGAGACAACTTATGCAGTTTGACATCATTATGAAGTGAAATAACTTCAAAAGGTTGTAAATTGAAGAATTCCATTTTAGAAACTTGCTCAATAATTTCATTTTCTGATAATTGCAAATCGGTTTCAAGAACAGGAAACTCGTATAAATTTTCCCAAATTCCTTTACCTTCACGCTTTTGAACAATGAAATTTGAATCAGAATCTTTTAAAATTAAATAATTTAAGTAACGAGGAGTTATTTTTGTTTTCTTGGTTTTAACCGGAAGTTCATTTACTCTTTTATACTGAAGTCCGGCACAACTCGAATTTAAAACACAAACTTCGCAATTTGGGTTTTTCGGCACACATTGCAATGCACCAAATTCCATAATTGCCTGATTGAACAAAGCAGGATTCTTTTTATCTAACACTTCTTGCGCTAATTGTTGAAATTCCGATTTAGTTTTCGGTAATGAAATATCGCTTTCCACATTATAGTATCGACTCAAAACTCGGAAAACATTGCCATCTAAGACTGCAACAGATTCATTAAATGAAAAAGAAGCGATGGCTGCTGCTGTATATTCACCAACACCTTTTAATTGTAACAACTCTTTATAAGTTGATGGAAATTTACCATTTAATTCAAAAGCGATGTGTTTTGCAGTTGTATGAAGATTTCTAGCTCTGGAATAATATCCTAAACCTTGCCATAATTTTAAGACTTGCTCTTCATCGGCATTAGCCAAGTCAAAAATGGTTGGAAAAGCTTCGGTAAAAGACAAAAAATAAGGCAAACCTTGGGCAACTCGCGTTTGTTGTAGCATGATTTCTGATAGCCAAATCCAATACGGATTGGTTGTATTTCGCCATGGTAAGTCGCGCTTATTTTGTAAATACCAATGAATTAAAGAGTTAGAAAATTCCATATTTTTATATTGGGACAACAAAAATAAATCTTTAGTAATTAAAATTTAATCAATTAAGGTTGAATTATTGTTTTTTTAATTCTTATATTTGCAAACTCAAAAAAATACACATAAATATAAATACGAAAGAAAATGACGAAAGCAGACATCGTAGCGAAAATTTCAGAAAAATTAGGACTTGAAAAAGGTGATGTACAAGCAACTATTGAGTCTTTTATGGAAGAAGTAAAAAACTCGCTTGAAACAGGTGATAATGTTTATTTAAGAGGTTTTGGAAGTTTTATCATCAAAACAAGAGCTGAAAAAACAGGAAGAAACATTTCTAAAAACACTACAATTAAAATTCCTGCTCACAACATTCCAGCTTTTAAACCTGCTAAAGTGTTTGTTGAAAGCGTTAAAGAGAAAACAGAAGTTACAGTATAAAAACTATTTATTAATCTAAACACCAACATGTTATGCCAAGTGGTAAAAAAAGAAAAAGACATAAGGTAGCAACTCACAAACGTAAAAAAAGAGCGAGAGCAAACCGTCATAAAAAGAAAAAGTAGTTTAAAACTACTTTTTCTTTTTTAAAAAAAAGTTCATTGAAATGAATCAATTTTAAGTTGGTTCCCAGGTACAACTGCCTGTAAAAAATGTTTAATCCATCTGTGAAAATGTTAGGTGATAGATGTTAGATGATTGGATGAATTTAAAACACCCAGCATCAGACATCAAGCATCGAGCACAAACAGATAAAAATGTACTGCATGAACAAAGAGTTAATTATTAGATCTGGTTCAGACGCTGTAGATTTTGCCTTATTAAAAGATGGAAAACTAATAGAATTACACAAAGAAGAAGAAAAGCAAAGCAATTTTGCGGTAGGTGATATTTTTATTGCTAAAATCCGTAAACCTGTGGCTGGTTTAAATGCCGCTTTTGTAAACTTAGGCCATGAAAAAGATGCGTTTTTGCATTACCATGATTTAGGCCCTAATTTACCTTCTTTGATGAAATTTATTAAACTTGTAAGCGCAGGTAAATTAAAAGATTATTCACTCAAAAATTTTCCTTTTGAAGCTGAAATTGATAAGGACGGTGCTATAACCGACATTCTAAGCGCCAATCAATCAGTTTTAGTTCAGGTAGTGAAAGAACCTATTTCGACTAAAGGTCCTAGAATTAGTTCTGAGATTTCGTTAGCCGGAAGATATGTAGTTTTAGTCCCTTTTTCAGATCGCGTTTCTGTTTCGCAAAAAATAGAATCGAGAGAAGAAAAAGACCGGTTAAAACGATTGGTTCAATCTATCAAACCAAAAGGATTCGGTGTTATTGTGCGAACAGTAGCCGAAGGCAAAAAAGTAGCCGAACTAGACAAAGATCTACAAACATTGATGGACCGCTGGTCTGCTATGTGTAGAAGATTACAAACGGCTCATCATCCATCAAAAGTATTAGGAGAACTAAATAAAGCTTCTTCTATCTTACGAGATGTATTTAATGATACCTTCACCGGAATTCATGTTGATGACGAAGATTTGTATCTTGAAACGAAGGAGTATTTGCAAGAGATAGCTCCGGATAAAGTGTCAATCGTAAAACACTATCAGTCTAAAGAACTGCCTCTTTTTGAAAAATATAATATTGAGCGACAAATAAAAACGTCTTTTGGAAAAACAGTTTCCATGAGCAAAGGTGCTTATTTGATTATTGAACACACTGAAGCTTTACACGTTATTGACGTGAATAGTGGAAACCGTTCGGCAAAAGCATCAAGCCAAGAAGATACTGCTTTAGAAGTAAATATGATTGCTGCAGCTGAAATTGCACGTCAGTTACGACTTAGAGACATGGGCGGAATTATTGTAGTGGATTTCATTGATATGCAAAATCCAGAAAATCGCAAAGTATTGTACGATTTCTTAAGAGAAGAAATGAGTGACGATAAGGCCAAGCATAAAATCTTGCCTCCTAGTAAATTTGGATTAATTCAAATTACTAGACAAAGAGTTAGACCAGAAGTTAACATTAAAACGAAGGAAGAAAACCCTAATGAAAACGGGGAAATTGACGCTCCTATTTTAATTATTGACAAAATAGCGTCTGATCTTGAACGCATTATTAAAGACCATAAAAAGGTTGTACTAAACGCACACCCTTTTGTGGCAGCATACCTTACTAAAGGTTTTCCATCCTTACGTTCGAAATGGTTTTTCGAGCATAAGAAATGGGTGAAAATCATACCTCGTGACGCTTACACGTATCTAGAATACCATTTCTTTGACAAAGAAGGAAATGAAATTAAATAAATTAAAAAACCGCCTTTCTAAAGATTGGCGGTTTTTTTTATGTCATAAAATTAATTTTTAATCCAATTCATATTCTAATCGAACCGTAATTCTGGCCGTTTTGTTTTTGCTGTAGGTATCAAAATTTCCTCCATAGCTGTCTTCTTCAGTAGAACCTTGACCTGTAATTTGAAAAACTCCCATGCTAGCTAATTTTAATTTTCCTAAACTTCCATCGGCTGTTTTTACAATTTTTTGAGCTCTTTCGCTGGCGTCTTTCGAGGCTTTTTCAATTAAACTGTGTTTTAAATTTGGTAAATTGGAATACGTATATTGAATAGAATTTGATGTCAATTCGATTCCCGAATTAATCAATTCCGATGTTTTACTTGAAACTTCTTCTATTCGTTTCATCAAATCTGGATTTTTCTTTGCAGAAAACGTTATGGTTTGTGTAGCTTCATAACCATCAAATACTTGTTCGTATTTGGTTTGATAGGCATTCTCTGGATTTTCGGTTCGTACTTCTCTAAATCGTTTATTGAATTGAACAGCTCCAAAAGTAAATTCTTCTTTTTTAAATCCTTTGCTCATGAAGAAATCAGCCACAATTTTTTGATCAGAAATCATTTTGTTGTACGCTTCTTTAATATCAAAACTCTTAGTTGCAAAACTTCCCGACCATAAAATCTCATCGGAAACAAAATCTGTAGTTCCTAATCCTACAACGGAAATAGTGTCTAAATTTTCGTTTCGATTTTTAAAAGCAGTGCCTAAAATAAGTGCGGTAATAATTATTGAAACTCCAATAACTAAGGTTGATTTTAATTTGTTTTCCATAAAGAAACAGTGTTAATTGGTGACAAATAATGTAGTATCAAAACTAATACCAAGTTACGGAAAATTATTACACCTTGGAATTTATCGTTTATTTTTAAAAAAAGCTTTCATTAAATCGCCGCATTCTTTTTCTAAAACCCCTGAAATTACTTGGGTTTTAGGGTGTAATTGCGTTCCCATTTTTTGAAAGCCACGATTTTCATCGGAAGCTCCAAAAACAATTTTAGAAATTTGGGACCAATACAAAGCGCCAGCACACATTTGGCAAGGTTCTAATGTTACATACAAAGTGCAATCTTTCAAATATTTCCCACCAAGGAAGTTTGCAGCACTAGTTATAGCTTGCATTTCGGCATGAGCCGTAACATCATGAAGTAATTCGGTTAAATTATGCGTTCTTGCGATAACACGATTATCTATCACAATAACAGCACCCACTGGAATTTCACCTTTCTCAAAAGCAATTTCGGCTTCTTGAAGGGCTTTCTTCATAAAATAGTCATCGGTAAAAATATTCTCCATAAGTACAAAAATACAACAACCAATTCTTACTTTTGTGCTGTGATGGAAAATTTGCTTTCAAAAATTAATAGCCCAATCGATTTAAGGAAACTCCCTGAAAATCAACTTCCTCAATTAGCCAAAGAATTGAGAGACTTTATCATTGATATTGTTTCAAAAAAAGAAGGTCATTTGGGTGCGAGCTTGGGCGTTGTTGAATTAACGATTGCGCTACATTACGTTTTCAATACACCTGAAGATTTATTAGTTTGGGATGTGGGCCATCAAGCTTACGGGCATAAAATCCTAACCGAAAGACGTGATATTTTCCATACTAACAGAGAATTAAATGGGATTTCAGGTTTTCCAAAACGAAGCGAAAGTGTTTATGATACGTTTGGTGTTGGACATTCTTCAACTTCGATTTCGGCAGCTTTGGGAATGGCTTTGGCTTCGCAATTAAAAGGAGAAATTGATAAACAACATATTGCAGTAATTGGTGATGCATCAATTGCTAGTGGAATGGCATTTGAAGGGCTAAATCATGCAGGAGTTACCGATGCAAATTTATTGGTAATTTTAAACGATAATGCCATAGGAATTGACCCAAGTATTGGTGCTTTGAAAGATTATTTGACAGCTGTTAAAGATGGGAAAAATCCAAAGCAAAATAATATCATCAAATCCTTAAATTTTAATTATTCAGGTCCGATTGACGGTCATGATTTACCAAAACTGATTTCGGAATTAGAACGATTAAAATTGGTTAGAGGTCCGAAATTCTTACATGTGATAACTACAAAAGGTAAAGGATTACAATTAGCTGAAGAAGATCAAGTAAAATATCATGCTCCCGGAAAATTTGATGCCGAAACAGGTAAGATTCATCCAAAAGACGAATCCCATTTACCACCAAAATATCAAGATGTGTTCGGGCATACATTGGTAGAGTTAGCGAAACAAAATGAAAAAATCATTGGTATCACTCCAGCTATGCCAACAGGAAGTTCCATGAAATATATGATGGACGCTTTTCCAAAACGTGCTTTTGATGTTGGAATAGCGGAACAACACGCTGTTACCTTAGCCGCAGGAATGGCTACACAAGAAATGGTGGTTTTTTGTAATATCTATTCCACTTTTTTACAACGCGCTTACGACCAAGTAATTCATGATGTAGCTTTACAGAATTTACCTATTATTTTCTGTTTGGACAGAGCAGGATTAGTCGGTGAAGACGGCGCTACACATCATGGTGCTTTTGATATTGCCTATTTGAATTGCATTCCAAATATGATTATTGCAGCTCCAAAAGATGAAATGGAATTACGTAACATCATGTTTACTGCTTCGGAAGGATTAAATCATTCGATTGCGATTCGTTATCCAAGAGGAAGAGGTGAAAATTTACATTGGGAACAGCCTTTTGAGAAAATTGAAATTGGTAAAATTGTGGCACTTCAAAAAGGAAGCAAAGTTGCCATTTTATCTACAGGAACTATTGGAAATAATGTAACGAAAGCTTTGAAAGAAGTAGAAAGTTCAAAATTATTTTCACATTATCATTTTCCGTTTGTAAAACCATTAGATATTGAAGCTACCAAATCTATTATAAATTCTCACGACCAAATTATTACTATCGAAGATGGAGTAATTACAGGTGGTTTTGGAGAAAAAATTTGTACAATTATTGCGACGAATAACTTGAATAAAAACATCATTAATCTCGGTATTCCCGATTCTTTCATAGAACATGGACCAGTTCTTGAATTACAACAACTTTGTAAAATTGACGTTAAAAATATTATACAATTATTAAATACATTTTAAAATGCTGAAAAAAGCCTACCTTTTCGGATTTCTTTTTTTAATTTTTCAATCCAATTACAGCCAAATTATCCGTACAGAATTACCAGACACTATTTCCTATTGGTCAAAAGAAAATAAAGTTGGACTCGATGTTTCTCAAATCTCATTTGTGAACTGGAATGCTGGAGGAAACAACTCTATTTCAGGGCTTTTAAAAGGTGAATTTATACGAACTTACACAAAAGATAACATTCGTTGGAAAAACGAATTGATTATGCGTTATGGAATTAATAAGCAAGAACGTCAGGAAGTAAGAAAGACAGATGACCAATTTGCTCTTAATTCTACTTTTGGTTATAAAAGAGATACGGTTTCAAATTGGTATTATGCAGGAAAATTTAATTTTAGAACCCAATTTGCTAATGGTTATAATTATCCAAATACTGAATTAGCTATTTCTAAGCCCTTTGCTCCAGCATATACTTTTTTAGGAATTGGTGCCGAGTATGCAAGGAAGGATATTAATTTCAACTTGTACTTATCGCCTTTAACCCAAAAGACTACGATGGTTTTTGATCAAAGACTTGCAGACCAAGGTGCATTTGGAGTAGATAAAGCGGTATATGACGAATTTGGAAATTTAATTAAAAAAGGAAAAAACATTCGTAATGAAACAGGGATTTTAATAACAAATCAATGGAAAACAGAAATATATCAAAATATTAAGTTAGAACATCGTTTAAGTCTTTACACAGATTATCTTAATAAATTTGGTAATATTGATGTAGACTGGCAATTACAATTAGATATGACCGTAAATCAATATGTAAAAGCAAATATTGGTACTCATATTATTTACGATGATGACATTAAAACGAAAGAAGAGGAAAATGGCGTACAGGTTATTAAAGGACCTAAAGTTCAGTTGAAACAATTACTAGGTGTAGGATTAACTTATTCGTTTTAAATTAATTACATCCTAAACTAATAATTTACATTTTTATTTCTTTACATTTTAAATTAATTGCATTAAATATCTTTCATTTTTTTTAATTTACATTAAGGATAAATTTGCAAGTAAAAATACTATGAAAACATAAAAGGCTTCGCATTGCGAAGCCTTTTGTTAAATACTAAGATAATTAGTTTAGAATAACTTTTTCAGAGTAAGATAAATTATCTCCTTCAAGTTTAACAATATAAACTCCAGATTGTAATCCCGATAAGTTAATTGATTTTTCCGATGTAAAGTCTCCAGAATTTGAAAGAACTTTTCTACCATTTAAATCAAAAACATTAATATCTAGATTACCAGAATAATTTGGTAAAGAAATAGTAACAACGCCATTTGAAGGATTTGGATATAATTTAATTCCTTTAGTTAAAGTATTATCCCCTGCTGATAAAGTAGCTTCTTTAAATGTACCTGAAAAAACACCTCTACCATAAGTTGCAGCATATACATTATAAGTAGCAGCAGCCCCAGAAGGGAATGTATTAGGGAAACCAGTAGTTATTTGATAATCTAAATCCATTACTTTAACATTACTCATTCCGTTATAAGATTGATTCCAAGTTGGAGATGTAGCACTAAAATTATTAGTATACCATACTCCTAATTCAGTACCTACAATTACTTCTTCAGCATTTAATGGATTTCTAAGAATTGCTTTTACTGGTAAGTCAGGAAGGTTTCCTTCTTTATTTACCCATGTTGCTCCACCGTCATTCGAATACCAAATACTTACTACGTTATAATTATGCATTGTAACATAAATTTGGTTATTTGAAGCACCAAACTCAACGTCAGAAATGCTACCTACGAAACTAGGACCAGTAATATCAGTCCAAACAGGAGTTGCGTTAGCTGATGTAACTCTCAATAACTTACCTAATCTTGTTCCAACAAGTAAAGTAGTAGAAGTTGTTGTGTAAGGTGAAACAGCAAAAGCTGTAGGAGATGAAGTCAACAAGGCATTAGTTAAATTTGTTCTACCAACAGTTCCTGATTTTAAATTAGTGTATCTTCTAATTTGATATACTGGAGCAGTTGTAGAATAATCTGAATATAAAATATCTAAATTAGAATCCAATACCATTGGGGCAATAAATGCACCATTCGTTGCAGACGAGGCGTCATTATCGATTGTTCTGGTTACTCCAGAAGGAATTGGTCTATAAACTATATTATTGTTATAAACATAGTTAGAAATATAATACTTATCTGCTCCTTGATCAAATAGAGTAAATGCACCATCTCCACCTTGAGATTCTACACTGGCATTTACTCCAGCAGCTGCATTACCGAAGTATTGAGTTCCATTATCTTGTGCGCCTGCTGCAAAATAATCATTTCCAGTCAAACCACTTACGGCACTCATAGGAGCCACACCAACGCTATAAAACTGAGTAATATTTAAACCATTATTTCTAGCAACAATTGCAGAACTCGATGATGATGCACCTGATAATGTAGAAGCATAATATACTCCTCCATCGTTTCCAAATACTGCCTGATTCGGATTTCCAGGTCTAAAAGCCATGCCATGTTGATCAGAATGGACATTTGAAGGTGTACTTGTTGTCCAACCAGAAATAGCTGTCCAAGAAGATCCACTGTTAGTTGATCTATGTAAATTGATACCGCCTATATAAACAATAGCATCATTTGTTGGATCAACAGCAATCATTAAATCATAGAAAGCTTGTCCTCTACAAAAATCCGTCGCAGAAATATCTCCATCAGATGCTGGTTCACCAAGAGTTGTTGGTGCAGTTGAAAATCCATTTGTAGTCAAATAAATGTTTGGCTCACCAGAAGTTCCGTCTTCAACTAAAACATATACCTTATTAGCATTACTAGCTGAAACAGCAATTTGAGTTCTTTGACCACCATTAACTTGATGTCTTTGCACAAACGTATTACCATCTGTAGAAGAAAATATCATTCCTCCTCCGTCATTATAAACAACACTGTTGGTTGTGGCAACCCAAATTGTATTATCTGGACCTATCTCAATATCATTTGGACAGTGTCTATTACCATTAGCAGTTAAAGGCATTGTCAATAAATTCCATGTAGCACCATTATCTGTTGATTTGTATAAACCAAAAGCTGGACCTCCTAAGTATGTAGCTTGATTTGCTGACCCATAAAATGTATCTCCAACAGCAACATAAATTTCTGACACCCCACCATTGTTTCTAATTTTAATATCATTGATATGTTGTTGACCTGGAACTAAATTACCAGTAAATGCTCCTTGAACTACGGGATTTAAAGTTCCTACAACAGGTCCAGAACCTAATGCGGCTTCAAGCATATCACCAACTTCTTTAGCCACCATAATTGAAGGTATTGTAATTGATGCATCAGTACCACCCATTGCAACCGGAGTACCTGCAACGTTGTTCATCATAATAACACCTACTGCTCCAGCATTTTGTGCAGCTAAAACTTTAGTAACAAAAGTACATGTACCTCTTCTTATTAATGCTATTTTACCATTTAATGCAGCAGCATTAGTAATAGTTTCACATCCATCAGAAGTTGGGGCAGTATTATCAACTACTAAAACAATATTTTGTGTGATTGGAGTTGTAACAGGGGTTCCAAAAGCAGTTGTAGGATAACATGCATAATTTCCAGCAATACCAGCTGGGCTATTGATTGTTAAATCTGCTGCAGATTGAAAAGTTGTTGGTCCAGTAACCCCTCCAAAAACTTTTGTCCATGTTACACCTGCATTTGTTGATTTCCAAACACCATCTCCAGTAACATCACCTCCAACATATGACTCTCCTGTACCCATATAGAAAGTACTTGGATTGTTTGGATCATAAGTAAGCGATGAAACTGATAAATTTTCTGCTATATTTACTCTTGTCCATGCCGTGTTTGTTGTGATATCATTATTAACCCATAAACCGCCACTAACTCCACCAGCAAATACTCTTTTAAAAGTTGGGTCAGTTGGATCAAACATAACCGCTCTTACACGACCACCCACATTATTTGGACCTCTTTCAACCCATGAATTATCTGATGCATCTCCAGGAGTTCTCCCTTGAGAAATTGCTTCTGCTCTTTCTCTCTTTAATTGTTCTCTTATTTGGATCAGTTTTTCTGGGGTTGGACGACCAGTAACAGGGTCCATAGTTAATTCCCATTCCATTTCGTAGAACTTATTAGGAGGGATTCCCATTGCTTTTCTTTCAGTTTTAGACATATTCATCGTCTTTTTAAACGGTGAATTCGCTAAATTTTTTGCATGCATTTTTCTTGCTGCTTTGGCTTGCTTCTTTGTCAAAGCACCATTTGTAGCTACAACATTTTTTGTTGACTTGTTTTCTTTTTCTTTGTTGTTATTGGTAGTATTTTGACCAAAACTAAAAGAAAAAATTAACAATGCACTAAGTAAAAATAGTAATTGTTTTTTCATGGTTAAATGTGAGGTTAATATTATTATAATTTAAACAAAATTAATAATTTACAGATAATTTCAAATTTTTTTACCTTTTATTTTTCTAAATTCATTTTTTTGCCTGAATTGTATTATATAATTCTAAAGCTTTACCATCCGTCAACAATGATACAAAGTGACAAATATGTAACAATCTGTCGTATAGATTCTCTTTTTGGAATTGAAAACGTTCAGGTAATAATTTTAATAGTAATTCATCATAATTTGATGCTGTTCCGTTTACTTTTTTATTGTAAGCGGTACAAAAGTCATCCAACAAACTGTTGAGGATTTTGTATCCCATTACTTCTTTCTGAATGACTTCCCTACTTTGATATACGTTTTTAACACTGATTTGGATAATGTCATTCATTTGCGCTTTATACTGACTTTTATCCATCAAAGAGAAAGGAAATTCTCCTGCCAAAATAGCTTTTTCATTTTCCATAAAAATAGATACAGCATCATTAATTAAACTTCCAATTGCTAGGGCGCGCAAATAGCTGATTCGATCTTCTTTAGTAATGAGTTCGTTGTATTTTTTGGTATCAATTCCGTTTTTGACAAGTTTGATTAGATATTCTAATGCATATTCTTCTGGAATCCAACCTAAATTAATTCCGTCTTCAAAATCGATGATGGTATAACAAATATCATCAGCCGCTTCTACTAAATACGCTAATGGATGACGTTCAAAACCAATATCATTTCCAGATTTATTCGAAATCAAACCCAATTCCTTCGCAACCTCAGCAAAGAATTCTTTATCTTGCTGAAAGAAGCCATATTTTTTATCGCAAATTTTTTGTGTTGGTTTTTTAGGCAAACTTTCTTTCGGGTATTTCATAAAAGCTCCCAAAGTAGCATACGAAATACGTAAACCACCTTCAATTCCTTCACGAGAAGATGCCAAAACTGAAAATCCGTTAGCATTTCCTTCAAAATCAATTAAATCCTGCCACTGTTTTTCGGTTAATTGGTCTTTGTATTGTAATCCGTTCCCAGTTTTAAAATATTCTCCAATGGCTTTTTCTCCGGAATGTCCAAAAGGAGGATTTCCGATATCATGAGATAACGCAGCCGCAGCCACAATCGCACCAAAATCATTCGCTTGATAACCGTGAACTTCTTGTAAATACGGATATTTTGCAATGATTTGCTTACCAACCAAACGACCAAGAGAACGCCCTACAACCGAAACCTCTAAACTATGTGTTAATCGGTTGTGCACGAAATCGGTTTTAGAAAGTGGAATGACTTGCGTTTTATCTTGCAGACTTCTAAAAGCTGCAGAAAAAATAATTCGGTCATAATCAACTTCAAAGCCTAAACGGGTGTCGTCTTGCTCTTTTCGTAAACGTTTACTGGTGTCGCCTTGTCTTTTTAAGGACAATAATTGTTCCCACTGCATCATATGATTTCAGATTGATAATTATAGATTATGATTGTAGAGCTATTCTTTTTCATTAGCCAAAAAGAAATTTCTCGATTTTTTTGGATATTGATTGTAACTTTTATCACTCGGATTTACTATTACCGATTTGATATTGATTTCGTCTCCTACTTTGAAGTTTTTCTCGGTGTATTGGTAATCCAATAAATATTCGCCACAGAAATAATTCCCATCTGCATCTTTTTCTATAATTCCAGTGTAAATTCCTTTTTTATCTTTTGACATAATTCTAATTTTTTCAAATGTACGAATTGGTTTGTAATTATTTAAAACAAAAACAGCCATCATAATGATGACTGTTTTGTTTCGGTTTAACATGAAACATTCTTTCAAAAAATTAATCTTCAATATAAATTATTACTAAAATAGATGTTTTTGAAATTTTTTCTGAATTATCAGAAATTCTAATTTCATCAATTAATATAGACTGAAATTCCACTTCAATCGAATCTATTTTCAATTCACTACCTTTCCAATTAATAATTTTTCCAGCTTCAAAAACTTCTGAACTAAACTCAAAATTTTTTACACCTTCACAATCATTAATTAAGTCATTTTTATTGTCATAATTTGCTATTCTTTTACCATTTAAATATGACAATGCAAAAAGTGTTTGTATTCCATTCATTTTCATCTATTATTAAAATTCAAAAAACAAATATAATAGATAAAATTTATTTTAAAAATTTAAGTTATCAACAAAAACTATGAACCACACATTTCACATTCTTCTGGGCCAGAATTTCTAGCTCTTTCAATCATGGCTCTGTATTCTTCTGCTGACATTTCTGCTGGCTCTTCTAAAACAGCAATAGCTTCTACTTTTTTAACTTCAACTTGCTGTTCTTTCACTTCAATTGGCGCTTCTTTTTTATCGTTATTTAAAGTAAACTTAATCGCATCAACTGCTGCTTTTGTTCTTAAATAGTACATTCCTGTTTTTAAACCTGATTTCCAAGCGTAGAAGTGCATCGAAGTCAATTTCGCATAATTCGCATCTTGCATAAACAAGTTCAACGATTGCGATTGATCAATGAAATAACCTCTTTGACGACTCATATCAATAATATCTTTCATTGACATTTCCCAAACGGTTTTGTACAATTCTTTTAAATCCGCTGGAATTCTATCAATATGTTGCACCGAACCATTGTGACGCATGATTTCTTGCTTCAATGTTTCGTTCCACAAACCTCTTTCTACTAAATCGTTCAATAAGTGTTTATTTACCACGATGAACTCTCCAGAAAGCACTCTTCTTGTATAAATATTTGAAGTGTAAGGTTCAAAAGCTTCGTTATTTCCTAAAATTTGAGACGTTGAAGCCGTTGGCATTGGCGCTACTAACAATGAGTTTCTTACTCCATTTGCCATTACTTCTTTTCTTAAACTTGCCCAATCCCAACGACCTGAAAGTTCTTCATCTTTTAAGCCCCAAAGGTTGTGTTGGAATTCTCCTTTAGAAATTGGCGAACCTTCGTAAGAAGAATATGGTCCTTCTTCTTTAGCCATTTCCATAGAAGCGGTTACGGCAGCAAAATATAAAGTTTCGAAAATTTCTTGATTTAATTTTTTAGCTTCATCACTCGTGAAAGGCATTCTCAACATTATGAAAGCATCAGCCAAACCTTGCACTCCTAATCCAACTGGACGGTGACGCATGTTTGAATTTTCTGCTTCTTTTACTGGATAGTAATTTCTATCAATTACTCTGTTTAAGTTGCGAGTTACTCGTTTTGTTACGTTGTATAGTAATTCGTGATTAAACGCTCCATTTTCCACAAACATTGGTAATGAAATCGATGCTAAGTTACAAACCGCGATTTCATCTGGAGAAGTATATTCTAAAATCTCCGTACATAAATTAGATGAACGAATGGTTCCTAAATTCTTTTGATTCGATTTTCTGTTTGCTGCATCTTTGTACAACATATAAGGTGTTCCCGTTTCGATTTGAGATTCTAAGATTTTTTCCCAAAGTTCTCTTGCTCGAATAGTTTTTCTACCTTTTCCTTGTGCTTCGTATGAAGTATAAAGTGCTTCAAATTCATCTCCATAAACGTTATCTAAACCTGGACATTCATTTGGACACATTAACGTCCAAGTTGAATCTTCTTCTACTCGTTTCATGAATAAGTCAGAAGTCCACATGGCGAAGAACAAGTCTCTTGCACGCATTTCTTCTTTTCCAGTATTCTTTTTCAAATCTAGGAATTCGAAAATATCAGCATGCCAAGTTTCTAAATAAATAGCGAAACTTCCTTTACGTTTTCCACCACCTTGATCTACGTAACGAGCGGTATCATTAAAAACACGTAACATTGGAACAATTCCGTTTGAAGTTCCATTTGTTCCACGAATGTATGAACCTGTTGCTCTAACGTTGTGAATAGCTAAACCGATTCCTCCCGCTGATTGCGAAATTTTAGCCGTTTGTTTTAAGGTATCATAAATTCCGTCAATACTATCATCTTGCATCGTTAATAAGAAACAAGAGGACATTTGAGGTTTTGGCGTTCCAGCGTTGAATAATGTTGGTGTAGCGTGTGTAAAGAACTTTTTCGACATTAATTCGTAAGTTTCAATTACCGCTTCTAAGTCGTTTAAGTGAATTCCAACAGAAACACGCATTAACATGTGTTGTGGACGCTCTACGATTTTTCCGTTGATTCTTAATAAATACGAACGCTCTAAGGTTTTGAAACCAAAGTAATCGTAGTTAAAATCACGGTTGTATATAATGTGAGAATTTAAAAATTCTGCATTAGCTTGAATAACTTCATAAACCTCATCCGAAATCAAGGGTGCTTTTTGATTGGTTCTTGGGTTTACATAGTGATACATTTCACTCATCGTTTCCGAGAATGATTTGTTGGTATTTTTGTGTAAGTTAGAAATTGCAATACGAGCCGCTAATTGAGCATAATCTGGGTGCGTTACGGTCATGGAAGCTGCGGTTTCAGCTGCTAAATTATCTAATTCAGAAGTGGTAACTCCATCGTATAATCCTTCAATTACACGCATTGCCACTTTTACAGCGTCTACCATGTCATTTAATCCATAACAAAGTTTTTTAATTCTGTCCGTGATTTTGTCAAACATTACTGGCTCCTTATGGCCATCTCTTTTTACTACATACATAAGCTTTTTAGTTTTTGAAAACAGACAATCCCTTCCCTGCTTTCGGTTAATATTAATGAACTAAAGCGCAAGTCTCCCGACATTTTATAGCGCTCTATATTTTTATTTTTAGAAATCAGCGTCGAAGCTAATTTTGCTTGATTCAGCATCCGAATTCATTACGCCTGCTTTTTGATATTCAGCAACGCGTTTTTCAAAGAAATTCGTTTTTCCTTGTAACGAAATCATATCCATAAAATCGAATGGATTTGATGCGTTATAGACTCTCTCACACCCTAATTCTACTAATAATCTATCCGTAACAAATTCTAAATATTGTGTCATCAATGTGGCGTTCATACCAATTAAACTTACTGGTAATGATTCTGTAATGAATTTTCTTTCGATGTTTAAAGCATCTACGATAATTTCTGTGATTCTTGCTTTTGGCACTTTATTTACTACATGATGTGTGTGTAAGTGAACCGCAAAATCACAATGCATTCCTTCATCACGAGAAATTAATTCGTTTGAGAAGGTTAATCCTGGCATTAATCCACGTTTTTTCAACCAGTAAATCGAACAGAACGAACCCGAAAAGAAAATTCCTTCCACTGCTGCGAAAGCAATTAATCTTTCTGCAAATGAATCCGATTGAATCCAACGCAATGCCCATTCTGCTTTCTCTTTAATTGCTGGAAACACTTCAATTGCATGAAATAATTGATTTTTCTCTGCTTCATCTTTCACATACGTATCAATTAATAATGAATACGTTTCACTATGAATGTTTTCCATCATAATTTGGAAACCATAGAAGAATTTAGCTTCTGGATATTGCACTTCGTTAACGAAATTTTCAGCTAAGTTTTCGTTTACAATTCCGTCAGAAGCCGCGAAGAATGCTAAAATATGTTTGATGAAATATTTTTCGTCATCGTTTAATTTATTGTTCCAATCGTTTAAATCTTGATGCAAATCAATTTCTTCTGCTGTCCAAATACACGCTTCTTGTTTTTTGTACCATTCCCAAATATCTTGGTGTTTGATAGGAAAAATTACAAATCGATCTTTGTTTTCTTGCAAAATAGGTTCCACTATAGACATAGCTATTTGATTTTAAAAATGTTAATGATTGGTTAAATTGACTTATTTGGGGATTACAAAGTTTGTCATTTGAAACGAGAAATGAAAGTCAAACTTATTCACAATTGGACCAAGTTTTTAACAAAGCTGATAATTGTCAGTAAATTAATATAGGTTTTTAAAATATTGAAAATCAACAAGTTAAAAACCGATAAAACAACTGTTAAAACCTTGTAAGCAACTGAAAAATAAGCGACTCACAAGTGTTTTTAATCAATAAAAATGAGACTATTTTTTCAACTCTTTTGCCACTTTGTCTAATTCGTCAAACCATTGTTGTCCGAATTTTCTAACTAGTGCTTCTTTCACAAATTGGTACACCGGAACTCCTAATTCTTGTCCTAACGAACACGCGTCATCGCAAATATGCCATTTGTGGTAATTAACCGCCGCAAAGTCCGAATATTCTTTGATTCTGATAGGATACAAATGACAAGAAACCGGTTTTTTCCAATCCACAATTCCTTGATTGTAGGCTTGTTCAATTCCACAAAGTGCTGTTTTACCGTCAAAAATTACGTAGGCGCAGTCTTTTCCATCAATAAGCGGTGTTTCTAATTCACCAAAATCAGAAACTACGTGTGTTCCTTGTTCTTCAATGGCTTTAATTCCTTCTGGACGAAGAAAGGGTTTCACTTTTGGAAAAATTTCAGCTAAAATTCGGGTTTCTTCCTCATCTAAAGGAGCACCCGCATCGCCATCCACACAACAAGCGCCTTGACAAGCTGACAAATTGCAAACGAATTCTTTTTCTAAGATTTCTTCTGAAACGATGGTTTTATTCAACTGAAACATATTGGGTTTGTTTTAAAGTGCAAAGATACGATTTTGAAATCAGAATTCAGAAGTTAGCATTTAGAAGTTTTGGAACACAGATTTGAGAAATTGCTGAAATTGCTGAAATTCTTTGCACAGAGTTACACCTAGTTCTTTTGATTTTGATTGGGTTGAAAAGAGGTACACCGAGACGTTTTACTTTTTTCTTGGCGTCTCGAAGTTTCGGGATTGCGAAAAAACTTTGCTCCCGAAGCTTCGGGATTTGCGTTTGAATCTTCACATTGCTTTGAATTTGAACTTGATATTGAACTTGATATGATAATGTATCGTTAAATTAGAAACGTTCTTGATTCAATATCCTTATATTTGCACAAATATTCAGCGTTTTATGGAATTCGGAATCAATTGGAAAGACATTTTTACGATCAGCATGATTTTATTTGCTGTGATTGATATTGTGGGAAGTATTCCAATTATTGTGGACTTACGCAGTAAAATGGGTCATATTCAATCGGAAAAAGCGACTATTGTTGCAGCGGTGATTATGATTGCCTTTTTATTTGTAGGTGAAGAAATTCTGAAATTGATTGGTATTGATGCGAATTCATTTGCAGTTGCTGGTTCATTTGTCTTGTTTTTCCTTGCCTTAGAGATGATTTTAGGCATTCGATTATATAAAGAAGACAATCCGAGTACGGCTTCTATTGTTCCTATTGCGTTTCCATTGATCGCGGGTGCTGGAACAATGACAACTATTTTGTCGCTTCGTGCTGCTTATGATAAAATCAACATTATTATTGCTATTTTGATTAATGTAATTGTAGTGTATGGCGTATTGAAATCGTCTGGGAAAATTGAACGCCTTTTAGGAAACAATGGTTTAGGTGTGATTCGTAAGATATTTGGCGTAGTTTTATTGGCGATTGCTGTAAAATTATTCGCTGCGAATGTTAAAGGATTATTTATTTAGAGAATATACAAAATGAAAATTTTCACTTATGTGGCAGTTGCCATAGCTTTGGTTTTAATTGTTTTTAATCTTTTTCAAATTGATTACAGTAATCCGTTTGAAGGAAATAGCACAATTGCCATTATTGGTGTTGTAGCTGGTATTTGCGCGATTCTATTATTAGTATTGTTGCGTTTTTCAAAAATGATTGAAGAAAAAACCAAACAATAAATGCTAGACGTTTTAATAATTGGCGCTGGAGTTTCTGGCGTTTCGTGTGCATTGATTTTGGGTTCTGCCCAAAACAAACCCTTTGCAATGGATAAAAAAATTGCAATTGTTGCGCACCAAAAAGCGTCTTCACTACAAAATGCCATTTTTAATAACGCTTACGGAATTCCTGCAGGGAAATTAGGCAGTGAATTATTAGATGAAAGTTTGGAACATTTGACCAACTTGTATCCGCACGTACAACAAATTCATGGTGAAAAAGTGATTTCCATTTCAGGAAAAGCTGGAAATTTTACAATTACCACCAACAAATCTTCGCTTCAAGCTAAAATTGTTGTAATTGCTATTGGTGCTGGAAATCCTTTTACCATTGAAGGTTTGGAATCGTTTGTAATGCCACATCAAAAGGCAGCTCCCGAGAAAAACAGAATCCAATTAAAAAACACCGATCATTTAGTTACCGAAGGTATTTACGTAGCTGGAGTTTTAGCCGGACATAGAAGTCAATTAAGTATCGCCGCTGGAAGTGGTGCTTCGGTTGCAACGGATATTTTAACGTTGTGGAATAACGGAAATCCTGTACAGGTGCATGATGCTTTGGGAAAATAGCTTTTATTCTTCTGAATCATCTTCTTCATCATCGAAATTCATTCCTTCTAAAAAATCATCCCAATTGATTGGATCTTGATATTCATTAGGATCTGGCGGAATAGCTCCTGGTGGATTAAACAATTCCCATTCGTCCCAATAATAATTACTCTTGTCAAAACTAGCTACCCAATTAATAAATAATTCTCTGAATTCGTCGATTTCTTTTCTAATCAACGTAACATAATCGGTATCTTTAAAAGAATCGTGAAATCGTAAACTTCCTACTTGAACATATAAATGCATCGCATGATCTCTAATGATAGCTGCATTTTGCATTCGGATGCTGTACATATCTCCGCCTTCAGCACCCGCAATTTTAGCACAAATTATCGCAGCATCATCTCGCATCATATATTTTGTGGCATTCAAATACTCATCTTCTTCACTAATGGTATTTAAAAGACTGTTTACCAAATCTAAAATTAATTCGGCTTTTTTATAAATTGGCAAATCGAATAATTTATCCCTTCTACTCATTTTAAATACATTTTACTTACTCAACACCTTATTTACCATGTTGTCTTTCTTTAAAATCAATTGGTAATAGGCGTTTTCATTAAAAAGTTGGCGTACAAATTCAGCTTGAAGATAGAACAACACTTTCTCTTTCTGGCTATCTAAATTAAAAAGCAGACCACCTTTTGCCATGTAAACTTTGAAGTTATTGAAATAATTTCCGGCACGAATTTCTTTTTCCAAGGCTTCCATTGAGATTTTTTCAAACTTTTTGCGGTTTTGATCTAATTGTTCAAATACAAAATAATTTACTAATCCCGATTGCATCAACATGGTTAAACCTTCTGAACCGTGAGAATCTTCTAACGGCACAAAAATATCGGGCATAATACCACCTCCGCCATACACAATGCGTCCTTTTTTAGTTTTGAATTTTAAACTATCGGCAATTTTGACTTTGTCTTTTTCATACAATTCGCCACTTTGAAAACGTTTGTCGAATTCATTAAAGTAGTTCTCACCTTTGTCTTCATAGGGCTTTTGAATTGAACGTCCTGAAGGTGTGTAATATCTAGCAATCGTTAATCGTACTGCCGAACCGTCTCCTAATGGCATTTCGCGTTGTACTAATCCTTTTCCAAAAGAACGCCTTCCGTAAACCAAACCTCTGTCGTTATCTTGAATGGCTCCTGCTAAAATTTCACTAGCCGAAGCACTGTTTTCGTTGATTAAAATACTGACTTTTCCAGTTTCAAAAATACCTATTTCAGTAGCTAAGGTGGTTTCTATTTTGTCTTTTTTGTTTTTGGTTTTAACGATTAATTCTTTGTTTTTCAAGAATTCATCCGCAATTTTTACTGCTGAATCTAAGTAGCCACCACCGTTATCTCGTAAATCAATAATAATATGATTGGCTCCTTCACTTTTCAATTGGGTTAAACCCGATAAAAATTCGTCATAGGTTTTTTCTGCAAAGCGATTGATTTTGATGTAACCCGTAGTTTTATCCACCATTTGTACTGCATCAACACTTTTAATGGGAATAACATCTCGGGTTACGTTTACGGCGAATTTCTTGTTTTCGGACTTTCTATAAACCGTCAATTTTACATTAGAACCTTGTTCACCTTTTAATATTGAAAAGAGCGTATCGGTTTCTAATTTTTTATTGTACAATTGTAATTTATCTGCGAAAAGAATACGGTCTCCCGATTTTAACCCCGCTTTCTCAGAAGGTCCGTTTGGAATAGGTTTTATAACCGCTAACGAATCATTATACATGTAAAAATTAATTCCAATTCCTACAAAATCCCCTCGCATTTCTTGTTCAACTGCTTCTAATTGGTTTTTTGGAATATAAACAGAATGAGGATCTAATTTTTCGAGAATTCCATTAACCGTTAACTCGACAATAGAATCGGTATTTAAACTATCAACATATTCTTTTTCGATGAAATCGATGAGTTTATTGAGCTTATTTTTATTAGCGTTGCGACTCAAAAAGGAATTTTCTGTAGAAGAGTTTAGTCTACTTCCCAATAACAAACCCACCGCAACAGCTACTGCGATTACTATTGGAAAATATACTTTATTAATTCTCATTTTAGCTCAAATCTTCAATTAATTCAACCTCAACACCTGCTTTTCTTAAAAAATCAACACCTGAAGTATCTTTATATTCTTGATGATACACCACCCTTTTAATACCCGATTGATGAATTAATTTACTACAATCTTTACAAGGTGAAAGTGTTATGTACAAGGTAGCATCTTCGCACGATTGTGTAGAACGAGCGACTTTTAAAATAGCATTCGCTTCGGCGTGAAGCACGTACCACTTGGTTACATTATTTTCATCTTCACAACAATTTTCAAAACCCGAAGGCGTTCCGTTGTAACCATCGGAAATAATCATTTTCTCTTTTACTATAATTGCGCCTACTTTTTTTCTTTGGCAATAGGACAGATTACCCCATTCTTTAGCAATTCGCAAATAGGCTTTGTCGTATTTTTCTCTTTTTTCTTTCTTCATTATCGGTTCCAAATTTCACTTTGAATAATCATTGGCAAAACTACACCAATTATAAATGCTGACATAACTAAAGCCCAATCTCTTTTTGAAAAACGGAAAAAAGTTTGCACGATATACGAAATAATTAAAACTACCAACACTACAATTATTTGAGCGGTTTCGATACCTAGAGCAAATTCCAACAACGGTAATAATTTATCAGAAGCATTTCCTGGTAAAATGGTTTTAAAGTAATTAGAAAATCCAAGTCCATGAATGATTCCAAAGAATAACGTTACGATGGCAACAAAAGTGATACTTTCGTTTTTAGATGACTTTCCAGCAGTAAAAAGATGAAAAATAGCGGTTATTAAGATAGTTATAGGAATTAAAAACTCGACCAAACTGGCTTGAATTTGGACAATTCCATAAACCGATAACAGCAAAGCTAAGGTGTGACCAATGGTAAAAAGCGAGACTAAAACAAAAACATTTTTCCAATCTTTAAAGGCATAAGGCACCATTAATGCAATTAAAAACAACACATGGTCATAAGCGTTAATATCTAACACATGTTTAAGACCAATATTAAAATACATCCAAAATTCTGACATGACAATTAAGTTTTATAGGGGAAATTCAAACTTACGATTTATTTTTATATGATACCAAATTCTGTATCACAAAAGCAAATAAAATTGTTTCAAAAAAATAGTTTTTTTATGTAATTTTGCAAGAATTAAAAATAAACAACATGTCAATTTCAGATTTATTCGATAGCGGTTTTAGAAACAGAAACAAAGGTCATTTTTCAGCCATAGTAAGAGTGGCTTTGTCTGACGGAACAATTACTCCAGAAGAAAAAAAATTCTTAGACAAATTAGCTATCAAATTAGAAATTTCTCAAGCAGAATATGAAGAAATTTTAGAAAATCCATTAAAATATCCTGTTAATCCGCCGTTAATGCATTCGCATCGTTTAGAGCGTTTATATGATTTAGCTCGAATGGTATATGCAGATGATGTTTTAGGAGAAAAACAACAAGACTTATTAACTCGTTTTGCTTTAGCCTTAGGTTTTACAGCAGGAAACGTAAGTTATATTGTAGATAAAGCATTAAAGTTAGTAGACATGAATGTGGATTTAGACACTTTCACTTACGAAATGCAACACATGAACAGATAATTAACCTGTTTTAAAATACAAAAGCACAAATTCTAACGAGTTTGTGCTTTTTGTATTTTATCTATTTCAGAAATTTACTTCGCTTTCGCCATAAATTCTTCCGCTTTTTCTACCATGTTTTTGCTTCCGCAGAAGAATGGAACGCGTTGGTGTAATTCTGTGGGTTGAATTTCCATAATTCTGTTGAAACCGTCTGAAGCTTTTCCGCCTGCTTGTTCGGCTATGAATGCCATTGGATTGCATTCGTATAACAAACGTAATTTTCCATTTGGTGCTTTTGAACTGGTTGGATATAAATAAATTCCGCCTTTAATCATATTTCTATGAAAATCAGAAACCAAACTTCCGATGTAACGAGAAGTATAAGGTCTGTCTCCTTCCTCTAACTGGCAATATTTAATGTAATCTTTCACACCTTGTGGAAAATGAACATAATTTCCTTCGTTAATTGAGTAAATTTTTCCGTCTTCAGAATATTTCATGTTTGGGTGTGACAAATAAAACGTTCCGATTGCTGGGTTTAATGTAAATCCGTTTACGCCATCACCTGTTGTATAAACCAACATCGTTGAAGTTCCATAAATCACATAACCTGCCGCCACTTGATTCACACCTGGTTGTAAAAAATCCTCAATAGTTACCGGAGTTCCAACCGGAGTAATTCTTCTGAAAACAGAGAAAATCGTTCCCACAGAAACGTTCACATCAATATTTGAAGAACCATCCAAAGGATCCATCAAAACCACATATTTATTGTTGTGTGAGTTATCTGAACCTGCAACGGTAATAAAATCATCGTTTTCTTCCGAGGCAATTCCGCATACAATTTCACGATTGATTAAGGTTTGAATGAAAACTTCATTAGCGTAAACGTCTAATTTTTGTTGGTCTTCTCCTTGTATATTTTGTTCTCCAGCTGCACCTACGATATCTACTAATCCAGCTTTGTTTACTTTATAATTTACCACTTTTGCGGCCAATCGGATAGAGTTGATGATTCGAGATAATTCTCCTGTTGAATATTGAAACGAATTTTGGTGTTCAATGATAAATTCGCCTAAGGTTCTATTTCTTTCTTCCATTTCGAAAACGATGTAGTTGTGTTTAAGGCACAAATATCGGTAAATTTGTGAAATCAGAGAATTAATTTGAAAAGATGTTTAACTTAATTTTATTTTTGTAAAAAATTTGAAAAAATGATTATCAGAAAAGCCACTAAAAACGATATGCCTTCGGTTTTAGAATTGATTCAGGAATTAGCCACTTTTGAAAAAGAACCTGATGCTGTTGTAGTTACAGTTGAAGATTTGGTTCGCGATGGTTTTTCGGAAAATCCGCTTTTTCAGTGTTTTGTTGCCGAAGTTAATAATGAGATTATCGGAATGGCTTTGTACTATTATCGTTATTCAACTTGGAAAGGAAAAACCATTCATTTAGAAGATTTAATTGTAAAAGAAAGCAAACGCGGAACAGGTGCTGGATTTGCCCTTTACAAAGAAATTATCAAACAAGGAAAAGCCGAAAATGTCCGCAGAATCGAATGGAACGTTTTAGATTGGAACACACCAGCGATCGATTTCTATGAAAAATCGGGTGCCAAAGTTTTAGGCGATTGGCGTGTGGTGCATATGGATGAAACAGGAATTACTAATTTTTTAAACGAATAAATCATTTTTGGAACACCGATTTTAAAAATTTTAGAATTTCTATAATCTGTGTTCCTAATACAAACACAACTCATTTTTAAGATGAAAATATTCAAATTTGGAGGTGCATCGGTTAAAGATGCCGAAGGCGTAAAAAACGTATTACATGTTTTAAACACTGTTGGACACAATGATGTTTTGTTGGTTATTTCCGCAATGGGAAAAACCACGAATGCATTAGAAGTCGTAATCAAAAACTATTTTGAAAAATCGAAAGAGTTGAATGCTTCGCTTCAGGAAGTTCGAAAGTATCACAACCAAATTTTATTAGACTTATTTGAAGACGAAGATCACGATGTGTTTTATGATGTTAATGCTCATTTTGATGATTTAGAATATTTCATTCGCAGTAATAAATCTCCAAATTACAACTTTGTGTATGACCAAGTGGTAAGCATTGGAGAATTGGTTTCTACTACAATTGTAAGTCATTATTTCAATTCGCAAGGCATGTTAAACCACTGGATTGACGTTCGCCCATTGATTAAAACTGACAACAATTACCGTGACGGACAAGTAGATTGGGAAACTACTCAAAAATTGATTTCAAAAGGGGTAAAAAAGAAAGTTTTAAACATTACACAAGGATTTTTAGGTTCGGACGAGAATAATTTTACGACTACTTTAGGGCGTGAAGGTTCGGATTATACCGCAGCGATTTTTGCGTATTGTTTAGGTGCTGAAAGCGTTACCATTTGGAAAGACGTTCCCGGAGTTTTAAATGCCGATCCAAGATATTTTGAAAATGCGATTTTGTTGAACCAAATATCCTACAGAGAAGCAATTGAGTTAGCTTTTTACGGAGCTTCGGTTATTCATCCAAAAACGTTACAACCTTTACAGAAAAAGGAAATTCCGTTGTATGTAAAATCGTTTGTTAACCCAACCTTACCCGGAACCAGTGTTTCAAAAGGTGCTGATTTAGAACCAAAAACATCTTGTTTTATCGTAAAGAAAAACCAATTGTTATTATCGTTATCGTCTATTGATTTCGATTTTATCATGGAAAATCACATTAGTGAGATTTTTGGCTTGTTCTCAAAATACAAGATTAAAGTGAATTTAATTCAAAATACCGCAATTAGTTTCTCCGTTTGTATTGAAGACAAATACAATACTTTTGAAGAGTTAAGAAAAGTGTTGGCTAAGAAATTCAAAGTTTCCTACAACGAAAATGTATCACTTTATACTATCAGACATTTTGACGAAAACGCTGCAAAAGTAGTAGAAACGAATAAAACGATATTGTTGCGTCAGATTTCGAGAGAAACGATGCAGGTGATCACCAAGGAGTAGTTTTAAAATAAATCACCGCAGATTCGCAGATAATTATTTAAAAAAATCTGCGAATCTGCGGTTCAAATAAAATACTTCCTTTTTTCCAACAATAAATACTACTTTTGAAGATTCGGAGTTATAGTATTTATGCAAAAAATTGTTTTTTTAGTGGTATTACTATTATGTTTTTTGGGCGGTTTTGCTCAGGAAACGTTGCAATCGTATCCTACTAAAAAAATTGCGTTTTCAAAAGACACGATTTCGATTGAAAAATTTAGTTTAAACAATTCCTTTTTTGAAATCAAAGACAAAAATGGAAAAGTGATTGATACAAGTTTTTACAAGGTAAATTTCCAAAAAGGAACGGTAGTTTTCATCAAAGAAATCAATACTTCTGATTCGTTAATCGTACGATATACTAAATTTCCAGACTTTTTAACCAAAACGTATTCCATTTATGATGATGACAGAGTAGTTTCAAACGAAGCAGGAAGATTAGTTGTTTTCAAAAAAGACAAAAACACCAAATTCAAACCTTTCGACGGATTAAATACTTCTGGAAGTATTACACGTGGCGTTACCATTGGAAACAATCAAAACACGGTAGTAAATTCAAATTTAGATTTGCAAATCACAGGAAAAATTTCGGACAAAGTAAGTTTGCGTGCTTCAATTCAAGACAGTAATATTCCTTTGCAAGAAGGCGGTTACTCACAAAAATTAGATGAGTTTGACCAAATCTTCATCGAATTATTCTCTGATAATTGGAACATTCGTGCTGGCGATTTATTTCTGGAAAATCGAAAATCTACTTTCCTAAATTTCAACAAAAAAGTACAAGGTTTAGCTACGCGTTTTACCTTTGGAACTCCTGATAAAAAAACCGAAGTTATTGCTTCAGGAGCATTGGTTCGTGGACAATATGCTCGAAGTACTTTTACAGGACAAGAAGGCAACCAAGGGCCGTATAAATTACGTGGTAATAATAACGAATTGTATGTTTTAGTAATTTCAGGTTCTGAACGCGTTTATGTGAACGGAATTTTGAAAACTCGTGGCGAAAACAATGATTATATCATTGATTACAATGCCGGAGAAATCATTTTTACTTCGTTATTTCCGATTACTTCTGAAATGCGAATCAATGTAGAATATCAATATACCGATAGAAATTTCACCCGATTTATTACATATGGCGGTATTTCGCACGAGCGAGAAAATTGGCAAATTGGAGGTTATGTGTATTCAGAAAGTGATGTAAAAAATCAACCTTTACAACAAAATCTATCTCAAGAACAAGTGGCTATTTTACAAAATGCTGGCGATAATATTTCTTTAATGAATGGTCCTTCAGCGTATTTAGACACCTATTCCGAAAATAAAATTCTGTACAAAAAAGTAACTGTTGGCGGAACAGAAGTTTTTGAATATTCAAACAATCCTGATGACGAATTATATAATGTTCGTTTTTCATTAGTAGGAAACAACCAAGGAAATTACATTTTAGCCAGTAATCAAGCTGTTGGAAAAATTTATGAATATGTAGCACCCATTGGAGGAATTCCACAAGGTAATTACGAACCTATTGTTCGTTTAATTGCACCTACAAAAATTCAAATGGCAACGGTTTTAGGAAAATACAATCCGAGTGAGAAAACACTTTTAGACTTTGAAGTAGCCTTGAGCAACAGTGACCAAAATTTATATTCGAATTTAGACGACAATAACAATAAAGGTTTTGCTGGAAAATTTAATGGCAAACAACGTATTTTTGATAAAAAAACTAAAATTGATGCCTTTGCGAATTATCAATTAACTCAAGAAAATTTCAAACCGATTGAGCGTTTATTTAATATCGAATTTAATCGTGATTGGAATATTACCTCACCTTTAATTGGCAATCAAAGTTTTTTGACTTCAGGATTGGATTTTAATTTCGACAATAAAGGAAAAGCGATTTATCAGTTTGAAAATTTGTTATTTGGTAATTTATTTTCAGGAAATAAACACACAATTTCCGGAAGATATGCAAACAAAAATTGGATGATTTGGAGCCATTCCAGTATTATGAAAAGTGATTCTGAAGTTTCTACTTCTTCTTTTTCTCGTAGTCAAAATCGAACTTCTTATAAATTAGGCAAAAATTGGGTGGGTTCAACGGTGAATTTAGAAGATAATTCCGAAAAGTTAAAAGCGACCAACTCCTTTTCGACCTTGAGTCAACGCTTTTTAGAATATGGCTCGTTTATAGGAAGAGGCGATTCGACAAAGGTTTTTGTGGAATTAGGTTTTTTACAACGTCAAAATGATAGTTTGCAAAACAACCGAATTGAACGTGTAAATCATTCAAATTCGTATTATTTAAAATCGCAATTGATTAAAACCGAAAAAAATAATTTGAATGTATTTTTGAATTATCGCACCTTGAAATATGAAGATTCAAACAAAAATGACGAACCTTCATTGAATTCAAGAATTTTGTATTCAGATCGATATTTTGGACAAATAATTCAAACTACAACTGCATATGAGACTAGTTCGGGAACAATTGCTCAACAAGAGTTTACTTATTTACAAGTAGAACCTGGTTTTGGAATTTATATGTGGAATGATTATAACAGTAATGGAATTCAGGAATTACAAGAATTTGAAATGGCACCCTTTCCTGACTTAGCCAGATATGTTAGAGTATATTTACCCAATCAAATTTTTATTAGAACCCATCAAAATAAATTTTCTCAAACCTTAAATCTTAATTTTTCTGAATGGCAAAACGCCATCGGAATTAAAAAAATAATTTCTCATTTTTATAATCAAACCTCATTTTTAATGGAGCGTAAAATAAAGCGAGATGGTTATAATTTTGATTTGAATCCGTTTTCACAAAAAGAAGAAAATTTGTTTGGCTTGAACACCAATTTTAGAAACAGTTTGTTTTTTAATCGAGGGAAGCAACATCATTCCACAACTTATTCGTTTTTATTGAACGAAAATCAAAATTTACTTTCAGTTGGAAGTATCTCGGCTTTTAATCAATCACATCAATTTCAATATCAACATTTAATTCGCAAAAGTTGGCTCATTAATCTGTCTGGAAACACAACTAGAACCAACTCAAGATTTGAAAATTATGAAAGTCGGAATTATGAAATTAAAAGTTATCAAATAGTGCCAAAAATTGGTTACTTGTTTTCTAAAAATGCGAGTTGGGATGTATTTTATGAATTTCAAAACAAAGAAAATCAAATTGGAGCGTTAGAAATGTTAGTTCAAAATCGCTTTGGAACGTCTTTTACACTAAATGGCACAAAAGGATTTAGTATAAACGGAGAGTTTTCTTACTATAAAAACTCATTTCAAGGCAATAATTTAGCGCCGGTTGCGTTTCAGATGCTTGAAGGTTTACAGCCGGGAAAAAATCAAACTTGGCGATTGCTTTTACAAAAAAATCTTACGCAATATTTAGATGTTAACATCAATTATCAAGGAAGAGATAGTGAAAGTAGCAAAACAATTCATACAGGAAATATTCAATTACGTGCGTTTTTTTAGTTAATATTTAGATAAGTTCTAAATTTCTGATTAATTTTACAAACTTATTATTACCCAATAATCTATTATGTTTAAAAAACTATTTATACCTGTAATTTTATTAGTAAGCTCAATTGGATTTTCTCAATTGAGTAACAAGCATTGGTTACCGCCTTTGCATGCTCGAGACGCTGGAGTTGTAAATGATCATTATGTTTATTTATCAACACCAGAACCAATTCCTTTTCAAGTTACAGTTACTAATGGAGAAGGCACACCTCTTATTGGATCTCCGTTTACTATATCAAAAGGAAATCCTATACGTATAACAATTGGCAATAGTCAGGGATCCAATATGTTTTCCAATTTATCTGATGTGGGAAATGTTAGAAGTAGAAAAGGATTAATCCTAGAAGGACCAAGGGATTTTTATGTTAGTTTTAGAGTGAGATCTCAAAATCATGCAGAAACTTTGGTATCAAAAGGAAGAGCAGGTATTGGAACAAGTTTCAGAGTAGGAAGTTTACCACAAGAATATGATGGAAGTACAAGAAACTTTGTGAGCAGTTTTATGGCAACAGAGGACAATACAACTGTCACAATTTCAGATTATGACAATGATGTAGTTTTCGCCTCGGGATCTGGAAATATTACTGACAATTCTTTAACCTACAATTTAAACGCAGGAGAATCAGTTGTTTTATCTGGTTACACTGATGTTACAGCAAATTTAACAGGTTTTGTTGGGGCTTTGATTAATTCCGACAAACCTATTGCAGTAAATACAGGTAATGCCCTTGCAGGTATGGGTGATCAAACACAAGGACAAGATTTTAATTTTGATCAAATTGTTCCAATTGACCAAGTAGGAAGTGAATATATAGTTGTAAAAGGAAATGGAAGTGATTTAACTGAAAAACCATTAGTAATAGCAACTCAAAACAACACACAAGTATTTGTCAATGGAAGTCCTACTCCAATTACCACCTTAAATGCAGGTGATTATTTTTTAATTCCTACTTCAAATTATCAAGGAATTAACAACCAAAATATGTATATTACTAGTAACAAGCCTATTTACTTGTATCAAATTTTGGCTGGAGATATTAGTGACGCAACTTCAGGATTGAACTTTATTCCTCCTCTAAGTTGTTTTTTTCAAAAAAGTGTTGATTTAATTCCATCTATAAATCTTATTGGAAATACAGAATATTTTGGAGAAATTATTGCTCTTACATATGCATCAGCTACATTAACAGTTAATGGAAATCCAGTTACCCAATCATTTGAACCAGTTATAGGTAATACTCAATGGGTAACTTATACCATTGCAGGAATAACAGGTGATGCTGTGATTCAATCAACAGGTCCATTAGCTGTTGGTGTTTTTGGATATAGCGGTAATGCTGGATATGGTGGTTATTATTCAGGATTTGGAAGCAAACCCCGTGACACACAAGCTGTTGTGTGTTCAAGCGGACCAGTTGACTTACTCGATTTAATAGATGGGAACCCTGAGCCTGGAGGAACTTGGACTCCTGTTTTGTCTAGCGGAACAAATATTTTTAATCCAAATGTAGACCCTCCTGGAATTTACAATTACGTTTATAATGGTGATTGTGAAATAGTAGACGTAGATATTACTGTTACCATTCAGCAAGCTAATTATGCGGGAACAAATACTGCTATAACCATTTGCTCTGATGCTGCAACTTTTGATTTATTTACATTACTTGGTACAGGAGTAACTTTAGGAGGGACTTGGTCACCAGCATTAGCTTCAGGTACAAGTATTTTTAATCCAGCTGTAGATGTTAGCGGTGTATATACTTATACAATTCCTACAACTGGAGCATGTTCAGGTATATCTGCAAGCGTAAATGTTACAAATAATTTAATTCCTTCACTAAGCCCAATCACAAACTATTCGCTTTGTGACAATAATGCTGATGGAAATGACATAAATGGCATGGTTACCTTTAACCTTACATCTAAAACAACTGAAATTTTAAATGGTCAATCAGGAGTGGTTGTTACATATCACAATTTACAAAGTGAAGCAATTGCAGGAACAAATTCAATTACTTCTATTTATTCTGGAAATAGAATTATTTATGTAAGATTAACGAATACAACAACGAATTGTTACAATGTAACATCATTTAACTTAGTTGTAAATCCTTTACCAATTATTGCTTCACCTATTACCTTAAAACAATGTGATATTGATACCGATGCCATTACTTCTTTTAATTTAACAGAAGCTAACACTATAATATCAACTCAACCTAATTTAGTTTTTACTTATTATACTAGCGCAGCAAATGCACTAAGCGGCAATAGCCCTATTACTAATCCTATGCAATATATTTCTGGTAATAACGGAAGAGTATGGGCGAGAATTGTGAATGAGAATGGTTGCTTTAGAACTGCAGAAGTAAATTTAATAGTTTCTACAACTGTAATTAATTTAACTAATCCTTACAGACTTTATGAATGTGATGATTATATTGATGCAACGGATCCAAATGGTGATGGAATAGATTATTTTAATTTAAGCTCAATTGACAATCTTATAACTCAACCTTTTCCTGCAGGGCAGTCGTATACCGTAACCTATTATGAAAATCAAAATGATGCGCTACAAGAAATAAATGCCATCACTGATGTTACGAATTACAGAAATACAACGCCAAACAGCCAAATTATTTGGGTAAGAATTGACAGTAATTTAAACAATGCCTGTGTTGGACTTGGTCCTTATTTAGAATTAATTGTGAATCCACTTCCTATAATAAATTTAGGGATTGATTTTACATTATGTTTAGATCCAAGAACAGGTCTTGGTTCGCAAATTGTAGACGCTACTCCAACTGTGTCAGGCAATTATTCTTATGCATGGACTCCAGCGAATCCTAATGGAAACTCTCCTTTATATGATATTACTGCCGGAGGAACTTATTCTGTGATTGTAACAAATACTGTTACAGGTTGCACGGAAACCGATAGTATTACTGCTACATTTTCGTCTGAGCCAGAATCGGTTTTTGCCACACTAATAACTCCTGCTTTTTCGATTGGATTATCAACTATTGAAGTAACTGCAGTTGGTGGTTATGGAATTTACGAATATAGTTTAGATGGTATTGATTGGCAATCCAGTCCAACTTTTACAGATTTACCTAACGGTAATTATTCAATTTATGTTAGAGACATACAAGGATGCGGGTTATTACAAACTCAAATAATTCAGACCATTACCTATAATAACTATTTTACACCAAACCAAGATGGTTATAACGACACTTGGAACATTTATTTGCCTGTTTCATATGAAGGAGTTATTTACATCTACGATAGATACGGTAAGTTATTGAAACAAATTAGTCCATATGGAGAAGGCTGGGATGGGACATATAATGGAAATCTATTACCTTCTACTGACTATTGGTTTAAAGTAGAATATGTAGAAAACAATCAAAAGAAAGAATTTAAATCGCATTTCAGTTTAAAAAGATAAAATGACATTAGGTTCAATTAAAACAGAAATAGCAAATAATATTGCAAAAGTTACTTTTTCGCACCCAGCGAGTAATTCATTTCCAAGTTCGTTATTACAACAATTAACCGATGAGTTACAATCGCTACATAAAAATGAAGATGTAACAATTATTGTACTTCAAAGTGAAGGAACTGGAGCTTTTTGCGCTGGAGCTTCTTTTGATGAACTTGTTGCTATCTCCAACTACCAAGAAGGAAGTAAATTTTTTTCAGGTTTTGCTAATGTGATTAATGCCATGAGAAAATGTTCTAAATTAATTATTGGAAGAATTCATGGTAAAGCTGTTGGTGGGGGTGTTGGATTAGCAGCTGCTTGTGATTATACTTTTGCAACACAAAAAAGCGATATTAAATTATCTGAAATAGCGATTGGGATTGGTCCATTTGTGATTGAACCTGCGGTAAGTAGAAAAATTGGAAAAACAGCTTTAGCTGAAATGACCTTAACTCCTACTTTATGGAAATCTGCTAATTGGGCTAAAGAAAAAGGATTATTTACCGAAATTTTCGATACTGTTGAAGAATTAGATAATCGTTTAGAAAATTATATAAATGAATTAGCCCAATACAACAAAGAAGCTCTAGCAGATATGAAGGAAGTATTATGGGAAGGCACTGACAATTGGGACAGTTTATTGTATGAAAGAGCAGCAATTTCTGGACGATTAGTCTTGTCTGATTTCACAAAAAAAGCATTAGAAAAATTTAAAAAATGAAAAGCTTAATTCTTTTTTTACAACAAGTAAACATAGAACAAAAATTAAAAAATGCGCCAGATAGTCAATATCAAGTTGGTATTTTAATAGGTTCATTCGTGCCTTTTATTGTCTTGGTCGGATTAGCTTATGCTCTTTACTATAGAGCCAAAAAGAAAGAACAAAATTTAAAATAATAAATCATGTCAAACATAAGAATTACCAAACAATTTAACTTTGAAACTGGTCATGCTTTGTATGGGTACGATGGTAAATGTAAAAATGTTCATGGACATAGTTACAAATTATCTGTAACAGTAATTGGCAAACCTATAGAGGATGTATCCAATGTAAAATTTGGAATGGTAATTGATTTTGGCGACTTAAAAAAAATTGTAAAAGAGCAAATTGTTGATGTTTTTGACCATGCAACAGTTTTTAATAAAAACACCCCACATATCGAGTTAGCTCAAGAATTAAAATCGAGAGGACATGATGTTATTTTAGTAGATTATCAACCTACAAGTGAAAACATGGTAATTGATTTTTCTAATAAAATTAAAAACCTATTACCGGAAAATATAAAACTACATTCGCTTCGCCTTCAAGAAACAGAAACCTCTTTCGCTGAGTGGTATGCAAGCGATAATGAATAAAAAAGAGCTCAATATGAGCTCTTTTTGTTTATTAAAAACGATTATCACCATCTAACATTCTTCCCAAACCTCCAAGCAAACTTCCTTCTTCTCTTCCACTTCCTCCCGCTTTTGGTGCTGATGCAATAATTCTATCTGCTAATCTACTAAATGGTAACGATTGAATGTAAACCGTTCCAGGTCCGCGAAGCGTGGCGAAAAATACACCTTCTCCACCGAAAATGGTATTTCTAATTCCGCCAACAAACTCAATATCGTAATCTACATTTTTTGTAAAACCTACTAAACATCCTGTATCAACACGAAGCAATTCACCTGGTTGTAAATCTTTTCGAGCTAAAGTTCCTCCAGAATGTACAAATGCCATTCCGTCTCCTTCAATTTTTTGCATAATGAAACCTTCGCCACCAAACAAACCTGTACCAATTTTTTTTGTGAATTCAATTCCAACTGAAACACCTTTTGCAGCGCATAAAAATGAGTCTTTTTGACAAATAAATTTACCTCCAAATTGTTGTAAATCGATAGGTACAATTTTTCCTGGATAAGGAGAAGCAAAAGATACTTTTCGTTTCCCAAAATCTTGATTTTGATAAGCCGTCATAAATAAACTTTCGCCCGTTAAAACACGTTTACCAGCAGATAATAATTTTCCAAAAATACCTTGTTGTTGGTCTTGACTTCCATCACCAAAAATAGTTTCCATTTTGATGCCATTTTCCATCATCATAAAACTTCCTGCTTCGGCAACTACTACTTCTTGTGGATCTAATTCAATTTCCACGTATTGCATTTCTTCACCATAAATATGGTAATCAATTTCGTGAGCTCTCATAAATTTAGTTTTCTTAATTAGTCGAAATCATTTTTAAAATGTTACTTTAAAAACAAAAAACCGAAAACAATAAAATGCTTTCGGTTTTGTTTATAATTATTCAGAGAAACTTAATAATCCAATTTTACATAACCAATTTCTCTACTAATTCTAGCTTTTCTTCTGTTGATATAAGACGAAGAATTGGCTGCTTTGTATTTTCTTGGATTAGGAAGAATTGCAGCAATTCCGGCAGCTTCATAACGAGTTAAATTAGCCGCATCTTTTCTATACCAATATTTTGCTGCCGCTTCTGCTCCGTAAACACCATCTCCCATTTCGATACTATTCAAATAGACTTCCATAATCCGTTTTTTACCCCAAATTAGTTCAATCAAAACGGTGTAATACGCTTCTAAACCTTTTCGTACGTAACTTCTGCCTTGCCACAGGAAAACATTTTTTGCTGTTTGTTGAGAAATAGTGCTTCCACCCTTAAGACGTTTCCCTTTTTCATTATTTTCATAAGCTTTCTGCATGGCTTTAAAATCGAAACCCCAATGCTCTAAAAAACGTCCATCTTCACTAGCAATAACAGCTTTTTGAAGGTTTAATGAAATTTCTTCCAATGGAACCCATTCGTGACTACAAACCATATCTTTTCCTGCCGCATTATGTTCTAAAGCGCGAATACCCATCAAAGGCGTAAAAGGAACAGGAACAAATTTAAAAAGCAACACCACTGAAAAACTAATGATATTAAACCATAAAAACAATAACCAAAAGAAACGTAAAATCTTTTGACTTGTGGTTCTTTTTTTAACTGGTGCTTTTGGAGATTTATTTTTTAATGTAGTAGTTTTTTTTGCCATATTATATCAAATCTGCTAATTCTTGTCCAACTAAACTTCCTATGGCAACTCCCATTCCGCCCATACGAACTCCGCAGTAGACATTATTTGAAAGTTGTTCAACTATAGGTTTTTTATGTGTTCCCACACCCATAGTGCCGCTCCATCGATGTTCAATTTCGAACGTTTGATGTGGCAAAATTACTGTTTTTAATAACGCTTCCAATTTATTTTGAATCAATTCTGTGGTATCGTGAGAAGTGGTGGTTTCGCCTTCGAAATCTAAGTTTCTTCCGCCTCCAAAGAGAATTCTGTCGTTGATGTTTCTGAAATAAAAATAGCCTTTATTTAAATGAAAAGTTCCTTTTATATCTAAATTAGGAATTGGTTTTGTAATTAAAACTTGAGCCCGAGCTGGTTTTACTTGATTATTAGTTAATTGTGATGCAAAACCATTTGTAGTGAATAATAATTTATTAGTTTTGAAAGTAATTCCGTTGGTTTCAACCTCAACACCATCATTCAATTCTTGAAAACTTGTTACAGTTTGACTGTTTAAAATCAAGATGTCGTTTTGATGCGCTTTTTTTAGCAACGCTTGCATCATATTTCCGGTATCGATTTGGGCTTCAAAAGGATTGAAAATCAAATTTTCGAAAATTCCTCCAAAATTAAAACGATCGACTTCCTTCGAAAAAACATCGGTTTTGAAAAGTGGTTTAATAATATCATTTATGAACGAAATTTTCTGAATACACTCGTTATAAAACGATTCATCTTCTTTTAGAAACAATTCGTAACCTCCATAAGGTTTTAAATCAATTACTGAATCGCCGAGATTTTTTCGAAGCAATTGCAAACCTGCATATCGTTTTTGAATCAATTGAATTACTTCTTCTTCTGTATGAGTTTTTAAATCGTCTATGATTTCGGAAATACTTCCAAAACAAGCAAAACCAGCATTTTTTGTACTAGCACCTTGTGGCAAAACGCCTTTTTCGAGAATTAAAATTTTTGCTGAAGGGAATCTTTCGCGCAACGCTAATGCGGTATGTAAACCTACAATTCCACTACCAACGATAGTAAAATCAACTTTTGAAAACCAATTTTTTATTTCCCAATAACTGAGTTGCATTATTCTTCTGGATTTGTATTCTTTCTTCTGGATTTAATCGCTTTCATTATAAGCGGAAATGAAGTCACGGCAATTAAAATTAAGATAATGGTTTCAATGTGTTTCTTTAAATCGATACCAAATTCTTCATTGAAAAATCCGTATAAATAATGTCCAGCGAAAACCAAAGTAAACGACCATAACAGAGAACTCAGCACATTGTAAAACATAAATTTACTTTTCTGCATGTGAACAATACCTGCAATAATTGGCACAAAAGTTCTTACAATAGGAAGAAAACGAGCAAAAATAATGGCTTTTCCTCCGTGTTTTTCAAAGAAAGCTTGAGACTCATATAAATATTTTTTCTTGAAAAAGAAACTATCTTCTTTGTTGTATAAAAATTGGCCACTCTTGGCACCAAACCAATATCCGAAGATATTTCCTAAAGTAGCCGCTGAAGCAATTAATAAAGCTAAAATAGTAACATTAGACAAATCGCTTGGAATCATGAAAAAAGTTTCTACCAACTCGCGACTGTAAATTCCAGAAAGAAATAATAAACTATCCCCTGGTAGAAAAAATCCAGCGAACAAACCTGTTTCAGCAAAAACGATAAATAAAACCATGTAGATTCCAATAGGAATGCCTCCGACTTCCATTGTAATGTAGAATTCAGGATTAAAAAGTTTGGTCCAATGGAAATCGTTCATACTAAGCTAGTTTATTTACAGATTTTGCTACAATCATGGAAACAGCTGCGTCACCTGTAACATTAACAGTAGTTCTACACATATCTAAAGGTCGGTCAATGGCAAAAATTAAAGCTAAACCAGCTTCTGGAATTCCAGCTTGCGCCAAAACGATTACTAACATTACCATTCCAGCACCCGGAACAGCAGCACTTCCAATAGAAGCTAAAGTTGCTGTTACAATAATTCCTAATTGAGTAGCCAAGGATAAATCCATACCAAAAGATTGCGCAATAAAAACAGCAGCCACGGCTTGATATAAACTAGTCCCATCCATATTAATAGTAGCTCCAATAGGCAATACAAAACTTGCCACTTCATCATCTACTCCTAAATGATCAACTGTTCTTTCCATGGTAACCGGTAAAGTTGCAGCACTTGAACTAGTTGAGAAAGCTAACAATTGAGCTGGAGAAATTCCGTTGAAGAAAAATTTCGGGCTCTTTTTAGCAAATACTTTTACCAAAACCAGATAAACACAAATTACCAAAAACAATCCAATTAAAACCGTTAATCCATACATTCCTAGTGCTTTAAACAAATCTAAACTTGGTGATTCTGCAACAATAGCGGCTAATAAAGCAAATACTCCAAACGGCGAAAACAACATAATTAAATCAATCATTTTCAAAATGACTTCATTAAAACTATCAAAGAAATCTTTAACAGGTTTTGATTTTTCTTCTGGAATTAAAATCATGGCGACACCAAAAATCACTGCGAAGAAAATAACTTGTAACATATTACCGTTATCAGCTGATGCTTTGATGATATTATCTGGAACGATATCAACTAAAGATTGTAATGGTCCAACTTCTTTTTGTTTTGCTGCTGCTTCAATTTTAGAATTAGCATCAGATGTATAATTGGCTACTAATTCAGTTCTTGTTTGTTCCGAAATATAACTTCCCGGCTTAATAATGTTCACTATTACTAGTCCAATAGAAACGGCTAAAATAGTTGTAAGCACATACATACCGATGGTTCTTCCACCCATTTTAGACAACTTAGAAACATCTTTTAAATCCGAAATACCTTTGATTAAAGAGCCTAAAATCAAGGGAACAGCAATCAATTTTAATAAATTAATGAAAATAGTACCGAAGGGTTTCACCCAATCCACAATAAAATCTTTTCCCCATTCTAATTGAATCAGTAAAAAAGCAAATACAACCCCAAATACCATTCCGAGTAAAATTTGCCAATGTAGCGCCAGTTTTTTCATTATTAACTAAATATTTAAGATTGTGAAAATAGGCATATTTTTTAAAACCTTAAAATGATTAATGTAATATTATTTTATTTTTTTATAAAAAACCAAACAGTACTTTTCCTGTGTTTTTATTTTGTATTTTAACATATGTTCAATTAAAAAGAATAAATATTATTAATAACTCACTTTTTATTGTAATTTTTTTAATATTTACTATTGCAATTTTAAAAAACTTAAATATATTTGTTTCAATTAAAACCCCCAAACTATTTATTATGAAACAAAAATTTCTCTTTATTGCGCTATTAGCCACAACGAGTTTTCTTCAAGCTCAAGACAAAGGAACATTTTGGAAAACCGCTCAAAACAGAAGTAAAGTTGCACTGGAAAGCAAATTAGAACTTCCCGAAAAACAACTTTTAGACCTAGATGTTTCAGCTGCAACAAACTTTTTAAAAAACGCTCCAAATCGTTTTTCAAACCAAAAATCTAGTATAATTTTATCGTTACCAAATGCAGATGGTTCTATGGAGCAATTCAGAATTTATGAAAATTCTAACATGGAACCTGAATTAGCTGCTAGATATCCTGAAATTAAGTCATATATAGGAATTGGAATTGACAATCCAACCGCTAGTGCCTATATCAGCACTTCACCACTTGGATTTAAATCTATGGTATTAAATCCAGGAAAACCAGCTGTTTTTGTTGAACCTTATTCACAAGATTTGCAAACATATACTGTTTACACAAAAGCAGATAAAAGAACGGCATTCACTAAATTTGAATGTTCAGTTTTAGACCGTGTAACGCCTCCAGACAACAATGCTCTACGACCAAATGCCGATGATGGAAGTTTAAGAACTTTCCGTTTGGCAATGTCAGTTACAGGCGAATATACCGCTTATTTTGGAGGAACAAAAGCACAAGCTTTAGCTGCCATCAACAATACGATGACTCGAGTAAATGGTGTTTTTGAGAAAGACTTCAATGTTAGAATGGTTTTAATCTCAAATACTGACTTGGTAATTTATACCAATGCATCAACTGACCCATATTCAGCTTCTAGCTCAATGTCAAATTGGAACCAACAATTACAAACTACTTTAACTAATGTAATTGGAAATGCAAACTACGATGTAGGCCACTTATTTGGTGCAACAGGTGGTGGTGGTAATGCTGGTTGTATTGGTTGTGTTTGTGTAAATCCTACTTCTACAGTTCCTCTAGGAAAAGGAAGTGGTTATACTTCGCCTGCAAACGGTGTTCCTTCTGGTGATGCTTTTGATATTGATTATGTAGCTCATGAATTAGGACACCAATTTGGAGCTAATCATACATTCTCTCATACTAATGAAGGCACTGGAGCTAACATGGAGCCAGGTTCAGGTTCAACTATCATGGGATATGCAGGAATCACAAGTCAAGATGTACAAATGAATTCTGACCCTTATTTCCATGCAATTAGTATTCAACAAGTTACTAATAACATTAAAGCTAAAACGTGTCCAACCATTACGGCTACAGGAAATTCAATTCCTACTGCAAATGCTGGATTAGATTATACCATTCCAAAAAGCACTCCATTTATGTTAACAGGTTCGGGAACCGATGCTAATGGCGATGCTTTGACTTACATTTGGGAACAATTTGACAACGCTTCCTCAACTCAAACTGGAGCAAGTTCTGCTGCAAGCGCAACAAAAACATCTGGACCAACATTCAGATCCTATAGCCCAACTACTTCTCCAGTGCGATATTTCCCAAGAATGCAATCGGTTTTAACAGGTGCTACTACTACATCTGGTTCTGAAATTGTTGTTGAAGCATTACCTTCTGTAGCAAGAACTATGAATTTTAGATTTACAGTTAGAGATAATAGAGCTGGTGGTTCTGCCAATAACAGCGATGATATGATTGTAACAGTTAACGGTACTGCGGGTCCATTTACAGTAACTGCTCCTAATACTGCCGTTTCTTATGTAGGTGGTTCAACACAAACCATCACTTGGAATGTTGCAGGAACAACTGCAAATGGTGTAAATTGTGCTAACGTAGATATTTTAATCTCTACTAATGGAGGTTCTACTTGGTCAACTTTATTAGCTGCAACTCCAAATGATGGAACGCAAGCGGTAACCATTCCAAACACACCTGGAACTCAAAACAGAATTATGATTAAAGGAACCAATCATATCTTCTTTGATGTATCCAATACAAACTTTACCATTACTGCAGATTCAACTGCTGACACAACTGCTCCATCTACACCTACCAACTTAACAGCTTCTGGAACTACTCAAACAAGCACAAACTTATCTTGGACTGCCTCCACAGACAACGTAGCTGTAACTGGATATGATGTATATAGAGGAACTACTTTATTAACAACCGTTACTGGAACAACTTATACTGTTACCGGATTAACTGCTTCTACAGCATACTCTTTTTCAGTAAGAGCTAAAGATGCGGCAGGAAATGTATCTGCAGCTAGCAATACTGTGAATGTAACTACCTTAGCAGCTTCAGACACTACAGCTCCTTCTACTCCCACTTTATCAGCATCTGGAACAACACAAACAAGTACTAATTTATCTTGGACTGCTTCAACAGATAATGTTGGCGTAACAGGATATGATGTTTTTAGAGGAACAACATTACTAACAACAGTAACAGGAACAAGTTATACCGTAACAGGGTTAACCGCTTCAACTGCTTATTCATTCACAGTTAGAGCTAAAGACGCTGCTGGAAATGTATCAGCTTCAAGTAATACTGTTACTATTACAACCTTAGCTAACACAACTGTTACTTATTGTGCTTCTCAAGGAAATAGTACTGCTGATGAGAGAATTGGTCGAGTACAATTTGGAACCATCAATAATGCTTCCACTGGAACTGCTGGTTACGAAAACTTTACATCAATTTCTACAAATGTGGTAAGAGGAACTACAAATACAATTACGATAACTCCAACTTGGACAAGCACTGTGTATAGCGAAGGTTATGCTGTATTTATTGATTATAATAACGATGGTGATTTTATTGATGCTGGAGAAACAGTTTTCACTAGAACAGCTACTACTGCAACACCAGTAAGCGGAAGTTTCACTATTCCTGCAACTACGACATTAGGGGCAAAAAGAATGAGAGTTTCTATGAAATATAACGGTGTACCAACATCTTGTGAAACATTCTCTTACGGACAAGTAGAAGATTATACGATTAATGTAACTTCAACTGCTAGAAAAGTTGAAACCACAACGTTTACTTTCAACTTATATCCAAATCCTGTTAAAGGCGATGTATTAAACATTTCTGACTTAGAAGGCGATGCTTCTTACAGAATCTTTAGTGCTGTTGGTCAAGAATTAGGAAATGGAAAAGTAGAAAACAACATTATCAATGTTGGAAATTTAGCAACTGGAACTTACATGATTGAAGTTACTACCGCTAATGGAACAAACATGAAACGTTTCATCAAACAATAATTCCAATAAAAAGAAATTTCAAAACCGCTCAGTAATGGAGCGGTTTTTTTATGGCTATATTTTTGTATTTTTATGCCATTAATATTTACAACCATGAAAAAATTTGCTTTACTAATTACTTGTATTATGAGTATAACTGTTGCAACTGCACAAAATGTAATGACTCCCGAAACCTTATGGCAATTAGGAAGAGTAACTCCATTAGGAATTTCAAAAGACGGAAAACTATTGATTTACAAAGTGGGAACTCCTTCTATAGAAGAAAATAAAATCAACTCAAAATACTATACGATTCCAGTTCAAGGTGGAAATGCTACTTTGGTGGAAGATTATAAATCATTATTGGCTGATAAAAATGTTTCTCCTGATGGAAAATTTATGCTATCTTCAAAAGAAGTTAAAGTAGAAAAGTTATTAGGAAAAGATCTTTATCCAGAATTATCAAAAACCACAGCTCAAGTGTATACAGGTTTGGATTATCGTCATTGGGACACTTGGAACGATGGAACACACAACCATGTTTTCTATTCAGAAAATAAAAAAGATGCCATTGGAATTGATATTATGCCAAACGAACCTTATGATGCGCCTCAAAAACCCTTTGGTGGTGATGAAGATTACATTTGGTCACCAGATGGAACAAAAATTATCTACGTTTGTAAAAAGAAAGCGGGAACTGCTTATGCAACCAGCACGAACACTGATTTATACGAATACGATTTAGCAACAAAAATCACAAAAAACCTTACTGAAACTAATTTAGGTTACGATACACATCCTATTTTTTCTCCAAAAAGTGATTTGTCTTGGTTGCAAATGAAACGCGATGGTTATGAAGCGGATAAAAATGATATTATTGTTCGTCATAGAGGATTAGATATTAATTTAACTGCGGGTTGGGATGGAACTGTGGATAGTTTCACTTGGAGTAAAGATGGGAAAAAAGTGTATTTTATTGCACCAATTAAAGGAACAAAACAACTTTTTGAAGTCAATTTCCCTGGTTTAACAAAAATTGCAGTTCGTGTAACGCAATTAACCGATGGCGATTTTGATGTGAATGCGATTGTAGGTTTTTCAGGAACTACAGTTTTAGTAACTCGAAATGATATGAACCATGCTCCGGAAGTCTATTCGTATGATTTAGCTAAGAAAACTTGGAAACAAATTACAAAAGTTAATGATGAAGCTTACGCTAAAATTAGTTCTTGTAAAACAGAAAAACGTTGGGTTACGACTACTGATGGTAAAAAGATGTTGGTTTGGGTAATTTTACCTCCAAATTTCGATAAAACTAAAAAATATCCAGCGCTTTTATACTGCCAAGGCGGACCACAAAGCGCGTTGACACAATCGTATTCTTTCCGCTGGAATTTCCAATTAATGGCTTCGCAAGGTTATGTAATTGTGGCACCAAATCGTAGAGGAATGCCCGGACACGGAACGGCTTGGAACGAACAAATTTCAGGCGATTGGGGCGGACAAGTTATGGATGATTACTTAGCCGCAATTGATGATGTAGCAAAAGAATCATACGTAGATAAAACGCGCTTAGGTGCTGTGGGTGCGAGTTACGGGGGTTATTCTGTATTTCAATTGGCTGGAATTCACAAAAATCGTTTCAAAACCTTCATTTCGCACTGTGGTATTTTCAATACGGAAAGTATGTATGGAACTACGGAAGAAGTTTTCTTTACAAATTGGGATTCAGGTGGCGCGTATTGGGAAAAAGACAATGCTACTGCTCAAAAAACATATAACGAATTCAATCCAATTAAGTTAATCAACAACTGGAATACGCCGATTTTAATTATCCAAGGTGGAAAAGATTACCGCGTACCAATTGGACAAGGACAAGAAGCTTTTCAAGCGGCACAATTAAAAGGAATAAAAAGTAAATTCTTGTTGTTTCCAGATGAAAACCATTGGGTATTAAAACCACAAAATGCTTTGGTTTGGCAAAGAGAATTTTTTGGTTGGTTGAAAGAAACGCTTTAAAAGTTCAAGGGCAAGAGCAAGTTCAAAAACAAAATAGAAACTGAAACAATCCCAAAGTTTCAGAAAAGATTTAAAAATTTGAACTTGCTTTTGTAATTATTCTATACATTAATCCACTTCTAATTTTTTACAAACTTAAGATTAACTTCTTGCTCGTTCTCTGAAACTAATTTTGCGATGTATAAATTTTGAGGTAATTTTTCTATATTAATTTGATTGTTTTGAATTTGTTCCCTCATTACTTTTCTACCATCAACAGTATAAATGGTAATATGATTAAAAACAATATCAGATTTTATGTGCAATATATCTTTTACAGGATTTGGATAAAAGCTAGTATTTTGAAGTGCGAAACTCTCATTATCTAACACTATCCCTATTTTAATAGCTTTGGCTTGACTAACACCATTTATTGTTCCAAAACCAACTGCTATATACCCATCATCATCAGTTTTAACAAGGTCATACAAACCACCTTCCGATGAACAGAACTCCCAAATTCTTTGGTGGGAAGCATTAAATCGCTGTAAGTTAAAATTTGTAGCACCTTGAACACAGTTGTCATTAATTACTCCAATTGTATAACCGCCATCAGACTCAACAATTATTGAAGATTCCGTAAACGAGAGAAATCCATCTGTAATAATTTGCTCATTCAATAAATTACCATTTGCATCAGTTACAATTACCCAAACATTTAAGAATCCATTATTATTAGAAACATCGCCATCTGTAGAAATTGATGCCCCAGCAAAAATATAATTTCCCGTAACAAGCTCATTTACCGCCCATACATCTTCATTTTCACTCCCGCCATATTCTTTTTCCCAAACTAAATTTCCTTGAATATCTATTTTCGCCAAGTAAAAATCAGAAGTTCCGTTGTCATATTTTTTATGACCTGCAATTAAAAAATTACCATCTGTGGTTTGGGTTGCTGTTTGTAGTTGAATTGCATCTGAAGAACTTATTTCTCTTTCCCATTCTATTACTTTAGATGCATTAAGTTTTGCTATCCAACCATTTCTTGATATTCCACTTCCAGATGTTGTTTTATGACCTGAAATTAAAAAACCACCATCTTGAGTTGCCACTAATTTTGTGATAAACAAAACATCGGAATGAGGATAACTCCATTGATTTGTTAAAACTCCATTATTATCATATTGGAATAAACCCAAAGAATTAGGAATTGACGGATTGGAATTTTTAACTGAATAAATATTACCATCAGCATGAAGAGTAATATTTTTTGCAGTAATTGTATTTGTATGAATACCCGAAGTTTCCCATATTAACTGATTATCACTTGTCATTTTAATAGTTAACTGTTCTCCAGCATACAAAATAAAATCTCCTTCAAGTGTTTTAAGAATACTACCAAATGCTAATTCTGGATTATCATAGCCTCTTTCCCAAAGCACAACTGGTGTTTGGGAAAAAAGTCGCAAACAACTAATAATAAACAATATCGTCACAAATCTTTTCATCATTCACGTTAATTTTATTAAGCAATTTAAAAAACTTGTAAATGAATTCCTAAAAATAAAAGTTAAACTTATAAGGGCTTGTTAATATAACTAAAGTTATATAGCATAAAAAAAGCGATTTCAAATTGAAATCGCTTTTTGCTTTTTTATTCTTGAGGGTCTTTCATTACAAAAGATTCCATGAATTTTGTAGTATAATTTCCAGCCACATAATCTGGTTCGTCCATTAATTGTCTGTGGAACGGAATAGTGGTTTTGATTCCTTCAATTACGAACTCATCTAAAGCACGCTTCATTTTGTTGATTGCTTCTTCTCTAGTTTGAGCAGTTGTAATTAACTTAGCAATCATAGAGTCATAATTTGGTGGAATTGTATATCCAGCGTAAACGTGAGTATCTAAACGTACTCCGTGTCCTCCTGGAGCGTGTAAAACCGTAATTTTACCTGGAGAAGGACGGAAATCGTTATAAGGATCTTCAGCGTTAATACGACATTCAATTGAGTGTAATTGTGGATAGTAGTTTTTACCAGAAATTGGCACACCAGCCGCAACTAAAATTTGCTCACGAATTAAATCGTAATCAATTACTTGCTCTGTAATTGGGTGCTCTACTTGGATACGTGTATTCATCTCCATAAAGTAGAAATTTCTGTGTTTGTCAACTAAGAATTCAACTGTTCCAGCACCTTCATATTTGATGTACTCTGCTGCTTTAACTGCTGCTGTACCCATTTTTTCACGCAATTCATCTGTCATGAATGGCGAAGGAGTTTCCTCAGTTAATTTTTGGTGACGACGTTGAACCGAACAATCTCTTTCTGATAAGTGACACGCTTTTCCAAAAGAATCTCCAACAACTTGAATTTCGATATGACGTGGCTCTTCAATCAGTTTTTCCATGTACATACCATCATTTCCGAATGCCGCAGCCGCTTCAATACGTGCACTTTCCCAAGCTTTTTCAAGTTCTTCTTCTTTCCAAATAGCACGCATACCTTTACCACCACCACCTGCAGTAGCTTTCATCATTACAGGGTAACCGATTTCTTTTGCTACTTTTTTAGCTTCTTCAAGAGATTCTAGAATCCCTTCAGAACCTGGAACACAAGGAACTCCAGCTTTAATCATTGTTGATTTTGCTGTAGCTTTGTCTCCCATTTTTTCAATCATTTCTGGAGAAGCACCAATAAACTTGATACCGTGCTCTTGACAAATTTTTGAAAATTTCGCATTCTCAGATAAGAATCCGTATCCAGGGTGAATAGCGTCTGCATTTGTAATCTCGGCAGCAGCTATAATATTTGACATTTTTAAGTAAGAATCCTTACTTGGTGCAGGCCCAATACAAACCGCTTCATCAGCAAATTTTACGTGTAAACTTTCCGCATCAACAGTTGAATAAACCGCAACTGTTTTAATGCCCATTTCTCTACAAGTTCTAATTACACGTAGTGCAATTTCACCTCTATTGGCAATTAATATTTTTTTAAACATGTTCTTTTAATTAGACAATTAGACAATGTGTCAATTAGACAATTATGAAGCAAAAAATCTTACTTCTAACCTCTAATTTCTAACTTTATTAAGATGGATCAACTAAGAATAATGGTTGATCAAATTCAACTGGAGATGAATCATCTACTAAAACTTTTACAATTTTACCAGAAACTTCTGATTCGATTTCGTTGAATAATTTCATTGCTTCAATTACACAAAGAACGTCTCCTTTACTAATAGTTGAACCTACTTCCACAAACATTGGTTTGTCTGGAGCTGGTTTTCTATAGAAAGTACCAATAATTGGTGATTTTACAGTTACATATTTAGAATTGTCGTCTGCCGCTGGAGCCGCTACTGGAGCCTCAACAGAAGCTGCTGGACTAGCTACAACTTGTGGAGCCGCAACCTGAGGAGCTGCTGCCATTGGCATATGTTGTACATAAGTGGTTGTACTTTCTGTACCTTCAGCAGTAGTTTTTATGGTGATTTTAAAATCGTCCATTTCTAATTTTACTTCTGTAGCACCTGATTTTGCCACAAATTTGATTAGGTTTTGAATCTCTCTAATATCCATAATAATTGATTTAGTTTAGTTTTGTTATTATTTAGTATAAGCCCATTTTAAATAGATAGCACCCCATGTGAATCCGCCACCAAAAGCTGCAAAGATAATGTTATCTCCTTTTTTCAATTGGTTTTCGAAATCTGATAATAATAAAGGTAGGGTTGCTGAAGTTGTATTTCCGTATTTTTGAATGTTGATTAAGACTTTAGATTCGTCTAATCCCATTCTATTTGCAGTGGCATCGATAATTCTTCTGTTGGCTTGATGTGCTACTAACCAATTGATATCATCATGTGACAAATTGTTGCGTTCCATGATTTTTTCACTTACATCGGCCATTCCAGAAACAGCATATTTGAAAACGGTTTTTCCGTCTTGGAAAACAAAATGTTGCTTGTTTTTTACAGTTTCTTCTGAAGGAGGCAGAATAGAACCACCTGCTTCAATTTTTAAGAATTCTCTTCCGATTCCATCACTTTTTAAGATTTCATCTTGAAGACCTAATCCTTCTGTATTTGGTTCGAACAATACCGCTCCTGCTCCATCTCCAAAGATGATACATGTAGCTCTATCAGTGTAATCGATAATTGATGACATTTTATCAGAACCAATCAATAAAACTTTTTTGTATTTTCCTGATGCAATATATGCAGAAGCAACTGACATTCCGTATAAAAAACTTGAACAAGCAGCTTGCAAGTCAAAAGCAAAGGCATTAGTTGCTCCAATTTCTGTTGCTACAAAAACTCCTGTTGAAGCTACAGGCATATCGGGAGTTGCTGTTGACATGATTACCAAATCAATCTCTTTAGGATCTAAATTGGCTTTTTCTAGTAAGTTTTGAGCGGCTTTAATCGCCATAAAAGAAGTTCCTTTTCCTTCCTCTTTTAACAATCGTCTTTCTTTAATTCCGGTACGAGTGGTAATCCATTCATCATTAGTATCTACTAACGTTTCTAACACTTGATTCGACAAAACATAGTCAGGAACATAAGAACCTACTGCCGTAATTGCTGCTGTTATTTTATTCATCTTCGATTAATTTTTCTTTTTGGATTTTTAAAATTCAAAAAGTGGTGGAAATTACAAAAAAAATTTCAAACGAATCCTATTCGAAGCGCATTATTGCACACACGAATGGGTATTTAACAAAAAAACTCTCACGACGTGAGAGTTTTCTCTATTTTTTTGATACAATTAAGCTACAGCTTCTGTTTTGTCAATTACAACTTGACCTCTGTAGTACATTTTACCTTCATGCCAGTAAGCTCTGTGGTATAAGTGAGCTTCACCAGTTACAGGACAAGTAGCAATTTGAGCAACTGTTGCTTTGTAATGCGTTCTTCTTTTATCTCTTCTTGTAGACGACTGTCTTCTCTTAGGATGTGCCATTGTTCTATTTTATTTATCCGTTAATAGTTTTTTTAAATTCTCCCATCTAGGGTCAATATCATTATTTTGTTGTTCTTCTTTCTTGTTTTCTTTTGGAGAAAGCGATTCTAATTTTTCAATTACATCAGATAGCGAACCATCTTTAACACCAGGATGTATTCTTCGCAAAGGCACTGATAATATTATGGACTCATAAATATATTGTGCTACATTTACTTGAAATTCGCCATGAGGCAAAATGAGCAACTCCTCATTTTCATCATTAAAGGCATCTCCAAACTTTACTAAAAGTTTTAATTTTCCCTTAATTGGCAAATCAAACTCTTCACCTGAAACATCACAAGGCACATTTACAGTTCCTTTGTGTTTAAAATCAAGTTCAAGCATAGTGCTTTTCTTCTCTAAAACAATATCAACTTTGACCGAAACGTCATTAAATTCGTCGTAATCAAAGTTTTTAAAGAACGTATTATCTATTTGATAATCAAACTGATGCTTCCCTATTTTTAACCCCACGAATGGAATTAAATATTCTTTTAAATTGTTCATAACAACAGTTTTACCTTTTTAAAAGGTGTGCAAAGATATAAAATATTTATAAATTCAAACTAGTTGTAAACATTTTTTTGTTTATAACTGTTTTTCTTTTGTTTTTAAAGGGTTCTTAATCAGCTCTTGATAGTCATTTCTTTTCTTAAAAATATCAATCGCTAAATAAACTGCCTCTTTAAATGACTCGTGATTAGCCACTCCTTTGCCTGCAATTTCATAAGCAGTTCCGTGATCAGGAGAAGTTCTAATTTTATTTAATCCAGCTGTATAATTTACTCCGTTGCCAAACGATAATGTTTTAAACGGAATTAACCCTTGATCGTGATATGTTGCAATTACTGCATCATATTTCTCATACTGCGCCGAACCAAAAAAACCGTCCGCTGAAAAAGGCCCGAAAACCATATTTCCTGCTTCAAATAATTTTTTCAAGGCTGGTTTGATAATTTTTTCCTCTTCTTGACCAATTACACCATTATCACCCGAATGTGGATTCAATCCTAAAACCGCCACTTTTGGTTTTTCAATTTCAAAATCTTGTTTTAAAGTTTGAATGATTGTTTTGATTTTACTCGAAATTAATTTTTCATTCAAATGTTTGGCCACTTCATTTACAGGAACATGATCCGTTAGCAAACCAACACGTAAATCATCATGCACCATTAACATTAAAGCATCACCTTCTAATTCTTTATCTAGATAATCGGTATGACCTGGAAATTTAAATTCTTCTGATTGAATATTATACTTATTAATAGGTGCTGTCACCAAAACATCTACCAATCCTACCTTCAAAGCTTTTGTTGCTGCAACGAATGATTTTATGGCATAACTTCCAACAACATCATCATTTTTCCCTAATTCAAGGTTCACTCCTTCACGCCAAACATTTAACACGTTGATTTTTCCAATAACCAATTGCTCGATTTTATCAATTCCATGAATGGCAATATCAATATTCAGCTCTTTTCTTAAGAAAGAAACAATCTTAGCATTTGCAAAAATTACTGGCGTACATAATTCCAACATTCGAGTATCTTCAAATGTTTTCAAAATAACTTCGCTTCCAATACCATTTAAATCTCCAATCGAAATTCCTACAATTATATTTTCTGCTTTTTTAACCATGACAAATGTGATTTATTGCTTACTTTTGATGTGCAAATTTAGTAAAATTAAATCAGTTATGTTTACCGGAATTATAGAAACCCTCGGAATTATAAAAGAAATCGAAAAAGATCAGGAAAACCTGCATGTAACGGTAGAATCTGAAATTACCCATGAATTAAAAATAGACCAAAGTGTAGCACATAATGGTATTTGTTTAACGGTAGTAAAAATCGAAAATAAAAATTACACCGTAACTGCAATTAAAGAAACAATTGACAAAACTTCAATTGGAACTTGGAAAGTTGGAAATATCGTAAATTTAGAACGCGCCATGAAACTTGGAGACAGACTTGACGGACATATTGTTCAAGGACATGTTGACCAAACAGGAATTTGCACAAATATTAAAGAAGCAAATGGAAGTTGGGTTTTTACTTTTGAATATGACGCATCTCTAAACAACATCACCATCGAAAAAGGTTCGATTACTGTAAATGGAACTAGCTTAACTGTAGTAAATTCAGGATTAAACACCTTTAGCGTTGCCATTATTCCTTACACATTTGATCACACTAATTTTAACACTTTTAAAATTGGCACAATTGTAAATTTAGAATTTGATGTAATTGGAAAATATGTAACTCGATTAAATGAATTGAGAAAATAAAAAAAGGCTCTTATAAAGAGCCTTTTTTTATTGAAATATATTTTTTAGAAAAATAATAACCTGAACCTAGTGCTAAAATCAACAATAGCATAATACTTCCATCAATAGGTAAACCTGGAGGTGGAGGCGGTGTTGGTGGTGGTGGAGTTGAACCTGCAGCTAAAACACCTTGAACACTAAATAATATTGCTATAATTGCTATAATTTTATTCATAATTATTCTCGTTGGGGGCAAAAGTATAATTTATAATCCTTTATCACTAGCATATAGTGAATTATTAATAATAAGTTAATATTTAATTCTATCAACTTAGAAAACACGAAAATATAAATATTTTTATACTTTACAAGCTATTTTCAAAAAAAAACTTAAAAAAAACTTAATTTTTACTTTTTATAGGTTTTTTCTTAAATAAATTAAAAAATAAAGTGGTCCCACCTGGGCTCGAACCAGGGACCACCTGATTATGAGTCAGGTGCTCTAACCAACTGAGCTATAGGACCAGTTTTGAAGTTGCAATATTAAGACTAATTTTTATGGCAAACAAATCTTTTTTAAAACTTTATTTTATTTCCTGACAAAGCTCAACTAAAACACCATTTGTGCCTTTTGGATGAAGAAATGCAACTAATTTATTATCAGCACCTTTTTTTGGCGTTTCATTTAAAATAGTAAAACCTTCCTCTTTTAATCGTGAAATTTCAGCTAAAATATCCTCTACATCAAATGCGATATGATGAATTCCTTCTCCTTTTTTTTCTATAAATTTAGCAATTGGACTATCTGGATTGGTGGCTTCTAGTAATTCGATTTTATTTGGTCCATTCATAAAAAAAGAAGTTTTAACCCCTTCACTTACTACTTCTTCCTCTTTATAAGGTGGTTGCCCAAATAATTTTTCAAACAAAACATTTGAAGTTTCCAAACTCTTTACAGCTATTCCTATATGTTCAATTTTTCTCATTTTTTTGTAATTTTAATCGCGTTCAAAGTTAACAAAAAAGCATTAGGGAGTAAATATATACTTTTACATATCCTTATAAAACAATACGGCTTGATTAATTTTTATGTATTTTTGCATCATGGAAACAAATAGACAAAAAAAAATAGGTGCACTTTTGCAAAACGATTTAGTTTCGATTTTGCAGGGTGAAATCCGTAAAAATAACATCAATAATTTAGTGATTTCGGTTTCAAAAGTAAATGTAACTTCCGATTTATCCATTGCAAAAGTACATTTAAGTGTTTTTCCAACCGAAAAAGCGGCTGAAATTTTAGCAGCAGTAAAAAGTAACACTCCACTTATCAAGCACGATTTGGCGCTACGTGTAAAAAATCAGTTACGCAAAGTTCCAAATTTGATTTTTTATATTGATGATAGTTTAGATTATATTGAGAAAATCGATAAGGCTTTAGCTGGAGAAGAAAATCCAATTGAAAATCCCGATTTACTAGAAAAAAGAAAGAAATCATAATTTGAACCTTTCCTTTTACATAGCCAAACGTTATGCTGTAAGTTTCAGTAAAAATAAAGCAATTAACATTATCACGGGAATTGCTTCTGTTGGCATTATAGCTAGCACAATGGCGCTTTTCGTTTTCTTGTCTGTTTTCAGCGGATTGAAAGAATTTAGCTTAAATTTTGCCAATGCTTCTGATCCCGATTTAAGAATAGAAACCACATCTGGTAAAACATTATTCATTAGCTCAAAGCAAGAAGGATTACTTAAAAAAAACAAAGCCATTGCTTCTTATAGCAAAATTATTGAAGAACGTGTTTATTTTATGTACGACAACAAAGAATTGGTGGCTCACATAAAAGGAATAGACAATAAATTTATACAAGTAACGGATTTTGATAAGAATCTCTATGCTGGAAAATGGATAGAAAATTCATCTGAAAATGTTGTTGTAGGTGCAGAAATCAGCAGAAAATTAGGCTTAGGATTATTCGATTATAATAATGCACTAAAAGCTTACGTACCAAAACCGGGAAAAGGGAATATCGAAAATCCAAATGAAGCTTTTAATAAAATTTTATTGTTTCCCACTGGAATTTATTCTATTAACGAAGAATTAGATGGGAAGTATGTTTTTTGCTCTATTGATTTAGCGCAACATTTTTTAGGATTAAAAAACAATGAAATTACCAACATTGAAATCAAACTGACACCAAGCGCAAACGAAAATGAAGTTAGAAATGAGCTCATTTCTATTCTAGGAAACGCAATTAAAATCAAAAATAGAGCGCAACTCAACGATTCGCTTTATAAAATGTTACAATCCGAGAATTTGTTTATTTACTTATTTAGCACCTTAGTTGTAATCCTAACTTTATTTTGCCTAGCGGGAGCGATTGTAATGATTATTATAGACAAAAGAGACAATCTGAAAACACTATATAATATTGGAGTAACTCAAACGGCTATTCGAAGTATTTTTTTTACTCAAGGAATCATTATTACATTATTTGGCTTAACAATTGGATTAGGTTTAGCAAGTGGAATTATTTTACTTCAACAGCATTTTTCATTCATCATGATTACACCCACTATGCCCTATCCTGTTCTTTTTGAATGGGAAAACATGATAATAGTAGTAATGACAATTGTAATACTTGGTTTAATTTCCTCTTGGATTGCTTCTGGAACAGTTAATAAAAAATTATTCAATTAACAAGAAAGCAACTCATAAGAGTTGCTTTCTTTGCTTTAATCTCATAATAAATTATTATTTCTTCACAATTAAGAATTCACTTCTCCTGTTTTGTGCATGTTCTTCTTCGGTACATTTGGCACAAGCTATTTTTAGTTCGCTTTCTCCAAATCCTTGTCCAGAAATTCTATCTTTCGATATTCCTTTGCTGATTAAGTATTGAACCGTCGATTTCGCTCTTCTGTCAGATAAGTTCATGTTGAATTTATCGCTTCCTCTATTATCTGTATGTGATTTTGCGAAGATAACCATGTTTGGATATTCGTTCATAACAGCAACCAACTTATTCAACTCTGCTGCTCCTTCTGCCGTAATATTGCTCTTGTTGAACTCAAAGTAAATAGGTTGCAAAATAACTTCTCTTTCTGTGATAATTGGAGTAATTGGTTTTAGAGTCATATCAACTTTCATATCAATTCCAAACTCTTTTTCTGGAATATCAACCTTATAAACATTACTATTTTCATAACCTGATTTAGTTGCATAACTAATATAAGCAGGAAGGCATTTTAATATTGTTTCTGTTCTGCCTGAACTATTAGTTGTAAAACTTGAAAGGATATTTTGTTTTTCATCGGTTAAAACAACTAAAGCGCCTTCAATTTCTTTCCCTGTTATTTCATCTCTGACAATTGTAACTGCTCTAAAATTACATACTGGATCTGCTTTGTAGATGTTGTCCACCCCATCTCTATTACTTGAG
>NZ_DAIPZK010000004.1:0-221932 GCF_036782315.1 Flavobacterium sp.
AATTATCTCTTTTTTATGCAAGTATTTGTATATTTGAGTTGTGCAACAAGCACAGTGGTTTGTTTCAAGTGGAAAGTATGCGATAATCCCAAAACGAAGTTGTAAAATTTAATAATTAGTGTGTTTTTGTAATGACTTGGTGCTGAAATTGCCACCTGAAAACAAGCTGCAAAACGTTGCTAGTAATTAGAGAAAAACCATGATTTATGAAAAAAATTCTGCTGATTTTAATAACACTAACTACAATTAGCTGCAAGTCGCAACATAAAAAAACGGTGAAAGAAATAAATGTATTATTTATTGGGAACAGCTTAACATATTTCTACGATATGCCACAGACTTTACAAAAAATGCTGAATGAAACAAACCCCAATATAAGAATTGAACAAAGCACTTTTCCTGGACAATCATTAGATGGACATTTATCTGATATAATAACATCGAGAACGGAAAACGGAATTAATACAAGGAAAAAAGAAGAAGGCGAAAAAACAGAAACGGAAATTAAGATTGCGGAGAAAAAATGGGATATAGTTATTTTACAAACTGGAACTATAAGTATTTTAATTCCTGAAAACCGTGAACTTATTACAAACAAAGCAATTTCTGAAATCAAAAAATTGGTTTCTAATCCGAATTGTAAATTCATACTATTTAACACTTGGCCATCCAAAAACGAATATCCTCAACAATATTGCTATCCATCAAGAATGATAGACAAATCAATATTAAAAGAAAGATGTTGTTCGCCTATTCTTGAGAATTTAGAACAAGAAATCAATTTAATTAATGAATCTTACGATTCAGTTGCACGGAAAAACAACTTGTTAAAATCTGAAAATGGAAACAAATTTTACGAGGTTTTGACAAATTATCCCGAAATTGAACTTTATGAAGATAATAGTCATCCTAACAAATATGGAGCTTTTTTAAACGCTTGTGTCTTTTATCAAATGTTAACAAACAAAAAAGCTTATGAATTAAAATTTAACGGAGAAATCGAACCAAAAATTGCGGAACTATTAAAACAAGTTGCGGAATAAAACTTTACACAACACCGTTTTACTTCAATGGCTACTTCCGGATTTCACTACGGAAAATCCGCTGCTGAATGGAATGTTTTGTTATATTCGTAATGGCTTGGTGTTGCATTTACACTACATTTTTAAGACACAAAACGTTACCACTCAATCTCACCTTTCCCATTTTCTCTCAAATATGCATTCGTTAATTTAAAATGGTTATTTCCAAACCACATACCTCGGTTAGCACTTAAGGGTGATGGATGTCCACTTTCTAATACCAAATGTTTATTTCGATCGATAAGTTTACCTTTTTTCTGAGCAAAACTGCCCCAAAGAAGAAAAACCACATTTTCAGATTTCTGATTAATCAAATTAATTACAGCATCGGTAAAAACATTCCATTTCAAGTGCTTGTGGCTATTAGCCTGATCTTTTCTTACCGTTAAACCAGCATTTAGCAACAATACTCCTTGCTTTGCCCAACGTTCTAAATTACCCGAAGTTGGAAAAAGAATTCTATCATATTCGTTATTAATTTCAGTAAAAATATTTTTCAACGAAGGTGGAATCGCTACACCATCATTCACCGAAAAACATAAACCATTCGCCTCTCCAGTTCCATGATACGGATCTTGACCTATAATTACCACTTTCGTATCTTGAAAATCAAACTGTTCAAAAGCAGAAAAAATCAATTCTTTTGGCGGATAACAAGTGCTATTAGCATATTCTTGCTCCACTTGATGCATGAGTTCAACAAAATATGGCTTCTGAAACTCAGTAGCTAATAAGGCTTGCCAAGTAAGGTTTTTGAAAAACATTTTATAATTTTTACCAAAAATATAAATTTCTGTTGCAATATGGATTTATTACTTTGTAACTTTGACCTAAGAGAAAAAGAAAAATGATTTCGATTACAGAAAAAACGCTACAAGATTTAGAATTTAATACGGTTTTAGAAACCATTGCTAGTCGCTGCAACACCGATATTGGAGAAGCTAAAGCAATGGAAATAACTCCGTTTAAAAATAAAGAAGAATTGCTAATTAACTTAAAGCAAACTTCCGAATATTTATCCTCATTTTCCAATAATAACGCCATTCCAAATCACGGATTTGAGAATATCAACTACGAATTAAAATTCTTAGCTATCGAAGATAGTTTTCTTGAAGTGGGTAGTTTCAAAAAAATTGCGAACCTTTCGGAAACGGCGATAACAATGATTCAATTTTTAAAGAAATTTGAAGATTATTATCCCAATCTATATCAAAAAGCATCGAAAATTGATGTTGTAAAACTCATTATCCAACGCATTGATGAAGTGGTTGATAAATTTGGAATCATCAAAGACAATGCTTCGCCTGATTTAGTGGATATTCGACGAAGTATTAATGTGGTACGAGGTAAAATCAACCAAAGTTTTGGTATGGCATTGAGCCAATATAATTCGTTAGGTTATTTAGATGACATTAAAGAAACAGTAGTTGAAAATCGTAGAGTTTTAGCTGTTTTAGCGATGTATCGAAGAAAAGTAAAAGGTGCTATTTTAGGAAGTTCTAAAACAGGAAGTATTGCCTATATTGAACCAGAAGCAGCCCAACGTTATTCGCGTGAATTAAACAATTTAGAATATGAAGAGCGTGAAGAAATCATGCGAATTTTAAAGCGTTTGACTAATGAAATCCGTCCGTTTACAGAAACAATAGCAGCTTATCAAGACTTTTTAAGTGATATTGATGTTATTGCTGCGAAAGCCAAATATGCTAACAAAATCAATGGAATCCTTCCCAATATCATCGAAGAAAAACGATTATTTTTTAGAGAAGCCTTCCATCCTATTTTGTATTTAAACAATAAAGAAAAGAAAGCGGTTACCTATCCGCAAACCATCGAATTACATAATAAAAGTCGTATTATAGTGATTTCGGGACCAAATGCTGGAGGAAAAACGATTTCATTAAAAACCGTTGGATTACTTCAATTAATGTTACAAAGCGGGATATTAATTCCGGTTCATGAGCGTAGTGAAACGTTTTTATTCGATAGAATTTTAACAGATATCGGCGACAACCAATCTATTGAAAATCACTTAAGTACTTACAGCTACCGATTGAAGAATATGAATTACTTCTTGAAGAAATGTAATGCAAAAACCTTATTTTTAATCGATGAATTTGGAACAGGCTCTGACCCCGAATTAGGAGGTGCTTTAGCAGAAACATTTTTGGAAGAATTCTATGCTCGCGAAGCTTTCGGAATTATTACGACACATTACAGTAATTTAAAAATATTAGCTAACGAATTACCCTATGCTACAAATGCAAACATGATGTTTGATGAAAAATCATTAGAACCTATGTACAAATTGATTTTGGGTCAAGCCGGAAGTTCGTTCACTTTTGAAGTAGCTCAGAAAAACGGTATTCCTTACGGATTAATCAATCGTGCCAAAAAGAAAATTGAAGGTGGAAAAGTTCGATTCGACAAAACCATTGCAACCCTTCAAAAAGAGCGATCTAAATTAGAGAAAACGTCTTTAACCTTAAAAGAAGAAGAAGCTAAAGCGCGTGAAGAAAGCAAGAAAATGGAAACCATCAATGCAAAAATTCAAGATAAACTAGAACGTTATCAGGAATTGTATGATGCCAACCAACGTTTGATTTACATTGGGCAAAAAATTGATGATATTTCCGAAAGTTATTTCAATAATAAAGACAAAAAAACTTTAATTGGTGAATTTTTGAAAATGGTGGAAATCGAAAATTCAAAACGAAAAAAACTTTCGGCTAAAGAAAAGAAAGTCAAGGAAGTGATTCAGAAAAAAGTGGAAGAAGAAGTAAAAGTTAAGGTAGAAGAAATTCGCACGGTTAAAAAAGAAAAGAAAATTAAAGCTAAAATTGAAGAAGAAAATAAGCCAAAAGTTATTTTAAAAGTCGGAGATCGAGTACGAATGAAAGATGGAAAAGCAATTGGAACTATTGACGCTATTGAAAAAACAAAAGCAACAGTGAATTATGGAATTTTCACTTCAAAAGTAAGTTTAGATCAATTGGAATATGTTCAACCTATTTAAGAATATAGAGATTAGAAGTTAGATTTTCTTTGATTTTTTTGCTTAACGATAATTCGGAAAGATTTTGAATATTCATTTAATTATTTAAATCTGTATTCCTTAAATCTTGGAACTTGAATTGGAACTTGAAATTAACATTGAACTTGAATTTGATATATGGAAATACAAGATTTACCTAAAGACAAAAAAATCATATTGTTTGATGGAGTGTGCAATTTATGCGATTCATCAATACAATATGTGATTAAACATGATAAAAAAGATGTCTTTAGATTTGTTTCGCTTCAATCAGAATTAGGTCTAAAAATATTAAAGCACATTGGAATCAATCCTACCCATACCGATAGTATTGTTTTGTATGAACCTGGAATTTCGTACTATTATAAATCAACTGCTGCTTTAGAAATTGCAAAGGGATTGAGTGGGGTTTTTACTTTAGCAACTATTTTTACTATATTACCCAGAGGAATAAGAGATTTTGTTTACGATTATGTGGCTAAAAATCGATACAAATGGTATGGTAAAAAGGAATCCTGTATGATTCCAACACCCGAATTAAAGGCAAAATTTTTAGAATAAACGATATGATAATTATCATAAATTAAATGAACTACATATAGTAAGTTTGTGTAAATTCTAACCTTTGTAACTATGACAAACTTATTATTACCTCTTTATTCTCATAGCAATGGGGCTTTTATAATGATTATCGTTTTTTTATTGGTAATCTTGGGCTTAGTAGGAGCTATAATGCTAATGATGAATAGTGATAAAAAGAAAAAAAACGACCAGTAATTAGCTGGTCGTTTTTAGTTTAAAGTATTATAAAAAACTATTGTTTAATAAATTTCTTAGTAGTTTTTCCTTCTGCAGCTTCGATAGTTATAAAATAAACCCCAACATTCAAATCAGAAACATTAATTTGAGTTAAAGAACCTGCTTGGTTTTTAACAACTCTTCCATTAATATCAATAACTGAAATATTGTTGATTGCGTAGTTGTTTGGATTTGAAATGTTTAATAAATCTTTTGTTGGGTTAGGATAAATAGAAATAAATTCTAATAAATTATTTTGAAAGTTTTCTACTCCTAATAAATTCTCAGTATTGCTAGCATAAACTACAAAATTGTCAAATTTAGTTACCCCTGAAACAGTATTAGAAGTTCCTGCTGCTTTAATAAAATCGACTTCACCTGGTTGTACTGTTCCTGTAGCTGGTACAGCACCAGTTACACCTGCATAAAATCCTGGCCCCTTCCATATAACTTGTCTGGTTGTAGTGTTATAAGAAATACCTACTCTAACCCATGTATTTGAAGCTAAATTAATTACTGCATTTGAAGCTCCTAAGTTGAAAGAATAAGTTCCAACAGGATTCACACCTCCATTATTAGGATCATAATAAGCAATTCCTGAAATGGCTTTGGTTTCTAAATTAAATAATAAGCCAGCTAAAGGAGTACTTCCATCACTATTATAAATGTAAACTCTAGCTGTGTTTTTACTTGTAGTTGCACCTCCAGTAAACATATCAAATTCAACATTAATAATATTATTTCCAGAAGTTCTACCAGCCCATGCTGTAGGCAAACCACTTTTCCACATAAAACGTGTACCCGAGGCTGTATTAGAACCTGTAAGCTGAAAAGATTTGCCAGAAGTTTCAGAGACTATTTGATAATCAGTATTTAAACCGTTAGCTGTAAGCCATCCTCCTTGACCTGGAGTTACACCTGTAACATCAGTCCCAATGTTACCTAATGTTAAAGCATCAAAATTATCAGATTGTAAAACCTGAGAAGAAACAAAATTAATTGCTCCTAGAAAAATAAAAAGTAGTGTTTTTTTCATATGACATAGTTTAAAATTTATCAAATTTATAACAATTTATCTAAGAAAAAACAAACTTTATCATTTTTTAATCAATTGATTTAAATACTTTAGAAAGTAATAAATAATCCGCTATAACCAATGCCGCCATGGCTTCTACAATAGGAACAGCTCTCGGCACAACACAAGGATCATGACGTCCTTTTCCTTGTTGTTCTATTATTTCTCCTTGATTATTTAATACTTCTTGTTTTTGTAATAATGTAGCAACAGGTTTAAAAGCTACTCGAAAATAAATATCCATTCCATTGGAAATTCCACCTTGAATTCCTCCAGAAAGATTACTTTTAGTGGTTCCATCGGAGTTGAATAAATCGTTATGCTCACTTCCTTTCATCTTAGCTCCACAAAATCCACTTCCAAATTCAAATCCTTTTACTGCGTTTATTGATAACATTGCTTTTCCTAATTCAGCATGTAATTTATCAAAAACAGGTTCACCTAATCCTATGGGCACATTTTGAATTACACAAGTAATTGTGCCTCCCACAGTGTCACCTTGCTTTTTGATTTCTTTAATATATTGCTCCATTTTTTCTGCCGTTACACTATCTGGGCAACGAACTGCATTACTTTCTATTTTAGAGAAATCTAAATCTTGATAAGGTTTATCAATAAAAATTTCACCTACAGAAGAAACAAAAGCATTTATTTTTACATCAGGAATAATTTGTTTGGCAATAGCTCCACCTACTACTCTACAAGCCGTTTCACGAGCCGAACTTCTTCCGCCACCACGATAGTCACGAATACCATATTTTTTTTCATAAACATAATCTGCGTGGCTTGGACGATAAGTATCTTTTATGTGAGAATAATCATCAGATTTTTGATTAGTATTAGGAATAATAAAGCCTATAGGGGTTCCTGTTGTTTTACCTTCAAAAATTCCCGATAAAAATTGTACTTCATCTTCTTCTTTTCTTTGGGTTACAATTGAAGACTGACCAGGTTTTCTTCTTTGCATTTCTGATTGTATAAAATCGAAATCTAAAGAAATTCCAGCAGGACATCCATCTAAAATTCCTCCTAAAGCCTCACCATGTGATTCTCCGAAAGTAGTTAGTTTTAATAATTTTCCAAAAGTATTCCCTGCCATAATTAAATTTTGATTTTAATAAATATTATTTATTGTTAACAAAAGTAATGAATATTTAAAAAACCATAGAAATAAATACTATTTAAAACATTAAACAAAATTTTCTCAATTAATTAAGTTAAAATAGTATATTAGCATAATAAATAAATTTAAATTAACATGAAAAAATTAATTCTTTTAACATTTTTAATATCAACATCTTTGTTTACATCTTGTTCTAATGATGATGGAAATGAAAATGGGAATGGAGACGATAATTTCACCATACCATTAAACAATAATAATTATTGGACTTATGATGTTGATAGCGAAGGTGCATCAACTAGAGATTCTCTTTATATTTCTGGTGATGTAGTTTTAAATTCTAAGACCTACAAAAAATTCCAAACCAGAGATGACATGGCAACAGGATTTTATTCATCATCTCTTCGAAATAATGGAGTTAGAAAACAAGACTCTAGATTGTTATTATCTGGAAACTTATCTTTAGCTGCTGATCAGAATTTACCTATCAATTTCAATTTAAATTTAGATGATTTTGTTATTTTCAATAGTAATGCTTCATTAGATCAAGCCTTAAACAGTGGTCCTGTTACTGGAACAATTCAAGAAACTTACAATGGTTATCCACTAACTATAAGTTATTCATTACAAAGTTATGGCGGTGAAAATCTTACAACTTTTACTTCTCCTAATGGGGATAGTTATAGTAATGTAATATCAACAAAAATTAAACTTAATGTATCGGTAACTTCTGTTCAAACGGTTGGTGGATTTACAATTCCCATTACTGTTTTAGCACCACAAGATTTAATTATTTCTAAATTATATTTAGCAAAAGGAATTGGTGTTGTATATGTAAATACTGACACAGCTTATACAATAAATTCTACTGTTGCATCGCAATTAGGAATACCAGCAACTGGGTCACAAAATCAAAAAGAATACCTAGATATCTACGTGGTTGACTAAAAATGGCATGCCTTTTGTAAAAAATTAGCTATATTTGTAAAAACATTTTATATGAAGAAACTAATTTTATCAGCTTTTATGCTACTAGGTTTAGCATTTAGCACTCAGGCTCAGGACATTTCAAAAAACGCTCTAGGTTTGCGTTTAGGTGACAATGATGGTTTTGGTGGAGAAATTTCTTATCAAAGAGGAATGGGATCCAATAACAGATTAGAATTTGATTTAGGATGGAGAAATAGCGAACATGTTGATGCTTTTAAATTAGTTGGTTTATATCAATGGGTTTGGAACATTGACGGTGGTTTCAATTGGTATGCAGGTGTAGGTGCTGGTATAGGTTCTTGGAGTATTGATAAAAAATATGGCGACGGTAGCGGTTCTTTTGTTTTAGCTGCTGGAGATATCGGAATTGAATACAATTTTAAAGAAGCTCCAATTCAATTGTCATTAGATTTTAGACCAGAGATTTATTTTGGTGGTGATTATTCTGATTTTAGAGATGGATTTGGACCAGACATCGCATTAGGAATTAGATACCGATTCAATTAATAACAAAAAAGTCCCAATTAAATTGGGACTTTTTTTATTCTACAACTACTCTTTTGCCTTTCGGAATTAATGCTATACAATATGGTGAAGTAATTACAGATGTTGTTATTTCACCCTTCTTTGGCATTATTTCTTTCTTTTTTATAATGATAGTTTGATTCTCATTTTTCAAGGATTCAATATCAATTGCATAACCTCCCGAGTTTTTTTGACCTTGATACAAAACTAAAACATCTTTTTTCTTGAAATCAACGGCTAAGAAATTAGCATATTGTGATTCGTCAAGCTTTAATGATTCAATAAATCGAATATAGGATTCATTATTTTGAATCAAAGTATAACCTGCATTTTCAGTTCCGCCCATTTCACTTTTATAAATTACAGAAAAAGAATTATCTGTAACTTCTTTTGAAGAACTACAGGAAAAAATAAAAAATAATAGAGGAAAAAATTTAATCATTATTTGGAATTTAAAGCTTTAAAATAAACTTGTTCGTACAAAGGAAGAATATTTTGAATATCAAATAATTTAGCGGTTTCTAAGGCATTGATTTTAAATTGAGCTAATTTATTTTCATCTTTTAGCAACGCAATTGCATCACGACTCATTTTTGAAATATCACCTACATCACTTAAAAATCCTGAAAATCCATCTTTATTAACTTCTGGCAAGCCACCTGAATTGCTTGAAATCACGGGTACTCCACAAGCCATAGCTTCTAAAGCTGCCAAACCAAAACTTTCGGTTTCTGATGGTAACAAAAACAAATCTGAAAAACATAAGATTTTATCAATTTCATTACTATTCCCAAAGAAAATTACTTTATTTTGGATTCCTAATTGTTCACATAATTGCTCTGCTCCTTCCTTCTCTGGTCCTTCTCCTACCATCATTAATTTAGAAGGAACTTCTTTTTGAATTTCATTGAAGATTCGTATAATATCTTCAATTCGTTTTACTTTTCTGAAGTTAGAAATATGCGTAATAATTTTTTCATTATCTGGAGCCATTAAAGAACGATGACAAGGTATATTTTCTTTTAATTTATCCTTATTTAATTCAATAAAATTTGGGATAACTTCAATTTCATTTTTGATATCAAACAAACGATATGTATCGTCTTTCAGACTTTGAGATACACTTGTAACGACATCTGACTTATTGATACTAAAGCTAACCGCCGGCTTGTAAAATGGATGATTTCCTACTAATGTAATATCGGTTCCGTGAAGAGTTGTAACCATGGGAATATGAATACCTTCATCTGCTAGAATTTGCTTTGCCATGTAACCAGCATAAGCGTGAGGAATTGCATAATGCACGTGTAAAACATCAATTTTGTACAATTTTACCATATCCACCAATTTACTCGAAAGTGCTAACTCATAAGGCTGATAATGAAACAATGGATATTCGGGAACGTGAACTTCATGATAATGAACATTCGGATTCAACAAAGCCAAACGCACTGGTTGACTGTAGGTTATAAAGTGAATTTCGTGACCTCTTTTGGCTAATTCTAAACCTAATTCGGTAGCCACAACACCACTTCCTCCAAATGTAGGATAACAAACTATAGCAATTTTCATTTACTTAAATTTTGAAATAAAAGTACCACTTCTCGAGTTGGCAATTATAAAACATTTGTTAAATTATTTTTTGAATGCAGCTTCATAAGTAGCTATCCAATCGGCAACAGTTACTTTTTTCACTAATTCACCTATCAATTCAAATGGAATATTTTCTGGCTTTTTGATACGCAAACAACTTTTACCAATATCTAATTTTTGTTTCGAATGTTTTGGATATTCTGTAACAAACCAATCATACAATTCTGGTTTGGCATAAATTCCCATATGGTAAAAATTAATACTGTTTTTTTGACTTGCAAATCCCATAAATGGCAAAGCTTGCTTTGGATTACAATGGTAACCTTGTGGATAAATTGAATGTGGTACTACATAACCTGCCATACCATAACCCATTCCTTCTTGAAAACCTTCTGGAAGATTTTCTAAGATAATATTTCTTAATTTTCGCAATGCTTCTCTTCTATCTTCTGGAGCTTCATTGATATATTGATCTACTGTTGTTGCTTCTGATGTCATGGTTAGTCTTTTGAAATTAGAATATTAAATTTACAAAAATTACTCAACAATTGCTTCGTAAATTACTTTCTGTATATTCTCTCTAATATTTTCTTTTGATAATTTATTAGCAGCGTTAGAATCTGGATACGTTCTATTAGATAAGAAAACATACACTATCTCTTTCTCTGGATCAGCCCAAGTCATAGTTCCAGTAAAACCAGTATGTCCAAAACTTGTTAATGAAACACAACCACATGTTGGTCCTTCATTTCCTAATTGCGGTTTATCAAAGCCAACTCCCCTTCTATTTCCATCTTTACAGAAATAACAGGTATTAAAGGTATTAAAAGTTTTTTCTGAAATATATGTGCGACCTCCATAACTTCCTTTTTGAAGATACATTTGCATTACTTTAGCAACGTCCAAAGCATTGGCAAATAAACCTGCATGACCAGAAATTCCGCCTTGCATTGCAGCAGCCATATCATGAACATAACCTTGAACTACTTGGTATCTAAAATAATTGTCGTTTTCTGTGGGAATAACTCTGTTAACATTTATTTTACGTAACGGATTATACATGATAGAATTTGCTCCTAAAGGCTCATAGAAATTGAAATGTGCCAAATCTTCAAGTGATTTTTTGTTATGGTATTCTAAATATTCTTTAAATAAAATAAAGGAAAAATCACTGTATTTGTATTGTTTTTTGGGCAACAATTCACTATCTAATATAGTTTTAATGATGATGTCATTATAATCTTTTACCAAATACAACTTATCGGCTACAGGTATAGGAAATTCTTGTGAAAATTCAGTTCTATAAAATTGAGTACTTGGTCGTTTTAAACTATCTAATGTTGCTTTATAAAATGGAATCCAAGGTTGAAAACGCGCTTGATGCGTTAACATATCCATTACTGTCGCATTAGCTTTATTAGAGTTTCTTGCAGCTGGCAACATAGATTTCAATTTGGTATCTAATGTTAAGTGACCTTTATCAAACTCTTGCATTATATTTGGTAAAGTAGCAACAATTTTTGTTAAAGATGCAATGTCATAAACATCTGTATTACTTACCTTTTGTGTTGATTCATATGTGTGATTTCCAAATGATTTTTGGTAAATCACTTTTCCTTTTCTCGCGACTACAACTTGAAGTCCAGGAGTCATTTTTTTTGAAATAGCATAATTGGCAATGGAATCAATTTTGGTTAACACTTTAGAATTCATCCCAACATTTTCGGGAATTGTAAATCCTAAGCGTTTAATTTCTAAAGTTTCAATTCCTTCATTTACTTTGAATTCGTCATCAATTGAAACAGGTAATTTCCCTTTAGACCCCATGGCTCCAAAAATGATTTGAGGTGCAATAGTTTGAGAAATATCATTGTTTTGATAAGCAACTACAATCGTTTCAATATCTTCAAAGTTTTTTAAATTTGTCAACGAATACGGTTTTGTAAAACAAGTTAAAATCACCTCATTTTGTTTGGCAATTTGATTAATCCAAAGCATTTCTTTGAAATTCAAATTGTGATTTCTCCAAGCACCATCTTGCTTATGATAACCTATAATTACTTTTGTAAAATCTTGTAATTGCACTAAAACCGAGTCTAAATTAGTTGATGTTATCTCGCTAATAGTGGCATAATTTCTTAAATTAGCCAAAAAGGTTTCTGATTTATCGTTTCCTAATTTAATATAAGCAATTTTCTCTTTTTCTATATCACGAACCGGAACTAATTTGTTATTGTTTTTAACTACTGTTACCGCATTTTCATATAATTTATAATTTAAAGCTTCAAATTCAACCGCATTCAAATCTTTATATAAATTATCTAAAACAATAGGTTGATAGTTGTTCAGGTTTGCTTTGAATTTAAAGGCTAAAATCTTTTTTACCGAATACATCAAACGTTCTTCTGTAATGATTCCTGCATCATAAGCTTCTTTGAATTTTTTAATAGCAACAGGAACATTTTCAGCAAATAGTAACACATCATTTCCAGCCAAAAAAGCTTCTAAATCAATATCGCCAGGTTTTTTGAAATTACTTGCGCCCTTCATATTTAAGGCATCGGTAAAAATTAATCCTTCAAATTGCAACTCTTTTTTTAAGATATCAGTAACAACTGGATAGGAAATCGACGTTGGATAATTCGCTCTTGGTTCAATACTTGGCACATTCAAATGAGCTACCATTACACTAGCTAGACCATTTTTAATCAATTCTTTATAAGGAAATAATTCAACCTCATTCAAACGATTTTTGTCAAAATTAACTACGGGCAACGTATGATGCGAATCGGTTGAAGTATCACCATGACCTGGAAAATGTTTAGCGGTAGCGTAAACGCCTTCGTCTTGTAACCCTTTCATTAAAGCAATGGCTCGAGCAGTTACATTTTCTTTTGTTTCACCAAAAGAACGATTACCTATGATTGGATTTTTAGGATTTGTATTGATATCAACAACAGGGGCAAAATTGAAATGAATTCCCATTCTTTTTGATTGTTTTGCCATTTGATTTCCGGCTTTTTCAATCAATTTCATATCCTGAACAGCTCCTAATGTCATGTTCCAAGGATAACGATAAGTAGAATCTAATCGCATACTTAAACCCCATTCAGCATCAATACCTATGAACAATGGTACTTTTGCTTTTGCTTGATATCGATTTGTCAATTTTGCCTGACGTACTGGTCCGCCTTGAAAGAAAATTAATCCTCCAATTTTATATTCTTCAACTAATTTATCAATAGATTTATTGTGCGCTTCGTCTTTGTTTGAGTATGCAGCAACCATAAACAACTGCCCTACTTTTTCCTCGAAGGTAAATTGATTATAAATACTATCAACCCAAACCTGTTGTGACACAACTTTTTTAGCTGTTAAAACAGGTTTAGTTTTATTTTGTGAATATGATATATGTATGAAAACTACCGAAAACAGTAGGGCGAGAACTCTTTGCATAAAATAATTTTTGATTTTTTAACAACGTACTAAATCTGTGCCAAATTACTATAACTTATGATTATAATAAAGCAATTTATATTTATTTTATGAAGAAAGTTGTTAACTAAAAAAATGTTTTTATAAACGAAATTTGAAAAAATTAATCTATCAAATCGATGTGGCGATCATGATAACCCAATAAATACAAAATTCCATCTAAACCAATACTTGAAATTGAACTTTGAGCATTGTCTTTTACTTTGGGTTTTGCGTGAAAAGCAATACCTAAACCTGCTAAGTTCAACATCGGTAAATCATTAGCACCATCACCTACAGCGATAGTTTGATTAATATCAATACTTTCTTTAAGTGCAATTTCCTTTAGATATTCGGCTTTTTTATTACCATCTACAATTTCACCGATATAACCTCCAGTTAGAACACCATCTTTGATTTCAAGTTCATTAGCATAAACATAATCGATTCCCAATTCCTTTTGCAGATATTTTCCAAAATAAGTAAATCCACCCGATAGAATTGCTGTTTTAAAACCATATGATTTTAAAGTGTCAATTAATCTTTTTGCACCTTTTGTAATTGGTAAATTTATTGCAACTTCTTCCAAAACTTCTTCTTTTAATCCTTTCAAAAGTTGCATTCTTTGTTTAAAGCTTTCCTGAAAATCAATCTCACCTTGCATGGCAGATTCGGTTATAGCTTTAACTTGTTCGCCAACACCAGCCAATTCAGCCAATTCATCAATTACTTCAGTTTGAATTAAAGTAGAATCCATATCAAAACAAACTAAACGTCTGTTTCTTCTAAAAATATTATCTTCTTGGAAAGCAATATCTAGATTTAACTCAGATGATATGGCCATGAATTTTTCAGTAAATTCAGATTTATTATGTATAGCACCTCGAATTGATAATTGAATAGATGATCTAGGATAATCATCTTCTTTTACCAATGAAACTCTACCCGTTAAACGTTTGATAGCATCAATATTTAAATTCTTTTCAGAAATAACTTTGGTAACTTGAGAAATTTGTTCGGCTGTTAATTTTTCTCCTAAAAGGGTTACAATGTAGCGATCTTTACCTTGAAGTTTTACCCATTTTTCGTAATCCTCGAGAGCAATTGGTTTAAATTTTGCTTTAATACCTAATTCATAAGATTTGAATAAAATATCTTTTAAAACGGCAGCTGATTTTTTACCCGATTTAATTTGGAACAAAATTCCTAAAGAAAGTGTATCATGAATATTAGCCTGACCAATATCGAGAACATTAGCATCATATTCAGCTAAAACTGCAGTTAAAGATGAAGTTAATCCAGGTTTATCTTGCCCAGAAATGTTTAATAAAAATATATCGCTATCCATAGGATATTTTGAAAAGTAATTTTAAAAAAATCTACTATGCCAACTTTCACTTGCTGGAACTTCCCAGAAATCTTGCCATTCACCAACTGTATTTAGTAGATTATTAAATACGATTGTATTTTCTGAAACCGCTTTTTCCTTGGCCATTTTTTTAAATTCGATAAGTGGTTTAAAAGCAACATGATCGCCAACTTTAAAAGTAACGTTCATTTTATCTAATAAATCTACATTATATTTTTGCTCTAAGTTTTGAATAAACTGAACCGAAGCGTCAATAGAACACCCTGTAGCAGCTTGAACTTCTTGATTTACAGCAATTATAATAAAGCGATTATAGCGAGTAACAAAAGAAGCTTCTAAATGTTGTCCGTGCGAAGTCCAATTCTCTAAAAAAGAAGTCAATTCATTTTCAATTTCATGAATTTCTTCATCTGAAAATTTTCTATTAGATTGATAAATCCAAATTTTAGATTCTTCTGGTAAGGTATCAAAGGGTACAAACATGATTATTTTTTTATAATATCCGTAACAATTTTATACGATACAAATTTACCTAATTTGGCATCAAACAATTCCATTTCATAATAAGTAACTTCAATATTGTCAGCTGTTTTTAAAACTTTATCTGTCAATAAGAATGCATTATCAAAATAACTTAATAAAATAAATTGATTGATTTTACCTGATTCTTCTTTTACTATAAAAGTTAAAAATTGTTCAAATTTGATATCATAAACTTTTCCTGAAAGGGTAAGTTCATTAGTTACCGATTGGTCTTCCTCTTCTAACATGAATTTAAAAACGGTTGGACATTTCATTCCCATTTTTTTACCCACATCATAACCTAATTCTTCCATTTTCTTGTCGTTAGAAATTACATCTTTACCATAATGTTTCTCAACATCTTTCTCGTAGGCATTAATACCTTCAAGTAAACAAATTCCTATGGTTAGCTCAAAATTATCTTTTGTAATTTCTTGTTTTGTGGCACAAGCACAAGCTTTATCTGCTAATTTATCTGCCAATTGTTCTTTAGTTAGTTTTTGTGCAAAAGTTATGTTTCCAACAAGAACTAATAGTATTAGGATTTTTTTCATTTTATAAATTTTGAGCGTTAGCAATTATTTCAGCAATATCTAACACTTTTACTTCATTTTCTTTGTGTGCAAATTTTATTCCATCAGTCATCATTGTATTACAATATGGACATCCAGTTGCAATTATATTTGGAGTAGTTTCAAGAGCATCTTGTGTTCGTAAAACATTAATATCCATATTACCTTTTTCAGGCTCTTTAAACATTTGAGCTCCACCCGCTCCGCAACATAAAGCTGAACTTTTACTTCTTTTCATTTCAACAACATCAGCATTTGTTTGAGATAGTATTTCTCTTGGAGCTTGATATTCATTATTAGCTCTACCTAAATAACATGGGTCGTGAAATGTAATACGACTTCCTTTATATGTATCTTTATTAAAATCAATTCGACCTTCTTTTAAAAGCTGTTGAATAAATTGTGTGTGATGTACAACTTCATAATTTCCACCCAAACTTGGATACTCATTTTTTAAACAATTAAACGAATGAGGATCACAGGTAACAATCTTTTTTACTTCGTAAGCATTAAGTAATTCAATATTCATTAAGGCTTGCATTTGAAATAAAAATTCATTTCCAGCTCTTTTTGCTACATCTCCAGTACAACTTTCTTCTGTTCCTAAAACAGCGAAATTTACATTTGCTTTATTTAAAATTTTAACGAAAGCTCTTGTGATTTTTTTTGCTCTGTCATCGAAACTACCAGCAGAACCTACCCAAAATAAAATTTCAGGTTGTTTTCCTTCGGCCATCATTTGGGCCATTGTTGGTACAATTAAATTTTCTGACATATTATATACTATTTAAGATAGTTAATGTATAATTATTCGTTAACCCAATTTAAACGATCCATTTGATTATAAGGCCAAGGTGCACCATTGTTCTCAATATTACTCATCATATTGTTTAATTCCATTGGAGCCGCACTTTGCTCCATAACTAAATAACGACGCATATCGATAATAATAGACAACGGACTGATATTAATAGGACATTCTTCTACACATGCATTACAAGTGGTACAAGCCCATAGTTCTTCTGGTGTGATGTAATCGTTTAATAGAGATTTACCATCATCAACAAAAACACCTTTATTTAAATCGATATTTCTTCCTACTTCCTCTAAACGATCACGAGTATCCATCATAATCTTACGAGGTGATAATTTTTTACCTGTTTGGTTAGCCGGACAAGCAGAAGTACAACGACCACATTCTGTACAACTATAAGCATTTAATAATTGTACCCAATTTAAATCTTGAACATCTGAAGCTCCAAACTTAGCCGGAACAGCATCAGGATTTGCTGGGGCAGCAAACGGATCTGCATTTGGATCCATCATTAGTTTTACTTCATTAGTAACGCTTTGTAAATTATCAAATTTTCCTTTTGGGTTTAAATCGGCAAAATAAGTATTAGGAAAAGCAAGTAAAATATGTAAGTGTTTAGAGAAGTATAAATAGTTTAAGAAAACTAAAATTCCTGCAATATGTAACCACCAAGCAGCTCTTTCAATAATTACAACTGAACCTTCATTCATCCCATTAAACATAGGTGCTATAAATTGAGAAATTGGAAAACTTCCAGCTTGATTATAATGTCCAATTCCTAAATTTTGTAAATGTAAATCCGCTGCATTCATTACTAAAAACAACGTCATCAATATCATTTCAAAATATAAAATGTAATTAGCGTCATTTCTTGGTTTTCCATCTAAGTCTGAACTAGCAAAACGACGTAACTTAGTTACATTTCTTCTTATCCAAAAGATAATTACAGTGATAAGAACTAAAAATGCTAATATTTCAAAAGAACCTATTAATGCATCGTAAAATCCGCCCATGAATGATAAAACACGGTGTGTTCCGAAAAGTCCATCAATAATAATTTCAATTACTTCGATATTGATAATTACGAATCCAACATAAACTATAATGTGTAAAAATCCAGCAATTGGACGCTTTACCATTTTAGATTGACCTAAAGCAACCATAGTCATATTCTTCCATCGTTCTGAAGCATTATCACTACGATTTACATCATGTCCTAATTTTATATTGCGGATTAGTTTTTTTACATTGATAGTAAAATAACCTATACCAGCTGCTAAAAGCAATGCGAATAAAATATTATCTAAAAAACTCATTGTATAAAATTTACTTTTTAATTGTATCGTTAACTGGCGCTACATAAGGTTTGTTCTTCTTACCAAAAAGGGAAACATTTACATAGCGTGTAGGATGTAAGCGTAAATCTTGCAATAACAACTCTAACTCTTTTGACGTTTTAGTAAAATTATTGTACATGGCATCATCTTTCATTAATTTACCCATTGTTCCTTTCCCTTTTTCAATGTCAACCATTATTTTATCAACACTAGCTAATGTTTTTTCTAAATTTTTAACCGTTTGACCCAAATTAGCCTTTGCAAGTGAATCTGACATTTTAGAAAAATTTGCAGAGGTTTTATCAAGATTTGTTAATGTTGAATTTAATTTTGATTTATTATCTGCAACTAAACCGTTGATGTTTTTTGATATTTCACTAAATTCAGCAAGAGTTTCATTAAGTTCAGAAATACTATTTTTTAGATTTTGTTTCGTTTTTTCATCTAAAATATCATTGACATTTGTAAATAAAACGTCAGCATTATCTAACAATTTTTGAACTTTATATTGAAGCGGTTCTAATTGTTGCGCTAAAGCATCTGTAATTCCTAATTTACTACTTGCTTTTAAATAATCACCATCTTTAATATAATCTTTATCTTGAAAATTAGGTTTAATAGCAATTTGTCTTCCTCCCACTAAACCAGAATCATAGATTTCAGCAATACTCGATTTTGCAATTGGAAAATCAGTAGTAATTTGCATTTCTACTAAAAGTTTACCATCAGGTTGGATAGTAATAGAGTTTACTTTACCAATCGCTAATCCGTTTAAGGTAACAGGAGCTGAATTTACAAGTCCTGCTACATTATCGTAAATAACATAAACTCTTGTTCCGTTATCGAATAAGTCTTTCCCTTTTAAAAAATTATATCCCCAAATAAATAAGAATATTGATGTAATAACAAGGATTGCGGTTTTGATTTCTCTAGTTAGTTTCAAAGCGTAATAATTTTTAACAAAAATAAACTTTTATTTTATTTTATGGCATCGGTAATCCTTATTTTTATTCCATCTTTATAAGCAACAATGAATGCTGTGTTATATCCTTTTTGCTTTGCTTCTTCTAATTTTTGTTTAGCTGTGTCATAATTTTTTTCTGATGCATAAAAATATTTGTACAAACTTCCATTAGCTTCCATTGATATTGGACTTAAACCTTTAAAATTAGATGGTGTTGTGGCTAATTCTTTTGTGCTTGCAGAAATTTGGATTTTAAATACAATTCCTTTATCTGAAACTTTATCATTAGACTTTTCAATTGGTTTATTTGGTGATTCTTTTTTTGGAATATCTTTTACAATTACATCTTCTTTTTTATCAATAACTTTAGAGTCGATTTTATCATTACCATTGTTAGAAGGATTAAAAAATTCATTTTTATAATCCATTATGGCTCCAGCTATAGCCTCAGCTAATTTGTCTTGCCCTTCTTCTGAATTTAAAAACTCTCCTTCTTCTTTATTTGAAACAAATCCCATTTCAATTAAGACTCTGGGCATGGTAATTTGACGTAATACTAGGAATCCAGCTTGTTTTACACCTCTATTTTTATTATCGGTTTTTTTGGTGAAAAATTCTTGAACTCTTCCTGCTAACTCAATACTTTGATCTAAGTGTTCTTCTTGAAGAATGGAAATTCCAATGACAGATTCAGGTGAATTAGGATCAAAACCATCATATTTAATCTTATAATCGGTTTCTAAAGTAACTACCTCATTTTCGTTTTTTGCTACTTCTAAGTTAGATGCGTTACGCGTAATACCCATTACATAAGTTTCATTACCCGAGGCAGCTTGATTTTTATTTGCATTACAATGCATGGAAACAAATATGCTTCCTTTAGACTTGTTGGCAATATTTGCCCGTTGTTGTAATTCGATAAACACATCCGATTTACGAGTGTAAATTACATCAATTTGTGGGTCTTTTTCTAAAATAGCCCCCACTTTTAAAACCGTTTTTAAAGCAATATTTTTTTCAATATTTCCATGATATACAGCACCATAATCTTTTCCACCATGACCCGCATCTAAAACTACTTTGAATTTTTGATTTTGACTGTATCCCGAAAAAAAGTGCATTACAATAGCAACTAAAACAATTTTCTTAAACATATGCCATTTTTATTAATTAGTAAATGTTACTATATAAGCCGAAGTATATCCTTTTTTCTTTGCTTCTTCTAATTTTTTCTTACAAGCATCATAATCGGTTTCTTCTCCATAAAAATACTTATAGATGTTTTTTTCCTTTTCAAAAGTTATTCCTTTTAAACCTTTAAAATTGGAAGGCTTAGTGTCTAACTTTTTACTTCCAGCAGAAATTTGCACCTTATAATATGTTTTGTTTGATTTGGAAGTGTTTTTTTCGTAACTATTTTTATTTGAAGTAGAATTCGATTTTGATGTATTTGATGTTTTAGTTGACACAATAGTTTCTACTTCAACTACATCGTTAACACTAAAAAAATTATTCTTGTAAGTAATAATTGCCTCTGAAATGGATTGTGACATTTCTTCTTTTCCTTTATCTGAACTAAGATATTTAGCTTCATCAGGATGGGAAAGAAAACCTAACTCAATTAAAACTCCTGGCATTACTGTAGCATCTAAAACCCAAAGGGGTTGCTGATGTACACCTTTATCTTTTCTTTTTAATTCATCGCGAAATTGATTTTGTATTAAAGTGGCTAATTCTATACTTTGCAACAACGACTCTTCTTGCATAATTTTTAAACCGATTAAGGTTTCTGGATTATTAGGATCAAAACCTTTATATTTTGTTTTATAGTCGGTTTCTTGAAAGATTACAGCATTTTCCGTTTTTGCTATTTCTAAATTGGTTCCAGTTCTTGACATTCCCATAACAAGCGTCATTGCACCTATAGGATTTCCAGTTTTAACCGAGTTGCAATGAACAGAAATAAACAAATTTGCCTTCGCTTTATTCGCAATATTTGCTCGTTCTCTTAGTTCTATAAAAACATCTGTTTTTCGGGTATAAATTACTTCAATATCTTTATTTTTTTCTAATATTTTACCAACATTTAGCACAACATCAAGCGCCACATCTTTCTCTTGAACACCATTTTTTACAGCTCCTGGATCATTTCCACCGTGACCTGCATCTAAAACTACTTTAAATTTGGTATTACTTTGAGTAAATCCAAAGGTGAAAGTGAAAAGTAAAAGCATTAAAAACAGCTTTTTAGTATTTTTTTTAGATGGCATAAAACAATTGGTCATTATTATAAGTTATAATTTTATTAAAACATTATTTTTGCAAAAAAATATATGTAAGTTTGACACTTCAAAAAGTGAGCCAAATTTTTACAAAAATACTATTAAAAGCATTGCATACAAAGTTATTTCATATCGTTTTTTCAGTAATTTTTCTAACATTAGGAACCACTTCTACTTTTTCACAAGAAAATCCCATTCCAAATACTATAACTTTAACTAAATCTGATATTGAAAAAGTTAAAGATTCTACTAAAATTGATACCACCAAAAAGAAAAAACCATTTCTTGAAGGCGTTGTTAATATGAAAGCCAAGCAGTATGAAAAACTAGACCAAAAGAAAAAAACGGTTACCCTTTATGACGAAGCTGAAATATACTACACTGACTTTGAACTAAAAGCTGGTAAAATAATTTTAGACTACGAAAAAAACTTAGTTTATGCAGGTAGATTAAAAGATACTGCTGGAAACTATATCCAACGCCCAGTCTTCAAACAAGGACAAAATGTAATTGAACCAGATTCAATTATCTTTCATACCAAATCCAAACGAGCAAAAGTTTGGAACTCCAGAACGACCCAGGGAGAACTTTATATAAAAGCTGAAATTTCAAAAAAGGAGAATGATTCGGTTTATTTTATGAAGAATGCCCGTATGACAACTTCAAAAAATATTGATGACCCCGAATATTACTTTTTAGTTAGAAAAGTAAAATTTGTTCCTAAGAAAAAAGTAGTTGCTGGCTTAACAAATATGGTGATTATGGATGTTCCAACGCCTATTGGTTTACCATTTGCTTATTTTCCAATGTCAGAAAAAAGTGTTTCGGGATTCATTATGCCAACTCCTGGGCAAAATAATAGACAAGGATATTTTCTACAAAATGGAGGTTATTATTTTGCTCTGAGTGATTATTATGATTTAGCTGTTTTAGGTGATTATTACACTAATGGTAGTTATGGATTAAGGGCTGAAAGTAGTTATTCAAAAAGATATAAGTTTAATGGAAGAATGAATTTCCGTTTTGAAAACAACATTCAAAGTGAAAAAGGATTTCCTGATTATATAAGATCGAAACAATATAACATCCAATGGTCGCACGCACAAGATCCAAAAGCGGCTGTAGATTCGAGATTTTCAGCTTCTGTAAACTTAGGTAGTAGCCAATATTTTAGGCAATCAGTTAATATGAATAATGTGGGTTCAAGTTTAAATAACAACTTAAGTTCATCTGTTTCTTATTCCAAAACTTTTAGAAGTGTGCCACAAGTAAACATGTCGGTTTCGGCTACTCATTCTCAAAATACGAATACGAGACAAATTGATATGACATTACCAACATTTCAAGCAAGTGTTGATCGTATTTTCCCTTTTGCGCCAAAAGATGGAGTAAAAAAAGGTTTGATAAAAAATATCAATTTGCAATATAATTTAAGAGGTGAAAATAGAATTAAAACAAATGATTCTTTATTTTTTACTTCTCAGATGTTCAGAGATGCACGAACTGGTTTTCAACACTCTATTCCTATTAATACTAATTTTAAAATATTCAAATATTTTAGCGTAAGTGCTGGTACTGCATTCAATGAAACATGGGTAATGAACACCATTGAAAAAAGATATAGCCCAATTGAAAATAGAGTGATCACAAAAGATGTTAATGGTTTTGAAGCTTTTAGAACTTATAATTTCACTGCTGGTATTGGAACCACTATCTATGGAACTTTTAATTTTGGAGAAGACAAAAAAATTCAAGCAATTCGTCATGTAATGCGTCCAAATATTGGTTATGGCTATACTCCTAGTTTTGATCAATATTTTGAAAAATATGCATTAGATGCTACAGGAATTAATTTTGGCGACTATACCAAATTTGAAAATGGACTTTTTGGTTCACCTTCTAAAAGTTTTTCAAACAGAATGAGTTTTTCATTGAGTAATACTTTTGAAGCAAAAGTTAGAGATGAAGAAAGTAAAAAAGGGGAAACTAAAAAAGTAATGCTATTAAACAATTTGAATTTTGCTATTGGATATGACATTGCTGCTGATTCACTAAAATGGTCTGATATTTCAGTTTCGGGAGGTACACAACTTTTGAAACAGAAGATGAATATTAACTTTGCAGCTACTCTAGATGCATTTGCTATTGATAATGCTGGAAGAAGAATAGATAAATTAAATATTGATAATGGTGGAAGTCTGTTACGTATGCCGAGAGCTAACATGACAATTAACTATAATTTTTCTAGTAAAGACACCGAGAAAAAGTCTAGAGAATCGCAACAAAACTTACAAAATGGAGGAACTGGCGATGATTTATTTGGAAGATCTGTTGACTTGAGTGATTCTAGACAAAGTTTATTTGATAAAGATAAAGAAGAGAATAATAAAAATTTAGAATGGTATAGTTATAAAATTCCTTGGGATTTACGATTGGCTTACTCTGTTACCTACAACAACACTAACAGACAAAATGAAATCCAATCGCATTCTTTAATGGCTTCAGGTAATATTGAATTAGCTCCAAGATGGAAAGTTGGATTTTCTTCGGGATACGATTTTAAACAAAAAGGAGTTACTTTCACACAGTTGCGATTTGAACGTGATTTAGAAAGCTGGAGAATGAGTTTTAACTGGGTGCCATTTGGTACTAATACCTACTGGGGATTCTTTATCGGAATTTCATCATCTATATTTAGTGATATTAAATACGAAAAACGTCAGCTACCTGATCGTGTTTTTAGATAATAGTAATTATTCATTATGAAAAAAATCATTTATACCGACAAAGCACCTGCTCCTATTGGTCCTTACAACCAAGCAGTTTTAGTAGGCAACACTTTATACACTTCTGGACAAATTGCACTAAATCCAGCTACAATGGAATTGGTTTTAGACGATATTGAAACCGAAACCAAACAGGTAATGGAAAATATGAAAGCTGTTTTAGCAGCGGCCGATATGACATTCGAGAATGTAATTAAAACCACCATCTTCATTATGAATATGGGTGATTTTGCTAGAATTAACGCAGTTTATGGAAGCTATTTCGACGAAGCCACAGCTCCAGCAAGAGAAACAGTAGAAGTAGCTTGTTTGCCAAAAAATGTAAATATCGAAATTTCAATGATAGCAGTAAAATAAGTTTGTTAGACTTTATAATTTGAATCCTCACAATTTTGTGGGGATTATTTTATTAAATAAATTTCAAATTGAGTCATTCTTCCTTATTTTGAGAAAGATAATTTATAGTACAGACATAACATTATTTGTGTTTAAGAGAACATTTGTAGTACAATATAAACAAGTTGAAACATTCAAAAAACTTTATGAAAACAACTATAATCCTTCTTTTTATTTCAATAAATTTATGTGCTCAAAAAATTGAGAAACCTTATCCAAAACAAATTGATAGCAAAATATGGATAGAAAAGTTTAATAATTTAAAATCAAACTCTGAAAAAATTATTCAAATTAAAAATAAAATTATATCAGATACTCTTTTTTATAATTATAAGAAAAGAATAATTCTAGATAATCCAAGGGATCCAGAAAAACATATCTGTAAAATTTTATTTTTGATAGAGCATAATGATAAATATTATGAAATCGACTTACTTCAAAACCCAAAATTAACGCAAATAATGAAATATATCAAAGAAGACAATATAACTGAAATAAAAAAACTTGATGATTATAAAAGTGTTGTTTTATTTGGAAATGAAGGCGTTTGTGGGATAATTGTGATGTCATGCAACAAAAAATTAAAACGGAAAATAGAAAACGTTTTATAACCGAATTTATCTCAATGTCTTGTGATTGGTTATCCTTTGAAAAAATCATAATTAGCCTATCTGTTATAGATTAGTCTTTATGCTAACCGTTGTATGGTCTTAAAACATTAAACTTCATCCAACCCCAATAACAACAACTGAGCAGTAGCTTCATTAGTGGCTAACGGTATATTGTGTACATCGCAAATACGAATAAGCATATTGATATCTGCTTCATGTGCGTGACTTGAATTTGGATCTTTGAAGAAGATTACCATTTTTGTTTTTCCTTCGGCTACACGTGCTGCAATTTGAGCATCGCCACCTAGTGGACCGGAAAGCATTTTCTTTACTTTAAAACCCGCGGCTTCTGCCCTTCCGCCGGTAGTTCCAGTGGCTATAATTTTTATTTTTTCTTTCGATAAAATGGTTTTGTTCTTATTTAAAAACTGCACCATATCAGCTTTTTTACCGTCGTGTGCTATAATGGCTATTTCCATAACTAAATGATTTCCTTACAAAGATAAAAAGAAAAAATCCCAAATACATTTAGAACGATTTGAGATTTTCTCCACTTTAAATTTATTTTTTATTATTTGTTTAAAATGTGATACGCAATTAATCCATCAATCGGTCTTCGCAACACATTTCCTATTGTAATTCCATGCTTTTTTAGCACTTCGGTTAATTCCTCTTTCAAGTAAAAAGCTATAGACCCTACAAAATGAACAGGAACTTCTTTGCAATTTTCAAATTGTTCAATGTAGTTCTCTACAAAAGCTTCCATTTCTCTATTGATGAACTTTTGACAAAATGCTGTATCTTTATGTTTAATTAAAAATTTAGCAAAAGTCGCTAAATAAGCATTAGGATTAGGCTCTTTGTATAAATTGTGTTTGATATAATCGGCATCAACATTATATTCTTCTTCAAATTCTAATGCTAGTTCTTTTGGCATTTTATTAAAGTAATATCCTCTAATTAAATGACGTCCAAAACGATTTCCAGAACAATCATCCATTGCAATATATCCTAACGATTGCACTTTTTGGTGCAATACTTTTCCATCAAAATAACTACAGTTAGAACCTGTTCCTAATATACAAACAATTGCTTCTTCATCTTTTGGAGTAGTGGCATACACCGCTGCATAAGTATCTTCATGAACAACTACGGCAGCATTTTTAAAATAATTTTGAAATACTAATGTTAAAAAGTCTTTCATTCTATCGGTTCCACAACCGGCTCCGTAGAAAAACAAATGAGTAGCTTTGTCTTTATTGTGAGAAATATCAAACTTATCATCTAAACGATTGATGATTTCTTCTTTATCCAGTACTTCAGGATTTAATCCTAAGGTTTGAGTAGTGAAAATTACTTTTCCGTTATCGTCAATTGCAATCCAATCGGCTTTAGTAGAACCACTGTCAACTAATAATTTCATAATTTTTAGAATATAAAAAATAGAATATAGAAAAAAGACGAAAATAACGAATAAATCTATATTCTTTGTCTGAATTCTATATTCTTTTTAAAGAATTATAATTTTGCAATATGAACAGATAAATCAATTAATTTACTCGAATATCCATACTCATTATCGTACCAAGAGACTAATTTAAAGAAAGTAGAATTCAATCCTATACCCGCTTTAGCATCTACAACTGAAGTTCTTGAATCGCCTACAAAATCTTGAGATACTACATCGTCTTCTGTAAAACCTAAAATCCCTTTCATTTCGTTTTCAGAAGCCGCTTTTAAAACTTTCATAATTTCCTCGTAAGTAGTTTCTTTGGCTAATTTAACAGTTAAATCTACTACCGAAACATCAACTGTAGGGACACGGAATGACATTCCAGTAAGTTTACCGTTTAATGATGGTATTACTTTTCCTACTGCTTTTGCAGCACCCGTTGATGATGGAATAATGTTTACACTAGCAGCACGTCCGCCTCTCCAATCTTTTTTAGAAGGTCCGTCAGCTACCATTTGCGTTGCCGTTGAAGCGTGAACGGTTGTCATTAATCCTTCAACAATTCCGAAATTATCGTGAATTACTTTAGCTAATGGCGCTAAACAGTTTGTTGTACATGAAGCATTAGAAACGATAGTATCAGTTGCTTTCACTTCGGTATGATTTACACCCATTACAAACATAGGTGCATCAGCAGAAGGAGCCGAAATAACTACTTTTTTTGCACCACCATCAATATGTGCTTGAGCAGTTTCTAAAGTGGTAAAAATTCCCGTACATTCTGCTACAACATCTACATCAACAGTTGCATCATCCCATTTAATTAATTTGGGATCTCTTTCTGCTGTTACACGAATAAACTTGTCATTTACAAATAATTTACCTTCTTTAACTTCTACTTTACCGTTAAAACGACCATGTACTGAATCATATTTTAATAAGTAAGCTAAATGTTCAACATCCAATAAATCGTTGATAGCAACTACTTCTACATTATCTCTATTGAAAGTTTCTCTGAATACGATTCTTCCTATTCTTCCAAAACCGTTAATTCCTAATTTTACTTTTGACATTTTCTTTATTTTTTTATTGTTGTAAATCGTTTTTATTTTTGATTTTAAGACAAGATTCCCTTTGGCTCTTATTTGAAAGCCATGAAAAAAATTATTAAAATTCTGATTATATGGACATTATATCAGAAACACGAAGTAACTCTTTATCTATTTCTGAATGTCCTTTTATTGCTTGTTCTAAAGGTGTTAAATGTACTTTATCATTAAGAAGTCCAACCATAAAATTAGATTTACCTTCAAGTAATGATTCCACTGCTTTTACTCCTAATCTAGAAGCTAATACGCGATCAAAGCAAGAAGGAGAACCGCCACGTTGCATATGACCTAAGACCGAAACACGAACATCATATTCGGGCATATTTTCTTCAACGTAGTCTTTTAATTCAAATACATTTTTACCTATTTTATCCCCTTCTGCAATTACCACAATACTAGAAGATTTTCCAGAAAGTTTACTTCTTCTCAAAGATTCTAACAATCGGTCTAAACCTAAATCTTCTTCAGGAATTAATATTTCTTCTGCTCCTGCTCCTATTCCTGTATTTAATGCGATATGACCTGCATCTCTTCCCATTACCTCTACGAAGAATAATCGGTTATGCGAACTTGCTGTATCTCTAATTTTATCTATTGCCTCCACTACAGTATTTAAAGCCGTATCATATCCTAAGGTATGACTTGTTCCAAAAATATCATTATCAATGGTTCCTGGTATTCCCATAACTGGAAAACCATATTCTTTGTTGAAAACTTCGGCTCCAGTAAATGAACCATCACCACCAATTACTACTAAAGCATCAACTTTAGCTTCTTTAAGGTTTTCATAAGCTCGTTTTCTTCCTTCAACTGTCATAAAATCTTTAGAACGAGCCGATTTTAAAATAGTTCCTCCTTTATTTACTATATTGTGAACTGAACGTGCTCCCATTTCTTTAAAATCTCCTTCAATCATTCCTTGGTAGCCACGGTAAATTCCAATACATTCTATATTGTAATAAGCACAAGTACGAACTACAGAACGAATGGCAGCATTCATACCAGGAGAATCACCTCCAGAAGTTAAAACACCTATTTTTTTAATCGTAACAGTCATATTTTTTGTTTGTTTATGTAAAGTTATAAAACGAAAAATAAAAAAACAGCATTTGTTGCAAACTATTTAAGAATAACTGCAAATTCAAACGTTTTCGTTAATAACTTTTTGATTTTTCTTTTAAAAAAACAATAATTAATCGATTTCTGGGACTTTTACTGGGTCTTCTTTTACAGCTTCTGTAGATTTAGCCTTTCTCTGATTAATAAACTCTATGAATTCTGGTGGAAATTCAGAATCAGGTAACTCATCTTGAGATTTAGATGCGCCTTTTTTCTTTTTATTTGTATTGAATATTTTTTGCATCATTTCTTTGAAGGTATTGAACTCAACGTTGTAAGTTAACCCAAGACCTTGTGTATATCCAATTCCTTCTCCTACATAATTAATGTCATTTTCACGATTAAATACATGAGCATTTAGCGTACCATCTTCATTAATTTGAATTAAAACTTCTAGGTTACCCACAATAACCGACTCCGTTACACCTCCAACAGGAACTCCCACTTTACCATTTATAGAAATTCTGTCGTTTATTCGGGTATTCATAGTAACCCCAACCCTATCAGAAATTTCATTAATACGATCTCCTTGATCATATCCCACACCAAATTGTACATTACTATCTGCATCAGCAAATATACTATTGATAATAGAACTTGCTCCTTCAATTAATGAACCATAAGCGGCATTTCCAGAAGATTCAGCTGTTACAAAAGAACCTGTAGCCATTAAAGCAAATGCTTGTGTTTGACGAGCATCTTTATCTTGCAACTTATAATCTATTTCACTTTTTAAAACTGAGCTTACAGTAGGGAAATCGATATTAAAATCAGGTTGAGGATTACTTAAATTTCCATTAAGTAAAATGGTAACATTGGTGTCAACTTTCTTATTAAACGAAGCACTTTCTACTAAAACAGCAGGATTTGCTAAAGTTCTATAGGTTGCTTTTAAATCTAATACAGCATTTAATGGATCTCCATCCCAACGTATAGTTCCGCCTTTTTCTACACGGAATTTTTTATCAATAATACCTCCATATTTGAAATTGTATTCCCCTTCTTGAATTTGGAAGTCACCATACATTTCAAATCTTCCCAATGTATTAATGTTCATTTGCATGGAACCATATCCTTTACCTTTCATGGCATGACCGGTTTCTCTATCAAGGATAATTTCAATTTCGGCGTCGGTATCAATATCAAAATTGAAATCCAATTCTATTCCTTGATAGCGATTTTGTCTGACAATTTTTTCAGTTAATGATTTTTTATATTCATCAACCGTCATAAAGTTAATAAAAGAGTTATTTCCTATATCTTCATCATCATTTACAGGTATTTTTATCGATGTTCCTTTTTCAGATTCACCCGAAACTACAATGTTTAAGGCATCTACTGAACCCGTAATACTAGCTTTTCCTTTCATAAAAGCGGTTCCGTAATAATAGGCTTCATCTGAATCTTTAGTATCTAATGCTAAAATATTATCCGAAATTAAATGTAAATCGAGTTGCCAATCTCCTAAATTTTGATGCCTGATAGTTCCATCAATTACTCCTTTAGTTTTATATTTTGTATCGGTTACCTCTATTTTTCGCAAACTAAATTGATGTTCTGTTAAATCTACAATTGCATTCTTCTCAAAAGCATAATCCACATTCAAATAAGGAACTCGCATTCCTGCATCATTTAGATAAAGTCGCCCATCGATTTCGGGATTAGTAAACGAACCTCCAATAGTAGTTCGGCCTGTTGCATTTCCTCTTACATCTGATAAAACACTTCCTAATAAAGAACCAAAAGGTGCTAGATTAAATTTTTCAAAACCGGCTTCTAAATCTAAGCTAGATTGATCCCCAACGAAATTTATATTTCCATTGAGGAAAAAATGATCTTGTCCATCTTGTTTTAATCGTGAATTGACTTTAAACTGATTGAAATTTTCATTTCCTACAATTTCAAAATTCAAATCACCTAATAAAAATTTATTTACTTTAAGACTATCAATTGTTAAGTTTGATATAGGTTCGTAACGATTCTTATCTTGCTTATACGTAATATTTCCATTTACTTTACCTCCAAAAGTTAAGCTATCTATAGATGGAGTTACTTTATTTAAATCAACATCGTTGAAAGAAAGTTTGAAGTCTTTGTAAGTAGAATCGCGCATCGTCCCAAAGAAGTCAATCTTTTGATTGTTATGTGATAATGTTAACTTTTCAAAATTGAAGTTTTTTAAATATTTATCAAAAACAATTTTATTATCAAATGTTTCTTCTTCATTAATAAACCAAACATAATCTTTAAATTTAATCTCTGATTTTTTAAATCCAACAATAGATTGTTTGTCTTGATTGATAGTATGATATAAGTTCAAGTCGTAACTATCTTCACTCTTTGGTCCGCCTTTAAACTCTGAGCGAACGAATAAAGTATCATTTAAGGTTACATTGATTAAATTAAAATCAGCAATTTTGTATTGGTTATTCTTGATAGAATCTACGGTAATATAAGCGTTGTATAAAGGATTTTTATTATCAATATCAATTTTTACATTCTCAATCGTGTTTTCATACGCAACGATATTTGGTGAATTGAAATCAAAAACGAATTTCCCTTCATCACCATTAATTTTTCCTTTAGCAAATGTATTTTCTGAAATCTTAATATGAGGAAGAAAAACTTCTACAATTTTATCGTGAATAGTGAAATCAAAATTTAGAAATTGTCCTTTTTCTAATTTATTTGGCGAATAATTGGCATACAAACTTCCTAAAGCGTTTTCTACCATTTTTTGCACCTGATTAACTTTGTATTTCCCTACGATTTGTCCCGTGATGATATCAGGAGAATTAATAGCAATAGTTCTGACGTTTTCATTATCAAAAGAAGATGTAACTTCAAAATCATCAAAGAAATAAAAATCTTTACTGTTTTGATATGAGACATCATTGATTTGTAATATTCCGGCCAAATCATCTATGGTATTTCCAGAAGCTTTAAAGTCAATATTCCCTTTAAAAATAGAGATGGAATCAGTTTTTACTAATTTTAGCAAATACAAATCGGCGTAGTCAATTTGAGCTTTAAAATCGTAATTTTTTGCTTTCAAACTCAAATCAATTGTACCATCAAAATCCATTTTTAAATTAGGATCATTACTATTAAAATATCCTTTATAATATGGCATTTTCATACTACCATCAACCGTGATGTTTTGATAGTTATATCCATTATAATAAAATTTATCAATTTTACCTTTGATTGCAGTGTTTAATAACTTTTGTGTAAAACCTCTACCATCAACATCTAAATTAACAGTTGCTTTTCCTATTTCTTTTTTTCCTAATAAAGCTCCTAAATCAAAATTATTCAATGATAATGTTCCTTTATACAAAGCATTGTCAATAAAATCAATATTTTGCATAGAAAGATTACTTTCAAGTTCTCCAAGTTGTGAAACTAAATAAACATCGGCATTGATATATTTTTGAGTAAGTTCAACACCACCAACGATATTTACCGTTCCTAATTTATCTAAAGTTGAAGGTAGGTTTTTTCCTAAAATTCGAGGCAAAATAGCATTTAATCTTTGATAGCTAGAAGTCAATCTGTCGAAATTACCTTTCATGTAAAAAGCCTGATTGTTTTTACCAAAAAGATTTCTAAAATTAATTGATCCAATAATTTCCGATTGATTTTTATCGACTAATTTTAAATTGTGAGTAGTAAAATTATTAAGTGTTCCAATCAAATGCGTATCTACATAAAAAACATTGTTTTTACCAAACTCATTGTAAAAATAATTCAAATCATTTGACGCAATTGACGCTTTATCAAACTGAACATCAAAAATTACTTTATTGTTAAAATCTGAAAAATCTTTTCGATTATATTTTAGTTCAACCCTTCCAACCATTTCTGACTCTGGTGTTTTCATGGCTAAGCCTTCTAAAAGAATGTTCTTTTTGGTATAGGTAAAATCTGCTGTTATATTATCAACTTTTAATCCTCTGTGATCTTTGAAAGATAACCTGTCTATGTAAGTAGTAACATTTGCTCCTTTTATAAAAAAATCTTCTATTTGACCATTCAACTGAGTGAAATCTAACATTTTTGGCGTTTGCAAATTATGATCGATGTAACGAAAACGACTATTATAAACCGTCATTTTATTTGCTTTCATTCTAAATTTACCTGAAGATGGCGAACCATCATCAAAAGCTTCAATGAATTTATCTAAATTAGTATAATCTTCATTTTTGTAATTTATTATTCGAACATCCATACCATGTAACACAACATTTTTCAAATAAGGATGTCCGGGATCATAAATTTTTTTGAAACTTAAAATAGATGTATTTAACTTTTTAATATAAAACAACGTATCTTTATGATGGTCTAAAACTAAAACATCGCCAAGTTTTACACTTCCAAAAGGAGTAATTGCAATTTTTCCGATTGAAATATTTGTTTTGTATGAACTATTGAGCTCATCGGTAGCATATTTTCCTAAAGCAGTTTGCACGAAAGGCAACGACAAAAGAATCCCCAATAATAGGAATAGCAATAAAATTGCAAGTAGGGTGCGAAATAGTATTTTTTTAAATTTTTTGATACGTTCTTTTGTTTTAAATTTGCTTCAAAATAACTAATTGGTGTTAAACCCAACAAAAATAAGGAAATTTGTAAGATAATTACAATATCCGTATTTCAAATTTCATGCCTAAAATGTCAGAAAGAAAAATATATACTTTAGCAATCGAAAGTTCATGCGATGATACCTCGGCTGCCATACTTTGTAACGACGTTGTTTTATCAAATATTGTAGCTCGTCAAGCTATTCATGAAGAATATGGTGGAGTTGTTCCCGAATTAGCTTCGAGAGCACACCAACAAAACATAGTACCAGTAGTTGATGTTGCCATTAAAAAAGCAGGAATTACCAAAAATGACCTGAATTGCATTGCTTTTACACAAGGCCCTGGATTAATGGGTTCGCTTTTAGTAGGTGGTTCTTTTGCAAAATCAATGAGTATGGCTTTAAATATTCCATTGGTTGCAGTGAACCATATGAAAGCGCATATTTTAGCACATTTTATTGAGGAAGAAGGTTACAATAAACCAACTTTCCCATTTTTGGCATTAACGATTTCTGGCGGACATACCCAAATTGTGAAAGTGAATAGTTTTTTTGATTTGGAAATTATTGGCGAAACTACTGATGATGCGGTAGGCGAAGCTTTTGATAAATCGGCTAAGATTTTAGGACTTCCCTATCCTGGCGGACCTTTGATTGATAAATTTGCACAAGAAGGAAATCCGAAAGCGTTTCCATTTACAAAACCAAAAGTAGATGGCTTGAATTTTAGTTTCAGCGGCTTAAAAACCCAAATTTTATATTTCATCCAAAAAAATGTAGCAGAAAATCCAAATTTCATTGAAGAAAACAAAACCGATATTTGTGCTTCCATCCAACATACTATTATTAATATTTTGATGGATAAACTGAAATTAGCGGTTGCTGAAACTGGAATTAATCAAATTGCAATTGGTGGTGGTGTTTCTGCAAATTCTGGAATTCGAACTACATTGAAAGAAGCAGAAAAAAAATATGGTTGGAAATCTTACATTCCAAAATTCGAATACACAACTGATAATGCGGCTATGATTGGAATTGTAGGTTACTATAATTTCTTAGAAGAAAATTTCAGTCAAGCTAGTGTAACTTCTAAAGCACGAATTGAATTTTAAATCTTATGCAACTATTCTATAATTCCGATATTAAACAAGGCGATATTACTTTCTTTTTCGATAAAGAAGAAAGCAAACACATAGTTAAAGTTTTACGTAAAAAAGAAAGTGATAAAATATTTATTACTAATGGATTAGGATTTTTATTTGAATCTGAAATTATTTTAGCTTCTGAAAAAAAATGCGAAGTTAAAATCACAAAAGAAACCTTTCAAGAACCTGATAAATTTTACACACATATTGCCATTGCTCCTACTAAAATGAACGACCGATTGGAATGGTTTTTAGAAAAAGCGACTGAAATTGGTATTCATGAAATAACACCAATCATTTGCGATCATTCTGAAAGAAAAATATATAAGATTGATAGAGCAGAAAAAATTATTCAGGCTGCTATGAAACAATCGCTTCATTATTATATTCCAAAGATTAACGAACCCATTTCGTTCTCACAATTTATAAAATCAAATATTGACGGGCAAAAATTCATAGCACATTGCGAAGAAACTGATAAAAAATCGTTTAAAAATGAAGTCAAGAAAGACGAAAAAGTCACAATTTTAATTGGACCTGAAGGCGATTTTTCTACAAAAGAAATCAATTTAGCTATTGAAAATCATTTTATTCCTGTAACTTTGGGAAACACAAGATTGCGAACAGAAACCGCTGCTTTGATAGCTTGTCATACAATTGCATTAATAAATGAATAAATTTTTAGTCTTTATATTATTTGTTTGGAATTTGGGATTTACCCAAGAAATTGCTGTTGCCAAATATTCTGGCGGTGGCGATTGGTATGCAAATCCGACTTCTTTACCTAATTTGGCTAAATTTTGCAATCAAAACATCAACACTAAAATCAATACCAAAATAGCAACGGTTGATGTAGGAAGTAGCGAAATATTCAACTACCCGTTTGTACACATGACTGGACATGGAAACGTTGTTTTTAGCCCAAATGACGTTATCAATCTTCGCAACTACCTTACCTCTGGCGGTTTTTTGCATATTGATGACAACTATGGAATGGACGAATTCATTCGAAAAGAAATAAAAAAAATATTTCCAAACAATCCGTTAACCGAAATACCTTCTAATCATATTATATTCCAAGAACCTTATAATTTCCCAAACGGATTACCTAAAATTCACGAGCACGACAATCAAAAACCTCAAGCTTTCGGAATTTTTATTGAAGGTAGAATTGTATTACTTTACACTTATGAAACCGACTTAGGTGATGGTTGGGAAGATGCTGAAGTTCACAACAATCCTTTTCCAGTTCGTGAAAAAGCGCTAAAAATGGGAGCTAATATTCTAAATTACGCTTTTAAACATTAATTTTTTTCGATTTTTTTTCAAATTTTAACATAAACTGCAGAAAATCTACAGCAATTTATTTTTTCATACGCTTTAATTTTGATTTGTTCACATTCGAAACGATAAAAGATGTTAAACACTTTTTACAGAAACTTTGATTTACTGTAAGGAAATAATAGCATTATACTAAATCATTTAGTTTTTCGTTTCATTTTTAACCAAATCAACTAACTAAAATGTATTAATTATGAAAAAAATCCTTTTGTCAGCAGTTTCTTTACTGTTATTGGTTTCATGTAGTAATGATGAAACAAGTACACCTACAAATTCAGCAACAACAGCACATAAACATCACAGAGGTTGTGCTTCTCATGAAGTTCTTGAACAACAACTTCGAGAAAATCCAGAATTAGCATCTAAAATGCAAGAAATTGAGAGATTTACCCAAAATGCAATTACAAACGGAAGATTAGTAAATGGAAAAATTGAAATTCCTGTAGTGGTAAATGTACTGTACAGAACAGCTGCTGAGAATATTTCACTTACACAAATTCAATCTCAAATTGATGTGTTAAACAAAGATTTTAACGCATTAAATAGTGATTTTAATCAAGTTCCAACTATTTTCTCAGGAGTAAAAGCTAATGTAGGAATTTCCTTTGTGTTAGATGCTGTTTACAGAAAATCAACAACTAAAACATCTTGGGGAACTCGTGATGCCATGAAAAAATCAACTCAAGGTGGAATTAACCCTACTTCTCCAACAACTAAATTAAACTTATGGGTTTGTACTATAGGTGGTGGAATTTTAGGTTATGCACAATTTCCAGGTGGTTCATCTGCTACTGATGGAGTTGTTATTGATTCTAGATATTTAGGAACAACTGGTACTGCTACAGCTCCTTTTAATAAAGGAAGAACAGCAACTCATGAAGTGGGACATTGGATGAACTTAAGACATATTTGGGGTGATACTACTTGCGGAAGCGATTTAGTAAGCGATACTCCTACTCACAATACAGCTAATTACGGAATGCCTGTATTCCCACACTACTCTACTTGTACAGGAACACCAATAGAAATGACAATGAATTACATGGACTATACAGACGATGCAGGAATGTACATGTTCTCAAACGGTCAAAAAAGCAGAATGTTAGCCATTTTTGCTTCTGGTGGCGCTAGATTTTCATTTGCCCAGCCATAATCAAATGAAACATTTGAGTTAATTTCTAAAACTCACCATTATGTGGTGAGTTTTTTTTATTTTAGCAAAAAGAAAAACAAATGACTTCAAAAGAATTAAGTTTAGGAATTGTAAGAGCTGTAGGGATTATTACTGCTATTTTACTTTTGTTATTTTTCTTTTATAAAATTTCAACTGTAATAGTCTATTGTATTGTCTCTATTGTTTTTACCCTTTTATTATATCCATTCGTTTTATTTTTAAAAAGAAAACTAAAATTCAGAAATACATTAGCTGTTGTTACTACATTAATATTGGTAATTCTTTTAATCACAGGAATCATTTTACTTTTTGTTCCGTTGATTATTTCACAAGGAGAAAACTTATCGCTTTTAGATATTAAATCTCTCGAAAACAATTATAACCGATTATTAAATGACGTAACTCTTTATTTGAGTTCGCATAACATTGATTTACAGCAAATAGCAAAAAATTCAAATCTAACTTCTTTTTCCAATTTTGAATTTATACCTAATTTTTTAAATAATATCGTAAGTACTATTGGAAACATTGGAATGGGATTTGCCTCAGTATTATTTATTTCCTTTTTCTTACTCAAAGAAAGAATAGCTTTTGCAACAGCTTTTAAAAAGATTTTGCCTCTTGAGCAAAAAGAAAAAGTTCTAAATTCGGTTGAAAAAATTAATGAAATGCTTTCCAAGTACTTCTTGGGGTTATTATTACAATTATTCATTATTTTCATTCTATATCTAATTGTATTTCTAATCTTTGGAGTTCAAAATGCAGTAATCATTGCGCTATTATGTGCTGTTTTTAATATTGTACCTTATGTTGGTCCAATTATCGCCACTTTTGTAGCCAGTATTCTAATTATGATTAGCAGCATTGGAACTGGTGCCGATTTTGCTACAGAAACCTTACCTACGACCCTTTATGTTTTGATAGGAATGTTTGTAGTACAATTGATTGATAATAATATAAGTTCGCCTTTAATTTTTTCAAAAAGTACTAATTCACATCCGTTAGAAATCTTTTTAGTAATATTAATTGCTGGTATTTTATTTGGTATAACTGGAATGATTATCGCTGTTCCATTTTACACTTCATTAAAGGTAATTGGAAAAGAATTTTTACCCGAAAACAAAATTATCAAAGCCCTTACTAAAAACTTATAGTTTTGAATTTAGAATCGCTTTTACAACCTGAAATACAAGATTTTATTAACCAAAATCTGAATGAAGATAGCACAAAATTAGCTTTGAAGAAAAATCCGTTTCCCGAAGTGAATTATTCGATTATCATCAATCAAATTATTGCAAAAAAGAAAGCTAAAGATAAATTGCCTACTTGGTTTTCATCCGAAGAAATCATTTATCCTGAGAAAATTTCAATTGAGCAAACGTCTTCTGAAACTACAGCAAAATATAAAGCTTCCTTAGTTTCAGGTGAAAAGTTAATCGATTGTACAGGTGGATTTGGGATTGACGATTATTACTTTTCAAAACAATTTAAATCTATTATTCATTGCGAATTGAATGCTGATTTATCTCACATCGTAAAACATAATTTCGAAGTATTAAAAGTTAAAAATATCGAATGTATTCATGGTGATAGTACAGAAATTTTAGAACGATTGAATCGAAAATTCGATTGCATTTACATTGATCCTTCTAGAAGAAATGACGCTAAAGGTAAAGTGTTTATGCTGGCTGATTGTTTGCCAAATGTAGTTGATTTACAAGATTTTTATTATCAATTTACGAATACCATTTTAATCAAAACAGCTCCAATCCTAGATTTACATGCTGGATTATTGGAATTAAAAAATGTTTCCGAAATTCATATAGTTGCAGTGGATAACGAAGTAAAAGAATTGTTATGGAAAATTGAGAAAAATTTTAATGAATCACCGGAAATTATTGCGGTTAATATTGAAAAAGACAGACAAACGATTACCAAAATTGAAAGTTCAAAATCGTATTTTGCTTCGTATTGTTTGCCAAAAAAATATCTGTACGAACCTAATGCTTCTTTAATGAAATCAGGCGGATTTGATGCTGTTTCTGAATTGTTTGCTGTTGGAAAATTGCACCAACATTCACATTTATACACTTCGGATGAACTTATTGATTTTCCTGGTAGAAAATTTCAAATTGATGCGATTGTTCCGTTTCAGAAAAAAGAAATTTCACAACATATTCAAGGCAAAAAAATGAATGTTTCTACAAGAAATTTCCCTATAAAACCTGAAGAAATTAAGAAAAAATACAAAATTTCCGATGGTGGAACGGTTTTTGCTTTTTTCACCACAAATATAAATAATGAAAAAATAGTTTTACTTTGCACCAAATTATAATCCAAATGAAAAACCTTTTATCGCTGTTATTATTACTAACGTTAAGTGTAAACGCACAAAAGAAAGACTGCATTTACGACGTCGAAGAAAAAACCGATTCTACCTCGTTAAAAGTCTTACCCAATGTATTAATGCACGAAAAAATATTTGGAAACACTAGTGAATACTTGTTCTTTGCATTGTTAAATAATGATGGAACTCCTATGTTAAGTATCCAACAATTGCAAAAAAGTAAAGATTTCATTAAGACCAATTGTATTGCTAAAAATTCAAAAATAGTCATCCAATTATTAAATGGAAAAATTATCACGCTTTTAAGTTCCGATGAAGAAGCTTGTAGTGTTTTAACCTACGATGCTAAAGAAAAAAATAACATTAGAATTTTAACCGGCTATTTTTACTTCACCAAAACCAATTACGAAGAATTAAAAAACAGTCCAATTAGTTTAATGCGAATTCAATTTGCAGGAGAAACTATAGATTATGTATTAAAAAGCGTATTAAACTCCGAAACTTTAAAAACTAAATCAAATCCAGATCGTTATTTAATGGAATTTTTGAAGTGTGTGGAGTAGGAATTTTACACGGCTATTGTATGTAAAATTAATAATTTCTATAATCCGTAAAAAATCCGCAAAAATGTTTTAAAAAGTGGTAAAATGTAGCTGTAAAAGAAAAAACAAAAAAGATATAAAAACAAAAAAGCCTTGCATTTGCAAGGCTTTTTGTGATCTCGTCAGGATTCGAACCTGAGACCTACTGCTTAGAAGGCAGTTGCTCTATCCAGCTGAGCTACGAGACCTAAAATTGTTATCGTCGGGGTGGCAGGATTCGAACCTGCGGCCTCCTGCTCCCAAAGCAGGCGCGATAACCGGGCTACGCTACACCCCGCAAAAAAACAAAAAAGCGGAGAGACAGGGACTCGAACCCTGGCGACGGTTACCCGTCGACAGATTAGCAATCTGCTCCGTTACCACTCCGGCACCTCTCCTATTATTGTTGTAAGAACTTATCTTTTTTGCGGTTGCAAATGTATATTTTCATTCTTAATTATACAACATTTTAGGGAGTTTTTTTCAATATATTTTTCTTATTCCTAAAAAAACGCTTACAATCAATACAATAGCTTTACAATAAAAATGAAAACAAATTCGTAATATCAAAATAAAATTCTATTTCAACTTAGAATATCAATAAAAACCTTGCCTCATTTCGAATAAAAATAGTAAATTCGCAATTCAAATAAAAAACCTTTCTATCATGACTAAAAAAGTAGTTATTGTTTCTGCCGTAAGAACTCCAATTGGAAGTTTCATGGGAGCTTTATCTAGTGTACCTGCTACAAAATTAGGTGCTGCTGCCATCAAAGGCGCTTTAAATAAAATCAATTTAGACCCTAAATTAGTTGACGAAGTTTTAATGGGTAACGTAGTTCAAGCTGGAAACGGCCAAGCTCCTGCAAGACAAGCCGCTTTATATGCTGGATTATCAGAAAGTGTAGCTTGCACTACTGTAAATAAAGTTTGTGCTAGTGGTATGAAAGCCGTTATGCAAGGTGCTCAAGCTATTATGGCTGGTGATGCTGAAATCGTAGTTGCGGGTGGAATGGAAAACATGAGCTTGATTCCACACTACGTACATTTGAGAAATGGTGTAAAATTCGGACCAACTTCTTTAGTTGACGGAATGCAAAAAGATGGTTTAACTGACGCATACGACAACAATGCTATGGGAGTTTGTGCTGACTTATGCGCTACTGAATACAACATTACAAGAGAAGAGCAAGATAACTTCGCTATTCAATCGTATGAGCGTTCTGCTGCTGCATGGGAAGCTGGGAAGTTTGACGCAGAGATTGTTCCAGTTGAAGTTCCTCAGAGAAGAGGTGATGCTATTATTGTTTCTAAAGACGAAGAATATACTAATGTAAAATTAGATAAAATACCATCTTTAGCACCAGTTTTCACAAAAGAAGGAACTGTTACAGCTGCTAATGCTTCAACTATTAATGACGGTGCCGCAGCTTTAGTATTAATGAGTGAAGAAAAAGCACAATCATTAGGTTTAAAACCGTTAGCATATATCAAATCATACGCTGATGCTGCCCAAGAACCAAAATGGTTTACAACTGCACCAGCAAAAGCATTACCAAAAGCATTGGACAAAGCTGGAATTTCTATTTCTGATGTTGATTTCTTTGAGTTTAATGAAGCTTTCTCTGTGGTTGGATTAGCTAACGCAAAAATCTTAGGATTAGATAACAATAAAGTAAATGTTAACGGTGGAGCTGTTTCTTTAGGCCACCCTCTAGGATGTTCTGGAGCTAGAATTATCGTTACATTAATCAATGTTTTAAACCAAAATAATGCTAAAATTGGTGCGGCTGCTATCTGTAATGGTGGTGGTGGTGCTTCTGCAATTGTTATTGAAAAAGCATAATTTATAATTTTATGAATGGTGAATTTTGAAATTTAGTTACATTTGTAATTAAATTCTTAATTCATCATTTCTTATTTTGAACCAACATGTTTGGAATTTGTAATTTAGCCATAGTACCCGTAAGAGCAGAAGCCAGTGATCGTAGCGAACAAGTAACGCAACTGCTTTTTGGTGAGCACTTTAAAATTATTGAAATGACTGCCAAATGGGCGCAGGTGGAATTGGCATATGACAACTATATTGGTTGGATTGATGTAAAACAATATCAACCCATCACAGAAGAATATTATGATATTTTAAACAACACTCCAATTGTCTTAAATGCAGATTTAGTGGAATATATTACCACTCCAAATAATCTATTGACTTCTATCACTTTAGGTGCTTCTTTATCATTTTTGGATAACGAAGAAATAAATACAAGCAAATATAGTTTTGAAGGCATTAAAGTATGCGGTAAAAAACCAAAATCAGAATTAATTAAAACCGCTTTCATGTATTTAAATGCCCCCTATTTATGGGGAGGAAAAACACCATTCGGAATTGATTGTTCAGGATTTACACAAATGGTTTATAAATTAAATGGATATAAACTTTTAAGAGATGCATCGCAACAAGCTACTCAAGGGGATGCTTTAAGTTTTATTGAGGAAAGCGAACCTGGAGATTTAGCTTTCTTTGATAACGAAGAAGGTAATATTATTCATGTAGGAATTATGATGGAGAATAACTATATTATTCATGCTTCTGGAAAAGTTCGTATTGATCGTTTAGATCATTTAGGAATTTACAATGCTGAAACCAATCGTCATACGCACAAACTTAGAGTTATAAAAAAAGTAATATAAAAAAGTCCCGATTATATCGGGACTCTTTTTTTTAATTGATTGCTTTTGCTTTTTCAGGTTGACCTATAATTTCATAAGTCATTTTTAAAATACTTTTAGTATTGGCATCATTAGGATTAATAGAGTAAGCTTTTTCAAAATCTGGTAATGATTTAGCAAACATTTCTTTTCTCTTCAACATTAATGCATCATATTTCTTTTTATCAGCTCTCGAATTGTTAATTTCTGTAACTATCTTATCATCTTCTGCTAAAGCTGCATATCCTGCATTGAAATAAATATCAAATTCTCCCTTTTTTATTTCTTCATCATCAGGAGATAATTTTCTAGCTTCAGCATAAGTAGCTTTTGCTTTATCCATTTCTCCGTTTTGAGTGTATAAAATGGCTAACAATTTGTATACTTCTGGTTTTGTAGTATTGTTTTTAATGTCTTTAGGTTTTTCATGAGTACCTAAAGCAATAAACTTAGATCTTTCTTCTTTAGAATTAAATTCTTCTTCAGCTCCATTAGCTTTATTAATTGCAAAAAATGTACTTCCATTATTTAAATAATCGCTTTTTGCATATTCTTCATACATTTTTTCAGCTAATTTATAATCTTGACTTTGAACCGCTAAAATAGCTGCATTTTTCAATGATTTCCCTTCAGATTTTGGATCAAATTGATAAATACCATAAAAGAAAGCTGAAGCTTCTTTAAACTTTGAAGCATTATTTAAGTTTAAAGCTAAAGTAGTTAACGTTTGTTTGAACTGATTTTTTTCTTCTATCAATTCATCTGTATAAATCTTTTTACCTGATTTTTTTTCAAACTCGATTGTTTCATTTATAACTTCACCATATTCTTTTATAAACTCTGGCTTGTATAAACTCATTTGATCCTGCATTGTAGCTTTTGCTCCTTTAGATGCTAAAACCACTGTAGGATACATCGTTTTATAAAATTTAGCATATACTTTGTCAGATTCCTCTGTTGCTAATCCATCTAAAGCAGTACTTGCTGCTTTATAAGCTTCTAAATCTTTATCTGAAATAGTTTCTTTAGCATAAATTTTCTTTAATGTTTTTAGCTCTTCTTTTTGTGCAAATGTGGCAACAGACAATAAAAGTGTTGCACTTAAAACTAGTTTTTTCATTTTTTTTGTAAACTTGGTTAAACAAAAGCCCAAAATAAATTTGGGCTTATAAATTATTCTTGCGAATCGTTATTTTCTGTTTCAATATCTGTGCCATTTTCAATATCTCCTTCAAACTCATCGTTTTCAGACTCGTCCTCACGTAATACTTTAGTTACGGCAGCAATTGAATCATTTCCTTTAATATTAATTAATCGAACTCCTTGAGTTGCTCTACCCATTACACGTAAATCAGAAATTTTCATTCTAATGGTTAATCCTGATTTGTTGATAATCATTAAATCATCTTCATCAGTAACATCATTAATAGAAATTAACTGACCAGTTTTATCAGTAATGTTAAGGGTTTTAACTCCTTTCCCTCCTCGATTTGTGATTCTGTAAACATCTTCTCCGTCGTCATCCACTAACTTAGTACGTTTTCCGTAACCATTTTCAGTAACTACTAAAAGCTGAGAATCGTTTACATGATCTTTGTCAATAGAAACCAATCCAATTACTTCATCTTTCTCGTCAGCTAAAGTAATACCTCTAACTCCGGATGCTGTTCTTCCCATTGGACGTGTTTTCTCTTCTTCGAAACGAACTAACTTACCAGATTTCACAGCAATTAATACTTGACTGTTTCCAGTAGTTAATTTTGCTCCAATTAATTCATCATCTTCTTTAATTGTGATAGCATTAATTCCGTTTTGACGTGGACGAGAATATTGTTCTAAAGGTGTTTTCTTAACCTGACCTTGTTTTGTAGCCATAATTACATAATGACTGTTGATGTAATCTTGGTCTTTTAAGTCTTGAGTACAAATAAACGCTTTTACTTTATCGTCTTGTTCAATGTTGATTAAGTTCTGAATTGCACGACCTTTGCTTGCTTTTGTTCCTTCTGGAATTTCGTAAACACGCATCCAGAAACATTTTCCTTTTTGTGTAAAGAACATCAAATATTGATGGTTGGTAGCTACAAATAAGTGCTCTAAGAAGTCTTGATCTCTGGTAGCTGAACCTTTTTGTCCTACTCCGCCTCTATTTTGCGTTTTGTATTCTGATAAAGAAGTTCGCTTGATATAACCAGCATGTGAAATTGTAACTACTACACTTTCATCTGCAATTAAATCTTCAATACTTACATCGCCTCCAGCATATTCAATTTGAGAACGACGCTCATCTCCATATTTCTCTTTTACTTCTATTAACTCATCTTTAATTACTTGCATTCTCATTTCTTTGCTTGCTAATAATTCTTTCAAATAAGCAATCAATTTCATGATGTCTTCATATTCTGCACGTAATTTATCTTGCTCAAGACCTGTTAATTGTCTTAAACGCATTTCTACAATGGCACGAGCTTGAATCTCAGATAAGTTAAAACGTTCGATTAATTTCGTTCTTGCTTCATCTCCATCTTTCGATGAACGAATTAAAGCAATAACTTCATCAATATTATCAGAAGCAATAATTAAACCTTCCAAAATGTGAGCTCTTTCTTCAGCTTTTCTCAAATCAAATTGAGCTCTTCTTACTACTACATCATGACGGTGTTCTACAAAATGGTGAATCAAATCTTTTAAATTCAACATTTGCGGACGACCTTTTACCAATGCAATGTTATTTACACTGAAAGAAGATTGTAATTGGGTATACTTATAAAGTGTATTTAAAACAACATTAGGAACAGCATCTCGTTTTAATTCATAAACAATACGCATTCCATTTCTATCCGATTCGTCTCGGATGTTTGAAATACCTTCAATTTTTTTCTCGTTAACTAAATCAGCCGTTTTCTTAATCATTTCGGCTTTATTCACTTGGTAAGGAATTTCAGTTACAATGATAGCTTCTCTACCATTTACTTCTTCAAAACCTACTTTAGCGCGAATAACAATACGACCTCTACCCGTTTTAAAAGCTTCTCTTACTCCTTCATATCCATAAATAATTCCACCTGTAGGGAAATCGGGCGCTTTAACGTGTGTAATTAACTCATCTATTTCGATGTCGTTATTATCAATATAAGCCAAAGTTCCATCAATAACTTCTGTTAAGTTATGGGGTGCCATATTCGTAGCCATACCTACCGCAATACCCGAAGCTCCATTAATTAGTAAGTTTGGAATACGGGTTGGCATAACGGTTGGCTCTTGTAGAGTATCGTCAAAGTTCAATTGGAAATCAACTGTTTCTTTTTCGATATCGGCCAACATATCTTCTGATATTTTTTTCATTCTAGCTTCAGTATAACGCATAGCCGCTGGACTATCACCATCTACTGAACCAAAGTTACCTTGACCATCGACCATTAAATAACGTAAGCTCCATTCTTGAGCCATACGCACCATAGCATCATATACTGAACTATCACCATGTGGGTGATATTTACCTAAAACTTCTCCAACAATTCTTGCCGACTTTTTGTGGGCTCTGTTCGAAAGAACTCCTAATTCATACATTCCGTATAAAACTCTACGGTGTACAGGTTTTAAACCATCTCTAACATCAGGAAGTGCACGTGACACAATAACAGACATCGAATAATCGATGTAAGCTGATTTCATTTCATCCTCAATGTTAATAGGAATTAACTTTTCTCCTTCTGACATAAGTATTTATATTAAAATTATATATTAGTACTAAAACGTGCCAATATACGGCTTTTTGAACTTTTAGCACAAATTTTAAAACACTTATTTCGACTATTTATTAACAATTTTGTTTACAAATTGCTTATAATTCAGTTCCCATAAACTTTCATTTTTCATTTTTTTTTTGTCATTTAGCCCAACTGTACATTTCTAAGGTATGATTTTTGTATTTCCTTATAGAATTTTGTACTTTTACTTATATTACAAATGCTATGGACGATAATTTTTCACCACGAGTTAAAGACGTAATTACCTATAGTAAAGAAGAAGCTTTACGTTTAGGCCACGACTTTATTGGTACCGAACACTTAATGCTGGGAATACTTCGAGATGGCAATGGAAAAGCAATTAACATCTTGAATAATTTGGCGGTTGACTTAACACACTTAAGAAAAAAAGTGGAAATACTAAGTCCTGCCAATCCTAACGGCATTCAAAATCTTGAAAAGCAAAATCTTCATCTTACACGTCAAGCTGAACGTGCCTTGAAGACTACTTTTTTAGAAGCTAAATTATTTAACAATTCCGAAATAAGTACGGCTCACCTATTGTTATGTATTTTACGCAACGAAAATGACCCTACAACTAAGTTGTTGAATAAAATAAAAATTGATTACGAAACAGTTAAAGAACAATACACAGCCATGATGACAAACGAAGACGATTATTTAGAAAACTTGCCAAAAGCTGAGTCGTTTAATGACGATTCCGGACAAGATGACAGTTTAAAGGAAAGCTCATTTAACAATCCTTCATCAGGAAGTAAAACCAATAAAAAATCAAAAACTCCTGTATTGGATAATTTTGGGCGCGATTTAACTGAAATGGCTGAAGAAGGAAAATTAGACCCTGTTGTAGGACGCGAAAAAGAAATTGAACGTGTTTCTCAAATCTTAAGTCGTAGAAAGAAAAACAATCCGCTTTTAATTGGTGAACCTGGAGTTGGAAAATCAGCTATTGCTGAAGGATTAGCTTTACGTATCATTAAGAAAAAAGTATCACGTAATTTATTCAACAAACGTGTAGTTACGCTTGATTTAGCAAGTTTAGTAGCCGGAACAAAATATCGCGGACAATTTGAAGAACGAATGAAAGCGGTAATGAATGAATTAGAGAAAAATGATGATATCATCTTATTCATTGACGAAATTCACACCATAGTTGGTGCAGGTGGTGCAACGGGCTCTTTAGATGCTTCTAACATGTTCAAACCAGCTTTAGCTAGAGGTGAAATTCAATGTGTTGGAGCTACAACTTTAGATGAATATCGCCAATATATTGAAAAAGATGGTGCTTTAGAAAGACGTTTCCAAAAAGTAATTGTAGAACCAACATCGGTTGAAGAAACGATTACAATTTTGAACAACATTAAGCCAAAATATGAAGACCATCACAATGTAATTTACACTCCAGAAGCTATTGAGGCTTGTGTTAAATTAACGAATAGATACATGACCGATCGTTTTCTTCCAGATAAGGCTATTGATGCTTTAGATGAAGCAGGTTCTCGTGTTCATATCATTAATATTGATGTTCCAAAACAAATTTTGGAATTAGAAAAGAAATTAGAAGAAGTTCGCGAACTTAAAAATACAGTTGTTAAAAAACAGAAATACGAAGAAGCCGCTAAACTTCGTGATGATGAAAAACGCATCGAAAAAGATTTAGCTATTGCACAAGAACAATGGGAAGAAGATTCTAAAAACAACAAGGTTACCGTTACAGAAGACAACGTTGCCGATGTAGTTTCTATGATGACTGGAATTCCTGTAAATCGTATTGCTCAAACTGAAAGTAATAAATTAGCTCATTTGCCTGAACTAATTAAAGGTAAGGTTATTGGACAAGACGAAGCGGTTTTAAAAATTGCAAAATCTATCCAAAGAAATCGTGCTGGTTTAAAGGATCCAAACAAGCCAATTGGTTCGTTTATTTTCTTAGGGCAAACTGGTGTTGGAAAAACACAATTAGCAAAAGTTATTGCGAAAGAATTATTCGATTCTGAAGATGCATTAGTTCGTATTGATATGAGCGAATACATGGAAAAATTTGCGATTTCAAGATTAGTTGGAGCGCCTCCAGGATACGTTGGTTACGAAGAAGGTGGACAATTAACAGAAAAAGTAAGAAGAAAACCATACTGTGTAGTGCTTTTAGACGAGATTGAAAAAGCGCATCCAGATGTGTTCAACATGATGCTTCAAGTTTTAGATGATGGTCATTTGACTGATAGTTTAGGTCGCAAAATCGATTTTAGAAATACGATTATCATTATGACTTCTAATGTTGGTGCACGTCAATTGAAAGATTTTGGAACAGGAGTTGGATTCGGTACTGCAGCTAAACAAGCACAAACCGAAGAACATTCGAAAGGAATTATAGAAAATGCCTTGAAAAAAGCTTTTGCTCCTGAATTCTTAAATCGTATTGATGATGTAATTGTGTTCAATGCATTAGAAAAACATGATATTGATAAAATTATTGATATCGAAATGGACAAATTGTATGCTCGAGTGAAAGATTTAGGCTACACACTTATACTTTCAGAAAAAGCAAAAGATTTTATTGCTGAAAAAGGTTTTGATAAGCAATTTGGAGCGCGTCCTTTAAAAAGAGCCATTCAAAAATATGTTGAAGATGCTCTTGCAGAGGAAATCATTACGCACAAAATTCATGAAGGCGACCAAATCTTTATGGATTTAGATGAAACCAATCAAGAACTCAAAATTGAAATTAAAAAATTAGAAGAACCAAGCTCTTAAGCTTGGTTTTTTTTATTTATTGAATTTAGAATTATATTAAAAAAAATATTACATTAGTTCTAAATTTCAATTCATTTATGCAAGACAAAGTTATCGTAGGTAGCGAAGAATGGTGTTCCTTCCCTACTTTAGGAATTCCAACAATAAAAGCCCGTGTTGATTCTGGTGCCAAAACATCAGCATTACATGCTATTAATATTGTTACATTTGAAAAAAACAGTGAGAGTTGGGTTAAATTCGATATTAATCCCATTCAAAATAATGCAAAAGCGGTAATTCATTGCGAAGCACCATTAATTGATAAAAGAGTTGTAAAAAGCTCAAGTGGCTTTAGAGAGCAACGTTATGTAATCAAAACCAAACTCGAAATAGGTGGAAAAACTTGGGAAATAGAGGTGACACTTACCAACCGAGACTCAATGGGTTTCCGAATGTTATTAGGCCGAGAGGCTATGTCGGGACGAGTTTTAGTAGATCCTGAAAAACGTTATTTATTAGGGCAACCTACAACAGAAAAACTAAAGGAATATTATTACGCATCAAGCGAAAATAAAAAAGGATTAAAAATTGGTTTATTAGCGAGTAATCCGGAGTTGTATAGTAACAAACGTATTTTAGAAGCAGGAGAATTAAGAGGCCATGAAATGCATTTCTTAAACTTGAAATACTGCTACATGAAGTTAGACGCTACAAAACCCGAAATTCATTATCGTGGTGGAAAAGTTTTAAACGATTTTGATGCTGTAATTCCAAGAATTCGACCTAGCATGACGTATTATGGTTGTGCTTTAACACGACAATTTGAAGCTTTAAAGGTATTTGCTTTAAATAACTCAGCGGCTATTAGTCAATCAAGAGATAAATTATTTTCATTACAATTATTATTAAACAATGGAGTTGATATTCCAACAACTGGTTTTGCAAATTCACCATTAGATACAGATGATTTGATTAAAATGGTTGGAGGATCGCCTTTAATTGTAAAATTATTAGAAGGAACACAAGGAAAAGGTGTCGTTTTGGCAGAAACTAAAAAAGCAGCAGAATCAGTTATTAATGCATTCAAAAGTTTAAATGCAAATATTTTAGTGCAAGAATTCATTAAAGAAGCCAATGGTAAAGATTTGAGACTCTTTGTAGTAGATGGAAAAGTGGTTGCAGCTATGCAACGTGAAGCTGCTCCAGGAGAATTCAGAGCCAACATTCATATGGGAGGAACAGCTTCAGTAGTAAAAATTACTTCGGAAGAAAAGAAAATTGCAATTAAAGCAGCAAAAGCTATGAATTTAAAAGTGGCCGGAGTGGATATTATTCGTTCTTCAAAAGGTCCGTTATTGTTAGAAGTAAATTCATCTCCTGGTTTAGAAGGAATTGAAGGAGCAACTCAAAAAGATATTGCAGGTGAAATGATTAAAGCGATTGAGAAAAACTTTAAGTGGAAATAATATGAAAAAACAATATGTAATTCCATTGGTTTTATTTCTTTTAGGTATGGCAATAACAATTATTGGTTCTTTATTCAAACTTATGCATTGGCCTGGAGCTGGAATTACACTTACAATTGGAATGCTTACCGAAGCTACTGCTATTATTACACTAATTGTAGTTTTACTTAAAAACACGAAATGAACAAAAACCGATTAGAAGCTTTTAGCGATGGTGTTTTAGCTATTATTATCACTATTATGGTTTTGGAATTTAAAGTTCCAGATGATACTACTTTTGAAGCTGTAATTAAATTATCACACAAGTTTTTGAGCTATATTTTGAGTTTTATTTATGTGGGAATCTATTGGAACAATCACCATCACATGATGCATACTGTTAAAAGAGTGAATGGAAAAATTCTTTGGGCCAATTTACATTTGTTGTTTTGGTTGTCGTTAATTCCATTTACTACTGCATGGATTGGGGAACATCATTTTAATTCGTTTCCTATGATGCTTTATGGTATAGTATTATTAATGAATGCAATTGCTTATTTTATTTTGCAAAAGATAATTTTAATCGACCATGGAAAAGACTCCATTTTAGCAAAAGCTATTGGTAAAGATTACAAAGGAAAATTATCAGTAGTTTTATATTTAATTGCTGTTTTTTTAACTAAATATTCAGTTGAAATTTCGGGAGCGCTTTATATTTTGGTCGCTTTAGTTTGGTTAATTCCCGATAAAAGAATCGAACGTGTTTTTAATGAAAAAAACTAAATTATGCACATCATCAGTAAAATACTCATTATTGTCATTGCACTACTCCATTTGTATTTTCTTTGGCTTGAAATGTTTGCTTGGACAACAGCAGCTAAAAAAGTATTCCGAACTTTTCCAGAAGAATTATTTGAAAAAACAAAAGCTTTAGCAGCAAATCAAGGATTATATAACGGATTCTTATCTGCAGGATTACTTTGGTCTTTAGCTATTTCCGATGAAAATTGGAGTAAAAACATAGCGTTATTTTTTCTTTGCTGTGTAACGGTTGCAGGAATTTTCGGAGCATATTCCGCTTCAAAAAAAATATTTTACGTACAAGCTTTACCAGCAATTATAACAATCATTTTAATCTTTATCTTATGAAAAAAATCGTTACTCTGCTTTTATTAATCTGTTCATTATTTTCTTTTGAATTGGGATTGGCACAAAAAAATAATTGTAAAAAATTTAAAAATGGGACTTTCAAATTAGTCGATGAAAATTCGGGAACAACTTACATCATAGAACGTAAAGGAAAATTGCAAATAGAACATATAAAAGGAAGCGATCAAAAACTTACTTTTAATGTGGAATGGTTGGACGAATGTACTTATCTGATTACGCCAACAAAAGAAACTTTGAAAATAAAACCCGATTTCACTTATACTATTAAGGTTGAAATACTTGAAACCAAAGAAAAATCATATATATCTAGATCCACAATTAAAGGAATCGATGATTATTCTAAAGAAGTGGAAATAGTTAAGATTGATTAAAAAAAAACGCTATTGAAATCAATAGCGTTTTTTTTAATCTTCCATTTCAATTTGAAAACTATTCAAAAACGAAACGGATTTTTCAATATCATAATGTAAAATTCTATCTTCCGATACAAACGAAACTTCTTCTCTGTAAGATTTAACAAAACTTTCTATAAACTCACTTGACTTTAATGGTCGTCTGAACTCTAAAGCTTGTGAACCATTTAATAATTCGATTGCTAAAATGCGTTCTACATTTTCAACAATACGCAAAGTTTTAGTCGCTGCGTTCGCTCCCATACTCACATGATCTTCTTGTCCGTTAGACGAAACTATACTATCAATACTTGATGGAGTTGCTAATTGTTTATTCTGACTTGCTATACTTGCTGCTGTATATTGTGGAATCATAAAACCTGAATTCAATCCTGGATCGTTTACTAAAAACGCAGGTAAATTTCTCAATCCTGAAATTAATTGATACGTTCTTCTTTCTGAAATACTTCCTAATTCAGACAATGCTATTCCTAAGAAATCTAACGCTAAAGCTAAAGGCTGACCATGGAAATTTCCTCCCGAAATAATCATATCTTCGCCAACAAAAATATTTGGATTATCGGTAACGGAGTTAATTTCGGTACGAAATACTTTCTTAACATATTCAATTGTATCTTTAGAAGCTCCATGAACTTGTGGAATACATCTAAAAGAATATGGATCTTGTACATGAACTTTTGGTTGCGCTATGATTTCACTGTCTTCTAACAAATCGCGCATTCTTTCTGCTGTTTGAATTTGGCCTTTATGCGGACGAACTAAGTGAATCAAATCTGTAAAAGGTTCAATTCTTCCATCAAAACCTTCTAATGAAACTGCTCCGATGACATCAGCTAAATACGAAATTTTCTCCGCTTTAATCAAGCAATAAACACCGTAAGCACTCATAAATTGGGTTCCATTTAATAATGCTAAACCTTCTTTCGATTGTAAAACGATTGGTTCCCAACCAAATTTCGCTAATACTTTTGAAGCTGGTTGTCTGAAACCATCCAAATATACTTCGCCTTCTCCTAATAAGGGTAAAGATAAATGCGCTAAAGGAGCTAAATCGCCCGAAGCACCTAACGAACCTTGAGTATAAATTACTGGAAAAATATCATTGTTGTAAAAATCAATCAAGCGTTGCACCGTAACCAATTGAACACCTGAATGTCCGTAACTTAAAGATTGGATTTTTAATAACAACATGATTTTTACAATGTCATGAGGTACTTCTTCTCCAGTTCCGCAAGCGTGAGATTTTACTAAATTCTCTTGAAGTTTTGATAAATTCTCATTCGAAATCTTCACATTACACAACGAACCAAAACCAGTGTTAATTCCGTAAATTGGATCAGAGTTTGATTTCATTTTATCATCTAAGTATTTTCTACATTTCTCAATGTTTACAATAGCTTCCTCTGATAGTGCCAATTGCTTTCCTTGAAAAACAATCTCGTTAATCATATCGATAGACAATAAATCTGAACTTATATAATGTGTAGTTTCCATTTCATTTATTTTAAAAGTCCAAAATTCCGCAAACAATTGTTAAAATGCAAGATTTATTATCATTATTAACAAAAAATAAATACTTCACAAATTTTAAGGCAAACCAGATAAGTTTTTTAAGAATTTTCAATAAATTAGCGCTCTCTAATTATACAACAATAAATCATGAAAAATACAGCGTTAACGCACATTCACGAAAGCTTGGGAGCTAAAATGGTTCCGTTTGCAGGTTACAATATGCCAGTACAATATGAAGGAGTAAATGTTGAACACGAAACCGTTAGAAATGGCGTTGGTGTTTTTGATGTTTCTCACATGGGAGAATTTTTCCTAAAAGGAGAAAATGCGTTGGCTTTAATTCAGAAAGTAACTTCAAATGATGCTTCTAAATTAGTTGATGGAAAAGCACAATATTCTTGTTTACCAAATAACGAAGGAGGAATTGTTGACGACTTAATCGTTTATAAAATCGCTGACAATCATTATATGTTAGTTGTAAATGCTTCTAACATTGAAAAAGATTGGAATTGGATTGCATCTCACAATGATTTAGGTGTGGATATGCAAAACCTTTCAGACGACTATTCATTATTAGCGATTCAAGGACCAAAAGCTGCTGAAGCGATGCAATCATTGACTTCTATCGATTTAACGAATATGGGATATTACACATTCCAAATTGGTGATTTCGCTGGAAAAAGCGATGTAATTGTATCGGCTACAGGTTATACTGGTTCGGGAGGATTTGAAATTTACTTCAAAAACGAAGATGCAGAATACATCTGGAACAAAGTTTTTGAAGCTGGAGCAGCTTTCGGAATCAAACCAATTGGATTAGCAGCTCGTGATACCTTACGTTTAGAAATGGGATTCTGTTTATATGGAAACGATATCAACGACACTACTTCTCCATTAGAAGCTGGTTTAGGATGGATTACGAAATTCGACAAAGAATTTACCAATTCAGAAAACTTGAAAAAACAAAAAGAAGTTGGCGTTTCTCGTAAATTAGTTGGTTTTGAAATGATTGAAAGAGGAATTCCTCGTCACGATTACGAAATTGCTGATGCTAACGGAAATATTGTAGGAATTGTTACTTCTGGAACGCAATCGCCTTCTATGGGAATTGCTATTGGAATGGGATATGTTCCAACGGCTCTAGCAACACCAGATTCTGAAATTTACATCAGAATTAGAAATAAAGATATTAAAGCAAAAGTGGTTAAAATGCCATTTTATAAAAAATAGTCAAGAGCAAGGACAAGAACAAAGTCAAGTTCCAGAACAAGAACAATTTGTGAAGTCTAGCGAAGTCGAGACTTTTTAAAACATATAAGTCATAAAATTTTTCAAGTTGATTGAAATTGCAAATACAAGTTTATTTGAGATTTTATAGATTTCAGAAATTTATTTAATCTGTGTTCCAAACAATTGAAATTTAAACTTGTTCTTGAAATTGAACTTGAATTTCTTATTTTTGCAACCTGAAACTTGAAACCTTAAACTTTAAACCAAAAAGAAATGGGAAGAGCGTTTGAATTTAGAAAAGCCCGTAAAATGAAGCGTTGGTCAGCCATGGCTAAAACGTTTACAAGAATTGGAAAAGATATTGTAATTGCCGTTAAAGAAGGCGGTCCAAATCCTGAAACTAACTCACGTTTGAGAGCGGTTATACAAAATGCTAAGGCAGCTAATATGCCAAAAGAAAACGTAGAGCGTGCGATTAAAAAAGCGTCTGATAAAGATACGGCTAACTATAAAGAAGTATTATTTGAAGGATATGCACCTCACGGAATTGCCATTTTAATTGAAACGGCTACCGATAACAACAACAGAACCGTTGCTAACATTAGAAGTTACTTTAACAAATGTAATGGAACATTAGGAACTCAAGGTTCGGTTGAATTTATGTTTGATCATACCTGTAATTTTAGAATTCCGGCTGAAGGACAAGATGTGGAAGAATTAGAATTAGAAATGATTGATTTTGGAGTAGAAGAAATCTTTGCTGACGAAGACGGAATTGTTATGTACGCTCCTTTTGAAAGCTTTGGTGCAATCCAAAAAGAATTAGAATCTCGTGGTTTAGAAATCTTATCTTCTGGATTTGAAAGAATTCCACAAGTAACTAAAGAATTAACACCAGACCAAGTAGCAGATGTTGAAAAACTATTAGAAAAAATTGAAGAAGATGATGACGTTATGAACGTTTATCATACGATGCAAGAAAGCGCTGAGTAATTCTTTTCTATCTCAATATTGAAATCCTCGCAAGAAAAATTGTGAGGATTTTTTTATATATTAGCTTTTTGAAAGAGAAACATTTTAATTACTTTGCAACAATTTTATTAATAACTCTATGAAATATGAAAATCGAGTAGTACTTTTTTTAGATATTTTAGGTTTTAAATCTGTAATTGATAAAACAATCAATAAAGATGATACTGATAATGAAACAAGTATAAGTTCTTTATTTGAAACATTAAATCAAATGTATCATGAGGTTAGTTGGACTAATTCAAAAAAAATGACTTCTCGTGTAATTACTCAATTTTCTGATTCAATTGTTTTATCGTTCTTGGTTGAAGATTCTAAGGAAGTAGCACCATTTTTTGAAGACATTCAAGCTTTAATTGCAATGCTCGTGAAAAGAGGTATACTATGTCGAGGTGCAATTTCTTATGGCAAATTAATTCACAATAATCGCATAGTTTTTGGTCCTGCTATGAATGAAGCATATTTAACAGAATCAAAAGCTGCTTTTTATCCAAGAGTTATTTTAGACAAAAGCTTGGCATATCTTCTTGAAGGAAATCTTAATTTTAAAAAAGATGATTTTTTTTATCAAAATCCTTTTTTAGAAAATATTATTGAAGAGGATTTAGATGATAAGCTTTACATTGATTATATATTTAGAGTAAAAAACATAATGAATTCAGAAGAATATTTATTTCGTCACCTTCCTAAATTAAGAAAAATCATTACGGATGGATTAAGATATAAAAGTCCAGACATAAAAGTGAAATTTGGCTGGCTAAAAAATAAATATAATAGAACATTAATAAAATTAAAATCTGAATTTTATAATTATGGAATTAATGATACAACTCTAATTACACAAATAGGGAAATTGAAACTAATAGAATAAAAAGCTGTTTCTAACATTATTTTAAATAATGATAAAGACACGTTCAATGCTTTTAAGAATGGTTTTGGACATGTACTTTCTTCTCTCTTTTAATTTTTTTCTTTGATCTTTTTGATATATTTGTATACAACAGTAATAAAATTTCCGCAGCTATTTAAAGTTGAATGGACGTTTAATAACTATATTACAAAAACTAAATTATATGATTAAATTATTTTTTTTAGGCGTTATAGGTTTATCACAAATCATTATTTTAATTTTGTTATTTATACTAGTTAAATATCTTTTTTTTAATAAAAAAAGAAAAGACTCCATAGATAATAATTTTAATGAAGTAGTACAGACTTCAAAAAGTGTTATTGGAAACAATTTAACCAAAGTAAAAAAAATTGCCGAGCAAAGTATTATTAAATCATATATTATAAATTATAATTGGTTATTAGTTAATGACTCCTCAGACAATATTATTTATACTTTTAGAGATAATGGAGAATTATTAATTACTAAAAATGGAATAGTAGAAAGAGCTTCATTCGAATTGATAGTCGATAATAACAGTTTACTCATAACTAAAAATAGCATTATTGAACACTACAACATTGTGAATCAAAAAAATGATTTCTTAATTTTACAATTATTATCAACAAACAATACATTAATTTTTGCAAATCAAACTAAATACAAAGATTATTTAAAATCTCAACTAAAAGAATTAGCCAAAGAAAATTATTAAAACTCCCCGATAGCGAGGAATTGCATTCCGTGCCCACAAATCAAAACCCAATCCTTTTTTTGTAAATTAGTAATAAAAAAATATGGCAGATAATTTTGTATCGTTACATCGCGTAGTAACGGCTTCACCTGAAAAGGTGTTTCGTGCATTTACAGAGGCAAATGCAATGGCTTCGTGGATTCCACCTTATGGTTTTTTGTGTGAAGTTCATAATATGGAAGTGAAAATTGGTGGCGTTTTTAAAATGTCGTTTATCAACTTTACAACGGGTAATGGACATTCTTTTGGTGGAAAGTATTTAGATATCAAACCAAACGAGTTTTTAAAATACACCGACACTTTCGATGACCCTAACTTACCAGGCGAAATGACAACTTCGGTTTGGTTAAAAGAAGTTTCTTGTGGGACAGAAATCAAAATACTGCAAGAAAATATTCCAGTAATGATTCCAACAGAAATGTGTTACTTAGGTTGGCAAGAATCTCTAGAAAAACTAAAGAAATTAGTAGAACCAAATATTCCAGATAACTAAAAATAAAAATCCCAATCTTTCGATTGGGATTTTCTATATTTAAAATCAATTACTTGATAATTTCAATTTTTAAAGCTTCTTCTTGGTTAACTGAATCAAAGAAACCTTGCTCGTTCATCCATTCATCACTAAATACTTTACTCATGTATCTTGAACCATGATCTGGGAAAATGATAACTACATTGCTGTTCGCATCAAATTCACCTTCTTCAGCATATTGTTTCACCGCTTGAAAAGCTGCGCCTGAAGTATAACCCACAAACAAACCTTCTTTCTTTGCTAGTTCTCTTGCCGTGTGAGCACTTTCTTCATCAGAAACTTTGATGAACTTATCAATAATATCAAAATCGGTAGCGGTTGGAATCAAGTTTTTTCCTAATCCTTCAATACGGTATGGATAAATTTCTGCATTGTCAAATTCTTTTGTTTCGTGATATTTTTTCAATACAGAGCCAAAAGCATCTACTCCTAAAACTTTAATATTAGGGTTTTTCTCTTTCAAAAAACGCGCTGTCCCCGAAATAGTACCCCCAGTTCCACTACATGCTACCAAGTGAGTGATTTTTCCACCTGTTTGTTCCCAAATTTCAGGACCAGTAGTTTTGTAGTGTGCATCAATATTCAAATCATTAAAATATTGATTGATATAAACCGAACCTTTTGTTTCTTCATGTAAACGTTTAGCGACATTGTAATAAGAACGTTCATCGTCTGCAGAAACGTGAGCTGGACAAACATATACTTTAGCACCCATCGAACGCAACATATCAATCTTATCTTTAGACGATTTTGAACTTACCGCTAAGATACAATCATACCCCTTGATGATGCTAACCATTGCTAAACTAAAACCTGTATTTCCTGAAGTTGTCTCAATAATCGTATCACCTGGTTTAAGGATGCCTCGTTTTTCAGCTTCTTCAATTATATATAAAGCGATGCGGTCTTTTGTAGAATGTCCTGGGTTAAAGGCTTCAACTTTTGCATAGAAATTACCTGTTAAATCTGCTGATACTTTATTCAGTTTGATTAATGGTGTATTCCCAATTAAATCCAACACACTATTATAGGCTTTTATTTCTTCTTTCATATGAAGATATAGTTTGTTTTAATGTTTCCAAAATACTATGCATTACTAGCATTTAAAGTATTTTATACTTATTTAATGTTCAAAAAATGTCAAATTTGGCACCTTTTTAACCTTGCAAATTTAACAAAAAAAGTTTAACTACTTCTTAATTTTTTCCAAATCTAGTAAAAAAGCAAATTCTTTTGCTAATTCCTTCAATGCTTCAAATCTACCCGATGCTCCTCCATGTCCAGCATCCATATTGGTATCTAAAAATAATTGTTTGTCATTTGTTTTCATAACTCGCAATTTAGCTACCCATTTTGCTGGTTCCCAGTATTGCACTTGCGAATCGTGAAGCCCTGTAGATACATACATATTTGGATAATCTTGTGCTTTTACTTGGTCATAAGGCGAATACGAAAGCATATAATCATAATATTTCTTTTCGTTTGGATTTCCCCACTCGTCATATTCACCCGTAGTTAAAGGTATTGTATCGTCTAACATGGTTGTGATTACATCCACGAAAGGAACTTGCGCAATAACACCATTGTACAATTCTGGATTCATGTTTACAATGGCTCCCATTAATAAACCTCCAGCCGAACCACCTTCAGCATATAAATGTTCTGGCGAGGTATATTTTTCTGCAATTACAAATTTTGAACAGTCAATAAAATCGGTAAAAGTGTTAATTTTCTTTAAAAGTTTTCCGTTTTCATACCACTCTCGTCCTAAGTCCTCTCCTCCTCTAATATGAGCAATAGCATAAATAAATCCTCTATCCAATAAACTCAAACGTGTCGATGAAAAATACGGATCCATAGTAGCACCATAAGACCCATAAGCATATAACAATAATGGATTTTTTCCATCTTTTTTAATGCCTTTTCTGTACACCATCGAAATTGGCACTTTAGTTCCGTCAATTGCGGTGGCCCAAACTCTTTCTTCGATGTAGTTGTTTTTATCAAATTTTCCGCCTAATACTTCTTGTTCTTTTAATACATTTTTCTCTTGAGTTCTCATATTAAAATCAATCACAGAAGATGGTGTTGCCATTGATTGGTAACCGTAACGAAGAATTTCAGTGTCAAAATCTACATTTGTAGTAGTGTAAGCCGTATAAGTCTCACTATTGAAAGGTAAATAATATTCGCCCTTTCCACTCCATGGCATAATTCTAATTTTATTCAATCCATTGGAACGTTCTTCCACTACTAAATAATCTTTGAAAATTTCGATTCCTTCTAATAAAACGTCTTTTCTATGTCCAATTAAATCTTTCCAGTTTTCAGCTGATGTTGCTGTTTCTGGTGTTTTCATTAATTTAAAGTTAGTTGCTTTATCTTTATTAGTAACTATGTAGAAACTATCTCCGTAATGCGAAATCGAATACTCTAATCCGCGTGTTCTTTTTTGGAAAACTTTGAATTTACCATTCGGATTTTTAGAATCTAAAATTTGATATTCCGAGGTCAACGTACTAGAAGACCCAATAACCAAATACTTTTTTGATTTTTCTTTATAAACAAATGTATTAAACGTATCATCCTTTTCATGAAAAACCATTACGTCTGCACTAGCATCTGTTCCTAAAGTATGTTTATAAATTTTATCTGAACGTAAGGTTTGAGCGTCTTTACGAGTATAAAACAAGGTTTTATTATCCCCTGCCCATGTAGAACCTCCCGTAGTATTTTCTAATTTCACTGGAAGAATTTCACCAGTTTCAAGATTTTTAATTTGAATCGTATATTGTCTTCTTGAAACTAAATCCACACCAAAAGCTACCCATTTGTTATCTTCACTTACATTTAATCCTGATAAGTTAAAATAAGCATGTCCTTTTGCCATTTCGTTACAATCAAACATAATTTCTTCTTTGGCTTCTAAACTTCCCTTTTTACGAGAATAAATCGGGTAATCTTTTCCTTTTTCAAAACGAGTAATGTAGTAATATCCATTGTATAAATAAGGAACAGAACTATCGTCTTCTTTAATTCTACTTTTCATTTCTAAAAACAATTCGTCTTGTAATTGTTTAGTATGAGCAGTAGATTTTTGATAATATTCGTTTTCTTGGTTTAGATAATCAATAACTTCTGGATTTTCTCTTTCGTTTAACCAATAGTAATTATCTATTCTTTTGTGTCCGTGCTTTTCAAGAGTTTTTGGAACTATTTTAGCAACTGGCGGAACAATTTTTTCTGACATTTTGTTTGTTTTATTTTGACTATAAACAGGTACAAAAATAACACAAGCCAATAGGAAATAAATGTTTTTTTTCATGAAGTTTTAAACTAATTATTAACTGCTAATTTACTATTTTTGCTCAAATAAAAAAACTAAAAATTATGTTTGGAGATATTATGGGTATGATGGGGAAATTAAAAGAAACCCAACAAAAAGTAGAAGAAACTAAAAAACGTTTAGATTTTGTTTTAATTGATGAAAAAAGTACTGATGGTTTATTAGAAGTTACTTTAACAGCAAACAGAAAAATCAAAAACATAACCATAGGTGATGATTTACTTCAAGACAAAGAAATGCTGGAAGATTATTTGGTTAACGTTTTAAACAAAGCTATCGAAAAAGCAACAAACGTTAACGAAACTGAGTTAGCTGCTGTAGCCAAAGAAGGTATGCCAAATATTCCAGGAATGGATATGTTTAAATAATTCCCATTCCTAAAGCAATTGCCACTAAAAGCAATAAAACAGCAACAAAAACTTGGAGAAATTTTAGGGTAACTTTCTTTAAAAGTTGGTTACCCAAATACGCCCCAGCAATCGCACACAGCGTTGCTGAAATCAACAAGACTTTATTTTCATACAAAGTATAAGTAGTGATTTTTGAAGCATAAACACTCAATCGAGTTAAATCGATAAACATTGAAACTACAATTCCTGTAGCGATAAAACTTTCTTTAGATAAACCAGCTTTAATCAAAAACGCACTTCGCAAAGCACCTTGATGTCCCGAAAGTCCACCGAAAAATCCGCTTAAAATTCCACCTAAAGGCAATTTATCTTTACCAAACTCTAATTTATTTAAATACGGAATCAAATCTAAAAGCGCAAAAATCACTAATAAAATAGCTATTATGAATTTTATTGGCAAAACATCCCACTCTTTACCAAAAAGCGAATAACTAAACAAAGGTTGTAAATCCGAAATTTGCAACAACAACCACGAACCAATCATAGCCGCAAAAATCGCTGGAATTCCAAATTTTAGTAAAACTTCTTTGTTGGCGTGTTTCCCTACCAAGAAAAACTTGAATAAATTATTAGCAAAATGAACCAATCCACATAAACCTATCGCAATATCAACTGGAAAGAACAACATAAAAACAGGAGTTAATAAAGTTCCCAATCCAAAACCAGAGAAAAAGGTTAAAATGGCAGTTAAAAAAGCTACTATTGATATGATTACGATTTCCATAAAATTATTGTTTCAGGTTTCAGGTTTCAGGTTTCAAGTTTGATTTTACAAATTGTTATAATTTCTTTTATCAGTGTTCCAAAAAATCAAAATTGTAATTTAGAAAACACTTCCATTACATATTCATGCATAACTTCTTTGTAATCCAAATGTGTTACAATGCGAAGTTTTCCATGTCCCATCGAACTAATTGCAATTCCTTTTTGCTTTAATTTTTCCATAAAAAGCTTTTCATCTACAAATGATTGTAAGCCAAAAATCAAAATATTGGTTTCCACAGGTTCTACATTAGCAACCCAAGGCATTTTTTCTAATAAATTACCTAATTCTTTCGCCCTTCTATGATCAATTTCTAAACGACTGATGTTATTCTGTAACGCAAATAATCCAGCTGCTGCCAAATATCCTGATTGACGCATATTTCCACCAAAAATCTTTCTAATTCGCAAAGCTCGGTGCATGTCTTCTTTACTTCCCAGCAAAACCGAACCAACAGGAGCACCTAATCCTTTCGATAAACAAACTGAAATCGTATCAAACAATTCCCCAAACTGTTTTGGATGTTGCTTTTTTGCTACTAAAGCATTCCACAAACGCGCACCATCTAAATGATATTTCAAATTATGGTCGATGCAAACTTGCTTAATTTCTTGTAAAGGTTGTAAATCATAACAAGCGCCACCGCCTTTATTGGTTGTATTTTCAATACTCACTAATGAAGTTAAAGGCGTATGGTAAAATTCAGGATCGTTTATTCCGTTTTTAACCAAATCAGCCGTAATCATTCCTCTATTTCCATCAACTAAACAACATGAAACGCCACTATTAAATGATGCTCCTCCCCCTTCATAATGATAAATGTGCGAGTATTTATCGCAAATTACCTGCTCACCTGGTTGCGTATGTAACTTAATCGCCGTTTGATTTGCCATTGTTCCCGAAGGAAAAAACAAAGCAGCTTCCATCCCAAATAAATCCGCTAAAGTTTCCTCTAACTCATTAACTGTTGGGTCTTGTTTATATACATCATCGCCTACTTTGGCATTAAACATTGCGTTTAACATCTCCATAGAAGGCTTCGTTACCGTATCACTAACTAAATTTATTTCCATATATCAATCAGATACCTTATTTTTGATAAAATTTTTAGGAGCTAATTCCCGCTATCCACTATATTTTTCTAAACCTGACAGGTTTTTGAAACCTGTCAGGTTTAGAAAAGATGTCGTTACTATCGGGGCTATGGCATCCCATTTCAAAACAAAACTACAATATTTATGATAAATACAGAACAAGTCAGAGATATTATTGATCGCCTTGGTGCGTTAAGGAGGTATCTTTGACATCGATGCCAAAATCATCGAAATAACTAACGAAGAAGAAAAAACCTTCGCTCCCGACTTTTGGAACAATGCCAAAGAAGCCGAAATCATTATTAGAAACCTACGTTCAAAAAAGAAATGGGTAGAAGATTATGATAAAGGGGTTGAACTTTCCGAGGAACTTCAAATTATGATGGATTTCTTCAAAGAAGGCGATGTAACCGAGGAAGAAGTCGAAGAGCAATATCAAAAAACCTTACATCACATTGAAGATTTAGAGTTCCGCAATATGCTTTCCGACGAAGGAGATAGCATGAGTGCTGTTTTACAAATTACCGCAGGTGCTGGTGGAACCGAAAGTTGTGATTGGGCTTCCATGTTAATGCGAATGTATTTAATGTGGGGTGAAAAACAAGGTTACAAAATCAAAGAATTAAACTTTCAAGAAGGCGATGTTGCCGGAATTAAAACCGTAACCTTAGAATTTGAAGGCGAATTTGCTTTTGGTTATTTAAAAGGTGAAAATGGTGTGCATCGTTTGGTTCGTATTTCTCCTTTTGATAGTAATGCAAAACGTCATACGTCTTTTGCTTCGGTTTATGTGTATCCTTTGGTAGATGATTCTATTGAAGTAGAAATAAATCCTGCAGATATTGAAATTATCACTTCTCGTTCGAGCGGTGCAGGTGGACAAAACGTAAACAAGGTAGAAACCAAAGTACAATTGTTTCACAAACCAACCGGAATTCAAATTCAATGTTCCGAAACGCGTTCACAACAAGACAACCGCCAACGTGCGATGCAAATGTTGAAATCGCAGTTATACGAAATCGAATTAAACAAACGATTAGCACAAAGAGCCGACATTGAAGCAGGAAAAATGAAAATCGAATGGGGTTCGCAAATTCGTAATTATGTTATGCATCCTTATAAATTAGTCAAAGACGTTCGCTCAGGATATGAATCTAGTGATGTTGAAGGCATTATGAACGGTGATATCGATAATTTCTTAAAAGCCTATTTAATGATGATGGGACAAAAAGAGGAATAATTCAAATACATCAAAATCTTAAAAATCCGAATTTCAATTATAGAAATTCGGATTTTTTTATACAAAATTTAAAAAAACTAAAATCTTTTTATATATTCGGCAAAACTAAAACCAATAAACTAGCTAATGAAACAATTTACAATTGAAGAAATCAATGAAGTTCTAAATGGAACAATCGTTGGTTCTGTTCAAACAAAAATTACTGCGCCTGAGCAATTAGAGGTAGCAAAAGAAACCGAAATTTCGTTCATAGGAAATAAAAAATACGAAAAGCTTTGGGCAACATCAAAAGCGGGTGTTGCTGTTGTTAATGATGATATTTCTATTGAACCGGGAGAAAATAGAGCTTTCATAAAGGTAAAAAATGCCGATTTAGCTATGTCACAAGTGTTGTCGATTTTTGCACCTCCTCCACCCGTTTTTAATAAAAATATTCATCCAACGGCCACTATTGACGAAACGGCTCAAATTGGAAACGGGGCAAAAATTGGTGCCAATTGTTATGTGGGTCCAAACGTAATCATTGGAGAAAATACTACACTATATCCCAATGTGACTATTTTAGATGAATGTACTATTGGTAAAAATACTACGATTTGGTCTGGAGCTGTAATTAGAGAGCGTTGCCATATCGGAAATGATTGCATCATACATCCAAATGCAACTATTGGTGCTGATGGTTTTGGTTTCCGTCCAGATCCTGAGAAAGGATTAGTGAAAATTCCACAAATTGGAAATGTTATTATTGGTAACCAAGTAGAAATTGGTGCAAATTCATGTGTAGATAGAGGAAAATTTAGTTCTACCATTATTGGTGATGGTTGTAAAATTGACAATTTAGTTCAAATTGGACACAATTGTAAATTAGGAATGTTTTGTATTATGGCTGGAAACAGCGGATTAGCAGGTTCGGTAACACTTGGAAATGGTGTAATAATTGGTGGAAGTGCTTCCATTAAAGACCATACAACAATTGGAGATGGGGCTATTATTGGTGCTGGTTCTGGTGTTACTGGCGATGTAGAAGCAGGAAAAACACTATTAGGTTATCCTGCTATCGATGCTAAAGACGCTTTGAGACAATGGGCTATTTTAAAAAGAATGGTAAACGATTCTAAAAAATAAACATTCGTTAAAAAATAAGACTAAATCCATCTAAAGAATTTATTTTTCAGATGGATTTCGTATTTTAGCCAACCAATAAACAACAAAAACCCAAATGGACATTAATTTCAATAAAAACGAAGATCATAACAAACTTTTACTTTCTGATTTAAAATCACGTTTTGCCAAAGTTAAATTAGGTGGTGGACAAAAACGTATCGAAAAATTACACGCTGAAGGCAAAATGACCGCTCGTGAACGTATTGATTATCTTTTAGATGAAAAAGCTAAGAGCATTGAAATTGGTGCTTTTGTAGGCGACGGAATGTACGAGGAACACGGAGGTTGTCCTTCTGGTGGTGTAGTGGTTAAAATGGGTTACATTTCGGGTAAGCAATGTATTGTTGTAGCGAATGATGCTACTGTAAAAGCAGGAGCTTGGTTTCCAATTACCGGAAAAAAGAATTTAAGAGCACAAGAAATTGCAATCGAAAATAGATTACCAATTATATATCTAGTAGATTCTGCTGGTGTTTATTTACCAATGCAGGATGAAATTTTTCCTGATAAAGAACATTTCGGAAGAATTTTTAGAAATAATGCCATCATGAGCAGCATGGGAATTACCCAAATCGCAGCTGTAATGGGAAGTTGCGTTGCTGGAGGTGCTTATTTACCTATTATGAGCGATGAAGCTTTAATTGTAGATAAAACCGGAAGTATTTTCTTAGCAGGAAGCTATTTAGTGAAAGCCGCTATTGGAGAAAGTATTGACAATGAAACACTTGGTGGAGCAACAACGCACTGCGAAATTTCGGGTGTTACAGATTACAAAGCTAAGGATGATAAAGATGCTTTAGACCGAATTAAATCGGTAGTAGGTAAAATTGGAGATTATGAAAAAGCAGGTTTCAACCGAGTAAAAGCAGAAAAACCAGCCTTAGAACCAAAAGATATTTACGGAATTTTACCTAAATCGCGCGCGGATCAATACGATATGATGGAAATCATCAAACGTTTAGTAGACAATTCAGAATTTGATGAATACAAAGCAGGTTACGGACAAACCATAATCACTGGTTATGCACGAATTGATGGTTGGGCTGTAGGAATTGTTGCGAATCAAAGAAAAATTGTAAAAACTGCTGGAGCTAAAACGAAACCTAGTGAAATGCAATTTGGCGGTGTAATCTACTCGGATTCAGCAGATAAAGCAACTCGTTTTATTGCCAATTGCAACCAAAAGAAAATTCCACTAGTATTTTTACAAGACGTAACTGGATTCATGGTAGGTTCAAAATCAGAACATGGCGGTATCATTAAAGATGGTGCTAAAATGGTAAATGCAGTTTCTAATTCGGTTGTACCAAAATTTACGGTAGTTATTGGAAATTCGTATGGAGCAGGAAATTATGCAATGTGTGGAAAAGCATACGATCCAAGATTAATCTTCGCTTGGCCAAGTGCTGAATTAGCCGTAATGGGTGGTGCACAAGCAGCAAAAGTATTATTGCAAATTGAAGCAGCTTCTTTAAAAGCAAAAGGTGAAGAAATCACACCAGAAAAAGAAGCCGAATTATTTGATAAAATTAAAGCACGTTACGATAAACAGGTGTCTCCTTATTATGCAGCCGCTCGTTTATGGACAGATGCTATCATCGATCCATTAGATACCAGAACTTGGATTTCAATGGGAATTGAAGCAGCTAACCACGCTCCCATTGAAAAACCGTTTAATTTAGGTGTGATTCAGGTATAATAAATAAAATTTTAAAACTTAATAACCACGAGTACACGAATGTTTATATTTGTGCATTCGTGGATTTTTTATGAAAAAAACAATCTTCCAAACATTCAAAACCAACATTTCAGGTATTGCTTTACCTGAAAAATTCACGTTTCCTTTTTATTACGAACCGCATGAATTGAGCATTATTGCTGCTAATGAATTGCAATCCTATTTGGAGATGCAAACCGATTTTGAACATAATTTCGGGTTAGATGAAAATCAAGAAGGTTTAGTAATTGGAAAAATGTTTGGGGTTTTAGTTTGTAAGAATCAAGAAGGTGAACTTGGCTATTTATGGGCATTTTCTGGAAAATTAGCAGGTGTGAATCATCACCCCTATTTTGTTCCAACAATTTTTGATATGTTGCATGAAGATAGCTTTTTCAGAAAAGAAGAAGAAGTTTTAAACGCCATCAATCGTCAAATTGAAATTTTAGAAAATTCAAATGAACTTCGAACCAAAAAAAATCAATTAGAAAAAACTAAAACTGAAGCTTCTACCGATATTCAAAATCAGAAAGATAAAATCAAAAGATTGAAATTGGAACGCGATGAAAAGCGTAATTCATTCTCCAATTTATCTTCATCTGAAATTGAACAATTAGAATTCGAACTTTCAGAAGAAAGCAAAAAAGAGAGTATTTTACTCAAAAAAATGACGAAATATTGGAATTTTCAAATTGAAAACGCTCAAAAAAACGTCAATTTGCTTTTGGATGAAATCAATCAATTAAAAGAAGAACGCCGACAAAAATCGGGCGCTCTGCAGCAAAAACTTTTTGCTGAATATTCCTTTTTGAATCAGTTTGGAGATCGAAAAAGTATTGGTGAAATCTTCAATAATAATCCGCCTGCTGGTGCTGGAGAATGTGCCGCTCCAAAATTATTACATTACGCTTTCGAACATAATTTAAAACCAATTGCTATGGCGGAGTTTTGGTGGGGACAATCGCCAAAATCGGAAATTCGCAAACACAAACAATTTTATCCAGCTTGCAAAAGCAAATGCGAACCGATTTTGTTATCGCACATGTTGAAAGGATTAGAGATGGAAGCCAATCCGTTTCAAGAAAATCCAGCGGAAGGAAAAAGCATTGAAATAGTTTTTGAAGATGAAGTTTTGGCCGTAATTAACAAACCTGCCGAATTTCTATCGGTTCCTGGAAAAATGATATCCGATTCGGTTTATCAGAGAGTAAAAGAATTATATCCAAATGCAACCGGACCATTAATTGTGCATCGTTTAGATATGTCAACTTCCGGTTTAATGCTTATTGCAAAAGACGAAGAAACGTATGTGAAACTGCAATCTCAATTCATTAAAAGAACTATTAAAAAACGCTACATTGCTTTATTAGAAGGTGTTTTAGAAGAAAATGAAGGTTTTATCGATTTGCCTTTACGAGTAGATTTAGATGATAGGCCACGACAATTAGTTTGCTTCGAACATGGAAAACCAGCGCAAACTAAATGGGAAAAGATAGAAGTTAGAAATAATCAAACATTAGTTAATTTCTATCCTATTACTGGAAGAACACATCAATTAAGAGTTCACGCATCGCACGAATTAGGTTTAAAAACTCCAATTGTTGGTGATGATTTATATGGTTCTAAAGCAAATCGTTTGCATTTACATGCAGAAAGTTTGACGTTTTTTCATCCCTTAACTAAGGAAGAACTCGAGATAACCGTTGCAGCTGAATTTTAGAAATTTCATCTCACTTTGTAACATTTTTTCCATTTCAAACTCTTATATTTAGATTTTGAAAACAACGCCCATGAAAAACAGTTTATTAGTTATCCTAGCAATAGTAGGAATTCAACAAGTCAATGCTCAATTTACACGTCGTGATTCACTTCAAGGTGGTTTACGTTTTGAAAGAACTTCTTATGATGTAAAACGTTATGATTTAAATATTACCATAAATCCCGAACAAAAAAGCATCAAAGGGTTTAATGAAATCACATTTGATGTGGTGTCTCAAACACAAAAAATTCAATTGGATTTATTTGACAATATGAAAGTAGATTCTATTGTTTGGAATTCTAAAAAATTAAAATATGTTCGAGATAACGACGCTGTTTTTATCGATTTTCCTGAAAAATTAACTTCAAAATCCAATCATAAACTAAGATTTTACTATTCTGGGAACCCAAAAATTGCCCGAAATGCGCCTTGGGATGGTGGATTTGTTTTTAAAAAAGATAGTAACGGAAAAGATTTTATTGCTGTTGCTGTTCAAGGCACTGGTGCAAGTTTGTGGTATCCGGTAAAAGATTCGCAAAGTGATGAACCTGATAATGGTGCTTCAATTAAAGTAGCGGTTCCAAATGGATTGATGAATGTGTCAAACGGTCGTTTTTTAGGATCACAAGATTTAAAAAATGGTTATACACGTTGGGATTGGGAAGTTAAAAATCCTATCAACAATTACACGATAACGGTAAATATTGCTGATTATGTTCACATTCAGGATAAAATGCCTGATTTAGACTTAGACTATTACGTTTTAAGAGAAAATGAAGCAAAAGCGCGCGAACATTTTATGGAAGTAAAACCGATGATGGAATGTTTTCAATCAAAATTTGGTCGTTATCCGTTTTGGGAAGATGGCTATAAATTAGTAGAAACACCTTATTTAGGCATGGAACATCAAAGTGCGGTAGCCTATGGGAATAAGTACAAAAAAGGCTATATGGGATTTGACTTATCTGGCACAGGCGTTGGAATGTTTTTTGATTACATAACCATACATGAAACAGGTCATGAATGGTTTGGAAATAGTATCACAAGTATGGATATTGCGGATATGTGGATTCATGAAGGTTTCACAACTTATTCAGAAACTGTTTTTATTGAATGTATTAAAGGTTATGATGATGCGATGAAATACATCAACGGTCAAGCCAAAAATGTTAGAAATGATAAGCCTATTATCGGACAATATGGTGTTAATAATGAAGGATCGGGCGATATGTATTACAAAGGTTCTTTGATGTTAAATACCATAAGACATATTGTTGGAAATGATGAAAAATGGTGGAAAATACTTTATAATTATTCAGAAACATTTAAAAAGAAAATCATTACATCGGATACTGTAATTGATTACTTTAATAAAGCAACTGGAATCGATTTAACACCAGTATTTAGACAATATTTGTACACTAATAAAGTTCCTGTTTTTGTTTATAAAATAAAAGGAGATTATTTACATTATTCATGGGAAAATACAAATGAAGACTTTAATATGCCAATAGACATTGACTTTGAAGGTAAAAAAATAAGATTAAACCCCACTGTAAAAGAACAAAAAATTAAACTGAAAAAAATCAATAAAAAGAGTTTCCAAATTTATGACAATCAGTTTTATGTTAAAATCAAAGAAGGCAACTAGCCTTCTTTTTTTATTTGGCTTTAAAAAAAAGACTTAAAACAAAACATAATTAGCTAATTTTTAGTAAATTAGCAGTATGTAATATTAAATCCGTTTATGTATGGCTACAATAAGAGAGTTAAATAAATGGGCTAATGCACACACTAGTTTACCTATTGATTTATTAAGGATTGCTTTGGGTATTTTCCTTTTTCTTAAAGGAGTTTCTTTTATAACTGATAAGAAATACTTGCATGAAATTTTAAGTTCTTTAGGAAATTTTGGCAGTGAAATGCTACTGATTCATTATGTTGCAATGGCACATATGGCAGGAGGAGTAATGATTATCATTGGCTTCTTAACACGATGGTCAATATGGGTACAATTACCTATAATTATAAGTGCAATTTTAATAAATTTTATTGGCGAATTTAATTTAGCAAATCTGACGCAATCGATTCTTGCTTTTGTTGTTTGTTTATTTTTCTTATTTTACGGCAGCGGAAAACATTCTGCCGATTATTATTTAAAAATGGAAAAATAAAATCTTTAAGGTTGTATAAAATAGTCATTAATACGTTGCTCACTTCATAATCCATTCATTTAAGTGATGTATTCATTTCGAATTTATACAACCTTTATTTTTTTTAATGTTTGAATTCGGTTTACTTTTTTGGTCTCGGTTTCAACAAATTCTGGGACAAAAACGATTTCCTTGGGTTTTTCAAATTTATCCAAAGAATTAAAAACAGAAATCGGAATTTCATGTTCATTTCCTTCAATAATCAAAACTACTTTTGTGCCTAAAACAGCATCGGGTTGTCCTGCAATAAAAAATCTTTGTGAAATTTTAGAAGCTAGCTTAGTTTCAATCTGTTCTGGAAATAATTTAATCCCCCCGCTATTAATTACATTGTCATAACGTCCTAACCACTTGAATTGACTTTCATTAAGAATTTCAACAATATCATTTGTTATAATTTGTTCATTTGAAATTGATGGCGCTTCTATAACTAAACAACTTCTTTCATCTATAGAAATTGAAACGTGTTCTAAAACTCTAAAGTAGTTCTCTCCTATTCTTTTTGCAGCAATATGCGTAATGGTCTCAGTCATTCCATAGGTTTCATAGATTTCTGAATTAACCTCTTTTAACTTCTGAGCCAAACCATCAGATACCTTTGCGCCGCCAATAATTATTTTCTTAAACTGGTGTAATTTATCTAGACTATTTTCAGCTTGTAAAGGAACTATTGCTACAAAATCGTATATTTTATTTGGAAGCAAATCATTCAAATGTGAACTAGGCTCTAAAATATCTAGTTCTAACCCAAGTATAATAGCACGAATAATCATCATTTTCCCAGCTATATAACGTGGTGACAAACAAAGTAATGCTTTATCTTTTGGTTGTAAATTAAAAAAATTACCTGTTGCAACAGCCGAATGCACCATGGCTTGTTTACTAATAGTAATTAATTTGGGAGCACCAGTAGTTCCAGAAGTGGTTAATTTTATAGTTTCGCTTTCATCTAACCAATCTAATAAAAAAGCACCTAAATCTTTATCAAATTCAGTTCCTTCTTTTATTGAACTATAAGCTAATTGAAATAATGCTTCTTTATCAAAATGAAACCCATTAATTTTAAATTGGTTATGAATATTTTTATAATAAGGTATCATTCTTGAAATTATCTTCTGTATTAATTTCTATTAGCTTTCCTGTTAATTTCTCTTTCCAGTTTTCCCACTTATAAACTTTTGAGAAAATAAAAAGTAAAATAGGAAATATAATAAAAACAGGTGTTAAAACATCAAATCCTGCTGATGGTTCAGATAAATCTTTTAAAATGGAATTGGTTTGAAATGCTGTCCAATCTGCAGTTAATAGTAAAGCTCCAACCAAATTATTTGCAGCATGAAATCCAAGAGCTAATTCTAGTCCTTCATCCATTAATGTAATAATTCCTAAGAAAAAACCAGTTCCTATGTAATACAACATAATAATGTAACCTATTTTTCCTACTTCCGGGTTTGCAATGTGCATTAATCCAAATAAAACCGAAGTTACAATCAAAGGAATCATTCTACTGTTGGTTGCTAAGCCAATTCCTTGCATCATATGCGCTCTAAAAAGATATTCTTCAAAACTTGTTTGCATTGGAATTAAAATCACTGCGAGAATTAAAAAAATAAAAAACTTTTCAGGTTTAAAATTCCATACAAAATTTTCGGGTTGGCTATAATAAAGAGCCAAAATCATTACAGTAGTGATACTTCCCCACAAGAAAAAAGAGAAAAAAATACGCTTCCAATCTACTTTAGCTCTTGAGGTCGTTAAACTAGTAAGGGTTTGACCTTGTACAAATTTTACCCAAAAAAGAACAATGAGTAAGCCAAATGCTAATGGTCCTACGAGCGCTACAAAAGTCAAATTAACTCCTATCATCTTGATAGTTTGCTGAATAACTTCATTAGTATCTACACCATCTGACATTAAAAAGTTGACAAGCATCAATAAAATGAAACCCAGCGGTAATGGAATATAGGATAATAAATTTATTTTTTTAGATTTTAATTGTTCGATATACATAATTTTTACGGTTCTTAAGTTTGCTACTAAAGTACTATTTTTTATTTCTTTGTAAAAAAGAAAATATGATAACTATTTACCATAATCCACGTTGTACAAAATCGAGAGAAGGTTTGTGCGAAATTGAACTTCTAAATAAACCTTTTAAAACCAGAAAATATTTTGATAAACCTTTTACCAAAGAAGAATTGGAAATGGTAATTAAAAAATTAAATATCAAACCTATTGAGCTTGTTAGAACTAAAGAAAGTATCTGGATTGAAAACTATAAAGGAAAAGAGTTAACTGATGCTCAAATTGTTGACGCAATGCTTGAAAACCCTAAATTAATTGAGCGACCAATTGTTGTTAATGGCGATAAGGCAATCATTGCAAGACCAAAAGAAAAGATTAACGAAATTCTCTAGTAGTTTTAACAAAGATTTAGGAAAGTAAGGCTAAACCAAAAGTTACTTTTGCAGTCTTATTTGCAAAAACATATTATGAACAAAAAAATTCTTATTGTTGCACTAACGTTATTTTTAAGTATAACTACATTTGCTCAACGTCCAGAAAGTAAAAAAATTACTATTACTGGTAAAGTAATTGAAAAAGGAACTAATCTTCCTCTAGAATACGCTACAATTGTATTCGAAAACAGCACAACAAAACAACTTTCAGGTGGAATTACCGATGAAAATGGTAACTTTAAATTTGAAGTAACAGCTGGAAATTACAATGTTAGAGCCGAATTCATTTCGTTTAAAAATGTAATAATTCCTCAAAAAGTATTTAATGCTGATACAAACTTAGGAACCATTCAAATGCAAGCCGATGTAGCCCAATTGAATGAAGTGGAAGTAATTGCGGAAAAATCTACAGTTGAAATTAAACTTGACAAGCGAGTTTACAACGTGGGTAAAGATATGATGGTGAAAGGTGGAACCGTTAGCGATGTTTTAGACAACGTACCATCTGTTACTGTTGATGCTGAAGGAACGGTAGCTTTAAGAGGAAATGAAAATGTAAAAATATTAATCGATGGAAAACCGTCTGGTTTAGCTGGTATTAATATTGCTGATGCTTTAAAACTATTACCTGCAGACGCAGTAGAAAAAGTAGAAGTTATTACTAATCCATCAGCTCGTTATGATGCAGAAGGTGGTGGTGGTATCATCAACATTATCCTAAGAAAAGGTAAGGCGAATGGAGTAAATGGATCTGTAATGGTGAATGCAGGTGATCCAGAAACATATGGAACAAGCATCAACTTAAACAAGAAAAGTGATGATTATAATTTATTTTCTAACATAGGTTATAATTATAGAAATAATCCAGGTAACTCAATGGTTGATGCAGAATATTTTAATTCTGATGGTTCAACAAGTCGTTTTATTAAAGAAAGAAGAAAGAATGATAGATTGAGTGAAGGGTATAATGCAAATTTTGGTATCGATTTAAATTTATCAAAATCATTAACTTGGACGAATGCACTAACTTTCAGAGAAAACAATGGGAAAAACCCAGATAATGTTTTCTTTTATAATTTTGATGCTTCAAACAATCCTACTTTTGTTAGAAATCGTTTAAATGATCAAAAAAGTGACGAATTTAGTATTGAGTATTCATCAAATTTTACTAAAAAATTCAAAAAAGACGATCATAAATTAACTGTTGATTTTGCTACTTCACAAAATAGAGAAAATGAATATGCTTCTATTTATGATCAAGTTTTAGGAAACCCTGCTTCTTTGTTCACTCAAGAAACAAGTAATAAGAATACCCAACAAAGAAACTTAATTCAATCCGATTATGTATTACCAATTGGTAAAAATGGTCGATTTGAAGCAGGTTATAGAGGAAATTTTTTAAAGAACTTAACAGATTTTGTGGTAACTCCAGTTTCTAACTTTTCAAATACTTTAGAGTATATTGAAAATGTAAATGCTTTGTATACACAATATGGCTCGAAGATTAATAAATTCTCTTACTTCTTTGGTTTACGTTTTGAAGATAGTCATATCGAAGTAAATTCTTTATCTTTAAATAATTACAATACCAAAAAGTACAATAATTTATTTCCATCGGCTACTTTCAATTATGAGTTTTCTGAATCGAGTTCAGTTAGTTTAAGTTACAGTAAAAGAATTAACCGTCCAAGAGGTCGTTTTTTAAATCCTGTTTCTTCATTATCAAGTAACATTAATATCTTTCAAGGAAATCCCGATTTAGATCCGTCTTATACTGATGCTATTGATTTAGGTTATTTAAAAAGATGGAAAAAATTAACTTTCAATACTTCAGCTTATATTAATGTAACAAATGATGCTTTCCAATTTATTAGAAAAGAATCTGGATTGTTTGTAGAAGGTGTTCCAGTAATTTTAAGTACACCTATAAACTTATCAAAAGAATATAGAACAGGTTTTGAATTTAACTTAAATTACACCCCATACAAGTGGTGGAGATTAAACGGTAACTTTAATTTATTTAGAAACGAAACCCAAGGAAATTACAGCTATGTAGATTATATTGGAAATACTGTTAACCAAAATTTTGATAATGTAGCGTTAACTTGGTTTTCAAGAATTTCATCTAAAATAACATTACCTTACAAAATTGATTGGCAAACTAATGCTACTTACAACGCACCACAAACCAATGCACAAGGAAAATCATTAGGTGTGGCTTCAATGAACTTAGCTTTTAGTAAAGATGTTTTAAAAGATAAAGGAAGTATTTCTTTAAATATAAGCGATGTTTTCAATTCTAGAAAAAGAATTATGGAAACCAATATTCCAAATGTAGTAAGCTCTTATAGCGAAATGCAATGGAGAGTAAGACAAATTATGCTTACGTTTACTTACCGTTTTAACAAACAGAAAAACGAAAAAGAAAGACAACCACGTAGAGAAGATAACGGCAGTGATGGAGATTTTATGGGAAGACCATAATTATTTCTACACAATATGCATAAAAAAAGTCCCGATTTATCGGGACTTTTTTATTTTAAAATTAAAAGAAATTTATCCTTCTAATTCGGCTTGTCTTTTAGCTCTTTTCTCTTTAATCAATTCCATGATAGCTCCGCCCAACCAATAGTGAACAAATCCTACTAAGAATATCATCAACCAAAAACCGATAGTTAATATGGTTAAGAAAAGTAAAAAACCTAGGTACTGTTGAAATTCAAACATAATATTTTCCGGAATTAATGAATTCACGTCAAAGATAATAGTAATATTTATTTTGAACAATATTATTAACGAAATATTTCAATGGCAAAAGATAAATCCGTAATTTTAAAATATTAAAGCAAATAATCATGAATTACCGAATTGAAAAAGATACTTTAGGTGAAGTAAAAGTTCCAGCAGATAAACTTTGGGGAGCACAAACAGAACGTTCTAGAAACAATTTCAAAATTGGTGATGAAGCTTCTATGCCAAATGAAATTATAGAAGCATTTGCTATATTAAAGAAAGCGGCAGCATATACTAATGCGGATTTAAAGATGCTTTCCACTGAAAAAAGAGATTTAATCGCTAAAGTATGTGATGAAATTTTAGAAAATCAACATATAAATCAATTTCCTTTGGTGATTTGGCAAACGGGGTCTGGCACACAAACCAATATGAACGTAAATGAAGTTATTGCTAATAGAGCTCAAATACTAGCTGGAAAAGAAATAGGAAAAGATAATCCCGTTTTAAAAGCCAATGACGATGTTAATCAATCACAATCGTCAAATGATACATTTCCCACAGCTATGCACATTGCGGCTTATAAAATAATAACTGAAAACACATTGCCTTCTTTAAAAGCTTTAGAAAAAACATTTCAAGAAAAAACCCTAGCATTTAACGAAATAATCAAAATGGGTAGAACCCATTTGATGGATGCAACTCCCCTAACCTTAGGTCAAGAATTTTCAGGTTATCAAGCGTCTTTAAATTATGGAATTTCCAATCTTGAAAAATCGTTAGAAAATTTATCTGAATTGGCTTTAGGAGGAACAGCTGTAGGAACAGGTTTGAATGCTCCTAAAAAATTTGATACCCTAGTTGCTTCATACATTTCTGAATTTACGGGTTACACGTTTAAAACAGCTCCAAACAAATTTGAAGCGTTATCTATGCACAATGCTTTAGTGGAAAGTCATGCTGTTTTAAAACAAATTGCCATAACATTAAATAAAATAGCAAACGATATTAGATTATTGGCTTCGGGTCCTCGTTCTGGTATTGGAGAACTCTTATTACCAGAAAACGAACCTGGTTCATCAATTATGCCTGGAAAGGTAAATCCCACTCAATGTGAAGCGCTAACTATGGTTTGTGCTCAAGTAATGGGAAATGATGTTGCTATTACCATTGGCGCTACACAAGGTCATTTTGAATTAAATGTATTTAAACCAATGATTATTGCCAATTTTCTGCAATCAGCCCAATTATTAGGAGATGCCATAAATTCTTTTAATCTGAATTGTGCAAAAGGAATTGAACCAAATATAAAAAGAATTGAGGAATTGGTTTCTAATTCGCTCATGTTAGTAACCGCTTTAAATTCAAAAATTGGTTATTATAAAGCAGCAGAAATTGCACAACAAGCTCATAGAAATGGAACAACTTTGAAAGAAGAAGCTATTCGTTTAGGTTATGTAACTGAGGATGATTTTGACCAATGGGTAAATCCTAAAAATATGATTTAAAACCACTTTTTAATTTTAAAATAAACAAACATAAAAACTACCACAATAATCATTATACCCCAAATAATAAAATAGCCATTTTCCCACTCTAGTTCAGGGAAGTATTTAAAATTCATCCCATAAACACCAACTATAAAAGTTAAAGGCAAGAAAAACATCGAAACCACAGTTAGCGATTTCATCACTTCGTTCATTTTATGATTTTGTGCTGAAAAAAAATAACTCGAGGCACTTTCTAATGTTATTAAATCCGATTCAATTTGCTCTAATAATTCTAAACACTTTTGATGCAATCTTGAAAAGAAAGTATAATTTTCCTGTTGAATATCATTAAACACATCATCATCTTTCATACTCTTTATCGAATATAAAGAATCGCGTAATGGAATAATAGAACGTTTTAAAAAACTAAAATTATCTCTATGTTTTTCAATTAATTCTAAAACTTCTGGTTTGGTACTCGTTTTTGATAAATTAATAATATCATCTACTCTATCTTCTTCCGTTTCAATTGTTATATAAAAATTTTCAATTATTGCATCAAGTAATAAATACAACAAATAATCAGCTTTCTTGGTACGAACAATTCCTGAATTAGTTCTAATTCGTTCTCTAATATGCGTAAAGAAATCACTTCTTTTTTCTTGAAACGAAAGTAAAATATTATCTTTCAAAATAAAACTAATCTGCTCATAACCAATAGAATCAGAATCTTTTATGGGCAACAACGATTTTACATTAAAAAAAAGCAAACTATGATATTCTTCTAATTTTGTTCTTTTAGTGGTATTCAAAATATCACTGATAATAAATTGATCAGCTCCAAAATAATTTCCAATCGTCGCAATTTTCTCAGGTTCATTCAAACCGTGAACATTTAACCAATTCACTTTTGATGGTTCAATTGCATCAGGAATTTTACTTGAACTTATTTGTTTTATTTCTGTCAAGTCTTCTGAATTATATACAAATAATTGAATTTCAGTAGGTGTATCTTTATGAATACCTGTATATTCTAGCGTACTTGGCTGAACTTTTCGACCTTTTTTATATTTTATTTTTCTCAAAACAAACAAATTTTATATAAAGATAGGAGTTTTTAAAAATGAGAAGTATTTTTACTGAAAAAAATATTCCAAATGTACACGTTGTTCATCAATATAAAAGAATTATTACAAGTTAGAGAAAATCCTATTAATAAGGTTTCGGGAAAAGAAATGGCTGTTTTACCTAAAATTGATAATGCCTTTCTTTTAATAGAAAATAATTTTATCGCTGATTTTGGTTCTATGGAAAATTGTCCAAATCTTTCAGACGTTGAAATAATTGATGCTACTGGACAAGTTATTTTACCAACATGGGTAGATAGTCATACACATATTGTGTATGCAGGAAATCGAATTCAGGAATTTGTGGATAGAATTAACGGTTTATCATACGAAGAAATAGCCAATCGTGGTGGTGGAATATTAAATTCAGCCAAAAAACTAAACGAAACCTCAGAGGACGAAATTTATGAGCAATCAAAATTGCGTTTAGAAGAAGTCATGCAACAAGGAACTGGTGCTGTTGAAATCAAATCAGGTTACGGATTAACTGTAGAAGGCGAATTGAAAATGTTGCGCGTAATCAAACGCTTAAAAGAAAATTATCCGATTGCGATAAAAGCTACATTTCTTGGTGCTCATGCATTTCCAATGGAATACAAAGAAAATCATTCGGATTATATCAATTTGATTATCAATGAAATGTTACCAAAAATTGCTTCAGAAAATTTAGCGGATTACATTGATGCATTTTTAGAAACTGGATATTTTTCAGTTGAAGAGACCATTAAAATAATGGAAGCAGGAAGAAAATATGGTTTAGAACCCAAAATTCACGTGAACCAATTTACCGCTATTGAGGGAATCAAAGCCTGTGTTGAAAATGATGCTTTATCAGTCGACCATTTAGAAATCGTAACTGATGAAGATATTGAAGTGTTGAAAAATAGTAAAACAATACCCGTAGCTTTACCTAGCTGTTCTTATTTTATTAGCATTCCGTATACACCGGCGCGAAAAATGATGAATGCTGGTTTACCTTTAGCTTTAGCAACTGATTATAATCCTGGCACTACACCATCTGGAAATATGAATTTTGTAGTGGCAACGGCTTGTATTAAAATGAAAATGACGCCTGAAGAAGCAATCAATGCAGCAACTATAAATGGTGCTTATGCAATGGGAATTTCGGAAACTCACGGAAGTATCACAAAAGGAAAAAAAGCCAATCTTATTATCACAAAACCAATTATGAGTTATTACCAATTGCCTTACGCTTTTGGAACAAACTTAATTGATAAAGTAATGATTGAAGGTAAATTTATATAATATGCTAAAAACAATTTTATTAGTTGGTATTGGTGGTGCAATTGGAAGCATTTTTCGGTATGTAACCCATTGGATAACAACAAAGTATTTTCAAAGTTCGTTTCCTTTAAGTACATTTTTAGTTAATGTTATAGGAAGTTTAATTATCGGATTATTAATTGGTTATTTAGGAAAATATTTTCCTGAAAATCATCCTTTGAAGTTTTTATTAATTGTTGGTTTTTGTGGTGGATTTACAACATTTTCTAGCTTTGCTTTAGAAAACTACAATTTGCTTCAGACTAACCAACAGTTTATGGCATATCTATATATTATTAGTTCTATTGTATTAACCATTACCGCTGTTGGTATAGGGAACTATTTAGCAAAATATTTATAAAATAAAAAAGTCCAATGAAATTACTCTCATTGGACTTTCTTGATCTTTTAAATGAAATTATCTCAACTCGAAACTTGTTTTAGAAACTAATTCCGCATTTTTGTCGAATACATTTACAAAGTAAGTTCCTTTTGCAAAATCTTTACCAGCCACTTCTTCATTAACTTGAACTGTTTTATTCTCATATTTTACTGTTGAAACAAAACTGTATGTTAAAGTCTTGTCACCAGCAGGAATGGTTTTCTTTTCACCTAAAATATTATTTTTACTATCGATGATTTGAACATAGTATTCTCTCGCTCCAGTTTTAGCAATTTGATTTTCAGCAATTAAAAAGCTTACTTTTAATTTATCAGCTCTACTAGCTTTATCGGTTTCAATTTCTTTTCCAGAACTTCTTTGTTTTACAGCTAAAACTTTCAAATTCAATACTGCTAATTTAGTTCCTTTTTCAACTGTTTTTGTTAAACTCTCGTTTTGAGTTAGTAAAGTATCATTGAACTTTTTCGCATCTGATAAAACCACTTTAGTACTATCTAAACTAGATGTTAAAGCAACATTCTGTTCTTTTAACGCTTTATTTTCAGCTACTAAATTATCCATCTCTCTTTTTAAACGGATATATTCATTTTTATACTTTGCCATAGCAGCTGCGTCACCTTTTGATTTTTCAACTTGTTCTAATAAGGCTACCATTTTAGCTTGTTCGGCTTGTAATTCGTCTTTCAGTGCCGTATTATCAGCAATCATTGCATCATACTCAGCAATTTTTGCTTTTAACTCTTCAGCAAGAGTGTTTTTCTCCGTTGTTACTTGTTCAACTTCTTCTTTGTTGTCAGAATTTAGTTTAAAAATATAGCCTACACTCCCTAATAAGAGTAATACTAAAACTACGATTGCGGCTTTTAATCCAGAATTGTTTGATTTATTTTCCATTTTTTGGTTGTTGGGTTATTATAAAATTAACTCAAAAATACAATTTTTAAAGTATTTTCTAAATTATAAACGAAATTTATTTTAAAATAGTATTTTTGGTTTACAATATTGATTTTTATATGGAAAATATTACACTTTTAAGCCAAAATGAACTAGCCAAAATAACCAATCACAGAAGTGGTGAAGTTAAATTTGGCGAAAAGATAATTACCATCCCAAAAGATGTCGATGTATTAGATTTCATAACCAATAGTGAAGCAAAATTTGTATTGTTTGGAATCCCTGAAGATATTGGTGTGCGAGCAAATCTAGGTCGTCCTGGAGCTGCTACTGCATACGAAAGTGCGCTTCAAAGTTTGGCCAATATTCAACATAATAAGTTTTGTAAAGGAAGTAATCTGATTGTTCTGGGGCAACTCAATGTAACAGAAGAAATGGAAAAAGCGAAAAACTTAGACCTTTCAAGCAAAGAAAACCGGAAAGAACTTTTCAAACTAGTAGAAAAAATTGATATTGAAGTATCGCATATTATTCATCAAATATGTTCAGCAGGAAAAATTCCAATTATTGTGGGTGGCGGACATAATAATGCTTACGGAAACATCAAAGGTTTGGCTCTAGCTAAAGGAAAACCCGTAAATGCTATAAATTTTGACGCTCATACCGATTTTAGAATCTTGGAAGGAAGACATTCTGGAAACGGATTTAGTTACGCTTTTGAAGACGGATTTTTAAAGAAATATTTTGTTTTTGGTTTACACGAAAACTTCGTTTCAAAAAGCGTTTTTAATACTTTGAAAGAACTTACTTCAAGAGTAAAATATGTTACTTATGAAGAAGTTGAAGTAAAACGTGAAAAAATCTTCGAAACCGAATTAGAAAACGCACTTAATTTTATTAAAAACGAGCCGTTTGGAGTAGAATTAGATTTAGATGCAATTCCAAATATTCCTTCAAGCGCTATGACTTTAAGTGGTTTTAGTGTAGATAGAGCTCGTCATTTTACTTACTTTTTCGGAAAACATCAAAATGCTTCTTACTTTCATATTTGCGAAGGAGCGCCTGCACTAGATGATTCAAAAAACAATCATTTAACGGGTAAGTTAATAGCTTCGCTAATCACTGATTTCATGAAAGCAAAAATGGGATAAAACCAATTTGCCTAAAATAACACTATCTTTGTAACCTTATCAAACCTATTTGATGGGAAAATTTACTATTTATGACATTTAACGAATTAAAATTATTCAATAATATACAACAAGCTTTAGAAGAAGAAGGTTATACTAACCCTACTCCTATTCAAGAGCAAGCGATTCCTGAAATATTAGCTGGACAAGATTTAGTAGCTTGCGCGCAAACCGGAACTGGAAAAACAGGTGCTTTTGCAATTCCAATTTTAAACTTAATTCATCGAATTGTAGGTTCGGCAAAAAAAACAAAACATATTCGAACTTTAGTAGTTACGCCAACAAGAGAATTAGCCATTCAAATTGACGAAAGTTTTAAAACTTATGGAAAATATACCAATGTAAAATCTCTTGTGATTTTTGGAGGCGTAAATCAGGTTCCACAAGTAAATGAACTAAAAATGGGTGTTGATGTTTTAATTGCAACTCCAGGTCGTTTTTTAGATTTACACAAACAAGGTTTCATCGATTTGAATCACATGCATCATTTGGTATTAGATGAAGCGGATCAAATGTTGGATATGGGATTTATTAATGATGTTAAGAAAATCATCAAATTAACTCCTGAAAACCGCCAAACATTATTATTCTCTGCAACAATGCCTTTAGCAATTAGAGAATTAGCGGATATTTTCTTAACCAGACCAAAATATATTTCGGTTACACCCATTTCGAGTACGGCTGAAAATGTATCGCAAAAAGTATATTTTGTAAATAAAGACGAAAAACGTTTGTTGTTAAAACAACTTATTTTAGAGGAAAATATTAGTAATGCTTTAGTATTTACAAGAACCAAACACGGAGCAGACAACATTGTAAAAGTGTTGAAAAAAGCAGATATCAAAGCAGAAGCAATTCATGGAGATAAATCGCAAAATGCACGCCAACGTGTTTTAGAGCAATTCAAGAACAAAGAAATTGATATTTTGGTTGCAACCGATATTGCGGCAAGAGGAATTGATATTGAGCAACTTCCGTTTGTAATTAACTTTGATATTCCAAATATTTCAGAAACGTATGTACACCGAATTGGTCGAACAGGTCGTGCTGGAAATTCTGGTTTAGCAATTTCATTCTGTGGAAAAGACGAAAAAACATATTGGCAAGACATCGAAAAATTAATCCGAATGAAAGTCAAAGTAATCACAGATCATCCATATGAATGGAAAAACGAAGTTAAAAATCCAGATGCAAAACCCAATTTAAGAAATAAAAATAAGATGAATCCCAATTCAAAATCAAGAAAATCTGATGCATCTAAGAAAAACAAAAAACGTTGGTACTAAACCAACGTTTTTTATTTATCAACTAATCGTTTAATAGTTTCAAATAATTTATGGCTTTCAAACGGTTTCACAATTACTTCATCTATTTGTGCATCGATGATTTTTTCTTCAATATCTTGTTTATCAAAAGCAGTTACTGCAATAATTGGTGTTTGAATTCCTTTTTGTCTCATTAATTTTGAGGTTTCAAAACCATTGATAATAGGCATATTAATATCCATTAAGATGGCATCAAAATGAGTTTTACTTATTAATTCTAAAGCAGCATAACCATCGTCAACAATATTGCACTTGAAATGATTGTTTTCTAATAATTTTTTAGTCACTACTTGGTTAATTTTATTATCCTCAACTACTAAAATTTTGTATTCTTTTCTTATGGAAAGGTCTACATCAAAATTATTAATTATTGATTTCGCTTTTGTAACATCTGACTCTAATGGTAAAGTAAAAGTGATTGTTGTCCCTTTTCCTTCTTCGCTTTCTAATTGTATAGTTCCATTAAACAATTCGACTAATTTTTTCACTATCGTTAACCCTAAACCTGTTCCTTGATAATCGTCTTCTTTGCGATATACTTGAACAAATTTCTCAAAAACTTTATTTTGATCTTCTTTGGCTATTCCAATTCCGTTGTCTATAACTTGAAACTTCAAATAGCATTTAGTATCAATTTTTTCAATCAAAGTAGCCTTAACATTTACAATACCATTTTCAGTAAACTTAAGTGAGTTACTCATTAAATTAATAAAAATTTGAGATAATCGAATTTTATCTCCTACTAAAACATCTGGTATTGAATTATCAACTTCAATGTGAATTTGGTTATTGTTTTTAATTGCCAAGAAATGGAGTGAATCTTTAATAACAGTTAATTCATCGTAGATATTAAATACCATATCTTCTAGAATTACTTGATTTTCTTCAATTTTATAAACTTTTAAAATATCATTTACTAATGACAATAAATATTTAGCAGAAAATTTTAACGATTTTAAATGCGGACTATTTTTTAATTCTTTGTGTTCTTCTAAAATAATATCGGTTATTCCAACAACTCCATAAAGTGGTGTTCGCAACTCGTGACTGATAGTAGAAATGAATTGTGTTTTTAACTGTGAAGCTTCTTCCGCTTTTTCTTTTGCATCAAGCAAAGCAGCATTAGCTTCTTTTAAATCTTGATTTGCTTTTGCTTTGATTTTATTATTTCTAATTAAAGAAAGTAGCAATAATAGCAAGACAAAAAAGATGATTCCTAACAGAATAACAAATATGCGGTTGGATTCTAATTTTTGTTGTTGTATTTCTTTTTCCTTTTGAATCTGCTCAATTTTTCTATTGATTTCATCTCGTTCTATTCGTAATCCACCGACTTTTACATCGTTTACTCTTTCTTCACTGTAAATTTTATCTTGTAACTCATCATGTTTTAAAAGATAAAAATGAGCTTTTTCGAAATTTTTTATTTTATAATAGAAACTGGAAATATCATGATAAACATCACAAGCATTTGATTTTATTAACTCAATATCGTTTTGTTCGCAATAATGAACCGCTTTTAAGTAATATTCTTCTGCTTTTTTATCGTTATTTAAATGATTATAATATAACCCAAAATTAGAATTTAATGATATTTTGGCCTCAATATCATCCCCTTTATCAATGTAATCTTTAACATCATTAAAATATTGAATACCATTGCTAAAGTCTTCCACCGCAAAATATGCACTACCAATATTCAACTTTGAAAACATAATTTCGTATTCATCATTATGTTTAATTGAATATTTTAAACCTTCTTTATAATGTTTAATTCCTTTAAGAAAATCTATTTTACGATAACAATATACATTCCCTAAGTTATTGTTTAACCAACCTTTAACCGTATCGTTATTAACTTTATTAGCTAAAACTAAACCTTTATTGTAATATTCAATTGCTTGTTTGTAATCGGTAAATTCTTCAAAATTTAACCCAATGATATTGTAGGCTTTTGCGGCTAACAAATCATTATCATTTTCAACAGCAATTACTAGAGCCTTTTGGGCAAAATCGAGTGATTTTTTGGTATCAAGTTTTAGGAAACTTTGTCCCGCTTTTTTTAATAATTCTTTTGCTTCTTTATTTGTAGAATTCGTTGACTGAGCTACTCCTAAAATAGAACTAATACAGAAAAATAAAACAAAATAAAAACGCTTGAAAGTTATCATCTAATGGTTTTAAAAGTTTAATTTTAAGAATTACTAAAGTAAAAAAAAATCCTGACTAAATCAGGATTTTTTAACAAATGTTTATCTAGTAAGCTTTTTGTATTTGATTCGAGTTGGAACTACATCCTTCCCTAAACGTTTTTTCTTATTTTCTTCATATTCCGAGAAACTTCCTTCAAAGAAATATACTTGAGAATCGCCTTCAAAAGCTAAAATGTGTGTACAAACTCGGTCTAAAAACCATCTATCATGCGAAATGATTACCGCACAACCAGCAAAGTTTTCTAAACCTTCCTCTAAAGCACGTAATGTATTAACGTCCAAGTCATTGGTTGGCTCATCTAGCAACAATACGTTTCCTTCTTCTTTTAAAGTCATAGCTAAGTGAAGTCTGTTTCTTTCACCACCTGATAACGTAGCTACTTTTTTGTTTTGATCACTTCCACCAAAGTTAAAACGAGATAAATAGGCTCTCGAATTTACTTGTCTTCCGCCCATCATAATCAATTCTTGACCATCGCAGAAGTTTTCCCAAATCGATTTGTTTACGTCGATATTTGCATGAGTTTGATCTACATAGGCGATTTTAACTGTATCACCAATTGTAAAGGAACCAGCATCTGGAGTTTCTTCTCCCATAATCATTCTGAAAATGGTTGATTTACCAGCACCATTTGGGCCAATAATTCCAACGATTCCCGCTTGAGGTAAAACAAAATTCAAATCATCATATAATAATTTATCGCCAAATGCTTTTGCAACATGTTTAGCTTCAATAACATTTGTACCTAAACGAGGTCCATTTGGAATATAGATTTCTAATTTCTCATCCAATTCTTTTTGGTCTTCGTTCAATAATTTATCGTAATTCTGCAAACGCGCTTTTTGTTTTGTTTGACGTCCTTTTGCTCCTTGACGCACCCAATCCAACTCACGTTCTAATGTTTTTCTACGTTTTGAAGCTACTTTTTCTTCTTGTTCTAAACGTTTTGCTTTTTGATCTAACCAAGAAGAATAATTTCCTTTCCACGGAATACCTTCTCCTCTATCTAGTTCCAAAATCCAACCTGCTACGTTATCTAAGAAATAACGGTCGTGCGTTACTGCAATTACTGTTCCAGCATATTGTTGTAAATGTTGCTCTAACCAAAGTACTGATTCTGCATCCAAGTGGTTAGTTGGCTCATCTAATAGTAATACATCAGGTTGTTGTAATAATAATCGACATAAAGCCACACGGCGTTTTTCTCCACCTGATAATACTGCAATAGGTGTATCCGCTTCTGGTGTGCGGAGTGCATCCATTGCAATTTCTAATTTATTATCAATTTCCCAAGCACCACAAGCATCAATTCTATCTTGTAATTCTGCTTGACGATCCATTAGTTTTTGCATTTTATCTGCATCTTCATAAACTTCTGGCAAACCAAAATCGTCATTTATTTTATTAAATTCTTCCAATAAAGCGAAGATTTCTGCAGCTCCTTCACGAACTACTTCAATTACCGTTTTAGTTTCGTCTAATTTTGGTTCTTGCTCTAAATAACCCACAGTATATCCTGGAGCAAAAACAACATCACCTTGGTAATTTTTATCAACGCCAGCAATAATCTTTAATAAAGAAGATTTTCCTGAGCCGTTTAAACCTAAAATACCAATTTTAGCTCCGTAAAAGAAACTCAAATAGATGTTTTTTAGAACTTGTTTATCACTTCCTTGGTAAGCTTTGCTTACTTTTTGCATGGAGAAAATGACTTTCTTATCGTCTGACATATTAAAATTATGAATTAAGAATTTTGAAAAAACTGAATACTTATTACTATTCCCGAAATTTTGGGATGTATACTAACCTACACTCTACCTTTCAAGGCATTAAAAACCCAAGCAATGGCAAAAAAACCAACTCCAACAGCTGCAAATCCCCATCCAGCAACATCTGCATAACGATAAATCCCCAAGCCTATTAATAATAATCCCATTAAAATCATAATGAAAGTTGCCCAAGCCAAAATTGTATTTTTATTCATTCCCATTTTGTTTGTAATTAAATTTATGTTGAAATTTTAGGGGTTGCAAATATAAGAAATATTAGATTCTATCTTTTAACCGTATCTAATTAAAAATTTTAATCAACATTTCTTTCAATAAATCATGTTGTGATACAGAAGCTGCACCAACGCCTTTACTTTTTACATCAATATCACGTAAAGCAGCAACAATAGCACTTACTTTTTTCATAGGGTAATTTCGGAAGGCTACTTCATAATCTTTGATAAAATAAGGACTAACTTTTAAAACTTTAGCCGCATTGAATTGCGATTTATCTTTTAATCCGTGATATTGCAACAATTGTGAAAAGAAACCAAACACTAATCCAGTAGTAACTACCAACGGATTATCCTTAGGGTTTTGGGAAAAATGATCTATGATTTTGTAGGCTTTCAATTGATCTTTTTCGCCTAATGCTTTTCGCAATTCAAAGTTGTTGTAATCTTTACTAAAACCAATATTTTCCTCAATATCTTTTGGTGTAAACGTATGTCCTTTTGGTAAAATGATCTTTAATTTTTCTAATTCATTGTTGATTTTGGATAAATCAGTTCCTAAAAATTCTACTAGAATTGCAGCTGCTTTAGGTTCGATATTGTAACCTTGTCCTGATAAAACACGCTTAATCCAATCCCCAACTTGATTTTCGTACAACTTCTTACTTTCATAAATTACACCCGTTTTATCTAAAACTTTGGTTATTTTTTTGCGTTTATCCAATGTTTTATATTTATAAGCAAAAACTAAAACTGTAGTCGATTGCGGATTTTCGGCATAAGCTTCTAATTTATCAATAGTTCTTGATAATTCTTGAGCTTCTCTAACTACCACAACTTGTCGGTCAGCCATCATAGGAAAACGTTTAGCAGTTCCAATTACATCTTCCATAGAAACATCCCTACCATATAAAATAGTTTGATTAAAATCGCGTTCATGTTCTTGCAACACATTTTGCTCAATAAATTCGGTCAATTTATCAATATAATACGGCTCTTCTCCCATGAAAAAATAAATGGGTTTGATGTTTCCGGCTTTTATATCTTTTGTAATTTGAATTACTTCATCCATAATTTAGTATTCAGTGTTCAGTAAAAAGTTGGCAGTTTGTAATATTTAACTAATTTTGAACTATGCAAAATCTGAATTTTCCAACGTATTCCTTTCGGTTCAAAAATAGTGAAAATAAAGTGTCTATTTTTGATGAAATTAGAAAAAAATTTATTCTTCTTACACCAGAGGAATGGGTGCGTCAACACGTAGTTCAATTTTTGTTACAAGATAAAAAGTATCCGAAATCGTATATTAGTGTTGAGAAATTAATCAAGATTAACGATTTAAGTAAACGATATGATGGTGTTGTTTTTCAACCCAATGGCGAAATATTTTTACTAATCGAATGCAAAGCACCAGAAGTTTCCATTTCCCAACAAACTTTTGACCAAATTGCGCGTTATAATTTAGTTTTGAAAGCGAAATATTTAATGGTTACAAACGGACTAAATCATTATTTTTGCCAAATGGATTTTGAGAATGAAAAATATGTTTTCTTGAAAGAACTTCCTGAATATAAATGATGGAAGCTGGAAGCTGGATGATTATATTTATTTGAAACTCCAAGCAACTTGAAACTTGAAACAAAATAAACCTGAAACAAAAAATCACTTGAAAAAAATAGCTGTAGTCATATTAAATTGGAACGGAGCCAAATTGTTAGAACAGTTTTTGCCTTCGGTAATTGCATTTTCTGATGAAGCTACTATTTATGTAGCCGATAATGCTTCAACTGATGTTTCAATTGAAGTGATTCAAAATCAATTCCCTTCAATAAAAATCATTCAAAACACAGGGAATTTTGGATTTGCTAAAGGTTACAATGAAGCGTTGAAGTTTGTTGAAGAAGAATATTATGCTTTAGTAAATTCGGATATTGAAGTGACTGAAAATTGGCTTGCTCCTATTTTAAATATTTTTGAAACCGAACCTGAAACTGCAATTATTCAACCCAAATTATTAGATTTCAAAAAGAAAACCCATTTTGAATATGCTGGAGGCGCTGGTGGTTTCATTGATAAATTTGGTTATCCGTTTTGTCGTGGACGAATTTTCGATACCGTTGAAGAAGACTTAAATCAATATGATGATGAGATCGAAATTTTTTGGGCAACAGGAGCATGCTTCTTTATTCGAAAAGAAGTATATCGCAAATTAAACGGTTTTGATGATGATTTTTTTGCTCATCAAGAAGAAATTGATTTGTGTTGGAGAGCATTCAACTTAGGCTATAAAGCAAAATACACCTCAAAATCGATCGTTTATCACGTGGGTGGGGCAACATTAAACGAAGGAAATCCTAGAAAGACTTTTCTGAATTTCAGAAATTCCCTTCTAATGTTAACTAAAAATTTGCCAAAAAATCAATTATTTCAAATTGTTTTTATGCGATTATGCTTGGATGGTTTAGCAGGAATTCAATTTATTTTGAAAGGAAAATTCAAACATTGTGTTGCCATTATTAAAGCTCATTTTGCTTTTTATGGTGTTGCATATCAATTTTATAAGAAAAGAAATGCGATTCAGAAATCGAATTATTACAAAATAAATAGTACAGTTTATCATTACTTCATCAAGAATGGCAAGGTTTTTGAGAAGTTGTTTTAACAATAGTTTAGGTTTAAAAAAGCTATTTTTTAACAATTTCTATTTAATTTTGTAAAAAATTCAAACCATTATGAAAAGAGTATTTTTAGTTGCCACGTTAGCCGCATTAACTTTCACTTCTTGTGGCTCGAAAAAGAAAATCGCTGCCTTAGAAGCCAAAAACAAAGAAATTCAAGATTTATTGAATACAGCAACAGTTAAGCTAAACACTTGTTTAACTGAAAAAGAAGCCTTAGCCAGTCAGGTTGATTTCCTTAAGAAAAACAACACGGATTTAATCAATAACATGGGTAATTTAACTACTTTAACTACTAAAGGAGCTGAAAATCTTGAAAAATCATTAGAAAGTTTAAAAGAGAAAGATTTAAAAATCACACGTTTACAAGATGCTTTAACTAAAAAAGACAGTGTAACTTTAGCTTTAGTTACAAGTTTAAAACGTGAAGTAGGAATCGATGATCCAGACATTAATATCAATGTGGAAAAAGGTGTGGTTATGATTTCAATAGCTGATAACTTACTTTTCAAATCTGGAAGTTACGAAGTTAGCGATAGAGCAAAAGGTGTTTTAGCGAAAGTGGCTAAAGTAATCAACAGCAAACCAGATTTTGAATGTATGGTAGAAGGTCATACTGATAATGTGCCTATCAAAAATGCCGTTTTATTAGACAACTGGGATTTATCAGTAAAAAGAGCAACTTCCATCGTAAGAGTTTTACAAAAAGACTTAGGAGTAAATCCAAAACAATTGATTCCAGCGGGTAGAAGTTCTTATATTCCTTTAGTGGATAACGATTCTCCAGCAAACCGTTCAAAAAATAGAAGAACTCGTATTATCATTATGCCAAAAATTGACCAATTCTACGATATGTTAGAAAAGGAAATGAAAAACTTAAGTGGTAAATAATAATCAACATAATCATAAAAAAAACGCTTTCAATAGAAAGCGTTTTTTATTTATAATACATCCAAACTTCCTTTTCCTTCACGAATAACTTCAGGTTCATAGCCTGTTAAATCAATAATAGTGGAAGCCACATTGTCTCCATAACCACCATCAATAACCAAATCAACTTTATTTTGCCATTTTTCAAAAATCAATTCTGGATCAGTTGAATATTCGATTACCTCATCTTCATCGTGAATAGATGTTGAAACAATTGGATTTCCAAGTAGTTTTACAATTTCACGAGCAATGTTATTATCTGGAACACGAATACCAACTGTTTTCTTTTTTCTGAATTCTTTTGGTAAATCGTTATTTCCCGGTAAAATAAACGTGTAAGGTCCAGGTAAAGCACGTTTTAAGATTTTAAATGTAGAAGTATCAATTTGTTTCACATAATCAGAAAGATTACTCAAATCCGAACAAACGAATGAAAAATTGGCTTTTTCTAACTTAATTCCTTTGATTTTAGCAATTTTCTCAAGGGCACGAGAATTGGTAATATCACAACCTAAACCGTAAACTGTATCCGTTGGATAAATAACTAAACCTCCATTTTTTAAAACCTCAACCACTTTTTTAATAGCAGCTTCGCTGGGTTTATCTTCGTATATTTTTATAATTTCTGACATAATATTCTTTAATGTTGTTTCAAGTTTCAAGTTAATCTAAAAACTTAAAAACGTTTACCCAATCACCTCCAACTTCGCAAATCTCAGTAACAACTTCTTTAATCCTCCAACATCAAAGCGAATCTCAGCTTTTTTATCGGCTCCAATTCCTTCTATGTTTACGATTTGTCCTTTTCCAAAGCGCTCGTGCATTACGATATTTCCAACAGTTAAATTGGCATCAACCGAATTAGATCCTCCTGAATTACTTGAAACAGGTTTCAAACGTCTAATATTTGCCGTTGGACTTGGTTGATCTTGCGTTAAATAAGCTGGTGGTGTTCCTGCTTTTGGTTTAGCTAATCGTAGTTTCGATTTATCAATATCTCCAAAAACATCGACATCCATTAAAGGTTTGTAACGATAACCCGTATCTACCGGATTTAAATATTCCAGATATTGGTCATCAATTTCTTCAATAAAACGCGATGGTTCACTATCCACTAATTTTCCCCAACGGTAACGCGATTGCGCATAGGTTAAATACGCTTGATGTTCGGCTCTTGTTAAAGCTACGTAAAACAAACGACGTTCTTCTTCTAATTCGCTTCGAGTATTCAAACTCATTGCACTTGGAAATAAATCTTCTTCTAATCCTACAATAAACACATGCGGAAATTCTAATCCTTTTGCTAGGTGGATTGTCATTAGCGCTACTCTATCGTCATCTCCGGTATCTTTATCTAAATCGGTAGCCAAAGCAACATCTTCTAAAAATTCGGCAAGCGAACCTCTAGCACCATCGACCTCTTTTTGACCTTCGGTAAAGTCTTTTATACCGTTTAATAATTCTTCTATATTTTCAATACGAGCAATTCCTTCTGGCGTTCCGTCTTTCTTTAATTCTTGAACTAAACCTGTTTTCTTCGTAATATGATCGGTTAAATAAAACGCATCCTGATTTTCATTAATAACCTGAAAACTTTTAATCATGGTAACGAAATCATTCAACTTGGCTTTTGTACCCGAATTCAGTTTCAAATCAATCTTATCGATGTGTTCCATTACTTCAAAAATAGAACGCTTGTAATGATTAGCCGCTACCGTTAATTTCTCTACTGTAGAATCTCCAATACCTCTGGCAGGATAATTGATAACTCGTACCAAAGCTTCTTCATCTTTTGGATTAATTACCAAACGTAAATAAGCCAAAACATCTTTGATCTCCTTGCGTTGATAAAACGATAATCCTCCGTAAATTCGGTAAGGAATATCGCGTTTACGCAAAGCGTCTTCCATAGCACGAGATTGCGCATTAGTTCGATACAAAATAGCAAACTGACCATTGTGCATTTGGTTTTGCATCTTTTGTTCGAAAATAGTGGAAGCTACAAAACGTCCTTCTTCACCATCGGTCAAACTACGGTGGACTTTAATCTTAGGTCCGTGCTCATTGGCGGTCCAAACCACCTTATCTAATTTGGTTTTATTTTTATCGATTACATTATTAGCTGCTTCTACAATGTTGCGGCTAGAGCGATAATTTTGCTCCAAACGATACATTTGTACATTGTCGTAATCTTTCTGGAAATTTAAAATATTGTTGATGTTTGCTCCTCGGAAGGCATAAATACTTTGCGCATCATCTCCTACCACACAGATATTTTGGAATCTATCCGATAACGCACGAACTATCAAATACTGCGAATGATTCGTATCTTGATACTCATCCACCAAAATATATCGAAATCTATCTTGATATTTCGCTAATACATCAGGAAAACGATTCAATAATTCGTTGGTTTTCAATAGTAAATCATCAAAATCCATCGCACCCGATTTAAAACAACGCTCAACATATTGTTGATAAATTTCCCCCATACGCGGTTTTTTACTCATCGCATCGGCTTCTTGTAATTCGGGATTATTGAAATACGCTTTTACGGTAATTAATGAGTTTTTGTATGATGAAATTCTACCTAAAATTTGCTTTGGTTTGTAAATGTCTTTATCCAATTGCATTTCTTTGATAATAGCACCTATCAATCGCACCGAGTCTTGCGTGTCGTAAATAGTAAAGTTAGAAGGATAACCTAGTTTTTCTGCTTCAATACGTAAAATCTTAGCAAAAACAGAGTGGAAAGTTCCCATCCAAAGATTTTTAGCTTCATTATTTCCAACGATATCAGCAATACGCTTTTTCATTTCACGTGCAGCCTTATTGGTAAACGTTAACGCCAAAATATTAAATGCATCAACACCTTGACTCATCAAGTTAGCAATACGAACTGTTAGTACACGGGTTTTTCCAGAACCTGCACCAGCAATCACAATCATAGGTCCGTCTTTTTGTAAAACCGGAAGTTGTTGTGCTTCATTCAATTGACTAATATATCGCTGCATTTCATTCATAGGATTCGATAACTTTTAACTAATTTACAAAAATACACTTTGGTAAGTGTTTTTACAAGTTTTTATTTTGTGGTTCAAGAGAAATAAATATTTAAACACATAGACACAATAGATTTACTTTGTGTGGATTTTAGTCGTTTTACTTAACATAGATAACATAGAAAAATTGAGCAACTCCTTTTTGAATTTAAGATTTGATTTTAACCATTTCTTTAATTTCTCAAATCTGTGTTTCTAAACCTATTTGAATTTTAATAATTTTAATCTTAATTTGCGACATATTTAAATCTATTAAAAAATGACCATCGAAGATAAATTATTAGAAATTGCAGCTTACACTTTACCTGCTTTTATTACAGGCGGTGTAGCTTTTGTAATGATGCAAAAATTCTACAACAGTGAAGAAAGCAAGCGTAAATTTGAATTGTTAAGAGAAAATCAAAAACAAGCCTTACCAATTCGTTTGCAAGCGTATGAGCGTATGGTTTTATTTTTAGAGCGAATTAATCCATCGCAATTGTTACTTCGTGTGGCACCTATTGGTCAATCAAAAGACGATTATGCTACGTTATTGGTGCATCACATTCAAACCGAATACGAACACAATTTAACCCAACAAATTTATTTGACTGCAGAAACTTGGGATATCGTTTTGAAAGCAAAAAACAGTACGGTTCAAATTATTCGTAAAAATGCGGCAAGAGAAGATATTACTAATGCTGATAAATTGAGAGAAGCTGTAATGTTAGAAATGACAGAAACCGAAGCTCCAAGTACTATTGCTATTAGTTATTTGAAAGAAGAATTGAAAAGAGTATTTTAAATACAAATCCCGAGTTACAACTCGGGATTTTTTTATTTCTCATTTAAAAATTTCAAGTACAACTCCTTCATAGTTTCATCCGAAGTTGTCGCTAATTTTTCAACTATTGTTCTGTATTCTTGATTTTTGAGTAATCTTCTAACATTATCTCTTCCAAACTTGGTAAACTGCCATTTATGATGCACCGTTGCTTTGAAAAGTAATTCAATTATTTTTTCATCATTTGGGTTTAGTTGTAATAGTAACTCTAAAGCGTTTTGTCTTACTGAACTCTCATAATTTTCAGATGCGAATTCTAATAATTGATTGTATGAACTAACTTTCACTTGTTCTGGCAGTTTTTCCGTATTCATCGCTAAAGCTAGCCAAGTCAAGCGGAAACTTTTATCATTATTTCCAAAGATTTCTTTGGTTTGTTCTAAATAACGCAAACGGTCATCTGGAAAGTTTTTCCATAGATTGGTTAATGCTGTTTCTTTAGTTTGATACGAATTGTCATTCAACAACGTTTCATATTGCAATTTAAAAGCTTCTGGAATTACAGGTGTTGATTCTGCAACGGCTCTTCGAACTAAAATATCATTTGTGGCTAAAGCAGTTTCTAAAATTACTTTTCGTTCTTCGAAAGGAACGTTTTTTGTTTGATAAACAATATATTGTTTAATTGGGTAGTAGGCATCTGATTTTAAAATTTCTGTTAATTCACCCAATGATTTTTTACTTTTCTTCAAAGCAAAATAGTCTTGAATGAATTTATTTTTAGAAAGATATTTTTGAGCTATTTCCATTTCAAATCCTGGCTTTTCTAGCCAAACCTTTTTGAAATTCTCCACATCATAACCCGAAACCTGTTTTATAATTTTCAAAAAATCATCGGTATTAACGTTTTTGTATTGGTATTTCTTCAAATACTTTTTAACCGCTTTTTGAAAATTCTTTGCTCCAATATCTTCACGCATCACATGTAATGCCCAAGCCCCTTTTTTATAAAATGATAAAGAACTCGCCTTTTCATTCATTACAGGAATGGTATCTGTTTTAGAAGCGCGTTTTAATTGTTCTGCGTAATCGTTTAATTCTTCGTAGAAATAATCATCGCCAAACAAATGACGTTCTGCCAATAAAGCATAATAAGTAGCAAACCCTTCTTGCAACCAATGATGTTTTCCTGATTGTGCCGTAATTAAATCGCCAAACCATTGATGTGCTAATTCATGAGCGTTGACATTTACATAATTTCTATCGTTAAAACCTATTTCATCAACTACAAAATCTTGAGCAAAAATCGTAGAAGTAGTATTCTCCATTCCCGCATACAAAAAATCACGAACGGGAACTTGACGGTAAATGCCCCAAGGATACTTCACTCCTATTTCTTGCTCCAAATAATCAAACATTTCTTTAGAATAACGATACGTTGGTTCAAATTTTGAAACATCGTTTTTATCCAAATAAAATTCTAATGGCGTTTCTGATTTAGTTTTTGTAGTTTGTTTTTCAAAATTTCCAATGGCTAGCATTACCAGGTAAGAAGACATCGGTTTTTGCATTTGATAATGTACTAATTTTTCAGTACCATGTCCATCAAATGCAATATGATATGTATTAGAAAAAAAGCCTTCTAATCCATTAGAAACAATGACTCTATTTTTTCTAAAAATTACTGACAAATTAAAAATTACCTTTTCGTTTACATCATCAAAACTTGGTAACCAATGACTCGTGTAACGTCCTTGACCTTGTGTCCAAATTTGTAAATTCTCATCTTGACCCGTAAAATAAAGCGTTTGCTTTGGTTTTGCAGAATAACTGAAAGTCAGTTTGTTTTTTCCTTTTTTAAAACCTTCAAACAAATCCAATGTTTTTCCTGAATTTTTGAATTTTACTGATTTACCATTAATGACTACTTCAGAAAACTCCATGTTTTTAGCATCAATCTTTATGGTATCGATTACTTTCTTTACTTTAAACTCATAAGTAATAGTTCCTGAAATTGATTTTTCAAAATGATTTGGGGCAACCAAAGCATCACATTTTATAAAATCAACTTTATCAATTTGTTGAGCAAAAGATACATTTATAAAAAACAAGGCTAAAAGGATACGAAACATCTTAAATAGATTTTAATAAAGTACGAATATAAACATTTTCAAATTCTCTCTTTTTTAAATTAACAAATTATAAACTATCTTCGCTTTTGCATTTGGAACACAGATTGAAGTAATTGGATAAATTTTTAAAATTTCTTGAATCGGTGTTTCAAAAATTGAATTTTGAACTTGTAATTGCACTTGAATTTGAATTTACTCGAAACTCCCATAGAATATCTCAAAGGCGTTGGTCCGCAGCGTGGCGATTTATTGCGCAAGGAGTTGGGTATTCATAAATATGCAGATTTACTGAATCTATTTCCCAATCGTTACATCGATAGAACGCGTTATTACAAGATAAACGAACTACAAAACAGTAATTCCGAGGTTCAAATTGTTGGAAAAATAATCAATATCAAAACGGTTGAACAAGGAAAAGGAAAATCGAGATTAGTAGCCACTTTTGTTGATGAAAATGGTCAAATGGAATTAGTTTGGTTTCAAGGGCAAAAATGGATTCGAGAAAGTCTAAAAATTAATGTTCCTTATGTGATTTTTGGAAAAGTAACGCAATTTGGTGCTACTTACAACATGGCACATCCTGAAATGGAATTGTTAGAAGAACACAAAGCCAGTCTGCGTTCGGCAATGCAACCGGTTTATCCAAGTACTGAAAAATTAGCCAACAAAGGAATTTCAAACAAAGTCATCAATAAAATGGTGCAACAATTGTTTGTGGAAACACAAGCTTTATTTTCAGAAAACTTACCTAGTTATCTTTTAGATGAATTAAAATTAATTCCAAAAAATACAGCTTTATTCAATATTCACTTTCCGAAAAGTCAAGATTTATTAGCAAAAGCGCAATTCCGATTAAAGTTTGAAGAGTTGTTTTTCATCCAATTGCAATTGATAACAAAAAATCTCATTCGCAAGCACAAAATCAAAGGAATGCCTTTTGAAAAAGTGGGTGAAAACTTCAATAATTTCTATAAAAATCACTTGCCTTTCGATTTAACCAATGCACAAAAACGCGTATTAAAGGAAATCCGAAACGACTTAGGAAGCAACGCCCAAATGAATCGTTTACTCCAAGGCGACGTAGGTTCAGGTAAAACTATTGTGGCTTTAATGTGTATGCTCTTGGCAAAAGATAATGGTTTTCAAAGTTGCTTAATGGCGCCAACCGAAATTTTAGCCAATCAACATTTTAACGGAATTACTGAATTAGCAAAAGAACTGAATATCAATATAAAAATATTAACTGGTTCAACTAAAACTTCAGATAGAAAAATCATCCACGAAGAACTTGAAAATGGAAGTTTAGATATTTTAATTGGAACTCATGCTTTGTTAGAAGACAAGGTTCAATTTCATAATTTAGGCCTAGCGATTATTGATGAGCAACACAGATTTGGTGTGGAACAACGTTCTAAACTGTGGGGAAAAGCCTCCCCTAACCCCTCCAAAAGAGGGGAAACGGAACGTGTAATACAGAAATACCAAACAGCACGTCCTTCAACCTATGCGCTTTTAAAAGACCTTAAAAAGGAAAATAAAAAAAATAGCACCCAAGCAGAAATTGTTCTTTGGGAATGTTTAAGAAATAAAAATCTAAAGTATAAATTTAGAAGACAACATGTTATAGATATTTTTATTGCGGACTTTATTTGTTTAGAAAAAAATCTAATAATTGAAGTTGACGGTGGTTATCACAATACTTTAGAACAAAGAGAAGCCGACGAATTACGTACTCAAATACTAAATGAAATTGGTTTTAAAGTAATTCGTTTTACTAATGAAGAAGTAATTAATAATACTGAAAATACACTAAAAAAAATAACCACAATCTTGGAAAGCCTCCCTTCTGGGGAGGTTGGTGGGGCAATTCCACCTCACGTTCTCGTTATGACCGCTACTCCTATTCCTAGAACATTAGCGATGAGTTTGTATGGTGACTTGGATATTTCAGTAATTGATGAATTGCCACCAGGAAGAAAACCGATTCAAACCGTTCATCGTTACGATTCGAACCGATTGAAAGTTTGGAAATTCTTGAAAGATGAAATTGCTAAAGGTCGTCAAGTGTATATCGTGTATCCGTTAATTCAAGAATCAGAAAAAATGGATTATAAGGATTTGATGGATGGTTATGAAAGCATTTCTAGAGATTTCCCATTACCTCAATATTCTATCTCCATCGTTCACGGGAAAATGAAACCCGCCGATAAAGATGAAGAAATGCGTCGTTTTGCGGAAGGAAAAACCAACATCATGGTAGCTACAACTGTGATTGAAGTTGGTGTGAATGTTCCAAACGCTTCTGTAATGGTTATTGAAAGTGCAGAACGTTTTGGTTTATCACAATTGCATCAGTTACGTGGTCGTGTTGGTCGTGGCGCTGAACAAAGTTATTGTATCTTAATGACAGGACATAAACTCAGTAACGATAGCAAAATCCGAATGGAAACGATGGTTCGTACTAATGATGGTTTCGAAATTTCGGAAGTCGATTTAAAATTACGTGGCCCTGGTGACATAATGGGTAAGCAACAAAGTGGTGTATTAAATCTTCAAATTGCCGATTTAGTAAAAGACAAAGACATTTTACAATTAGCAAGACATCACGCAATAAAACTTTTAAAAGATGATGCACCGATGGAAAAACCTGAACACACAAAACTGCGTGAAGTTTTTATCGAATTAAGCAAAAAGAAAACGATTTGGAACTATATTAGTTAGTTCTTTTTTAAAACCTTTCCCCTTTTAAACTTTTAAACAACTAAACTTTTAAACTTTTCAAACATTTGTATCTACAACTGTGTTAAATAAATGGTAAGTTTTTAGATAAATTATTCTGTAAGACTTAGCTTTGTAGTAAAATCTTAGTTTAGCTTTATTAAAATGAAAATAAAAACGATAAGCATCACGCTAATTACCTTAACACTTGTTGGTTTAATTGGATATCGAATTACAAAAAATAGCGAAGAATCTCAAAAAAGTGGTAGTAAAGGAGACAAAAAACCGCCAATGATGGTGGATGCTATTGTAGTTTCGGAAACTAATTTTGCAAATACTATTTCACTTTCTGGTTCTATAGAAGCCAATGAAAGCATAGAGATAAGAAGCGAAGTTTCGGGAATTGTAGAAAAAATTTATTTTACAGAAGGAACAAATGTTAGTAAAGGTCAGGTTTTATTAAAAGTAAATGATATTGAACTTCGCGCCCAATTATCACAAGCCACAACAAAACAAGGACTTGCAGCTGAGAATGAAAGAAGAGCTAAACTATTATTACAAAAAGAAGCCATCTCTCAAGAAGAATTTGATATTGCTAGTGCAGAATACAGAAGTTTAAAAGCGCAAACGCAATTGATTCAAGCACAAATTGCAAAAACAACTATTCGGGCTCCATTTTCTGGAAAAATTGGTTTACGTAACATTTCTCCGGGAACGTATGTAACTCCATCTACGCTGATTACCAAATTAGTAAGCTCAAGTCAAGTAAAAATTAGTTTCTCAATTCCTGAAAAATATGCTTCAGAAGTTGAAAACAATACTTCTATTCAGTTTACGATTCCAAATAATCCTGAAAAGTTTACTGCTAAAATTTATGCCATTGAGCCTGAAATCGAAACTTCCACTCGAACTTTAAAAATCAGAGCTATTGCTGAAAATTCTAATGGAAAATTAATAGCCGGAACATTTGCTACTGTAGAACTTCCTTTAAAAAATATCAAAGGAGCTATTGAAATTCCTTCGGAAGCAGTTGTTCCTATTCAAAATGGAAAAGTGGTTTATATTGCCAACAACGGAAAAGCAAAAGAAGTAAAAATCGAAACTGTTGCCCGAACAGATAAAAATGTAATCGTTACACAAGGTGTAAAATCAGGGGATACAATTTTAACTTCAGGAGTTATGGCTTTAAAAGACGAAGCTGATATAAAAGTAAAAGTAAAATAAGCTTTTCTAAATTCTAATTTCAAACTTCAAATTTAAAATGAGTTTATCTACTTTAAGTATAAAAAGACCCGTATTTACCATTGTAATCAATTTACTGATTATACTTTTTGGTATTTTAGGATTTAGTTATTTAGGCGTTCGCGAATTTCCTTCGATTGATCCTGCGGTTATTAACGTTAGAACCAATTACACAGGAGCTAATGCTGAAATTATTGAATCGCAAATTACCGAACCCCTTGAAAAAGCCATTAATTCTATTGATGGTATTCGAAATATAACTTCATCAAGTAATCAAGGTTCAAGTAATATTACGGTCGAATTCAAATTAGAAAAAAACCTAGAAGAAGCCGCTAACGATGTACGTGATAAAGTATCACAAGCCGTTAGAAGCTTGCCACAAGATATTGATGCGCCTCCAGTAGTAGCTAAAGCAGATGCCGACTCAGATGCGATTATTTCGATGACCGTTCAAAGTCAATCAAGAAATGCTTTAGAATTAAGTGATTATGCCGAAAATGTTATTTCAGAAAGATTACAAACGATACCAGGAGTAAGTAGCGTTCAAATTTGGGGACAAAAACGTTATTCAATGCGTATTTGGATGGATCCAATTAAATTGAATTCGTACGGAATTACAGTAGCAGATGTTCGGAATGCTTTAAACAAACAAAATGTAGAATTACCTTCGGGGAAATTAACCGGCGCTAATACCGAATTAATGGTGAAAACCCTTGGAAATTTATCTACAGAAAAGGAATTCAACGATATCATTATTGTAGCTGATGCGAATAAAACCGTTCGTTTAAGCGACATAGGTTATGCTGTTTTAGCAGCTGAAAATTTAGAAACTAAGTTTACTGAATCAGGTAATCCAATGGTAGCTGTGGCAATTATTCCGCAACCAGGAACCAATTATTTAGAAATTGCGGAACAATTTTATGCAGAAGTTGACAAATTAAAGAAAGACTTACCAAGCGACATCAAATTAGATATTGCCCTAGACAATACTGTATTTATTAAAAAATCGGTAGTTGAAGTTGCAGAAACACTAGCCATTTCAGTAGTTTTGGTAATTATCATTATCTTCTTATTCTTTAGAGATTGGTCCATCGCATTCCGACCTTTAATTGATATACCTGTTTCGTTGATTGCTACATTTTTTATCATGTATTTATGTGGCTTTTCTATCAACGTATTAACGTTATTAGCCATCGTTTTAGCGACAGGATTAGTGGTGGATGACGGAATTGTAGTAACCGAAAACATCTTCAAAAAAGTCGAAGAAGGCATGTCGCCCATCGAAGCCGCTATCAAAGGTTCGAATGAGATTTTCTTTGCCGTAATTTCTATTTCAGTAACACTAGCAGCCGTTTTCTTACCTATTATTTTCTTAGAAGGTTTTGTTGGACGCTTGTTCCGAGAGTTTGGTGTCGTCATAGGTGCAGCCGTATTGATTTCCGCCTTTGTATCGTTGACTTTAACACCAATGCTGAATGCGTATTTGATGAAAGGTGGCGAACAAAAGAAAACCAAATTCTATGAATTTACTGAGCCATTTTTTGTAAATCTAAATACAGGATATGCAAACGCATTAACTAATTTCTTAAAAAGAAAATGGTTGAGTTTTCCCATCATCATTATTTGTTTGGGATTAATTGTGTTATTCTTTGCCATACTTCCAAAAGAAACCGCTCCTTATGACGATAGAAGTTTAGGAATTGTAAGTGTAACTACACCTGAAGGTGCAACTTACGAATACACCGATCGATTTATGGACGACTTGTCGAAATTGATTAATGATTCTATTCCAGAGAAAAAAGTAGCATTGGTAATTACTTCGCCTGGATTCTTATCTTCTTCAGTAAATGCAGGAAGAGTTCGTTTAGCACTGGTAGATCCAAGTGAACGTGAAAAATCACAAAAAGAAATTGTGGATGATTTAACCAAATGGACCAAAAAATATCCACAAGCAAAAGTAAACGTTTCGGAGCAACCTACGATTTCAGTAAACCGACGTGGTGGATTACCAATTCAATACATCATTCAAGCTCCAAATTTTGAAAAATTAAGAGAAAAAATTCCACAATTCATGGAAGAAGCCAATAAAAATGAAACTTTCTCTAATGTAGATGTGAATTTGAAATTCAATAAACCGGAAATTAACGTAACGATTAATCGTGAAAAAGCTGAAAGCTTAGGAATTTCCGTTTTAGATGTGGCGCAAACCTTGCAACTATCATTAAGTGGACAACGTTTTGGTTATTTCATGCAAAATGGAAAACAATATCAAATCATTGGACAATTTGATGAAAAAGATAGAGATGCTCCATTGGATTTAACTTCGATGTTTGTAAAAAACAAAGCGGGCGAATTAATCCAATTAGACAACGTGGTTGAGGTTGAAGAACAAAGTAATCCACCCCAATTATTCCATAACAATCGCTACATGTCGGCGACTGTTTCTGCAGGTTTAGCCCCAGGAAAAAGTATGATTGACGGAATTAATGCGATGGATGAAATTAAAGCAAAAGTATTAGATGATACCTTTACAACCGATTTAGGTGGTGAATCGCGAGATTTTGTTGAAAGTAGTTCCAATACTTCTTTCGCATTCGGATTGGCGTTATTGTTAATTTATTTGATTTTAGCCGCTCAGTTTGAAAGTTTTATTGACCCGTTTATTATCATTTTAACTGTACCAATGGCGGTAGCTGGAGCATTATTCTCGCTATGGCTATTTGGACAAACTTGGAATATTTTTAGTCAAATCGGAACGGTAATGTTAATTGGACTTGTTACCAAAAACGGAATTCTGATAGTCGAATTTGCCAACCAACTTCGAGAACAAGGAAAATCGAAATACGACGCCATTTTAGAAGCTTCAGAAGCACGTTTACGCCCCATTTTAATGACCAGTTTAGCCATTGCTCTAGGTGCATTACCAATTGCTTTATCATTAGGTGCGGCTTCAACGAGTAGAATGGGAATGGGAGTTGTAATTGTAGGTGGAACATTGTTTTCATTAATCTTAACTTTGTTTGTAATTCCTTCGATTTATTTAATGTGGTCAAGAGCCAAAAAACACCGACCAGAATTTGATAATTTAGATGCTTTAGAGAAATAAACTATGCGAAATTTATATATAACATTAGCATTTCTAATCATCGGATTTTCAACGCAAGCACAAGAACTGCTCACGCTAGAAGATGCCGTAAAAATAGCTTTGGAAAACAATTACGATATTAAAATCGCTGAAAATAATTCCAAAATTGATGCTACCAACAACAACCTAGCTAATGCTGGTATGTTACCTTCGTTGAATGCGAATTTTACTAACAATAACAGCCAATTGAATACCACACAAACTCAGGCTGATGGAACCGAAAGAAAATTAGACAATGCCAAGAACATGAATTTAACGTATGGTGTTGGTTTAGATTGGACAATTTTCGACGGTTTAAGTATGTTTGCCCGAAAAGAGCAATTAAATATTTTAGAACAACAAGGAAAAGCGGAATTGCAAGCTGCTATTCTAACCCGAATTAGTGATGTTTACACCACGTATTTCGATTTGGTACAACAACAGCAAGTTCTAGCTTCGATTGATACGGCAATTGTGATTTCAAACCAAAGATTGACAACTGCTCAAAATCGATTTAGTATAGGAAAAGCTTCAAAATTAGAAGTTTTAAATGCACAAGTAGATTTGAATAGTGATTTAAGTTTGCAATTAAGACAAAAAGAAATTATTAAAATCAGTAAAATAAGACTTAATGAATTATTAGTTCGTGATATTCAGACTGATTTTAAAGTCGCTAACGAAGTTACATTCGAACAAAATTTAGATTTCAACGAATTAAAATCTACAGCCGAAAAACAAAATCCACAATTGCAAGCGCAAATTTTGTCTAAAAAAGTAGCCGATTTGAATTTAAAACAAATCAAAGGTAATCGTTATCCAACGGTTCGCATTACTTCTGGTTATAACTTTACCCGTTCAGAAGCTTCTTTAGGATTTATCACACAATCATCTGGACAAGGTTTTGTGTATGGTGTTACGGCTACAATGCCTATTTTTAATGGTTTTCTTCAAAACAGAAACGAAAAAGTAGCAAAATACCAAGTAGAAAATGCCGGATTACTTTTAGAACAACAAAAATTGTCGTTAACATCACAATTAGCTTCGTTTTATGCGAGTTATCAAACCAATTTAGAGTTGGTAAAAGTAGAAGAAAAAAACCTAGAAATCGCCAAACAAAACTTAGATATTACGTTAGCTAAATTCAAAATTGGAACCATAACTACGATTGAATTCAGAACAGCACAACAAAACTTTGTAGAAGCTGCCGTTCGTTATTCGAATGCACAATATGTAACCAAGCTTTCAGAAATCAACTTAAAAGAATTAGCTGGGACTTTAAAATTGAATTAATATTTTTAGATTTGTTAAAATGTTTAATTGTGAAACTGTGAATTCGAAACTCAGCTTTTCGCTAATCACTTTTCACTAATCACTAAAATATGGTTCAATACAACCCAAAAGACTGGATTACATTTATTTTCCGTTTTCACGAATCGGATACATTTCGTCAGTTGATTCCAATGATGTTTTTAATTGGATTTTATGCTGCAGGAATTGCCTATTTGGAACTCGAATATTGGAAACTTTCTGAAACTAGTCATGTAAAAAACCTGAATTTAATGCACACTACTGTAGGTTTTGTGTTATCGTTATTATTAGCTTACCGAACCAACACCGCTTATGACCGTTGGTGGGAAGGTCGAAAACAATGGGGATCTTTAGTAAACAATAGTCGAAATTTAGCCTTAAAACTTTCTGCTTATTTGTCTGATGAAAACGATAGAAATTTTTACAGAAAAGTAATTCCAGCTTATGCTTCTGTGCTTTCCAAACATTTATTAAGTGAGGAATTAAGCAAAATGTTATTTGATGGTTTAGATTTGGAAATCGATCATCAAAAGCATCGTCCCAATCAAGTGGCAAAAATGTTGTTTCAAAAAGCGAATGATTTGTACAAATCAGGAAAAATTACAGGTGACCAATTTTACATCATCAATTCCGAATTACAATCGTTTACTGATATTTGTGGCGCTTGCGAACGGATTAAAAATACGCCTATTCCCTACTCTTACAGTTCGTTTATCAAAAAATTCATCTTCTTTTTTGTGATGACCTTACCTTTTGGATTTGTTTTTAGTTTAGGGTACTACGTAATTCCAGTAGTGATTTTCATCTTTTATGTTTTAGCGAGTTTAGAATTAATCGCCGAAGAAATCGAAGACCCATTTGGCAACGACGCTAACGATTTGCCTATGACTAAAATAGCTTCGAATATTAAGAAACACGTTGAAGAGATTTTGTAGGGTTTGGAGAAATTTTGGTATATTTGAAATAATAATGTAAAAATCATAATAAAAATGGAAGTCAAAAATTATAATCATAATATTCCATCTGAAGATTTTGATATTATTTTTATTGAAAAAAAATATCCTAATGAAAATATCATAAAATCATCTGTTTTATTTTTTGAAATTAATGAGCTTAAAATCACAATAAAGTTTGAGCTTACAAAAAATAGCATAATTGATGAAGATAATTTCTTATTTATTCCAGAAACGAACTTGTTATTTTATAGTGGAAATATTGAATGGTGTGTTTTTGACTTGAAAAACAAAAGTATAATAAGAAATGTAGATGCAACTCAATTGCCATATATTGAAAGAAGAAATAATGTAATTTTAATTTTTGATGATTTGTATGTAGAATGTACGAATTTGAAAGGAGAAACAATTGATAAAGTCCCAGTTGACCCACCAACAGAATCTATAGATTATGATGACAGAATAGAATTTAATAGTTCTATTTTTGGAAAACAAATATTAAAACTTAAAATCCAACCATGAAAAACCTATTCCACACAACACTTCTACTCTTAACCATAGCTTTATTCACAAGCTGTAAACAAGAAACCGTAGCTACTCAAAACGAGTATTTTGCACAATCTTCTGATAGTATTCAAAATGGTGGTGTAAAAGTGATTCCCATTACAACTCCAAAAGGTACTTTTAATGTTTGGACGAAGCGCATTGGGAACAATCCAAAAATTAAAGTATTGCTTTTAAATGGCGGTCCAGGCGCTACACACGAATATTTTGAATGTTTTGAAAACTTCTTACCAGCAGAAGGCATCGAGTTCATTTATTACGACCAATTAGGTTGTGGAAATGCCGATAATCCAAACGATACTTCGATGTGGGATTTAGCAAGATATGTTGAAGAAGTAGAGCAAGTTCGTAAAGCTTTAAAGTTAGACAACACCAATTTCTATTTGTTAGGACATTCGTGGGGCGGCATTTTAGCAATGGAATACAGCTTGAAATATCAAAACAACATGAAAAGCTTAATCATTTCGAACATGATGGCAAGTTGCCCTGAATATGATAAATACGCAAATGAAGTATTAAGCAAACAAATGAATCCAGAAGTATTGGCAGAATTGATGAAAATAGAAGCAAATAAAGACTTTTCCAATCCAAGATATATGGAATTATTACTTCCGAATTTCTATGAAAAACACATTCTTCGTTTCCCAGCAAAAGATTGGCCAGAACCGGTAAATCGTTCGTTTGCTAAGATGAATCAGTCACTTTATGTAACCATGCAAGGTCCTAGTGAATTTGGTATTTCAGGAAAATTAGAAAATTGGGATAGAAAAGCTGATTTGAAAAACGTAAAAATCCCAACATTAGTAATCGGTGCAAAATATGATACGATGGATCCAAAACACATGGAAGAAATTTCGAAAATCTTACCAAATGGCTCGTATTTATTCTGTCCAAAAGGAAGCCACATGGCATTTTACGATGATCAAAAGACCTATTTTAACGGATTAATATCGTTTTTGAAAAAATAAACCAAAAGCAACTCTTAGTAGTTGCTTTTTTTATATCTTAGTTTTTCTATATTGAAATTTTAGAATGGCAAACAAAGCGTTACTTTTTACTCCTGCTTTAACCCACGAAAAGTCGTTAAAGACTTTGGTGGAAAATCGCACCATTTTCTCTTTAGACCATTGCGAATTGAATATTTTTGAAACTTATCAAAAATCGGATCTAGTTCCGTTGAAGTTTAATGATTTGGTGGTTACAAGTATGTTGCGAGGTAAAAAAGTAATGCACTTATTTGAGGACCCAAGTTTTGAATATTTACCCGGCGAAACCGTAATTGTGCCTTCCAATGCCGAAATGAAAATCGATTTTCCAGAAGCTTCAAAGGAGAATCCTACACAATGTATCGCTTTGGCAATCGATAATCAGATTATTACGAATACCTTGGACTTTTTAAACGAAAAATATCCAAAAGAAGGAAAAAACAATTTGTGGAAATTAGACCACGAAAATTATTTCTTTTACAACAATGTAGAATTAGCAGGAACCATCAACAAACTAATTAAGGAATGCATGGGCAATTCCCTAACCAAAGATGCTCTTGCCGATTTAACGCTTCAAGAATTGATTATCCGAATCATTCAAACACAAACCACCAAACGGTTTGAAAACGAAAAATTTATCGATAGCAATAGTCCTATTACACCTGCGATTGAATACATCAAAAATAATATCCGAGAAACCATCAATTTGAAAGATTTGAGCGATAAAGCGTGTATGAGTACGACTTCATTTTATCGCTATTTCAAAAGAGAATTAGGTATGAGCCCGATTGAGTATATCTTGAATGAAAAGATAAAATACGCCAAAAAACTATTGAGCAATCCCAACATTCAAGTGAATGAAGTTTCGTATGCTACCGGTTTTGAAGACTGCAATTACTTTATTAGATTATTCAAAAAATACGAAGGGGTTACACCAAAACAATATCAGTTGATGAATTATAATGGGTAATTTATGAGTTTAAAAAATATTATTCTAATAGCATTATTTACAACTTTATTAAGCTGTACAAAAGAAGACAAACTTACAGCATATCAAGAAAAGTCAAATGAACTAATTAACCAAATATTGGTTAATAATGAAAGTGAATGTAGTTGTATCATAGAACCTGATAATAACGAATCTACAATTCAAACACTATCAGCAGACAATCCAAAAAGAGATTATAAAAAAATCATTGTAAATGAGTTAAATATCAATGATGCTTTTCTAAAAAATTCAAATGAATTAAGCAAGTTTTATACTCTTGATGAATCCTTAAATAAGAACTACAAAATTTTGAAAAAAGAAGAATTATTTTCTCTTTTAAAAAAATATAAAGGTTTTGATAAATTAAACGAATTAACAAAAATTTGCCCAAAAGGTTGGTTTAGTTTTTCTCCCCCAATTTTCAATGAAACTTTTGACAAAGCAATTATTTCATATAGCTTCTATCTAGGTGGAAGTATGAATTTATATGAATTTAAAAATGGAAAATGGGAATTTGTGAAAATTATAGAAGGATGGATTAGTTGATTTACTCATTCAACCTAATTTCCTCTAAATTCTGAGCTTCTTCTTCGGTAAATAATCTGTAATTTACTTTGAATGTTTTTCCGTATGGTGTTTCCAATGAAAATCCGCCTGCTCCTATTCCATCGGTTACATCTAGCGTAAAATGAGCATGCTTCCAATATTCGAATAAATCTTTGTCCACCCAAAATTCAAATTCTTGAATAGTTCCAATACAAACATCGCCATAACGTAGATAAAATCCGCCCTTTTCAAAACATTGCGGTTGTGTTCCTTCGCAACAACCACCTGCTTGATAAAACATCAAATCACCAAACTTATCCGATAGCATTTTGATTAATTCCATTGCTTTTTCGGTAGCTTCTATTCGTTTTATTTTTTCCATAGTTTACAAATAAAAAAAGTCGCGAGTCCAAAATAACATTAATCATGAATCGCGACTTTAAATTAAAAATTATCTACTAAAAGAAACCTAATTTGTTTTTGTTATAAGAAATCAACAGGTTTTTAGTTTGACGATAATGATCTAACATCATTTTGTGATTTTCTCTACCAATTCCTGATTGTTTGTAACCTCCAAATGGCGCTCCAGCTGGATAAGCATGATATTGGTTTACCCAAACACGACCTGCTTGAATAGCTCTTGGAACTTGATATAATTCATGTGCATCTCGAGTCCAAACGCCTGCTCCTAAACCGTACATGGTATCGTTTGCAATTTCTAAAGCTTCCTCAGTAGTTTTGAAAGTTGTAACAGCTAACACTGGACCGAAAATCTCTTCTTGGAAAATACGCATTTTGTTGTGTCCTTTGAATAACGTAGGTTGAATGTAATATCCTCCTTCTAAATCGCCACCTAAATGATTCACATCGCCACCGCATAATAATTCGGCACCTTCTTCTTTACCTAATTTAATGTAGGAAAGAATTTTATCTTTTTGGATTTGAGAAGCTTGAGCTCCCATCATAACCGTTGGATCTAATGGATTTCCTGTTTTAATTGCTTTAACGCGTTCTAATACTCTTTCAATGAATTTATCGTAAATCGATTCATGAATTAACAATCTAGATGGACACGTACAAACTTCTCCTTGATTTAGGGCAAAAAGGGCAACTCCTTCTAATGCTTTATCTAAAAATTCATCATCGGCATCCATAACTGACGGGAAGAAAATATTTGGTGATTTTCCACCTAATTCTAACGTAACTGGAATAATATTTTCAGTTGCATATTGCATTACCATTCTACCAGTAGCAGTCGAACCTGTAAATGCTGCTTTACATACTTTTGGATTGGTTACCAAAGTCCTTCCTAACTCCGCTCCAAAACCATTGATAACATTAACAACTCCTGCTGGAATCAAATCTCCGATTAGTTCCATTAACACCATAATTGAAATTGGTGTGCTTTCTGCAGGTTTCAACACTACACAGTTTCCTGCTGCTAAAGCTGGTGCTAATTTCCAAACGGCCATTAAAATTGGGAAGTTCCAAGGAATAATCTGAGCTACAACTCCAATTGGTTCATGTACAATGATGGATACCGTATCTTTATCTAATTCGGTAATCGAACCTTCTTCAGCACGAATTACACTAGCAAAATATCTAAAGTGGTCAATTGCTAACGGAATATCCGCAGCCATTGTTTCTCTGATCGCTTTCCCGTTATCTAAAGTTTCAACCGCAGCAATGTATTCTAAATTAGCTTCAATTCTATCCGCTATTTTATTCAACATAATACTTCTTTCTGTAGCCGAAGTTTGACTGAATGTTTTGAAAGCTTCATCTGCAGCATTAACAGCCATTTCAACATCCATTTTAGCCGAATGCGCTGCTTTTGCCATTAATTTACCATCTACTGGTGAAAGTACTTCGAAATATTGTCCTGTTGAAGGCGCTGTCCATTTTCCGTTAATGTAATTATCGTACTTTTCTTTTAGTTGTGGTCTTTGAATTAAATTACTCATAATTTTGATTTTAGGTTTGTTTATCAAATTTAGATTCAATTCTTATTTCAGAATAGCACAATTATTTCATTTAATAGCACAAAACTGATACTGGCTCAATTTTAACGTCTAAAAATTACATTTTTATTAATTTTTTACTCAATTATTTATCGAATTAACAATATTCCCTTTCAAACTTATCACCAAAAGGCTGTTCAAAATTTCTAAATTCTAATTTCTAAATTCTAATTTTATAAAGTATCTTTGCCGTTTAAAATTCGATACAAAATGCGTATATCATACAATTGGTTAAAACAATTCATTAAAACCGATTTAAAATCTGAAGAAATTGCCGACATTCTTACCGACTTAGGTTTAGAAGTTGAAGGCGTTGACAAATACGAAAGTTTAAAAGGAGGTTTACAAGGTGTTGTCATTGGTCATGTGTTAACATGCGAAAAACATCCTGATGCTGACAAACTAAAAATCACAACGGTTGATTTAGGTGATGGAAACGCACCTGTTCAAATTGTTTGTGGTGCTCCAAACGTGGCAGCGGGACAAAAAGTTCCTGTGGCAACTATTGGAACCAAGTTATTTGATAAAGAAGGAAACGCATTCGAAATTAAAAAAGGAAAAATCCGCGGACAAGAAAGTCATGGAATGATTTGCGCTGAAGACGAATTAGGCTTAGGCGAGAGTCATGACGGAATTATGATTTTAAACGAAGATTTAAAACCTGGGACACCAGCTTCAAAAGTTTTTGAAATTGAAACAGATGAAGTATTCGAAATCGGATTAACCCCTAACCGTGCCGATGCTATGTCGCATATGGGTGTTGCTCGTGATTTACGTGCAGGATTGTTACAAAAAGGAACTTCATCGGAATTAATTACGCCATCGGTAAGTAAATTTAAAGTAGAAAAACGTACGTTAAAAATCGATGTTAAAGTAGAAAATGAAAAATTAGCTCCAAGATATTGCGGTGTTACTATTTCAGGAGTTATAGTAAAACCTTCTCCCGCTTGGTTGCAAAACCGTTTGAAGGCGATTGGCTTAACTCCAAAAAACAATATTGTTGACGTTACGAATTACGTTTTACATGAATTAGGTCAACCTTTACACGCTTTTGATGCAGCTCAAATAAAAGGAAATAAAGTAATAGTAAAAACAGTTTCGGCAGGAACTAAATTTGTTACGTTAGATGATATCGAACGTACATTACACGAAGAAGATTTAATGATTTGCGACGAAAGCGGCCCAATGTGCATTGCTGGTGTTTTCGGTGGAAAAACTTCTGGAGTTTCTGAAAAAACACAGGCTATTTTCTTAGAAAGTGCTTATTTTAATCCTGTTTCGGTTAGAAAAACAGCTAAAAGACATACATTAAGTACCGATGCTTCTTTCCGTTTTGAAAGAGGAATCGATCCAAGTATTACAGAATACGCTTTAAAACGTGCTGCTTTATTAATTCAAGAAGTAGCGGGTGGCGAAATTACTTCGGATATTATTGATATTTATCCTAAAAAGATTGAAGATTTCAGTGTGTTTATTCATTTCAATAAAGTGAATAAAATAATTGGAGAAGAAATTAAGCCTGAGACAATTAAGAAGATTTTAGCTTCATTAGATATCAAAGTTAATAGTATCACAGAAGCAGGTTTAGGATTAACAATTCCTTCTTATCGTGTAGATGTAACTCGAGAAATTGATGTTATCGAAGAAATTTTACGTGTTTACGGATATAACAATATTAAAATTCCTTCTAAAGTGAATGCTACCACAGCCAATTCATCAAGAACGGAAGAATATAAAGTACAAAATATCATTGCGAACCAATTGTGTTCATTAGGTTTCAACGAAATGATGGCAAATTCTTTAACTACGCCAGATTACGTAAAACTGTCAGAAGACTTGAAAGATGAATTCAACGTGATGATGTTAAATCCGTTGAGTAGCGATTTATCAGCAATGCGTCAATCGTTATTATTCTCTGGATTAGAAGCGGTTTCTTTCAACATAAACAGAAAAAGAAGCGATTTAAAATTCTTTGAATTTGGAAAGAGTTATCACAAAATGCCAGGAGGTTATGATGAAAACAAGCATTTAACCTTATTAGTAACTGGAAATAGACAAAATGAAAGTTGGACAAATCCACAATTAAAATCAGATTTCTTCTTATTCAAAGGATATATCAATACCATTTTAAGTCGTTTAGGATTGGATAAAAAAGTGTCTTCATTACCTTTCGAAAATGATGTTTTCGCTGAAGGATTAGCTTTAGCTGTTGGAAAAGAAGTAATTGTGGAATTCGGTACTGTTAAAAAATCAATTTTAAAATATTTTGATATCAAGCAAGAAGTATTGTATGCTGATTTTGCTTGGGATAAGATTCAAAAATACGTTTCTACGAAAATTAAATTCACTGATATTCCAAAATATCCAGAAGTTCGCAGAGATTTAGCCTTATTATTAGATGAAAACGTGAAATTCGAACAAATCTATAACATCGCTAAACAAACGGAAAAAGGGTTGCTAAAAGAGATAAACTTATTCGACGTTTACCAAGGAAATAACTTACCTGAAGGTAAAAAATCGTATGCTGTGAGTTTCATTTTACAAGATGATTCTAAAACACTTACCGATACTCAAATTGATAAAATTATGAGTAAGTTACAAGGTAATTTTGAAAGTCAGTTAGGAGCTAGCTTACGCTAGTATTCAGTTTACAGTATAAAAAAAACTCTCGATTCAAATGAATCGGGAGTTTTTAGTTTTATGTATTACTCTTGTAAAAGCTATTCTTTCATAAATTTCATATTAGCACTACCCTTTTCTGTATTTACCTTTACAAAATAGCTTCCAGAAGCTAAATTAGCAACATCAATTAAATTAATTGCATTTGTAGTCGCCATAACAATTTGTCCTAATTGATTATATATTTCAACAGAATTAATAGCTACATTTTGTTTGCTTTGAATATTCAAAACATCTTTTGTTGGATTTGGATATAAAGTAAAATAAGTACCAAAATCAAAATTTTGATTACTTAGAGCTGTAATAGTTGTAGTATAAGTATTTGTTGTGATTGGAAAATTATAATCAAAATAAATGTTAGCATTATTTGAAAAAGTATCACCAACAATTAAAGTAGGTTTTGTTTTAATTTTAAACACTACATACCCATCATTCGTTGCATCATTGAAATCTAAGTTGATATTTTCAAAAATGAATTCTACTTTGTTTCCATTAATTCTTGTAAAAAAGTCATGACTACTTTTTAGTGGAACTAAAGTTGCAATATCAAATTTATTCATGTCAATCATATCTTTTACAACTATATTCTCAGCAGGATATGTTCCTGTGTTTTCAAAACGAATGACATAATGTACGTAATCTCCAATAATCATTACATCTTCGCTTACTCCTTGTAAACATGTTTTATCATTTGGATCGTAGGAACCAACAACAATTTGTTCAAAAAAGAAATAATTATCCATCGGAGTTTCGTCTGTATTTGTAGTGGTTATTGATGTTGCGTAATTCAGAACATCTCCATTATTAACCGGTGGTGTTTCCATTGGAGAATTAACATTTAAAACTACTGCAATTTCTCTTGTTTCAAATGGCTGTAAATTACTATAATTCCATGTGAAATTATTTACAGCTGAACTATAATAAACTGGATTTGAAGAAACATAATCTAATCTTGCATCATCAAAAGTTAAAGATATGCTTCCATTCTCCACTTGATTTCCTTTGTTACGATAAACCAATTTATAAGTAGCGTCAAAACCTGGACGTGCAGGAACTGTAGGAATCAGTACAACTTCAACATCATGTTTAACACCATTAGCAGTTACACAGAAATTTTGATTTAATGGACTAGTCTGTGTTGGGAAATTTGCTGTAAAACTAGTTGGTGAAACATTGAAATAGCTAGGATTTTCAAGATTTGGAGTTATCGTGTGATTTCCTGCTTGAACTGGAATGTAATAATTTCCTGTTACATCAGTAATAATTGAACCATTTACAAATGAATTAGATATATTAAATCTTAAATTATGACAATTAATATCTGTAACATCACAACCATTATTATTAATATCAAATTTTGCATTTCCTACTACTTCAAAAAATTCTCCACCAGGGGTAAATGAACAATAGGAATTAACATGACATGTTGAAGAATAACCATAACTAATTATTCTTTGATTTACATAAAAAACATCTTCCTCATCTGCACAGATATATTCTAAATTAGGATTGGAATCAAAACTTAAATTAGAAAAATCAAATTCAACTGTATTGCCATTTTTGATATTTAAAATAGATAAATTGTTGGTATGACAAAGTAATAAACTTAAATTATTATTATTGGATACATCTAAACTAGTCAATTGATTATTGTTACACCAAAGTGACCATAAGTATTGTAAATTAGACACATCTAAATTTGTAATTTGATTATTATTGCATATCAGGCTGTTCAATAGATTGTTTTGAGAAACATCTAAACTTGTCAATTGATTGTTATTACATCTAAAATTCTCTAAAATAGAATTTTGAGCAATATTAATGTTTGACAATTGATTATTCTCGCATCTAATCGATTTTAAAGCTATATTTTGAGAAACATTTAAACTTGACAACAGATTAAAAGAACAATTTAAATTTTCCAAATTTGTATTTTGAGAAATATTTAAATTCGAAAGTAGATTATTTGAACAATTAAAATTTATTAACTGTTGATTTACAGAAATATCTAAATTGGTTAAAAGATTATTTGAACAATTAAAGTTTTTTAATGCTGTATTTTGAGAAAGGTTAATGTTTTGCAATTGATTACTACTACAATATAATGTGATTAAACTTGAAAATTGCTCAATTCCAGTTAGATTACTAATATTAGAATCACTAACATTAAGATACAAAATTGCTTGTGCTTCTGAAATTTGAATTTCTCCATCTCCATTTACATCAACTATATTATGAGTTAAAGGGTTTCCTAAAACAGAAATTTGAGTAGCAGCTATTGTATTATTTGGATTAGCAGACAATAATTTAGCTTTAAAATTTGAATCAGGAATATTGACTATCTGAGCATTTAAAAAGCTAAAACAAAATATAACGATAATGATGTAGATTTTTTTCATACAATGTATTTTTAGTAAATATAAAGATTCTTTCTCATAAGATTACTTTTTCATGAAAAGGTTGCGTTAAAAAAATATAATTAATTGGTTTCACAAACCTGTCCTATTTTTCAATAAAGTGAATTTAAAATTCACTATTTTTACCCCATGATAAAAGTAGTTTTAATAGGTTCAGGAAATGTGGCGCAACACTTAATTCAGGTGTTGTTACAAAGTAAAGAAGTTGATTTGGTACAAGCCTTTGCTCGTAATCCAAGTCATTTATCGCATTTACTCCCTGAAGAAAAAATTACATCTGATTATCAAAAAATTACGGAAGCAGATTTATATATTATTTCCGTTTCGGATAATGCAATTGCAGAAGTTTCATCACAGTTACCTTTTCAAAATCGTTTGGTGGTGCATACTTCGGGTTCGTCAAATATCTCGGTTTTGAATGATAAAAATAGAAAAGGTGTTTTTTATCCGCTTCAAACCTTTACAAAAGGAAAAGAAATCGACTTCACTCCTATTCCGATTTGTTTAGAAGCTGAAAATGAAACCGATTATGAACTTTTAGAGAAATTAGGCAATTGCATTTCACAAAAAGTAGTTAGAATTACTTCGGAACAACGCAAAAGTTTGCATGTAGCAGCTGTTTTTGTTTGTAATTTTGTGAATCATTTGTACCAAATTGGAAATGAAATTTGCGATGAAAACAAGGTGCCTTTTGAAGTGTTGCATCCGTTAATTCAGGAAACAGCTCATAAAATCCTGGAACTTTCTCCAAAAGAAGCACAAACAGGTCCAGCATTGCGAAATGACACCAAAACCATTGAAAAACATTTAGATTTCTTAGAAAATCCAGAATATAAAAACCTATATCAATTACTTACACAATCGATACAACATGTCAAAAAGTTATAAAGAACTCATGAACCAAATAACCACTTTCATCTTCGACGTAGATGGTGTGTTAACCGACGGAACCATTCACGTAACCCCAACAGGCGAAATGCTTCGCAACATGAATATTAGAGATGGTTATGCCATGAAAGCCGCTGTCGAAAATGGCTACACTGTTTGTATTATATCAGGCGGAAGTAACGAAGGAGTTCGTGTTCGTTTGAGAAATTTGGGGATTACTGATATTCATCTTGGTGTTTCTGATAAAGTAGAAACGTTCAAAGAATTTACCGATATTTATAATATCCAACCAGAAAACGTGTTATATATGGGTGACGATATTCCTGATTATCATGTAATGAAATTAGTAGGATTACCAACATGTCCACAAAACGCAGTTCCTGAAATCAAAGGCATCTCTAAGTATATTTCGCACATAGAAGGCGGAAGAGGAGCCGTTCGTGATGTCATCGAACAAGTGATGAAAGTACAAGGAAAATGGATGGAACATTTTGATGCAAAGTTTGATTAAAAGTTTATTTTAACGCAAAGGGCGCAAAGAATTTTCGCAAAGCACGCCAAACCTACTCTGTTAAACTGTGTGTAAAAACTTGAAACAAAAATTAAAACATATAAGTAAAATTTAAGTTATATTTTACTTCAATAAAAGTTCATAAGAGATTTAAAAAATTTCTTTAATCTGTGTTCCAAAAAAACTGAAACCTAAAAACTTGAAACAAAAAAAACAAACATGAAATACTTAAAATTAATTCGATACCAAAATTTATTGATGCTTGCCTTTATGCAATTGGTATTTCGCTTTTTATTTTTAAAAGAATCAAATATCTATTTAGCCTTAACTGATTTTAATTACATTTTGTTAATCATTTCAACTGTTTGTATCGCAGCGGGTGGCTATGTCATTAATAATATAATGGATCAAGATACAGATGAAATTGCAAAACCACAAAATCGTGTAGTAGGGGTTTCCATTTCAGAATCAGTAGCATATAATTGGTACATTGGTTTAACTATTGTGGGGGTTGGAATTGGATTTTATCTTTCGAATGTAATTTACAAACCTACTTTTGCATCCATGTTTATTTTAGTGGCTACTTTATTGTATGTGTATGCTACCAATTTGAAACAAATTCCTGTTTTAGGAAATATTGTAGTAGCATTACTCCTTTCAATAAGTATTATAATCATTGCGTTATTCGATGTTTTTCCAGCAACTGATGAAGCAAATAGAAGCAGAATGGGCGAAATTTTTAGCATTCTAATCGATTATGCTATTTTTGCTTTTATCATTAATTTAATTCGTGAAATGGTTAAAGACATGGAAGATATAGATGGTGATTATCAAACTGGAATCAATACTTTACCCATAGCAATTGGAATTCAAAAAACTAAAATTATTGTAGGAACCTTAACGCTTGTTGCAATTGCAATTTTAGCTTATTATTTAAAAGTAAACCTATTTGAATTAGACTATGTGGTGTATTACACTATGATTTTAATTGTAGGACCGTTAATTTATTTTGGGGTAAAATTACTTAATGCTAAACAAAAAAATGAGTTTCATCATTTAAGTTTGGTTTTAAAATTAGTGTTGTTCTTCGGAATTATTTCGATTGCTCTAATTGTATTCAATTTGAAACATGCTTAAAGAAAAATTAAATAGAATTAATATCATTCTGGCATCGGGTTCGCCAAGAAGACAGCAATTCTTCAAGGAAATGGATTTACATTATACCATTCGATTAAAAGAAATTGAAGAAATTTATCCTGAACATTTACAAGCAGAACAAATAACAAATTTTTTAGCCGAATTAAAAGCAAATGCATTTGAAAACGAACTAAAAGAAAACGATATTTTAGTTACTAGCGATACAATTGTTTGGTTAAACGGAAAAGCTTTAGGCAAACCAAAAAACTATTCTGAGGCATTTACCATGTTGCAAGAATTAGCCAATAAAACACATGAAGTAATCACTTCAGTTTGTTTGAAATCGACAGAAAAAACAGAAGTTTTTCATTGTGTAACTAAAGTGACTTTTAGTGAATTATCAGATGAAGCCATTCGATATTATTTAGAGAATTATAAACCATTTGATAAAGCAGGAAGCTACGGAATTCAAGATTGGATTGGATTAATCGGAATTTCAAAAATTGAAGGTTCCTATACAAATGTTGTAGGTTTACCCACAGAAATGTTATTTCAAAAATTAATGAACTATGCTGAAACTAATTGATAATCCGTATTTACACGAAGAAATTGCAACTCTAGTAGTTTTTATAGTTTACATAGCTTTACGAATTAGTATTGCTAAAGTTGTAAAACGTTTTGCCCGATTAAACGAAGTTTTAGAACATCGTACTAATCTAATTATCAAATACATTAATTTACTGCTTGGAATTTTAGCCTTGATTTCTATTACCATTATTTGGGGAGTTAAAAAAGATCAAATTTTACTTTTCATTTCTTCGGTTTTTGCAGTTGTAGGTGTTGCTTCCTTTGCCCAATGGTCAATTCTAAGTAACATAACTGCGGGAATAATTATCTTTTTTTCGTATCCGTTTAAAATTGGGGATAGAATTAAAATTTTAGACAAAGATGTTCCTGTAGAAGGTGAAATTGATGATATCAAAGCTTTTTATATTGTGCTTAAAACAAGTGATGGAGAAATGATTACATATCCTAATAATTTATTAATGCAAAAAGGAATTTCAGTTATTTATAAAACAATTGAAGAAAAAGAATTTTTTGATTAAATCAACCTATAAAAAACTGTTAAAAAGGAAGCTATTAAAACTTCCTTTTTTTTATTTCCTTATTTTTGAAACAAAACAATAGCAATGAATCGAAGCATAACTTCAATTATTATATTTTTTATTTCCTTTACAATTTGGGCTCAAACACCACAAAAATTAAATGCGGTCGAAATATATGAGCAAGTTCAAAAACTGAATTTCTTAGGAAAAGTATTGTATGTTGCCGCTCATCCAGATGATGAAAACACAAAACTTATTACCTATTTTTCTAATCATTATCATGCACAAACCGCTTACTTATCGTTAACGCGAGGCGATGGTGGACAAAATTTAATTGGAACTGAATTACGAGAAAAACTGGGAGCAATAAGAACTCAAGAATTATTAGCAGCAAGAAGAATTGATGGAGGCGAACAATTTTTTACACGTGCTAACGACTTTGGCTTTTCAAAAGAACCGAATGAAACCTTTGCCATTTGGAACAAAAACGAAGTTATGGAAGACGTTATTCAAGTAATGGAAACGTTTCGCCCTGATATTGTTATAAATCGTTTTGCTCACAACACACCTGGGACTACGCACGGACATCATACTGCTTCTGCTATGTTAAGTTTGGAAGCATATGATTTAGTAAAATACCAACCAAAACGCATCTTTTTCAATACTTCTTGGTGGTTTTATGGAAGTCAGGAAGCGTTTGATGCTGCTGATAAATCAAAATTACTTGCCATTAATTCCAATGTCTTTTATCCGTTAAAAGGAAAAAGCAACAATGAAATTGCCGCATTAAGTAGAAGCCAACACAAATGCCAAGGTTTTGGAACTTTGGGAACACGAGGCGATGAAATCGAATATTTAGAATTACTAAAAGGTGATTTACCAAGCAATACTAATCTTTTTGAAGGCATCGATACTTCTTGGAATCGAGTTAAGGGAGGAAATGAAATTGGTAAAATTTTATATGAAATAGAAAAGAATTTCAACTTTGGAAATCCATCCGTTCATATTCCTAACTTGATAAAAGCGTATGACTTGATTCAGAAATTAGAAGATACACATTGGAGAGAAATCAAATCAACCCAAATTATCAAAATTATTGAAGCTTGTAGCGGTTTGTTTATGGAAGCTATTGCTGATACAGAGACAATTACAAAAGACAGTAAATTTAATCTACAACTTGAAGTAATCAATCGCAGTCAATCGAATGTGAAATTGATTTCTGTTAATGCTTTGAATATCAAAAATCAAACGCAGAATAAACCTTTAAAAAATAACGAAAAAGTAAGTTTTCAATACAAAGATGTTGTAGTTGGAAATGCGGTTGACTATTCTAATTTGTTTTGGTTAAAAGAACAACAAACCGATGGAATGTATCGTGTTTCTGATAAATCCATTCGCATTTTACCCGAAATTTCAACTTCATTTCCTGTTATTTTTACTATTGAAATCGAAGGAAAAACAATCGAATTCGTAAAGAACATTTGCTATAAATTCAACAATCCTGATGATGGCGAAACGTATGTTCCTTTTACGATTTTACCAGAATTTACCGCTACAATCGAGCCAAAAGTAATCATATTCAACTCCACTCAACCTAAAGAAATAACTGTAAAAGTTAAAGCTCATAAAGCAAACGCTTCTGGAAAATTGTCATTAGCAATTCCTCAAGATTGGAAGATGGAACCTAAAGAAATTCCCTTTACAATTGATGCTAAAAATGAAGAACGTAAATTCACCTTTAAGATATATCCAACAAAAGCTGAAATCACATCAAAATTGGTTGCCCAAATTACCACTTCAAACGGAATTTTAGATAAAGAGTTGATAACCATTCAATACCCCCATATTCCAAAACAAACAATTTTAGTAACATCAACATCAAAAGTTGTAAAATTAGATATTGCAACAAAAGGAAAAAATATCGGCTATATCATGGGGGCTGGAGATGAAGTAAACAAAAATTTAGAAAACTTAGGATTTCAGATTACAAATTTGAATGCAGGCGAAATAACCCCTGATAATTTAAAACCGTTTGATGCTGTAATTCTTGGAATTAGAGCATTTAATGTTATTGATGAACTGAAATATAAAAACAAAATATTGTTTAATTATGTAGCCAATGGTGGTAATTTAATTGTTCAATATAACACAACGAATAATTTGGTTACTAAAGAGATAGCGCCTTACAATCTTGAGTTATCAAGAGATCGTGTAACCGATGAAAAAGCAAAAGTTACCTTTTTACAACCCAATCATAAAGTACTCAATCAACCCAATAAAATTACTGAAAAAGATTTCGAGGGTTGGGTTCAAGAACAAGGATTATACTATCCTAACAAGTGGAGTAACGAATTTATTCCTATTTTAGCATCAAATGATGAAGGAGAACCAAGTAAAACTGGTGGCTTAGTAATTGCTAAACATGGAAAAGGAAATTATATTTATACTGGTTTAAGTTTCTTCAGAGAATTACCAGAAGGTGTAAGTGGAGCTTATAGAATATTTGCCAATTTGATAGCTTTAGATAAATAAAGAAATATGAACAAAAATAAACATCAATGGAAAAAAAGTTATAGCATTGTTTTAATACTAAATGCTATCTATATACTTATTTTCTATTTAATAATGGAAATCTACACCTAATATGGAAATTTTAGATTGGATTGTATTATCCACTACCCTATTTTTTATTGTTGTTTATGGTGTAATGAAAACCAAAGGCAGCGCCAATGTTGAAGATTATCTTTTAGATAATAATCAAACACCTTGGTTCACTGTTGGAATTTCTGTTATGGCAACTCAAGCCAGTGCCATAACTTTTTTATCTACACCAGGCCAAGCTTATCATGACGGAATGGGCTTCGTGCAGTTTTATTTTGGACTTCCATTAGCAATGATTGTTATTGCGTATACATTTATACCTATTTATCATCGATTAAAAGTCTTCACAGCTTACGAATATTTAGAACAACGATTTAATATTCAAACGCGAACACTAGCTGCCATTTTATTCTTAATTCAAAGGGGATTAGGAACGGGAATTACGATTTATGCTCCATCTATTATTTTATCAGCATTATTAGGTTGGAATCTTAATTTGTTAAATATTATCATTGGAATTTTGGTAATAGTTTATACTGTTACAGGAGGAACCAAAGCTGTAAACGTTACACAAAAACAACAAATGTTTGTCATTATGTCGGGAATGTTTATCATTTTCTTTTACATATTAACAAATCTACCTCATGAAGTGGATTTCTCTAATGTACTTCATATAGCCGGTGCTAATGGTAAAATGAATATTCTAGATTTCTCTTACAATCCTGAAACACGCTATACTTTTTGGAGCGGTATTACTGGTGGATTTTTCCTAATGCTGTCCTATTTTGGAACAGATCAATCACAAGTAGGCCGTTATTTATCTGGAAAATCAGTAAAAGAAAGTCAAATGGGATTAATCATGAACGGAATTTTAAAAGTCCCGATGCAGTTTTTTATTCTTTTAACCGGAGTTTTGGTATTTGTTTTCTTTCAATTTAATGATGCTCCATTACATTTTAACCCAACTAATGTTGAAAAAGTAAAAGCTTCAGAATACAAAACCGATTATGAACATTTAGAACAAAAGTTAACCCAAATCAACACCGATAAAAAAATTGTTAATCAAATTTACATTGAGCAACTAAAACATAATGAGTATGATAATCCAATACTAAAAAAACAAATGGTAGCGCTTTCACTTAAGGAAAAAGATTTAAGAGAAGACGCTAAAAAAGTAATTTCTAAAGTTGATGGCAAAACCGAAACTAATGATAAAGACTATGTTTTTCTTTATTTCATTTTAAATTACTTGCCTAAAGGTCTTTTAGGATTATTGTTAGCGGTAATTTTCAGTGCAGCCATGTCTTCAAGTGCTTCAGGATTAAATTCTTTGGCAGCCACATCTGCCATTGATATTTACAAACGAAATGTAAAAGTTAAATCAGACAAACAATATGTTTATGCAACACAATATTTTACATTTTTTTGGGGAATTGTGGCTATTGGTTTTGCTTGTATAAGTTCGTTATTTGAAAACTTAATTCAATTGGTTAACATCATTGGTTCTATATTCTACGGAACCGTTTTAGGTATTTTCTTAATTGGATTCTACATTAACTACGTAAAAGGAAAAGCAGTTTTTATTGCAGCATGCATTAGTCAATTAACTATTTTCTATATTTTTTACTTAGATATTGTTGGGTATTTATGGTTGAATTTCATTGGAGCGCTTTTAACTATTGGCTTATCACTAGTACTTCAAAAAGTATTTAACAAAGTAGATATATAAAAAAGTCCCGAAATTATTCGGGACTTTTTAGTTAATTTTAAAATTTTATTTTGACCATTCAGCAATGCTGTCTTTGTTCATCTTTTCATAATCTGCATTACCTGCTTTCACAGATAAAGCTAAAGATTCTTTAGCAGTAGCAATAGCACCTTTCTTATCACCCATTTTAGCTTGGATTAACGATTTTAATCTCAAATACCAAAAAGGAACATCTTGACCTTTTGGAGAATTAGTTACAGCTAAATTAACCCATGTTAGAGCTTTATTTAAATCTCCATTTGATTGATAATAATATTGAGCAGAAGAAAAATAATCAGAAGCAGAAGGACCTGCTAACGTTTTCTCTATACTTTTCATAGCCATTTCTTGAGTAGGAACCGTAAATGGAATAGTCACCATGGTTCTTTCCCATGCTAACTCAATAACACCAGAATCATTAGTTAAATTATTCAAGAAAATCGATAAAGATTCTACTGGTTTTGCTAATGTTTCAGGTTTAACCGTAATCTTTAATGCAACTTTAGCGTCATCCCATTTTTCTGGCAAGCCCCAATTGTTTGTATCAGAATAAAAAATTATATCCCAGCTATCTGCTTTTGGAGTTGTGAATAAAGCATATTTTCCTTTCTTTAAGTCTTTTCCTCCAATTTTAACATCTTCACTAAATGAAATAGTGGTATTTGCATTAGCTCCTGTTCTCCACATTTTCCCAAATGGAACTAAATCTCCATAAACAGTTCTTCCTTTAGCACTCGGACGTGAATATTCTACTTGAACTGTAGTTAATCCTACCACTTGTTCAACTTTAGCTAAAGGACTTGATTGAGGCGTTTTAACTTGCGCTTCCACAACGAAATTGGCTAGTACTACAGCCAACATGACAATAATTTTTCTCATAGGTTTAGTTTTTGATTTTCAAATTTACAAATTGTAAGGAAATCAAATGTTAATTTATACTTAAATGATTAAACTTTGTTTAATTAAAATTTAAAAAGTTTAAACAAATTTGTAATTTTACCAAAAATAAGAAAATGAAAATTTACCGATTACATACCAAACAAAATTTACCAATTAGTATAGATAAAGCGTGGGAACTTTTATCTGACCCTAAAAACCTACAATTAATTACTCCCGACTACATGGGATTTAAAGTTCTTTCAGGAGCTGACAGACCCATGTTTCCAGGACAAATTATTCAATATATTGTAACACCAGTTTTAGGAATTCCAACTAAATGGGTTACAGAAATAACTCACGTGGTAGACAAACAGTATTTTGTAGACGAACAACGTTTTGGTCCTTATGCTTTATGGCATCACAAACATTTTATCAAAGAAATTCCTGGTGGTGTAGAAATGGAAGATATTGTAGATTATAAAGTACCTATGGGAATCTTAGGACAACTAGTTCATCCTATTTTAGTTAAACCAAAATTGAATGAAATTTTTGAGTACCGAAGAAAAAAATTAATCGAATTGTTCGGAGAGTTTGAGTAAAGAAGCGATTTATCGCGTCTCTAATAAAAAGTAAATACCATGAAAAATATACTATTAATTGGCGGTTCTTACGGAATTGGATTAGCCATAGCGAAAGAATTACAATTTGAAAATAATGTCTACATCGCTTCAAGAAGTAACGAAAATTTAGCCGATGTTAACGCAACTCATATTGCATTTGATGCAACTACTGATACCATTGATACTTCTAAATTACCTGCTGTAATTGATGGCTTGGTATATTGTCCGGGAAGCATCAACTTAAGGCCTTTCAAAGGACTAAAACCAGAGGCTTTTGAAACCGATTTACAAATTAATTTCCTAAGTTTGGTTAAAGTTATTCAATCTGTTTTGCCTAATCTATTAGCATCAGAACAAGCGAGCATCGTAGCATTTAGTAGTGTTGCCGCAACGATGGGAATGCCATTTCACACTAGTGTTGCCGCTTCAAAAGGTGCGATTGAAGGTTTTGCAAAAGCATTAGCAGCAGAATATGCACCAAAAATCAGAGTAAATGTAATTGCGCCATCATTAACGGATACGCCATTAGCCGATAAATTCTTGAATAACGAAACAAAACAAGAAAAATCAGCCGAGCGCCATCCATTAAAACGATTTGGAAAACCAGAAGACAGTGCACAAATGGCAACTTTTTTATTAAGTGATAAAAGCAGTTGGATTTCGGGACAAATTTTCCATGTAGATGGTGGAATGTCAACATTATTAGTAAACGGATAACTAGTTCAATTTCAAGTTTAAAAATCAAACCTAAAACTTGAAACCTGAAACTTGAAACTTTAAACAAATAAACAAACATGAACATTTTTTGGTTTAGACGCGATTTAAGAATAGATGACAATGTGGGATTTTTTCATGCTTTAAATAATAATGAAGAAGTCTTACCTATTTTTATTTTTGATGAAAACATTCTATCGCAATTACCAAAAAATGATGCTCGTGTTAGTTTTATACACGAACAATTAGAGAAAATTCAATCGGAATTAAAGAAACACGGAAAATCATTAGCGGTTTTTCATGGTAAACCCATTGAAATTTTCGAAAAACTAATTTCCGAAAATAAAATTACTTCAGTTTATACCAATCACGATTACGAACCTTATGCTCGCATGCGTGACAAGGAAATAAATCAGTTGTTTGTTTCTAATGGAATTTCATTTTTAACTTCCAAAGATCAAGTAATTTTTGAAAAAAGTGAAGTGGTGAAAGACGATGGAAGTCCTTATGTTGTCTACACACCATATTCGAAAAAATGGAAAGAGAATTTTAAGAAAATAAAATTAGTTCATTATCCATCCGAAGAAAAATTGAATAAGATTATGAAACACTCCTACCCTTTTTTATCGTTGACTGACATTGGTTTTGAAAAATCTGAAATTAAAGTCACGCCTTATGATGTTTCGGAAAGTTTAATTCAGAATTACGAAGCTACTCGAAATTTTCCAGCTATGAATAAAACTTCTTATTTGGGAATTTATCTCAGATTTGGAGCAGTTTCCATTCGAAAAATGATTGGAAAAGCTATTGCTGAAAAGAACGAAACCTTTTGGAACGAATTGATTTGGCGCGAATTTTTCATGCAAATTTTATGGCATTTTCCGTATACATCTAACAAAAGTTTCAAAGAAAAATATGACTCTATTCAATGGGAAAATAATGAAGAAAAATTCAAAAAATGGTGTCAAGGAAAAACTGGCTATCCTTTTGTTGATGCTGGAATGCGTGAATTAAATAAAACGGGTCACATGCATAACCGTGTTCGTATGATTGTAGCCAGTTTTCTATGCAAACATTTACTAATCGATTGGCGTTGGGGCGAAGCTTATTTTGCTAAAAACCTTTTAGATTATGAAATGGCGAGTAACGTTGGAAATTGGCAATGGGCTGCTGGTTCTGGTGTTGATGCTGCTCCCTATTTCCGAATTTTCAACCCAACAGAGCAAATCAAAAAGTTTGATAAAGACTTAAAATACATCAAAAAATGGGTTCCTGAATTAGAAACTCAATATTATCCAAAACCTATCGTAGACCATAAAGAAGCACGTGAAAAATGTCTCAAAGTCTACAAAGAAGCTGTTGGTTAATTAATTTAAAGTTTGTTAAAACAATAAACTACTAACAATAAACCACAAACCTATTAAAATGAAAATTGTTTGGTTCAAGAGAGATTTGCGTTTGCACGATCATGAAGCCTTACATGAAGCCTTATCGACTTCTGGGAAGACATTATTGCTTTACATTTTTGAACCTTCGTTGATGAAAGATTATCATTACAGTCAACGTCATTTTGATTTTATAAAACAATCTTTAGAAGCTTTGCAAAAAGAACTTTTAAAATATCACACTCAAATCTTAATTGTTCAAGGCGAAGCAGTTGATATTTTTGAAAAATTATCCCAACTTATTACTATCACTACTGTTTACTCGCATCAAGAAACTGGAATTAAATTAACTTTTGATAGAGATTTAGCAGTAGCTAAACTATTAAAAAGTAAAGGAATTATTTGGAACGAATACATCACAAATGGTGTTATTCGTGGCATCAAAAACCGAAAGACTTGGAAAGAAGATTGGTATGATTTTATGGATAAAGATTGTCTTCCGTTTCAGCCTACATCAAGAAGTTTTGTCAAGTATATTGAGATTGAAGAACTAGAAAATCATTTCGAAATTCCATCCATAAAAACAGTTCATAATCCGAATTTTCAGAAAGGTGGTGTTCCAACGGCTTTACGCTATATGAAATCTTTTTTTGAAGAACGCGTTCAAAATTACAGCAGTCACATTTCAAAACCTGAACTAGCCAGAAAAGGTTGTAGTCGTTTATCGCCTTATATTGCTTGGGGAAATTTATCGGTTAGACAAGTGTATACCAAAGCTTGGGAATTGCATCAGCAAGGAAAATTCAAGCGTCAGATTTCTAATTTTGCTTCTCGATTACGTTGGCAAGCCCATTTCATACAAAAGTTTGAAATGGAATGTTCGATGGAATTTATCGCTGTAAATAAAGGTTATCGCAATTTGAATCAAAGAATTAATGAAAAATATCATAAGGCTTGGGTAAACGGAAAAACAGGTGTTCCGTTAGTTGATGCTTGTATGCGGTGTTTGAATACAACGGGTTATTTGAATTTTAGAATGCGTGCTTTAGTTGTGTCATTTTACACGCACCATTTGTTCCAACCTTGGCAAAATTGTAGTCCGCATTTAGCCCAACAATTTTTAGATTTTGAACCTGGGATTCACTATCCTCAAATTCAGATGCAAGCTGGAGTAACAGGAATAAATACGTTGCGAGTTTATAATCCGGTTAAAAATTCATACGAACATGATGAGGATGGAAATTTCATCAAAAAATGGGTGCCAGAATTAGCGAATATTCCAGCAGAATTTATTCACGAACCTTGGAAATTAACACCAATTGAATCTATGCTGTATGGATTTGAATTGGGAAGAGATTATCCGAATCCTATTGTAAACTTGGAAGAAGCCAGAAAGTTTTCGAGCGATTTCTTTTGGTCGATGCGAAAAAATGAATCAGTTAAAAAAGATAGTAAGCGCATTTTAGCGAAACATACGCTGCACGATCAAGAAATGAGTTAGTTCAAATCACGCACTTTCTCAAAATTTAATTCGTTGAAATTTCGAATAATGATATTTGCTTTGGATAAATCTTGGTCTTTAGAATGAAAACTATCGTAACCAACGCAGAAAATTCCTGCTGAAACTGCGGCTTGAATTCCGTTTGTGCTGTCTTCAATTACAATGCAATTTTCTTTTGGCGCAACTGATAAACTCGCAGCATGTTCAAAAATAGCTGGATGCGGTTTTGACTTCGGAAAATCTTCACCTGATACAATATGTGTAAAATATTGATGCAAATTAAAACGATTGAATACTCTGTTAATTGTAACATTTGAAGCCGAAGAAGCTACAATCAACTGCATTCCATTTGAATGTAAATCTTTGATTAATTCTTCTACACCTTCAATCAAATACAAATCTTCTTTCAAATCAAAAGCTTCATTAAACAAATGGCGTTTTCTTAAGATTAAATCTTCTACATCTTCCTGCAAATCGAATTGTGATTTTAATTTCTGAAAAATATTTCGAGTAGAATTACCCGTAAATGAACGATACATTTCATCTGAAACTTCGATGCTTAATTCTTTAAAATGTTGGTAATACGCAAAATGATGTACCGGTTCGGTATCTACAATTACGCCATCCATATCGAAGATTACAGTTTGTATCATTTTTTAATCTTTAAAATCTAAACTTTTTTTTGGAACACAGATTTAAAAAATCATTATAATTTTTAAAATTTCTCCAATCAGTGTTCCTACTTCTTATATCATTGGAAATTAGAATTCAAATTCTCTACCATCATCCGCCAAAAGCACATTTTCAAAAATAGTTTGTGCTTCTGTTTTAAAAGGTTCAATAGAACCGTAACGTGTAGAATAATGTCCTAGAATTAAATTTTTAGCATTGGCTAATTTTGCAATTTTAGCAGCTTCTTTTGCTGTTGCGTGTTTGGTTTTTTCGGTGTATTGCATTTCAGAATCTAAGAAAGTAGATTCGTGATACAACACATCAACATCTTTGATAATCGGAACGATAGATTCATCATACAAAGTATCGCTACAAAACGCATAACTCATAGGCGCATCTGGCGGAAACGAAAGCAATTCATTGGCAATCACTTCACCTGAATCTAAAGTTACATTACCACCTGATTTGATTTTATCGAAATACACTTTTTCGATTTTGTATTTTGCAACCGCTTCGATATTCAAATGGCGTTTTCCTAACTTTTCTTGAAATAAAAATCCATTCGTATAAACACGATGATTTAATGGAATCGTTTTTACAATTACGGTTTCGTCTTCAAAAATGACCTCGCTTTCTTTCGATTCTAATTCGTGAAAATACAAATTATAACCCGTAAACGAACCCGAGGCTCGCAATTGTAATAAAATAATTTCTTTGATTCCTTTTGGACCATAAATATGTAAATCGTTTTCTCGATTTAACAACATAAAAGTCGAAATCAAACCGATTAGTCCATAAAAATGATCGCCATGTAAATGCGAAATAAAAATATGATTAATGCGAGAAAACTTGATTTTATGCTTGCGCAATTGCACTTGCGTTCCTTCACCACAATCGATTAAAAACATATGATTTTTTATGTCTAAAACTTGTGAGGTGGGATTCGTTATGGTTCGTGGAGTGGCTGCGTAACAACCGAGTATTTGTAGTTTCAAGGTTAAAAAGTTTCAGGTTTCAAGTTTCAGGTTTCAAGTTTTTCTTCAAACTTCCATCACCCAGCATCCATCATTAAAATCCTAAATCGCGTTCAATTTCGTCCATTTCAATCATATCGTGGGCTTCTAAGACAGAAGGAACTACGTTTAAATAACTAGGAACTTTATTAAAATCAACTGAATCAGTTACCACAATCATTGATTTTTTAGCTTTTTTATGCGTTTTAGCTAATTCTTTGAAATGAGACAAATCGGCATTCGAAATGGCTTTATCTTGCGATACATCTAAAATCAAGTTTTGATTTTGAAACGCATGATATTCATTAGTTAACTTTTCCACAAAAGCCTCTACATTATTTTGTGTATCTTTAATGATAGTAGTATGTCCTTTTTGATCGACTTTCATTTGTTGAATTTCTGATTTTATGCTAAGATACTAATTTTTAATCTTACTTGCCAATAAATAAATCACTGCCATACGAACGGCAACTCCATTTTCTACTTGCTCCAAAATCACCGATTGTTGTGAATCGGCAACATCAGAAGTAATCTCCACTCCTCTGTTGATTGGTCCTGGGTGCATGATTACGATTTCTTTGTTTAGTGAATCTAATAATTCTTTGGTAACACCGTATTGTTGGGTGTATTCTCTAGTCGTAGGGAAATAACTCACATCTAAGCGTTCGTTTTGAACACGTAACATATTCGCTACATCTGCCCATTCTAAAGCTTTACGAAGATTTGGTTCCACTGTTACACCAAGAGATTCAATGTATTTAGGAATTAATGTTTTTGGTCCGCATACTTTTACTTCTGCTCCTTGCATTTGAAGTGCGAAAATATTGGATAACGCTACTCTTGAGTGTAAAATATCGCCTACGATTACGATTTTCTTACCACCAACATCGCCTAGTTTTTCTCTAATCGTAAAACTATCTAATAAGGCTTGCGTTGGATGTTCGTGAGCTCCATCTCCAGCATTTACAACACTTGCTCCAATATTCTGCGACAAAAAATGAGCCGCTCCTGGGCTACTGTGACGCATCACCACCATATCTACTTTCATAGATAAAATGTTGTTTACGGTATCAATCAAAGTTTCTCCTTTTTTAACCGAAGATTGCGCTGCCGAAAAACTAATCACATCTGCTGAAAGTCTTTTTTGAGCTAATTCGAAAGATAATTTGGTTCTAGTACTGTTCTCAAAGAAAATATTGGCAATGGTAACATCTCGCAAAGACGGCACTTTTTTGATAGGTCGATTGATAACTTCTTTGAAATGGTCGGCCGTTTCGAAAATTAAATCAATATCTTGTTTGGTAATATATTTTATTCCGATTAAATGATTTACTGATAATTCTTTCATTTATTTTGGTTGTTTGTTGTTTGTAGTTAGTGTTTATTGTTAAATTATTTTGTTACCAAATAAACGGCATCTTCTCCATCGTTTTCTTGCCATTTTACAATTACTTTTTCATTGTTTATGGCATCCACTTGTCTTCCTCTATAATCAGGTTGAATTGGTAAATGTCGGCTGAATCTTCTATCGATAAGTGTTAAAAGTTCTACTTCTGATGGTCTTCCGAAAGATTGTATTGCAGTTAAAGCCGCATTGATGCTTCTTCCGGTATATAAAACGTCATCGATAAAGACTACTTTTTTATCTTCAACTAAGAAATTTATCTGGGTTTTGTTAGCTTCCAAAGGTTTTTCGCCTCTTCTGAAATCATCGCGAAAGAAAGTAATATCTAAAAATCCCAATTGAATATTAGAAATATTATAGTCCGATTCCAGAATTTGTTTAATTCTTTCCGCTAAATATTTACCTCTTGGTTGTAATCCTACTAAAACAGTATTGGAGAAATCTAAATGATTTTCAATTAGTTGACAAGCTAATCGGTGTAAGATAATGTGTACTTCTTTTGAAGTGAGCAAAACTTTTTGACTCATAGTGTGTTGTTTGTACAAATTTAGAATTTATATTTCTAATAGCAATCGTATTGTAAAAAAAATCCCGTTACTAAAAATAGCAACGGGATTGATGTTAAGAATACATTTTTTTTCTTAATTCTTTGATTTTGTCATCTTCTAGATATTCATCAAATGTCATGTATCTGTCAATAGCACCGTTTGGAGTTAACTCTAAGATTCTGTTAGCAACTGTTTGCGCAAACTCGTGGTCATGTGTTGTAAATAAAACTGAACCTTTAAAATTCTTCAACGAGTTATTGAAAGCCGTAATTGACTCAAGGTCTAAGTGATTCGTTGGTTCATCTAGCATTAAAACGTTAGCTCTAATCATCATCATACGAGACAACATACAACGTACTTTTTCTCCTCCAGATAATACATTACATTTTTTTAAGGCTTCTTCTCCTGAGAAAATCATTTTTCCTAAGAATCCACGAACATAAACTTCATCACGCTCTTCTTCAGTTTTTGCCCATTGACGTAACCAATCCACTAAATTCAAATCTACACCGTCAAAAAATTCATGATTATCTACTGGCAAATACGATTGTGTAGTGGTAATACCCCAATCAAATGTACCAGCATCAGGAGTCATTTTATTGTTCAAAATTTCATAAAAAGCAGTTGTAGCTCTTGAATCTTTTGAGAAAACAACAATCTTATCCCCTTTAGCCATGTTTAAATCTACATTTTTAAACAAGGTTTCACCTTCTACTGAAGCTGCTAAGTTTTGTATATTTAAAATTTGATCTCCGGCTTCTCTTTCGGTTTCAAAAATGATGGCTGGATATCTTCTGCTAGAAGGTTTAATCTCGTCTAAATTTAATTTTTCAATCATTTTTTTACGAGAAGTTGCTTGTTTCGATTTGGCAACGTTAGCGCTAAAACGACGGATAAACTCTTCTAATTCTGCTTTTTTCTCTTCAGCCTTCTTATTTTGTTGTGCTTTCTGACGAGCCGCTAATTGTGAAGACTCGTACCAAAATGTATAATTTCCTGAATAATGGGTAATTTTTCCAAAATCGATATCTGAAATGTGGGTACAAACGGCATCTAAAAAGTGACGGTCGTGAGAAACTACTAAAACGGTATTTTCATAATTAGCTAAGAAATTCTCTAACCAACCAATGGTTTCAAAATCTAAGTCATTAGTAGGCTCATCCATTATCAATACATCTGGATTTCCAAATAATGCTTGCGCTAATAACACACGAACTTTAAGTTTACCATCCAAATCAGCCATCATAGTGTAATGATACTCTGGACCAATTCCTAAGTTTGATAACATAGTTGCAGCATCACTCTCTGCATTCCAACCGTTCATTTCGTCAAACTGTAATTGTAACTCTCCTATTCTATTGGCATTTTCATCTGTATAATCAGCATATAAAGCATCCATTTCCGCCTTAATTGCATGTAATACTTTATTTCCCATCATTACAGTATCTAAAACTGTATATTCGTCAAATAAATTGTGATTTTGGTTTAAAACCGACATACGCTTTCCTGGTTCAAGAATAACTCTACCAGAGGTAGGCTCCATTTCGCCAGCTATAATTTTCATGAAAGTAGATTTCCCAGCACCATTGGCTCCAATGATTCCGTAGCAATTTCCTTGAGTGAAAGTGGTATTTACTTCATCGAATAAAACTCGTTTTCCAAATTGAACCGATAAGTTTGAAACTGTTAACATTTTATATTTTTTTATTAAAATTGTTGCAAAAGTACTAAAAATAGTAGATTTTTGAACACTTTAATTTAGAATTAATATAGGTTTATTTTAACTGTACATTAACAACTAGATTTGAATATATCTGATACATTTGTTTCTGAATTAATAATCAAATGCATGATTAAAAATTACATTAAATATTTTTTACCCCTATCTATCGCCCTTTTCTCAACTTTGACTTCATGTAAAAAGGTCTTTAAAGAAGATGATTACGTGGCATATTTTGGTGGAGAAATCTTGAATCCTCAAGAAAAATTTGTATTGTTTTTAAAAGACGATGAAGTTATTGATACGATTTATTTAGATAAAAACAATCGTTTCATGCATAAATTTGATTCATTAGCTCCCGGATTATATACCTTTAAGCACAATCCTGAATATCAATATGTGTACTTTGATAAAAATGATAGTTTGATGGTCAGAGTAAATACATTTGATTTTGATAACTCAGTTGTTTTTTGTGGTCGTGGCGATGAGAAAAATAATTTCTTAATGGAATTGTATTTGAAAAATGAAGCCGACAAAGATAAAATGTATGACAATTTTGATAAGGATGTAAAAAGCTTTATTAAAAATATTGACTCAAGTTTTGCCATTCGTAAATCATTTTATTTAAAACGCAAAGCTGAAATTGGTTGGGATGAAAACTTTGATGTAGTGGCTAAAGCTTGCTTAAATTTTCATCACATTACAAAAAAAGAGATTTATCCTTATGCTCACCAATTTAGAACTGGTGAAAATATTAGAACTAAATTACCATCAAATTATTACGAACATAGAAAGGATGTTGATTTTGAAAATGCATTATTAACGAATTATTCTCCATTTATTAAATATGTAAGTGTAATGTTGAATAACGTTTCTTTACAAAAAGATCATCTGGACTTAAATGAAAATTCGTTAGAAAACAATATTGAAAAGTTAAATATTACCGATACTTTAATTAAAAATCAAAAAGTCAAAAACGTTGTATTGAATAACGTGGCAATGATGTATTTGCTACAAGACCAAAATATGTACAACAATCAGAAGTTTATTGAGCGTTACTTACAATTAACTACTGACGATAAAAACAAAAAAGAAATTACAGAAATATACAATTCGGTTCAGAATTTGAAAGTGGGTAATCGTTTACCTAAAATCGATTTGATTGATACTGCAAACCAACCTGTTGATATTAATAACATCATAAAAAAACCAACTATTTTATTCTTTTGGACTAGTCATGCAGAATCCCATTTTGTAGCTTCACACAAGAAAATTAATGATTTAAGAGCCAAATATCCAGAGTATGAATTTGTGGCAGTGAATGTGAATGATTCTAAAATCAATTGGGAAAATGCCATGAGAAAATATAATTTCAAAGGTGCAAAAGAACTTCATGCTGTAGACTTTGAAACTATCAGAAAACAATGGGTAATTACAAAAATTCACAGAATTATCATCTTAAATGCAGATGGAACTATTAAAAACGGGTTTGCCAATTTGTTTGATGTGAATTTTGAACAGAATTTGAAATAAAATAAATTATAATCATAAAAAAAGCGTTCTAATCAGAACGCTTTTTTTATATACTTGAAAAATTATTTATTTCCTTTTTCGTAATCTGCAATAAACTGAGCGATTCCGATATCTGTTAATGGATGTTTCAATAATCCAGTAATTGATGATAAAGGTCCTGTCATAACATCTGCACCAATTTTAGCACAATTTACAACATGCATGGTATGACGCACTGAAGCTGCTAAAATTTGCGTTTCAAAACCATAGTTATCATAGATATCTCTAATTTCTTCAATTAAATTTAATCCGTCAGTTGAAATATCATCTAATCTTCCTAAGAAAGGAGAAACATAAGTAGCACCAGCTTTAGCCGCTAATAAAGCTTGACCAGCTGAGAATACTAAAGTAACATTTGTTTTAATTCCTTTATCAGAGAAATATTTACAAGCTTTAACACCTTCTTTAGTCATAGGTAATTTCACAACGATTTGTTCGTGTAAGTCAGCTAACTCCTCACCTTCTCTAATCATACCTTCTAAATCCATTGCATTTACTTCTGCACTTACATCACCGTCAACAATGTTACAAATGTCTACGTAATGTTTTAGGATATTGTTTTTTCCTGTAATGCCTTCTTTAGCCATTAACGATGGGTTTGTAGTAACTCCATCTAAAATTCCTAATTCTTGTGCTTCTTTAATTTGCTCTAAATTAGCTGTGTCAATAAAAAATTTCATTTTTTTAAATTTTAAAGTATTGTGTGTTGTTTTGTCCTTCGACAAGCTCAGGATTAATTGTGTTGACAAAAGTACGAATAAAAAATTCCATATTCAAGGGCAAGGACAAGTTCAAAAGTTTAAACGTAAATAGATTTAGAAGTTATATTGATTCTTTTTTTGAAAATTTTTAAAAATCCAACCATCATAACTCATAATTGAATTTTCATCACTTGTTGAACCTATAATTATTGAACAATCAAATTTATCAAATAATTTGTGCTTTATATCTAAATCCCAAAGCTCTGAAAAAGTTTTTTTCTTTAAAGTCTCAACAATCTTAGGATTATTTTGTTCACAATAATTTATATCAAAAAGAAAAAACAATTGATTGAATTTTGGATTTGAATTTATTGGAACAATAGCTGTTTTTTCAATTTTACCATTATAAATAACATCACAATCGTATATTTCACCAAAAACTAATTCGAAAAAAGGGTTGCTTAATTTTGAGAGTTTTTGATATTCTATATTTCCTTCACTTTGATGTAAAGCAGATTCAAAATCGTTTTGATTACACTTTGGACATCTTAATTTTTCGCCATCAAAAAAATATTCTACTTCTTGACAATTCGGACATAAAAATCTATCTTCCATTTTTGAATACCTTAAATTTGAAATAAACTTAATGAACTACAACTTATAATGCTTCATCAACATTTTTTCATACATCGTATCAGGCAAAATACGTTTTAAAACAATAGAGAATTTCTGTAAAAAAGCTCCAACTTTATAATGCACTTTAGGATTTTTTGTTTGGATAATAGAAAAAATTGCTTCTGCCATTTCGTTTGGGTTACTACCGCTTTCTACGTGCGAATCCATCTCTTTTAAGGTGTTTCCATAAGGAACTTCGTAGGCCGAACCTTTGATAACTGGAGCATGATAACGCCCTGCAGCAATATTGGTAGCAAAATCGCCTGGAGCTACATTTGTAATTTGGATTCCAAATGATTTTACTTCCATTCGCAACGCTTCGGTAATTAATTCTAATGCGCCTTTTGAAGCCGAGTAAATCCCACGATAAGGCAATCCCATATAGCCAGCAATAGAAGTAATATTAATAATCAAACCCGATTTTTGTTCTCGCATTTGAGGTAAAACCGCTTTCATCACTTCGATTGGTCCAAATAAATTCGTCTCAAAATTATTTCGGATTTCTTCTGTTGGAATTTCTTCAATAGGACCAGTTATTCCAACACCAGCATTATTAATTACAATATCCAATCGTCCTGATTTTTGAATCACTTCGGTAACACAATTAACAATACTTTGCTTATCGCGAACATCCAAAGCTACTAATGGAAATATCGAATTCGTGATTTTTTCAGGATTTCGGCTTGTACCATATACCACAAAACCTTTCTGTTGCAAAAACTCGCCAATTGATTTCCCAATTCCTGATGAACCACCTGTAATTAATACTACTTTACTCATTTTAGTGTGAATTATAGTGCGAAAATACGGCTTTAAATTATTTCAAGGAAATTCCTAACCCAACTTTCTCTGAAAGCAACACTTTTCCTTTTTCGATGGCGCTTCCAAAAGCGATGTCGTTAGCAATTAAATTCGCGCCATCTAAATCGACATAATCCACTAACGGAACCAAAACTGCTCCAGCAGAAATTCCTACGGTAGATTCGGTCATGCAACCTATCATGATTTTGAAATCGTTTGCTCGTGCTTCTTTAATTAATTGTAAAGCTGGAGTCAATCCACCCGTTTTGACTAATTTGATATTGATGGTTTTATAATGTGATTTTAAATCGGAAAGTTTGGTTTGTTCTTGGCAATCTTCATCAGCCATCCAATTCGCAAATTTGGAAGCATTCAAATGTGAATAATTTGAAAATCCGATTTTCATCGGTTGTTCAATGTAAGTAAATTGAGCTGATGACGGATTTTCTTCCAGTTGTTGACATTCAGAAATTGAGAAACTTCCGTTAGCATCTAAAGCAATTTCTTTTTCACAATTCAGTAATAAATCCAACGCTTTCCCATCGTAATGATTCCATTTTATCTTGAATTTATTCCAATCGGATTTTGCTATTTTTTGCAGTTGCTCTTCAATGGATGCCACACTTATTGTGATAGAAGACTCTGGCAATTGTGTTACTTCAATAGAATTTAATTCCATGAAACTTTTGTTTTCTAACTTTCCAAATAAATCCCAATAAGCACAATCTAAAGCCGAACGTAAAAAAGAATGCAATTGTAAATTTTCCAAAAACGTATAAAATTCGGAAGGATGCTTTATAGATTGTTTTTCAATTTGAGTTTGAATTTCGACTAATTTCTTAGTGAAATCGGATAAATTAATTCCGTAATAATCAATGGCTGTGCATTCTCCAAAGCCTATTTTTCCGTAATTGGAAAGCGAAACAATTAAGGCTTCTCTAAACGAGTAACTTCCATAACTAATTGAAAACGTTTCTTTTAGTTGTAAGCGAACAATTTGCCAAGATATTTGCATAGGAATTAGAATTGGTGTAAAAATAAAAAATCCCGAACAATCGGGACCACAATTCAAGAGAAATAAAAAATGGCAAGCGACCTACATCGCACCGCTACAACCACATACCTTTGCTGTGTTCCCACCCTGGAGGAGTCTGCAGGAGCTGGTCGTGTAGGACTTGCCGGTGCAAATATACAACCTTTTTATATTTTTGCAAGGCAATTGTGAGTATAAAAAATCATTGTATATTTACCTTATTAAATATTTCAACCATGTTAAAAGTTAAGCTATTCGCTTTCATAGTTTTAGGCGTAATTTCTACGTCATGTAAAGAAGATGAAAATGCATTAAAAAATTTATTTTCGATTGAAAATCCTACTATAAAACCAATTCTTAAGCTAGAAGAAAGTATTGATTTGGTCTTACAAAACAAAGAAAATAAAACGATTGATTCAGTTGTTTACTACATTAACGAAGTTAAAATTGGTTCGGTAAAAGGAAACGAAAAATTACCTTTTGCATTGAGTAATCAGAAATTGGGTAACCAAACAATTAAAGCATTAGTTTACTTTGAAGGAAAAAATATTGACATTACCTCTGGATTTTCTATTTATGCGAGTGCAGAACCAAAGATTTTGAATTATAAAATTGTCAATACATATCCGCATGACATTAATGCTTACACACAAGGATTTGAATTCTACAATGGTGTTTTATTAGAAGGAACGGGACAATACAAAGAATCTACTTTAAGAAAAACCGATTATAAAACTGGGAAAGTAACCGAACAAATTAAGTTAGAAGACAAGTTTTTTGGTGAAGGAATTACGGTTTTGAAAGATAAAATTTATCAATTAACTTGGAAAGAAAAAACAGGATTTGTTTACGATGCCAAAACTTTTAAATTAGAAAAAACATTTCCTTACGAAATGGATGGATGGGGAATTACGAATGATGGTGAAAAACTTTATATGAGTGATGGAACTGAAAGAATTTATATTTTAAATCCTGAAACTTTAAAAGTTGAAGATTTCATTAATGTATATACAAACGGTGCTAAAATTGAAGCCGTTAATGAAATGGAATGGATTAATGGAAAAATATGGGCAAATGTGTATCAAAAAGATGCTATTGCTATTATAAATCCTAAGAATGGTTCTATCGAAGCTATTATTAATCTAAGCGAATTAAAAACAAAAGTTACAAAACATGCAGAAATAGATGTTTTAAATGGAATTGCTTACAATCCTGCAACGAAAACGTATTTTGTAACAGGTAAAAATTGGGATAAAACATTTGAAATTGTAGTTGAATAATTTTACTCGAAATACAAAAAAAAGCCTCATTTCTGAGGCTTTTTTACTTTTAGATTTTACTTGTAATAATATCAAACCATTTTTTTGCAATTCTAAATTCTTCTCCGATGATGAAATTTTTAGCATCAGCATGAAAGAAAATTAAATTGATCTCTTTATGATTATCTAAAGTTAAATACAATGCTAGCTTGTTGATTTCGTGGTTGTTTTTTGGAACGTTTCCATGTTTATCAAATTGAACTAAAGCACATTTTTTAACTTCTCTTAAATCAACAACCTCATTAACTTGGGCTTCTTCACCTTTTCTAAAGAAAGCTAAAATATCACCTTTTAATCCAATTCCTGAATTGTTTGACCAAAAATCGGTATCTAAAAACTTAGTGTTTTTGTCAGATAATAATTCGTTTAACGTGTTTAATAATTGATTTTTTCTTTTTCTAATATTATTATTGATAATGAAAATAGGAATAACAATTAATGAAAAAAATACGATTCCTATAATAGTGTTGGTAGTATCCATTTTGAATTTATTTTAAATTATGTGCATAATAAAATTTCCCAGGTATAATATTTACAAGGGATTAGCGAAACTTAAAATAAATTTTACCAGAAATAATGAAACGGAAATATGATTCTAGATGTATTGAAAAACAGATATAAAAGGTTCTTTTTTACAAAGAAAACTTCGAAACTATTTTTATTGAATAACTCCAATTGAATTACAGAAGTTGGTAATAAAAAAGAAGGAATTTGCTTTCTAATAATTTCACTTGAACCCGAATAATTTTGATTCGTTTTTAATGATAAGGATTCTTTTTGAATTCCTTCCTGATTAAAATCAATTTTTCCTTGATTAAAATGAAGCGAAATTTCTTTTGTAGATTCCTTTTTTAGAGGTTGAGAAATAGTCGAAGTATCATTACTATGCAACAACAGATAACCGAAAATTAAAACGGTTAATGAAGTTATGATATAATGAGCGACTCTTTTCATTGGAATTATTTTTACAAATGTATATATAAATTGACTAGTTAACTAGTTTAGCTACAATTGCAGCAACGGGCAAAATAGCTTTTGTATCTTCAATACTTGGTCCTGCCACCCAAACGGTTTTATAGGTTACTTGTGTTGCCGCTTTTTCAGTAGCTTTCATTCCAATATAAAAACGAATCATTTTAACCCATTTTTTTAGACTTTTATTTTTGTTTAATAAAGTTTCTAACCAAGTTTGTTTGGTTCCTACTTTTTGAACATAAGGCGTATTGATAACTGTACAAGGTGTTCCTGAAATTCTTTCCGTCATTACAATATCTTTCGCGCCATAATCTACACAAGCTTGTTTGTATTCTTGAGATACATTTGCTTCATTTGATGCAATAAACGGACTTCCAACAGAAACTCCAACTGCTCCATAACTTAACATTCTATCTAAATCAGCTTTATTACCTACTCCACCTGCTGAAATTACGGGTAATGAAGTATTTTCATTTAATTGTTTGATCAAAGTTTCTGGATCAATATTGCCTCTGTGTCCTCCCGCTTGATTGTTTACCGCAATTAAAGCATCAGCACCTAAACTTTCTACTTTTTTGGCGAAAGCTAAATCGGTAACATCACAAAAAACTTTAATTCCAACTTTATGCGCTTCCTTGATAGTTTCTTCTGGCGAGCCTAAAGATGTAATAATAAAATCCACACCTTCATCACACAAAACTCGTAATTGCTCTTTATATTTTACGTTTGATTTATTTACAATTAAATTAAAACCAAAACTTCCTCCTGAAACTTTTGCAACTTTTAATTCGTGAATAGCCGTTTTCAATTCGTCTAAAGTTCTATAATTCAATGCTGGAATACATCCTGCTACACCACTTTTCATCCCCTCTATAACCATTTTAGTATTCGACACCAAAAACATTGGAGCCATAATAATGGGATGTGTAATTTGTAAAAGCGAAGTCAGCGATTGTTTTTCCATTAGTATTGAATTTAAAATCAAATATACAAAAAAATAAATACTATGCGTGCATATAAAATAAAATTAAGTCAAATTAAGATAATTGACTAAGAATTAAAATGTTAAAATTCTTAATAAAAACTTAATATAGTAAGAAAAAATACTGATTTCAAATAAATTTGGACAAACTAACATAAATAATGAAAAACAAACTGACACTCCTAAGTAGTATTTTGGTACTATTTCTATTTTCTTGCAGTGCCACAAAGAGCAAAAAGAAAGTAACAAACAAACCCAAAATGGAAACCGTAGCTACAGATGCTAAGAAACCAGATGGGAAAAAAGAACCTAAACCTTATAAAAAAGTAATTGATTCAACTGCTGTAACACAAAATGGACTTATTGATGTTCATAAAGTAGGTGAAAAATACCTTTTTGAAATTTCAGATTCTTTAATTGGAAAAGAAATTATGACCATTACTAGATATTCTAGAACACCAGCTGGTGGTGGAATTTTTGGTGGTGAAGAAGTAAATCGTCAGGTAGTACGTTTTGAGAAAGGTCAAAACAATACCATTATCTTGCGTTCTATTACTTATGTAATTATGACACCAGATGAAGACAAACCAATCACAAAATCAGTAAAAAATTCAAGTGCCGATCCTATTATTGGAATTTATGATGTATTGGCTTATAAAAAAGATGCATCAGGTAAAAACAATATCGCAAGTGTAATTGATATGACAGCAGCGTTTGATTCTGATTTACAAACGTTCTCTTTAAATTCGATAAATAAGCAATTATTGAGTATTCAAGCTTTTCAAAAAGACAAATCGTTTATTCAATTCATAAAAAGTTTCCCAATTAATACCGAAATTAGAACTACTAAAACTTTTTCAACAATTGCTCCACAACTTTCCAGAAATCCAATGCCAAAAATTGGAGTTGATTTACCTGCAGGATTAGATGCTGGTGTGGTAACAATGGAATTAAACACATCTTTTATTTTACTTCCAGAAAATCCAATGCGTAAACGTGCTTTTGATAAAAGAGTTGGATATTTTGCAAATGGATATGATGTTTTTGAAGAAGATTCTCATAAAGCAGAAACCGATATTTTTGCGGTAAGATGGCGTTTAGAACCTAAAAATGCGGAAGATGCTGAAAGACAAAAACGTGGTGAACTTATCGAGCCTAAAAAACCAATTGTATATTATTTAGATCCTGCTACTCCAGATAAATGGAAACCTTTTATCAAGCAAGGTATTGATGATTGGCAAGAAGCTTTTGAATTTGCTGGATGGAAAAACGCTATTCGCGGTGAATATTGGCCAGAAAACGACCCAACAATGAGTTTAGAAGATGCTCGTTTTTCGGTATTACGTTATTTTGCTGCGGAAATTCAAAATGCGTACGGACCAAATGTTCACGATCCAAGAACTGGAGAAATCATGGAAAGTCATATTGGATGGTATCACAACATTATGAGTTTATTACGTGATTGGTATTTAATCCAAACTGCTGCAGTAGATCCAAAAGCAAGAAATAAAAAGTTTGACGATAAACTAATGGGCGAATTAATTCGTTTTGTGGCAGCTCATGAAGTGGGTCATACACTAGGACTTCGTCATAACATGGGAGCTAGTTATGCAACACCAGTTGAAAAACTTCGCGATAAAGAATTCCAGAAAAAAAATGGTCATACTTCTTCTATTATGGATTATGCTCGTTTTAATTATGTAGCGCAACCAGAAGATGGAGTAACAGATTTATTTCCTAGAATTGGAGATTATGACAAGTGGGCTATTAAATGGGGTTATTCTTATTTCAACGGTGCAAAAGACGAAAAAGAAGAGAAAGCATTGTTAAATGAAATGACAAAAGAAGCTTATAAAAATCGTCGTTTATGGTTTGGTACTGAAACAAATCCATATGATCCAAGATATCAAACGGAAGATTTAGGTGACAATGCAATGAAAGCATCAGAATATGGAATCAAAAATCTAAAACGCATTTTACCTAACTTAATTGAATGGAGTAAAGAGAATGGTGAAGATTATGAAGAATTAAATGGATTATACAATTCTTTAACTGGGCAATATAGACGTTACATGGGTCATGTTACTAAAAATGTTGGAGGAATCTATGAAACACCAAAAACATATGATATGGAAGGTAACATATATGAAGTAGTTCCTTCTACAATACAAAATGATGCAGTAGCGTTTTTAAATGAACAATTATTCAAAACACCAAAATGGCTATTAGATCAAAATATTTTATCTAAAATTAGACCTGAAAACGGTGTTGAAGCTGTAAAATCAATTCAGGATGGTACTCTATCAAGCTTATTATCTGGAGATAGATTAGTTCGTTTATTAGAAACTTCTTCTCAAAATAAAGTTAATTATTCCGTAGATGAATTAATGAGTGATTTAAGAAACGGCATTTTCTCTGAAATAAAAACAAATGCTCCTATTGATATTTACCGCAGAAATTTACAGAAATTGTTTGTTTCTAAATTAATTGAAACAATGTCAACCGAGAAAACAAATGTAACTTTCTTTAATGGCAGAAGAATTGTTTTAGCAGATACTGATATTCCTTCAATTGCTAGAGGTCAATTAAATGAATTGAAAAATCAATTAAAGCAAGCTAGTTCATCTGATCGATTAACTAAATTCCACTTAAATGATTTAGTAGCGCGTATTGAAAACGCTATGAAACCAAAATAAATAAGGGTTCAAAATAAAAGGGATAACATAATGTTATCCCTTTTTGTTTACATAAATATTACTTTTTCTTTTTTGTGGCAGGTGCTGTTTTTGGGGCACTTTTAATTTCATACTTACTTGTTGCTGTATTATATACATAAGTACTATTTTGAGTTTTAGTTTTTAAATTAAAACTTCCATCGGCGTTTAAAGTAAATTCAAAACCTTCGTTTCTATTTTTTTCAACATCATGAGAAGCCGTTTTATTTGCATCTAGAAAAACAGTTTCTTTAATATGAGATGACTTGTATGAATTTCCTATTAACAATGTTTTAGTCTCGGTATCCCAAAGCTGGTCTTCAACTACTACTCCATTTTCTTTTTTTATCTTGGTATCAATTTTTATCTCTTCTGTCCAATTCAAATGATAGAATTTTTTCCCTTGAGTTGTAAAATTTTTTAGTGTGATTGTTGTAGGTTTAAAATCTGATTTTTCAAGATTTTTAACTTCTAAAGTATCTATTTTTCCTTCTGATTTTACAAATAATACAAGTCTTTTTCCTGATTTTTCAGAAATAATTTCTGCTGAAACATTGTCAGAAGTAGCTAGTACTACATTTTTTGGTGTTGCTTTTGCTGCGGGTTTTGCTTTAGTTTTTTGTGCCATTCCTGCAGTTGATACTAATAAAACAAGAAGTAAAAATAGTTTTTTCATAATAGTTAGGTTGTTAAATTAAGTTCCTAATATACAAAAAAAACAATGTGAACCGTGTTAAATAAAAAAACCGAATCAAAATTGATTCGGTTTAGTCTATGTACTTAACACTTGTACCTTTTACTTTATTTCACTTCTTCGAAATCTACATCTTGAGTTTGATCTCCGGTAGCATTTGCTTGAGGTTCCGCTTGTGTAGCACCACCTTCAGCTTGTGCTTTGTACATTTCTTCTGATGCATTTTTCCATGCTTCATTGATTTTCTCTAAAGCAGGAGTAATAGTTGCAATATCTTTTGTTTCGTAAGCTGCTTTTAATTCAGTTAAAGCGCTTTCAATAGCTCCTTTATTTGCGTCAGATAATTTATCTCCAAACTCACCTAATTGTTTCTCTGTTTGGAAAATCATAGAATCAGCTTCGTTTAATTTATCTGCTTTTTCTTTTGCTAAACGGTCTGCTTCAGCATTCATTTCAGCATCTTTTTTCATTCTTTCGATTTCTTCTGGAGTTAATCCTGAAGACGCTTCGATACGAATATCATGCGATTTTCCAGTTCCTTTATCTGTAGCAGAAACTTTGATAATACCGTTAGCATCGATATCGAAAGTTACTTCAATTTGAGGAACTCCTCTTGGTGCTGGTGGAATACCATCTAAATGGAAACGACCAATTGTTTTGTTATCATTTGCCATTGGTCTTTCTCCTTGTAACACATGGATTTCTACCGATGGTTGGTTATCTGCAGCTGTTGAGAAAACTTGCGATTTTCTTGTTGGGATAGTAGTATTTGCTTCAATTAATTTTGTCATCACACTTCCCATAGTTTCAATACCTAACGAAAGTGGCGTAACATCTAATAACAATACATCTTTAACATCTCCTGTTAAAACTCCACCTTGAATAGCAGCTCCAATTGCTACAACTTCATCAGGATTTACACCTTTTGATGGTTTTTTACCAAAGAATTTCTCTACTTGCTCTTGAATAACTGGGATACGTGTTGAACCACCTACTAAGATTACTTCGTCAATATCAGAAACTGATAAACCAGCATCTTTTAACGCTTTAGCCACTGGCTCCATTGAACGTTTTACTAAAGATTCTGCTAATTGCTCAAATTTAGCTCTTGTTAACGTTTGTACTAAGTGTTTAGGTCCAGAAGCTGTAGCCGTAACGTATGGTAAGTTGATTTCTGTTTGAGTAGAAGCTGATAATTCAATTTTAGCTTTCTCAGCTGCTTCTTTTAAACGTTGTAAAGCCATTGGGTCTTTACGTAAATCAACACCTTCTGCAGCATTGAATTCGTTAGCTAACCAATCGATAATTACTTGGTCGAAATCATCTCCTCCTAAGTGTGTATCTCCGTTTGTAGATAATACTTCGAAAACTCCATCTCCTAATTCTAAGATAGAAATATCAAAAGTACCACCTCCTAAATCATAAACTGCAATTTTTTGGTCTTTACCTTGTTTGTCTAATCCATAAGCCAAAGCTGCCGCAGTAGGCTCATTGATAATACGCATTACTTTTAAACCTGCAATTTCACCCGCTTCTTTTGTAGCTTGACGTTGTGCATCGTTAAAGTATGCTGGAACAGTAATAACTGCTTCAGAAACAGAGTGACCTAAATAATCTTCAGCTGTTTTTTTCATTTTTTGAAGTGTCATTGCAGACAATTCTTGTGGGGTATATAAACGACCATCGATATCAACACGAGGTGTATCGTTGTCTCCTTTTACCACTTTGTAAGCTACAGTTGAAGCTTCTTTTGCACTTTCAGAATACTTATTACCCATGAAACGTTTTACAGAAGCAATCGTTTTTGTAGGATTAGTTACTGCTTGTCTTTTTGCCGGATCTCCAACTTTAATTTCGCCACCTTCCACAAAAGCAATTACAGATGGTGTAGTTCTTTTACCTTCTGCGTTTGCAATTACAACAGGTTCTCCACCTTCCATAACAGCCACACATGAGTTGGTTGTTCCTAAGTCGATTCCAATAATTTTGCTCATTTTTATACTTGTTAGATTTTAAATTTCAATTTTAAACTCGGTGACTATAATTCAATGATTGTGCCATTACAAAAAAATAAGAAAATTGACAGAAAACCTCTTTTGTCAGGCGCAACATACTGACAAAATGACGTTTTATTGTATTTATCTAACGTTATTATGTCGTAAATTTTTAAAAGCAGTCATGTTAAAAACTACTATTGAAATTAAAATTAAAGAATAAGAAATAACTTGGGCAACAGAAACTGATTCTTTAAAATAAAAAATCGCTAAAAAGAAATGAATCAATGGATTGGTGTACATTAAGATGCCAACAGTTGAAGAATTTAATCCTTTTAACGCATACAGATTAAGGAATAAAGGAATAATCGTGAAGACGATTACAATGATTAAAAGCAAAGAATAAAACAAAAATTCGGTTGGAACTGCTCCACCATAACTAGGATAAAACGGTAACAGTATAATCGAAGAAATCACCATTTGAATAGTTAAAATTAAGAATTTATCAAAATCACTATTCTTTCTTTGGGAAACTAAATAAAAACCAAAACTCAAGGCAATAATTACACTATAAATTAAATCTTTTAAATTTCCATAGGATAAAATTATACAACTAATGACGCACAATCCTACTGCAATCCATTGCCAAATATCGATTTTTTCTTTCAACAAAATAAAAGCTAAGACAGTTGTCAAAATTGGACAAATAATATAGGCAAACGAAGCGGATTGCAAACTCACATGATTCACTGCATAGATAAATAAAAACCAATTCAAGACTAATAAAAGTCCACCAACAACCGTCATAACTATTGCTGATTTTTGTTTTTTCTTTGAAAGTTCTTTAAATGTTTTCTTCGCTTCTACCACAACCGCTTTTCTAAAGAACAAATTGATTATCAATAAGAAAGCCGTAGCAATGAAAACTCTAAAGAATAAGATATCTAAAGAAGGATAATCTGTTAAAGGTTTTAAAGCTAAACTAAAAAATCCCCAAATGATAAAAGCTGATAAAGCAGATAAAAAGAATTTATTTACAGGCATTATTTTTTTATGCAAATGAACAAAAAAATAAAGAATCGAATCCTAATTTTATGTTATTAATTCAAATGATATATAACAATTCAGCTTTCATTCGTGTTGCATAATTTCACTATATTTGCTAAGGTTAAATTTATTTTTAGGTATGGAATGTATTTCTGTTTTTGATATGTTAAAGATTGGTGTTGGACCTTCGAGTTCTCACACCCTTGGGCCATGGCGAGCTGCCGAACAATTTTTAAAAGAACTGCGCAATCGCAACCTAATTGATAACATAATTGGTGTCAAAGTAGATTTGTATGGTTCGTTATCATTAACTGGAAAAGGTCATGCAACAGATTTAGCAGTAATGTTAGGTTTGAGCGGTGCTGACCCAGAGTATATTCCTGTTGAAAGTATTGATGTGATTATTTCAGCTATCAAGAATAAGAAAGAAATTTTCCTAGGTAATGAAATTATCATCCCATTTTGCTTTGAAACCGATATTGTTTTCAATAGAAACTTTTTACCTTTTCATGCTAACGGGTTAACTTTTACAGCTAAAACCGATACTGAAACCTATTCCGAAACCTATTATTCTATTGGTGGTGGATTTGTAGTAAAAGAAAAAGAAGACCATCATAAAGAAGAAATTTTACATACTTTCCCATTTCCTGTGGAAAAAGCAGACGATCTTTTAGCTTTTTGTGCTTCCGAAAACAAGAAAATATCTGAAATCGTTTATGAAAACGAGAAAACCATGCGTAGTGAAGAAGAAATTCACAATGAATTGCTTCGTATTTGGGATACGATGTTAGAATGCATGTATATTGGTTGTCATTCAGAAGGAATTCTGCCAGGAGGTTTAAATGTAAAGCGAAGAGCTTATGATATGCACAAAAATTTAATTGGTGTATTACCTTATGAAGATCCCTATTCTTGGTTGCAAATCATCAGACAAACCGAAGTTAAATTTCGTCAGATTTTAAAATGGGTAAGTTGTTTTGCCTTAGCAGTGAATGAAGTAAACGCTTCGTTGGGTCGTGTGGTTACTGCTCCAACTAATGGAAGTGCGGGAGTTATTCCAGCTGTTTTAATGTATTATCTAGTAATCGAAAATCACGAAGCAGGAGAAAAAGAAATCAAACAATTTTTAATGGTTGCAGGAGAAATTGGCTCTATCTTCAAAAAAGGAGCCACTATTTCAGCAGCAATGGGCGGTTGTCAGGCAGAAATTGGAGTTTCAAGTGCTATGGCAGCAGCGGCTTTGTGTGAATTAATGGGAGGAACTCCAGCTCAAGTTACGATGGCAGCTGAAATTGCTATGGAACATCATTTAGGATTAACTTGTGATCCAATTGGTGGTTTAGTTCAAATTCCATGTATTGAAAGAAACACCATGGGTGCAATTAAAGCCATCAATGCAGCCGAATTAGCGTTAGAAACTGATGCTTTACATGCTAAAGTACCATTAGACAAAGTGGTAAATACCATGTGGCAAACCGCTAAAGACATGAATTCGAAATACAAAGAAACTTCTGAAGGTGGTTTAGCGGTTGCAGTAAATATGGCAGATTGTTAATGAAAAGCAATCGACTCAATTATTTTATCATTATTTTATTGGTTATGATTCTTGGAATTCTTTCAAGAAAAGTAACTATTATACCTCTGTTTATTGGAGATGTTTTATATGCGGTTTTAACTTATTTCGGATTTCGATTTTTAATTATAAAATCGGAAAAATCAACTTCACTCCTATTCTCTCTACTTTTTTGTTTTGGAATCGAATTTTTACAATTAGTACAAATTGAATGGTTAATTGCCATTCGTAAAACCACTTTAGGCCATTATATTTTGGGACAAGGTTTTCTTTGGTTGGATTTACTTTGCTATGTAATTGGAACTTTACTAGCTTTTCTAATCGATTGGAAGTTCATTAAAACTCAAAACTCAAACTCGTAGTAACGAAAAAATTATTTGATTTATTATCAAAGAAAATAGGATATTTAGAATCGAAATAGCGAGCTTCAGTTCTTAATTTTAGTTTCGTATTGGGCAAATAATCAAAATTTACAGAAGCACCAGATGTTTTAAATGCATCTGAAGTGGCAATAATCACATTATCTTCATCTTGATAGTATTCAAATCTAACTGCAGTTTGCCATTTGGAATTAATCGAATATTGCGCAATTAAAACTGGACTCATCCAATACAAATGTTCATCATTTGAAGTAGCGCTATCTTGAATTCCAAAATCAAATCCTAAAATTGTACGCCATTTTGAATTCCAAGTATTATCCCAATATAAATTACTAAAATAACGCATCGCTAATTCGGTTCCATAAAACTCTTTTCCAATAAAAGTACTCCAATTCAATGTAGTTTTTTCTGAAGGTTTGTATACAATTTGAGTTCCTAAAGCTGGAGCAACATCTTTTTGTGGTTTGTGAATGCGTTGCCAACCGTTAGTTACTAACCCTGAAAAACTCCATTTGTCATTTGGTTCATACTTATATTTGATTCCGGTCATAAAATAAGGTGAATTCTCTGCCAAAATAGAACGCGTTAAAGTCAAATTAGTAGCGGTTATTGCCGATTCAAATCCGATATAACTGGGCATAATTCCAACTTCAATTGATGATTTTTTGTTATCATTCAAATACATCCCTACATAGGCTTCGCTAAATAATTTAATATCTTCAGTAGCATAATTATCGTCCACATAAGTTCCTGCGTGTACTGCAATTGACGCATAGGTCTTACCATATTCTAATTGGGTACGAATTAATCCATTGTTTACATTAAACTCGTTATGACGGTTGTAATTATAAGTAAATGGAAGTTTAGCATCGGTAGTTGGATTGCTAAAATCATAAGAATAATACGTTTCTAAAAAACCAGAAACTTTAATTTTTAAAGAATCTTTTTCTTGAGAAAAATGAACAAATGGAAATAATATTAGAATTAAAAAAAATCTCATTTAAGGTTTATTTCTTTCTTCTTGTATCAATTAAATGAATAATTTGCCATTTTCCATTATCGTTATACAAGGTAAAAGCATTAGCACCTATATGACTTAGCTTATCATTGATGTAAAATTCATACGGTGTCCATACATGAGCCAAATTACCATCAATTTCAACTTTATAATCAATAAGCTTTTCAAAAATCTTCAAATTGGCAGGAATTGTAGCTATTGATTTTAAGAAATCGTCAAACTTGTCGGCAACTAATTTATTACCTTCCTTTGTATTAGCAATAGTTCGCATTACAATTTCGGGATGACAAATTTGTTTTAAAGCAACGGTATCTTTGGCATGAAAAGCCGTAAAAAAATCATCCACCACTTTTTTAGGATTAGTTTCTTGAGCCGAAATAAGATTTACAAATCCTAACGCAATAAAGAATAGTATTTTTTTCATTGTTTCTAATTTTAATGAATTAGTAGCCCAATTACTAAATACGTTACAATTCCAGCTATATAACCTGCTATTGCTAGTGGTGTAATTTTTTTTAAATACCACATAAAAGTTATTTTTTCTTTTTCCATTATAGCAACACCAGCAGCAGAACCTATTATTAACATACTACCACCAGTACCTGCACACAAAGCAATGAACTCCCACAATGAATGATCCATAGGAAAATCTGCTAATGAAAACATTCCTTGAGTTGCTGCTACTAAACTTCCGTTATCTACAATAGAAGATAACACTCCTATTGCAACAATCATAGCATTTGTATTAGGTAAATTTTCATCTAAAAACTGTGCCATTTTTGAAAGAATCGAAGCCTCTTGAAGGGCAAAAACCATCAATAGAATTCCCATGAAATATAAAATAGAACTTACATCAACTTTAGTTAACGCAGAAGCAACTGAGTATCTGTCTTTTTCTTCTTGAGGTTTATTTCTATGATAATTTATCGACACAAGGGAAACAAAAGCTAAAGAAATTAAGACTCCTATGAAAGGCGGCAAACCTGTAATTGTTTTTATAACTGGTACCATAACTAATCCGAAGACACCTGCTAAAAAAACACTCAAACTTCCTTTCATCTTTTCCTCTCTTATAGCATCTGCCATAGAAATTTGGGCTCTTAAAACAGCAAAACCTCTCATTCTGTAACTTGCAATTATCAAAGGAACCAATAACACCATAATTGAAGGAAATAAAAGTATGGTAACAATTCCTAGCGCACTTACTTGTCCTCCAATCCATAATAAGGTAGTAGTAACATCTCCTATTGGACTAAAAGCACCTCCAGCATTTGCCGCAATTACTACTATTCCTGCTAATGTCATTCGAATCTCTCCTTTAGGCATTAACTTTTTTAATAGTGTAATCATAATAATTGCTGTAGCTAAATTATCAAGCAGTGCCGACAATACGAAAGTAACTATACCCACAATCCAAAGCAATCTTAAAACAGATTTTGTTCTAATACGGTGTGTAATAACAGTAAACCCTTTGTGTAAATCAATTAATTCAACAATTGTCATTGCTCCAAGAAGAAAAATTAACAAGCCCGAAATTTCACCAAAATAAGCAATTAATTTTTCAGAAACTTCATGATGTTCTCCTGTGTGAAAGACTGCCAAAACTACCCAACATAATGCTCCTGTTAAAATTGCCGTAATTGTTTTATTAATTCGTATTGGAGATTCAAAAATTACAAGTAAATAGCCTATTAAAGCAACAAGCAGCAGTGTTGGTATCATTATTTTAAATTTTAACGCCACTAAATTAAAACATTAATTTAACATTAATTTAATATTTGATAAATATTTTTTTGATTTATAAAAAGCAAATAACATTTATTACCTTTGCTTTTTAAATACAAAAAAACATGTCAGTAGCTAAAAAGGATTACAAACGAATTACCACAAGAACATTAATCGATATGAAAGAAAATGGAGAGAAAATCTCTATGTTAACTTCTTACGATTTTACAATGGCAAAAATTGTTGATTCAGCTGGTGTTGATGTTATTTTAGTAGGTGATTCTGCGAGTAATGTTATGGCTGGACATGAAACAACACTTCCTATTACATTAGACCAAATGATTTATCACGCATCAAGTGTGGTAAGAGCATGTGAGAGAGCTTTAGTGGTAGTAGATTTACCTTTCGGAAGTTACCAATCAGATTCTAAAGAAGCTTTACGTTCTGCTATTCGAATTATGAAAGAAAGTGGTGGGCACGCAGTTAAGTTAGAAGGGGGAAGCGAAATTAAAGATTCTATTAAAAAGATATTAAATGCCGGAATTCCTGTTATGGGGCATTTAGGATTAACTCCACAATCTATTTATAAATTTGGGACTTACACCGTTAGAGCAAAAGAAGATGCAGAAGCTGAAAAACTAATTGAAGATGCAAAAATGCTAGAAAGATTAGGCTGTTTTTCATTAGTATTAGAAAAAATTCCTGCTAAATTAGCAGAAAAAGTAGCAAAAAGCATTTCCATTCCTGTCATTGGAATTGGTGCTGGTAGCGGTGTTGATGGTCAGGTTTTAGTAATTCATGACATGTTAGGGATGAATAATGAATTTAGCCCTCGATTCTTACGTCGTTATTTGAATTTATATGAGCAAATGACTCAGGCCATCGGACAATATGTTACGGATGTAAAATCGCAAGATTTCCCTAATGCAAACGAACAATATTAATTGTGTCTACTAAAGAAATTTCTACAAAAGACAACCTTCAAATTCTTCACGAAGACAATCACATTATTGTCATCAATAAACGTGTTGGCGATATTGTTCAGGGCGATAAAACTGGAGACAAACCCCTTTCTGATGTAGTTAAAGAATACATTAAAGAAAAATACAATAAACCTGGAGACGTTTTCTTAGGTGTAGTACATCGCTTAGATCGACCCACAACTGGAATAGTGGTTTTTGCTAAAACTTCAAAAGCTTTAACTCGTTTGAATGAGACTTTTAAAAATAGAGAAACACAAAAAACATATTGGGCAATAGTTAAAAATTGTCCTCCCAAAGAAAAAGATACGCTAGTTCATTTCTTAAAACGAAATACTAAAAATAATACTTCAAAAGCTCATTTAAAAGAAGTTCCCGAAAGTAAAAAAGCTAGTTTAAGTTATCAAATCATAAAAAAATTAGACCATTATTTTGTGTTAGAAATTGATTTGCATACGGGAAGACACCATCAAATTAGAGCGCAACTTCAAGCCATTGGTTGCCCAATTAAAGGTGATTTAAAATATGGATTTGACAGAAGTAATCCTGATGGTGGCATTCATTTACATGCAAAAAAATTAGTTCTAACTCATCCTGTGTCAAAAGAAATTCTTATTTTTAATGCGAGTACACCTAAAGATGCTATTTGGAATTCACTTTAAAAACTATACCCTATGAAAAATTTAATTCTCTCATTATCATTGCTTTCTTCAACTTTCTTATTCTCACAAGAACATTTTAGTGGTATTTCTACTTCAAAAAGAGGCGGTTTACTTAACGCAACTAATAATCCTGCTGAATTAGCAAATATGAATACTAAATTTGAAATTAATGCATTCAACTTTTCCATTGGAATGGCAAATAACAAATTAACATTCAGTGATTTAGTTAGTGGAGACAATTTAGAAGAAAAAATATTTGAAGGTAATGAAACTGTAAATTTAAGATTAGATAGCCAAATTCTTGGTCCATCATTTGCTTTTAAATATCAAAAATGGGGATTTGGAATTAGTTCAGTTGCCAATATAAAAGCCAATGTAATCAATGTTGATTCAAGATTAGGAGATGCTATTCAAAATGGAAACTTGAGTAATTTCTTTTCTCAAACTGAAATTTCCTCAAATGATAATCAACGTTTAAATGCTACAACTTGGGGCGAATTAGATTTTACAATTGCAAGAAATATAATTGATTTACCTAAACATAAAGTAAATGTAGGAACTAACTTGCGTTTGTTATTTCCAGGTGCATATGCAAACTTTTCTGCTACTAATTTGAATGGTACAATTGTAAATAACTTTGGTGATATTTCTTTAGTAAATGCTTCTGCTAATATTAATATTGCTTATGCTGGCGTTTTAGCAAATGATTATAACGATCAAGGAAATTACAATGAATTTTTCTCTCAAGGTATTAATGGTTTTGCAGCTGATTTAGCGGTAAACTATAGATGGAAAGACGAGAATGATGCAAGTAGTTACAGATTAAATACTGGACTTTCAGTAAAAAATATAGGTTCAATGACGTTTAAATCTGACAATAACTTAAGTAAAAACTATATATTAAATGTTGATAATTTTGAAAGTTTAGATTTGAATCAATTTGAAAATGCTGAAAGTTTAACGGAAATTGAAGCTATATTAAATGATCCTGCAAACTCAGCTTATTTTCAATCTACCTCGAGTACAGCTGATTATAGCGTAAAATTACCAACTGTAATTAATGCTTATGCTGATGTTAGATTAACCAAAAAATGGTTTGTTACGGCAAGTATCAATCAAAAAGTAAGTGACGATAGTAAAAGTGACTTCATTACGACTCAAAATTCCTATACTTTAATTCCGAGATTTTCTGCCAAATGGTTTGAAGCTTATGCTCCATTAGCATCTAATGAAATTTCAGGCTTCACCAGTGGAATTGGTTTTAGATTAGCTGGATTTTTCATTGGTTCTAATAGCGTATTCACCGCTTTAGCTGATAGCGGAAAACAAGCTGATTTATACTTAGGACTTAGATTTGGAATATAAAAAATGAAGAAGCGCCCAATTACTAATATTTGGGCGCTTTTATTTTTATCCTAACCACCCTTCCCTATCCAAACTTCTATACTGAATGGCTTCTGCAATATGATGCGATTGTATATTCTCTGAATTCTCCAAATCCGCAATCGTTCTTGAAACTTTTAAAATTCTATCATAAGCTCTAGCGGATAAATTCAAACGTTCCATAGCAGTTTTAAGTAACTGAAGTGAAACCTCATCTAAAACACAAAATTCACGAATCAATTTGCTACTCATTTGGGCATTATAATGAATATGTTCTAAATTTTCAAAACGGCACGATTGAATTTGTCTTGCTTTTGTTACTCTTTCCCTTATTGCTGCACTACTTTCTGCTTTACGAGTTTCAGTCAATTTTTCAAACGGAACGGGTGTAACTTCAATATGAATATCAATTCTATCTAATAAAGGTCCAGAAATTTTACTTAAATAGCGTTGCATTTCTTGAGGAGTAGAACTAACAGGCGCATTGGGATCATTAAAATAACCACCTGGGCTCGGGTTCATACTTGCTACTAACATAAATGAAGATGGATAAGTTATCGTAAATTTAGCACGAGAAATCGTTACTTCTCTATCTTCTAATGGTTGACGCATAACTTCTAAAACTTCGCGTTTGAATTCGGGAAGTTCATCTAAAAATAAAACACCGTTGTGTGCTAATGAAATTTCTCCAGGTTGTGGATAACTTCCTCCACCAACTAAGGAAACGGAACTAGCCGTATGATGCGGACTTCTAAAGGGACGTTGTGCCATCAAACCGACATCTTTTGTCTTACCAGCAACAGAATGAATTTTAGTGGTTTCTAATGCTTCCCGCATCGTCATAGGAGGTAAAATACTTGGCAAGCGTTTAGCTAACATAGTTTTTCCTGAACCTGGAGGTCCAATTAAAATAATATTATGACCACCTGCAGCCGCAATCTCCATACATCTTTTTATACCTTCCTGACCTTTGACATCGAATTAATAAATAACACCTGTTGATAAATACCTTTATTTACAAGACTTTACATATTTCATTTTTCAGTAAAAACATATATCTTTACAAAAAAAGTAAGACACTTTTAAGACACCAATAAAAATAAATTTATGAGCGTTAAGGTAATTTGGAAAGCAAAGAAGTCAGGTGATAAATTAGGTTATATTAGATTATCATCAAGAATTGCAGGTAAGACAGTATTAAAAAGTTTACCGCTTGAACCAGTTGAAAAAAAACATTTCAATCCAAATACTCAAAGAATGAGAGCATCTTTTGTTGACCACAAAAGATATAATGATGAAATTGAATCTAAACTAGACCAAGCAAAAAAGAAAGGTAATAAGATTAAGTTTCTAAATGATGATAAGAAATCCTTTGTTGATTTTATGACTAAGGTAATTGAAGATAATGTAACTGGTAATATTGGCACTAAAGAGAAATATCAAAACTTAAAGAATCTTATTATTGACTACAATAATTATAAGTTCAATGTATCTGATGTAAAGTTTTCTGAGATTACTCAAGAATATTTAGAAGGGTTAAAAAAGTATATGATTCAGGTTAGAAAGAATAAAAACAATTCTATATTCTATAAGTTCAAAGCACTTAAAGCATTTACTTCAAAAGCAGATAAAGAAAAGATTTATACTTATGAGGTCAATCCATTTGATTTAATTAAGAATGAACTCATAGAGACTGATATTGATGTATTAAACAAAGAAGATTTGAAGAAAATCATAAGTACTCCACTGAATGAAGTTTATAGAAGTGGTAAGAAGTTTGGAATTCCATTACCTGACTTATCAGTTCTAAACACTCCAAAATATTCAAATCACTTACCTATTGAAGATGTTAGAAACTTTTTTCTATTTCAGTTGTTTTCTCAAGGAATACGTGTATCTGATTTAATTACTTTAAGGTGGCAGGATTTCTATATTTCAGATGAACAGATTAGAATAAAAAAGAGAATGGTTAAAGTAAAATCATTCATTGATTTAATGGTGAACTTCAATACAATGGATTACTTATTGAAGTATGTTCCGGTTGATAAATTACCTGAGCATTTACTTTATCCATATAGTTCAATGTGGTATAGCAGAATTGGAGCATTAAGGTCTGGACTTTCGCACTATAAAACCAATAATGATATTGATGATGTAGCATTTGGGGTTGAGATTGATTCTGATTTGATAACTGAGTTCAAATTAGATTTTAAGTCAATAGTTGTTAAAGATAGTACTACTATTATTCCAAGAACTAATAAGTCAAAAGCTAAAAGGTTAGAAAATAATCATATTGAATATTACGTTTCAGTTAATGAAGTATTGAAGATTATTGAAAGTAGAAAACTAGAACTTAGTAAGAAAGTTAAAATCAGTGATTCAGTGAAGTTTGAACAAGAACTAAATTCACTTATCTCGACTGATAAAAAAATAAATTATCTTGAATCATTAGTTGAAGTTTTGAGAAGTAAAATACTTGATGAAAACAAAAAAATTAAGGAAGCATCAAATGAATATAAAACAAAAAACTACATACTATTCAAGGATATTGTAGAGTATTTAAGTAGTCATAAAGACACTAAAAAATCATTTGTATTTCCTTTGTTAGATGATAATGATTTTACAGATATAGATGATGATTTTTATTCAATGAGTAAGCTTCAATATTCAAAATTCGTTGGTAAAAGAGTTTATTACAATAGACTATTAAAAGTAGTTGGTGAACAGTGTAAAATCAACAAACCATTGACATCACACCTTGCAAGACATTCATACACATCTTTGATGATAGAGATAGGTGTTAACTTAAACTTATTTGATTTAATGACCTCACTTGGTCATAAACATTTATCAACCACACAAGGGTATGTATCAAAGTTTACAGGTAAGAGAGTAGATAACTTGAATAAAGAGATTGTTGATTATATGGATAACTTATAGTTAGAAATCTAAATCATCATCATATTTCTTCATTTTACCCTCTGAGTAGTAGGTATAGCATTTTTTTTCTTCAAACTTATTGACACCAAACTTACTTGGTATTTCAAGATTACAGGTTAGAAGTTTACAGGATTTATTGCTTGTATATTCTTCATCAAATGTATTCTTACTTACCAAGTAAGATACTACTCTACCACCATCTCCACCACCATAATTAATACAACTTGAGAATTTTTCATTAATCAGATTTATTAGGTCTTTTGGCTTTACTAAGTAGAAATTATCATTAGTATATCTTGGTAAATAGTAAACAAAGTAATCAGCTTTGGTAGCAAAGACACCACTTAGTTTTTTACTACAAGTTTTTTCAAAAATCAAATTACCTGTTTTATCGTATTTATCAGCTTTAATTTCAAAAGTGATAGTCTTTAATATCTGATTGGTGAAAGTGTCTATAATCGCATATTTCATATCCCATTCTTTAAGCTCTGATACCTTTCTACTCATATTCTCATTTAAGAAAATTAACTTTTTACCCTTTGGTTCTAAAACTTTATTGAAATAGTTTTCTATAAATGGTATAGTCTCAAATTCCCAATAAGTACCCCACTCTGAATCATAATTAAACTGCTTTGTGTTTTTCTTTTTATACATACTAAACTTTTTATTTTCTGTATATATAATCTCCTGAAAACACTTTTTTACAAGAGTGGATTTTTTATAGAAAAGTAGGTGGAATCGGTTTAATTAGGTGGGTTAAGCGGAATTCCTTAGGTTGCCTTAAAAAATCCATACTTTCTAAAAATGAACTTGAAACATTAATAAATAACAATAAAAAACAAAACTTATGAAAACAAAAATTTTAACCCTTGCCTTATTATCAACAATCTTTATTTCTTGCTCAAATGATGATTCACCAGTATCAGAAGAACCTACTCCAACACCTGTAAATATGTGTGATTGTTTAATCACTAGATATAGAGTACATACTACTTATGAAGGAACTCCTTATGATACTACTTGGGTATCGAGTGGTTATAGACTAAATTCTGATGGTTCTACATACAAAGAAGAGTGTGGTACTAATAGATGGCAGGTTGATTATGCAACAATGATAGATAATAATCCTTTCTATTACGAGACAGAAAATTATAAAGCTCAATAAAGAAATAACCACTTTTATAAGTGGTTATTTTAATTTCTTTCTTCTATTAATTTCATCTCTAATTATTATTGCATAATCATACTTTTCTTCTTCAACATAATATTCTAACATATTATCTAACATAACATCCACTTCAAAACTTTTCTTCTCATTTCTTAATAAAGCTCCAAGTTCCCATGGTTCTAAAAGAAGTTCTAACTCCCACATTTTTATATTAAATAAATCACAACTCTTATTTGCTTTATTCATTATATTATTCATCATTTTTTGGAATTCCAATTAAAGAATCTTTACTTCTTAAAAAAAGTAGTCCTGTTGCTAACCAACCACTCATTTCACTTACAGTAGATTTACCTTGATAAATCATCAGACCTGCAAATACAATGATAAAAACACCTAAAAGTGTTGTAATTAAACCCTCTTTATATACTCGCTTCATTCATTAAATATCTTTTTTTTTTGACAATTCTTTTGACAGATTCTTTATCTCAGAAGTCAAATCTTTTACAGCATCATATAACAAATCAAATCTATCATTCAAATGACTATGATTATTATCAACTAAGTCAATTTTTGATTTATTCTCTATTGTCATTTCTTTTACTTTTTTCAAATCTTCCATTGTAGTTTTTAGAAAATAACCAATTATTGAAATTAAAATACCACCTATCCAATATACTATTTGAGCATCCATTAAACTATATTAATTTTTATTGTAAATCTCTGTCTAACTGTAGTTGGATTAGTAACCCAAGCTGGAGTAATCCATCTAATTTGTAATTCATCTTCCTCTTTTACATTTAAGTTTGATGATAATGTATAAAGAATAAGACTATCTGTATTATGAACTGCTTGACTTGTAATTTTTACAAAAGTCTCTTGAGTTAAATTATGTAATTCAAAAGTTGAATTTTCAGTTGAACCAATTGTACCACCAATATTTATAGCTATTGAAACTGAACTAACATAACCTTTACCTTGTGAATGAATTCTTCGAGTTATTGAATTAGATGTATTGGGTGATAAATCAGGAAAATTACCAATATAATAAGTTGTATTATCTAATGGTGAAACACTACCATGCATAAAAACCTGTGTAAAGAAACAGGTTCTATCAAATTCAACTAAATCACCATTAGATTTTCTTGCTAATCCTTTTACTACTGAGTTGTCAGTTAAAGGTGTAACACCTATTGAAACTGTACCACCACCTGAGATAGAAAATTTTGAAGTAACATCAGATATTGTAGTACCTGTTTTGAAGTCTATTTTTGAATTGTTCACATTCAAGAAATTGAAATCTTGTGTAGAATATAAACCACCTGTTTTTCTTAATGAAGGTATATAATATCCACCACCATAATAGGTTAATGATAAACCATTTTCATAGTATGAACCTGTACCTCCTACACTAACTGATGCAATTGCCCCATTACCAGTACCATCAGTATTTTTAACTACAAATCCAACTGAACCATTTACTGACTTATTCAAATTAAATCCATTTATAGTAGAACTAATTGGTGTTAATCTTGTACCTAAATTTGAATCCAATAAAGTCGATTGTAAAGTAGGTGCAACAATATCATCTAATAGTGCAAATGTTCCTGACTTATTTGGTAAAGTATATAATCTATTAGAAGTTAAAGAAGCGTTACTAATATTTGATAGATAACCATCAGTATTCTTAAAGTAAAAATAACCATATTCACAATTAAGCAGTCTACCTTGATAAGCGTCAACACTAAATACTCCATCATTAACAGATATTTCACTATAAAAATCTGCAACACTGTCATATATTTTCATTCCCCCTATAGTAATTGAATTACTTGTAGTCATTCCTCTATTTGTAACTGTTTGAAGTGTTTCAGGTTCATTGTATTCTAAAAGTGGTTCTAATTGGTTTATAATATCAGCTATTGAATCATTGATAGTTGCAATGCTTGAATTTATTGTAATTACATTAGAATTAATTGTTGATATATCAGTAGTATGATTACTATCTAGAGTATTTATTTGAGATTGTAATCCAGTAATTGATGCGCTAATTGTGTTAAGAGCATCATCTAATCCAGTAATACCTGATATACTTAAATCTAATGAATTTATTAAACCTAATAACTCATTAAAATTGTCATTTACTTTAACCATTGAATCTCTTAGCTTATCACCTAACCCATCATTAGGATAACTAACATTGATAATTTCCATTCATATTATTATTTTTTCTTTGATTCCTTTGAATCATCTTTATCTTTTACAAATTGTAAAAGCTTAATTATTAAGTCTTTTTTTATTTTAGACTTTCTAGTTTTAACTTCTTCTTTCATTATAAATACCAGGGTAATTTGAATGTGTTTATATCGACACAATCTCTTTTATATTCAGGTAATGTTATATTTTTCATATACTCATAAAACCCAATTTCAAAATGTGCGCCCATTTCTCGATAATATTTTGATAATCTATCTACTTCTTTATAATCAGCTATTTCACCATTATCAGGTTTGTGTTTGAAATTACCACCATTACCTACTATAATTGAGTTCTTCATTATAAAGTCAGAAGTTGAATAGAATATTAACATCGGTGATACATATTCATCATATATTTTTAAGTACTCACCATCTAAAGAATCATTATCAAAATCAGCAAGAATTTTGTTGTATAAATCAGTAGAAAGTATTCTTTTAATATCTGTTATTTGAGCTGTCCATATTGATGGTAATAGTTTATCAACATCAACATTCCCATTAATAACAGTTAATCTATTCATTAGGTTAGTTCCTGTTCTTATAAGTAATAAATCATTCATTATTGTACTGGATTATTTTGTGTAGTTGAATCAACTATTAAATCTTCAAAGTCCTTAAACTCTAATTGAATATTAGGTTCTATGAATTTTAATACATATTCTAATCCATCAATAATTACTTCTCTCATTGGATTGATATTAGACTGATATAATGTTTTTAATGCTTGTATCATTTCATCTTTATTTGAACCTAATCCAGAACCATCACGAATACCAAAAAGAATTGGGTTTGTAACTGAGTGAGCTGCGAATATTTTTCTTTCAGCTAATTCAGTGAAGTTTGTAAATATTTCATCATATTGTGTCGGCTCAAGATTTTCAACTTTAATCTCACCACCTTCTATACCATTTGAGTATGATATAATTGCTTTATTTGTGTTATTTGAACCTGTAAGTTTTGAGAGAATTTGTCTTCTATACTCTTCTTTAAGTTCCTCTGATGGATTTGAACCGCCAATTACATTTATAATTTTACCTGCAGAAAATCCATTCAAAACGTGGTTAATTGCTGCATTAGAAAGTTCTTCTTCTAAATGAGCATATTGCAATCCTGATAAGTAATCAGGGGTTGCAAAATATGGTTGACTTGAAATACTTTTTACATAGAAAATCTCAATAGGATTGTCTTTATAGATACCATCGAATTTTTGAAATAACTGTGGTTTATATCTTGCTTTATTTTCCCAGTCGAATGAATACCAGTAACCATCTATGTTACCCATTCTATCCTGATTAAAACCAATTTTGTTAACTGGAATATGTTTTATTAATAGTGGTTTTGGTTCTTCTTTTAGTATTTTAGAACCTTGTGACCAAATTACCTGAACTGCATATTGACCATATAATTTGAAGTCATTACATATTAATCTTAAATCAGTTTTAGAAATATATTTATTTACATTAATTCCGGATCTGTCTGAAAGTCCTTGACCTATGATATAATTAACATAAGATTTTATTATACCTGCGTTGGTTGGTGAACCATTATATCTTTCTTCTATGTATTTGAAGAAAGAATTGTTATCACCGTTCAAAATGAACTTTGTTCCTACATTTACTACTACATTTGGTAATACATAATTATTTAAGTTTATTACATCTATTTGCATTAAAACCTTAGCTTATTTTCATCTGAATTATTCAGTGAATAATCCTGTCTATCCTTTTCAGTATAGAGTGCTTGACCATTCCAAATTATCATTTCTGAATCATTGGTTAGATGTTTAACTACTACTGAGTACTTGACATCATTTGATGGTATAAAGTCTTTCAAATCAATCGAGATTAGACCACTTTCAATTATTGCTTCTGTTTCAATTGAAGCAATTTCATTAGTGATAGGTTCACGAATAATTACATTTAGATTATTGACAAAGTAGAACCTTGGAATCACTTCTAAATAATACTTATCGTTATGTTTTACTATCACCTTCATATATTATATAATCAGTTTTTATTGGTTTGATTTATTTAGTATATATTAAAAAAAGAAAACCCCCTTTTAATTAAAAGGGGGTTTTCAAAAGATTTACTTTATCTTATCTATATTATCATAAATTCTAATGAATCTCAATTGGCTATTTTCATCAAAAATAAACTCATCACTGTTAATGAATATTTCTCTTGTCAATTCTTTACCTTCTAAATCAAAGAAAACAATCATTTGTTTTTCAATGATTTTATCATTTATGTCTATTGTAAAATTCTTTATTTCATAGTATCCAGTCATTACTATTAATTATTTTATTGTGGTGTAATCATACCAGTTAAGTTGATTGCTGAATTGTAAATTGTTGAACCTGTTGCTCCAACAAATACTATAGGACGTCTTTCTTTTGAAGTAAGAGTTAAAGTATAACCACTCATATCAGTTCTAGCACCACCAGTAGCAATTGTACCACCTGTTAATGATGCACCAAACTCAGCTCCCATTAGTAATTTTTTACCATCATACATTTCAATAAAAACGTGTGATTGACCCATTGCAAGTAATTTTACTTGGTCTCTTGTTTCTCTATCTAATACAGGTAATGTAAGTGTTAAAGTTCCATTGTAAACAACAGTTCCTGTATTTTCATCTGCTGCAATTTCCTCAGAGTAAGTATTTGCATCATTCTTTAAGAAGAATTTATATACTGAGCCTGTCATACCTGTTCCTTCAAAAACATCTCCGGCAGTTAAAGTTAAACCACCATTTATTTTAGGTAGAAAACCAACAGCTTGAACCCCTGAGAAACCTGTATTACAATGAACATTTCTTGATTTATTAATGCTTTCACATAATGCCATTTTTTAGTTAATTATTTTTTCTGAATAGTTTGGTGGTATAGTTCATATACCACCTCTACTATTCTATTTTTTATCCTTTGTAGATTGCGATTCTTGAACCATCAACATAACCTACTGCTGCTAAAAGTTTAGCTTGATATTTAAGGATTCCATCAAAGTTTACAGCATCAGAATCAGTAACTCTGATTTCTTCTTCTTCTCTACCAATACCACAAGCTAAGTGTAGATTCTTAACTTCATATACTGCCATAAAGTTGTTAGGTAAACCATTAACTACTTCTAATCTTGTACCCATATAGTCAAGTTCTTTATCACCAACAGTAGTATTAATACCCATTGAGTTTTGAGCTTTTTTGTATGCTTTAGCTACATTTCTAGATACAACCCATACAAGGTCATTAGCACCATCTAATTCAGGAATAACTAAATCATCTAATTTTGACATTTCAGCAGTAACATTTGAAACTGAAATTGCTGTAGCACCTGCTACTTTTTGTACTGTTGAATCAGCAACGAATTGAGGAATTAAACCACTAAAAGAGTGAGTTGTTCCTGCACCTTGCCAAATTTCATAGTCGATTTTTTCACCGATTGCACTAATCATTAAAGAAAGAAATGCTTCTTCAATTGTTTGAGGTACTTCAGCGTGTGCTGAAAATAAACCTTCATTTTGTGCTTGGAATGTTTTGTAGAATTGTTCTTTACATAATTCAGAAGAGAACTCATATTTTTTAACTATGATTTCTTTCTCAGCTAATGTTGCTGTTCCTGTTGGATTCCACCCACAACCACTAACTAATCTCATTTCTGGTGAGAATGATAAAGTTGGTAAGTAGTAAGAACCAATTACACCTGTTGAAACAGTAATTAAGTTTTTATTTAAGGTGTCTGCTTGTTTGTAAATTTCAAGGAATAACTCTTTTTTGTCTGTACCCTTGAAGCTGTTTGTAATGTTTACAGTTGTTGCCATTTATATTTTTCATATTATTTTTTTTTAATAGTTAAACTATTATTTACTTAAAACTTCTCTGATTACACCAAGAGTTGTTTTTGGTTTTTCAACTTCTTCAGTTGAGATATTTGATAAATTAATACCTTGTGTTTGTGGTTGAGACGCTAACTGAACTGCCTCTTGTTTCAAAGTTTCTAACTCAGCTTTTAATGCTTGATTTTCAACTTCCAATTCATCAATTCTTTTGTTAGCTGCTTCTAATTCAGCATTTGGAGCATCTTGTGTAGTCGCTTCTGTTGCTTGTACATCAGTTGATTCTACATCTGCTGTATCTTCTGCTTCTACATCTTCAATAGAAACAATTTCACCTGAATCACCAGTTTTATAAACTTTACCTTCAAATGTGAATTCTTGATTAGAATATGGATTGTTATCTACATCAAATACAACCATATCTTGCTCTAATGAATCTGCATAAACAGTTAAGTTTTCATCAATCTTAAATTCATTTAACTCACCTGCTAAAAGAATTTGTTTCATTACTATTTCCTTAACTTTTGAATAGCTTCTTTTCATCTTTATATTTTCTTTTTTGTATCAACACCTAATCTTGAATCAATACTAAAACCTGTGATTTTACCAGTCTTTACATATTCATCCCATATTTGTTGATTTTCTACTTTCATAGACATCATCCAAGTTCCCACTGGAACATTAAACCCTAATGAATTTGCTTTGTCATTTTTCGGGTCTTTTACTACCCAACTTTCAAAAAAGTAAACACCTTCTAATAATTCTTTGTGTTCAAATGTTGAGTTAGTTTGATAGTGATTTTTGAAGAAATTTTGTTGTAATCTTTCAATAGTTTCTGCACTGAAATAAACATTGCACTCTTGACCATCAAAATTTCTATATATATCTTGTTCAGGTAATAAAACTGGACTTGTTAAAATCCTTTTTTCCTCTGAACTCATCTTAATATCTCTTAACTCAGTAGATAATTTCCAATAGTTATTATCTGCTGATGCTACCTGTCTTACTTCATCAGGATTTTGTTCAAACTTTACTTTCTTTTGATTCTCTTTATCAAGTTTACCTATGTATTGAAGAGCTTCAAACAAAGTCATTTCTTTGTTGTTTCTTTTCAAGTAAATATTACGCTGCCAATAATGTTTGCAGTTAACACCACCTTTATAAAGAAATATGTTGTAAGTATCAGAACCACCTGCACCAAAACCTTTATTAGCATTTGAACTAACTAAATCCTCTTTTCTATAAACAGCATTAGCATTTATCATCGATACACAAAAATCTCTACTGTTTTTCGATGTAGATTTAGGTGCATAACTGTACCTAATTTTGAATATCTCATTATCTTGAATTGAATCACCATCAGTTGGAGTTATTGCTGATAAATCAAGAGCATAAACACTTTCATCTTCAACTACTTTTTCATCAATTAAAAGCCATTCTTTAGTATCAATTTGTTCTCCTTTAGAAAGCAATACATCTATCTGTTCTTTTGATAGTTCTATTTGCTCTTTTGAAAATTTCACTGCCTGTATTTGAATTGCAGGGTCAGATACTAATGAAACTCCATAAACTCCTTCCATTGATTCCTCATCAAATAGAAGCTCAAAACGTGGTAGTTTCTTTTCCATATATTATATAATCTGATTTTTATTATTTGATTGGTTTAAGAATCAAATTAGAATGTTGCACTGCTTATTCTATTTCTATCAAGTGATTGTGCTGTAGTAACATCACCTGATACTACATAAGCTCTCACAGGTTGAGAATTCCTGTTTTGAGCTGCTTCATTAATAGAGTCTGCAACTTGTGTTTGTGGTGTATTTGTGAATGATACACTTGGTCTTGGTGGTGCTGATGGTACACCGGCTGGAGAAGCCCCCCCACCACCCTTAGCGGGTACTTTAACAGAAACAATCTTCTTAACAGTAGCTAAACCTGTAGCAACTGCCGCAGCAGCAGCAACAGCACCGGCAGCTACACCAACTGGACCCGGTATAGCAGCCACCATACCTTTATATGCTGAAACAGAAGATTGAAATGTATCTATAGTTGTAGCAGCAATAGCAAGTGCTTTACCTGCAAGAGTATGCTCTCCTAATAGTTGAGCAGCAGTTGCTAAAGTTTGTCCAATAGCAGCAACTTTTTTCTTTTGCTTTTCTTCTTCTAAATCATCAATCTTTCCCTTTGCTTCAGAGAATTGTTGTTTTAAGTTTACATCCTCCTGACCTTGCGCAGTAACTAAATCTTGTAACTGTTTACCTTGTTCTTCTTTTAGAGCATAGTAACCTGCATCTTTACCATATTCTGCTTCATAAGCTTTTAAGTCAGCTTCTTGTTTCTGTTGAAACTCTTTAACTAAAGCTTCTTGTTTAGCATCTAATTCAGCTTGTAATTGAGCATATATTGCATTTAGCTCTTCAAGGTTATGAGCATCATTAAGAGTTCTCTTTTGTTTAGTCCTATCTATCTCACTTTGAATTTCCTTTTCGGTTTTATCTAATTGAGCTTGTAGTTCTTTCTTCTCTTTTTCATCCTTTGCTTTTTCTTCTTTGTCTAAAGCATCTTTAAGTAATTTGAATTTCTTTTCATGTGCTTCTGTAAGTATTTTTATTTCATCATCAGTTTTATCTTTTAATGATTCAATTTCTGCCCATTCTCTATCTTTTTGTCTTTTTAACTTCTTTTGAGCAGTATCATCTTCTAAATCTTCAACTTGTTGATTAAGTGTTTTAATTGCATTTATCCTTGCTTCTTCATTAGCTTTTCTCTCTGCTTCATCTTTTTGTCTTTGAGCTTCTGCTTTTGCATTGGCTTTATCAGTAGCAGCTTTTTTTTCATCTGCTAACTTCTTATTGTGTTGTGCTGTTAATACAAGTATATCTTGTTGAACTTCCGCCAACTTTTCTTTATCATCTTTATAAAGTTTTTGCTTCTGTTTTAAGATTGCTAACTCTGCATTGTAAGTATCTTTACCTGCTGCTTTTTGAACTTCTAGAGACTTTTCATTTGCAGCAATTTGTTTTTCTAACTTTATTCTTGCTGCATCATCAGCTTGAGCTTGTCTCTCTTTTGCGGCACCCCTTTCATAATTACCAACGACATTATACCCGTTCTTCATCTCATTGAAAGCTCCCTTAAAATCTCCTTGGAATACTTTACCTAATGCTTTGAATGGAGCTAATACATAAGACTTAATTACTTCACCTGCACCAAATGCTATTTCTTTAATCTTATTAAATACGTTACCAATATTATTTAATGCAGGAAATGCACTCGTTACGGATTTTTTTATATCATCCCAGTTAGCTACAATTGCACCTAATGCAATTAAAAAAATACCGATACCAGTAGCAGCAATACCACCTTTAATACCTGTAAAAGCTGATTTTGCAGCAGTTTGTATTGAAGAAAATGATGATGATGCAATTGACCCTAATCTTTTGAAATCTTTAGCTGAATCAGCAACTGCACTTAAACCTGTTGTAAGCGCCATTGCTGAATTCACTTTAAGAAGCATTTCTTCTACTTCTTTTGATTCAGTACCTAATGCACCCATTGCACCAGTAACAACTGAAAATCCACCTGCTACTGCGTTTAATGCTCCTGTAAATGCTTGAAATTTTTGGCCGGGGTCGAATAATGCAGCAGTTTCTCTAGCTTCTTGAATTCTATCTTTTAACTCTGCTACTTTTTTAGCAGCATTAACTGCTTCTTGTGAGTAATCCCCAAATGTAGTTTGCGCCTCAATCAAAGCCATATTAGCTTCTCTGAGGTCTTTTTTTATGTTTGATATTCCTTGTGCTGCTTTGTCCGCATCGGATTTAATATTAATTTCCGCTGTCTTTTTTATCACGGTTAGACATTATTTTTCTTTTAGCTATCTCCATAGCTTGCTTAAATGTATCAGGGTATTTGTTTACACCTTTGAGTACATCTATTTCTTCACTCACTCCATAGTAATCTTGAAGTTGTAGCATCTGATGTATTAGTTTGAACATATATTATATAATCTTATTTGTTTGATTTGATTTTTATACAGTTACTGAACCTTGAGCAAGTGTATTTCCATCAATATCATAAGCAACAACATTAATAGTTAGACTATTTCCTGTTTTTGCTCTAATGTAACCTGTTATAGGTGATGTGTAAGAAGTTGCAGTGTCATAGATATAAGTTCCAACCGGAACAAATTGATTTAATGATGTTGTATGATTACCAATTGAAGAACCACTTGGTTGATAGAAATCAAACCATAATAATCCACCAAAACCAGTTGCAGCAGTTGTTGAGAATGAGACTTTATTTCCTGATGCAGTAGAAACAATAGTATAATTTGCTCTCCATTTCAAACTTGCAGTATTTACAGGATAATTAATCTGTATCACTTTCTCAGTTAAATCACTAGCAGGATAATAAGTATTTGAGATTGTGTCAATACTAAATGTAGATGAACCTGATAACTCAGTTTCAATAATATTACTCTCCTCAATAACATTATTTAACTTCAGTTTTGTTTCACCATTAATCAAGTTCAAGTTAATATCAGTGATATTAAATCTTTGATTTCTTATTATTAATTGACTACCTAAGTTTAGATTAGTATAGATGTGTTTAGGTAAAATAGCACTAACTTCATACTCTCTTGTGTAAGGTGAATAAATTCCACTTAATAAATCCTCATAGTTATTTGAGAAAAGTGTTTTTTCTCTTAAATCAGTTTGAAACTCATATTCTCTTGAGAAAGTTAAAGTTGTATTATAATTGAATATATCTAACTTATCTACATTAGAAAAAATATTATAAGTTGTTAGTGGTATAGATGTTGAATTTTCCTTTGTAAATGCAACTGTTTTAGTTGATGGTAGTGAAGCAGTACCATTTGAAAAAAATATAGTTGGTTTATCAAAAACACCTTTATCAAATTGTTCATCTAATCCATCTGCTATAATCCAAGTCTCATTTAATTGGTAGTCATCATCATCACCGTATGTATTTGGTAATTTTCTCCAAATTAGTAAACCTAACTTAGTTTCTATCTTAAACTCACCATCATCACCTTTATTAAAAGTTGTTTTAATTGAACCATATTCACGCACGGGTGTTTGTGAATTCTTAAACAAAATACTTGTTCCATAACTAGAATCAGCGTGTTTTAATTCAAACTTTTTATAGGTTTTAATCTTATTAATTTTTATTGCTTTCTTAGTGTAATCAGTAATATCAATTTCAGCAAGTTTACCGTAATATTTATTAAAATATTCTATTTGAAAAACATTAGCTGATTGAAGTTGATTAAGAATTACAGGGTCAGAAACAGGTATAGTTACAAGATTAAACATCTTAATTATTGATGAGAAGAAATCATAAATACTAATTTCAGGTAATGAATTATTTACATTAATCATTGGAGCAAAAACAGTTGCTCCTGAATTAGTCATTATACTTGCAGTTTGTTCAGAAGGAAATGGATAACTTCTATATTGTGGTCTAATTGAAGAGTAGTTTAATGTAATATTACCTGATGCTTCCATATAAACTCTATAACTTCTTTTCTCATTAAGAGGTATGGAGTTAGCATTGAAACCAAAATGAATACTTCTGTTACCAGTATAAAAATCTGAGGTAAATAAGAATCCATCATTATCTTGAGCAAGAGTTGAAACTTCATCAACAGATCCGTCTGAATTAGTAACAATTTGTTGAATATAAATTCTATATGGAGCCGTATTATTACTAACATTAAGAAATACATTAACTCCCCAGTAGTAAACATTATTTCTTTTAATGATACTGAAGTAATCAAAAGTAGTATTGAATTGAATGTATGATGATGGTGGCGGTGTAACAGGGAATGAAGGAATTGCATTTGAATAAGTACTACCATTAAGGTCAATTAGCTTAAGCACATTACTAAATTGAGTTTCATTTTTATTCAACCACAAATACATTTTTTCTAATGGTGAATTTGTATCATAAAAACCACCTGTAAACTTCACATCATAGTTATCCTCTATTGCTTCAAATATATGTTTGACTTTTATTGCAGGTCTTAGCTCATTTTTTGTGATACCATTTAGTGTACTTGAATTAATGTATTTAATAGTATTAAAATCATTTAATAACCTCGTTGTTGAAACAATTGGAAACATAAATGAAGTACTAGAAGTAGTACCCATAATAGAAGAAATAACATAATCATCAGTTGATGGGATTTCAACAGGAACTATATTAGAAAAATTTAACCCACTTATTTTAGTATCATCAAACTTATCTTTAAGTGCTTTTAAGTTTGCAGTAAATTGAACTGAATAGTGTTTAATTTGACCAATATCATCTATCTGCGCACTATTTATTTTTAGTACTCCTTTCTTAAAGAAAACACCATCTATATCAATTCTACAAGGAATCCCTGAAACTGATTCAAATTGATTATCATTATTGTAATCATACCAATATCTGAATATTCTATTATTCTTTGGACTTGCAGGAACAGTGAAATCTTGAGTGAAATCTGTGTAGTTAGTTGCAATATCTCTAATATCAGTTTGCTTTAGAGTTATTTGAATGTTTTCATCCTTAAATAAATCTATTGCTTCACCATTTAGTATTGTATCTGTATTGTAAATATCATTTGAAACATATATTCTAACACCATTCATTATCTAATATCATTGATTTTTGAATTTGCTGACTTAAACTTCAAAGTCCATTGAATTTTTGCCTTTTCATTGAAGCCTAATTTTTCATCAAATTTCTTTTCATCTAACACCACTGGTATTAGTAAATTTTCTTGTTGATTTAACAAATACCATCTATCACTTAAAGTCAACTCTTGCATGTAATAATTCTGTCTTTCGTTTAGTATATCAGTGTTAAGAGTCCACTCTTCATTAACATCAATATTTGATGTTCTAGTGGTTGGTGTGAATCTTGAATACATATCTGGTCTTGATTGGTAAAAATCTATTGTATCTGATTTTATTTCAATACTTCTTTTACTAACTCTATTGAATAACATTGAATCCCAAACACCATATTTATTTAGATAAATAATTTGATATTCTTTATTACCCCAATTACATATTTGGATATCAGTATCCATTGGTTGTCTCTCAATCACATAATTTGTATTAGAGGCTGTTGCTCTAATTGTAGTTAAGTAATTAGCTGAGTGATAAGTAGAATATTTATCATAAGGGTTAACTAAAACATTTGTTGGTGGTTTTGGATTGTTCCCCTCAGTATGAAAACCATAACCTAATGTTCCAACTTTAATAGGTGATTGAATTGTATCTACCAAGAGACCTACACTAAAAGAAATTTTATAACTTCTAAGAATGAATCTTACCCAACAAACCTCTTTATATGAATTACCACCTGTAATAGTTAAGTAATTTGTATCTACTGATAAATCAGAATCATCAACTGAGTAATTAGTTGAATCAACTGTTAAAGCATAGTTATTATACCAAGTTGTATCTAATCTTGGGTCTAAAAAACTTCTGATGTAATCAGAAACTTCAACCCAAAGGAAATCATCAGTAGATTTTGCTTTATATGATGTTAAAACATAGTTTGGTAAAGATGGTAAAGTGTTATCTCCAGTCCATAAATACATTTCAATTGTGCAATAATCAAAATCAGAAGCAGGTGCATTATAAGTTATATAGTATGGACTTCTAGAAAGAATAAAATCATTTCTATCAACTATTGAGACTTCAGTATTTGAAAATGAACATCCATATTGGTCTTTAACATAAGCAGTATATGAACCAGTAACACCTGAAAATGTATTTCCAGTTTGCCAAGTTGAACCATCTAATGAATATTGTAATGATAATCCGGTAGCACCAGTATGATTTATTGTAAGTACATCATAAACAACATTAAAAGTGAAATCATCAGGTAATAAATATGGTGGTGTTATAATAGTTGTTGATGCTGTTATACCTAGTGAATTTACTACTGTGATTGATATATTTTCATTTCTATTCCAAGTAAAAGTTATTGGATTAGAACTATTTGTTGCTGAAAATGGTTGAATTATATTAGTTGCTATATCTGATGCACTAGAACCTGCTGTTGTAACACTAACATTTACTGAATCGCAAGGTGATAGTGAGTTTATGCTATATGTAACTCCACTAATAGCAAAATCTGAAACTTGGTTGTTTATTGTGAATATTACACTTGATGGATTTGTGTATGAAGCGAATAAACCATTAACATAAAAATCAGTACTACCATATAAAGAAGTATTTATTCTAATATTAACTGTATTACCACTTCTTGTAATAGTGTAACCACTTAAATCTGCTGAAATTGCTGTAAAATAATTAATCGCTGTTGCTTCACCAACAATTGAAGTTGATGCAGTTGCAGCAGTCATCTGATATCCTACACTTCTTGTTGTTACTACATTTTCAACTATTGGATATGTTATTGGAACACCAAACATAGGTATACTGACAACATCAAATCCTACTTCTTGACCAATAGTAAGCTCTGCTGTAAATTGTATTGTAATAATACTGTAAATAGCCATTCATAATATTCATTTTTTAATCCTCACCAAAATAATTTAGTAGGTTGTTTGCTTCTGCTTCAGTAATGTAATCAACTAATTTTTCAGCTTCATAATCAATTACATCTTTGAAGAAATGTATTCCTTTTATACCTTTTTGAAATATTGACCTTTGAACAGCCCAAGGATTCAAACCTTTTGCTGTCGCCCAAGGTTTTATTTCATTTATTGGTGGCATTTTATTCTTAAATGAGTATGGTGAATCTTTAACAACAGTTTTATTTGATTTATATCGATTATCTAGTTTACCTGATTTTGTTTTTTGAAATCCAACACCATTTACACCTTCATCTATGAAAGTACCATATTCCTCCATAGAAACACTAAATACATACTCACCTCCTTTATATTCAACATCACCAGTGATACTATCAATCAATTTTCCACTGAAAATACCACGTTTTGATTGGCTTAATTTATCTTTTGCTTTACTTCTGAAAGTTGCAATAAGAAGTTTTAATGCTTCCTGTTTATCTGAACTTGTAATACTCATTACTAACTAAAATTATTTTGATTATCCAATATTTTCTACAACTTCTTCTTCAACTATAATATAGTTTCCGTGTTGTTCTGCTTCTTCTAATGATAGGGTCTCTACCCAAGACCCATCATTATATAATTTTCTATATTTTATTAGTATCATAATTTATATATTATTTTATGTTAAAGCTCCTCTATTCATTGCTGGGTAAGTTGCTGCTATATAATCCACATGTGTTATTGTAGCAGCAGATGCAGCAGTATTAGCACATATAAACCCAGGCTGTGTTCCGAAACCAATGGTCGGTATGTTAGTTGTTAAGCTAGTGCTCCATAATAAAGTACCATTCATAGTATATATCTCATATGTAGCCAAAGAAGATGATACTAATTTTATTCTATAATGTAAATCTGTATCATTTGGTATTGAATATGTTGCTGATGAGCTTCTAACACTCGTATTTGCTGAATAAGCTGATACTGTTAATCCATCAAATTCAAAATATATACCATCTGTTACGTTAGCTATGTTAGTTGTACCGTATATGAAACCTGTTCTTGTTTTCACAGTTGATATATTTCTTTGTATAAAAATTATATCAAATTGTATTCCTGGTGCAATAGTCATTGCTCTTGCTAAAGCAACGTTATTCAATAATATAGAACCTCCACTGTTAGCTGATGCTGCTGATGATGTTAATTGAATAAGACCCATATTATTAATATCAAATTCAATAGATGAACCCCAAGCTCCAGAGTTAAACGTACTTTTTACAAAAGGTGAAACACCGTTACCAGAAAATGTCATATCATCAAAGATAGTTATACCTGTTCTTCTAATCTGTAAGTCAGTTAAACCAATTCCAGTAGCACCAGTGGCTCCCTGAATACCTTGACTTCCAGTAGCTCCTGTGGCTCCCTGAATACCTTGAACACCTTGAACACCTTGACTTCCAGTAGCTCCTGTTGCACCTGTTACACCAATAATTGAAGGATGAACATAAGGGCTATTTTGAAAGTCTAAATAAATTGAAGGACAGCTTGGAACTTCATTCTGCATTGAAAGAACTATTGAAGCTTCATAACCATCAAGTAAAGTAAATCTTGAATCAGCAATTACATTTGCAGTCCAACCCTCTAATATGTGAATACCAAATTGATTTTCTTGGTACATTAGATTGTTTAGTGCTTTCATTAAGATAGCACAAGAATCATTTAGATTATCAATAAAATTATTTTTATAGAAATTATCTGTATTACTTGGTTCTATATTTCTTTCTGATACAACTGCTATTTCAAAAAGAAATTCAATACTATTATCAGCATATCTAAAACCATTTGGTAAGATGTAAACTTTTGGAAATAATGATGCGTTTTGTAAATCCATTTCAGATTTGAAATCAATCAATTGTACATCATTTACTAATGGGTCATTTGAAAATAATTGTCTTAAATATTCAACAACAACTGCATTAGGATTCAAACTACTATATACCACTCATTTTAATTATTTTTTGAATATGAATTTCTCATATTATCCGCTTCTATTTTCTTCTTATCGATTAAATATGAACACCAAAATAGAAAATCATGAATGTTCATTGTTAAAGCTTCTTTTGCACCACCTGTAACAATAGAACTAGATGTGATTAGGTAAACCAACTCTGCGAGAACTCCATACTTGTTAATGAATTGATTTTCTCTGCTAAGTCCTGACAATGCAATTCCATATTCATCTTCTTCATCTTCATCAACTCCTTCTGTGTAAATAACAGGGTATGCTTTTGCAATTCTTGAAATACACGCAAAAAAAAACCTATCATACCATCAAATACATCATATCTTAAATTCATAAATCTTAAATGTGAACCTGAATATGATTCAATTTGATATGAATTACCTATTTTTTTGGTAATAGGTCTATATAGAATTGATAAAACTCTCGCCCAGTCTTTTGATTGACTGTATGTAGTCAAGTCCCAGTGTTCAGCAGGTGTAATATCTTTATCATAATCAGGAATAAAGCCATATTCAACACCTTCGAACTCGAATTGTTTAATGAATTCTGACTTCTGATTAAATACAATATGTATGTAACCAATCATTTCATCAATTTCAACCTGTTTTAACTTAGTTACATACTCGAATGGTACACCACAAAATATTTCAATCTGTTTTTGAAGAACAAATAAACTATCTAAATCATCTTTGTTAGCTTCAATTACTTTCTCCCAATCTAACCACTGCTGTAGTGTAATATCAGCTTTTGATTCAGGTATTTGATATTCTATTTTAACTGTTTCCATAAGTTATATATTAAAAGATAGCCAGTACCTTTTATTATATAATCAGTTTTTCATCATTTGATTTATTTGTAAAAAGAATTTCAGATCAGTCAGATGGTTTTATACTTTGGTATGTTGCTCATAAATCCGTGTCTCACAAGTTTCGTTTCCGTGTGGTCTCACACTTCAACTTGTGTATAAAATTTCTTTTTTGAATTAGGATAATTTTAGGTTAATCAAGTACTGATTAAGACTGTGGTGGGTAACAATAATTAATAATAATATAATATATATATCATTAACTGATTCTTAGAACTCTAAAAAAATTAAGAAGTTAAGAAGTGTAAATAATATAATAATATAATATATATATATCATTAACTGATTCTTAGAACTCTAAAAAAAAAAATTAAAAAAAATACCTAAAAACACAAAAGGGAGATATAAGAACTTTATATATACAATATAAGAATCTTAATACAAAGTAAGAATTCTAAAAAATAAGTATATGAAAAGTGAAAATCGGAAAAGAATTAGATTATCTATTATCACTACAAAAGGATAAGAGAGTAATTAGAAGAATACTAAAAGTATATAATGCACTTGTATTCAAAAAAGGAAAAGGGAAAAGTTATTTTAACTGTCCCTCTGCTTACCTAAAAAAAGTAAATGGTCAATATAATAAAGTAACTAAACTTCTACTAGAACATAAAATAATAGACTTCAAATCAGTCAATACTGATGAGAGTGACTTATTTAACCATAGAAGAAAAAAGTATTACGATACCGAGAAAGGTATATGTATGAAATACAAATTTTTAATCGATGTTGAACAAGGTTATGAATATGATTTAGAACTTGACTACTCTACTATCTATGATAAAGAAATTTGGTATTCTAAAACAAAACAAAGTTTATTAGAACTTGGTTTCGCACTAGAAGACCTTAAAATAAAAAGAGATAATTTCTCTAGAAGACTACATACTAACATAACTAACTACATTGAGGGTTATGGTTCATATAAAAATCTTTTAGCAGGTGGTGATTACTATGTAATCGATGGTAAAACAACACAACCTAGATTACTTTGGTTACACCTAAAAGAAATTGGGCTGCAAGATGAAAATCTAAACTACATCTTTGAAAATGGATTAGACTTCTATCAATATCTTTTAGATAGAATCCCTGCACTAAATAATGATAGAAATGAAGCAAAAGAACTATTCACAACTTGGATAAATGGAACTGGATATATCGATTCTGAAAAGACTGCTATTAGAGAAATTTTCAAGACCGCTAACCTATTCTCAGCTCAATACAAAACAGCAGACTATAAAAATATTTGCAGATTACTTCAATACAAAGAAGCAAGTATTTTCATTGATGATTTACTAAACAATTGTCCTGTTGAATTTTGCTTATCAGTTCACGATGCTCTAATAGTAAAGAAAGAAGATAAAGATTTAATGCTTCAATGGTGTAAAGAAAGAAGACCTGAAATTTTATTTACAATTGAAGAAGTTAAGTCTAAACAAATTAAATAATGAAATGTCAGTCAATTTGGGATAAACAAATATTAAGTAATTAATGCAATTGAGGATTTTTTAGATATTAGGTATATTTAATATAAGTCCTTAAATTCGCACTTCAAAATTAAGTGGTAATATAAAAATGAGTAAAAAATATACAGTAGGTAGTCTATATGCAGGGATTGGTGGGATATGTATGGGGTTTAAGAAATCAGGATTTGATTTACTTTGGGCGAATGAATATGATAAAGCTGCTTGTATCACATACAGAAAAAACTTCAAACATAAGTTAATTGAAGGTGATGTTCTTCAATTAGATTTAGATAAAATAGAACCAGTAGATGTACTTACTGCAGGTTTTCCTTGTCAACCATTTTCAGTAGCTGGATATAGAAAAGGATTTGATGATAATAGAGGTAATCACTTCTTTAGAATACTTGATTTTGTTGATACAATGAGACCAAAAGTAGTATTCCTTGAGAATGTTAAAAATCTTACTACTCATGACAATGGTAAAACAATGAAAGTAATAGAGAAATCTTTAAGAGATAGAAAATATTCATTTCAAGCAAAAGTCTTAAATACGAAAGACTACGGTAATATTCCTCATAATAGAGAGAGAATATTTATGGTTGCTTTTGATACTGAAATTTTCCCAAATGCTGAATCTTTATTTCAATTTCCAAAAGAAGAAAAGTTATCTAAATCGATAAAAGATTTAATTGTCAAAGAGAAAGTAGATGATAATTTCTACTATGGTGAAGATAAGTATATGTACAATATGCTTGAACAAGCTATGAAATCAGAAGACACTGTTTATCAGTTCAGAAGACAATATGTAAGAGAAAATAAATCTAATGTTTGTCCTACCCTTACTGCTAATATGGGAACTGGTGGACATAATGTACCACTGATTAAAACTGAATATGGATTTAGAAAACTAACTCCAAGAGAATGTTTAAGATTTCAAGGTTTCCCTGACACATTCAAAATACCTAATGAAATTGCAAACTCAGCAGTTTATAAACAAGCAGGAAACTCTGTTAGTGTTCCGGTGATAAAAGCCGTATCAAAAAAGATATTAGAAGTTCTAGAGAGCTTTTAGATTATTCACTAAATTTTCAATCAAACCTAGATTACCGCTTTGTATGTAATAGTTACTTGCATCCATTTTGGTATAATGATTTAATATTGAGTTTTGAGGTAAGATATAACTATTTCTTATCGTTGCAATAAGATATTCATTTGTAGTATAACCTGCAATATCAAAACACCAGGTATGTTTGAAAATAATAGCTTCTATTACTGACTTTTCAATTTCATTACTATACATCAATCTCTCAGCCTTAAACAACTTTTTAATATCAGGGTCAATCCTCACTAGAATAAAGAAATCATAAGTTGTTGTAGAGCCATCATTTCTCAAAAGATTAGGTATATATTGACCTTGAGGATTCCAATCTTTAGTTTCTAATAAAAGAAGATTTGATTGAGAAGCTGCTGACTTTACATTAATCTTTTTACCCTTAATTTCTAAATCTGAATCATCCCAAATACCTTCAGCATAAACACCAAAATCAGGCTCTTGAGATTCCAACCCTTGGGACTTAAAATAGTTATAAAGTGCTACTTCAGCTAACTTACCTTGAAATGTGTTACAAAACTTTTCACCTCCTTTTCTACCATATTGTCCACCAGTTCTATGGTCTCTGTGATGACCTTGACCAAAACACATAGCGTAAGCAAAGTCTATAACTTTCTGAACATCTTCTTTAGAAATCTCAATACCAATAAATCCTCTTGGATTACTTACATAGTAATTGTTTGAACCTTTTTTCTCTAATCTCATTACCTAGCAGTTTTACTATCTGCTACTTCTGAGATAATACCCCAATTCTCTTTATAATGTTGAAGTGTAGATAAATTAATACTTGTAATTTGGTCATCAGGTAATCCATCAACAAAGTACATTGGTATCAAATAACAAATTCCTACTTCTTTGTCAACAGCTACATAAATATCACAATCAGCTGATGTGATTCTCTGTCCTTTATTTCTTTCGTGTTTGTGGTCAATACCTTGTCCTCCTCTATCTCTATCCTTAAAACTAATTGAATTACCACTTGATACACCTTTAATCTGTAATCTTAATAAAACATTATTAAAATCCACAACAGCATCATATCTACTTGACCTTACATCAACATTAGAACAGTTATATCCTGCTAAAATTGCTCTTGCTAAAAACAAAAACTGAGCGCTATCTCCTGCATTTGCAGTCATAACACCCGAATTAATGTTTAATATATTTGTTGGGAATCCATTAGAGAAAATAAAATCATATTGTTTCTCTAAAATCTTTCTAAGTGCAGTCTTGGCATAAGCAAAATGATTAGCATCAGTAACACTTGCTTGAATAAAATTAAGTGAGTTATTTATAAAGTCTTCTTTATTTACTTCTTGAGATAGATTTTGTTGTAAAAAATCATCATAAAATGATTCTAAATCAGATTTTGCAATTAAATATTTATTAGCAATATCTTTAATTTTTACCTTCTTGAACTTTTCACTCCTGAAATCTCTTATAAGTTCTTGTTGAAAAGCAACATCATTCAATCTGTATATGAAATAACCTTTCATATAAGATTTGAGATTTGTTATAGAACCAAATAAATCAACTCCACCTTCAGTATTAGCTATATCAAACTTAACATCATTAATAGCCTCAATATTTACTTTTAAGTATTCAATTTTTTCATCAGGCATATAAACTATTTTTTAGGTTACCACCTACAAAAATAGTTAAAAAACACTCTCCTACAACTATAAAATTTTTCTAACCTTAAAACTAACTATTGCTATTTTCATATAAGAAAAAAAGATAAATGAATAAAATTATTATGTATTCAATTCCCGAACTACATACACTTAATTCTAGAATTAAGAACAATAAATGCTCAATAGAGAGATAACCACTATTAATATATACCCATAAATTAATAATTAAAATGGGTGCTTATAAGAACGATTTAACAACTAGAATAAACATCAAGCCGGAAGATGTAATAAAGTCTCTTAGAAAGAAAAATAATGAGCTTTTAGAAGAGGTAAATGAACTAAAAAAAGAAATAGAAAGATTAAATGCTATTAAGATGTAAAACTTGTAATAATGAAAGAGGTGAAGAGTATTTCTACCAAGGAAAAAATAATGGTAAGGTTTACTTCAACACAAAAAGATGTAAGGTCTGTATGGGGTTTAATACAAGAGACAAAAGTAAATTCAAACCTGTTATGAGATGTATCAGTTATGATAAAAGAAAATTGTATTTGACTTTACTTAGACTTGAAATTAATAATGGTCTAGCAACTGAAAGAGATATGATGAATTTAGTAAGCTGCTATAATGAAATATACGGAAACTCAATACCATTCTTTACAATTCAAAATGATAGCTTAGTTTATATGTGGGAGAAACTAAAAGAATTAAAAAAAGTCCAGTAAAATCTACTGGACTTTTTTGTAATTGCTATTGATTTAATAACTCTCTAAGCTGTTCTAATGATTCCATTCTTTCATAGGTTGGTAGAAAATAAACTTCATTCTCTTCAAAGTTAATATCTCTAACCTTTTCTATAATATCATTAACTGCTTGAATTCTATTTTCTCTACCAATTGATTCAGATGAAGAAACAGTATTTCTTCTACCCTCTACTGGTTTATTTAATTTAGTAACAGTACCTGAAAAAATTGTTGTACCATTCCAATTAACTCCTGATAAGTTTACGTGATAAGTTTCCATAAAAAATGATTTAAGTTTAGTTCACTAAAGTAATTAAAAAGGATAATATTATTTTAATATCCTCATGTCCTCAAAAATTACATTAATTTTAAGCTCACCTTTACAGTCATAAAGTTTGCTCATATCTATTGGTAAATATGAAATAGTATAAATAACTTTATCATTTTCATAATCATATTTTTCAAATGTATACCATTTATAAATTTCATAATCTATTAAAACACCTAATCGATGATAGAAATTCTCATATATACTATCGACTAAAGAAGAAACAGCTTGTCTATTTGTATGACCATATAGATTTGAATCCTTACCATATTTAATAATAGGAAATTCTATTTTAATAGAAACAATATAAGCCTCATAATACCTTCTAACTCTTTTTGGTAATATATTTGAATATGATTTCTTGAGAAAGATGTCTTTTTTATGAGTCTTATTTTGTCTAACAACAACCCACATCCAAGCATCATCTATTTCAAATGTACATTTATATTCATCAATATACTCTAATGCAGCAAACTCTGCATCATCTAAAGCTTTATCTTTGTTTATATTCATTCCATTCTTTTTAGAATAATCTAATTTATACTAGTGCAAAATAAACTAGCTTCCATATAACGTATAGGTTCATCAACCTCTTCACCATGAAAGTAAACAAAATTATTATTATCTATAGTAACTTTCATATAATCAATAGTAAAAGCAACATTATCTATAAATTTTTCATACAGTATATTATTAGTTTTGAATAAGGTTTTTATTTCATCTATTGATGAAAATACATTTCTATAGAATATATTAGCACCTATAACTTCACTTCTAATTTTTAACTTAAAAGCTTCAAACATTGTATCTATATTAATAGGATTTGCTTCTGCATAATGATTCTCATTATGCGATTTCCAACTCCTAAATTGTGAAAACTCAACTTCAAAAGTTGTTTCTAAATTATTATCATAATCAAAACCCTCAAAACATTCTTGTAACTTTTCATTTATAGTTTCTAATGCTTCTTTCTCTCTTACTTCTAATTCTGCTGTTAGTCTTGGAATAGCTTCAATTCTATCAATAATCTTTTTTATCCTTTTTAGTATTTTATCATTATCAAGAATATAATCAATAACTAAATCGTAAATTATAAAGTTAGGTTCTGAAAAATATGTGCTTTCTATGTTTCCAACAACTTTATTATCAAACTTAATCTCATATAATTTTTTACGTGGACTAACATCTTTTATATATATTGTTTTAATTTTATTTTTTATAAAATTGTGGGTTCTACAGAATTTATGTAGTTGCTCCTTTGTCATAATAAACTAATTTTTAAGCAAATAATCTTCTAGTTGATGTACTATTCAACGAATAGTCGTCTTGTGGACGTATTATGATACTCTTTACCTGTTGATGTCTTAAAACCATTCTTATTAAGTAATTCAGTTATCTGAGTAAAGTTCATACCATTCTCTTTTAATGAACTTGCAAATGCTTTAGCTCTTTTTATATTCTCGTTATTTGCTCTCTTCATCTTGATAGCAATCTGACCAAGTTCCCAGTGTTCTTTTTTAAGTTCAGTTCTACCTAACTTAGTAACTACATTACCATTCTTTGAGATATGATGTCCGTTTGTTTCAATGTTAGACTTAATAACTGATAAAGCTGCTTTGGTTCTCTCTCTAATCATACCTACCTCTCTTTCAGCAAGTGCAGCAAAGATATGAATAGTAAAATTATCTGCTGTTGGAATATCACAAGCTTTGAATCTAACCTTTGTATCAAGTAAGGTAGAAATAAAAGCAACGTTTCTTGATAACCTATCTAACTTTGCAATCAGCAGAATAGCATCATTAGCTTTGGTAAATTCAATAGCTTTATTCAACTCAATTCTGTTATTGTTTCTACCGCTTTCTTTCTCAGTGAATAGTTTTATAACCTCATCATTCTTACCAATGTATGAATTGATAATACTAAGTTGAGATTCTAAACCGAGCTCTTGTTTAGTGGTTGATACCCTTATATATGCTACATATTTTTTCATAAATTTCTTCATTAATATTAGGTGGTACGGGGAGTTCTCCGTATATTTGTGTTGGTGCTTTGGAACTAGAAAGTAGGTTTACACCTACATTTTATATAAAGAAAATAATTAAAAACCCCTTTGATAAAGGGGTTTATTTTTACAACTCAACCGCTAAAAGCTCTTTACCTAATGAGTGTAGAGCATTTTCAATTTTTACTCTTTGTTCTAACCTTGGTTTTCTATGACCTGTTGAATAATGTTGTAATTGCTTTTGGTTAATACCTGTAATTTTTTCTAAAGCTGAATTAGTGAAAACACCTTTATAGTAGTTTAACAAGCTGATAGTGTCAAACTTATAAACTAATTCATACTCACCTCTTAATGAAGCAGGACAGCTATTTAATTCTTTTAGAGTTTCGATACAGTCTAAAATATCTTGTTTACAATCTTGAACAGTATCACCACCACCTACAATAGCTCTTTCATTTTCGGAGTGACCCCAAAACCCATCATCATTTTTCTCAATAATAATTCTAATAGTTTTCATAATTTTTTGTTGTTATAAGTTTCTTGTTAAAGAAAATGGGATTAAAGCCCCATTTCCTTTTTTAATTTTAATTCTAAACCTTTACCAAGTTCTTTTGACCCATGGTTTGGAATAACTACTTCTATACCATCTTTAATATAGATTTCATGACTTCCTTTACCCTGTCGCAAAAACACCCAGCCATTTCGTTTAGCTAACCTGATGAACTCGCTACATTTCATAGAACTTGTTTTAATCTTTGTCAAAGATAGTAATATTACTATCATTTACCAAATATTTCTACCTTATAGTTTCAATAATATTTTCTATTTTGGTATTGATGTATGAAACATCACCAACAAATCCCCAGTTCTCAGGTTGTTTTGATTGTTTGACCTGATGCTGTTTTAATTTCTCTTTGAGTAATTCAATATTACTCTCAATCTCTTTAATTACTTCTTTGTATCTTTTATCTGAATCCATAGTTTAGTAAATTTAAGGGGTGTTTCCACCCCTTGTTAATAATTACAAATCGTTTTGTATATCTTCATCAGTAAGAAGTTTGAAAGATGTTTCTCTTTCAGTTCTCCAGTACCAAAGACCATCTTTGAAAAGATAGTTATACTCTTCTGTTCTTAACTTACTTTCATTATCAAACTCTTTTGCTAATGTTCCGGTCTCACCTCTGTCTCTACCATAAGCAAAGGTTATAGAACCATCCTCTGATTGGTGAGGGTCTTTTTTAGAAAGCAATTGACCAAGGTAAGAGAGGTCTCCCAGTTCTATTAAACTATTCACTCTCTCAAAAGTGTTGTAATGATTTTTAAGTATGTACCCATTATAACTTAGGTACCCATCATTGTGGCAGTAAATATCTCTGTATTTATCACCGTCTTTTATTGCTATGAAGCTTCTTGTAGCCATATTTTGAAGTGTTTATAAAAGGGGTTCTAATGAACCCCTTTGTTATTATTAAAAGTTATATGAATCTATGTACTCAATCTCTCTATCTAAGGTGAATTGTAGAACATCCCAGTAGATGTCAGTTATTGATTTCAGTACATTAAACTCACCATCTAAAAGACTGATTGTGTAGGTGTCATTCCAACCTAGTGTAATCAAAACAAAATCTTTGTGATGGTGACCATTGACTTTTAAGATAAGACCAGTTTCATCAACTGGAATTATTCTCTCTACACCCCAAGTCCAATAAATCTGAATTGGACTTTTTAAGACTTTCAAAGTCTCTTCATAGTTAAACTCCCTCTGGAGGAGTTTCTTAAATTTTTCTTTCATAATGTCAAAGAAATTTTAGTTGAACAGGTGAGACTTTCTCACCTCGTTATTATTGTACTGTAAAGATAAGGAGGATTAAACAGATTACAAAGGAACGTTTGTAATTTGTTTATGGTTATTTCTTATGGTAAATAACTGATTTAATGGAAATTATCTATAACCATTTAATGAGGTGGTGCAATACTGAAAGTGCTAAAGCACTCCAGAGCTTTCGCTATGGAACAGGTGGGATTTGACTGGAAAGTGTCAACGTAAATTTACGGAGATTATTCCGAATGGCGGAATAAAACGATAAAAAAATGACCGAATTTTTGCACTTTTTTTACCACTTTTTTTAATAAAAAAATGCTTTGATTTTTCCTGTATTTGTTATGTTTTGATTGAGTTCTAAGAAAGAGAAAGATGATATATATTATATAATATTTATAATATTTCACCTATTAATTTTCAATACCCACCACAAGCAGAATGTCCTGAATCTTTATGAGCAGATTAGGCTGAGTGTATATAAACATCTTAAAAAAACAAAACGTTATTTGACTAACAATCAATCTTTTACATATACCCCTTGAATTTGCTACAGAATCAAAAATTCTTAAAAAACAAATTTATTTTACTTGACTTTAGGTATCATTTGATAGTATTTTTGCAATGTATTAAACAAATAGATGCGCATTTCTCAATTAATACATTAATTTATTAATAATAATTCAAAATGATTAGCTATAAGCAAAAAAGAAAAGTAAGAGAGAATAGTTTGTATAAAAAAACTATTAAAGAGATGATTAAAAGAGGTTTTGACAAAAAGCCCTTTAGATTTACAAAAGTGGTTGATAATGATTTTTATAAATCATTTATAGAAGAGTTCAAAAAGTATTATGGTTTGGGTGTTATAACTGGTGAATATAATGAAAATTTTATGTCTATGGTTGAGATGGATAATCATTACAGAGTAATTGATACATCATCATTTATGATTAGAGTAATGAATGTTTCAAACATCACATTAATACCTAATGAAGAGGGAGGAATTTACATTAATAGATTTAATGTTAGTAATACTGGTTCAGGAATTGGAACATTAACAATGATTAGTTTCTTGAATGTATTAGTAGAAACTATTAAATCTACTTCACAAGTTCCTTACATTAATTTAGAGGTTTTACCTAATGTTGGTTTGGGTGCGAATAAAAAAAATGTGGATATGGTTAAGGCTGTAAAATTCTATTCAAAATTTGGATTTAAGGTTGTTGATTATGATAGAAACTATATTAAGATGGTTCTTGATATTGATAGAGCTATTGAGGTTCAAAAAGAGTTTTCAGATAAAATTGGTATAAAAAATTAGTATGAGTAAAGTATATGATTTAATGGATTTAATGAATGATGCTTCTTTTTGTGATTATATAGAAGAAATTGCATCAAAGACTGGTAGAACTTATAGTGAAGTTTATGATAAAATTTTAGATGATAATATGTATTGTGAGGTAATTGTAGATGGTTATCTAAAAAGGTAAAAAAAGAGGTCTCATTTTAATAGTGAGACCTTTTTGCTTTATAAAACATTCAAACAAGTTCGGACAGATCCGGATATTCTTTTAATAAAAGTGATACACTCCGGAATGTTTATTTGGGTTAATTAATTCTTTCAATACATATCTCATAGCATCCATTAAGTGGTTGTATTTATCAACTGGTTTTTCTGTTCTTGTGTTCCACTCATAGTTATCTAATTCTATTGCTAAATTCTTTGAAGCGTTATCAACTATAAGTTTATAATCTTGTATTAAAGCAATATCATTTTTTATAGAATCTCTACCTTTTGTACATCTTTTGATATTTACTCCATAGGATTTTATTTCATCTATTAATCTACCATCAGCAGAATCAGCAAATATTAATTTATCACCTGCTCTTGACTTAAAAATATTTGCAAGTATGTATGAACTTAATCCTTTCTTATAAAGATGTTCTTTAAGATAAATTACTCTATCAGTTTTGTTTACAAAAACTTCTATTAGAGTTGCCGGGTCATTTGAATATCCCCAGTCAGCACCGAAATAAGTATCTTGTTCATCAGGAAACTGGCCGTATTCCCAGTTCTTAAAAATTGCACCTTCTGACTTTTCTAACCACCCACCAAGTATAGCGTGTTGGTAATAATCAGGGTCATTTACTTTGAACCATTCTATTTCTTTAATGGTTGATTTATTTAGGTGTTTTTTTATATCGAGATAAGTTGTATGAACATAACAAACTCCATCTTTTACACCATTGAAACCTGCATTAACACCTGCTTTTGCAAAGAATCTTTTATATATCCAGTGTTCTTTTGTTGTTGGATTTAGAAGTAGAATTATTCTAAGGTCTTTATCATCCTCTCTAAGACCAAGGTTTATTTTATTAAATTCAGAAGCATCTGTAAACTCTTCTGCTTCTTCAAAAACAATAGTGGTAAAACCTGCTTTACCTTTATTTCTTGCGGTTGCTTCTTTATTGTTTGCGGTTACACCATCAAATATTATTTGTGAACCTGAGAGTTTATTTGTGATTGAGTTTTTGTAGATAACAAAGAAATCATCTAACTCTAAATCACTAATCATTTTGTGTACAAGAGCAATTGTAGAATCATCTGAAGCATTTCTATTTCTTCTAAGCATTTGAATCTTATGACCCTCTTCAAATGTTAGTTTAATTATGAATTGAGATACTGCAAAGGATTTACCACTACCCCTACCACCAGTGATTATACTGAATCTACCATTGTGTTTAATAAATGGTTCATACTTTTTATGAAGTTTCAATTATCATTGGACTAATTTTTAATCTTCATCAAAGAAGTTATCATCATCACCATCTTCAAAGTCGTATTTTAATTTATCAAATAGTTCTTTGTGGGAGATTGAACCTGCACTAATTGAAGTGTCTTTTTCTATTACAGTTGGGTTACCAAATCGGTATGAAGCCCAAAGTTTTATGAAGTCTTTATTACCTTTCTTTGCTTCTTCAATTATTATTGGAATAATATCTTTATCACCTTTCTCAAGTTCCTCCATTAGCGGTGATTTATAAGTACTTGGTTTTCTACCTGCTTTACCTACATGACCCTTATTGAATTTTCTACCATCTATTTTTTTACCATTTTCATCTAGCATTGTGTTTACTTAATTTTGTTTTATAGTTGTAATTATCAATTACAGCCTTGTAACTTGAAATGAGAGCATTTAAGGTTACTTTATCATTTAATGAATAGATTGCTTCATCTTTGTAGAATGTTATAAGGTTGACCATATAAAAGAGTTTTATGTTGACCTTTATTCTATTTTTACTGATGAATTTTCTATACAGAATAAATCCACCTTTGTGATAAATAAGTTTGTATTCAAGAATGTTCATATTATATAATCTTGTTTTATTATTTTGATTTTTTGCTATCTAGTATTGTGATTGAGATTTTCAATAGAAAGAAATAAGCAAAGAAGTTTATATAACTTACATAGGGTTGATTTAAGAAGCTTTCTACTAAAAAATAACCTAACACCCACATAAATGAAGATTGTAAACCAAACTTGATTAGGTTGATTATTGTGAATAGTATAGCATTAAGAATTGTGAACCCTAATAGCTTTCTATTGCTCCATAGATTTTTAATTATTTTCATCATCATTGATTAATTTTTTGAGCTGATTATCTCTATGTTCAGCTATCATTTCTTGCATAACTTTTAGAATATCATCTTCTGATTTTAAGAAGTCTATTACTCTTGTTACTTCACCATAGGAAAGAATCCATTGATGGTTAGCATAGTCATTTTCAACATTATATTTTATAGTCGTTTGATTCACTATCATCTATACCCCATTTATTTTTTAGCTCAATTGATTCCTGATAAGCTTTATCTTGAAGTGTTGAATATTGTATTGAGTATGTTTCTTTACCAAAATCAAAGTGAAGTACATCAGTAGGTTTATTTTCTTCTTGCTTATAGAACTGGATAAAGTTGTAGTAGTACTTCAAAAGCGTAAGATGTAAACAAGGGTCATCTTTTTGTATGTTTAAGTGTTGTAGTTCTTGCATCAGTTTTCATCTATATTTTTTGAGTGGTTTGCTATATAAACATTCCATAGTTTATCCCTCATCTCGATAATAATACCGGAACAATGACAGGGTTTAGCTCTTCTATTAAACACTCGATTATGTAAATCGAATATGTAGTTAATATCTTCTGAACCAATTGTATTTAGGAATCTGATACGTTTTAGAAAAGCAATATCATTTTCACTTAGTTCTCCTGCTTGTTTAGTGAACGGAAACATCTCATTCCATTTCTTTCTTCTTTCTTCACAAGCATCACAAGTTTCAATTCCCAGTGCATTAGTTATTGTTTTAACAACATCCCCTATTCCTTCAATCTTGTTTTTCATTTCATTTCTTATAATTTTCTATCAACTTTTTTTTAGTTGATTGGATAGAACTTTGTAGAATGTTAAAGTGTATTTTACTTTGTCTAGATAGTTCTCTTATACTCATACCATCTATCATTACATACTTGAATATTGTTTTATGAAACCAGTCATTTCTATCATAAGTTTCACTCAGGTATTGAAGTGTATAATTGTAGAAGTCATAAGCATCAATTTCATCTTCATTATCTTGTTCATCAACTACATATTCTATTGATTTACCACTTTCAAAATCTATCTGATTTATTTGGTATAGTAATTTCAAGTGGCAGTTTTCTAATGTTTTGTATATGTATGATTTAGAAAAGGTTTTATTTGGATTTTTTTGTTTTATACTGATTATGTTTACATACATATCAGATAACATTTCATCTGCTAAATTTTTATTTCTGCTGATATTTAATGAGTACTTTAACCACAAAGAATTATCTACTACTAAATCATCAATACTTTTATACATTACTTAAACAAGTTGTTTATTGTATATATTAATTGCAGTGAAGTCCCTATAAAAAAAGAGACTATCTTAAAACAGATAGCCTCTTTCCTAAAAACAAAAAATATTATATCACTCAGTATATATTATTATATACTGGTTCCCTTTAGAAGTTTTTTCTTTCTAACAATAAATATTGGATAATTAAAAATCAAATATCTATTAATGCTAATGAAACAATCTGTAAGCTTTATTGTTTCCTTTATAACATAATTTTTAAGTGCAGTTTGTGTGATGAATAATCTCATAGTAAATATTTTTTTTTCTTAGAGCTTCAACTGTTGAGCTGAAGACTTATAGTATATATTTTCTATGAAATGTGAGTTTTTGGTAGAGTGGATTTTATATAGTAATTTTGTATTAATCACATCAAAGAAATTTGACGTTATTATTGTACGAAAAGACCAGGTTTAATTACTTGGTCTTTTCAATTTTTTCCCATTTCCAACCAATACAAATGAAGTTGTTTTCAAGTTCAACATAGTATAATGGATATGGAATTTCTTTTTTTCTTTTATCTAATATCTTCTTTCTTGCAGGTGATAAGTTTTGAAAGTATTGATAGATATAAACATATTGGTTCTTTGGATTCTTTAACCCAATGGTGGCAGCTAATCTAAATTTTACATCAGCTCTGAACTCTTGAATACTTTCAATTGTTCTAGGTTCTAGATGCTTAAATATAGACTGCATTTTTACTACTTCTTCATTTGTAAAAGCCATACTTTAATAATACAAATTGTTAATAAATAAGACACTAATAAGACACTTTTAATTTAATCATCCATTAAAACATTATATATCAGTAGATTATATTTTGATTTTTATGACCTTTGACATCAGCAAAATCGTATTCAGGGAAGTTAAGCGTTTTTGAAAATTCTTCTGTGGTATCAATTCTTGTGGGCTCAAGATTTCCCTTTCCTTCAAAAAATTCAATTACTTCGGTAACGTTAGAAACTCCGTAAACATCTAAATCTTCAACAATAGCCGCTTCTTTAACGTTCTGAATAGGTATAATTACCCCTTTAAATCCTTCTTCTTTTGCTTTAATAGCAATTGACAAAGCTCCTTTTATAGGTTGTAAAGTTCCATCGAGCGATAATTCGCCCATTATGATGTAATTTTCAATTTCTTTAGAGGTAATTTGGGAAGAAGCAGCTAAAATTCCAACCGCAATGGTTAAATCATAAGCAGAACCTTCTTTTCGTAAATCGGCAGGCGCCATATTTACAATGATTTTTTTACCGGGAAATTGATAGGAATTATTTTTGAGTGCTGCAGCTATGCGAAAACTGCTTTCTTTGATCGCGGAATCTGGAAGACCAACTAAATGATAACCGATTCCTTTTTCTGTGTTTACTTCTACTGTAATGGTTGTGGCTTCAACGCCAAAAACGGCGCTTCCGAATACTTTTACTAACATGGCTTATACTATTTTAATGGCTTATAATGATGCAAATATAGAAAAAAAATAATTAGTACAAAATGTAAAACAAAATAAACTTTTTGTAAATTTTACTTGTCATTATGTAAAATATATTTTACATTTGAAAACTAATTTTATTAAATACTAAAAAAATGAAAACAAATTTCTTATTTCCTAATTCTTGGAAAACAATAGGCTGGGTTCTTTTTCTTCTTCCCATTGTCATAACTACTTATTTATGGACAACGGGAGCCACTATGGATAATTTCTTAGAGATAAATACCTTTGCCATATATGATGATGGATTTATTTTGCAATCAGGAAATGGCTTTTTTAAAATGACTAAGAATGGAATGCTAGATGAACTTTTATTAGTAATTTGCTTACTTGGAGGTTTACTTGTTGGATTTTCAAAAACGAAAAATGAAGATGAAATGATTACTCATATTCGTTATGCAAGTTTGGTTTGGGCTACCTATTTCAATATTGTTTTAATGATTTTGACTACACTTTTTGTATTTGGAATGGTATATTTTAATGTGATGATTTTCTTTATGATTTCTTCACTTCTATTTTTTATTATTCGTTTTCATTATATGATTTACAAATTTAATAAACTAAATAGCGATGAAGAATAACTTAAAAGTCTTACGAGCTATAAAAAATATTTCTCAAGAAGAATTAGCAAAACAAATTTCCGTGAGTCGACAAACCATAAATGCCATGGAAAAGGGAAAATATGTTCCTTCAACTGTTTTAGCTTTAAAATTAGCTCAATACTTCAGAAAAACAGTAGAGGAAATCTTTGAATTAGAAACTGAAGATTAAACAAATGAAAAATTCCACTAATAACAATACTTTGAGTATCAATTAGTGGAATTTTTATTCTATTAAAAAATTACTTTTTAAAATTCTTTATTCCTTCTTCTAACCATTTTTTGTATTCATCAACATCAGGAGTGTAGCCAATTTGCTGAGAAATATCATTTCCATCACTATCTAGAACAATGTAATAAGGTTGTGCATTATTTTTATATCGAGTAATTTGATAATCGCTCCATTTGTTTCCAATGGTTATAATTTCTTTACCAGTTTCTTTGGATATGTATTGTTCCTCTTTTGGTAATTCACGTTTGTCATCAACAAAAAGAGAAACTAAAACTACTTGATCTTTTAAAATAGATAAAATTTCTGGCTTCGACCAAACAAAATCTTCCATTTTTCTACAATTCACACAAGCATGCCCCGTGAAATCTAATAAAATAGGTTTACCAACTTTTTTAGCATACGCTAAACCGTCTTCATAATCGTGAAAAGCAATAATTCCGTGTGGACCAAAATGTGCGTGTTCTGGTAAATCTATTGCTGATTTTGAATTTCCTCCCGATGTGCTAATACCACTTGGACTTTCGCTATACGTCATTGGTGGTGGAAAGCCTGAAATAATTTTCAATGGAGCACCCCATAATCCTGGAATTAAATAAATAGTGAAAATGGTAACTAAAATTGCCATGAATAGTCTTCCCACAGACAAATGTGTCATTGGACTGTCATGAGGTAAAGTTAATTTTCCAAATAAATATAAAGCCCAAGCTCCAAAAATAGCAATCCAAATAGCTAAAAATACTTCTCTTTCCAATAAATGTGCTTGAACTACTAAATCAGCATTCGATAAAAATTTAAATGCTAATGCTAATTCTAAAAACCCTAATGAAACTTTAACTGTATTTAACCAACCTCCTGATTTGGGTAAAGAGTTCATCCAGCCTGGGAACATCGCGAATAACATAAATGGTAATGCTAGAGCTGATGAGAATCCTAACATTCCAATGATTGGTGCTAAACCTCCTTTAGACGCTGCCTCTACTAATAATGTTCCAACAATTGGTCCTGTACAAGAAAATGAAACAATAGCTAAAGCCAATGCCATAAATAAGATTCCTACAAAACCACCTCTATCGGCTTGTTGGTCAACTTTATTTGCCCACGAATTAGGTAAAACAATTTCGAAGGCTCCTAAGAAAGATGCTGCAAAAATCACTAATAATCCAAAGAAAATTAAGTTAAACCAAACGTTTGTTGATAATGCATTTAATGAATCTGCACCGAAAATTCCTGTTACTAATGAACCAAGAATCACATAAATTAAAATTATTGAAACTCCGTATAAAATGGCATTTTTCTTTCCTTCTGCTTTTGTTTTACTTTGTTTGGCAAAGAAACTCACCGTCATAGGAATCATTGGGAAAACACATGGTGTTAACAATGCTGCAAATCCTCCAAAGAAAGCCAAAAAGAAAATTGTCCATAATCCTTTTTTCTCTTCTTTAGGTGCTGATGATGTTTTAGCTTCTTTTATCGTTTTTGTTGAAACTTCACTTACTACAGCTGTTGAATCTAAATTAGTAGTTGGTGAAACTATTTCTTCATTAGCACTTGTTTCAATTGCTGCAGTTTTAATCTCCGGCAAATTAAACGTAAAAGTATAATCCCCTTGAATACATTGCTCTTTGCACACTTGATACTCTACATATACTTTTATTGTTTTTAATTTGGCATTAGTAACTTTTATTGTTTGCTTGAAAGTAGCCTTTTTTGCAAAATAGTATTCATCTACTTCAAAAATATCATTAAATACTTTTTTATATGGACTTTCAGATGTTTTTCCAATCAATTGATAATTACCATTGGAATCTTTAAAAGTAAAAACTGTAGGTTGCGAACCACCTTCAGGGGTAAATTGTGAATATAAATGCCATTCATTTTCAATGGCAGCTTCCATAACTAATACAAATTCATTTTCTGACTTTTGTTCAATTTTAGAAGACCATTTTACTGGATTAAAGATTTGTGAATATCCTATGAAGGAAAACAATAAGGCAAATACTAATACTATTTTTTTCATTGGGCTAAGTCTATTTTTATAATTTGTTGGGTTGTTTCTGTTGCCATAAAACGATTGTCTGCTCTTTTTCCAATTACCCAAACAATTTGGTCTTCTGAACATAACAACCATTGATTTTCTTTATCTAAAAGTGAATATTTCTCATCTTTGAAATATTTACTCAATTTCTTTTTTCCATTCATTCCTGACGGATAAAAATAATCGCCTTCTTGCCATTTTCTAATTGTTAACGGAAATTTGACTTTATCTTCGTCCACAAATATACAACTTGAATTTGCATCTATACCCCCTGAAAACCTTGAAAATATAAGTTTTAAGGGAAAATTAACTTTACTTTCTGTTGATTCAATGAGGAAAACTTCTTCTTTATCTTTTGATTTTCTTTCCGAAAGGATTAATTTCTCTCGGTCTTTCAATAAAATATGCGATTCAGAAAATACTTGTTTTCCTGATTGCGCTTCGACCAAATCATAAATATCATTCCAAGCCGAAAAACCATAATTCTTAAGCCATTGGTACAAATAAGCTTTATAATTTTGAAATTCAAGCAATGGTTTCAAATGAATTTCTAAATGATTTTCTTTTACTGCAACAACTTTTTCATATACCAAATTAGAAGCATCGTCAACCAGAGATTCCGCTTGATGCAAATGATATAAAGTATTTTGAAAGGAATCTAAAAATCCTGTATTTAATTCTTTTAAAAGAGGAACAATGTCGTGACGTAATTTATTTCTAAAATATTTATCCGAAGCATTACTTGAATCTTCTCTCCATTGAATTCTATTTTCATTGGCATAATTCTCAATTTCTTCTCTTGAAAACGGCAACAAAGGACGAATAATGTTTCCATTTTGAGCTGGAATTCCCGTTAACCCCTCTAAACCTGTTCCTCTAATGAAATTGATTAAAAACGTTTCGACATTGTCATCCAAATGATGCGCGGTTAAAACATAATCAAATCCAAGTGAAATAATTTCTTGAAACCAATCGTAACGTAACTTTCGAGCAGCTAGTTGAATGGAAAGTTTATTTTCTTTAGCAAATTCGAGCGTATCAAACGACTCAATAAAATATGGAATATACCTATCTTGACAAATTTCCTTTACTAACATTTCATCTCCATTACTCTCTTTTCCACGCAATTGAAAATTGCAATGTACCACGCAAATGTCAAACCTCAACTTATAAAACAAATCCAACAAAACCATACTATCTATACCACCACTAACAGCCAAAAGTAATTTCTTGTCTTTTAGTTGCGGGAAATTTGTTGTAATATGATGTTGGAATTTTGTAAGCATGACCAAAAATAAGGAATTATTTGGATTGCAGCACCTCAAACATCGCTTTTGCTTTCAACAGACACTCCTCGTATTCATTTTCAGGAATTGCTTGAGAAGTTACAGCACTTCCTACGGAAAAAGATAAATACTGATTTTGGGAATTGTATAAAATACTTCGAATAACCACATTAAAATCGAAATCTCCAGTTGGAGTAAAATAGCCTACTGCTCCACTGTATAATCCGCGTTTGGTTTCTTCTAATGCTTCAATGATTTGCATGGCCGAAATCTTTGGTGCTCCTGTCATGCTTCCCATTGGAAAAGTAGTTCTAAGAATCTCGATTGGCGAAGTTGTATTTTCTACTTCCGAAACTATGGTCGAAATCATTTGGTGCACTTGCTTAAACGTATAAATTTGGCACAATTCTTCTACTTGAACGCTTCCTTTTGTAGCGGTGTGCGATAAATCGTTTCGGACTAAATCGACAATCATGATGTTTTCTGAACGCTCTTTTTCGTTTTGAGCTAAATCGGATTTTAATTGTTCGTCTTGCTCTAAATCGAAACTCCTTTTGGCAGTGCCTTTTATAGGTTGAGAAATGACTTTTAAACCTTCTTTTCGCAAATATCGTTCAGGTGAAGCGGAAAGTAAATAGTGAAAATTATTCTTGAAATACACCGCAAATGGCGGTTCGGAAATAGCATTTAGTTTTTGATAAATTTCCAAGGGTTCGATTTGAGCCTTTTCGGCATAAAATTCCATGCAAAAATTAGCTTCGTAAATGTCGCCACGGTGAATGTGTTCGAGCATTTTGGAAACTTTGGAAAGGTAGTTTTCTTTTGAGATTCTTTGTTTTATATTGATGGATGAGGGATTATGGGTGAGGGATGTTGTTGAAATGATTTCTTCGAAATCAGTTTCTATTTCGTCATCACACATTCGTAAATATTTAATTTCGACTTGATTTTCTTTGATTAAAAACAACTTTTTAGGTTGAAAGAAGAATAAATCTGGGAATTCTAATCCGTCAAAATTGTTGGAATGTAAATCTTCGGTATCATTTTTTAAATCGTAGGATAAGTAACCAAACAACCAATCTTTCGTTTGACTTTGGTACTGATACAAATCTTGAAACGCATTTTCGTAATCGGTTTTAATCGAAGTAAAAGCTTCCACCGCCAAAACCGTATCATAACTCGAATACTTTTGATGATACTGATTCGAATCTAAAAAAACAACTTCTCTGTGTCGGTTAGCCCAATGCAAAAGTTGGTTTTTAAAATCGGGAAACTGGGAAATATCTTTTGTAATTACTGTTCTCAAATTAGAAAATTTACTTCGTAAAAGTACAACAAAAAAATAGTTGTTGGAAAATGGTTCAAATGTTAAAATTTGGCACGGTTTTTATTCTTGCCTCAACCACTAACCCAATTAAAAATTCATTTGTATTGATTCTAAAACTACACGTATTAAAAACAATTAATCAATAACTTTAAAAATGAATTTTTATGAACAAAAACACCAAAATCGTATTGACTTTGCTAGCTCTTGGCTTAGTCTTGTCTTGTAAAGAAAGAGTTGCAGAAGAATCAGCAGATTATTCAGAAAATGTTGCAACCGATAGCACAAGCGTTATTTCTTCTTCCGCAGCCGTTGAAAACAAAAACAGCAATCGAAAATTTGTTCGAACCGCCGATGTGAAATTTAAAGTCAAGAATGTCGCCAAATCGACTTATGCGATTGAAGATGCAACTACGAAATTTGGTGGATTTGTAACCTATACCAATCTTCAAAGTAACATTCACAGCGAAGACCGAACCAAAGTGAGTCAGGATAGTACTTTAGTAACAACCAAATATAAAGTAGATAACAACATCACGATTCGTGTTCCGAATACCAAAATGGATACGGTGATTAAAACCATTGCGAAGCAAATTCATTTTTTAGATTATCGCATTATCAAAGCTGATGACGTTTCCTTACAAATGTTATCTAATGAATTAGCGCAAAAAAGAAGCAATTCTTCTGAAAAACGTTTAGAAAACGCTATAGATTCAAAAGGAAAAAAGTTAAATCAAGTTGTAAAAGCAGAAGAAACCTTAGACGCTAAAAAAGAACAAAATGACGCTTCAAAATTGCAGAATTTATCGTTACAAGACCAAGTGAATTTTAGTACTTTAACGCTAAACATTTACCAAGATGAAAGCATCAAACAAGAAATGGTGGCTAATGAAAAAAGCATCAATGCTTATCGACCAAATATTGGGTTACAAATTTGGGACAGTGTAAAAACGGGTTGGTTTATGTTGGAACATATTGTTTCGTTTGTTGTAGTGCTTTGGCCATTTGCCTTAATTGTGTTTTTAGGATTGTTGGGATATAAAAAGTTTTTGAAAAAGTAAGAAAAAACCATCAGTAAACTGATGGTTTTTCATATATTTGAAATACTAATATTTTATTTATGAAAAAACTATTTATCATTTGCCTGAGTATAATATTTTTAACTAATGCTAATGCTCAAGAAAACAGCGAACTTAAATTTGAAACCAATTTTTATGATGCCGTAAATAAATGGGTTGTGTTACCCAAAAAATCAACAGATACAATTTACACTTATGGTTTTATTTATATGGATATTACTGCTGGTATTACATTTCATCTAGGAGGAAGTTTTTATATTGATAAAAATAAAAAGTATATCGGTGATGCACAGCCAGCGCATCAAATGACAAAAAAGAGATTAGACAATCCCAACATTGTTAAAATGGCGGTATTGAACGATAAAAAAATGGCAGAGCTAAATTTAACAAAAGAACCTGAGTGGTTAAGTCATTATAAATTTTCAGAAGATTCTGTTGAAAACTTAAAAAAATTAGGATATCATTTTAATCATGTTGGGGCTTGTGAGAAAGCATTAATTTATTTAAATAAAGCTTATAACAAAGAACCACATCATAAAGGTTTGGAATTTGAACTTGCTTATGCTTATAATCATCTAGGGCAGTATGATAAGGCTATTCCTATACTAGAAAAAGCTCTAAAAAACGATGCTAAAAACTATTATTTTTATAGAGAATTAGGTTTTGCATATTCTAAACAAAACAAATTAGACATGGCAGAGAAAACTTATCAAAAAGGAATTAGTCTATCGGATAATAATTTTGAAAAATCGGAAATGGCATTAAACATGGCTCAAGGATATTTTTTAGCAAAAAATAAAGTTAAATTTGATGAATGGGCAAAAATAACTAGATCTTATGCAGAAAAAGGATCTCAATATGCTAAATATATCGATTTATTTGAAAAAGAATGGGATAGTAAAAGGTGATTTTTTTTACTAAATTTGAAATAACTAACCAAAAACTATTCAAATTATGAAAATTGCAACTATTATTGTTCGTGTACTGTTAGGAGCTATGATGCTTTTTGCTTCTATTTCTTATTTTTTCAACCTTATGGGAGAACAACCTGAACCAACTGGAGATTTGGCTACTTTAATGGCTGGATTTATGGCTTCAAAATACATTTTTCCTGTAGCAAAAGCTATTGAATTATTAGCTGGATTAATGTTAGTTAGTGGTAAATTTGTTAGATTAGGAACTATAATTTTGCTTCCGATAAGTATTAATATTTTCCTAATTCATACTGTTGTAACTGGAACAGATATTCCAATGGCGGCAGCAATTTTATTTGCCAATGTATTTTTAATTTATGCAAATTGGGATAGCTACAAAGAAATTGTAAAACCATAATTTAAAATAAAAATCAAATAAAAAATCCCAAACTCTTATAGAATTTGGGATTTTCATTTATTATGAATTAATCAATTACACGTGTAATGCTCTGTTATCTGTTGCTGCTAGTGCTGCTTCTTTGATAGCTTCTGCAAATGTTGGGTGTGCGTGAGACATTCTTGAAATATCTTCTGCACTTGCTCTGAATTCCATTGCTGTAACAGCTTCTGCGATTAAATCAGCACATCTTGCTCCAATCATGTGAACTCCTAAAACTTCATCTGTTTTAGCATCTGCTAAGATTTTTACAAATCCGTCTGTATCTCCTCCTGCTCTTGCTCTTCCTAAAGCTTTGAATGGGAAACTTCCTGCTTTGTACGCTACACCTTCTGCTTTTAATTGCTCTTCTGTTTTACCAACAGCCGCAACTTCTGGCCAAGTGTACACTACGCCTGGAATTAAATTATAATCGATATGTGGCTTTTGTCCAGCTAAAATTTCAGCAACCATTACTCCTTCTTCTTCCGCTTTGTGCGCTAACATTGCTCCACGAACTACATCACCAATTGCATAAATATTAGAAGCTGAAGTTTGTAAATGATCGTTTACTTCAATCTGACCTCTATCGGTAACTTTTACTCCTGCTTTTTCTGCGTTTAATCCATCTGTATAAGGACGACGACCTACAGAAACTAATGAATAATCACCTTCTAACGTGATGATTTCTCCTTTAGCATTTTCTGCTTTTACCGTTACAACATCTCCAGTTCTTTCAACTGATTGCACTTTGTGAGACGTGTAGAATTTCATTCCTTGTTTTTTCAATACTTTAGTCAATTCTTTTGACAATGCTGCGTCCATTCCTGGAATAATTCTGTCCATGAATTCTACTACAGAAACTTGCGCTCCTAAACGTAAATATACTTGACCTAATTCGATTCCGATAACACCACCACCAATAATTACTAAGTGCTTTGGAACTTCTTTTAGTTTTAAAGCTTCAGTAGAAGTAATGATTCTTTCCTTATCTAATTTGATAAATGGTAAGCTAGATGGTTTAGAACCTGTTGCAATGATTGTATTTTTAGTTTCAATGATTTCAGATGAACCATCAGCTTTAGTTACTTTTACAGAAGTAGCGCTTTCAAACGAACCTACTCCATTGAAAACCGTGATGTTGTTTTTATCCATTAAGAATTTTACACCACCCGAAGTTTGATCTACAACTGCTTGTTTGCGAGCAATCATTTTTTCTAAATTCACTTTTACATCACCTGAAACTTCAATTCCGTGATCAGCAAAGTGTTGTAACTCTTCATAATGATGAGAAGATGCTAATAATGCTTTTGATGGAATACATCCTACATTTAAACACGTTCCTCCAAGAGTTGAATATTTTTCAATAATAGCTGTTTTAAAACCTAATTGGGCACAACGGATAGCCGCAACATATCCTCCAGGGCCAGAACCAATAACGGTTACATCAAATTGACTCATGATTGTATATAAAGTTTGTTGTTTGACTTAAATTCGGATACAAAAGTAACGCTTTTTGAATTAATTCTTCGTTAGTTTTTTGGTAAATTATTATAGCTTAATTTAAAGTAAAAGCTGTCGTATATTTTACTTCTCCAATCATAAAAGAACTGTGCGTACTTCCTATATGTTGTAAACCTGTAAGCTTCGTAACCATGAACTCACGGTATTCTTCCATGTCTTTAACGTTCACTTTTAAAATATAGTCGTAATCACCACTTACGTGATAACATTCTGAAACTTCGGTTAACTTCACTACTTCATTTTCAAATGTTGTAATGTAATCTTTGGTGTGTTGATTTAGCTTGATGTGGCAAAAAACTACGAAGGATTTATCTAATTTAATTCGGTCTAAAAGCGCTACGTATTTGGTGATTACTCCTTCTCTCTCTAATTTTTTAATACGTTCGTAAACCGCTGTTACGGATAGATTTAATAATAAGGAAAGCTCCTTAGTTGTCTTTTTAGTGTCTTCCTGTAGAAAACCTAAAAGTTTTTTGTCGATTGTGTCCATTGTCAGTTGTGTTGTTAGTTTTTAGTTGTCAGCAAATGTAACTAAAACGAATAAATAACAGAAATAAAAACTACAACTTTAACTTAATTTAGAATAAAAAACTATTTTAAATATCATGTATTGAAAAATAAATTGTATATAAATAAATTTGGTTTAAAATAAACAACTAAACTTTAAAATTATGGAAAAATTCAATCCGGCAGATCGTATACAAGATTTACAATATTTCGGAGAATTTGGTGGTGTAAACCCATCGATTTCAGATAGTTCAACTTATACTTTCCTTTCAGCTAAAACTATGTTCGATACTTTCGAAGGAAATGCTGAAGGTTGTTACTTATATTCACGTCATTCTTCTCCAAGTAATTTATATTTAGATAAAGCGCTTGCAGCAATGGAAGGAACAGAATCGGCTAATGTGGCTGCTTCTGGAATGGGCGCTATTACTCCTACTCTTTTACAATTATGTGGTAACGGCGATCACATCGTTTCAAGTAGAACCATTTACGGTGGAACTTATGCTTTCTTGAAAAATTTTGTTCCAAGAATGGGTATTAAAACTACCTTTGTGGATATCACAAAATTAGACGTAGTTGAAGCAGCTATTACTCCTAACACAAAAGTTTTATACTGCGAAACCGTAAGTAATCCTCTATTAGAAGTGGCTGATATAGCTTCATTAGCTAAAATTGCCAAAAAACATAATATCAAATTAGTAGTTGACAATACATTCTCACCTTTATCTGTTGCTCCTGCGAAATTAGGTGCTGATATCGTGATTCACTCGTTAACGAAATACATCAACGGAAGTAGCGATACAGTTGGTGGCGTGGTTTGTGCTTCTCAAGAATTCATTAACAGTTTGAAAAATGTAAACGATGGAGCAAGTATGCTTTTAGGTCCAACAATGGACAGTTTGCGTTCGGCTTCAGTAATGAAAAACTTAAGAACGTTACACATCAGAATGAAACAACACAGCCACAATGCAATGTATTTGGCAACAAAATTTGAAGCAGACGGAATTAAAACGGTTTACCCAGGATTAAAAAGTCACCAAAGTCATGAAATTTACAAAACTATGATTAATCAAGAGTACGGTTTTGGTGGAATGATGACAATTGACGTAGGAAGTTTAGATAAAGCCAATGCTTTAATGGAATTAATGCAAGAAAGAAACTTAGGGTATTTAGCAGTAAGTTTAGGTTTTTACAAAACGTTATTCAGTGCTCCCGGAACTTCAACTTCATCAGAAATTCCATTAGAAGAACAAGCTGAAATGGGCTTAACCGATGGATTAATTCGTTTTTCAATAGGTTTAGATAACGATATTGAAAGAACGTATCAAATGATGAAACAATGTATGATAGAGTTAGGAGTTTTATAATTCCTTATTTATAAATTCTAATAAATCCGATTTAGCAATGAATCGGATTTTTATTTTAACGAAACTTTGCGATATACTTTCCTTTTTTTATATTGCAAGCTCAAACAAAACTAAATGGATATAAAAATCAAAAAAAATAAAGAGTTAAATATATGGGAAGCCCTAATTCCTGTATTTGCTTTAATTGGAATGTTGGCTTTCAATGTTTATGTCTTTGGCGATAGTGCTTTGGGCGGGAGTAATCAATTTGTATTACTTTTAGGTGGTGCTGTAGCTGCAATTATGGGATTTTTAAACAAAGTTTCTTACAAAACAATGATTGATGAAGTAGCTGAAAACATCAAATCTACTGCTGGCGCTATCTTAATTTTATTAATGGTTGGTGCATTAGCAGGAACTTGGATGGTAAGTGGCATTATTCCATCGATGATTTATTATGGTTTACAAATATTAAGTCCGGCTATCTTTTTACCAGCTACCTTAATTATTTGTTCTGTAATTTCTATTGCAACTGGTAGTTCGTGGACTACTTCTGCAACAGTTGGTATTGCACTAATAGGAATTGGTGGTGCTTTAGGTTTTGATTTAGGAATGGTAGCTGGAGCAGTTATTTCTGGTGCTTATTTTGGAGATAAATTATCACCTATGTCAGATACTACAAACCTTGCCCCTGTTATGGCAGGAACAGATTTGTTTACCCATATTCGTTATATGACCTATACAACCATCCCAACGTATATTTTCTCTTTAATTTTATTTATCATTTTAGGACTTTCTGTTGAGGTTAGCGGAGATGCTAATACGGATGAATTGTTAAACTCAATAACCGCCAGTTTTAATGTTACTCCCGTATTATTTTTAGTCCCTATAATTGTTATTGGTCTTATCGTAAAAAAGACAGAACCTTTGGTGGCACTATTGGTGGGAACTTTATTAGCAGGAATTTTTGCTATTATTTTCCAACCAGAAATAATCACTCAAATTGCAGGGGCAGATAGTTTAACATTCAAATCTGCCTACAAAGGAGTTATGGAAGCTATCACCACTAAAGTAGCAGTTCCAACAGAAAATAAAACATTAATTGATTTATTTACTTCGGGAGGAATGGCAAAAATGTTACCTACCATTTGGTTAATACTATGTGCAATGGTGTTTGGAGGAATTATGGATGCCATTGGAGCATTGTCAAAAATTAGCGAAACTTTGTTAAAATTAGCGCACAGCACTTTTGGGTTATTTGCATCTACTGTGGGAAGCTGCTTAGCTTTAAACATCACAGCTTCTGACCAATACTTAGCTATTGTTGTACCAGGTAAAATGTTTGCAAAAGCTTATAAAAATAAAGGTTTAGCTCCTGAAAACTTAAGTAGAACTTTAGAAGATTCAGGAACTGTTACATCGGTTTTAATTCCGTGGAATACTTGCGGAGCTTATCAAGCAGGAACATTAGGAGTTAGCACTTTTGATTATCTACCCTATGCGTTTTTTAATATCTTAAGCCCTATTATGACTTTACTATTTGCTGCTTTTAATATAAAAATCAAACAATTGATTTCAGAAATAAAGAATTAAAAAACTATAAACAAAACTTATATTAAAATAAAAATTAACCATGACTTAACTATAGTTATGGTTTTTTTATTAGTAAATTTGCATCAGAAAATTAATAACAATTAAAATAATAAAATTATGGCTTTAGTAGGAAAAAAATTCCCAAACATTACAGTAGATGCAATCTCTTTCATGGGAGATAATTTAAGAATTAATGTATTAGAAGAAGCTACAAAAAACAAGAAAAAAGTAGTATTATTTTGGTATCCAAAAGATTTCACATTTGTTTGCCCAACAGAATTACATGCTTTCCAAGCAGCATTAGGAGAATTTGAAAAAAGAAACACTATGGTTATTGGTGCTTCTTGTGATACAAATGAAGTTCACTTTGCTTGGTTAAACACTCCAAAAGATAACGGTGGTATTGAAGGAATAACTTATCCTCTTTTAGCAGACACTACAAGAAATTTATCAGCTGCTTTAGATATTTTAGATGCAGAATGGGTTTATGATGAAAACCTAAACGATGAAATTTTAGAAGGTTCTAATGTAACTTTTAGAGCTACTTATTTAATTGACGAAGAAGGAAAAGTATTCCACGAGAGCGTTAATGATATGCCATTAGGAAGAAACGTAAATGAGTACTTAAGATTAATTGATGCTTACACTCACGTTCAAACTAAAGGTGAAGTTTGTCCTGCTAACTGGGAAGAAGGAAAAGATGCAATGAACGCTGACAGAAAATCAACAGCTGCTTATTTAGCTTCTCATTAATAATTTTGTTTCAAGTTTCAGGTTTTAGGTTATTTAACTTGGAACTTGGAACTTGGAACTTGAAACTTTAAACTTTAAACTAAGAAAAAATGTTTACAGAAATAGAACAAGATAATTTAGCTGAAATTGTTGCATCAAATGAAACAGTGGTAGTACAATATTCAGCTTCATGGTGTGGAAATTGTCGCATTATGAAACCAAAATTCAAAATGATGGCTTCACAAAATGAAGCAGTTCCTTTTGTAATGGTAGATGCAGAAAAATTTCCAGAATCGAGAAAATTAGCTAAAGTAGATAACTTACCTACGTTTGCTACTTTTAAAAATGGTGTTTTAGTTAATCAAACACAAACTAATAAAGCTGAAGTTTTAGCAGAATTAGTAAATGAAGTAGTTTAAGATTATTGTTTAGAAGTTTAAGAGTTTATATGGTTAAAAGGAAATGTATTTAACATTCTCAAATTCTTAATCATATATCCTTGTAAACTAAAAGCTAAACACTTTTAAACTCTTAACCTTATAAACTTTTTAAACTCAACAAATGAAATTACCCGTAATAAAACAGTTAACTCAATTTATTGAAGATAACGATCAGGATTATATAGTAGAAACCATTGAAGTATTAGAAAATCTTTGCGAAGTTCCATCATTAAAAGATGAGGAATTGGATGTTATTGCTGAGTTAATTTCTAATATGTATGGAGCTTTAGAAGTGCATCAAGCTATTAAGAATGGTACTGATAAAAAAACAGCTCTAAATGATTTTATGAAGCGTGTTTTGGGCTCTATCGATAAATAAACTTCAGAAATAATCAATTTATCTAGCTTTATGCTTACAGCGTAAAGCTTTTTTATTTAAACAAATAAACTGCATAAAAATTATATGCACTCATAGTAATTTAACAATTTATTTATATATTGCACATAATTAGTCCAAAAAAAGTGTGTATGAATAAAATTACTCTTATTGCAGCTTGTGCCTTTTTATTTATTTCATCAATTGTTTTTTCTCAAACAGAAAGAATCGAGTTTAAACCGAGACCTGCAGAATTTGAATATTTTGAATACCGTAATGACAGTATTTTTCCTCTTAAAACACCTATTCAAAACACAACTAATAGAGTTTTTGTAAGTAAATTGCCTTATCCCATAATTTTTATTCATGGGTTAAATTCGAGTTCAGAAACTTGGAATGCTTCAACCGATTATTACGATACTCAATACGGGTTTACTTTTGGAGGTCGATTTGATTTTTGTTTGAATGCCGACAATAATAACACTACTACAAATAAAAATTTTTATCCTACTGCAGGAGCTGACATAGCTGCTTTTGAATCATTAGTACAAGATGGAGATTACTACTATGTTAATTTTAATGTAAATCCAAATGGAGCAGTGGGGACTACGGTTTTAAGTAATCAATCAGCAATTGCAAAACAAGGAGCTGCTGTAAAAGTAGCAATTCAAAGAGTTATGCAAATTACTGGAAAAAACAAAGTTATTTTAGTTGGTCATAGTATGGGCGGATTAGCCTCAAGAGAATACATTCAAAATTCTTATAATTGGCAAGCTGATAACCAACATCATGTTGCTAAATTATTAACCCTTGGTACTCCGCATGGTGGAAGTAATGCGAGTGATAATCCAATTGCATTTTTTACTAGTGTTAGTCCTCAATCTGAAGCTATTAGAGATTTAAAGACTACTTATTATTATAGTGGTGAAGCTGGTCGTTTTTTATTTGGTGGCATAGAAATTCAAAATAGCTCCAATATGAATGACAATTCTTATACTCCTGATTTTTATAATGTTGATATTAATTGTAATGGAATTATTGGTGAGAATATTCAAGGATTAAATCAAAAATCGATTGATAATTTGATTGATTTCTCATGTGTTATTGGAAGAATTACAAATGCATTTGGAAGCAATATAACTACTGATGGTGTTGTGGCTGAACCATCTTCAAATCTTAATCAATATTATCCTTCTTTAACCTATCCTGCCAAAATATTTTATTTTAATTCGGGTTATGATTTAATTGAAAATCATACAGAACTTCCTGGCTATCCTTACCAAATGATGCAAGGCTTAGATGAACCAAATTTCAAAGAATTGGCATACGGAATTGAAACAAATAAAACTTATATAGGGTATACAACGGTTCAAAATCCTGTTGCATCGGATAACGATTTTTATAAATTTACGGTTACTGATAATGTTAATGCTGCAGTTTCTGTAAGTAGTATAGTGACTACTTCAATGAATGGGACAATTTTAAATTCCGCCGGAACTGCTGTGGGAGCTGCACAAAATAATAGTGGGTCTTCACTAAGCTTTACAAGAACTTTGACACCAGGTGATTATTTCTTAAAACTTACTAGTACAAATCCAACTAACACTAATTATCAAACCCCTTATCAATTCAACATTACTACAACTTTAAGTGCTGATATTGCAAATTTTGAATCATTTGTATTTTATCCAAATCCTGTTAAAGATATTTTACATTTGGATAATATTTCATTAACTAAAGCGAGTATTTATAGTATTTTAGGTCAATTAATCGACACAAAATCATTTGAAAATTCAACTTCTAACACATTAGATTTATCCAGTTTAGAAAGTGGCATTTACCTAATTGTTTTAGAAACTGATTCTCAGCAAAAAACGATAAAAGTGATTAAAGAATAAAGCAAAAAACGCTCTATTTAAGAGCGCTTTTTTTATTTAAAATATTTTTTTCTTAACCAAAAAGCCACATTAACCAATATAATCAAAGCAGGAACTTCAACTAAAGGTCCAATAACACCTGCAAATGCTTGTCCGCTATTAATTCCAAAAACACCAATAGAAACAGCTATTGCCAACTCAAAATTATTTCCTGCAGCGGTAAACGATAACGCAACCGAATCTTTGTAATTTGCACCAATTTTCTTAGCTACAAAAAACATTAAGAAAAACATAATTGCAAAGAAAATGACTAGTGGAATGGCAATACGAACTACATCCATTGGTAAATCGACTATCATTTCACCTTTTAGGCTGAACATTACAACAATGGTGAATAATAGCGCAATCAGTGTTATTGGGGAAACAAACGGAATGAATTTTTGATTAAAAAACTTATCACCCAAATACTTTTTGATTGCAAAACGACTTATTACAGCCAAAGCAAACGGAATACCTAAATAAATTCCAACCGTTTTAGCAATTTCAGCAATAGTAATATTTAATTCTAAACCTTTAATTCCAAAAAATGGCAACATTACCGTTAAATAAAAATAAGCATATAAACTAAAGAAAAATACTTGTAACAAGCTATTAATTCCGATTAAACCTGCTGTTAATTCACGATTTCCTTCAGCTAACTCGTTCCAAACGATTACCATGGCAATACATGGAGCAATACCTATTATGATTAATCCCGTCATGTATTCTGGGTAATCTTTTAAGAAGAAAGTAGCTAATAAAAACATTAAAAACGGACCTACAATCCAAGTAATGAAAAACGAAGCGGATAATAACTTCGGCTTTTCAAACATTTGAGGCACTTTAGAAAAATCTATTTTGGTTAATGGCGGGTACATCATCAAAATCAAACCAAATGCCAACGGAACATTGGTAGTTCCTGATGAAAAAGAATTGATAAAATCAGCTGAATTGGGAATAAAATACCCTATTCCTACTCCAATTAACATAGCTATGAAAATCCAAAGAGTTAAAAAGCGGTCTAAAAATCCTAATCTTTTTTTCATAATATAGTATTTAACCACAAAGTGCACTAAGAAGGCACAATGTACACGATTGATAATTTATTTTATTTGAGAAAACACAAAATACATTTCACTTGCAATTTGTAAACTGCGTTCTGCGTATTTTTCGTTCATTACATCTGTTCCATCAAACGCTTTTGGATCGTCGTATTTAATTGAAAATCTGGCTTCTGCTCCAAAAACCATTGGACAACCTTCGTCAGCGTTATTACAAGTCATGATGGCTCCAAAGTTTGTCTTTGGATTAAAATCATCGAAATACGTTTTTGAAAAACAAATTATTGGATACTGATTATCATCGAATTTCACCGCATAAACTGGATTTTGTTCTTGACTTAATTGCTGAATTTGAAAACCTTGTTTAACGAGAGTTTCTCCTACTTTTGGAAACATAGCTGTAGCTTCCGTTCCTCCGGAATAACAAAATACATTCTTGATTCCGAATTGAAACGCCATAGTTTGTGCCCAAATTTGTGACAAATGACTTCTTCGTGAATTATGTGTACAAATAAAATTCAATCGAATTTCTTCGTTCGAATTGACTTTGTTTTGAATGAATTCGACTAAAGGTTGCAAAACTTCTTTTCGTTCCTTGGAAACTGTAATTTTAACAATGGATTCGATGGTTTTTGATAAATTCTCAAGCATATTTTATTTTTTTTGGTAGTGACAAAAAATGAAATTTTGAACCGTATCAAAAGGTGTTTCGTGGTCTTCGGTAAAACAATTTTCTAATTCGAAATCCTCCCCAAAAACGGTCTCCATTTTTTCAACTGAATATTGTGTTATAGGCAAACCACTACATTTTAAAGGTCCATCTTCTGAGAATGTTGCCAAAATTAAATGTGCTTTTTGAGTGGTATTCTCAATAACGTTCTTTTTATATTGTTCAATATCAGTTGGCTCCGTAAAAAAATGAAAAGAAGCTCTATCATGCCAAACATCAAATTTTACATCCGATTGAAAATGTAAACTATCGGAAACTATAAAAGTAACATTCTGAACTTTCTCTCCTAATCTTTTTTTAGCGCGTTCAATTGCTGCTGCTGAAATATCGAGCAAAAATAAATTTGTATAACCTAATTCTAATAAACTATCAATCAAATAACTATCGCCACCACCAATATCTATTATTTTGGCATCTTTAGCCACTTTACAAGCTTGAATTAATTGAATAGAAGTCTGTGGTTGTTGTTGATACCAACTTACTTCATTTTCTGCTTTTGTTGTAAAAACGGTTTCCCAATGTTGTTTTTTTTCTGACATATTGAATTGAGTGATTAGTGAAAAGTAATTAGTGATTAGCTTTTTGAATTAAAATTAACAACAACCTGAATCAGGAGTGCAACAAGAAGTTTGCTTTGGTTTCCACTCACCTATTTTAACTTTTAATTTTTCTGGTGGAATACCACAATTGTCTTTTGCCAAACAATCGGTAAGTTTTGTTGTTAGTAAGAAATTAGTTCCATCAAAATCTAAATTAAATTTTCCGATGGTTTCCTTCATTTGATATTCCACTTCAATTTCTAAATCAGGTAAGCCTAAGGTTTTTTCTGAAAGTTCTATGATGTGAACTAATTTCTCTGGATGCAATCTGTGATCGTAATCATTCGCTTCCCAAAGTTGGAAATTGATTACTTCTTCAGTACGAACTGTTCCGCCACAATCGATGAAATGTTTTGTTACTTTTCCCACTTCTGTAACATGAAAATGACTAGGAACTAAATTACCATTTGGTAATTGAAAAGCTATTTGAGAAAGCTTTTTTAATTGGGTTTTGATTTCGGATAGTTTCATATTTTTAAGTATTAAGATTGTAGAATTAAGTATTAAGAATAAATTCCCTTCGACTTCGCTCAGGGTGACAACCTAAAATTAGCAACATTTGTTTTTTAACTTATGACGAATCATACCAAAGTGATTCTCTATTTTATCAATTGTATCTGGATTAATACAATAACAAATTGCCGTTCCTTCGATGGTTCCTTTGATGATATTAGCGTTTTTTAATTCTTTTAAATGTTGCGAAATTGTGGGTTGCGCTAACGGCAATTCGTTTACAATATCGCCACAAATACAAGAATCAACCGTTAATAAATAGTCAACTATAGCGATTCGTGCTGGATGCGACAAGGCTTTGAATAAACTTGCCATTTCGTTTTGTTCTATTGAAAAAGAATCTGATTTTGATGCTCCCATAATGCTTTGAATTACTTATTTCTCATGATTGCAAACTATTCTCGATACAATTTTATACAGCAAAAATTAGCATTTTTTCTGTATAAAATCACTCAAAAAGACGTTTTCACAATCATCAATAATTATTATATTGCAATATTACGATAAACAAATATAATACACAATAAAAAATCCCGAAATTTCTTTCGGGATTAATTTTATAGATACTGAAACGAGTTCAGCATGACAAAAAAGTGAGATTATTTACCTCCTTTTTCCATTTTAGCTTTTAATTCAGCAAGAATATCGTTATTATCTCCTAAAGTAGATGTTTGTGCTGGAGCTGAAGCGGTTTCAGTTGCAGCTTTAACGTTTTTCTCTTCTTCTTCTCTGAAGATAGCTGTATGAGAAGCTACTACTCTTTTGAATTCTTTGTTGAACTCAATTACTTTGAAGTCAGCAGTATCTCCTTTTTTCAATTTTTTACCGTCTTCTTTTTCTAAGTGACGTGTAGGAATGAAAGCAACGATATCGTCACCAAATTCTACAGTAGCTCCTTTGTCAACGATTTCTGAAATTGTTCCGTTGTGGATAGTTCCAACAGCGAAAGCATCTTCATACTTATCCCATGGGTTAGCTGTAGTTTGTTTGTGACCTAAAGATAATTTACGACCTTCAACGTCTAATTCTAAAACAACTACGTCTAATTTATCACCTACGTTTACGAATTCAGATGGATGTTTGATTTTCTTAGTCCAAGATAAATCAGAGATATATACTAAACCGTCGATACCTTCTTCTAACTCTACGAAAATTCCGAAGTTAGTAAAGTTTCTAACGATTCCAGTATGTTTAGAACCTACTGGATATTTAGCAGTGATATCCGTCCATGGATCTTGCGTCATTTGTTTGATACCTAAAGACATTTTTCTTTCTTCTCTATCAAGAGTTAAGATAACTGCCTCTACCTCATCACCAATTTTCATGAAATCTTGAGCTGATCTTAAGTGAGTAGACCAAGACATTTCAGAAACGTGGATTAAACCTTCAACACCTTCTGCTACTTCAATGAAAGCACCATAATCCGCTAAAACAACTACTTTACCTTTTACTTTATCACCTACTTTTAATTCAGCTCCTAAAGCATCCCATGGATGAGCGTGTAATTGTTTTAAACCTAATTGAATTCTTGTTTTCTCATCATCGAAATCAAGGATTACAACGTTTAATTTTTGGTCTAATTCTAATACTTCAGATGGGTGGTTAATTCTTGACCAAGATAAGTCAGTGATGTGGATTAATCCGTCTACACCTCCTAAGTCGATGAATACACCGTAAGAAGTAATATTTTTAACAACACCTTCTAATACTTGACCTTTTTCTAACTGACCGATAATTTCTTTTTTCTGAACCTCGATATCAGCTTCGATAAGTGCTTTGTGAGAAACTACTACATTTTTGAATTCGTGGTTAATTTTAACTACTTTGAATTCCATAGTTTTATTCACATATTGATCGTAATCACGGATTGGTTTTACATCAATTTGAGAACCTGGTAAGAATGCTTCGATTCCGAATACGTCAACGATCATACCACCTTTAGTTCTACATTTTACGAAACCATTAACGATTTCACCTGTTTCGTTAGCAGCGATAACTCTATCCCAAGCTTTGATAGTTCTAGCTTTTCTGTGAGATAATACTAACTGACCTGTTTTGTCTTCACGAACGTCGATTAATACTTCTACTTTATCACCAACTTTTAAGTTAGGATTGTAACGGAATTCGTTTAAAGAGATAACACCTTCAGATTTAGCGTTGATATCAACGATAGCATCTCTATCCGTAATTCTTACAACAACTCCTTCAACAACTTCTTCGTCTCCTGTTGATACGAAAGTTTTCTCTACTAAAGCTTCAAATTCTTGTAAGTTTTTTTCGTCAACCGCATCAATACCTTCTGCATAGTTATGCCAGTTAAAATTCGCTAAAAACTCTTCTTGTGTTTTGTTAATTTCAGACATGCTGATTAAAAATTTGTATGTTGCGTTTCTTGCGTTTCTTTGAGCGAATAGAAAACATCAACAGTGTTTTACATAAATAATTGATACCTAATGGAAACGCTTTTTCGCCAAAAGGTGTGCAAAATTACAACTATATTTTTGATTTACAAAACTTTGAACACTAGTTTTTATTGCTATTCTAACATTTTTTATGTTTTTATAACTGAGTTATTTTGAATACATTTGCGAAAATTTAATTTAAAACGATGAAAAAATTAACATTATTAGCATTACTTACATTATCATTCATTTCTTGTAATAACTTAAAAGACAATGAATATTTACTTACTGGGACTGCAGAAGGTATTGAAAATGGAAAGAAAATTTATGTTGAAGTTTTAAATGAAACTGGCACTGTTATAAAAGACACAGGAGTAGTTGAAAATGGAAAATTTGAATTAAAAGGTAAAGTATCAGAAATGGATTTGGCTTATGTAAGAATCGAAAATGAAAATTTTTCTGTACCAATTATCTTAGAAGAAGGAAAGATAAATATTATCTACAAATCAGACACAATTCAAAATTCTATTATCAGTGGAACAAAAAATAATGATAAATTTCAAGAATTTAATAATCAATCAGTTGTAATTGCAAAAAAGAAGAACAAGTTTGAAATAAACAACATTGCAAGGATGCAAGAAGCAAAGAAAAAGAATGATACTGCAACCATGAACATGATTGTTAAAGAATACAATAGTTTTCAAGATGAAATGAATATTATTTCGAAAAAATTCATTAAAAATAATCCCGATGCTTATTTATCTGTATTGTTATTAGAAAATTTCTTAATGAGACAGTATCTGACTGTAGATGAGGTTAAAAATTACTATGAAGGATTGAATAAAGAGTTAACTGAAACTAAAAGCGGAAAAAAAATTAAAGCAACCCTAGACAGTATGTCAGCATTGAGTATAGGAAAACCAGCTCCTATTTTTTCTGGACCTTCGCCAGATGGAAAAACTATTTCTTTAAAAGAATCACTAGGAAAAGTAACCATTATTGATTTTTGGGCTTCATGGTGCGGACCTTGCAGAGGGGAAAATCCTAACGTAGTAGCACTTTACAAAGAATTCCATTCTAAAGGATTAAACATTATTGGGGTTTCTATGGATAAAGATGCCACTAAATGGAAAGAAGCAATAGCAAAAGACGGTTTAACTTGGCCTCAAATTTCAAATTTAAAATATTGGGATGAACCAATTGCTAAATTATATAATATAGAATCCATTCCTGCTACTTTTATTTTAGATGCTAAAGGAAACATTGTTGCAAAAGACCTTAGAGGCGATGCATTACGCGCTAAAGTAAAAGAACTTTTAGGGGTAAAATAAATCTTGCCCGATATAAATTTAAAAAATCTCCTTAGGGAGATTTTTTTATGTTTTTCATTTACAGAATGTTATAAAATAGTCCGTAAAATAGTGGCAAAATCCTTTGTAGGAATAAAAAACAATTCTATATTTGCAACCGCTTAGTCAAATAAGCACGTTGGTTTGGGGAGATACTCAAGCGGCCAACGAGGGCGGACTGTAAATCCGCTGGTTACACCTTCGCAGGTTCGAATCCTGCTCTCCCCACAAAAGCACTTCTAACGAGGTGCTTTTTTTGTTTCTTTTGGTTTTATATGTTTAAAATATACTTCTAGCATACTTCATCTATAAAGTATCTATACTTCTGGCATACACTATCCATACACTATTCATACACTATTCATACACTATCCATACACTATCCATACACTATTTATACTTTATCAGTGCTATATCTACTCTTTATGTACCTATTATCCTCCCAGTATCTTCCTAGTATCTATTTTTTCTACTCTCTGTTTGCATTGGATATTTTTATTTATTTTTTATATTTGTTTCATATAAGCCATTAATTATGAATTGGAAAGCCAAAACTTTACTACATAAAGGAACACCTCGGATTGCTGTTTATTTTGAAAAAAATACTGCTTTAATTACTCGCATTAAAACTTTTGAAGATGCTCGATGGAGTGTATTGGCATCTGCCTGATACCGAAGCCAACCGCTTGCATTTTAAATTACCATTAGCCCACACTTTAATTCCAAATGCTGAAGGAATTGCAAGCATTGAAACATTCAAAAGATATCTTTTATCTAAACGCTACAGCCCAAATACGATTAACGCGTATAGCGAAGCTTTAAAATCGTTTTTAACTTTTTGTAACACAAAAGCAGTAAAAGATATCAGCAATGATGATTTTATTGCTTATAACAACGATTACATTTTAAAGAATAAATTTTCATCTTCCTATCAGAATCAAATTGTTAATGCAATTAAGTTGTTTTTTAAAATTGTTAAGGACAGTAAAATAGAAATTGACAAAATACATCGCCCGAAACGAGAAAAAACATTACCGAATGTTTTGAGTAAAAAAGAAGTGCAAAAAATAATTGATGCCACTGAAAATTTAAAACACAAAACCTTGTTAGCATTAATTTACTCAGCTGGATTACGTATAAGTGAAGCAATAAACATGAAATTAAAAGATATTGATAGCATTCGTATGTTAATTCATGTAAAAAATGCTAAAGGAAAAAAAGACAGATACACACTTTTGTCAGAAAAGGTATTGTTGTTACTTCGTGAATATTATTTAGTTTATAAGCCTAAAGAATATCTATTTGAAGGGCAATTTGGTGGTATGTACAGTAGCAGAAGTGCTCAAGTTATTTTAAAACAAGCAGCAGAAAAAGCTGGGATAAGAAAACCGATAACACTTCATACACTACGCCACAGTTTTGCTACACATTTACTTGAGAGCGGTACTGATTTGCGTTACATTCAAGATTTATTAGGTCATAGTAGTCCAAAAACCACGATGATTTACACCCATGTAACAAATGATAGTTTAAAAAAAAATAAAAAACCCTTTTGATGTGTAAGTATTTTATGCTAATTTTGATTAGCTTATCAAAAAATAAGCGAAATAAAAACAGGCAAAACTTTCGCATATCTTGCCAATAAGGCATTATACTAGTCTGAAAGTTTCGCATATAAACGAGTTGTAGGTAATTGTAAAAGAAACCGAAGCGTAAACATAACAGGAAGAATGATTTACGTTATAATTCTCATAATATTTTTTGTAATTAGTTTATATTTAGTAACTTTGCGAAAAGAAAGTAAAATTGAAATAACTAAAACAGAACTAATTATGACTTACACGCCAAGACAAATCGCAGATTACTTCCTTTACATCGGAAAAGATGACACAACTATGACACCAATGAAACTTATAAAGTTGGTATATATAGCTCATGGTTGGAATTTAGGTTTATTTAATAAGCCTTTAATTAATGAATCTCCTCAAGCATGGAAATATGGTCCTGTTATTCCTTCTTTGTACGACGATTTCAAATCTTTTGGTAATCAAAAGATTGAAAAAGAAGTTGTAAAACCAGAGTTAGATGAAAATACTGAAAAATTTTTGAATAAAATTTGGGATGTATACTCAAAATATACAGGCATTCAATTAAGTGCGAAAACACATGAGCCTAATACTCCTTGGTCAATAATATGGGAAAAAGCTAAACAATATTTTAATACCTTTTCTCTATCAATACCAAATGAACTTATTAAAGAGCATTACCAATTGAAAATCCAAAAAAAATAATTCAATTGGAAAATATACTTGATAATATTGAAGATAATGGTAAACCTTTAAATGTAGATTCAAAAGCATTTGAAGAGGAAAAGAGTTATGAAAATAAAAGTGATTTAAGAACTCAAACAGAAGTTGACTTACTAAGAACAGAGGTTGAAAAATTAACTTTAAAGAATAAGAGGTATAGAACAAATACTATATTGAGAATTTTATTTTCAATTGTATATACTTGGTTATTATTTATTTGGCTTAATAAAGTCATTCACATACTAACACATAACAATCTTTGTGGCTATAAACTTTCTGACAATGTTTTAATTGCTTTACTTGTTACTTCTACAGCTAATGTTATTGGAATGGTTGTAATTGTTCTTAAAAACTTATTTCCCGAAAAAGGAAAGAAAAACACTACCGACAAATAACAACTACCTACAACAGCGGTAACTGTTGCACAACTACCATTTTCTCAAAACAATTTACAAAAACATAAAAA
>NZ_DAIPZK010000005.1:0-155944 GCF_036782315.1 Flavobacterium sp.
TATGTCGCCGCCTTTAGCTTTGCTCAGTCGGACATAGTCCTCGAGTCTTTTGAAAGCCTTCATCTAACGATGAGGGGTTTTTTGTTACCAATAGATCGTCCCTATGGGACTGGAAAAAGTATAAATCTCAACTAAAAACCAATTCCGCGTTAGGGATTACTTTGTCAGTCGCAAGCTTGTGTAGAGCATTTGTTTGAGCTTTTACTTCAAATGCCTCAGGATTTTAAGTAAAGCGAGTGCGGAGATAGCCCAACCCTTGAGGGAACGCCCATAAAAAAATCCGACTCTTGTGAAGCCGGATTTTGTGTTTTGCTAAAAATTATTTTATTTCAATGTACTCGGACAAACATAAGCTGTTAATGGAACATCAGTAGTTCTGATGCCGGCCATTCCTTTTTCTACGTTAATCATGTTGTGATAACCTCTTGCTTTTAGAATAGATGACATGATTACTGAACGATAACCACCAGCGCAATGAATAAAGAATTTTCCATCTTTTGGTACTTCGGCTAATTGTTCGTTAACGTAATCTAATGGTATGTTTTTAGCGTTTACCACGTGTTCAGCTGTAAATTCTCCTGGTTTTCTTGAGTCGATAACTGGAGCAGTTTCGTATTGTGCTGCGAAAACTTCTGGTGAAATGGATTCAATACTATCGGTCTCGTAACCTGCGGCTTTCCATGCTTCAATTCCTCCTAATAAGAAACCTAAAGTGTTATCAAACCCAACACGAGATAATCTAGTGATGGTCTCTACTTCTTTTCCTTCTGGAGTAATTAACAATATAGGTTGTTTCGTATCTCTAATTAATGCACCAACCCAAGGTGCAAATTGTCCGTGTAATCCAATGAAAATAGATCCTGGTATATGTTCTTTTACGAAGTCATTCTCGTTTCGCACATCTAAAATTAAGGCATCAGTTTGATTCGCAACAGCTTCAAATTCTTTAGGATGTAAAGGTGTTTCGGCTTTTGACATTACGGCATCCAAACTTTCATAACCTTGAATGTTCATCAATACATTTTGTGGAAAATAAGCAGGAGGTGGCGTTAGTCCATCTAATAATTCTTTTATGAATTCTTCTTTCGTCATATCAGCTCTTAAAGCGTAATTGACTTTCTTTTGATTGCCTAAAGTATCTGTCGTTTCTTTGCTCATGTTTTTGCCACAAGCACTTCCAGCACCGTGATTTGGATACACAATTAAATCATCGCTCAAAGGCATGATTTTATTGCGAAGTGAATCGAATAAATGACCCGCTAAAATTTCTTGTGTTAAATCTTCTACTAATTCTTGAGCTAAATCAGGACGACCCACATCGCCAATAAATAAAGTATCTCCCGTGATGATTCCGTGTTGTTTTCCAGTTTCATCGGTAATTAAATAACACGTACTTTCTAACGTATGTCCTGGTGTATGGATGGCTTTAATCGTAACACCACCCACTTTAAATTCTTGTCCATCAGTGGCTATTATACACTCAAAATTTGGCTTTGCTGTTGGACCATAAACGATAGAAGCTCCTGTTTTCTTAGCCAAATCTAAATGTCCTGAAACGAAATCGGCATGAAAATGCGTTTCAAAAATGTATTTGATTTTAGCGTTGTCTTTATTTGCTTTTTCGATATAAGGTTGCACTTCTCTTAATGGGTCAACAATGGCTGCTTCTCCATTGCTTTCGATGTAATATGCGGCATGAGCAATACATCCTGTATATATTTGTTCGATTTTCATAATATCTTATTTTTTACAAATTTACTTTCTAATTTTTAATTCCTCTGTGCTCAAAGTTACATTTAGATTTCTTTTAACATGATAATCGCAGCCATGAGTAGTACAAAGTAAGCAAAAATCTTCTTTAATTGGCTTTCATTTGTGTATTTTGTGAGGTACATTCCAATAAATATACCCACTACCGAAATGGCGGAAAACGTTAACAAAAATGTCCAGTCTATTATTAAATTTTGCACATCACCGATAAATCCTACCAATGAGTTCATGGCAATAATGAATAGGGAAGTCCCAACGGCTTTTCGCATTGGTAATTTAGAGAATAATATTAGTGAAGGTATAATTAAAAATCCACCGCCTGCTCCAACTAATCCTATAATAATTCCTATGGTGAAGGTTTGAATTCCTATCAGAATTAGATTTCCCTTTTCTTCGTTGTTTGTGTTTTGGCTTTTCTTTTTTAATACCGAAAGCGCTCCAAAAATCATAATCACTGCAAAAAACAACATTAAGAATGTTTCTTTTGTAATGAGAAAAGGAGATTCGATTATGACTTTTGGAATTTCGGGTACAATATATTTTCGAGTTAAATAAACTGCTATGAAAGACGGAATCGCAAAAATAAACCCGTTTTTGATGTCAACTAAGTTTTTTCGGTAGTTTTGAATAGCGCCAAAAGTAGACGTTGTTCCTACAATAAATAAGGAATAAGCCGTTGCTGTAACGGGATTTATGCTCATTAGGTATACTAAAATTGGAACGGTTAAAATAGAGCCACCACCTCCTGTTAGTCCTAAAACTAATCCAATAAACAACGCGCCAAAATATCCTAAAATCTCCATTAGAATTGAAGGATTTCGATTTTATTTCGGTGTAATTTGATTTTTCCTTGCAACTCTAATGCTTTTAATAATCTTGAAATTACAACTCTTGATGTATGCATTTCGTAAGCTATTTCTTGATGCGTATTTTTGATTTCGGTATCGCCAATTACTTTTGCTTTATCAGTTAAATATTTGTACAAGCGTTCGTCTAAATTCATGAAAGCCAAGGTATCAATGGCTTCTAACATTTCGTTTAAACGGACATTGTAGCTGTCAAACACAAAGTTTCTCCAAGTTTTGTATTTAGTTAACCATTCTTCCATTTTTTCTACAGGAATCATTAACATCGCACCATCGGTTTCAGCAATAGCACGAATACGACTTTTCGATTGTCCCATACAACACGTCAAGGTCATCGCACAAGTATCGCCACGTTCTAGGAAATACAATAACAATTCATCACCATTTTCATCTTCTCTCAATATTTTAATAGCACCCGTTAATAAAAGCGGCATCGTTTTGATGTAATCTCCAATTTCAATTAGGTAATCATCGGCTTTAAATTCTTTGTAAGTTGCGACTTTAGCAATTTCGTCCAATAAAGCTTCCTCAAAAATATAGCTATAGGCTTGATCTAAAATATCTCTCATTTGTAATCCTTTTTTGTAAAGATACGATGATTCTTTAAAAATCAAATGTTACTTTTGTTACAAAGAAATCGAATAGACACTTTATGACCTTAAAAAAATACAATAAAACCAATTTCCATAAACACACTTTTTGCGAGTTTACCGAAGTCGATACTGTTGCGATTCATAATATCGAGTGGCATTATAAAAGTAAATCGGGTAGTGGATATTGTTTTACAGAGGAAGGTGTTTATCGTATTTCCAACCATTGGGGAAGAGCTGCGAATTGTAGATGGCGTTTGATTTCCAATTCCAATTCAAAAATCAATAACAGTCAAAATCGAATAGGTTATGCCAAATGGACTGATTTTTATCCAAATAACGAAATAGATAACTTTTTTTATGTGGAAGTAAATTTCGAAGCCAAAGAAGTAATGTTTCAACACAAATACAATCCTAACTACGATGGAAAAGCTGTTTTGCGAAATGCATCCGAAACTGCAAAAGTCATCCGACAAATAAAAGAAATTTTAGAATCAGATACTTGGGCGAAATATTTGGATTTTGATGATTTTGAACAACTTCGAAAAGAAATTATCCTAAAACTTATTCAAACTTCTATTTCTTTTGCTGAGATAAAAAAAAGTTTAGTATAAATTGAATCAGAATTTTCATAAATTTGAGAATAAACCACTCAAATTATGATGAAACGAAACCAATTACGCGAAGCCATTTTCAGACATTTAGACGGATTAGTTGTTGTTCCTGTTGCTTATTCTTTGTTCAAAAAAGGAGTTTTAGCATATCTTTTAAGAGAAAAAACTTCAACTTTATCACAATTAACGGACGAATTTAAAACTAACGAAGGCTACTTAAATGTCGCATTACGCGTTTTAGCATCACAAGGTTTTCTGAAATACAAATTAGATAATACATCGGGAAGTGTTACGATTTCAACTTTGCCTTCGAGTGAATTTGCTTTTTCACTTGTTCCAATGTATGAGGATACATTTCACTTGTTAACCAAAACTTCCGTTTTTACAGCGAATAAAATAGATGCAGAATCGATTACACTTTTGGAACCCATTTTAAAGAAGTTCACAGAAAATTATCATATTCATTTTGAAGAAGACGAAAATTTAAGAACAATTCAAGAGCAAATGTTGACGCATATCGAAGGGTATTTGGTGGGGCCAATTGTAGTCAACTTAGGAATGACAGGAATGTTTCACAAATATTTTATGGAAAGTTCGTTTCGTGCAGATGAATTTCACAAACATCCCGAAGCATTTTCTAAGATTCTGGATTTCTTTGTGTATTTGGGTTGGTTTTCCAAAAAGAACGATAATTATCAATTTACAGAAGATGGTTTTTTCTTTGCCAAACGCGCTTCGGCTTATGGTGTAACGGTTTCGTATCTTCCGATGTTCAAACATATTGACAATTTGTTGTTTGGAAATGCGAGTGAATTACGAAATATAGCTAAAAACGAAGACGAAATTCACGTAAATCGTGAAATGAATGTTTGGGGAAGTGGTGGTGCACATGCGACTTATTTCAAAGTAATTGACGACATTATCATCGAACTTTTTAATAAACCTATCGCCGAACAACCGAAAGGAATTTTAGATATGGGTTGCGGAAATGGCGCTTTTTTACAACATATTTTTGAAGTCATCGAACGTCAAACCTTACGAGGGAAAATGTTAGATGATTATCCGTTGTTTTTAGTTGGAGCCGATTATAATCAAGCGGCATTGAAAGTTACAAGGGCTAATTTAATTAAAGCCGATATTTGGGCAAAAGTTATTTGGGGCGATATTGGAAATCCGGATTTATTGAATAGCGATTTGAAAGAAAATTATAATATCGATTTGAAAGATTTGTTGAATGTACGTACGTTTTTAGACCATAATCGTATTTGGGAAACACCAAAAAATAAGATAAAAGATAGAGTGAGTACCTCTACAGGAGCTTTTTCACATCGTGGCGTTCATATTTTCAACAACGATGTTGAAGATAATTTATTGGAACATTTTATCAAATGGAGTCCGTATGTTCGTAAATTTGGACTTTTAATTATCGAATTGCATACGGTAGCACCAGAATTAACGGCACAAAATATTGGAAAAACAGCAGCGACAGCTTACGATGCTACACATGGATTTTCGGATCAGTTTATTGTAGAAATTGAAGTGTTACAAAAAATTGCAGCTGAAGCTGGATTGCATTCGGATGCTGATTACTTTAAAAAATATCCTGAAACCGATTATGCAACAGTAAGTATTAATCTGTTGCGAGGAAAATAAAATTGAAATGGAAGATAAATTTTCAGAAATAAAGAAAGAGATTCAATTGATTATTGATAACATGGCGGTTAAGAATTTTTCGGAAGCCAGTATTAAACTAATTGAAGTGAGTGATGATTTAGACGATATGATGGACGCTACTGATGACGAAATAGTTCTACGAGAGATTAGTAAATATCAAGTGTTATTGAATCATTTACAGATTAAAATGAGTACGAAAGAATAACTAAAATAAAGTTAGTTGTTCTTTTTCGGGTTCCAATTCACTAAGAAAAGGAATTGTTTCTAAGACATCATATTGTTTTCTATCGGGATTGAAAATTCGAATAGTGATACCTTCGCAAATGAAATTCAAATCTACGGAATTAAACAAACTATATGCGATTTTGAGTTGGGCTTCTGTAAGTTGTCTACCAATAGAAATATGTGGTTCCGAACTTTTATGATTTACTGGAAATTGAATTTGTTTCGGAATTTCCTTCATGATTTCAGCCATTTTGATTTTGCTTTCGGTATTGGGAGCAATGAAAAACGCTCCATTTCTATAATTTCCAAAAGCATTAAACGTTACTTCAAAAGGATTTTGATAGCGGCAATAATTTGCAATGCGGGATTTTATATTTTCATAAGTAGCTAAATCGTATTCAAATTCACAAATAGTCACGTGCGCTAAAGAATTCTTACTCGGAAACCACCCAATTTTAGCACTCAATTGCTCTTTGAGTTCTTTAACCTCTTCAATAACGGTTTCAGACGGATGAAAAACGATTGAGTATTTTGCTGTCATGATATTTTGATTGATGCATAAAATTACAAAATTAATTAGGCAATTAGTTTTAAAAATACACTATAGGTAAAACTTATTGATTTAATAGTAAAACTATAATTAAAATCTATACTTAAATAAAAAATATCATTTTTAAGGCATTAAAATATTTCAAAACAACTACGAAATTTGAAAAACAAAAACCAAACAATTTGCCTTATGAAAAAAGTATTACTAACAACCAGTTTATTTCTTGGATTATTTTCAATAGCTCAAGAAACAATGACTTGTCCTGTTACTGGTAAAACAGTTAACGTGAGTAAAGAAAATTCTCATGGTGGACCAAATGTTACAGATTACCATAATATGAATGGTAAATCCTCTATAGCTACACCTGCTTCAAAAGGGAGTAGTAATGTGGATAGAAACAAACAGTGGTGGCCAAATCAATTGAATTTAAATGTATTGCGCCAGAATTCTGAATTATCTGACCCAATGGGAACTGATTTTAATTATGCTAAAGCTTTTCAATCATTAGATTATGAAGCGCTAAAAAAAGATTTACGCGAATTAATGACACAATCTCAAGAATGGTGGCCAGCTGATTTTGGTCATTATGGAGGATTGTTTATTCGTATGGCATGGCATAGTGCGGGAACATACAGAACAGGAGATGGTAGAGGAGGAACTCGTGCCGGTCAACAACGCTTTGCGCCACAAAATAGTTGGCCTGATAACGGAAATCTTGACAAAGCACGTCGCTTGTTATGGCCAATTAAACAAAAATATGGTAATAAAATATCTTGGGCTGATTTAATGATTTTAACAGGTAACGTAGCTTTAGAATCGATGGGATTCAAAACGTTTGGATTTGCGGGAGGTAGAGAAGACGTTTGGGAACCAGAATCGCATGTATATTGGGGGCCAGAAACAAAATGGTTAGATGACAAACGTTATTCAGAAGGTAGAAAATTAGAAAACCCTTTAGCAGCTGTTCAAATGGGATTAATTTATGTAAACCCAGAAGGTCCAAATGGAAATCCGGATCCGGTTTTAGCGGCTAAAGACATTCGTGAAACCTTTGGTAGAATGGGAATGAACGATGAAGAAACTGTTGCTTTAATTGCTGGAGGTCATACTTTAGGAAAAACTCATGGCGCTGGCGATGCTAAACATGTAGGACCTGACCCAGAAGCAGCTCCAATTGAGGAACAAGGTTTTGGATGGAAAAGTAGCTATAAATCTGGAAAAGGTACGGATGCTATTACTTCAGGATTAGAAGTAACTTGGACATCAACTCCAGCAAAATGGAGTCACGATTATTTAACATTCTTGTTTAAATATGATTGGGAATTAACGACTAGTCCAGCAGGTGCTAAACAATGGATTGCAAAAACAGATGATAAGATTATTCCAGATGCATTCGACAAAAACAAAATGCATAAGCCTTACATGTTAACTACTGATTTATCGTTACGTTATGATCCTATTTATGAGAAAATTTCAAGACGCTTTTTAGCTGATGAAAATGCGTTTAATGATGCTTTCGCTCGTGCATGGTTCAAATTAACGCACCGCGATATGGGACCTAAAACTACTTATTTAGGACCAGAAGCACCAAAAGAAGATTTAATTTGGCAAGATCCTATTCCTGCTGTAAATCATAAATTAGTTACTGAAAAAGAGATTAAGGGATTAAAGACTCAAATTATAGCTTCAGGATTAAGTATTCAAGATATGGTTTCTGTGGCATGGGCTTCAGCATCAACTTACAGATGCTCTGATAGAAGAGGAGGAGCCAACGGAGCAAGAATTCGTTTAGAACCACAAAGAAGTTGGGAAGTAAATAATCCAACTCAATTGAATCGTGTTTTATCAGTTTTAGAAAAAATCCAAACTGATTTTAATTCGAAATCTAAAGACAAGAAAATTTCTATTGCAGATTTAATTGTTTTGGCTGGAAATGTTGGTGTTGAGCAAGCAGCAAAAAATGCAGGTTATAATGTTCAAGTACCTTTCACACCAGGTAGAATGGATGCTTCTCAAGAACAGACCGATGTAAAATCATTCGCAGTTTTAGAGCCTCAAGCAGATGGTTTCCGTAATTACTTGAAAACTAAATATACGGTTTCAACTGAAGAATTATTAGTAGATAAAGCACAATTATTGACTTTAACTGCTCCAGAAATGACTGTATTAATTGGAGGTATGAGAGCGTTAAATGCAAATTATGATGGTTCTAAACACGGAATTTTCTCTACTAATAAAGATAAATTAAACAACGATTTCTTTGTCAATTTATTAGCAATGGGAACTACATGGAAAGCAACATCAAATGATCAAGAAATTTTTGAAGGTCGCGATATGAAAACAAACGAACTAAAATGGACGGCTACTCGTGCTGATTTAATTTTTGGTTCCAATTCAGAATTGAGAGCAATTGCTGAAGTCTATGCACAAAATGATAACAAACAAAAATTTGTGAATGACTTTGTTGCTGCATGGACAAAAGTTATGAATTTAGATCGTTTTGATTTAAAGAAGTAACGCCTTATTTACCCAAATTTAGAAGCCTGTAAACTATTGTTTGCAGGCTTTTTTTTTATGTATAGAATAATCCTTATATAATCATTAGTTTTCGTTTTTATCAGATTTAACTTTTATTTGAATAAATAAAAAATATAACCTTTAATAAAAATGTTATAACATCCTTGATGTTACTCAGAGGTAATTTTGCATTCAATATTATAGAATAAATAAACTGTAAAATGTCCTTTAATCTTAACTAATTCGTGTTAAAATATACCTTAAATTAATTATGGCATCATCTGAAGTTATAGCATGTACTCAAGCTCTTGTTGAAAAAAAATGGACCATTGCATTTATAGAAAGTGCTTCTGCTGGAAAAATGTGTTATGAATTTTCTACTGTTCCTGGTTCGGGGAAAATATTAATGGGCGGCGTTGTTTGTTATGATATATGTTTTAAAGAAAATATCCTTGAAATTCCCCATGGCTTAATAGAAGTTTTCACACCTGAGTCGGCCGAAGTTACAAAAGCAATGGCTATAAATTTTTGTAAATTTTCTGTAGCAGATGTCTGTGTGGCTTTAACAGGTCTTACAACTTCTGGAGGTAGCGAAACTCCAGAAAAACCTGTTGGAACAATTTTTATACATATTATCTTTCCACATACTACACTTTCCCAACGAATTTTATTAGACGGTAGTCCACAAGAAATTGTAAAAAAAGCCATAAATACTGTTGCTACTTTAATTTTAAATGAAATAAACAATCTTTAAATGCAATCAACTAATGGATGATTGCGAGTGGTAAAATCAGTTTCAAATAAAATATCCCTTTTTAATATCGAATTTAGCTAATGTCTTTTGATTGATTCTGAATTTAATTTTAAAAAATGCTTTAAGAAAAATTGTATAAAAGTAAAGAGCAATTATATAAAATTTAAGCTTCGCTTATCAGTTAATTTTACATTTCAGGAACAGAATTGATAACTCAATTCACCTAGAAAAATAGTTAACTTATACTTTAAAAAAGCGTTATGATTAAAAATTTAAAACATACTCAACAGCGATCATCTTTACATGATTTAAGCTTACATGAAACACCACAGTATTATGATATGGTTGTATTTTGTCATTTAAGATGGCAATTTGTATATCAAAGACCTCAACATATTATAAGCCGAATGGCTCAATCTATGAAAATATTATTTATAGAAGAACCTATAGATTATAAAAAAGAAGATGAGAATTCGGAAAATCTTATACAAATAACTGAAAATCTTCATGTTTTGCAGCTAAAAGTTAGAGATATAGCTTCCATGGTAGCATTATTTCCTCAGTATATAAAAAACAAAACAATTCCTGTAGGATGGTTTTATTCTCCTTCTTTTATTCCGGTATTAAAATATCTTTCTTTTGATACCATTGTATATGATTGTATGGATGAATTATCTTTATTCAAAGGAGCTCCGGCATCACTTATAGCAGACGAAAAATGTCTTATTGTAAATGCCGATATAATTTTTACAGGTGGAAAATCACTATATGATTCAAAAAAACAACTACATCCTAATGTGTATTGTTTTCCTAGTTCTGTAGATGAGTCTCATTTTGCTACAGCATTAAATGGTATTGAAGTATCAAGCGAAATTGCAACTTTGTCTTCTCCGATAGTAGGGTATTTTGGTGTTATTGATGAACGTATTGATTTAGATTTATTGCATAATGCAGCAAAAAAAATGCCTCATGTTTCATTTGTTATGATTGGGCCATTTGCTAAAATTGAAGAATCAGACCTTCCAAAAGAAGACAATATTCATTATTTAGGGATGAAATCATATAATGAATTGCCTAATTTTTTAAAAGCTTTTGATATTGCAATGATGCCATTTGCTTTAAATGATGCTACAAAATACATAAGTCCCACAAAAACTTTAGAATATATGGCGGCTGGAAAACCCATTATCTCTACCAAAATTAAAGACGTTGTTAGCGATTATAGCAATTGTGTTCATTTAGTAGAGACAGCAGAGGAGTTTTGCGAATCTATTTCCAATTTACTAAATGAGAATAACTTTTCACAAATGCGAATTGAATATAGTGAAATTTTAAATAAAACCTCTTGGAATAGTACGGTAGAGAAAATGAAGTTAGTAATTAAAAATTTTGCAAATGAAAACTATTGATATTTTAATTATAGGAGCTGGAATTTCGGGTGCTGTTTTAGCAGAACGATATGCAAACAAAGGAAAAAAAGTACTCATTTTAGAAAAACGTAATCATATTGCAGGAAACTGTTATGATTATGTAGATGAAAACGGAATATTAGTATCAAAGTATGGAGCTCATTTGTTTCATACCAATAATGAAATGGTTTGGAAATATGTAAACCGATTTTCTGAATGGTATCCTTGGGAACATAAAGTAATTGCTAGGGTAGACGAAAAAACGGTTCCTATTCCAGTTAATATTACAACCGTTAATACCTTGTTTGATACTTCCATTTCCACTGAAGAAGAAATGAATAATTGGTTAGAAGAAAATCGTATTCCCTTTTCCAATCCTTCAAATGGGGAAGAAGCAGTTTTAAATAGAGTGGGCCAGGTTTTATATGAAAAAATGTTTAAATATTATACCAAGAAGCAATGGGACAAGTATCCTGCAGAATTGAATGCATCAGTTTTAGAGCGAATTCCCGTTAGAAATAATTATGACGATCGTTATTTTTCTGATAGCTATCAAGCACTTCCTAAAGGCGGTTACACACAAATGTTTGAAAAAATGTTGAGTCACCCAAACATTACCATTTTATTAGGAACCGATTACTTTGATGTTAAAGAACAGTATAAAAACTTCGAAAAAATATTTTATACAGGTCCTGTTGATCGTTTTTTTGAATTCAAACATAGTCTTTCTGAACAGTTAGAATATCGTTCAATAAATTTTGTGAGTGAAACCCATGACTGTGAATTCTTTCAAGAAAATTCGGTGGTAAACTATCCAGGTATGGAAGTCGATTTTACAAGAATAGTAGAATACAAGCATTTTGGAAATCAAAAATCGGATAAAACCACCATTGTAAAGGAATTTACGGTGGATGAAGGAGAACCTTATTATCCTGTTCCAAATCCACGAAATCAAGAAATTTATGCTAAATACAAAGAAGAGGCAGACAAATTAGTTGATGTTCACTTTGTGGGAAGATTAGCGAATTATAAATATTTTAATATGGATGAAGCCTTTAAAAATGCTTTAGATTTATTTGAGATGTTAGAAAGTAATAATTATAAAACAGCGGGATAAATGGCACTTTTTACTACTTTTTTTATGGGAGGTTACGAATGTGCAGATCATATAAATCGTTCTGGTGAAAGAGTTAATTTACTAAAAGAAACGCAACATGATACTCGGGTTGAAGAAGACTATGAAGCTCTATCTGCATTAGGAATTAAAACAGTTCGAGAAGGAATTTGTTGGAGTGATGTTGAAAAATATCCACATACTTTTGATTTTAGTGGAGTACATCAAAGAATGATTGCTGCTGAAAAATATGGAATACAACAAATTTGGGATTTAATTCATTTTGGTTATCCTGATGGACTTTTTCCAACTCATCCTCAGTTTTGTAAACGTTTTGAAGCATTATGTGAAGCCTTTGTTACTTTTTATAATGAACACGCCAAGCAAGCATTGTTTGTGGTTCCTATTAATGAAATTAGTTTTCTTTCTTGGCATTCAGGTGATGTTAGAGGAACAGTACCTTTTGCAGTAAATAGTGGTTGGGATATTAAATATCATTTGTGTAAAGCGGCTATTATTGGTATAAAAAAAATGAAACAAATTGATCCTGATTGCAGAATTATTCTTGTTGAACCTTTAATTAAAATTCATGCTAATCTTAATCAGGATATTGAAAAGGTTAAAGAAGTAGATGAAAATCAATTTCAAGCTATGGATATCATAGCAGGAAGAATGTGTCCAGAATTAGGTGGAAAAGAAACCTTTTTAGATATACTTGGATTCAATTATTATTGGAATTGCCAATGGATATTAGATGGTGAGCCTCTGCAGTGGCCAGAAACAACAATTAAGCAACGAGTTTCTTTATCTTCTTTATTAGAAAAAGCGTATCATCGATATAAGAAACCTCTTTTTCTTTCAGAAACAGGTCATTTTGGAAACTCAAGAATTAAATGGCTCGAAGAAATTACTTCTGAATGTTTACTGGCACAAAAAAAAGGTGTGGATTTAAGAGGAATTTGTATTTATCCTGTAACGGATAGACCTGATTGGGATGATTTAACTAGTTATTGTAATTGCGGAATTTGGGATTTAGATGAATTTGGGAATAGAATTCCATATCATGACTATATCAATGCATTAAAACAATCACAGAGTGTTTTTAACGATTCAGAAAAAAAGTCATTAATCATAGAATTTTTATAAAATGAAAACGATAAAAATGGAGACAAAAAAAAGTATTGTGGGGATAACTTTTAGTACGTTTGATTTACTTCATGCAGGTCACATAAAAATGCTTGAAGAAGCCAAATTGTATTGTGATTACCTAATTGTAGGTTTACAAACAGATCCTACCATTGATAGACCAGAGAAAAATAAGCCTACACAAACTATTGTGGAGCGTTATATTCAACTTAAAGGGTGCAAGTTTGTTGATGAAGTTGTTCCATATGCAACAGAACGAGATTTAGAAGATATTCTTCAAAGTTTTCCTATTGATGTTAGAATACTTGGAGATGAATATAAAGATAAACCTTTCACCGGAAGACAATATTGTGAAAAAAATGGCATTAAACTTATTTATAATAAGCGAAATCATCGTTTTTCAAGTAGTGGATTGAGAAAACAGGTATACGATTATGAATGCTTAAAAACTATAAAAGCATGATACATCCAAATACAAAAGTGGAATTCATCAGTAGAGAAAAAGGGTATGGGCTTGTGGCTACTCAATTCATTCCAAAAGGAACTATTACTTGGGTTCAAGATGAATTGGATCAGATTTTTACCAAAGAACAAACAGCAAATTTTAATCCTATAACAAAACTGTTTTTAGATAAGTATTGTTTTACTAATAATCAAGGGCAACAAATATTGTGTTGGGATAATGGAAAATACGTAAATCATAGTTTTACTCCAAGTTGTTTCAGTACACCTTATGATTTTGAAATTGCTATTCGAGATATTTATCCAGGAGAAGAATTAACAGATGATTATGGTTATTTGAATGTAGAAAAACCTTTTCTTGCTATTGATGAAGGAACATCAAGAAAAATGGTATATCCAAACGATATTTTAACGTATTATAAAGAATGGGATTTACTAATAAAAGTAAATGTTCCTAATGTTTTAGTTACACATCAACCTTTGAAATGCCTAATTCCTGAAGCAACATGGGATGAATTTGTTCAAGCGGTTAAAAATCCTATGCTATTAAAGTCGATACAAGATTGTTATTATGATAGAGAACTTCACTTGAAAAAAATAGTAGATTTTTAAAACCATAGTATGAATAATAAACAAAAAGAACTGAGCAATGAACACATGTCTAATGAAAGAACTTTCTTAGCATGGATTCGAACGGGTATAGGAATTATGGTTTTTGGTTTTGTAACGGTTAAATTTTCGCTGTTTGTGAAACAATTACCCGCTAAGTTCTTTCAAGATTCCACTATCCCTAATAATGGATATTCTATTGCAATAGGAATTGCTTTGGTGATAACAGGAGCTTTAACCATATTGCTTTCATATTGGCATTATCAAAGAACTTTTAGATTACTCAACAAAGGAGAATATCTATATTCTACTTTACTGGTTACTATGTTAACAGTAATTATTTTTACAATGAGCATTTTACTAATTGTTTATCTTATTGTAGCCTCTTATCCATTTACATAAAATATTCACAAAAAAAAAAGAGATGTCAAAAACATCTCTTTTTTGTTATTTAAAACCAAAATATTTTATTTTTTACCAAGATTTAAGTCTCCTGATCCGCTATATTGATTTCTGGAATTGAAATCATCATTATCATCATCATCTTCATCGGACATATCACCATTGTCAAGGTTTTTATCATGAGCATCATGTCCTTCTAATTTTACAAGTTTGTTATAAATACCAAGTAATAGGAAAGGAGCTGCCCATTGGCCAACAAATAACGCTTTGTCTTTTTCGCCCATTAGTTTTAAAGTTAAGGAAGTTCCCATTGCAGCTAATGAAGCATACAAAAATAAATCGGATGGCAACTTTGAAGTCTGTTTTTCTATTGCTTTAGCAGTTGCACCTTCTGTGTGATTTTTTTCTAGTACCATAATTTTTCATTTTTTTTGTTAATAGTGTAAAATTACTTGTTGAAGAGAGATAAAATTTTACAGAATTTCAAACATGTGTTGCAAAATTATAATTGGTTGACTAAAAGCATTTTCGTAATTATATAACTTAAAAAAAGGAAATTGAAAATAGTTTTTGAATTATCTCATTAGCTTTATTCTACGTTATTGGTATTCTTCATAATAAAATAAAAAGCAAATGAATAAGTTTAAATCGCCACTAAAAAAAGGAACAGAAAGTTCAGGAGAAAATGTTTCCTTCTGGATTGATTCTAGTGCTAAAGAAGCATTTGAAACTCCCGATCGAAATATCCATACTGAGGTTCTTATAATTGGTGGAGGTATTGCGGGATTAACCACAGCATATAAATTATTAAAAAGTGGTAAAAAAGTGGTTGTAGTTGAAGATGGATTCATTGGAAGTGGTGAATCGGGAAGAACAACAGCTCATTTAAGTAATGCTTTCGATAATCGCTATTATTACCTTGAAAATGTTTTTGGTAAAGAAATAACAAAACAAGTTGCTTTAAGTCATACAGAAGCCATTGATGAAATAGAAAGAATAGTTACGACTTTAGATATCAATTGTTCATTTAAAAGAATTGCAGGATATTTATTCTTAGATGAAACCGATAAAGAAGAAAGTTTGGATAGAGAATTTGAAGCGACACAAAATGCTGGACTTCCAACGGAAATATTAAATACAACACCAGGTTTAAACGGTGGTGAAGAAATTCGTTGTTTAAAATTTAGTAATCAAGCTCAATTTCATATTCTCCAATATCTCAACGGACTAGCCAAAGCAATTGTTTCTTTAGGTGGTGTTATATTTGAATGTGCACATGCACAAAATATTTCAGATAAAGGTGCAGAAGTTAATGGTTATACATTTTTAGCCAATCATATTGTGGTAGCAACTAATAGTCCAATAAACAATTTGGTACAAATGCATACCAAACAATATGCTTATCGAACTTATGTAATTGCGGGTAAAATACCAAAGGGATGTTTACCTTATTCTTTATGGTGGGATACAGGAGATTATAAATCTAAATTAAGAACAAAGCCTTATCATTATGTGCGTATTGAAAACTATGATGAAAATTATGATTTACTCATTTCAGGTGGTGAAGATCACAAAACAGGACAATTAGATGAAGAAGATTTTTCTGCAAATGAAAGATACATGAGATTAGAAGCTTGGACGAAAAATTTTTTCCCAATGCTAGGAGATATTTCCTATAAATGGTCAGGACAAATAATTGAACCAATTGATACATTAGGATTTATGGGTAAAAACCCAGGTGATGATAACATTTATATTATAACCGGAGATTCGGGTAATGGAATGACTCATGCTACTATTGGCGCCTTGATTATAAGTGATATGATCTGTGGAATTAAAAATAAATGGGAAGAAATTTATGATCCAAATCGAATAACTTGGAAAACTTCGGGAGATTTTTTGAAAGAAGCCGGTAATATGGCAGCCCAAATTTTGGATTGGATTAAAGAATCAGATTTAAAAAATACAATTCAATTAGATAATGGGGAAGGCGGTATTATTACTTTAGGTTTAAAGAAAATTGCTGTATATAGAGATTACGATAATTCGTTAGCTGCATATTCAGCAGTTTGTCCTCATTTAGGTTGTATCGTAAAATGGAATTCTGACGAAAAATCTTTTGATTGTCCTTGTCATGGATCCAGATTTGCGTGTGATGGAACTGTAATAAACGGTCCAGCTGAAAGTAATTTGAATAAGATTGGCTTAAAATAATTTTTTTAATTTTTGAACTTAAAGGGTAATCACAAGAAGTTTCTTTCATCATAACATCGTAATTGTATAAGAAATATTTAAAATTATATAAAAGTTAGGTTTTCTATATAATGATCTTTGGTAGTCAATTTTATTATTTGATTTATGACTCTAAAATTATTTTCTAAGACTACCTACATATCTTTTATTTTCACTTTTTTCTTTACTTCATTATTAGCTCAAAATAAAGAAAATAATTTCATCGTAACATTGGCACCGCTAGCTTTGATTGATATTTATGATGGAGCTTCTGTTCGAATAGGTTCTGAAATTAAACTTCATCAAAATGTCTCGTTTGGATTAGAAGGTGGTTCCTATCTTACCTATTTGAAATCAACAAAAATAAATCCTAATGGATATTTAATTCGACCTATTGTAAAATACTATCTAAATAAACAAAATTGTTTTGGTAAGTATATCGCATTAGAATATCAATATAAGAACCAAACTTATGAAATGAGAGATAGTATACGAATGGAAGCTGATACATATGAAAAACAATATGGTATGAAGCGAATTATACATTCTGCCGTATTCAAATATGGTAATCTTAAAAATATTGGAGAAAATTTTCTTTTAGAATGGTATTGTGGAATAGGAATTCGACACATTCGTTCTTTTTCCAATTTAACCGGAGAAGAAAGTGATGGAATTCTTACTGGAGAAGAAGGAGATTGTCCTATTCAGGAAGATATTATTCGCTTAACAGGAACTCGAATATTTCCTGATTTCCGCCTTGGAATAAAATTAGGTTTTCGATTAAAATAATAACAAATGTCAAAATGCCTGAGGGTCCATCAATAGTAATTTTAAAAGAGTTAGTCCAGCAATTTGTTGGAAAAACTATCCTTGCTGTTGAAGGGAATAGCAAAATTGATATTCATCGATTAAAATATTTAAAAGTTATTTCCTTTAAAAGCTGGGGAAAACATTTTTTGATTTGTTTTAGCAACTTTACACTTAAGGTACATTTTTTAATGTTTGGCACCTATAGAATCAATGAAAAAAAGGATAATGCTACACCACGACTAAGTTTGGAGTTTGAAAATGGAGAAATTAATTTATATAGTTGTTCTATAAAATTTTTAGAAGGCGATATAAATTTACATTATGACTGGGCTGCAGATGTAATGAATGAGCAATGGAATCCAAAAAAGGCAAAGCAAAAACTGAAAGAAATTCGTGATAATATGATTTGTGATGCTTTATTAGAACAAGAAATCTTTTCGGGTGTTGGAAATATAATTAAAAATGAAGTGTTGTATCGAATGCGTATTCATCCTGAATCAATAGTTGAAAATATTCCATTACGAAAACTGAATCAAACGATAAAAGAATGCTCGCTTTACAGTTTTGAATTTCTAGAATGGAAAAGAAATTATGTATTAAGAGATCATTGGCTTGTTCACACAAAAAAAATATGTCAAAACTGTCAAATTCCTTTGCAACTTAAATATACCGGAAATAAGAAGCGGAGAAGCTTTTTTTGTAGCAATTGCCAAATTTTATATAAGTAAGATACTGTTGTTCTTTGTCAACACTTTTCTATTTTTTTTGTCTCAAATTTTAAAATCTTTAAACCTTGTTAATAAATATAATTATTGAAGTTGTATAAAACTTTTTCATAATCTATTGGTTATGTAATAATTATGTAAGATTAATATGAAATTCTGCAAAGTGAACGAACCCAGACATTCTAAATTTGTAATATATATAACCAATTAAATTTTAATGTTATGGAAAGTTCTAAAAAGAATTCTGACAACAAAGGTTCTGACAACAAAGGTTCAGGAGCAAAAGGAAATGCAGGAAAAACTACTGCAAAAAAATCTGATTCTAAAGGATCTGATAAAGATTCAAAATCAAAATCAGATAAAGATTAGTGTTTAACCATTAAAAAAAAGTATTATGGAAAATCAAAAAAGCGGCAATTTCAATAATGATAACCGCAAAAACACAGGAAGAGCAAATGATTCTAATTTTAATAATGAGGATGAAAATGTAAACTCTGACCGTTCTAGAAACTTAGGAAATAACAATCCAAATTCGCCAACTGATAGCAGATCAAACTCCAATGATGGAAATAATACTGGTTATGATTCAGATTTACCAGGATCTTCTACTAACCGTGATATTATGGATACCAATAATCCAAGAGAACGTGGAGACGAAAATAGAGAAGATATGGGGGATGAATTTGATGAAACTCTAGATACTGATCAAGATGAATTTTTAGAGCAAAATCAAAAACGTCAACGTCAAAATCCAACTTCAGATAATCTATGATTCACATAGTTATTTAAGAATTTCTAATCATGTTTAGTTTTTATTCGCATTAATGACTAAAGTAAAACTTAAACTTCTGTGGTTGGTTTTCTTTAGTCATTACTTTAAAGTAAAATTTAATCAATTTAAAATAGTATCCAATGGAATCAAAAAATAAAGAATCAGATAATAAAAATGATTCAAAAAAGAAGACAGGTAAAGTAAAGATGAGTCAAAATGCAGCAGAAGGTCTTAGAGAGCTTTTCATAGATTCATTAAAAGACATTTACTGGGCTGAAAAAGCATTAACAAAGGCATTACCTAAAATGGCTAAAAACGCAACTAATAGTGATTTAATTTCAACAATTGAAGAGCATATTGAAGTTACACAAAAACAAGTAACAAGACTAGAGGATGTTTTTGCCAATTTAGGAGAACGAGCTTCAGCAAGCAAATGTGAAGCCATGGAAGGTTTAATAAAAGAGGGAGAAAGTATTCTTGAAGAAACAGAACCGGGACCGGTGCGTGATGCGGGTATTATTGCAGCCTCACAAAAAATTGAGCATTATGAAATTGCCACATACGGCACATTGGTGGCTTTTGCCTCAACATTAGGGGAAGACGAAGTGGCGGATTTATTAATAGAAACATTGGAAGAAGAAAAGGAAGCAGATGTAGCCTTAACTGAAAACGCTTATAATTCTATTAATTTTGACGCAGCTGACCTAGATAAATAAATTGCTAAAAAAGGAAGGAGAAAAACTCTTAGAGCCTGTTACATCTTATATGTGCAGGCTTTTTGATTTTTAAAGATGAATGATTTCATATTTATTTTCGCTCTAAACATCCTTTCTAAACTTTGATAACAAACAAAAAAATGGAGATGAAAAAATTTATTTTTAATAATAGTTTGTCCATAGTATTTTTATTATTTTTTGCTATTGCTTTTATAGGTCAAATAATTACTGGCATTAAAGTTTATAATTCAGAGCTTCATTCAAAAGGTATAGAAGTAGTTGATATGAGAAATTATTTGGTTTCTGGACACTTTATACAATCTACTTTTGAAAATTGGGAAAGTGAATTTCTACAAATGGCAATGTTTGTATGGTTCACTATTTTTTTAAAACAAAAAGGATCTTCTGAATCAAAAAAGTTTGATGTAAGTGATGAGGTGGATAAAGAACCATATATAAAACGTAAAAATGCTCCATGGCCAGTAAAGAAAAGAGGTGTGATATTGTTTTTATATAAACGTTCTCTAACGTTGGCGTTACTATTTTTGTTTATGTTTTCTTTTGTGATACACATTTACGGAAGTTAGAAAGATGAAAATTTACATAGAAAAATAGAGGGTGAGGAAATACAAAAATTAAGCGAATATTTATTTAGTGCGCGATTGTGGTTTGAATCATTTCAGAATTGGCAAAGTGAATTTTTATCTGTTTTTACCATAATAGTTTTATCTATTTATCTCAGACAAATAGGTTCACCTCAATCAAAGCCAGTGGATGCACCTAATGATGAAACAGGAACTTAATGCAAAATTTCTTATGATTCTTTTTCAATATATTCCTGATATTATACAACTATTAAAAAAAGGAAACAACTTTTGAGTTGTTTCCTTTTTTAACTTAAAAACTGACTAAAATTTATCTAATGTAAACTTCAATGTTACCACTCGCATCTTTAAGTTTTAATTGACTAAAGGTAAGATTTTCGATATCTTGAACAGTTGTTACACCATTTACTACTCTCGTTAAATTATTATGGGATCTTGAGTATATTCCTTCTTGAGTAGTAAGTGCACATTCGCTAATTGTAGAATCGTAATCTCCTTGTACAACAGTGTTGTCAGTATTTAGATCAATATAGTCTTTTTCACACCCAGATTGATTTTGAGGTGCATCAATTAAAGTTTCTGTACCTCCAACTGTGGTACCTACTTTACTAATTTTCCATTTTCCAACTAACGGAGCAATTGTTTCTCCACCATTGTCATCATCATTATTGCATGAAACTGCAAAAAATCCAAAACTGATGACCAATGCCAATGCTAATAATTTAATTCGATTTTTCATATTAATTTATTTTAATGTTTGATATAAAATTAATTGTTAAGTATCGATTAGCTCTTACACTATAATAAGTCTTATTTATATAATTTTATTACCTCACTATTTATAGCATTTTTCACTATTAATCTTAGATTATGCGGGATTATACTTCTTTTATTTGCGATTAGACAAAAAAAGAAAGCTTAGCATATGCTAAGCTTTCCCACTTTTCTCAATTTTATTATTATCTCAGATTACTTTGTGATTTTACTGACAAAAAATACTATCAAAATAACCATTGTTTTTAAAATTAGAGAAAGTTATTTTCTAATGATCTACATTATTTTTTCTTTTTTTTACCTAAATTAGCTATTGTTTCCTTAGCCTTACTTATTGCTGTTGCAATTGTGGCACCTTCATCTAAATTACCCGTTTTTAGTATAGCATTTGCAATTTCAATCGCTTTATTGCGCACTTTACTAGGAAGATTTTTCATAGCATTCGGATATTTCTTTTTAGTCCAAGGCATTGGCTTAATTTTTTAAAACAAACAATATTTCTTCAGGTTATTTTTTTGGATTTGTTTTAAATCCCCATAATTCTACATGAGCTTTTTTGTCCGTGTTTTTATCTAGACTTTTATATCTAAATTCAATTTTTTGAACATTTTTTTCGCCACCAAAAGTAACTTCTTGCGTTTCACCAGGAGTATAAAATTCTTTTTTCAGTGTAACGGTTTTTTTCTCATCATTATCAAAATAAATTACAAAAGATTCCATGTTAATTGAACCATCTGTTACTTTGATTTTGATTGAAGAAAAACGGTTAGCCCCAATAACTAAAATTTGATCTGTTTCATTTTTAAAATCAACTTTCGTTTCGCCTATTTTATGCCAGCCATCTTTATCGCTGATAACTAGTTTAGGGTCTTGTGCTAACATAGGAACATAGGTGGCTACTAAAAGTAGCATTAATACAAACTTTTTCATCTTTTTTTCTGTTTTTAAATTATTTGAAAATACAATTGTTTATAAACTTTTGATATTTCAAAATTATAAAACAGGTACTATTAGATTCTTACACAATTTTTGAGATTAATTTCAAAATTGTTAGTTTACTAAAAAAAAGGAGAGGATTTAAAACGGATATCCAATTGCTAAATTAAAGACTAGGTTTTCTTTACGCCATGAACTATTGCCAAAATCAATTTCATTTAGCACCCATCTTTGGTTGTCTTCATAATAAGGTTTACGTATTGGGAAGGCAAGATCAGTTCTTAAAAGTAGGAAAGAAAGATCAAAACGCAATCCTAGTCCGGTTCCTACAGCTAGCTGTTTCATAAATTCTTTAGAAAATTCAGCGCCTGGTTTTTCGTTATTTTTATTCATGAGCCAAATATTTCCAGCATCTACAAAAACAGCGCCTTTTACAATACTGAATAACTTTGTTCGATATTCCACATTAAATTGTAATTTGATGTCTCCCGATTGATCAGGTAAAAACGAATTATTTTCTGTTTCAGAAAAGTAGGAGCCAGGCCCAATAGATCGCGCTCTAAATGCTCTTATACTATTTGTTCCACCAATAAAAAACTGTTTGATAAAAGGTAGTTCTGTTGAATTACCATAACCATATCCAACACCAACAATAATTCGACTTGCCAGTTGAGATTCGGGTCCCAGTTTTATGTAATGACGAAAGTCATTCTCAATTTTTATAAATTGGCTAAATGCTACATTAAGGATTTTTGTTGTATCTCCTTTTTTTACATTAGCATTTGATAATATACCAGCTAAATTTCCTGATGTATCAAACGTTCCTTTATAATATACAGTATGTTTTTTAGCTGTTTCTGTTGTATTAGTGTAAGTATACGAATAAGAGGGACCAAAAATTAATTGTTTTTCAATAACTTTTCCTAAAGTAGGATTAAGAGCAATTTGATTTTTATATAAAGGTGTTACATTATTTGGACTAACATAATTAATATTAGTTATGTTTAATTGATGCTCTTTTCGGATATTTTCTTTCCACAAATAACCAAATGAACCTTTAAATGAGTTGAGCGCATATAATTGTTCTCTTTTTTGAAATTCGTATCCAATTGTAGCTTTAGTTTTTGGTACAAACCCACTAGAAGATTTTAGTTTAAATGGAGCAATAAATCGCGGCCAAATCAAACTGGCTTCAGAACCTATACGATATATGTTATAACCATTATTTTGTCCAGAAATTTGAAATTCCATTCCTCCAAAAAGGGAAAATGCAAGAAGTTCCGCTCCTTTAAAAGTATTACGGTTATTCCAATTTAAGCTTAATTCGGAACCTGTATAATTTGCAGAATTTGTTTTTCCTAATATTTCAACCCTAATTGATTTCTTTTTTAGTGGTGTTAAATAATAATAAGTATCCAATACATTATCAATTGAATCTGAAACTTTAAACTGATTTTTCACAAACTTAAAAGTTCCTAAATTAACTAAACGATTTAATGACAGGTTATGGTTTGTTCGGTTATATAAATCGCCTTTATGAAAGTAGAGAGTTCTATCAAAAATACGAGGATTAAATAATTTATCTTTATCAATTATTGTAAAATCATGATAATATTCAACGGCTGTAGTGTCTTTTTCAAGTTGATTTATTTTACGATTTCCCTCTTTAAGCGAATAATTTGGATAAATTATAATTTTACCAATAGTATATACCTTTTTTGCTTGTTCAGGAGTTTCTTCTTTTACTTTTATTATTAAATCGGTTTGATAGTTTCCAACTGTGCTATCTACTTGTATTTTTAGATAATCTGGTCCAAAATAATAATAACCTTGTTCTTTTAATCGAGCATCAATTCGGTTACGTTCGGCTTTTATGGTATTAAAATCATATCCATCACCATTTTTAAGAAGTGTTTTGTCTTGAGTTAAGAAAATGGCTTTACTTAAAGCTGATGAATCTGCAGGAAATTTAATTTCTTTTATACGATATTGTTTACCAGGATAGGCTTCATATTCTGCAGTTACCCGTTTGCCTCTTTTTGTAGAATCTGCAGAAGCTCGTGCTTTAAAATAACCTCGGTTTTCTGAATAATTTTGTATGAGATTTCTTGAATATCCTAAATCAACTTGACTGAATAAAACAGGTGGTTCTCCCAATTTATTTCGCAACCAATATCGTATTCCTTTCTCTTTTTTGGGTTCGCCAGCTAAATTATAAAAAAACAATTTTACACGTAAACCAAGAATTTTAGAATTTGGTTTGGGACGTAAAATTCCTTTAAGTTCTTTTTCTAATGCTTTACGTTCGTTACGAGAAATAGAAGAATCAATCACTTTTACTTTTCCTCCTACATATAATAATTCGCCTTCAGGTAAATGGCGCGTATTACTGCATGACCAAGTGGTTAGTAATGCTACTAAAAAAAGAAAATAATATAGTTTTTTGGTTCTCATATCCTTTGCTTTTTATCTTTTTTGAAGAGAAATGTTTTTTAATTTTTTATGTTTTCTTCTCTTTTTTCTCTTCTTTTTTTCTTTTTCATATTGTTTATCATTTCTTTTTCTTCCTCTGAGTGATGAAAAAGTTCTTTAAACTTATTGTAATCCATGGTAATAATAAAGGCAACACCAGTTTCAATAATTTGTCCTTGTAGCGCTACTTGATATTCATTTTTTCTATAAGCTCTTAGCATGTATCGTCCATCTTTTGAAAGTTGATAGTCTAATGAAACATCGCCTGCAATGTTGGTTGTTTCTCTATTTGCTTGTACTGGTCCTTCGATACCAAAGCTACTGCCCACAGTAACTTTTAATTTGTCATCAAGCAATCTTTTAGAAACACCAACATTTAAATCAGTTCTATTTTCTCGAGTTCCAGTTGTGTAATCATCCGATGCTTCTAAATCAAAATCAAGTTCGACACCTTCTATAAGATTTCCAGCTAAATTATTTAGTTGTTGCGACATCATTTTGCTAACACTTTGTCTCACTATTGATTCGGTTCCTGAATGAGATTCACTAGAAAAAGGATTTTCTCCAATAAAACGGTTCAATAGTAATAAGGCAAAAACTTGCTTGTTTAATTCATCTGGTTGTTGGCGGAGTTGTTCTAATTTAGTTCTTGTATTGCTTACTATTTCCGAAGAAACATTATAGTTTCCTTCAGGTAATATGATATCAAAAGTAATTTCAGGCTTAAGTAATTCGCCTTTCATTTTTAAATGCGTTTCAAATGGAATTCTTTGTTTATAAGTATTTCTAACTGCTGGAGAAATATTTCCTAATTGATCATCAAGCAAGTCAATTGGTGCTGTTTTTGTTTCGTAAACCGCAGTTATGTTAATATTTGCCGTTGTAGGTTCGCCAGTCCATAAAATGTAACTTCCTTCGTTAATTTCAAATTTTCTTTTCAGATAATTAAATGTCATTTCATAGGTTCCTTCTTTTAGCTCATAACGACCCGTTAATGTTGTTTTTCCAGATTCATCAATTCCTCCTGTAAGTTGTGCTTCTCCTTTAAGTTTTAAATAATCGCCGTTTCCTTTATCGATTATCATAGTAAGTTCGGCATCTTTATCTATTTCAATAGTAGCCGAAACATTCATACTTTTGAACTTGGTTTGACTTATTGAATCAGTTGCAATTAGCAGCCTTTTGTCTATTTGTGGAGCATCTTGATCAATAAATTCTACTATTCCTTCTCTATCTGTTATTGAAGGATTTGATTGTGGAAGTACTATTGTAAGTTCAGTATTTTCATTGACTTTTATATTTCCATCTATAATAGGTTTGTTTTGATTTCCTTTTATAGTCAAATTTGTATCTATATAAAGTTTTCCATAGTATAAATCATTGTCTTTTGCAGTAGAATTAGTGACTCTAAAATTATTACCGTTTACTCTTAGATTGAAAGCAAAATCACTATAATTGGATGTGACAATTTTTCCTCTTAATAGTAAAATGTTTTTATCAGAATCAGATAAACTAAAGTTTTTAAATTCCATCCTTTCTTCTGTAAATGTAATTTTATCATTTAGTAATTCAAATGCTGAATTTAGCTTAGTTACTGTAAATGCCCCATCATTGAATTTTAATTCACCAATAATTTTAGGTTGATCTAAATTTCCTTTGATATGAAATTTTCCTGATAAATAGCCACTACTTTTTGTTAGTTGATCTTGAGTAAAAGGTTGAATGCTTATTAAATTTAACTGTTTTAAATCGAGATTCAAATCAAAACTTTTATTGGTGTTTTGATATATTCCATGGAGTTTTGCATCATTTCCTTGACCCGTTATGGTTGTTTCAATGGCATAAGTATTGGCTACTTTATTATTAACTTTTACGCTAATATCTCCTACATTTTCCTTCTTATAAGTAAAATTTTTGATGGTAATATCAGAAACAAATACAGGTTGGGTTTTAATATTTTCAATAGTAGCTTCACCATTCATAATACCTCCAAACGCTAAAGATTCTTTTTGTATTGCCCGCGAAATTGTCTCAATATTAAAATCATTGAATTGAAGAATTAAAGGTGAATTTCCTTTTTCAAATTGAGATTGTAAAGCTATGGTACTGTTTCCGTTTTTTAAAACAAACTCATTAGCATAAATTCCGTTGTTACTTAAACGGATAAGATTATTTTCAGAAATAGACCATTTTTCATAATTCAGCATGAGATCTTGAGGTGACAAATGAATTTTTGTATTACCATTATCAGCTTTCACTGTTCCAGCGATAATATATTGATCTTTGTCTTTTTCATCTCTAAGTTGGAGCTGATAGGTTAGCAAATTATCTTTTACAGAACCTTCTATTTGTGTATTTGGTAGTCGAAATTGAACATTTTGTATTTCTCCAAGGGTGGCGTTATAAACTAAAGAATCATCATTTGTGTTTATTTTAAAAATTCCATTGCTAATAATGTTTTCACCGTAAATAAGTTTTGGCACTTTAGCATTCAGTACAATTGTATCATTAGCACTATTATAACGACCGTTAATGTTAATGGGTTCTACTTGTTTAATTTCTGAAATGAGTTTCATTATAATTGGATCTTCGCTTATAGTAACATCAAAATTGAAATTTTGTGGTTTAGTTTTGATGGTAGTGGCAGGTTGTACTGCATAATATTTATTGATGGAATTTGTAATTGCAGGAACAATTTCATTCAACTGATATTTTCCAAAAACATTTGCTTTTATAAACTGAGATTGCAATTGTAAAGTATTCTTTTCTGCAGTAGAAGTGGCTGTGATATGAATAGAATCTAGTGGAAACTGACCTTTCTCATTCACTAAAAGTAAGTTTTTGGCTGTAAGTATTCCATTAAGATGATCCACAGAAGCAGATGTCATTTTAACGTCAAATTCACCTCTAAATTTTAATGGTGTGTTGTTAAAATTGAGTTTTTGTAAATCGGCTATTGCAATATTCATTTTCATGTTAACTTCAGGATAGGAGGCATTAAAATTACCATTTGAGGTTAAATCAAATTCGAGATTTGGATCTTTGATTTTTGCTGAAGCGGTATATAATCCATTTGTAATTTTTCCGTTTAAAGCTAAATTTTGATAGGTATAATTATTAAAAACACCTTTTTGCATAAAACCATTTAACCTTGCACTTGCACTTTTTGGACTTAATCCTGTACCATTCATATTTGCCTTCAGCGTAATTTTTCCAATTGAGGCATCTTTAATTAGTTTCCCAAGATCAAAATTATCCAGCGCAATAACACCGTTATATTTTTCAGCATTTTTAATTCGATTGTCAAAATTGGCTTTTATTTGAGCGTTACCTAAACTACTTATTAAAGTAAAATTTGTATCGAAGTTATTGAGTTTTCCTTTGAAAGTTCCTTTTAAGATTGTGTTTTGAGGCAATTGAATTGAAGTAGGAAGTGTTCCTTTTTTTACAGATTTATCTATATCCTGAGCACTTACATAAAGGTTTTTTATATTTAAATTATACCATGCTTTTTCTGTATTAGGTAAACCAATAATTCTTCCACTTACCGAAATACTTGAAGAGCCGATTCCACTTACATCTAAATATGGAAGCATTAAATCATTTAATTTTCCTTTTATTTGACCGTTGATATGGGCAATACTATTAGCATTATTTTTAAAAAAAGGGATTTGAGCCAAATCAGGTACAAAAAGTAAAATGTCATTAAAAGCTACGTGACTCTTTTGCAGATCAGCATTCATTGCTAATGAACCAGGGTTTGTTTTTAGTGCTTGTAATGATGGGTATTGTATAGTAATTTGATTTTGAATAAACGTTTTATTAGTTTTAAGAAATAGTTTTTTGAGTTGCACTCCATAAGCTGTGTAAGCAAAATGGGTTTGTAACTTTTTGATATTGAAACCGCTTTGTTCTTTCACTGTAAATGCCTCTATATTTCCTGAAAAAACATTTGGATTTGAAGTGTAATTTAAGTTTTTAGCCTCTAATTGTAACTGTTGTACATTTATATGATTGTAATCTATTCCTTTTGAAATTTTGGGAGAATTTTCATCATCAAATCGAAAATCTACATTCTTTATATTTACATCAGAAAGAAAGAGTTGCCATTTTGGAGTACTTTGCCTAGGAAGTTTTTCTAAATCAAGTTTTCGATCTAGTTTACCTAAAGTTAATCCACCTTTTAAGCCGTTTAATTCCAGCTTATTAATAGTAATTTCTTGTTTTGGCAAATTGGTTTTTTTAAAATCAATGAACAGTTTACTGAGTGAAAGACCGCTGTTTAATTTAGTTCCAGCATTGTCATACGTAACTTGAATATTACTCAAATCGATTTTCCCTAATTTGATATTTAAATCAGGTCGTTTTTTAATAATGGAATCTGTTTTAACAACCGTATTGGTGGCAATTTCTCGAAGTAACTCGCCTTGTTTTAAATTAGCTTTGAGTCCGTTGAGTTTTATTTTTGGGATTTCATAATCCATTTTTTTGAGGTCAAATTCTTTAATTTTTGTTTCTAAATGGTTTAATGAAATGTTGAAATTATTTTTAGTAATGGCATCATCAAAATAAACTCGAATGTTTTCTAAACGAATATCGTGTATAGAAAATTTCATTTCTTTTTGATTGCTTTTAGGAGTTTTAGAGGAAAAAGCATCAATGATGTAATCAAAATTATAAATAGAATCTTTATTGCGTTTTACATTGGCTGTTGTGTTTTTTAAACTAATAGAATTTATTTCAATTTCATCATTAAATAGTTTAAATAAACTAAGATTTACTGCTACTTTTTCACCTGAAAATAAAGTATCACCAATTTGGCTTTGAAAATAAACATTGTTTAATATGATTTTTTTTGGAAACCCGATTTCAATTTTTTCAATTTTTACAGGAGTTTTTATCTTTTCTTCTAGATAATTGACAGCTTTGTTTTTGATACTATTTTGTATTGCTGGAATTTGAATAGTTATTAGTAATAACAAAATTAAGCTGATAATACCAACTATTATCCAACCAAAAATTTTGAGGCTTTTTTTTATGTATTTGTTCACTTTCATTTGGTAGAAGTGATGTTTTTATATATTGATTTTATTGAAAAATTCAGATAATTAGCCTGTTTATATTACAAATATGACCGTTTTGAATTTTAATTAATTACAACTAAAAAGAAATCTTTTATATAATTCCATTAAGCTATGAATTAATTGAATAAAAAGTAGGAATCTTGAAACTACTTTATGAAATTATGAAACGAAAATTATAACCCCAAACTTAATTTTACAATTGTCTTTTACAGCGTAAATAACCACTGTAATTTAAATAAAATAATTGATTTATATTTTCAACTTAACACAAATTTATTATGAAAAGAATAAACGTAATGAAGATAGGTCTTTTGGTTATAGTTTCTATTTTATTTACTTCATGCGAGGTAATAGAAGGTATTTTCAAGGCAGGAATGGGTGTTGGAATTTTTTTAGTGATTCTTATAATTGCAATAATCATTTATATTTTAAATCGTTTGGTGAAAAAGTGATTTCAAAATATCAAACACTATAACCAGTCTGTAAAAAACAGTATCAACAAGACTCATCTTAATATATCAATTATCAATTCATTTGATTGAAACAAAATGTCTTTAAGCGTTTAAAAGATATTCAAAAACATAATACTATAACCGGCAATGTAACATCACTCGCTCATAACTTTTGTAATAACGTAAGTGTATGCAGCTGTTTTGTTCACATTTATGTTAGTTCGGTAGACAAACTTGCAGATGTAGTTTAATACTAGTTTTCGGTTTGCTATTTTCATAATAGTTGCATTGTCGGTTATATTTTTAAAAATGCTATAAAAGAATTAACAAAATTGATTTTACATACATTTTGGTTTTTCTAATATTCTAGTGAAAGTTATAAACAAAAATAAATAATCATGAAAACAAAAAATGAAACCGAATTATTGCAGGAACTAATATTGGGAACGCAAAAAAAGCGCGATAATGAATTACAATTATTAAAATATAATTTTCATGGTATATGCGAAAGTTTAAAGCCTTTAAACTTAATTAAACATGTTTTTGATGAAGTGGCTAATTCCAAAGAAATTAAAAATAATTTCACTCACAATATAGTGGGCTTGGGTACTGGATACTTAATAAAAAAGGCTTTAGTAGGAAATTCTGATAGCTTTATGAAAAGAATATTAGGATGGGCAATTCAATTAGGAACAATAAAATTGGTATCTGCAAATTTTAATGATATTAAGTTAGTTTCAGAACATTTTTTCAAGCAAATTTTTAATTCAAAAAAGCCTCAATAAAATTCTTTAAATGAAAAGTAGATTTAATAATTATGTTGTAGCAACCAAAGAGGCTTTACACTCATGGTGGCAAAAAGATCCTTTTAAAGAGAGTGCTGTAATTGCTTATTATTCTATTTTTTCATTACCCGGATTGTTGTCTGTTATTGTGTTTTTATCAGGGTACTTTTTTGATAAAGAAGTAGTAAATACAGAAATAACAAATGAAATTTCTAGTGTTATGGGAACCGAAACTGCACAACAAGTTCAAAGTATTATTCTAAAAGCCATGCAATCAAAAAAAACGCTTTGGGAAAATTTAATTGGTATAGCCATCATTTTGTTTGGTGCCACAGGAGTTTTTATTCAATTTCAAAAAGCTTTAAATAAAATTTGGAAGGTAAAAGAAGAAGAATCTAAATCGGGAATAATAGGTCTTTTTAGATCACGTTTATTGTCTTTCGGACTTATAATTGCTATTGCATTTATTTTGATTACTTCACTTTTAATTTCAACACTTTTGGCTGCATTAGGAAAATGGCTAACTCTGTATTTTCCTGACTCATTTTTCATCTTATTGTTGTGTTTAAATTTTTTAATTTCATTAGGGGTATTCACATTAGTATTTGGATTTATGTTTAAATACTTTCCTGATACAGATATTAGATGGAGCGATGTATGGTTAGGTTCCTTCATAACAGCTGTATTGTTTGAAATTGGTAAATCACTCTTAGGATTTTATTTTGGCACTTTTAAACCCGATTCGGGTTATGGATCGGGTGGTTCTGTTGTTTTGATTATGCTTTGGGTATCCTATTCTTCTATGTTAGTTTTACTTGGTGCAGAATTTACCTATAGTTACACTCAGTTAAAAAGAAATCGTGTTAAACATATAGAAACAAAAAAGTAAATAATGTTTTATTTAAATATGATGTCATGAAAATATCAAAAAAAACAAAAACGAATTACTTTGAAAAAATTGCAACAAGAATATCTAAAATGACAGGTAGTACTTCTGCTTTTATTTTGGCGTCTTCATTAGTTATAATTTGGGCAATTACTGGACCTTTTTTTAACTTTTCAGAAACATGGCAATTAATAATTAATACAGGTACAACAATCATTACTTTTTTAATGGTTTTTTTAATTCAAAAAGTTCAGAATAAAGATTCCTTAGCTATACAGTTAAAGTTAAATGAATTAGTGGCTTCACATGAATTTGCAAGTAATCGTTTGATTGATATTGAAAGTATGACTGAAGAAGAAATGGATATCATTCAAAAATACTATCATAAGCTAAGTCAATTATCCCAAAAAGATCAATCCTTGCAAACTTCACATTCCATTGACGAAGCACAAAATGTACACAAATCTAAGAAAGTACGTAAAATGAAAAACAGTAAAAAGAAGTAACCATCTTTTGTATGATTTTTTAATAAATAAATTATTGATGTTATGAATAAAACAAAAACATTTTCTAATCAAAAGCAAGAGCTTCCAGGTGATGAGTATAAAATGAAGCCTTTACCAGAAATAATTAGAGATAATTATAAAGGAAGTGATAAACTAAAAGGTAAAGTGGCATTTATATCAGGAGGTGATAGCGGTATAGGTCGAAGTGTAGCAGTACATTTTGCTCGTGAAGGTGCTGATATAGCAATTGCATATTTAGAAGAAGATAAAGATGCTAAAGAAACAAAAAAACTAATTGAAGAAGAAGGGCAACGTTGTCTCATTTTAAAGACTGATCTTAGCAATCCAGAAAATTGTAAAGATGCAATTGAGAAGTGTATAAAAGAATTTAGTACAATTAACGTATTGGTTAATAATCTTGCCGTTCAATTTCCAAAAGATAAAATAGAAAATATTACTATAGAAGAACTTCATACTACTTTTGAAACCAATATTTATTCTTTTTTTTATCTTACACAAGCTGCTTTAGCATACATGAAAAGCTTTGATTGTATTATCAATACTAGTTCTGTTACTGCATATAGAGGAAGTGAACATTTACTTGATTATGCTAGTACAAAAGGAGCTATTGTGAGCTTTACGAGAGCTTTATCTTCAATGTTGATAAAAAGAAAAATTCGTGTAAATGGGGTAGCACCTGGACCTATTTGGACACCACTAATTCCTGCCAGTTTTGATAAGGTTTCTGATTTTGGTAAAGATACTCCAATGGGACGAGCTGGACAACCAAGTGAAGTAGCGCCCGCTTATGTTTTCTTGGCATCCGATGATAGTAGTTATATAACCGGACAGTTTATACATATTAATGGGGGAGAAATTGTAGGAATATAAATTAATTTGATGGTTAATATTATAACAAACTTCAAAATTTAACGTTAATATATTTTACCATTCTTTTTAGCATTTCAATATTACGTGATTTGTTAAATATTTACATTAAAAAAATCAAGTCATTTTTGAGTTTATATTGAAAACTTCAGTGAAGTTGATTTTAATTTGACTCATCTTTTATTATTAACAAATGTTTAATTAAAATTAAATCAAATGGATTCTCATAATATAAATTAGAATCTTTCATTAAATTTTAAAAGCATAATAAATACAAGCCTTCTATCGATTTGTATAATCTAAATTTTACTGTTTAATATAGAATTATCTTTTATAAGCCATACCTGTGAATTCTGTAAATATTAAACAAATGTTTATAACTAATTTAAAGTTTTTTAAAGCGAAATTTGATAATCCTTTTAACCCAAATCATTTGAAACTATTTATAAAGTATATGGTAAGTAGCCGATGTAAATTGGCTGTTAGTAATGAACTCAAGAAGCTTGGGTTACATTTTATTGTGGTGGACTTAGGTGAAGTGGAAATTATGGAAGATATTGATGATGAAAAGAGAGAAATTTTGAGGCAAAATTTGAAAGAAATAGGGTTAGAATTAATAGATGATAAAAAAGCAATTTTAATTGAGAAAATTAAAACCATGATTATTCAAACCATTCATTATTCAGATGAGGCTTTAAAAGTTAATTTTTCTACTTATTTGTCAGAAAATCTTAATCATAATTACACTTATTTAGCCAACTTATTTTCAGAAGTGCAAGGCTCAACAATTGAACAATTTGTTATTCTTCATAAAATAGAACGAATAAAAGAATTAATTATTTATGGAGAATTAACTATAAGTGAAATTGCATGGAAAATGAATTATAGTAGTGTAGCTCATTTATCCAGTCAATTTAAAAAAGTTACTGGATATTCGCCATCCCATTACAAACAATTAAAAGATAAAAGAAGAAATCCGTTAGAAAACATAGGGGAATAATTGTAAACAATATGCAAATGTCAAAAGAAATGGTAGTTAAGTCAAACGAATCAAATGAGTTATTATTAAACTCTTTCAAAGATAGTACCATTAAAACAATTGTTTTTGATATTGATACTAATGAAGTTATGTTTGCAAATAAGGTTTTTCTCGATTTCTTTAAATATTCTAACAAAGAAATCATCGAAAAAAAAATTTCTGATATTTGTGAAATTTCAATCAAAAAACGTTTGAAAATTGCTTCTGAAGCTGAAAAAAAGAATGGAAACAGAAATAATATTGAAATTCAATTTGTAAATAAATTAGGCGAACAAATAACAATAAAAACATTTGTTGCTAACCTAATGTATAAGAAAAGAAATTGTAGATTATTTTTGTTGAGTGATACTTCAAAATTTCCCAAAGATCTGAATATTTCAGCTATTAAAAGCCATTTGAATTTCTCTAATAAAAGTGCCAAAAAGAGCATACTACCTAACGGAAATGCCATCATTCATAATAATGACGTTATTAATTTTTCCATACAAAATTCAAAAGATTTTATAGAATCAGTTTATAATCCACTATTTATTATAAATCTAGAAGGAATTATTTTGGAAGTTAATGAAGCTGCTATAGTTTTAACAGGTAAGCCTCGAACAAAACTAATAAATTCCTCTTTTATTAATTATTTTACAGATAAAAATAAAGTTAGAAACAACTTTGAACGAGTGTTTACAGAAGGAGTTATAAACAGTTTTTCATTAACTTTAAAAAACTATCAATTAAAGGAAAAATATTTTAGTACGGCAGTCTACAAATCGGTTGAAGGAAAAGTTATTGGTGCTATAATAATGGAAATTAATACCAATTCACATCATCTTTTGAAAAAGAAATTAGTTGAACCACAAGAATTTCCTCAGCTTGCTGCCACTATTTCAAAAGAAGCTAAAATAATTGCTGGAAATGCCATCCAAAATGCTCGCGAAATTGTAAAGCTAAAGCAGCAATTTTTATCTAATATGAGTCATGAAATTAGAACACCAGTTAATGTTATTACTGGATTTACTAAAATGTTATTAAAAACAGAAATTTCTGCTCAACAAAGAGAGTATTTAATGGCAATAAAAATGAGTGTAGATTCATTAATTGTTTTGATTAATGATATTTTAGATTTAGCAAAAGTAAATGCGGGTAAAATGGTCTTCGAGAATAAACCTTTCAAGTTGAAGACCTCGGTAAAAAACTTAGTAAAGCTGTTTGAACCCAAAATTCAAGATAAGAATTTAGAATTAATTGTAAATTATGATAACAAAATACCCGAGGTTATAAGTGGTGATGCCGTTCGCTTGCATCAAATTATTTTAAATTTATTAACAAATGCTATTAAGTTTACAAACCAAGGAAGTATTACATTTACAGTAGAACAACTCAATGAAAACAAAGATAGTGTTGATATTAAATTTTATGTTGCGGATACTGGTATTGGAATAAAAGAAAACGATTTAGAAAAAATATTTGAAACATTTCAGCAAGCAACAAACGAAAGTTCTAAAATGTATGGTGGAACAGGTTTAGGCTTAGCCATAACAAAACAATTGGTAGAAGGTCAAAAAGGTAAAATAGAAGTTAAAAGCGAATGGAACAAAGGATCTGTTTTCAGTTTTATTTTAAATTTTAAAAAGACTAATGAAGAAGTAGTTTCAGAGCCCGAAATAGTTGATTTAAATTCTGATAAAAAAGATGTAAAAATACTTGTTGTTGAAGACATGGAACTTAATCAATTATTGATGAAGACTATGTTAGATGATTTTGGTTTTGAGAGTGAAATTGCTTCCAATGGAAAAGTTGCAATTGAAAAACTAAAAGAAAAAAAGTATGATGTCATTTTAATGGATTTGCAAATGCCCGAAATAAATGGTTTAGAAGCAACCATGTATATTAGAAATAATCTTAAATTGACAATTCCTATAATTGCCCTTACAGCAGATGTAACCAGAATTGATGTTTCTTATTGCAAAAAAATTGGTATGAATGATTATATTTCAAAACCTATTGACGAACAGTTATTATACAATAAACTTATACGAATCATAGAAAAACCTAATTTAAACCTTGAAGATAAAATATATGGAAATAAAAAAGTAGAAAAACTGAAGCATTCAGATTTAAGTTATTTAACAAGAGTAACAAAATCTAACCCCAAATTAATGTCAGAGATAATTGCAACGTATTTAAAGCAAACACCTCTGCTAGTTAATACTATGAAACAAAGTTTTTTGGATAAAAACTGGGATTTACTAAAATCAACATTACATAAGATGATGCCTTCTTTTTCTGTTATTGGGCTAAACCCTGAAATTATAGAAATTGCAAATACTATACAAGATTATAATCCTGATAAAGAAAAGGAAGATGACTTGGAAAAAATGATTTTAGATATTGAAAATGCATGTAGAATTGCATGCAATGAACTAGAATTAGAACTGATTACACTTAAATAAAAGGAATTGTGCAAAGTGAAAATAAAATAAAAATATTTATTGTAGATGACGATTCAACCTACTTAAAACTATTAGAAATTCAATTTTTAAAATATCCTCAATTTGATGTTGAAACTTTTGAAACAGGAGAATCGTGCATAGCTAATTTATCAAAGAAACCAGATATAGTAGTTTTAGATTATTATTTAAATAGTGTAGAAACAACAGCAATAAATGGTTTAGAAACATTAGATAAAATAAAAGAAATTGATTCTGCAATTGAAGTAATTATGCTTTCAAGTCAAGATAAAATAGAAGTTGCGGTAAAGTGTTTACATCATAAAGCTTTTGATTATGTTGTAAAAAGTGAAACTGCTTTTATGCGATTACTTAAAATTATTTCTTCTATTTCAGAAATGAAGCAAATTGAGAAAAAATTAAATTGGTATAGGGATAGAATGTAATTCAATAAAAAATGGCAAACCAGTTATCAAATTTATTGCAAAAATTAGCGCTTATTTTTCTAATCATCATAGCTCTATATTTTGCAAAGAACTTTCTTGTGCCTTTATGTTTTGGAGGAATATTAGCAATGGTTTTTTTGCCATTGTGTAATTGGTTACAAAGCAAAAAGGTATCAAAAGGTTTGTCTGTTTTAATCTGTTTAACATTGCTTTTAATTATTATTTCGGTTTTACTGTTAATAATTGGATTAAAAGTATCTGAACTTCTAGCAGGTTTTAATGTAATCAAACAAAAAAGTATTGAATTTATAAATCAAGTTCAAAAGTATATTTTTAATAATTTAGATATTTCGTTTAAAGAACAATCTCAAATCATAGAAAAAGAACAACCTTCATATTCAGATGTTTTTCAAGTTGTACTAAGTTCTTTAATTTCAGTTTTATCAGGAACAATTTTAGTTTTAATTTACTTTACCTTTTTATTATACTACAGAAGCCACATCAAAAATTTCTTTTTTAAGCTAGGAAATCCATCTCAAAGAGATGAAATAGAATTTATTATTCACAATGCTACAAAAATCTCTCAAAAATATTTATTTGGCTTAACAAAAATGATAATGTTATTATGGATTATGTATGCCATAGGTTTTAGTAGTATTGGTTTAGAAAATGCTTTGTTTTTTGCTATTTTTTGTGGTATGTTGGAAGTAGTTCCTTACGTAGGAAATATTACCGGTACTACCATTACTGTATTAATTGCTTTTGTTCAAGGAGCAAATCCACCATTGCTTATTGGAATTTTAATTGTGTATGCTATTGTGCAACTTATTCAAGGGTGGCTTTTAGAACCTTTAATTCTAGGTCCAGAAGTTAAAATTAATCCACTCTTTACGATTATTGCATTGGTTATTGGACAACTTTTATGGGGCATTCCCGGAATTATATTGGCAATTCCTTTATTAGCTATTTTAAAAATAATTTTTGATAATGTTGAGTCTCTAAAACCCTATGGTTTTTTAATTGGTGAAATAGAAACCTCAAAAAAAAATAAATAAATTTTAATAGAAAACTCTTTCTTTTGAGTCTTCAAATTTCTAAAAATCTAGGAATTTTGCATTTTTTTATAAAAGTTATGTAAGAATCTTGCTTCATATGTTATTGATATTTGTAATAATAATTTTAATAACTCTTAATTATGAAAAAAATTCTTTTCTTATGTATATGTATCGGAATTACATCTACATCAAATGGACAGACAGAGAATAAAAAATGGAATATCGGATTACATGGTGGTATTACTCAATATAGTGGAGATTTAGGAAGAGATTGGTATGAAACAAGTAATACCATGTATGGTTTTGGTGGAATTTCAGTTTCTAGATATCTAGGAAAATTATTTGACGCCAATTTGTTATTATCTAAAGGTACAATAGGCTATCACGATGGAACAGGAGATAGTTTTAGATCAGATTTTAATGCTGTTGCTTTAAACTTACGTTTTAATATTGTGGCACCTGAATATATTGTAAGACCGTATTTATTTGCAGGAGTAGGAGCCATTTTGTTTGATAACGATTTAAATTTTCATGAAGAAAACTATGATTATATCCTTCCTAGCGCTGGAGCCGGAATTAATTTTAGATTAACCCCTTCATTAATGTTGAATTTGCAAGAATCGTTTTTGTTTTCTAATAAAGACAGAAGAGATGGTGTTGATAATGCGGAAGGTGAGTTTAAGAAAAAAGACGCTTATTTGACTCATATGCTAGGCTTAACTTTTAATTTAGGTGATTCTCATGATGAAGATGGAGATGGAGTTTCGGATAACAAAGACAAGTGTCCAGGAACTTTACCTAAAATTACAGTTGATAAAAATGGATGTCCTTTAGATAAAGATGGTGATGGTGTTGCTGATGATGTTGATTTATGTCCAACCATTGCCGGTTTAACAACTTTAAATGGTTGTCCTGATAAAGATAATGATGGAGTAGAAGACGCTAAGGATCGTTGTCCTGATCAAGCAGGCTTGCCAACATTAAAAGGTTGTCCTGATGCTGATAAAGATGGTGTGGCTGATATAGATGACAAATGTGCAAATACTAAGCAAGGAACAAAAGTAGATAGTAGAGGATGTCCAGTTGATAGTGATAATGATGGAGTAATGGACGATGAAGATCGTTGTCCGGATGTTGCCGGAGTGGTTAGTTTAAAAGGGTGTCCTGATGCTGATGGAGATGGAATTCCAGACATTGATGATAAATGTCCTAATGTAAAAGGAAATGAAGTAAATAAAGGTTGTCCAGAAATTGCTAAAGCAGATATAGTTAGAATTACCTACATAGGAAGTAAAATTTTCTTTGAAAATAACTCTGATAAACTAAAAGTAGCCTCATTATCTCAGTTAGATGAATTATCAAAAATTCTAGAGAAATATAACGCTGCCACTTTAACCATCGAAGGTCATACAGATAGTGTTGGTAGCGATGAGCACAATATGACTTTATCACAAAAACGTGCCGAGTCTGTTAAAAGATATTTAATTCAAAAAGGAATTTCAGAATCTCGTTTGATTTCTGTTGGTTATGGTGAAACTAAGCCTGTTGCAACTAACAATACAACTCTTGGAAAATCAAAAAACAGAAGAGTAGAGTTAAAAACGAATTATTAAGAATGAGGTTAAGTTAGGTTAGGTTTTTTGTAAAAATGGTTGGCAGTTTTGTCAACCATTTTTTGTAAAAGATAATATTATAACAATACTAAATAATTATATAACAGTCTTCCTATAGGGATTAATTATTTTTATTAATAATAACTAAAATATACTTATTATGAAAAAAGATGTATTAAAAACTGGATTGTTTTCATTAATTCTATTAGTAATGTTTTCATGTGCTGGAACTGATAAAGAAGCAGATTTAGCAGATGAACGAATTAGTGAATTAGAACGTTATGTAGATTCTTTAAAATCTGTTTCTGCAGAAGAACGACAAGAAAATTGGAATGAAATTTCCACAAATTATGAAGCAAAAGTTGCACAAGCAAACGAAGCCATCTCAAATTTAAATGAGAAAGATAGGGTAGCAACTCAGGAAAAAATAAATGCTTCTACTGCTAAATATGATAAAATTAAAGTTACTATTCTAACTGAAGATCAACCTATAGATGAGTCTAATGCCGATATGAATAAAACAAGATCTGCAAAATCTTCTCAACAATTACGAGACAAATTATTTGGAGCTGGTAAATTAGGTGCTGATATGAATTTTAATTGGGTAAATAAGGATAATATACTTTCTGTATATGATAGATTTTATGAAGCTTATAAAGACAATAAAAGCAATTTTAGCAGAGAAGATTATGATGAAGCAAAATTAATGTATGAAGCTTTAGATACCAGAAAAAATACGGTTGAAAAAGAAGGCTTATCTTCAGAAGATAACATGAAAATTGCATCTATTAAGTTTAAGTTAGCCCCTATGTTTAAAGTAAATCGAATTGGTGCTAAAAGTAAAGAAAATCAGGAAGCAAAAGAATAAGACTTAATTGTTCAAATTAAAAAAATGTCACTCAGAAATGTATGACATTTTTTATTAATTCTACTATTTGTGTGAGTCACAATAATAGTCACAATAATAGTCACAATAAACCCCATTGAGTTTTAAAGTCTAAAATTTATAAACCAAACACTTTTATAACACATAGAAAAAATTTTAATTATTGAGTCCACTATTTAATTTAACGATTTCACTTTTCAAATGAAGGATGTTAAATAAAGTTTAGAAAATTCACTTAAAATCTCAGAATATGACCAATCAAATATTAAATCTTTTTATTGTTCAAGAAGACATAAATAATGCTCTTAAATTACATAAATATTTAGAGAATCGCTTTGGAACAGTTTTCAATATTTATACCTTCAATAACCCTGTAACGGCACTATCAAAAGTTGATGAAAATACAAGTATTGTAATCCTCGATGATAACTACAATGGTGAAGAAGCAGACGAATTAATAGATTTTATTAAATCGATAAATAAAAAAACAAAAGTTATTGTTATATCTAATCATGAAAAAATACTAGATGTAATTGATTCTCATCTTAAAAATGGCGATTACTATATTACAAAAGAAGAAAACACCAAGAAAAAAGTAGGTTCCACAGTTCTCGGAATTGTAACCTATTCTGCCAATTATCTGCAAATGAAATATGGAGTAGGCCAATTTTTTATTTATTTACTTTTTCTTTTTGTAGTAGTAGGTATACTCGTTTTTTTGGGTTGGATAATTATTTATTAATTCTTTGAATTATAAAACAATTCCAAAAATTATATAACACTTTTATACTAAAAATGAGGCAATTTTATAATATTAAAATGAATCTTTAAGATGGACTTAGATAACGACTTAAAAAATAAAATTCACCGAAAATTATTGCAAAATTTTATTATCGATGACATCAAAATTAACATCATCGACAAAGTAGTTACATTAAAAGGAACTGTAGATTCTTACGATGTTAAGGATAGAATTGAAGAAATAGTTTTGAGTTTTTTAGAAGTGGAAGGCGTAAATAATGAGTTAGCTCTTTATAATGAAAATTAAATCTGTTTAATCGAAATTTTTAATTCCTTTTCAATATTTGATTTTGAGTTCAAAATCAAGAAAATATAAAAAATACGATACTTATTTCTATTTCTAGAAATGTAAAAAGGTTCATATAATAATTAAAAGAAACATTATGAGATACGAAGATTATTATTTTGGAATGAATGTAATTTGGTGGATTATATGGTTGGTATTATTGTTTTGGATTTTTTTTGTTCCTTACGATATTCCAGGTCAAAGACGCCCAAAAGATTCTGCTTTAGATATTTTGAAAAAAAGATTTGCTAATGGTGAAATTACGGAAACCGAATACCATCATCAAAAAAAAATTCTTGAAGACGATTTTAATAAAGATCAAAATTTTAATAGTCAGAAATAATATTCCTTTTCTTTTGACATTAAAGGGATTTACTGCAATAAATATTAGAAAAATACATAGTCATTTATTTAAAAAATATCTAAAATGGATTCAAAAGATAAACTTAACGGCGCAATTATAGTGCGCAAAGCAAGCGCTCATTGGGAAGGTAATTTAAAAGACGGGGTAGGCTTTTTATCTTCCGAAAGTGGTATTTTAAATCAAACCAATTATAGTTATAAAACTCGTTTTGATGAAGGAATAAAAGGTACTAATCCAGAGGAATTAATTGCCGCTGCTCATGCTGGTTGTTTTACAATGGCCGTATGTGCTAAATTAAATGCAAAAGGAATTACCCCCAAAACATTAGATACGCAGGCAAGAATAAGAATGAATAATGAGGGAATTATAAGTGCACATTTAAAAATATATGCTACAGTTCCTAATATTAGTTCAGAAGATTTTTCTGCCATTGTTGAAGATGCTGAACAAAATTGTTTTGTGTCAAAAATTTTAAATATTCCCATTACCTCAGATATAAGTTTTGAGTTTGAAGAGGCTCATGACCTATAATTATATTTAAAGGATTTAATATTAAAACCACTTGATTATTCTTTTAATAATCCGCTATTTGATTAAAATTATATCGCATTTCGTTTTAATCTCCTATTCAAACAAGCAATTTATGAGATCATATTTAATCAACATATTTGAAGACACTACTAACTTTACATTATTTGCAACCAAGTTTTTTAAAGAGATCTCTAATAGACCTTTTCAAATTAACGAATTTATAAGGCAATGTTATGTTGTGGGTTATAGATCTTTTGGTCTTGTTTCAGTAACGGGATTTATAATGGGATTGGTTTTAACCATTCAGTCACGTCCAACAATGGTTCAATTTGGAGCCGAAAGTTGGTTGCCTAGTATGGTTTCTTTATCATTAGTTAGAGAAATTGCTCCAGTAGTAACAGCTTTAATTTGTGCTGGCAAAATTGCTTCAGGAATTGGTGCTGAGTTAGGCTCAATGAAAGTTACGGAACAAATTGATGCCATGGAAGTTTCGGCAATAAATCCATATAATTACTTAGTTGTAACACGAATTTTAGCTTCAACATTAATGCTACCCATATTAGTATTATTTGCCGCTTTCGTTGGGATTTTTGGTGGATATGTAGGATTCAATATTCGTGGAAACATGAGTTTCTATGCTTATTTTTCTGAAGTAATTGAGAATCTAGAGTTTTCAGATTTAATACCCGCTCTTATAAAAACATTCTTTTTCGGTTTTTTTATTGGACTAATAGGCTGTTATAAAGGTTTTAATGTTTCAAAAGGTACGGCAAGTGTTGGTGTTGCTGCTAATGAAGCAGTAGTGGCAGCGTCACTTTCTGTCTTTGTAATTGATATGATAGCCGTTCAAATAACAGATTTATTATGAATAATAAAGTAATTATATCGTTTAAAAATGTATATAAATCATTTGGCGATAATGAAGTACTTAAAGATGTAAATTTTGTTGTTAATGAAACAGAAGATTTAGTTATTCTAGGTCGATCGGGTTCGGGTAAATCAGTCACAATAAAATGTTTAGTTGGTTTAGTAAAATTAGATAAAGGTGAAATTAAGGTTTTTGATAAAGTAATCTCTGATTTGCATAGTAATGAGCTAAATGAAATCCGATCAAGAATTGGATTTATGTTTCAAAACGGAGCACTTTATGATTCAATGACAGTAAGACAAAATTTAGCTTTTACATTAAAACATCACAAGACAGAAATTACAGAAGATCAAATACAACAAAATATAATTGAGGCGCTTGAAGACGTAGGCTTGGAAGAAGCTATTGACAAAATGCCAGCAGAATTATCGGGCGGAATGCAAAAGCGAATAGCATTAGCCAGAACATTAATTATTCGTCCTGAAATTATTTTATACGATGAGCCTACATCAGGTTTAGATACAATAACTTCCAGAGAAATAAGTGAACTCATCATCTCAGTACAAAAAAAACGTAAAACCACATCGTTAATCATTACACATGATATGGCCTGTGCTAAACTAACGGGTAATAGAATTATTATTCTTAAAGATGGATCTATTTATACAGAGGGAAGTTATGATGAATTAGAAGAAAGCAGCGATGAATGGGTGCGTTCTTTTTTTGTTTAATTTAAAATCAAATGTTATGGAAAAGGATTATAAATGGAAATTAGGAATGTTTGTTATTTTAGGAATAACTTTATTTATGGTAACCATATATTATATTGGTAATAATAACAACTTGTTTAGCTCTACGTTTCATTTAAAATCCTATTTTAAGAATGTAAGTGGCTTAAAAGAGGGAAATAACGTTAGATTTTCAGGAATAAATATTGGTACAGTTAAGAATATTGAATTTATTTCCGATTCAGTTATTTTAGTGCATCTAACTATCAAAGAGAATGTTAGAAAATACATTAAAACAGATGCTATTGCAAGTATTGGTTCAGACGGATTAATGGGCGACAAGATTTTAACAATTTCTCCAGGTAGCTCATCTAATAAAATTGTAGAGAATAATGCCACGATAGCTTCTGTAAAAACTATTGAATTTGAAGATTTGATGATGCATCTTCGAAGAACAGTAGATAATGCAGAAAATGCTACTCAACAACTTTCGCAGTTTAGTATTAAAGTTAATCAGAGTAAAGGCATACTAAACAAAGTCTTAACTGATGAAAAACTTGGAAATAGTCTCGATACAACTATTCAAAATTTACAGATTAGCTCACAAGAATTTATTGTTTTTACCAAAAATATGAATGATAAAAATGGAACATTATCAAGAGTAATGACTGATCCTAAATTTGCTAATTCTATTGAAGAAACACTTGAAAATCTTGAAAATAGTTCTATTGAATTCAAAGCAATGGCAAAAAAAATAAACAATAAAGATAACGTTCTCTCAAAATTAATTGATGACGAAAGGTTGGGAACATCTATTGATTCCTCATTAATAAATATTGAAAAAGGTTCTAAAAATTTAATTGAATTAGAAGAAGCAGCAAAACATAATTTTTTATTGCGAGGTTATTTTAGGAAAAAGAAAAAAGCAGAAGAGAAAAAGAAATATTGAAAATGATAGCTCAACCTAAAAATTATGTAACATTTCAATAATATTACTTAACTTTTTTCATGTCCTTAGCCAATAAATTTGTAGTAAAAGAAGATTGTCCATTTTTATTACTTTAAAAACAAAATTATTTAAGTAATGCAAATTGTTATTAAAAATCAATTGAGGATTAATTATTAAATCGAGTTTAGATTGTACAACAAAGTATTAAAAACTTGGACTTTCTTTTTTTATGATTTATTTTGACGAACAATTTCCCATTATTTTTAATTACATTTTAGGGATGTTCTCTCATCATTAAAATGGATTACTAATAGCAGATCAATTTGTAATTGACTTTATCATTACTATTTCTGTATTCATTGTTTCTCATTATATTTTCTTATAGTACAACCATATCATTTTAAAAGCTTAAAAATGCTATAATGAAAGAATCAAAAAAAGTTGCAGTTTACGTGGATTATTCCCTTGCCAATATTATAGAATATATTCATACAGCGTCGATGTTAAAAACAATTGAATCAGGTTCTATGTCAGACGAGATGAGAAAAAAGATTCAAAGGGGGGAAACATATAAATTGTCAATTAAACAACATGAATATTATAAAGAGCTCAAAAATTGTTTACTTCATTATGAATGTATACTATTATTTGGTCCCACAAATGCTAAAATTCAATTTTCAAATATTTTGAAAAAGAATAATAAAGATTTAATCAATAAAGTGATCCTTAAAAATTCCGAGGAACTCTCACACGATGAACAGCTTGAATTTGTTAATGAGTTTTTTTATATAAGTTAAATCAAACAATTATTGAGAAAAATAAAATCTAGGAAAGTTGAAAACCTTGCTAAAAATTGTATAATAACAATTATGGGTGTTATATCGAACTTTACAATTATAGAAAAAACAAGTTTCAATTGAATGTTTCTAAATACAGTTATCAATACCTGTTTTATTTTTTTTAAATAGGATAAAAAAGAGTTTTTGGATACTTCATATTGAACAAATTTCAGCCGAAATTATAAATAATTATTAACTAAAAATTATAGCTATGAACACAAGACAATTAGAAGGGAATTGGGAAGAATTTAAAGGAAAAATCAAACAAAAATTTGCGAATTTAACTGATGATGATTTGCTATATGAAGAAGGAAAGAGAGATGAAATTTTAGGCAAGCTTCAACAGAAATTAGGCAAATCAGATGAAGAGTTTGAGAAGTTAATAGAAGAATTATAATTTTTAAAATTTTAGATATGAAATCAGTTAAATATACAAATGGATTGTTTCCATTAATTAACACTAAAGTAAGAGTTTTATCTTTTGTATTAGTTTGTTTATTATCAATTACTCTTATCAATTGTAAATCTGATACAGAAAAGAGAGGTAGTGATATTGACGATACCATTATCGAAGAAAATCAAAATAATACAGAAACTCCTCTATATAACGATACTGCCATTGAAAATCAAAATCAAATGGCAGAGTGGAATACATATAAAAATAAGGCTAATGAACAAATTGCTAAAAATGAAGCTCAAATAAATTCATTAACAGAAGGTATGAATAAGCCGGGTAGCACTTTTGATGCCAATTACAAGAAAAATATACGTGATTTAAAAGAAAGAAATGAAGCTTTGAAAAAGAAAATTTCTGATTACGATAACAACCAAACCGATTGGGAGTCTTTCAAACGTGAATTTGATTCCGATATGGAAGGATTAGGAAATGCATTGCGAAATTTAACAGTTAATAACAAAAAATAATTAATATGAGTAATTTATTATACACTATTGCGGTTATTCTGGTTATCGCGTGGGCTATAGGTTTTTTTGCTTACAGTGCCGGATCAATAATTCACATCTTATTAGTTATTGCAGCAATTGCAATATTATTAAGACTTATAAGGGGAAGAAATATTAATTAATCACTTAATAATAATCATTATGGAATCAACAAGAACAGCTTTAAGCGTCCTATTAGGAATGGGAATTGGAGTAGCAATCGGAGTATTATTTGCACCAGATAAAGGTTCAAACACAAGAAAAAAAATCATGGATAAAGGAAAAGATTATATCGATGATTTAAAAAATCAGTTGAGCGAGTTAAAAAATCAAGCTACAGAGAGTTATGATAATTCGGAAGAAAATGTCATGAATTCAGTCAACCAAAATAAAAATCTATAATCATGGAAAATAACACAACAGCGATAGAAAACTTAATTGAAAAAGCAGAAAGTTACTATAAAACAACCTTAGAATTATATAAATATAAAGCAATTTCCAAATTAGCAGACATATTTTCTGATTTAGCTGTAAATTTAATTTTAATTATCGTTGTTGTTTTATTTTTACTGTTTTTAGAAATTGGCTTAGCTCTTTATTTAGGAGAATATTTTGTCAAAGTTTATTATGGTTTTTTTGCCATAGCCATCATTAATGTTTTTATAGGTTGGTTAATATTAGCATTAAGAGGCAAATGGATTAAAACATCTGTGAGCAATGCGATTATCAAAAAAACAAAAGTTTTAGATTCTTAATAAAATTATTTATTTCATTTTTCCTATTCAAAATCAATTTTTGAATTTAGGAATTTTAAAATACTCCTTATTGAAAAAAGTCATTATATCTATCAAATGAATTCTATTTTTTCAATACATTAAAACCGACTGTAGGGGATCGGTTTTTTTGTTTTATAAATAATATATTTAATTAAATTGCATGATTCTAATTTTTAACTAGTAAGAATTTTTATTTGTGCTTGCAATAAATCATAATTGTTTGATTAAATAGTATACTTTATGATCATACACTCATTTCCTCCCATTTCAAATGTAAATGCTAAAGTTTTAATTTTAGGAACTATGCCTGGTATTACTTCTTTGCAACTCAATCAATATTATGGACATGGAAGAAATGCCTTTTGGAGACTACTATTTACTATTTTTAATGAACCATTTTCATTTGATTATGAGATAAGAAAAAAAATAGCTTTACAAAATAATATTGCTATTTGGGATGTTTTACATGCTTGTTTTAGAGAAGGAAGTTTAGATAGTGCAATAAAAGAAGAAATACCTAATTCTTTTGAAACTTTCTTAAGCCAGCACCCTAATATTGAATATATTGTTTTCAATGGTCAAAAGGCGGCAAAATTATTTCATAAACATGTAAAAGTTTCAAACTATTATCAATTCTTCACTATGCCTTCAACAAGCCCAGCAAATGCAGGTATTACATTCGAAAAAAAACTAGAAGAATGGAGCAAAATAAAATCAATAACAATGTAAGATTTAAAAAAAACCTGTAAAAAATAATTTTACAGGTTTTTTTGTGGAGCAGAGTGGAGGTGAATCGAACTTTTTTAAGGAAGATTTGAAGTTGTTGAGTCAAAACTTAATTGTCTGATGAATTGATATGATGACTTGGTAATATTTCAGATTTAGTGATGAAAATATTTTAAGAAAACAACAATCTGAAAAACAACTATATTTTCAATACTAGCGATAAGAGGGAACGCAATATTGCACTCCTTTTTATTTTATATAATGGCTTAAAAACAAAGAAAATGGTAAAAAAAAATGAGGCTTCATGTATCAGATTTATTGATAACAAAATTTGTTCAAATTATTTTATAAAAAATGGTTATACTTTTAACATAAAAACAACAATTTATTTGCAAATCATCTAAAAAATAGATTCTTACTATTAATAGTAATGTATTAATCTGCACTAAAAAAGTAGCAAACTTTATTAATATTGTATAAATTACTATGTAGAATTATAGAAAACTAATTCTCCCAGCCACATAGTGTCAGACCATAACTTTCTGCTTCTTTAAGTGTGACTTTTTTTATTTCATGTTTGCAACTGCTAAAACCTCTACATGTTTTAGAAAAATGATATTTTTTTGCCCCTTTTGCGCCACATATATAAACATCGCTTTCTACTGAATTAAAAGAAGAGAGTAGTAAAATTGAAGAAAGTAAAATTAGCTTTTTCATAGTAAAATTTTGATTTTTAAATATAAGAATTAATCTTCATCAACAGACAATTCATATTCGTTTCCATCTTTATCGGTTGCAAGTAATTTTCCTTTACCAATCCATTCTACATCTATATCTATTTCTTCATTATTAAGATTAAAGAGAATTCCATTTCCATATTTGCCATTAACAGTAATTTTTCCTGTTACTTCATTTCCATTTTTATCAAAACCATAAGCATTGTAGTTGTAAGTATAATCACCTGAAGTACCTGTTCGATATTCATATTCTTTTGTAGTATCGATATGAAAAGTAATATCATCCTTAGGTGGTTTTTTTAAAAAAGGCTTAATTTGCTCTTTTTCATTTGCTTCCTTTTTTTTATTGTTTTCTTTGCAATTGAAGAAAAATGCAAATATCAGCACTAATAAAATTCTATTTAGAAAGTATAGTTTCTTCATGACATATTTTTATTTTAAAAGTAAAATAAACGCAAATTAATATTTTACGGATTTCCGTAAAGAACGGTAAATTATTTAATTGTAATTTCTGCTGTAATTGGAATATGATCAGAGATTTCTCTTGCTTCTTTTAATGTTTCAAAAGATTCATAAAAGTGAATTACTTTAGAGTTACTAATGCTGATTTTTGAAGAATTATACCAAATATTATCAAATTCAGAAGCCAAACACTCGTTTTCATCACATTCTTTTTTTAACGAAGTTTTTTGATTAATAAACACACATGTATAGCCCATTTTCTTCAAAGGATTAAAAACAGTATGCGATTGTGGGCAATTAAAATCGCCTACAAAAAGTAAATTCAATGTTGGATATTGTGCTGATAAAAATTTAAAGTATTTTATTTCGGTTTCGGGTTGTTTACTTTTAGTTATGGCGTGAAAGTTAGCAATTGTAAATTGTTTACCATTATATTCAAATGTGCAATAGTAGGGTTCACGGTCAATTTCTAAATGGTATTTTTTCTCTAACCAAGCATCACCAATCTTTTTAACTTTATTTGTTTTCCATAAGAAAGCATAGCGTTCCGTCTTGTAGGCATTACTACTGGTTGGGTCACTTATGGTGTAATCCCATTTTAAACCTTTTCTATTGAGTTCTTCCGCTAATTTAGCTACAGCTTGTGCACCGCCATCACCAGCTACAATTTCTTGCAAAGCAACAACATCATAATCTTTGATGGTTTTTACAATGAAAGCTATATCCTTGTCAGATTTTGAACTTCCTAAATTTTCTACATTCCAAGAAAGGAGTTTGACTTGGGAGAATAAAATATGACATGATAAAAAGAGTAATAAATAAAATATCTTCTTCATAAAACTAAACTATCATAAATTTCCTTAACACAAAAGTAATAAGTTTAATTTTTTATATTGAATCCCAAATAATACTAAGTTCATCACAAGCAAATTCTATTTGTTTTCTTCTCATTTTATATGATTTAGGAGCGCTATCAAAGGTCATGTTAAAAACATCAATAGAAATACAAAAATTCAAATTTGGAGTATCCTTTGATTGTTCTTCTAATACTTGATGAATTAATGTTGCCACATTTTTTCTGTCATCATCATTCAATTTATGCCCTTTAACGATGTTAAATTTAATTCCCCCGATGAAAGGTTTATTTTTTATTGTGCCTTTTATTAATACATCTGGATTAATATTAATATTTAAGTCTTTTACTTTTAAAACATATTTCTTATTCGATTTTACTCTTTTAAATTTTAGTAATTCTTCTGGTAATTCAATATTTAAGAAACAATTTAAGGCTTCAATTGATGTTTTTACATCATTCTCTTGGAAATCATTTTCATTAATTTTACTTGATAATTGTTCAATTTCACTTTCTATAATGGATTTATTAAAATCTCTTATTATGAAGTTTATCATTGCTTTTCTTGCATCCGCATATCTAATTGAAATGAAATCCATAGGCTCTTTTTGGTCTTCTATAATTCTTCTTCTTCTAACAGAATCTGCCTTAAGGTATTCTGCTAATTTGTTTACTGATATTTTTTTCATGATTATCTATTCTCTATAAATTCCTTAATTACTTTATCCATATTACTAGGCAAAGCACTTTCTTTGATTTCAAAACGTTTTACATTCATTTCTCTAAACCAGTTGCTCCAGAATTCTTTAATTATTTTACCTTCATAGGGGTTGTTTTTGCTAGGATTGATTCCTAATACAAGAACTTCAAGATTTGATAAATCATCATTTGCTCTTAAATAACCTATTTTTTTTGTTTCTAAAGTTTCTTTCCAATCTTTGTTATTTAAGTTATAAGAGCGAATTAATTCTGGAGTTAAATAAGTTGATTCATTATCCTCTTTGAAATTATTGTCTTTATAAAAAATATATCCATCAGTTAAAATAATAAGAATATTTCTATGCTTCTTTTCAATACAATAATCTTTAATATTATTTTGAAAGAAGCCCCAAATATCAGATCCAATAAAATTATTGTCTTTTAAGGCTAATTCATATATTTTAGACATCTCTGATGTATAAGTTTTATTAATAGAATTAATAAATTCTTTGGTTGCGTTTTTTTTATCAACCTTAATTTTTAAGTTATTTGAAATTTTATTTATTTCAGAATTTAAAGGATTTGGATTGAAGAAGACTTGTATATTATCATTCATTCGCATTATTTTTTTATTTCTAACATGATAACTGAATGCTTCTGAAATAGAATTAATATATCCTAAATCTCTTTGATAATACTCCATTGTTGGGTTAGGATATTTGGTAGTGCTAATTCTATCTGATAAATCAATTAATATACTAATGTTATAATTTTCGTTTTTGTCTTTTTTTTCGATTTTGCTATCTGTATTTTCTTTTTTTGTTGATGAATCTCCGCTTTTATAATCACTTTTGCATGAAGAGAAAAATAAAATGATAATGAACGTATAAAAGAATTTAAAAATATTTTTCATAGTTTTTAATTTTTTGAATAAACTAAATGTTGAAAATCTGGGTTAATTAGACCTAATGTTTCAAGATGCTCATTAGCTGTTTTATCGCATTCTAATAATAATTCTTCTTTTGAGATTTTGGCAAGTGCTATTTCTGTTCCAATAGCTTGAAACCACCCTTCCTTATATTGATTATGATAATTTAAATATTCTTTGATAGGGAAAACAAAACCATCAATTTTTGATTGGAGTAAGTTTATTTTACCTGTTTCTTCAATAATTTTATTTTTAAAATCATTTACTAAATGGGTAACTTTTACTAATTGTTTTTCGATGTTTTTAATTTCTTCATTTTTAGAACGGATATAAATTTTTATTGCGTCTAATTTTTCATATTCTTTCATCACAAAATCAAAAACTAATCCCCAAATAACATATACAACAAACCCCGCAAAAATTATCATCCAAAATTCAGCTTCACCTAATGCTATTTTTAAATTATATAAGGGTGAATCTGGTGTTTTATTAAAATCATATATTTTTTTCTCAATGATATATGCTAATAAACCGTCGAATAAAAAAGTAAGTGTAAAAAGTGATATTAAACGTATTGTGTTTTTGATGCTTGAACTTTTTTGAACCATGTGGATTACGTATCCTAAACCCATGAAAACAAAAGGAATAGTTATTACCAAAACACCTTCAAGCCAGCTATCTCCAAATGCATTTGTGAAAGCATCTTTATCAAAAATTGCAGCAGTTAAACTATCGTCCGAAAATTTTTTGAAGAAAGCAGAATAAGAGGCGGAAACATAAAACACCAAAAGGTATAAAGTAATTGGTATCAATAAAGAAAGACCTATATAAAATTGAGCAGTTAATCCTTTAATCCCTTCAATGTACTTATCAGGATTTTTTCGAACTTCAACAATTTCCTGTTTTAGATTTTCGATATTATTGTTTAATTCTTCCTCTTTTTTTTCATGAATTGATAAACCTGTTTCAAATTTCTTTAATTCAATTTTATGCTTTTCTTGTTCTTCTTTATATGGTTGTTTTAATCTTTCTTGTTCGTCTTTTTGTTTTCTGCATTGATCCTCAAAACTATAATAGAGATTTTGCAAACAAGCTTTAAAAACAATTGGTTTCCCTGTTGCCTTTACTGATGCTGCAAATCCACTCTGATAATATGTTATTCTTATTTGCTCTCTATCCTCTTCAACAGCTTTAACAGAATTTGTTGTAGCTTCTTCTGTTTTTTTTAGGCTAAATAATTCTTTTAATGATTTCATGCCTTTAAGAGTTTAATTGGTTAATTATTTCTTGTTTTTTTACTCCATCTTTGACACACTGAATTAAGTAATTTGCTAATTCTTCAACATTTTCATCAAGAAATTCAAATTTTTTGCAGTATTTAATTAATGCATTATACTCATCATCTGTAACTATTTTATCAGCCCAAATCATACAGGTTAAATCATATAAAAATTCAATTCTTGTGTTTAAATCTATTGGAATTTGAGCATCGTGATTTGATGGAGTCAAAAATAATTTATCTAATTCTGAATTTGGTATACCTCTTTCATTCGCTAATTGATATAACATTTGTAGTTCTAATATATCAAAGTTTCCATCTGCTAATGCCATTTGATACAATCTGATAAAATGACTTTTAAGTTCTAATGTAATATTTGAATTTTCCATAATTTATTTTAATATTTTAGAATATAAATAACCAATATTTTCATTTTCTTCGACTTTTACTTTAATCCAATCACCAGTTTTTTCAATAAAGATTACTTTATCTCCAAATGATAATTTTTCAAGAATTTTTGATGAAGTTGAAGGTTTTTCTCTAAGATTTATGGAGTCATTATATATTGTAATTTCTTCATCTGCATAATAATATTTTTTAGTAGTGTATAACTTGTTTGAATAATTTGTAGAAGTTGTTTTTCTTGACTTTTTTTTCTCACTTGAATAGAAATTATTAGAAGTTCCGCTACAAACGCCACAAGTACCTCCATTAGAGCAGTGAGCACACCTTGAGCAATTTTTACATGCTGTACAATATGCAGAACCTGTACATCTTCCAATTTCATCGTATGAAGTTGAACAATCATAATTAGACGAAATAAAATCTTTTTTATCATTTGAATGATAAAAAACACTTAATAAAAATGCTATAATAGTTATTGTTTTCATGATTTTTATTTTTTTTCAATTAATGCATTATAAATGATATATCTTATATATTCAGACGATTCTATATCTTCGTTAGATAATAGCTCCATTTTTTTGAATATTGTGAGTAATTGAATAATGTTTTTTGCGCCATTTTTCAATTCATCTAGATATTGTTGTTTAAATCTTTTTACCTCTTCACCTTTAGCATTTTCAATTTTTTTTCTTACTAAATATTTGATTTGTTCTGGGTCTTTAATTTTTGAAATTTTAGTAATATCGTTGTAAAGTTCTTGATGAACCTTTTTTGAATTATTGATTTTTGATAATTCTTCGATTGCAGTTGATGGAACTTGATTATGTTTTATTGATAAAATTTTAGATTTAATGTCTTGTGGTTGAATAAATAATTCCCCAAGTTGATTTTGAGAATCTTTAAAAGATATTGTACAAACCCCAGTAAATCTTAATGCTTCTCTTTTTATTTCATCATTTGAAATTTGAATGATATTTTTAACTTGCCCAATGTTTTCTAATTCATTTACTTGTGTACTTTCAAAAAACATTCTAATAAAAGATTCATTATATTCACATCGGAGTAGCTTATAATCTATTTTAGAAGATTTTGATTCATTGTGTAACATCAATAAACCAATAACAACTGCAATGTTGTTATTGTAATCAAAATATTTATTTAATGAAACAATTGCTCTTAAAAAGAAAAGATTCTCTTCTCTATCATGAAGTACTCTGTACTTTCTTTTGGTGTTTTGAATAGTTTTTAAAAGATTTAAATTTGCATCTACAATGTCTCTATGCCCTTTACTAATTAACGAAGAAGCATATTTATCCATATTTAAAAGAGAAGAGAAAAAATCTCTTGAAGCTGAATAAAGTGGTTCTGTTGATATTTTTTTCAATTTTAAATCTTTGAAGTATTCGTTTTTCTCTAAAGAATTAAAATTTATTGAAAATTTTTTATCGTTATACAGATTGATATTTTCAAGTGAACTTTCTAAATCTTCTTTCCAATACCTCTTATTTATTTTCTTTTGTATAGAGACTAGTGTAGCTGCCCCAGGAATTTTTATAAAGTCATCTTTATATGATTCCTTATCGAGTAGTTCCAACAGTTTATTGCCTAATTTGTCATTACTAATAATTGATATTAAATCAAGAAATGAAACCCCTTTGTCTGTTTCTGGGATATTGTTTTTGCCAATAACTTTTTTTGTAAACTGATTCATACTTTTATTTTTTTAATTCATCAATTTTGTTTTTAGCTTCTTCAAATGCTTTCTCAACCATTTCAAGATTTTCTATGAATATGGTATTATCTGAGCCATATTTTTCAAGTTGTAAAAACCATGTGGTTTTTCCTTTATTTATCATATACCCAATCTTAAAGCCATCTACAGTTGTAAATTTATTTTCCAGATACTCTGGGTTAGTTGCAAGATCTTTTTCTACTTCAGTTTTCAAGGAATTAATTGCTTTCATAACTTCTAGTAAATCAGAATATTCTATTGAAGCGGTTGAATTACTGTATTTTCCTTGCTTTTCAATCTGGAAAAAATAACTAACCAAAGAACCTGAATTTATTTTTCTAATTCTTGTTTCAGACAATCCTCCGTAAAGAGTTTTAATTCCAGAAAGCTTATAGTCGGTTAATTTGATTATACTTCCAGTTTTTGATGCAAATGCATCAATTTTTGTTTTCTCTTTTTCAAGTTCTTTTTTTGTTTCTTGTGCGAAAAAGGTAGTTGTTGCTAGCAACAACATAATTGTGATGTAATTTTTCATTTTAAATTTGTTTAGTTGATTTTACCTCCAAAAGCAATTATTGCAATACAAATAGCCATTGCAACAATAAATAAAACGACTCTACCCCAAAAAATCATTTCATCTAATTCGTCTTTTTCTTTAGGGCTTTTGTTGTTATAGTCATTTTGATATTTATTTCTAATATTTCTTCTACCAGATTTTGTGTTAACATTATATGATTTTCTATCCATATATATTTTTGTTTAAAACGTAATTGAATTAGTTCAATTCAACTATTTCATTGTCATTTTTCGAGTCTAAATCATAATAAGTATATTCATCATCATATTCATACCATTTATAATTCGCTTTTTTAAAACGAAGAAAGTTTAGCATCTCGGAAAGCGTTTCTTGGGTTTCTTGTTTATTTTTATTGTTGGCAAAAATTCCACCTGTGAATTGTATAGTTTTTGAATTATTTCCAAATACTTCTACTTCAATGTTTTCAACCCATAATTTTTTTGCTACGATTTTTCCGTACGCTTTTCTAAGTTTTGGAAATTCTAATACTTGTATTTTTTTAACTTTAGTTTCAAGTTTTTCACCAAGTTCTTTTATATCATTATTATTTGAGCTTTTAGCTTCATTGATTTTCTTTGCCCAGACCTGAAATAAAACAAGTTCCAATTGAATTGACTCAATTGATTCTTTATAAGATGTGAAATCTATACCTTTATCTATCGAACTTATTTCTCTTCCTAGTTGTTCTTTTATTTCAACATCAGTTAGTTTTTTTTCGGTCGTGCTTATTATTTTATCTGTAGACTCAACACCTGTTTCTTTTTCTTTTTTATCATCATCACTTCCGAATGCCATAAATAGAAATCCTGCTAAAACAAATCCAGATATTAAATGTTGTACTCTTTTTTTCATAATTGTTATAGTTTAATTATTAATGATTTTTTGTTGATTATAAATGGTAGCATAAATCCGAATAAGTACATAGCTATATCAATCCAGTCAAAAGTTCCTGGTACAATTGAAATACTTTGCCCTATTTCTGATAATAAAGCAATTATGGGTAAGCCAATTAACCAAAATAGGTTGCTTGAATTGATTTCATTTTTCCATGTAATAAGTATTAAGCTAATAAATGAAAACAGCCATAGACCATCTGGTAATGAAAATTTAACCCAGTCAGGAATTAAAAAATCATAATTCAAGGTGTAATTTCTTATTCTAATAATTACTTCAGATAAACTAATTGAATTGAACCATGAAAACATTCTTAACGATTCTACTCTAAAGGAGACATATATAAAACCACCCAATAAGATTGTTAAAAATGGAAATAATAATGTTTTAACTTTTTTCATAATTTAAATTAAAGAATCATGAGTTATCTAAATGAATAAACAACTCATGATTTTAATTAAGCATATTGAATAAGTTTCCATGTTACTGCACTTCCAGAATATGGAGGCATCTTATTTCCTTTTGCTATTGGTGCTGTTGTTGATGGTGTACTAACAACTTTCCAAATTCCTGATTCTGGACAAATTTCACCTGTTCTAGCGGTTGTCCCAATTGGTAATTTTGACATAATTAATTTTTTTTATAGTTAATAATGTCCAAACTTAAAACCAATAAAAAAGTATTCCTTACGGGAATCCGTAAAGTGATTATTTTTTTAATTTGAGAGTTAAAAAAATTAGATGATGCCTAAATCTTTGGCAATAGCAATTAAGTGAATGTTGTTGCTTGCTTTGAAGTAATCTTTGAGTTTAGCCACTCGTTTTTCAATAGTGCTTTTACTATTTGGGGTAATATTTAATTTTTTAAATAACGCTTCCATGTCTTCAATTGCAACGCCATTGGCAAGATGAGTTAGCAAAGTTATGTCGTAATTGTCAATTTCTTTGCCTGTTTTATCCTGTAAAGTATGTACTAATTCGGGAGAAATAAATGTTTTACCATAAAGTAAGGTTTCAATAGCTGTTTTGAGTTGACTAATACTATTTCTTCCTTTGTGTACAAATGCGTTAATCTTTTGCTTCTCAAAAAGTGTTTTTATTGTGTAAGCTTTATCTTCAACCGAGTAAACAATTACATTGAGTTCAGGTTGTAAATTTCTAATAGTTTCAATGAGTTTTTCTCCTGAAGGAATTTCCACTTTTCTATAATCGGCAACAAAAGATAAATCGCTAATTAGCAAATCGAAGGGTTCGTTGTCTTGTTTGGCTTTTTTAAATTTTAATAACGCATCATCACAATATTTAGCGTACTGAATTTCTTCAACTCCAAGAGATTCAAGGGTTTGTTTTACGGCTATATTAATACTGTCGAAATCTTCTGCTATTAAAACTTTTTTAAACATATGCTATTATTTTGGAATCTCAATTTTTACTTTAAATCCTTTTTCAGGTGCAGTGTCAAAATTAATAGTTCCGTTTATAGAAAGAATGCGGTTTTCCGCATTTTGAAGACCATTTTTTAAATTTAATAAGTTATCCGTTCCAATCCCATTGTCAGAATAGTTGATTTGTAAAGATTTCTTGTTGGATTTAATCGAAATACTAGCCAAGGAACATTGGCTGTGTTTTTTCATGTTGACCATTAATTCTTGAAGTACACGATGAACAACAACTTTAATTTCTTTTGAAGTTTTTAAATGATTAAAGGCATCCATATTTACAATTACATTTCGATCTGAAGAATTATAAGTGGCAAGCATAGCTTTTAATTTTTCAAGATATAATTCACCAGTGTCAATGTCTTTGTTTTCATTTGAAATATTTCTCGTTCGGTTGTAAATGGTTTCTAAATTTTCTAATAGGATATCTTTATTTTTTTGATTTAATAAATCTTGTGTTTCGGCAAAAGCAATGGTATTATGAACATCATTTGCTAGTTCATCATGTAATTTTTTAGCAATTCGAGTTTCTGTTTGATAGGCTGTTTCTTTGATTTTTTTTCTGTTTCTTTTTTTGATTCTATAATAAGCAAATAGACCTATTCCAAAAAGAGTAATAATTCCAACAACAGAAAATTCTTTAAGCCGTTTTTGTTTTTCAAGTTCTTTGAGAGCTTGTTTAGAATCGTACTTTATTTTTGCAAATTGATTTTTAGCTTGTTGTCTTACGGTTTGTATACTATCATTTAATTTAAAGGTTTGTATAGCATACTCTTTAGCTTCAATACCATCTGATAGTTTAGTTAGAAATTGTAATGCTTCAATTTTATCATCTGGATTATTTGTTTTTTTTGCCATTTCAAAGGCTTTTAAAGCATAGTTTTTGGCAACATCTAAATCTGCTTTTTGATAATATTCTGCTAAATGCATATATGAAGAAGTTAATCCAATAATATCCTGATTTTTTTCTCTGAGTTGTTTAGATTGAATTAAGTAATCGAATGCTTTTTTATCATTAAGTTTATATAAAACATATCCTAAATTATCAATTACTCTAGCGTACTCTATATGATTAATTTTTAAAGAATCATTAATTCTTAGTAACTCTAAAATTTCTCTAGCTTTTATATAATTTCCTTGATTGATATAATTATATGCTATATTATTTTTAATAATGCATTTTGATAATTCATCTGCCGTAATTTCTAAACTTTTTTGATAATATTTTGATGCTTCATTGTAATTATGTAGCTCTTGATAATTTAATCCTAGTATATTATAAATAAATGTTTTAAAATCTAAATTAGTGTTGTCTGTAAAATAAGTTATAGCTTCTGTAGCGCTTGATTCACTTCCTACATAATCTGATTGACGCATTTGAATGTTAGACATTTGAATTAAGCAATATATTATTTTTTCTTTTTCTGAATAAACATTACAAGAAGCCTTTGCTTTTTCATAATTATAAAAAGCTAATGTATTGTTTTGCTTTTCAAAATTATATTCCGCTTTTTCTAAATGTAACTGATATAATTTGTTATGATAAGGTATTTTGTCACAAAATAGAAATGTAGTTCCTGTGAAGCATAAAAAAATTCGAAGAATGTATTTTTTAAAAATCATTCTCCGAATTTAAAGATTCTAATTTTAATACAAAAATTTTTTAGTAATTATGGTTTTGGAGGTTTTACAGGTGTTGTTCCTCCTTGACCGCCTGTGTCTCCTTCACCTAAAGTGTCTCCTTCTTTTTGCATTAAGGAATAATCGAATTCTTGAACTTCAGAATTTGTTTTTGAGATTGGAAAATCGTTGTCAGTTGTACAAGAAGTTGCAAAACCACCGACAGCTATGATAGCTATAAATAAATATTTTTTCATTGTAATTGAAATTAAAAATTGAACATAAGTTTGGCTGTTCGGAACTATTCCGAATTCATTTTTTCGGGCAATTAAACCCAACTCTTTTGAGTACTCGTTTGTTTTTTTGGGAAGTGTGAGTGTGCTAATACAGAACTTTCATTTCATACTTCCCGAATAAAAATTCGATTCTGTATAGCGACACTTTTTTAAATCAGTTTTGTACATTTGTTTCAATAGCTAGTTAAAACAAGAACTGATTCTGAAGCAAAGGAAGTGTGTTTTTGTGTGAATGTTTGTAAGGAATTCCGATAATTCTGATAATTCCGAATAATACTGATAAATGCTTAAAAATTCCGTTATGGCAAAAACATTTGATGATTACATTCTTGCAGTAAGAAGTAAATATGAATTTGAAAAAAGTAAGGTTTATTCTGATTTTTTGTTACAACCTTCACCTGCTCAATTACGAGATTTATGTTTGATAATTCATGATAGAGGATTGTCTAAAAAAGATAAAGAAGTTTTTGAATTGTTTTTCAAAACAAAACCTGATATTGAATTACGAAAAGCTATTGAAAATATTGATGTAGAAAAACTAAAAAAGATTTGTAATTTCTTAAATAAGAAATCACAAACAACAAGTCAAAATACTTTAAACCTAATAGCAATTTTAGTTGATTATGATTTACGTCCTTTTAGTTACTTTTTGAATTCCAATCAAAAGCAAGAAGATATTGAAATTGAGAGTTTACCTGAATATAATAATGCAGTTCATGAAATACAAGCTCAAATACCTGAGCAAAAGAAGAATTTTAAGAGGAAGTTTTTATTTGGGTTTTTAGGATTAACAGGGTTAACATCGATTTGTTATACAGCAAAAGATATTATTTCTCCCGATCCACAGTGTATGCAGTGGCGAAAAAATCATTATGAAATTGTTGATTGCAATAGTGAAAGTCAACAAGGTTTATTGAAACAATATGATATAATTCCATTTGATGATCATCAAAGTAAATTAATCAAAATTGAAGTTTCTGATACAACTATATTTTTTAAAAATGGGAAGTCTTTATATTGGTATTGTAAAGTAGATGGTAAACCAGAATTTTTCAATACCCACGGTATCCATCCTGAAACTGGTAAAGCCTTGAAACCTGTTAGTGAGTATATAGTTGAAAAGTATGTACGATAAACTCAAATTTTAACATAAACTGCAGAAAATCTACAGCAATTTATAAATTCATTTTTTATTTATTTGCCAAATGTTAAAACACCACCCCCGTAAAAATACTTAGTTGACTAGGTAAAAATACCTGGTTTGAAAAACAGGTATTTCTACGGTTGTTTTATGTATGCAAATAAATATATATTTGACAAATTTTGTAAGAATAATACTTTAGATTAATGAGAAATAATAACCCCTACTTGATAATTGCTGGTTTACTGGCAGTTACAACACTTCATGCCCAAGACATTCTTTGGGAACGCTCCTACGGAGGAAAACATGCCGAATTTTTATATGATGCAATTCCAACAGCTGATTATGGTTTCATATTGGCTGGAAGTTCTATTTCTAATAAAAATGGAAATAAAACAGAAGCTAATAAAGGCGATCTCGATTATTGGGTTTGGAAAATGGATGAAAAAGGTAATGCTGAATGGCAAAAAAGTTTTGGTGGTAGTGGAGTTGATTTACTACAAAGCGTAAGAATCACAAATGACGGTGGCTTTATTTTAGCAGGAACTTCAAGTTCTTCAATAAGTGGAGATAAAAAAGATGCTTGCAAAGGTCAAGAAGATTTTTGGATTATTAAACTAGATGCTAGAGGTCAAGAAATTTGGCAAAGAACTATTGGTGGAAGTGGGCAAGAAAAACTTTTAAGTATTGCTCAAACAAAAGATGGTGGATATGTTTTAGGAGGTTCGTCAAGTTCAGATAAATCTGAAGTGGATGAAAAAGGTGTTGAAGATAAATATGGTAAGAAAGAAAACTCAAGAGGAAGTTTAGATTACTGGGTTGTAAAACTTGATAGTAAAGGAGAAATCGAGTGGGATAAAACCATTGGAGGAAAATATGTAGACGAATTAAAAAGTATTGAGCAAACAAAAGATGGGGGTTTTATACTTGGAGGTTATTCTAACTCTACTGAATCAGGAGATAAATCCCAAAAAAACTTTGGTCTGGGGGATTATTGGATAGTAAAAATAGATAAAGAAGGTAACATTCAATGGCAGGAAACTATAGGTGGAGATAAAGACGATAATTTATTTGCATTAACTCAAACTAAGGATGGTGGTTTTATTGCTGGAGGAAACTCAAACTCAGGAGCTACAAATTCTAAATCAAAATCAAATAGAAATGGCACTGATTTTTGGGTAGTTAAATTAAATGAAAACGGAAGTATTTCATGGCAAGAAACGTACAATTATGGAAAGTTAGATGTGCTTACATCGATTGTTGAAAACCCAGATGGTACATTTTTAATTGGAGGATATGCGCAATCAGAAGTAAAATCCAACAATTCAAAATCAAATGATAAAAACACAAAATCAGATAAAGAGGGCATAAATGATTATATCGCTTTAAAGATTAAAGCAAATGGAGATGAAATTTGGACTCAAACTGTAGGTAGTAAAGGTGATGAAGTATTAAAAAAACTTTTTGAGACTAGAGATGGGGGTTACATATTAGCTGGTACATCTAAAGGACAAGTTTCAAGAGACAAAAATTCATTTAAAGGAGGAAGTGATTTTTGGATTGTAAAACTCAGAGACAAAGACAAAAAACACAAAGACAAAGAGAACATTGAGGCAATACCTAACCCAGCAAATACATTTACAAACGCAATTGTTGGCTATGACTACAAAAAAGGTACAGCCACTTTGTTTGATTTAAGCGGAAGAATGATTAAATCTGTTAAAATTGAAGGAGAAAGAACTATTCCAATAGATTTAAGCGGACTTCCTCAAGGAATTTATATTATTGAGGTAAAGACAGACGTTAGTACAGATGGTGTTAAAGTGATTAAGAAATAAGAAAAAACATATACTTATGAATAAATACATTAAAGCAATATTGTTCAGTTTTTTTTGTGTAATTGGAGTAGCACAAGAAGAAATCAAATTACCAAATTTTACCCCTCCATCTCCTGAAGCATCTGCAATGACAAAATATGCAGATTTGCAAGCAAATGAATTTAAAGGAATGGTTAGCCATACAATTCCTCTTTATACATACAAAGCAGGACAATTAGAGGTGCCTATTTCAATTTCATATAACGGTTCGGGTGTGAGAGTTGACGACATACCAACTTGGGTGGGAATAAATTGGACTCTCAATGCAGGTGGTGTTATTACAAGAACGATTAGAGATATTGCAGATGAAACTACGGGAGTGAATAAAAGAAGAATTTTTTCTGATTCCGATGTGGCGTACTATAATACAAATACTATAGATGGTTCTTCTCAAGCAAATTATATATGGCAAACATTTACAGATTCGCAATATGATACTGAAGTTGATATTTTTCAGTTTAATTTTAATGGATATTCAGGGAGTTTTTATTTTGATGAAAATTGGAATGCTCAGTTAATCAAAGACGATCAAAATCTTAAAATTAATATAGGTTCTAAGGCAGATTTTAATAATTACAAAATAATTGAAATTTATGATCCAAATGGAGTAAAATATACTTTTGGTGGTATCTCTGCAATTGAAGAAACAACATTACGAAATGTAATTAACGGGGGATTAACAGGTGAAACATATCAAGGTATTACCGCTTTTTATTTAACAAAAATTGAGCATCCTATTAATGGCAGTATTTACTTTGAGTATGAAACGTTGTCATCACAAATCTTGTCTGTTCAAAAAACTCAAAAGAAAAGCAGAGTTATTGCTTATGCTGATGAAGATTATTGTATGGGGAATGGTGATAATAATAGTAATAAAAAATGTCAAAACTACAGAGATATAGTAGCTGTTACTTCCTCATTAATAACGGTTTCTTCAAGAGTTATTAATCCTAGATATTTAAAAAAAATATATTCTATAAATAATAATGAGCAAATCAATTTTAATTCAGAAAACATTGACAATCAATCATTTAAAAGGGTTTTAAATTCCATTACAGTCGATAAAGATGGTTTGGGTCCTCTTGGAGCATTCAAAACAATTGACTTTGAGTATTATGGTTTTAGTCCTAATCCAAATCCTCCTGCTACAACAAGGTATGCTCAAAAAAGATTTTTTTTGACTAAGATAATATTTGACAAAAATGTTGAGTATGCTATTAATACACAAAATGGTAGAAGGAACAATATTTATGAGTTTGACTACAATGTCCCAGGAGGTTTACCAAATAGGTTTTCTTACTCACAAGATTTTTTGGGTTTTTTTAATGGTAAATCAAATGTTACTGGAATTCCAAACCACCCTACATTTAATCCTTTTGGGAATGAGATTGTTGCGGATAGATCACCTGATTTTAATTATGCAAAATATGGAAGTTTAAAAAGAATTTACTATCCAACAGGTGGTTATACGGAATTTGATTACGAACCAGCGAGCAAAGCAAAAAAGAAAAAATACAAATCAATATCCCTTCATGCTTGGCGTAATATGTCGCAATATAATTTTAGTACAAATAATTATTTAACTGATGGAGTTCCTAAAATATTGCCAGAAGAAGAAGGAAGTAATGTGATAGGAATATTTAATGTTTTTCAAACACAATATGTTAATATTAATGTTCTTTTGAAAGCATATAGAGAGCAAGGCGATATTATATTGAATCAAAATGAAAGAGCTACTATAATAGTTACAAAAGTAAATCCTAGTACACTTCAAGAGGTTGTTATTAAAACTCAATTATTGGCCTTTAATTCTGATTCAAGTTCATTAACTCAAATAGAAATTGTTCAAAAATCATTTTTAGTTAGTGTACTTTTTCAGCAAGGATATAATTATAAAGTAAGTATTAGTATAAATCCTACCTCAAGTAATGACCCAATCGGAATGGAAGCATTAGTAGGTTTAAGTTATGATGATGGGTATACAATTGAAGATAATTTAGGTATAAGGTTGAAGCGAATGACTGATTATTCAGAAGATAATCAGCCTGAAAACATTAAAAGATACTACTATTCAGAAATAAACAATATTAATGCACCTATAGACTTACAAACTTTACCAATTTTAGGGGAAGGCAATAATTATGTTAAAGAAGATAAACACATATTTAATGAAATTTGTATTATTAATCAAAATTGTCCGTCAGGTACTTCTAGTAATGCAGAAGAAATTTGGTATCAATATCTTAATATATATTCAGATAGGGCTGTTTATGGAGAAAGTGATGGAGGAGATATGTATCAAAATGTTAGTATTAGTTTAGGTGGTGATAATTTTGAAAAAGGCGGAATAGAAAAACAATTTGATATTTTTTCTAGTTACGGCGTTACTGAAATAAAAACTTTCTCAAACAATTTAACTCTTTCAATCGCTGCTTATTTAATTGATGCCGATAATGAATTTTTAAATAAGTTTAATTCTATTCCTTCTCCATATAATGGTACATTGGTAAAAGAAAGATACTTTAAGCGTGAAAATTCAAATCTGAGTAAAATACGAGAGGTTGAGTACAATTATAATTATAACAGAAGTGGTAAATTAAATAACGTAATCAGTCACAAAGAATTTGAGCCAATTTGGTTTGAACCTGGAGAAACTCAATCAAATGTTGCGTCATACTTTACCTTAGGAGTTTACATTACAGAATCTAAAAGAGGTGAATTAATCCAAAAAATTACTAAAGAGTACATTGATCCCGTTCCATTAAATGTTTTAGATGATTCATCATATAATAGAATTACGTCAGTGGAAAATTATCAATATGGAATTTTCAGAGGGTTACCAACAAAAATTATAACTTATGATAGTGATGGTTCAACCCATGAAGTTAACAATTATTATGTTAATCAAGGAACAAATCAAGTATATCAGACAGGTTTAACACCAATTCAAGTTAATGCTGTTCAATCACTTTACGCTAAAAATATAATTAATACACCTATACTTGTTGAAAAAAGAAAAGATTCAGAGGTAATAAGTAAAGTTAGAACAATTTACAGAGATTTAAATTCTGTAATTCCAAATTCTAAAATTGTTTTGCATAAAATTCAATCTGATAAAGGAGAAGAGTCGGGGTCTTCTTTTGAAGACAGAGTGATTTATCATGAGATTGATGATTTTGGTAGACCAACATTGGTTTCTTTAAACAAAGGAACAAAGACAAAATATTTCTACAACAGTAAAAATCAAGTAACAATGAAAATTGAGAATTATGTTGCTGGAGCTGGAGGCATGCTTTCGGATGATATTGAAAATTTACCCATAGCTGCACCTTGTGTTTATCTTGATGCATCAGGTAATCCATTGCCAATCTTAGTAACAATTTATAAATATGACCCTGATACTGATTTGTTAACCGAAATCATAGATCCAAAATGTGACCATTTGTATTACATATATGATGATTTGCATAGGTTAAAAATGATTAAGGATAAAGAGAATAAAATTTTACAAGAGTTTGATTTAAGTTTCAAAAGATATTAATAGAAAAGTATGAAATATATATATATTATAATCAGTGTGTTTTTTAGTTTAGTATCTTTTGGGCAAGACACTAATCAAAATTACACAAAGAAAGTTACATACAAATTGCCTACAACTAATTCAGTTAATAATCCAGATATTACAATTGCTAATACTGAAGTTGTCTATTACGACGGTTTAGGTAGACCAATACAACAAATAAATCACAAGCAATCTAATTCGGGGAAAGATATTATCACTCATATAGAGTATGATCAATTTGGTAGGCAAATAAAAGAGTATTTACCTTATGTAAGTTCAGGCGCATCGCTTAGTTATTTACCATCAGCTCAATCAGATTTATTGGGTTTTTATATTTCACCTAGTTTTGCCAATACGGGTAATCCAAATTTTGAGGCAACTGGTAATCCTTACAGTGAAAAAATACTTGAAAATTCACCTTTGAATAGAGTTTACAAACAAGCTGCTCCAGGAGAGGATTGGAAAAAAAATGGAGGTAAAGAAGTTAAGTTTGAATATGCTACTAATCTTTCTACTGGTTCTGAAGCTGTTAAATTGTACAAAGCAAATGCTTCATGGAATAATAGTTTAGGAGTGTATGAAATCTCTTTAGTTCAAAATGGTAATTACGGAGCCAATCAATTATATGTTACGATAACAAAAGATGAACATTGGATTTCAGGAAAGAATAATACTACTGAAGAATTCAAAGATAAAACAGGTAAAATAGTTTTAAAAAGAACCTATAACAATAACGATGCTTATGAAACCTATTATGTTTATGATCAATTTGGTAATTTAACGTATGTCATACCTCCATTAGCGAATGGTAATACTATCAATTTAAATGATATGTGTTATCAATACAAATATGATTACAGAAATCGTTTAGTTGAAAAAAAGCTGCCAGGTAAACAATGGGAGTTTATTGTGTATAATTCACAAGATATGCCCGTTGCCACAGGTCCTGCATATAATCCATGGGGGGCTTCTGAGGAAACTGATATTGGCTGGCTTATTACTAAGTATGATTCTTTTAATAGAGTTGTTTATACAGGATGGTATACAGGAAAGGATGTTAACTCTATAGAAAGAGCAAAATATCAAGCAGAACAAAATGGGTTGCTTACTCCTTATGAAAGTGTTTCAGTAAGTTCAAGTTTTGATAATCTACCATTAGGTTATACAAATAATGTTGAACCTATAGCAAGTTTCAAATTGTTAACCATTAATTATTATGATAATTACAATTATTCAAATGCACCTACAATTCCTACTACTATGCCTCACAGTAGTTTTCCTATTGCATCCAATGTAAATGGACTTCAAACAGGCAGTTGGGTAAGGGCTTTGGATAATCCAAATAATACTAATGGTGAAGTATCTTATACAATATACGATAATAAATACAGACCAGTTCAAACTGAAACGACTAACCATTTAGGAGGCTATACTAGAGTAGACACTAATTTAGATTGGGCAGGAAAAACGATTTACACCATTACAAAACATAAACGTACTAGTTCAGATACAGACATTGTTATTAAAGATATGTTTGAGTATAGTCCGCAAGATAAATTGGTTTTACATAAGCAACAAATTAATCAACTTGCTGAACAATTAATTGCAAAGAATACATACGACGAACTAGGACAATTAATTAGCAAAAATGTTGGTGGAGAAGATGTTTCAGGATCATCAAGCTTACAAAAAGTAGATTATACCTATAACATTAGAGGTTGGTTAAAATCCATTAATGACGTGTTGGATATTGAATCTGAGAATGATTTATTTGCCTTTAAAATAAATTATAATGATTATGATTCTCATGGCTCAAATGATGTTGCCTCAACTCCGCTGTATAATGGAAATATTTCCTCGACTTATTGGATAACTAGTGCTGATAATGTTTTAAGAAAATACAATTATAGTTATGATAATTTGAATCGGTTATTAGAAGCAAATTATTTAAAGCCACAAAGCTCAAGTTACTTTGATAATTATTTAGAACAAATCTCATATGATAAAAATGGTAACATTACATCATTATATCGCAATGGTAATTTAGATACAGATGGTTATCAAATGGAGAATAATATTGATGAATTAAAATATTATTATGATCAAGACAATCAAAATTTATTAAAAAAAGTTTTTGATTTGTCAAATTCGCCCGATGGATTTTCAGAGAATAATGATGACATAGAATATAATAACGGGCAATATGAGGACAATACCGATGATTATGAGTATGATAGAAATGGTAACATGATAAGTGATACTAATAAAGGTATTGATCAAATAATATATAATCATTTAAATTTACCTGTAACTATTGTATTTGGAAATGGAAATGTAATTAATTATCTTTACAATGCGTTAGGTCAAAAAATAAACAAATCTGTAATTGATAATTCTTCATTATTATTGAACTCAAACGTTGAAATAGATTATTTAAGTGGTTTTCAGTATAAAAATACAGTATTACAGTTTTTTCCACATGCAGAAGGATATGTAAATGCTACAGAAGAAATGGCACTTTTGGAAGGAACAAGTTACAGTTTTAATTATGTTTTTAATTATACAGATCATTTAGGTAATATTAGATTAAGTTATGGATTTGATCCTTTAACTCACAATATAAAAATAATGGAAGAGAATCATTATTATCCATTTGGGTTAAAACATACAAACTACAATAGTGATCTCTTATTATATTCAAAAGGAACATCAGGGTCTATCGGTTTAAGAAGACCACCTCCTGTAGCTCCTGTTGAGCCTTCTTACAAGTATAAGTACAATGGAAAAGAGTACCAAGACGAGTTGGGGCTTAACATGTACGACTACGGAGCAAGAAATTATGACCCTGCTCTTGGTAGATGGATGAATATTGACCCATTGGCAGAACAAATGAGAAGACATAGTCCATATAACTATGCTTTTGATAATCCAATTAGATTTATTGACCCTGATGGGATGGCACCAACAGATATTGTTGAAGACCCAATCCAAAGAGATAAGGATGGTAACATTGTTTTTGTAAGTGCAGGTTATGGAGAAAATGTTCAACATCCAGGTGGGAGTAATGATTTTGAAGTTGGTTATATTTTTGCAGATGATGGCACACCTATTAAAGTTTTAAATAATAGCCAAGGTGGTACTAAGGAATGGGATACAAATTGTCATGGTACAACCTTTGCTGATGGGAAATACTGGATTGATAATAGAGAAGTTCCAGCATTAATAAAAGGTGATGGTTATAAATCAGTTAGTGTAGATGATGCTCAAAAAGGTGACAAAGTTGTATATTATGGGCCAAAAGAAGCGGAACATTCAATGACTGTTACTCAAACAGATGGAACAGCATCTGGTATGATGGTTTATGGTCAAGGTGGATTAGAAGTTGAAAACCATACAGACAAAGCAACTGAAGCTTGGCCGACTGCAGTAGACTTTAAAGTACTTAGGAAAGAAACACCTGATAAAGTTATAACAGAAGAACAAAAAATATTATTATCAATAACAATACCTCAAGATTGATTATTATGAATTTAAAAAACAAAATTTTTCAGTTAATTTTTTTTATGGTTTTATTTTCCTGCTGTCCTCAAAATAAATTCCAGTTAGGCGCTCAAATCAACGGGGATATTAGCAGTAGAAATAAAATTATGATTCCATCGGGAGCATTGCTTGATGTTAAAGAGATTCATTATAAAAATATTTCTTATACGCTAGCTATTTCGGAAAATAAAAAAATAAAGTATATTTCAACAAAAGATTCAAAATTTAGTGTAGAAAAATTGAAGATAAACGATGATATTTCTAAAATTTTTGATGAAACTAAAATAAAATATATTCCAGGCTGGGGTTATTATATGAAAGTAAACTCGGAATGGTATGTAGGATTAGACTTTAGAATGAAACCAACAAAATCATCTAAAATTGGTTGGTTTTTTAAATATGAATTTTCTGAGCCAAATCCTAACTGGTAATGTTTCAGATTTAGTGATGAGCACTTTTTTGATATTTAACAAATTGATAATCAACAAAAATTAAAAATAATTATAAAAAAGATGAGCTATATAGTTCATCTTTTTTTATGTTTAAAGAGCTTAAATCAAAGAAAATGATAAAAAATGAAATCTCGTGTATCAGATTTAGTGATAGGAAAATTTGTCCAAGTTGTAGTTCAAATCATGTTATAAAAAACGGTTATACAGCTAATAGGAAGCAACAGTTTATTTGTAAAACATGTAAAACTAGATTTATAGATTTTTATACCTACAAAGCTTATAATAATTGGGTAAACAAAAGAATAATTCAATTTACAAAAGAAGGTCTTGGAATAAGAAGCACTGCAAGAATTTTAAAAATATCAACTACAACCTTGTTAAAAAGAATAATTTCAATTGCAAAGAAAATACCTAATCAGCCTATATTTAAGAACAAGACATATGAGGTAGATGAAATCAGAACATTTATCAAAAATAAAGAACGTCCAGTTTGGATAGTTTATGCATTAGAAAGGAAAACTAAGCAAGTTGTAAATTTTAGTATAGGAAGAAGAACCAAACGAACATTACAATATGTTACAAATACATTGTTACTTTCAAATCCTAAAACAATTTATACGGATAGTTTAGTACATTATAAGTCTCTTCTAAATGAATTAGTTCATAAAATAAAGCCCTTTGGTACTAATCATATTGAGAGAAAAAACCTTTCATTAAGAACTCATCTTAAACGTCTTAACAGAAAAACTATTTGTTTTTCAAGAAGTTTCATATTGTTACAATGTATTTTGAGAATTTATTTTTGGGGTTAGAAATTTACTAGTTATTCACCCAAATTATCAGATTACTAATATCTGCTCCTTCAAGTTTTTGTGAGGTTATAAAATTAATTTTATTTTCTTTGATATTGATTCTCAAAATATATTCATTTATTATCAAACAACTATTAAATCGATTAGCAATTAAAAAGTATCCAATTTCGCATTTTGTTTTTTTATGGTTTAGTTCTTTAATAAAATTTAAAATGAATGAATCTAATGTCTCTCCAAAATAATTGTACTCACAACTAAAATCTATAGAAAAAAGAGATTTTACATATTATAAATTCCCATTTTTGCATGAATCTAGAAAACTTTTTATTATGAAAGTTTTTTCAATATCTTCATTTTCAATACGTTTATTTTTTTTACAAACTTCATAAAATACTTCATTTAGCCTTTTTCTTAGCTCTAGGTTCTTTGGGTCAAAAAGAATTGCTCTCTTGTAGTGTACAACAGCTTTTTCAATTGAATATATATCATTTTCCATCAAATGTCTTTCAGCTGATTCAATATAATGTTCTGATATTTCTTTATCTGTTTTCATAGTGTAAAATGTAATTAATTTAACATCAAAATAAATGCCATAAATTTGATTTTCAATATTTAAAATGTCACATGGTTTTGATAATACTTAGTAAAAATTACTTAGGCATTTTAGTGGGTTATAATATTGAGTTTACTATAAAAACAAAAAGATTAATATATTATGGTTTTTCTCATGTTGTTTTTATTAAAAAAAGATATTTAACCTTACTATGATTTTCTAAAATCATTTTACGGATTTCCACATTTTTATTCCATCCACTTTATTTACTTTCGCTAAGAAAGTTCCTACGTATTTCTACCTAGTTTGAAAATCAGGTATTTTTACGGGTTGTATAGGTGCTATTTTTTTATTATGTTTGGGAAGTAAGTATTTTATGACAATGGTTAATCAAAATCCAGAACAAATTGCTGGTGATTAAAAAGATAAGCAGTTGTTTGCTAGCGATAATGTGATACATAATAAAACGTAAATTAACTTAGTGTATAGAGTAAAAAAATATTCAGCTGATTAAAATCCATTTTAATGATTTATAAAAAATAATACGCAACAATAGTTGAATATATCTTTTTAAAACAGCTAAATATGTTCAATTAAATAGTAAAACATAGAATATTAATAAGTTATAGGCAAACTCCGATTACAGCTTTATAAACATACAACAAACTAAACATATGAAATTAGTCAGTTTTACTTTGGAAAATTTTCGCGGATACACCGAACCAACAACAATAACTATTGATGATTTAATTGTTCTGATTGGAAAAAATGACGTAGGAAAATCATCCATTTTGGAAGCAATGGATATTTTTTTTGAAAATAGAAAGTTAGATTCTGATGACATAAATATTGTTGCTAAAAAAGACAAAAAAGGTATTAAATTAACAGCAACATTTACACAGCTTCCAACTGAATTAGACGTTGATGCAGGTGCAATGACAAATTTAAAAGATGAATATCTTTTAAATTCGGATGGTTTTTTAGAAATTAAAAAAGATTACTCAACAATGTCAAAACCCAAAACTTACATAGTCTGTAATCATCCTACTAATAAATTTGCAAATGACCTTCATAACCTTAAAATCAAAGAACTTCTAACTCGAGCAAAAGAACTTAATGTAACTGAAGATTATAATGCCAAAATAAAAAACGAAATTAGAAAAGCAATTTGGAAAAGTTTCGGAGAAGAATTAATAACAAACACAACTTATCTTGAAATTTCAGAAGAAGGAATCAAAGATTTTTGGGACAAAATCTTCCCAGAACTTCCATTGTTTGCACTTTTTCAATCTGATCGAAAAAATGACGAGAAAGATAAGGAAATACAAGACCCTTTAAAAGTTGCCGCTGAGGAAGCTTTTAAAAAGCATTTAGTTGTTTTAAATGATATAAAGAGACAAGTAGAAGAAGAAGTTGCTGAAGTAGCTAATCTAACACTTGAGAAACTCAAAGAAATGAACGAAGAAGTTGCAAAACAATTAACACCTCAATATCCAACAGAATTGAAATGGCATAGTTTATTTACTCCAAGTTTATCTAGTGATGAAGTACCTATGAACAAAAGAGGAAGTGGAGTTCGAAGACTACTACTCATTAATTTCTTTCGAGCAGAAGCGGAAAGAAAGAGAAAGTTGAAAAATACTGCAAATGTAATTTACGCAATTGAGGAACCAGAGACATCACAGCATCCTGATTGGCAAAAAAAATTAATTGAAGCGTTAATCGATTTATCTTCCAATGGAAATACACAAATTATTGCAACTACACACAGCCCTAGTTTAGCTAGTTTAATACCCGTTGAAAATTTACGTTTTATCCATAAAGAAAATTTAAAACTCATAATTGAAGATGGAAGTAATGAAAACTTGGAAGATATCGCTACAACTCTGGGGGTTTTGCCAAATATTGGAAAAAAACCTGAAGATGTTAATCTTTTTCTTTGTTTAGAAGGTCCAACAGATATTGCTTTTTTTAATGCTATATCTCCATTATATGGAATAGATTTGGTTAATGACCCTAGAATAATCGCTATAAGCCTTGGAGGAGGAACATTAGGGCATTGGGTTACCAACAATTATCTAAAAAAATTAAATAAACTTGAAGTTCATATTTACGATAGAGATTTGGACAACAAATATCAAGAATTCGTAAACGAGGTGAATGCACGTGGTTTAAATCATTTTGCCACTTTGACACAAAAAAGAGAACTTGAAAATTATTATCATGAAAGTATTATAGTACCAAGTTTTAGAGCGAATGACGGATTTGACATAATGTTAACTGTTGATGATAACTCTGACATTTCTTACATTATAGCAGAACTAAGGCATTTACATAGAAATCCAGGAAGACCATTTGCAGATGAACCAAAACGGTATCGTGAGCGTTGTTTGAGTTTTGTAAAGAAATATTTAAATGAGCATACTGCCTTATGTCTGACCATTGAAACTTTTCAACAAAGAAACTCTCATGAAGAAATAGACAATTGGTTTAAGGAAATCAAAGCAAGATTAAATTAAGTTTGAACAAAACAGCGGTTTGTTTCAATTACTACTTTCTGATTTCCTTAAATAAATACACTTCTGAATGAAATGTTTTGTAATACTTTTAATTTTTGGAGGAGAATATAGAAATCATCTAATTGGTTTATAAAGTTTTAGAGCAATTATTGTGAGTTTGAAAGCATAATGATTTTTATAAAAATTGAGTCAACTAGTATCTAATAATTTTTAGATACTAGTTTTTTATGCAATTATTTTTAGTCTAAAAATTACATTTAGTTATATTTAAAGGAAATAAAGTATATATTTTTTGTTTGATGTAAAAAAATCAAAATCTATCAAATAACAGTTTTTTGTCTATTTGATACTAAATTTTACTTTGATTATTCTACTTCGATTTTTCTATTTTTTTGATGTTTTTACTACTTTGAAGTTTCTATTTTTTTGAAATTTTTACTTTGTTTTTTCTACTTTTTCTATGTGTTTTCTAATTTGAAGTTTCTATTTTTTGAAGTTTCCATCTTGATTTCTTCTGATTAATTTTTTTACAACAAAAAGTTTGTAATATTACAAACTTTTTGTTAAATTCGTACTTTGTAAAAAATAATTAATATGATTAATGTTGCAGATTACTTTTCTATTTTAGAAAAAGCTCCTTACTTATTTGATAAAATTCAAGAAAAAGTTTTTTTAAAAACAGAAATTGATATTGTTTATTCTGATATAAAAAATTGGGAAAGATTCGATTTACTATCAGAATGTGATGAATCTGATAAAGGGAATTGGAATAAAATAAGTTATTCGGAATATGTTTGGATTAAAATAGTTGAACAGTTAAAAGATTTTGGAAGTAGTAATGAAGAGATTTTATTGCTTAAAAATCATCTTGTTAGTAAATTTAAAGTAAAAGACTATATTTTACTATTTGATAAAGTAAAAAATACCATAGGAGAAAAAGACTTTGAAGTATACAGTCAGTTATATAATGATTTAAATGAAGTAGATTCTAATCAAAATTTGAATTTTAATATTTTAGATATTTTAATAGTAAATATTATTTATACTAGTGAACAACTTTCTTTATTTATAAGAAAAGATGATTCATATTATTTTTTACCATTTTCTGAAACAATGTTACAAGAATATAGTAATTCAGGTATAAGAAGTTTAGTAGATGATTTTTTAAATTTTCCATTTTACAATATTCCAATAAGTAGTTATGTTTCTAAATTTTTAAGTAATAAAAATGATGTGAAGTATAATTCATTTACTATGATATTAACGGAGCAAGAAAGTAAATTATTGAAAATCATTAGAAAGAATTTTCAAAAAATTAAACAATTAAAAGTAAAATATAAAACTGGCAATATTGAATTGATTGAAGTTACTACAATAAAGAAAGTAGCTTTAGAAAGTAGAATAATCAATCACATAAAAAAATCGGATTACAAAAAAATTACTATAGATATTGCAAACGGAAATATTGTAAATTTTGAAGATACTGAAAAAATAAAATTATGATACTGAAAAACTCAGATCGATAAATAAATAGTAAGCTTATCGTAGAAAGCGAAAGTGATGCACATGTGTAATAAACATGGTTTCATTTAAAGAATGCAAAAAAATATTAAACAAAAAAGGAGTAAAGTATTCAGATGAGAATATTAAAGAAATCAAAGAACTGTTAGAGTTTTATGCTAAATTAACTGTAGAAGAATTTTATAAAAAACATAATTATGAAAAGAGCAGCCATAATGTGTCGCGTAAGTAGTGATGAACAAGCTAAAGGATATAGCTTGGATATTCAGTATGAACAATTAGTTACTTATTGTAGTAGAAACGAGATAGAAATTGTAAAGGAGTACAAGGAAGACCATTCTGCTAAAAATTTCAATAGACCTGAATATCAAAAGTTTCTTACTTTTTTAAAGAAGAATAAAGGAGCTATAGATTTATTATTAGTTACATCTTGGGATAGATTTTCAAGAAACTTAACCGACTCGCTAATAATGATTAGGACTCTTGAAAAATTTGGAGTTGAAGTACAAGCAATCGAACAACCAATAGATATGAGAATTCCTGAAAACAAAGCAATTTTGGCTATGTTTTTAGCTATTCCAGAAATCGATAATGAAAGAAGATCAATAAAAATTAGAGGAGGAATCCGAGCAGCTCTTAAATCTGGAAGATGGTCTAGAATGGCTCCAATTGGATATAAGAACTCTAGAGATGAAAAAAACAAGCCAATCGTAGTAGTAGCTGATAATGCTAATTTAATTCAAAATGCATTTAAAGAAGTAAGCGAAGGCAAACCTCAGAGTGATATTATAAAAGATTTGAGAAAAAAAGGAATTAAAGTAAGTAGAAGCAATATGTCTAAATTGCTTAGAAATCCATTCTATATGGGTAAAATAATAATCCCAAAATTAGGAAATGAACCTACTCAAATTATTAATGGAATTCATGAAGCAATTGTTTCGGATAGTTTATTTTTTAAAGTACAAGATGTTTTAAATGGAGTTACATCAAATAAGAAAGAAGGGTATTCATTTCAAAGAGATGAATTTCCTTTGAGAGGTATTCTTTTTTGCTCTTCATGTAATGCAAAGTTAACGGCTAGTAAATCTAGAAGTGCAACTGGGAGAAGATATGCTTACTATCATTGTAATTATTGTAAAAATGAAAGATTTCCAAGCGAAGATGTTAATAATAACATGGAATCTATTTTGGGAGAATTTCAATTTACAAAAGAATCGAAAACTCTTTATGAGTTGATGGTAAAAAATTTATTGAATAATAAATCAGGAGAAGATGAATTATCACTCGACAGATTAACTGTTCAATTAAATGAACAAAATACTCGAATTCAAAAACTCCAAGATTTGTATGTAGATGGAAATATTGATAATGAAAATTATATGTTAACATTAAAACGATATGAAGGAATAAGAAGAGATTTAAAAGATAAAATTGAAGCTTTAAACGTTACAGATCTTACTTATGGCAAATGGTTAAAGTCTGGTATTTCAGTACTTAGTAACCTAAATAGTTTTTATAAAAATGGAACAGTAGGAGATAAGCAAGCATTACTTAGTTCTATATTTCCTGAAAAAATATATTTTGACGGAAAAAAATGTCGAACTCAAAGAATTAACGAAGTTTTGAGGGTTATAATGTTGAATAACAATATTTTAGAAAATAAAAAAAGTGAACAAATCTATAAAAATATAGAGTTGTCCACTTTAGTGGAGTCGGAGAGAATATAACCTTTCTCAAAACTTCATATTTTAAAAGGAGAGGAAGATGTTACTAAATTAGGGTAACCGATTTTACCACCTTTTTAAACTAATCAAATTATCTCAAATCGTATTCTGTAAATTTAAGCATATTTTTAATTTTAAAAAATAAAAATTGTTAATGAAACAGTAATTATTTTTTAGAAATATAATCATATTAATATCTGATAGATTTTTACTAATATATTGATACTAGAGATATAACAACTAGATATCCCAGTAAATCTATTTTACTCATATTTTAATTATTTATTTGATTTTTTCAAAAAAATAATAGATGTAACTTATTTATCTTATAAGCATTGTCTTTTTTCAAGAGTATTTACTTAAATAAGTAAATTAATTAATTGAATTTGTTTTTGATATTCTTAATTTTTAATATTTTTTTAACTTTTTTTCGAAACATGATTTTTATCATATTAAAGGATATTTTTGTCTTTTAATTTTGGCTTGTAAAATGATAGTAATGAAACTATTATTGAAACCAATATTTAAAAACTAATTTTTTCTACCATGAGTAATTTTATTAAAAAAGTTCTTGTATTATGTGTGGCTTGTGCAGCAAGTATCGCATGTAAACAGAACGCTGACTCAACAACCAATTATGCAGACATTGCTGTTGGTGATGAAATGATTGCAGAATTAACAGCGCCTCCATTTGTTCCCAAACCAATTGGAAATCGCCCTGCTAAAAAATTAATTGTAAACATGGAAATTAAAGAAATCGAAGGTGAAATGGCCGACGGTGTTAAGTATGTTTACTGGACTTTTGGAGGTAGTGTTCCAGGAAGTTTTATTAGAACTAGAGTAGGTGACGAAGTAGAATTTACTTTAAAAAATCACCCAGACAACAAATTGCCTCACAACATCGATTTACACGCAGTTACAGGACCAGGTGGTGGAGCAGCTTCTTCATTAGTAGCACCTGGGCATGAAAAAACATTCAATTTTAAATGTATTAATCCAGGATTATACGTATACCACTGTGCTACAGCACCTGTAGGGATGCACATTGCAAACGGAATGTACGGTTTAATTTTGGTGGAACCAGAAGGTGGTTTACCTCCAGTTGATAAAGAATACTACGTAATGCAAGGGGATTTCTATACGAAAGGAAAGTACGGAGAACCTGGAATGCAACCTTTCGATATGACAAAAGCTGTTGATGAGCACGCGGATTATGTTGTATTTAATGGTAAAGTTGGGGCTTTAACAGGTGAAAAAGCTTTAACGGCTAAAGTAGGAGAAACAGTTAGAATTTATATGGGTAACGGTGGACCAAATTTAGTTTCTTCCTTCCACGTTATTGGAGAAATTTTCGACAAGGTACACATTGAAGGTGGAGACATGATCAACAAAAACGTACAAACAACTTTAATTCCTGCTGGAGGTTCTGCAATTGTAGAGTTTAAAGTTGACGTTCCAGGAACATTTATTTTAGTAGACCACTCTATCTTCAGAGCATTTAATAAAGGTGCATTAGGGATGTTAAAAGTAGAAGGCGCTGAGAATGCTAAAATTTATTCTGGTACTACACAAGAAGGAATTTATCACCCAGAAGGAGGAACTATTCAAAACATGCCGAAAACAGGTAATGGAAAAGAAATTGTAGTTAACAAAACCTTAGACCAACAGATTACAGATGGTAAAAATGTTTATGGAAGAACTTGTTTTGCTTGTCACCAATCAGAAGGTCAAGGAATACCTGGAGCTTTCCCTCCATTAGCTAAATCTGATTTCTTAAATGCTGATCCAAATAGAGCTATCAATGCGGTTCTTCACGGATTAAGTGGTGAAATCACTGTAAATGGTAAAAAATACAATTCGGTAATGACCAGTCAAAACCTTACAGATCAAGAAATTTCAGATGTTTTAACTTATGTATACAACAGTTGGGGAAACAACAAAACCAAAGTAACTCCAGAAATGGTTAAAACACAAAGAGCAAAACCAGCTCCAAAAGCAAAAGAGATGCATTAATTAAAAATAAATAGAATAAATACAAAATGAAAAAAATAGTATTGAGTGTAATTGCACTTATAGTAACTGGAACTTTAATCAGTTTTAAATTACCAACAACCAAAACATCTGAAGTAGTTGCATTTCAGGATGGAAATAAAGGAAAAGCAATTTATAATAAAACTTGTGTAGCTTGTCATCAAGCAAACGGACAAGGAATTCCAAATGCATTTCCACCTTTAGCAAAATCAGATTATCTAAATAAAGATGTAAACAGAGCTATTAAAGTGGTATTAAACGGATTAAGTGGACCTGTTACTGTGAACGGACAGAAATATAATAGTGCTATGACAAGTCAAGGATTGAGTGACGAACAAGTGGCAGATGTATTGACTTATGTTTACAGCAGTTGGGGAAATAACAATACAAAAGTTACCCCTGCTATGGTAAAAGCACAAAGAGGTAAAAAATAAACTATAAACAAACTGAAGAATGGAAACTCATATTTTAAAACGATTTCACTACTGCCTAATTTTATTATCTTGGGTTTCCATTTCTTTTTCTCAGGTGCTAGAGGATATGGTAACCATTGGATCAGGTAGTTACGTTCCTTTATATGGAACAACAGATAAAAAACCAGTTTATATCAAATCCTTTTTATTGGATGTATATCCAGTTACAAATCGAGAGTATTTAGAATTCTTGAAAAAAAATCCGAATTACAGAAAATCAAAAATCAAACGCCTTTTTGCCAATGCTACTTATTTATCAGAATGGACTGGCGATTTAAGTTTCGGACCATTAAATGCCAATGCGCCAGTTACAAACATTTCTTGGTTTGCAGCAAAAGAATACTGCGAATGTCAAGGTAAAAGATTAGCCACTTTAGACGAATGGGAATATGTAGCTATGGCCGATGAAAAAAGAAAAGACGCTCGTTCTAGAGAAGAATTCAACAAATACATCTTGAGTTGGTACGAAAAAAACAAAATCTACAACAATTCCGTAGGGAAAACATTCAAAAATTATTGGGGCGTTTACGATATGCACGGACTTGTTTGGGAATGGACTTTTGATTTCAATAGCATCTTTTTATCAGGAGAATCAAGAAAAGATAAAGATACCGATAAAGATTTGTTTTGCGGAAGTGGTTCAGTCAACGCCACCGATTTAATGAATTATGCGGCTTTTATGCGCTATGCTTTCAGAGGCAGCATAAAAGCAAACTATACTACAAAAAATTTGGGCTTCAGATGTGCCAAAGACATCGCTAATTGAGTTTTCAATTAAAAAAAATAGTCATGAAAAAGATAATTTTATTCGTAATTGCTTCCCTTTTATTAATCGGATGTAATGCAAAAGATGAAAAACAAGATATAAAGGATAAACCAATAACTGATTTATCAATTTACAACTTACCTGAAAAATGGTCCAATCAAGATGGAAAAGATATTGAACTGAAAGAACTGAGAGGAAAAGTTCTTGTTATGGTAATGATTTACACTTCATGCAAAGCGGCTTGTCCAAGATTAGTTGCTGACATGCGAAATATTGAAGAAAGAATTCCTGAAGAATACAAAGATAAAGTGCAATTGGTTTTAGTAAGTATTGATCCAACGGTTGATACGCCAAAACGATTAAAAGAATTCTCTATTGAAAATAAAATGACTGGAAATCAATGGGTTTTCTTGCGTTCTAACGAAGAAAACACAAGAGAATTTGCTGCGGTTTTAGCCGTAAATTATAAAAAAATATCTCCGATAGATTTTTCACATTCTAATATTATCAGTGTATTTAATGAAGAAGGAGAATTGGCATTCCAGCAAGAAGGCTTAGGAGTTAGTTACGATAAAACGGTTTCAAAAATTAAAGAAGAAGCGGCTAAAATAGAGTAGTGCTTCCCCAAAAAAATTCAATACAACATGAAACTTCAAAATAAAATGCTAGTTGCAGTTGCTTTTGCAATTTCAACCGTAGGTTCTTTTGCCCAAGAGTTAGAAGTCAACCTACAAATACGACCTCGATTTGAATACCGAAACGGTTTCAAAGAATTAATGAAAGATGATTTTTATCCCACTTCGTTTGTTTCCCAACGTTCGAGAATGAATTTCTTCTATAAACAAGAAAAATTTAAAGCCAATTTATCGTTTCAAAATGTAAGAGTTTGGGGTGATGTGGCAACCACTTCTCCTTCTGATAAAAATGGAGTAGCGTTATTCGAATCTTGGATTTCGTATGATTTTAATACCAATTGGACAGCTAAATTCGGTCGACAAGTGCTTTCATACGATAATCAAAGAATTATGGGTGGAATCGATTGGTTACAACAAGGTCAAAGTCACGACGCGGTTTTAGTTACAAATAAGAAAAATAACTACCAATTGGATTTCGGTGCAGCTTTAAATAACAATAACGAAGCCTTGTATGAATCCGCTTATATGACGAATTACAAAAACATGCAGTTTATTTGGTTCAATCAAAAATTTTCAAAAATGAGTTTGAGCTTTTTAGCATTGAATAATGGTTATCAATATGAAAATTTAACTGAAAATAAATTTCAAGTTGCCTATTTACAAACTCTCGGAATTTACGGAAAATGGGATGCTTCTAAATTTTATGGTGATTTCGGTTTGTACGCTCAAACAGGTGAAGCTGCAGTTACTAATGATAAAGTAGATGTTGGTGCGTATTATGCTGGATTTAGTTTAGGATATAAATTCTCTTCTCCATTTAAAGCCGAATTAAGTTTCGACTATTTATCAGGAAAAGATCAAAATGATACCGATACCAAAGTAAAATCATTCACACCATTATTTGGAACCAATCACGGATTCAATGGTTTGATGGATTATTTCTACGTTGGGAATCATAAAAACTCGGTTGGATTACAAGATTATTACACCAAATTCATTTACGACAAGAATAAATGGCAAGTAACGTTAGCTCCACATCTTTTTTATAGCGCTGCTTCGGTTTACAACATGACTACTTTAGAGGCAAAAGATAGTTATTTAGGTACAGAAATAGATTTAACAGCTACTTATAAAATGGATAAAAGCTTTGTAATTTCTGGTGGTGTATCAAAAATGTTTGCTAGCGATACAATGGAAATATTAAAAGGAGGAAATAACAACAATTGTAACAATTGGGCATGGGTAATGATTTCATTTAATCCGCAATTGTTTACTTACAAAAAATAGATTGATTAATTATAAATGGGTTATTTTAATTAAAAAAGGACTGCTAATGTATTTTAGCAGTCCTTTTACTTTAAAAAGAGTCGCTCTGTTTTGCAAAACGACTCCGTTTAAAGAACCTAATTAACTAATAAAACTTATCTTGTAAAACAATGGCACTTGGAAACAAAATATTATTTTCTAAATGAATGTGTGTATGTAGATCCGCTTCAAATTCTTGTAACATTTTAAAGGTTACTTTGTAAGTGTTACAAGCATCAGCCGGTGGGTTGTAGTTGTTTGATAATTCTACAATTTTTTCAAATCGTTCGCCTTCATTTTCATGTTCCTCCATCATCATTGCAATAGGATTGGCAACAGAACCAAATCCAGGATTGTTGATAGGTGTGTTATTTCGATTCGCTTCTACCATTTTTTTGATGAATGGAAACAGAATTAACTCTTCTTTTTTCATGTGTTGGGTTAATTCATCAGCACTTCTTTTGAATAGTTTTTTAATTTCGAATAGTTCCGGATGTTGAGCGCCGTGTACTTGTTCCAATTTAAGTAAAAACGATAGCAATTGCGGAATTTTCTCTTCCACATAACGATGGTGTTTTTCCTCAATATAATCAATTAATAAATCCAATTCCCAAGATTTAAAATCGATTCCTTGATTGTTGTTGTTTGCCGTAACACGTTTTAATTCATCTAAAAGCGCATATTTATCAATGCCTTTTTTTGCACATACTTCATCGATTGTTCGGTTCCCTTTACAACAAAAATCGATACCTAACTGACTGAAAACTCCTGCAGTTCTATAATCATCTGCTACTATTTTTCCCACTGTTTTGTTTGAATCTATTACCATAATAATGTTTTGTATAAATAAAAGACAAATTTATCCTTAATTTAATTTCTATAGTATGATTTGAATCATAAAGCATGTTTTTTTTTGGTAGTTATTTTGTATTTAATTAAAGGACAAAATTATCCTTTATAATTTCTAACTAATATCTAAAATATGTTATCAAAATCACAAGCACGAGCATTTTTTTTAGGTGGAACAGTAGTAACCTTTTTAGTCTTTATAGGCTTAACTATTTACTCGTTCATGCCTAAAAATGATCAAACTTATCATGATAAGATTGATGCAAAAGTTATTCGAGGAAAGGAACTTTGGGAATCGAATAATTGTATGGGTTGTCATACCATACTTGGAGAAGGAGGCTACTACGCTCCAGAACTTACCAAAGTAATCGAAAGAAGAGGAGAAGGCTACGTAAAAGCCGTTTTACAATCGCCAGTTCCTTGGGGACCAAAAGGCAGAAGAATGGTCAAATACGAAATGAACGATGCCGATGCCGAAGCCATGATTGCTTATTTCAAATGGATTGGAAACATTGATTTGAATGGTTTTGACCGAGTGGTTTCCCCGTTAGCTAAAGAAGAATAATCCAAAATTTAGTATCATGAAATATAAATCACAAAAAGTAGCGTATTGGTTCTTTGGATTATGCATGTTATTATTTGCATTACAAATTATCTATGGTTTTATTATGGGCTTTGCCCGAATTGGAATGGATGGTTTTCACGATTTTATTCCGTTCAATACAGCAAGAGCTGTTCACACGAATTTATTAGTAGTTTGGTTATTAACAGGTTTCATGGGAGCTGCGTATTATATCATTCCCGAAGAAGCACAAAGAGAATTAGTCAATGTGAAATTGGCTTATGTTCAATTAATTTCATTAGCAGTTGTCGGCGTTTTAGCTATCGTTGGCTACCACTTTAATATTTGGGAAGGACGAAAATTCCTTGAAATTCCTAGAGAACTTGACTTTTTAGTAGTGGTAAACGTATTATTATTCTTAGGATTAATCCTCACCACTTTATACAAAGCAGAACGTAGAACTACAACAGCATTAGTTTTAACAATGGGATTAGTTTTTGCCGCTTTATTATACTTACCTGGTATGATTTGGTTCGATAGCCAAGTTACCGATTCATTCTTCCGTTGGTGGGTAGTTCATTTATGGGTTGAAGGAGTTTGGGAACTAATCATGGGTGGTATTTTATCGTACTTATTAATCAAACTTACAGGTGTTGACCGAGAAGTTATCGAGAAATGGTTATACGTAATCGTTGGTTTGACATTCCTTTCAGGTTTATTAGGAACTGGTCACCATTACTACTACATCGGAGTAAATAAAATTTGGTTAATCGTAGGTGGAATTTTCTCAGCATTAGAACCATTAGCTTTCTTAGCAATGGCATTATTCGCAGTATATATGTATAGAAAAGGTGAAAAATCACATCCAAACAAAATTGCCTTATTCTGGACTATAGGAGCTTCTATTGTATCTTTCATCGGAGCTGGATTGTTAGGATTTGCTCACACTTTACCACAAACCAACATTTACACGCACGGAACTTTAGTAACAGCAATGCACGGTCACTATGCATTCTGGGGCGCTTACGCGATGATTGTTTTAGCAATTATTAGCTATGCTTTACCAAATATTACCGGAAGAAAATTATACGACAGTACAAGAGGTCACATGGCATTTTGGTTATCTAATATCGGAATGTTAGGAATGACAGTAGCTTTTGGTGTAGCAGGTGTAGCCCAAGTGTACATGGAACGTAAAATGAAAATGGATTTTATGGATGTTCAAAACGAAATCAGTATTCACTTTGTGGTATTGTTGCTGTGTGCCACATTATTTACAACCGGAATTACCTTGTACATCTTAGAGTTTATCAAATACGGTAAACCTACAGATGAGGCTCTAGTAAAAGAATAGTTATTAATTATTTAGGTTAGAATTATACAATTAATAACCAGCCGAGACCAATTGCCCAGAGTTGTCGCTGCCCGCTTTTGGTTTCGGTTTTTTCAAAAATAAATTGTCATGATAGTAGCAGAAAAAACCATATTTTATAAAGCAGTAGGTGCTGAAATTGAAATTTTTAATCAAATCAATCAATTACGATTGCCTTTATTATTAAAAGGTCCAACAGGTTCTGGAAAGTCGCGTTTTATTGAATATATAGCGAATGAAGTCAACAAAAAATTAGTCACCGTAAGTTGTCACGAAGAAACTTCAGCAACCGATTTAATTGGACGTTTCATTATCAAAGGAGCCGAAACCATTTGGATTGACGGACCTTTATCCATAGCCGTAAAAAACGGATATATTTTATATTTAGATGAGGTTGCAGAAGCACGTCCTGATGTCATTGTAGCTATTCACTCTTTAACCGATCATAGAAGAGAACTTTTCATTGATAAATTAGGGGAAACCATCAAAGCGCATCCTGATTTTCTTTTGGTAGCTTCATTCAATCCAGGATATCAAAAAGGATTTAAAGAATTGAAACCATCCACTCGTCAACGATTTGTAGCGCTTTCATTCGATTATCCCAATCCAAAAATTGAAGCCGAAATTTTAATTAGCGAAACCGGAATTCATGCCGATATCGCTCAAAAGCTAGTCGCTATAGGAAGAAAAATTAGAAATCTTACCGAATTAGGCCTAACCGAAACCGTTTCCACCCGATTATTAGTAGACGCCGCGAAACTTATCAATAATGGATTACCAAAACGATTAGCCGTTCATGTTGCCATTGTGGAACCTTTAACAGACGAGCAAGAAACCATCCAAGCTTTAAACGATTTGTGCGATTTAATGATTTAGATTTGAGATATGGGCTTAGAATTAGACGAAATTATCTATAAAAAAGTACTCAAGTACTTTAAAAATAGACGACTCAATGATGCCGAAATTCTGAGCCGTCAAATCAACTTGTCCGATATTAAACCGAGATTGACTCTTTTTGCAAGAGCTATTTGTGGTGCTCCAATCGAAATTTTTCCAGCCGAACGAGAAGGCGGTTATAAAAACAAAAACTTCTTTCTTCCAATAAATTGTTCGCTGTTCCCAACAAAAGAAGAAAACCTAAAATTCTATTTTTTCAGAACGGTGTATTTGAGTATTCAAAAACAACTGAATTTCAATTGGGATAACCAAGATAATACACACGAACTTTCTTTGGAAAAAGCCTTTGAAACAGCGCCATTAGTTATTGGTGAAATGTTTGAAAAATATCCATCCATGCAAGAGTTTTATTATGATGCGGTGCCAAAACTACCTGTTAATAAAAAAGACCAATCCATTGATTATTCTTGGTTGTACGGAAAATGGATGAAAAACACACCCGAAATTGAAGACCAAAATGTATTGCAAAATTTTGATGACAATACTAAGAAAATAAAAAATAATGTTGTAGCTGAAACCACACTTCATGCCAAAGCGGTAGAAGAAATTGAATCGCTTACTATCGACAAAAAACAACAAGAAGATTATGTGTTAATGCATAGTTTCGAGAAAATTGAAACCGCAGAAGAATTCAACGGAAATTGGCGCGATTTTGATGGAAAAGATGATTTAAAAGACCATCAAGAAGCCTTGGAAGAAATGGACATGAAGTTTACGGTTCGTGTTGATGACATGGTGCATTCTGTATATCAAGCGGATTTTGTCGAAAATACTTCAATAGCCGAAAGTGCTGAGGTAGATGAAAAAGGCTTTCATTTAAAATATGACGAGTGGGATTTCAAAAAAAGAAATTACTTAACGGATTTCTGTAAAGTGTATCCAAAAACCCAACTCAAAACGCACGTAACTTATTATAAAAACACGATGGCAAAGTACAAAACCACTTTAAATGGTTTACGAAAAATGCTTACTAGCGTAAATAATAAAATGCAACAACAACGAAGACAATTACAAGGTGACGCTTTCGATTTAGACGCGTTAACCGATTTATATACCGACATTCATTCAGGAAAATCGCCAGACGAACGCATTTATTTATCTCAAAGAAAGAAGAACAAGGATTTAGCCATTTTAGTTTTGTTAGATATTAGTCTTTCAAGCGATGGTTACGTCACAGGAAATCGTGTGATTGATGTAGAAAAAGAAGTTTCCATTTTATTTGGCGAAATTCTGAATGAGTTCGACATCGATTTTGCTATTGATGGATTTTACTCCAAAACCAGAAATTTCACTACTTATCTCACTTTGAAAGATTTCAACGAAAGTTGGAACAAAGCCAAACATAAAATCGGAGCTGTTGAGCCTAATGGTTACACCCGAATTGGTCCCGCTTTACGTCATGCTGGCGCAAGAATGGATCAATTGGATGCTAAAAACAAATGGATTATCGTGCTTTCCGATGGAAAACCAAACGATTACGATAAATACGAAGGACAACATGGTATTCAAGACATTAAACAAGCCTTGAGAGAACTAAACGAGCGAAAGATTAATTCGTATGCCTTAGCCATTGAAGCGCAAGCCAAATATTATTTACCGCAAATGTTCGGTCAAAATCATTATCAAATATTAACGTCTCCCGAAGCTTTACTAAAATCATTGGTAAAACTTTATGAGAAAATCAAACATCAATAAAATGGCAACATCAGAAACACATACAAACGTGATTGAAGGACATCCCATTCATACTTATTTCGTAGAAACCGATTTTATTCATCAATTATTGGAAGAATTGAATAGCATTAATCCAAAAGAGGAATTTCAGAAATTTTATAATGTATTCAATCATTTAGCAACCGTTGAACGGCGCTTTGAGCGAAAAGAAAATCAATTATTTCCGTTTTTAGAACAAAAAGGTTGGACGGGACCATCTCGCAATATGTGGTCGTTTCACGAAACGATTAGGGAAATGTTTCGAATTGTTAGAAAAAATTTAGACGATCAAGATTTTACTTCTGCCAAACACAATACGAATTTAATTTCTCAAAGTTTATATCGTTTACTAGATGTTGAAGAAAACGTGTTGTTTCCAAATGCTTTAGAAATGCTATCCGATGGAGATTGGATTAAAATGCGAAAAGGAGAAGACGAAATTGGTTGGATGTTATCAGAAGCACCACCAAAATTCCCAAAAGAATCTGAATACATTCATCCTTCTCAAGATACAGAACGCAGAAACGATGTTATTTTTAACGAAAATGCTGCGCATTATGATGAAGGTTACATGACGGTAGAACAAGTAAATCTACTTTTCAAAACGCTACCCATCGATTTAACTTATGTAGATGAAAACGATAAAGTAATTTTCTACAATCGAGGAGAAGAACGTGTATTTCCACGAAGCGCCGGAATTATTGGTAGAGAAGTTCGTTTTTGTCATCCGCCCAAAAGTGTGGATACGGTTTTGCAAATTTTAGAAGCATTTAGAAAAGGCGAACAAAACGAAGCTTCCTTTTGGATTAACTACAAAGAACGCCTGATTTACATTCGCTATTTCGCAGTTAGAGATGCTCAAAAAAGATACAAAGGCGTAATCGAAATGTCGCAAGATATTACCGATATCAAACAAATTAGTGGCGAAAAACGATTGTTAGAATGGAATAGTTAATTGAAAAGTTATGAAAATTATAGGTACGATTTTATTCAGCATTTTTATTATTTTTATTTTTTCTTGTGAAACTGTCGAGCACCATCATGTTTCAAAAACAGCAAATGAAGCTTTAAAAGAATTGATGGAAGGAAACCAGCGCTACGTTAATAATGTACCGATACATCATGATTTTATTGATGAAGCTCACCATTCCCAAAAAGACCAACATCCTCATACTTTTGTGTTGTCTTGTATCGATTCTCGTGTGCCGCCAGAAATTGTTTTTGACCAAGGAATTGGAAATCTATTTGTTGCGCGTGTTGCTGGAAATATCGAAGACGATAATATATTAGGAAGCATGGAATACGCTGTTCAAGTAAAAGGAACTAAATTATTGGTGGTTTTAGGACATTCCAATTGTGGTGCGGTCCAAGGCGCAATCGACAATGTGAATTTAGGGCATCTTACGCAGTTAACCAATCAAATAAAAGTAGCTTTTAGTCATCACAGAACATATCCATTACCCGAACATTTATCAAATGAAACAGGTAGGTTAAACGTGCTTTCCACAATAGACCACATTCTTTCATCCAGTAAGATTATTAGAGATTTGGTCACTCAAAAGAAAATAAAAATAATAGGAACATTTTACGATTTACACACAGGTAAAGTCGAATTATTACAACCATGAACCATACAAAATCAATATACTATCCGCCTGGAGGCATTTTAATTTGGATAATCATTTATTTAGAACTCATCACTTTCGGAATGGCGATTTTAGCCTTAGCCTATTACGGTTCTGAAGAGCGTGAATTATTTCACAACAGTAGTTTAAAACTAAATAAAACAATAGGAACTATAAACACTATTTTATTATTAACTAGCGGATTTTTTGTAGCCAAAGGAATTCATTTTTTTAAAGCTGCTAACATCAAAAAGATGTTGATTTATTTCAATTGGGCAATGGTTGGAGGTTTCGGATTTTTAGTTTTAAAATCATTCGAATATTACGAAAAATTAGAAGCCGGATTGCACATGGATTACAATTCGTTTTTTAGATTTTATTGGCTATTAACGGGTTTTCATTTTATACATGTTTTGGTGGGATTGGTAATTTTATTAGTAAATACATTTTCCATCAAGAAAAAACAAACCGAAGCATCCTTTGAAGACATCGAAGCAAGCGCTAGTTTTTGGCACATGTGCGATTTAATTTGGTTGCTTTTATTTCCGCTACTTTATTTATTTTTTTAAATGTTAGATTATGCGAGACACTATTTCTTCTACGTTTATTTTGTTGCTAGCACTTACCGTAATTGCTGCTTTTTTGGCATTAAATGTTAGTGCAGAAATTATGGCAACAACAGTTGTGACTTTAGCTTTAATCAAGTTTTGGTTGGTAGCCTTTCAATTTATGGAATTAAAAAAAGCGCATCCTTTTTGGAAATATCTGATATTAGGTTTTGGCGGTTTAATGGGGATCATTTTAGTTATTTTACTCTAACTTCTTCCAATTTTCAAAGCATGATAATAATCATATATTAATCTGAAGGATTGTATTTTATTTGTCACTATTTATTTTGTTAACAAATAAATCGAACACCAAAAATAACCAAGAAAACAATATGACATTACAAAAAAACCTACACACCTTTCATATTCCAGTTATGGGATTGGCCTTCACTATTGATAGCCCTATGCGAGTGGCACAATACGGAATCGATTCTGTAATTTCGATTATGGATGACGATTTGATTGAAAAAATGACCGCTTTTTACGCAGAAAAATTCAAACAACCTTATGAAGAAATCTCTCAAAAAGTAGAAGATTTTAGAGCTAAAAGAATCACCAATTATTTGAATTTATTGGATACAGTTGTCACTCAAAAGTTCGAGTCATTCAAATCTGAATTGCTTGAAAAAAGAGCGCAATTGGAAGATTTTATCGCCATTTTGCCTACAACTTCAGAATTGAAAATCAAATTAGAACATTTAATCGATTCAGGAAAAAACAATATGATGGAATTAAAAACAATTCTTGACCATCATTTTGCACCAGGAAGTATTGATGTGAACATCATGACGAAAATCGATAAAGATAATTTTATTGATAACGAACAATTGTCTGTAATCTATAACGATGCACATGCGGCTTTGCGAGGTTTTGTAAAAAGTACAACAAACTCATCGGTAGTTTTTTCAGCTGGAATGAATCCGAGATTGTATAGTTACATGGAAACTTTCGATGCATTTTACCCCAATGCAAATGGACAATTTCAAAAGAAAATCATTTTGAAAGTTAGCGATTATCGTTCTGCGATGATTCAAGGAAATTTTCTGGCTAAAAAAGGACTTTGGGTTTCTGAATATCGAATTGAATCAGGTTTAAATTGTGGCGGACATGCATTTGCAACCGACGGATTTTTATTAGGTCCAATTTTGGAAGAATTCAAAAACAAGAAAGACGAATTGATTCAATCGGCCTATTCGCTATTTACAAATGCTTTAGCGTCAAAAAATAAAGAAGTTCCAAATGAACCACCTGTTTTAAAAATCACAGTTCAAGGTGGCGTTGGAACAGCAGAAGAACATAAGTTTTTATTAGACCATTATCAAGTAGATGCTGTAGGTTGGGGCTCACCATTTCTTTTAGTTCCAGAAGCTACTTCAGTTGATGCAGAAACTAGAAAATTATTAGCCGATGCTAAAGAAAAAGATTTGTACTTAAGTAATATTTCACCTCTTGGAGTTTCGTTCAACACAATTAAAGGAATGACGAATGATTTCTTTAAAAGCCAACGTATCGCTTCGGGAAAAGCAGGAAGTTCTTGTCCAAAGAAATATTTAGCGTTAAGCAAAGAATACAAAAAAGAAGGTACTTGTACTGCATCTAAAAAACATCAAGACAAGAAATTGGAAGAGTTAGAAGCAAAACGTGATAACATTTCATTCGAAGCTTACACTAAAGAGTACAATTCAATCACAGAAAAATCGTGTTTGTGTGTCGGATTAGCAAATGCAAGTCATATCGAATTAGGAATTCCAATCAAAGGTCAAGCACAAGGTGTTGTGGTTTGTCCTGGTCCAAACATGGCTTATTTTTCAAGAGAATTTTCATTAAAAGAGATGATTCAACACATTTACGGCAAGAAAGAAATCGAAAATCATACCGATAGACCTAATATGTTTGTGAAGGAATTAGGTTTGTATGTTTCGTATTTGTCAACCCAAATAAATGAAGCTTTCGAAATAACTCCCCAACAAATAAAAAAATGGGAAACATTTAAAAAGAATCTTTTAAATGGAATCGACTATTACAAATCGATTTTTCAAGAAAAGAACTCAAAAATTCAAAATGATATTTTACAATTGGAATTCCAATTAAATAAGTTAGAATTCAATACAATTCCAGTTTAAGATATAATTACTTAATAATGAGGGTTATTTAATTTTTATAAATAGGTTTTTGCAAAAGGTTGTTTTCACTTTTTTTTTTGAAACAGCCTTTTTTTGTTCAAAAATTGTTAATAATAAAGATAAAAATATCCTTTTTTATGATTGTAATCATACTTTTAAAGCGCTCAATTTCAGAAATTTGTAGTAATAATTTTAATATTAAAATATCATGAACAAATCAATTTTACTTGTTTTATCTCTTGCTTTAGCAATAGCATGTGGTAAAAAAGAAGCATCTGCTGAGGATAATTATCAACCTGGTGGAGGTGAAGCAACAACAGAAGCTGCTGATCCAGCGTCGTATGATCCAAAACGTGGTGAAGGAAAATATGACACAGTTGAGTTAGGAGCTACATTAGACCAAGCAATGGCTACCAAAGGAGAAGAAGTTGCCGGTGTTAAATGTACGTCGTGTCATAAAATGACAGATGAAAAATTAGTGGGTCCAGGATGGAAAGGCGTAACTGAAAGAAGAACACCTCAATGGATTATGAACTTTATTACCAATCCAGATCCAATGATTGACAAAGATCCTGAAGTGCAAGCACAATTAGAAATCTGTTTAGTTCGTATGCCAAATCAAGGTATTTCAGACAATGAAGCTAGAGGAATTCTTGAGTATATGCGTAAAAATGACGGTGTGAAATAAACGTAAAAGGGTATTGTGTTAAGTGAAAGTAATACGATACCTTAATTTAACTACATATATCATGAAAAATAAATTTGTACAGGCAATTTTAGTAATTGCCCTAGGAAGTGCTTTGGTAACTTCTTGTAAACCAAAAAGCTCAGGTGATGCTGTTAGTGGCGATGCTGCTGAGAAAGCATATGTTGCACCAGGAAAATACGATGAGTTTTACAATTTCGTATCAGGTGGTTTTAGTGGACAATTAAGTGTTTACGGATTACCAAGCGGACGTTTATTCCGAGTTATTCCAGTATTTTCGGTTGACCCAGAAAAAGGTTGGGGATACAGCGAAGAAACAAAACCAATGTTAAACACTTCTCACGGATTTGTGCCTTGGGATGATTTACACCACACCGAGTTATCTCAAACTAACGGTGAAGTTGATGGACGTTGGGTTTTTGGGAATGCTAACAATACTCCACGTATTGCTAGAATTGACTTAAAAACATTCAAAACGGCTGAAATTATTGAACTTCCAAACAGTGGAGGTAATCACTCTTCTCCATTCATTACTGAAAATACAGAATATGTGGTAGCGGGTACTCGTTTTAGTGTTCCTGCTGATTATTCTAATGGAGACGTTCCAATCAATACTTATAAAGAAAATTACAAAGGACATATCAGTTTTGTAAGTGTAGATAAAAAATCAGGAGAAATGGATTTGGCTTTCCAAATTGTAACTCCTGGTGTAAACTTTGACCTTTCGCATGCTGGTAAAGGAAAATCTCACGGGTGGTTCTTCTTCTCTTGCTACAACACAGAACAAGCCAACACCTTGTTAGAAGTAAATGCTTCTCAAAAAGATAAAGATTTTATTATGGCAGTGAACTGGAAAAAAGCAGAAGAATACATCAAAGCAGGAAAGGGTAAAAAACAAAAAGTGAAATATGCTCACAACACTTGGGATGAGCATACGCACTCTGCAAAATCTGTTATGAAAGACGAAGTATTGGTTTTAGATGCTTCTGAATTAAAAGACATCTGTTACATGATTCCTTGTCCAAAATCGCCTCACGGATGTGACGTTGATCCAACGGGAGAATTCATCGTAGGTTCTGGTAAATTAGCCGCTTTGATCCCTGTATTTAGTTTTGATAAATTACAAGCTGCAATCAAAGGGAAAAAATTTGAAGGTGACTATGGCGGAATTCCAGTTGTGAAATATGAAGCAGCTTTACATGGTGAAGTTCAAAAACCAGGTTTAGGTCCATTACATACAGAATTTGATGGAAAAGGTAATGCTTATACGACTTTCTTTGTTTCTTCTGAAGTAGTAAAATGGGATATCAAAACGTTAAAAGTATTAGACCGTGTTCCAACGTATTATTCTGTAGGTCACTTATGTATTCCTGGTGGCGATAGTAAAAAACCATTTGGTAAATACTTAATTGCTTACAACAAAATTACAAAAGACCGTTATTTACCAACAGGTCCTGAGTTAGCGCAATCAGCACAAATATTTGATATTAGCGGTGATAAAATGAAGCTAATTTTAGATTTTCCTACCATTGGAGAACCACATTATGCTCAAGCAGCTCCAGCAGATTTAATTCGAAACAATGGTCAGTACAAATTCTATAAATTAGATGAAAATAAACATCCTTATGTAGCCAAAGGTGAAAAAGAAGCCAAAGTGGTAAGAGAAGGAAATAAAGTTCATGTATATATGACGTCTATTCGTTCTCACTTTGCTCCAGACAATATTGAAGGAATCAAATTAGGAGATGAGGTTTATTTCCACGTAACCAACTTAGAGCAAGATTGGGATGTACCACACGGATTTGCTATCAAAGGTGCTAACAATGGTGAGTTATTAATTATGCCTGGTGAAACCACCACACTGAAATGGGTTCCAGATAGAGTAGGAACATTCCCATTCTACTGTACCGACTTCTGTAGTGCGTTACACCAAGAAATGCAAGGATACATTAGAGTATCTCCAAAAGGTTCAAATGTCCCACTACAATATAGTTTAGGAACAAACGTACCATCAACAAAATAAATTTTTAACAAAAGGGGCAAAGTAACTTTTGTCCCTTTTTTAAACTCAATTTTATGGAAACTGCAAAAGTTACTTTAGTTTCAAAAATCCTTTTATTTCTTATTTCGGCATTGTTTATAGGTTCTTTATTTGTGCCTATGTGGCAAATCGATTTAGATGCGCCACAATATCCTGAAGGTTTGGTACTAAAATTATACGCTAATAAAATTGGTGGTGATGTAGAAATCATAAATGGCTTAAATCATTACATTGGAATGGCAACTTTGCATACTGAGAATTTTATCGAATTTAAAATTTTACCTTACATCATTGGTGTTTTTTCACTGGTTTCTTTAGCCTTGATTTTTATCAATAACAGAAAATTCGTATTAGCATTTTTCGGAACCTTTATACTTTTCGTTATCTTAGCAGGAGTAGATTTTTATCGCTGGAATTATGAATACGGACACAATTTAGATCCGAATGCAGCTATTAAAGTACCAGGAATGGCCTATCAACCACCGTTAATTGGATACAAACAACTATTGAATTTTGGAGCTTATTCGATTCCAGATATTGGTGGATGGATGTTAATTGGTGCAGGTGTAATGCTATTTTACATTGTATTTAAAGAATTCAACTTATTCAAAAGAAAACAAACTATTTAGTTATGAAAAAGATTGTACTTTTATTTTCGTTTATTTTTATGATTTCGTGTGTTTCAAGCGAACCAAAACCTATCAAATTAAATGTAGATACTTGTGAATTTTGCAAGATGACCATTTCAAACGGAAAATTTGGAGCCGAATTGTTGACTAAAAAAGGACGCTACTACAAGTTTGATGATTTGTCTTGTATGTTATTATACGCAAAAGAAAATACGAACGTTCAAGTACAATCTTTCTTTGTAAACGATTACGTAAAAGACAATACTTTAATTCCTGCCGAGCAGAGTTTTTACTTGCGCGGAGGTTCTATAAATTCTCCTATGCGAGGTAATTTTGCAGCATTTGCATCCGATAAAGACCAAGACAATTTTCAAAAACAACTTAATGCCAAAATGTTAACTTGGGAACAAGTTTTCACAATGTATTAATGAAAAAAATTAGTTTCATATTATTCCTATTGTTTTTTTCAATTGGGTATGCGGCTACTATTAACGTAGGCGCTAACTTTCCAGTGAAGAAAATCAAGCAAGCCCTTGTATTAGCAAAAGATGGCGATACGATTTTTGTACATTCGGGTATTTATAAAGAGGGAACGATTTTAATCAATAAAAAGATTTATTTTATTGGAAAGAACTTCCCTGTTTTAGATGGTCAACATAAAAAAGAAGTATTGTCTATCAATGCCAATGATGTGGTGGTAAAAGGATTTAAAGTCATTAATTCGGGTCATGCTGCGTTGAATGATCCTTGTGGAATTCGTGTTTATGATAAAAATAATGTCACAATTCAAGGCAATTTTCTCGATAATAATTTCTTTGGGATTTACCTTCAAAACAGTACAAATTGTATCGTTAAGAATAACGTAATTAAAGCTTATGGCAAAGCCGAACAGTTAATTGGAAATGGAATTCACTGTTGGAAAAGCAATAATCTGCAAATCATTGGAAATAAAATCACAGGTCACAGAGACGGCATTTATTTTGAATTTGTAACCCAATCGGTTATTTGGAGAAACATTGCGAACAATAACGTTCGTTATGGACTGCATTTTATGTTTTCTAATGATGATGCTTACATAACCAATGTTTTCAAGAATAATGGAGCAGGAGTAGCCGTAATGTTTACTAAAAATGTAAAAATGTTTAATAATTATTTCGAGGAAAATTGGGGCGATTCGGCTTACGGATTGTTACTGAAAGAAATCGCAGATAGTTATATTTTCAATAATCGTTTTGCAAGAAATACTTCTGGAATTTACATGGAAGGAACTTCACGAATCAAAGTAGAAAAAAATGTGTTTGAATCGAATGGTTGGGGCATGAAAATCCAAGCGAGTTGTATGGAAAACGAAATCGTAAATAATAATTTCTTAAAAAATACTTTCGATATCAGCACCAATGGAAGTTTGGTTTTAAATACATTCAATGCCAATTATTGGGATAAATACGATGGTTACGATTTAGACAAAAACGGAATGGGAGATGTTCCGTATCATCCGCTGAGTTTGTTTGCCGTGCTAACCGAAAATACGCCTTCCGCTATGTTGCTGTATAGGAGTTTTATGATTACGCTGTTAGATAAATCTGAAAAAGTATTGCCCAGTATAACACCTGATAATTTTGTAGATAATAAGCCTTTAATGAAGTCACTGCCGCTATGATTGAGATAAAAGAATTGCAGAAAAAGTTTGGAAAATTTGAAGTTTTAAAGAATATTAATCTTTCTTGTAAAAAAGGAGAATGTATCGCTTTAATTGGTCCAAATGGTTGTGGAAAAACCACTTTGATAAAATCTGTTTTAGGAATGGTATTGCCAGATTCGGGTACGATTCATTTTAATGGAAATTCCGTTTTAGGTGAATATTTGTATCGTAAAAAAATTGGATATATGCCACAAATTGGACGCTATCCAGATAATATGACAATTGGTCAAATTATCGAAATGATAAAAAAAATTCGAAATTCATCAGATGATTTGGATGAAGATTTGTTGCACGCTTTCGAATTAGAGAAAATGTTCGACAAGCAAATGCGCACTTTATCTGGCGGAACTACGCAAAAAGTAAGTGCTGTTTTAGCCTTTCTTTTTAATCCAGATGTATTGATTTTAGACGAACCTACAGCAGGTTTAGATCCAATAGCGGCTGAGGTTTTGAAAGAAAAAATCATCAAAGAGAAAGAAAAAGGAAAATTGATTTTGATTACGTCGCATTTACTAAGTGAATTAGACGATTTAATTACCGAAATCATTTTTATGCAAGAAGGAAAAGTGCATTTTCATCAAAAAGTAGAAGAATTAAAAACCACTACTGGCGAAGAAAAAATCTCAAAAGCGATTGCTAAAATTTTAAAGAACAAACAAAATGAACCGAATAATTAAAATTATATTATCCGACATTATCCGAAACAAAATTATTTTGGCTTATACGCTGATTTTGTCTATTTTATCATGGAGTTCTTTTGCATTAGAAGACAATTCAGCAAAAGGTTTACTAACCATTTTGAATGTGATTTTATTCACAGTTCCGTTGGTTTCCATTTTATTTGCTACGATTTATTTGTACAATAGTGCTGAATTTATTGAACTTTTGCTAAGTCAACCCATAAAAAGAAGAAAGATTTGGCTGAGTTTGTTTTTCGGATTATCAACAGCGATGGTTTTGGCTTTTTTTATAGGTGCTGGAATTCCGTTATTAATTAATTCGCCTGATAGTGTTGGTTTTATGATGTTGCTTAATGGTTGTTTGATTTCAGTCATCTTTGTTGCATTGGCTTTTTTGAGTTCGATTTTAACCCGAGATAAAGCAAAAGGAATTGGTTTAGCCATAATGATTTGGTTGTATTTCGCTCTATTATTCGACGGAATGGTTTTGTTTTTACTCTTCCAATTAGCCGAATATCCAATCGAAAACATGATGGTAGGCATCACCGCATTTAGTCCGATTGATTTAGCGCGAATTCAAATTCTTTTACATTTAGACGTTTCCGCTATGATGGGATATACAGGAGCTATTTTTAAAGATTTCTTCGGAACTTCAGTTGGATTAGTAGTTTCATTTGTTTTGTTGAGTTTATGGGCGATTATTCCGTTTTTCATTTCGATGCGAAAATTCAACAAGAAAGACTTGTAAAACAGTTAGAAAGTTGCGAGGTAAGAGTTGCGAGTTTTTACCATTTTGTAAAGTCAATATCTAGAAACCTTAAACCCGAAACCTGTAACTCGAAATTTTATTAAAATGAAAACAGATATTAGAAATAGAAAAGATATTGAACTTTTAGTCGATACTTTTTATGATAAAATCAAAACCGATGCAGTTATTGGTTTTCTGTTTACCGAAATTGCCCAGGTGAATTGGGAAACTCATTTGCCTAGAATGTACGATTTTTGGGAAAACATCCTTTTCTATACCGGAAATTACAACGGAAGTCCGATGCAAGTTCACAAAGATTTACATAGTAAATGTCCTATGAATCCCGAACATTTTCAACATTGGGTAATCGTATTCACCACAACAGTTGATGAATTATTCGAAGGCGAAAAAGCTACCGAAATCAAAGAAAGAGCGCTCAATATTGCCAATGTTATCATGTATAAAACGTTAGCGTAATGTATCATCATTTTTTATTAATCATACATTTATTAGCGGCAACCGTTTGGATTGGTGGTCATATTATTTTAACGATTCGTTATTTACCTGAAGCCATAAAAACTAAAGATTTAGAGAAACTTATAACATTTAAAGATAAGTTTGAACCAATTGGATTGCCTTCTTTAATTACACTAGTAATCACAGGAATTTTGATGGCGTACGATTATGATGTTACTTTTACCAAATGGTTTTCCTTCTCTAACGGAATTGAAAAAGTAATTTCCATCAAACTTATTTTGTTTATTACTTCGTTAACATTAGCCATTTCAGCCCAACTTTTTATTTTTCCAAACCTTACTCCAAAAAGATATCATTATGTTACGATTCTCATAATAATAGTAACACTTATCGCTTTTTCGATGTTGGTTTTAGGTTCCTTAATTCGATTAGGAGGCATATAAAGGTAAAAAGCGTAAACTGTTGAAGTCTACGCTTTTTACCTTTATAAAAGATGAATTAATAATTGTTTCTTATTTTGGAAGTAAAACGTCGCCAATTACGTGGATAATTCCGTTTGATGTTTCAATGGAAGCAACAATTTCTGAACCGTTTACGAATGTTTTTCCGTCTTTTTTAGTGATTTTTACTTTTCCACCAAATACCATATCAAACTCTTGTCCGTCTTGCATGTATTCTGCTTTCAATGAACCAACATACGTATGATATCCTAAAATGTTTTCTAAATCGCCTTTTTTCTCAGGTTTTAATAAGCCTTCTACGGTTCCAGCAGGTAACTTATCAAAAGCAGCATTGGTTGGTGCAAATACAGTAAAAGGTCCGGCATTACTTAAAGATGTCACTAATCCTGCAGCTTTTACTGCCGTAACTAATGTGGTGTGATCTTTGCTTCCAATTGCAGTTTGCACAATGTTTGGATTTGATGTTGCATCTACTACATTTTCTTGTCCTCCAGTTGGTACTTCTGTAGATTCTGATGTTGGTTCTGATGCCGTTTCTTCGCCTTGTTTACATCCAAAGATGATCAGTAAACTGGCTAACAATAAAGTTTTAATGGAATTTTTCATAATTTGAATAATTTATAAACACAAAGTACTTGATTATCTGCTCATTATTTTATGCGTAGAATCATAAAAAATACTTTTTTATCCTTTTTTTGTAAAAAAAGTGGTCCATAAAATACTTGCGAAAAGCATTATGGCAATTCCAAACAAGACCTCATTAATAAAAGGGATTAATGTGTAACTAAAAGACGCAACACCTTGAATTCCTAAAACAACTTCATTCAATACAACTCCAATACTAAATAAGACTAATCCTAAAATGGTTTTCTTATTTACCGAAATAAAATCATTCACATAAATGTAAAACAACAGAAAAAGCGAAATAATAGCTAACAAAATCAAATGCAAATAAGCAATTATTATAGGTCTAAAACCAAATGCTAATTTACTGATTGCAGGAACGGTGGAACCCAATTGTAATAGGAACTTCGCACTCAAAGCAAAACTGATAAATAAAATCAGATATTTTAAATAATTTGGAAGATTTACGAAGATGAATTTGTTTTCTCTAAAAATAGTTTTAAATAATAAACACCAAACAACTACTTGAACAATTGCCGAAATAGCAGTTAAAATATAAATCAGTAGCGGTAAATCTAACCAAAGAGTTGATAGAAAATACCCTGCAATGCACGACCAAAATAACCAAATAAACGATTGCGAATAAATGCGATTTGAGTTTGATATTACTTTTAAATAATCCAACAACAATCCCATACAAGCAAAGAAAAACCAACCATTGTATTGAAAATGCAAATAATAATAAATGGAAGCTAAATATTCATTCTGATGGATGTTTTTAGTTGCCATCATATAAGCTAAAGCAAAAGTTCCTAAAGATGAAATCACATTAAAAAATAATGCTGCTTTGAACCATTTTGTTGCTACAAAAGAAGTTTCAATTTGTTTGCAATCTTTAAAGAAAACATAAGCAAACCAATAAGATACAAAAATTGAAAGGGTTGAAAAAGTAATCGAAATCGCTCCATAGCCTTGCATAATAAAGGAAATCAGCATTACATAAGAGCAAATTAAATTCCCAATTAAAATAAGATTATATTTCTTAAATGCGATTTTATTGAATGTATCGTGTTTTTGTAAAAAAGCTATGAGTAAAGTTATCAAAGTATGCGTAACCCAACCTGCGAAAGCAAAATGAGAATGCGAGTGTTGTAAACTTTTTTGATCGAGAAGTGGAAATTCAAACAGAATTTTATAACGCATTATAAGTCCTAATAATGCAACAAGCATCAGATTAAAAATCGAAAATCGAATCCAAAAAGTTGTTTTAAAAGACATCAGTAATATAATTTGTGATTAATAATTTCCACTTTATTCGTTTTGCTCATTTTTGAAAGTTCTCGAATCACCGTTTCTACACGTAAACCTGTAAAGTTGGCAATTTCTTGTCTTGTAAATGCTACCAATTCTTTTTTAGGACAATCGGGGTTTTTGTGCGCATTTAAAAAAGCTAAAATTCGAAACTCTGGTTTTTGGTTTACTATGTCTTTAGTAGTTCTGGCTTTGGTGTGAATTCGAGTGGCCATTAAATTTAAGAATTGCTTTTGAATAAAGGGATATTCCTCTAAAATCTTTAAAAACTTCTCCTTCGAAATTTTTATTATTTTAGAATCTTTAAAAGCTACTGCGGTAGAAGGATACACTTCATCAATAAACAAAGGAGGTTCACCAAAACTTTGACCATTCTTAAAATAACCTTGGGTAAATTCTTTTCCTTCATCATTGGAATTGTACATTCTTATGCAACCATCAATAATTTGATAATAAAAATTCGCCGATTCCTCTTCATGAAAAATAATTTCATTTTTCTTGTACTCCTTGGCAATAGCGCCCCAAGTAAATAATAAATCTAAATCAATCTGCATAAAGTAGTTGTGTTGAAGGCTTTAATTCTTTTAGATAAAGCACAAATTAATTTCAATAAAAGTAAAAAAAATATGACTGAAATCATACTAAACCCTAATTTATTTGCTGTAAATTTGTCCCATGAAACAATTACTAATCATATTAACTTTGCTAATGTTCCTTAAGCCAATACTTCCGGTTTTAGAGTATGTTGTGAATTATGATTACATTGTAACCAATCTTTGTGAAAACAAATCCAAACCCGAATTAAAATGTAACGGTAAGTGTCACTTGGCAAAACAATTGGCAAAAGCTTCAGAAAGTAATTCTGAAAATTCTTCTGATAAGAAAATATCTTTCGAACAAACTGAAATTGTATTTTTTCAGGAAATTCAACCTATAGAAATTAGACAAATTTATTTCTTACATAAAACTTCTAATGGTAACAATTATTCTAATCTATACTTTCACTTGAATGATTGTGCCTTTTTTCATCCACCTACAGTTATTTCTTAGTTAAATATTGGTTTTTGTTAGTTCATTTTCTGAATTAACCCCCTCAACTTATATCATAATTTCTCTGAAAAATTACATTTCAGATGCAATTACAATCACTTTAATTAAAAAATAAAATGAAAACTTCAATAAAATATATTGTAGCATTATTTGCTATGACCTTAATTTTCGTGTCTTGTTCAAACGATAATGAAACTGCTGTAAATGAATTAGACGGAATTACTAAATTTAAAGAAATCACTAACGATACACACACAATTGAATTGTATTCTCATATGGGAAGTTTAGAACAAGGATACAACGAAATTAGCCTAAGAATCAAAGAAAACGGAACCAACAATTATATCAAAAATGCAGAAGTGAGTTGGACGCCATTTATGCACATGACTTCAATGACACACTCTTGCCCTTATTCAATAGTGGAAAAAGTAACTGAAAACGGTACTTTATATGAAGGTTACATTATGTTCCAAATGGCGCAGAACACTACAGAATATTGGGATTTAAAGATTGATTACACAATTAACGGTGTGGATTATACTGCTACAGATGTAATCGATGTGCTCGCTTCTGCAAAACGAAAAGTAAACACCTTTATGGGTTCGGATGGTACAAAATACTTAGTAGCTTTAATTGAACCAAATACTCCAAAAGTAGCCATCAACGATATGAAAGTTGGCGTTTGGAAAATGCAAAACATGATGACGTTCCCAGTTGTGGATGGTTATACTGTGAAAATCGACCCAAGAATGCCAAGTATGGGAAATCATTCTTCACCAAATAATGTTCATGCAACACAAGCTTTAGTTGGCGGATTTTATAATGGTAAATTATCGTTAACCATGACAGGTTATTGGAAAATCAACTTACAATTAGCTAACGCCGAAGGAACAATCTTAAAAGGAGAAGAAATCACAGAAACAGTTACCGCTAGTAGTATTTTCTTCGAAATCGAATTTTAATTTTTACTCTAAAAAAGGTCGTTATGGCTTTATTAATGACCTTTTTTAAAATCTTTATATCATGAAAAAATTAGTTGTATTTTTTCTGTCACTTTCGTTTTGTTTTACTTTTAGTCAAGAAATAGATTCTCTCAAAACTAAAGAGCTTAAAGAAGTTTTGGTAGTAGGAACAAAAGCAGCTTTGCACGAAAAACAAACCAAAGCACTCGCTACTTTAGACGAATTTTTACAAAAATCAACCAAAGTAGATTTAATCAAAAGAGGTGCTTATGCTTGGGAACCTATCATCAATGGAATGGCGACCGAACGAACCGTTGTTACCATCGACGGAATGCGAATCTTTGGCGCTTGTACCGATAAAATGGATCCGGTAACTTCTTATGTTGAAGTATCAAATTTGTCTGAAGCTACCATTTCTTCTGGGCAACAAGGAAGTTGTCATGGAAATACGATTGGTGGTTCGATTGATTTAAAAAGAAGCCAACGCCAATTTACTAATGCAGGTTGGGAATTCTTTGTCAACTCAGGATATGAAACGAATAATCAGCAAAAAATCATAGGCTCAGCCATCAATTATGCGGATAGTTTATTTTATGTAGATACCGATGTGATGTTCCGCGATGCCGAAAATTACAAAGCAGGAAATGATAAAGAAATTCAGTTTTCACAGTTCAGAAAACTCAATCTTTCCGCAACTTCGGATTATCGATTGGCTCCTAATAAGAACATTGAAGCTTCAGTAATTTTTGATAGAGCTACCGATGTCGGTTATCCTGCATTACCTATGGATGTTTCTTTGGCGGAAGCTTTAATTACTTCGGTAAAATTCAATTACAAACCTAATTTAGAACAAATCGATAATTGGGAAACCAAACTCTATTTCAATACAATTACGCACACCATGGACGATACGAAACGCCCGGACGTTCCTATTCACATGGACATGCCAGGTTGGAGTGATACCTTTGGTTTTTATTCAAAAATCAATGGAAAATATAAAAAACATCAATTTTTGGCCGATTTGAATTCGTTTTACAATCGTTCTGTTGCCGAAATGACGATGTATCCTTCCGATCCAAACGAAAACTTAATGTTTATGTACACTTGGCCAGATGTTCGTACCTTGTACACTGGAATTTATTTGGAAGATAATTTCGAAATCAATTGCCATTCTAATTTGAAATTCACTACTAATTTAGGGTTTCATAATAACAATATTGAAAGTGATTTCGGTTTACAAAGTTTACAGATTTTCTATCCTGAAATGAAAGCCTCGAATTCTCGATTCCTAAAAAGTATTTCAACCAATTATTTCTACAACAAAGATGGAATTTCGTATGGATTCGGAATGGGATATGGCGAACGCGCTCCGTCAGTTTCAGAAGGGTATGGTTTTTATTTATTCAACAGTTTTGACGGATTTGATTACATTGGGAACCCAAACTTGAAAAACGAAAAATCATTAGAAGGAAATGCCAATATTGGTTTCAAAAATGCGAAATGGCAAGCGAAGTTATCAGCATCGTATTTTCACATTTACGATTATATCATCGGAATTCCTGATGCTACGGTATCGCCTATGACTATTGGGGCTAATGGAATTAAAGTTTATACCGCTTTAGATTATGCGACTATTTTATCTTCCGATTTTACGGTAAGTTATCAATTATCTGATTTTTGGATTTGGAAAGGACAATTAGTAAATAACTTTGGAAAAGACAATGAGAGTAATGGATTACCTTTCATGAGTCCGTTTAATTACATGACTTCTGTCAGATTTAAACCAGGAAAATTCAGTTCGGAATTACAACTAAAAGGAAATGCTACACAAACTGAGTACAACGCTTTTTATGGTGAAGACAAAACACCTAATTATGCAATTGTAAATGCTAATTTAGGTTATAAATTTACTTTTGAAAAATCAAAAATGATCCTAAATACAGGTGTTGAAAACATGTTCGATGCCAACTACACCACTTATACCGATTGGAATAACCTCCCAAGAATGGGACGAAATATCTTTGTAAATTTGATGTTTCAGTTTTAAAATTCTACTGTTTAGAAGAATTGGTTTTATAGCGATTTCAAGAAAGTTTCTCCTGATTTAATTCCTAAAGCTAATTCTTCTAAATTAGTGGTTTCTAGCATATGCGCTAATTCATCACGAATACTTTTGAATTTATCATGCACAGGACAAGGATGTGTTTCAGAACATTGTGATAATCCTAATCCACAACCATGAAAAACCGCGTCTCCATCAATAGCATCAACGATTTCAACTAAGAAAGTCTTTTTAATTCTCTTTTTCGGAATATAAAACCCACCATTTACGCCTTTTACCGATTCGATAATCCCTGCTTTTACTAGTATTTGTAAAATTTTAGCTGTAAAAGCTTGTGGCGAATCGATTTCTTTAGCGATATCGACAAAACCTACCTTTTTTTCTTCTAAAGAATGTTTGGCAATAAATATAGTAGCTTTTATAGCATAATTGCATGATTTTGAAAACATAAGCAATGATAAATTTGAAAGAATTAAAGGCCAAATATACAATGGAATTATGATATTTTACCTGATTTTTATCATCGTATTTTTAGTATAAACTTATTCATCAATTTTCAATTCATTTTTCTTCCAGGATTGAATAAAAATGTAAATAAAAAAACTCGCCATACTGAACATCAAAATCGTGCCTAGAATGATGAAAATTAAAACCCAATTTCCACTGGAACTACTCATTTTACTGAAGCTTTCAGAAGTCAATCCTCCTTGCCAAAATGCTCGTTGAATACCCATTCCAATTAAGGAAATTAGAAAAAGTAATAGGGTAATTTGTACTATCCAAAATGCAATGCTTCCATACAATCGCCATTTTGCTGAGTTAAAAGTTGGTTTGATAAAATAAAAAACACCTGCCAAAATAATCATAGTGTTAATCCCAATGGTTGTTCCCATAGCATGCGCCACCGTGATATGCGTTCCATGCGTGTATAAGTTGATGGCTGGAATCGACATGAATAGTGCAAGTGTTAAGTTTATAGTGACCCAATAATCAGATGCCATTAAAAATCGATAAGGGAAAAAGTAGTAAAACTGTTTGTTTTCTTTGATTTGTTGACTCCATTTGTAAAAAATACGAATCAAAATAATCCATTCGGACATGCTTACTGCGTAGGCAATGTAATGAATGTATTTTTCAGTTGGAAGTAGGTAAATATGGTGTCCCCAATTGAACATCAAGTTAAACATTCCAAGAAAATACATCGCAAAAGATAGTTTTTGATAGGACAATTTTTCATCGCCACTAATTTTTTCCATCAAATAAAAAGCAACACCATAAATAATTTGATTGATAGCTCCCACGAGCGAACCATTTACTTTCCACTGAATCGTCATATCAGCAATGAAATGTTGTCTGAAATAAGGAAAAATCCACAAATAATTTTCGATGAAAGTGAAAATAAAGAAGATAATTCCAGTGAGCCACATCCAATAATAAACAGGCCATTTAATAGAAAATCCAATTTGATACAGATAAAAAACTAAGAAAACAAGAAAAGAGAGAAAAATAGGTAAAGCCCAAACGGGATTGAATTCCCAATATTCTCTTCCTCCAAAATCACCAGTAAAATAGCTGTAGAAAATTCCAATTAAAGCAATTACCCAAAGTGAAAAATGAATATATTGTAAAAAAGTACTAAATCGGGTGGTTTTCATTTTAGCAATAATCAGTGTGACAAAACCCAATCCAGCAGTTATAATTCCCAAATAAGCGCTACTCACATGAAGTGGACGAAGCGATAAAAATCCCATAACACCCGATTTGGGTTGGGTAATGCGATAACTTTCGGAAGCTAAATGTCCAAAAAATAAACCTAAAACAAACAACACAAGGGCGATTCTGATGAGCCAAATTCCAAAATTCTTCATTTTTTTTCTAAACTAAAAGTTCCTATTATTTCAGGTTGGTAATCTTGCGGATTTGATGTTCCTGTGGCATCTACATTTTTCAAAAAGTGTAAAAGTGCTTTCATTTCGTAATCTGAAATTTTAAAAGCAGGCATTTGTTTTACTCCCGATTTTATGATGCCTTTTATATACGCTTCGTTGTTGGAAGTTCTCGAATACACATTCGTTAAATCCGGACCCAAATAACCGCCTAAACCATACAATTGATGACATGTATGACAGTTGTTTTTCTGCCAAACCAATCGACCTTCAGCTACTAAATGAAGTTCTTTTTCAGAATAGGGCGTTGGGCTAAAAAGCGGAATGGCATAAATCCAAATGCTAAACGCTAGAAAACAAACGAAAAGCACCAAAAAAATGCGTTTTGGATGGGCAAATAGATGTAGCATTACGAAATAGTTTTTTCTTTTTTAACCGATTTTACGCGGTATCTTTTTGGTAAACAATCATTTAAAATAATTTCTGCGGTTTGAATTAAATTATAAGTTTCGCATAAAAACGGATGCGAATCATAATTTTTGAACTTCATTTTGAAGCGTTTGCTCATCTCGGTGACCATTTCATATACTTTTTCAGTATTTTTCCTAGAAGTGTACAAAGCATCGTATTTCATGAAATGTTGCAGTTGGTTTTTGAATTGCAACACTTGGTCGTGATGAATGTTTTTATAGCGAATGGGCGTAATTTCAGATTTATTCAATTTAATCGCATCTATTGAGGAAATCAAATGATTCGCTAAATCATGCGCATAAACAATCGCTTCTAATAATGAGTTGGAAGCTAAACGATTGGCACCATGAAGTCCTGTGTGCGAACATTCTCCAATGGCGAACAATTGTTTGATAGAAGTAGCTCCCGTTTCATCCACGACAATTCCGCCACATTGATAATGTGCTGCCGGAGTTATCGGAATTAAATCTTTCGAAACATCAATGCCATTTTCAAAACAATAGTTGTAAACCTTTGGAAATTTCATTTTAAACTTTTCTATAGGCAAATGTCTAACATCGAGCCAAACGTGTTGCGAATGTTCCTTTTTAATTTGATCTGAAATGGCTTTTGAAACGATATCTCGAGTTGCTAATTCGCCATCAGGATGATATTGAAAAACAAAACGTTCCATTTTATGATTTAAAATATGAGCTCCAAATCCTCGAATGGCTTCGGTAATTAAGAACGCCTGACTTTTATTAGGTTCATAAAGTGCTGTAGGATGAAACTGAATGTATTTCATTTTTTCCAATTTAGCGCCCGCTCGATAGGCCATCGCCACACCATCACCCGTAGAAACAAACGGATTTGAAGTCACACTAAACACTTGTCCAGAACCGCCAGTAGCTAAAACAGTTGCTTTTGCTAAGATGGAAGTCACTTCGCTTTTTTCATCAAATCCAATAATTCCGATGCATTTTTGATTGGCTAGTAAAACATCTGTGGCAAAAAAGGAAGTTCTGATGGTAACATTTGCTAAATTTTGAATGACTTGAATCAACTTGGTTTCGATTTCTAATCCTGTTTTGTCTTTGTGATGTACAATGCGATTTTGAGAGTGACCGCCTTCTAAACCTAAATCCAATTCGCCTAAATAATTCTTATCTAATTCCACGCCCCATTGTATCAATTCTTGTAATCGGGCAGGAGCTTCTGTAATTACGTGTTCGACTACTTTTTTATCGCAAATGCCTTTTCCAGCAAGTAAAGTGTCTTGAATATGTTGTTGGTAACTGTCTTTGATGAAGTCGTGTACTACGGCAATTCCACCTTGAGCATAATACGTATTGCACTCGTCAATGGAAGTTTTGCTAAGTAAGGTAATTTGTAGATTCGGATTTTGCTCGCTGAGATATTTTGCTAGTGATAATCCCGCTAATCCTGTGCCTACTATGAGTATCTCGGTTTCTAAATTTTGCATGATCTTTTAGTTTAGCGCTAACATTCTTTGAATAGGAAGTAAAGCTTTTTCGATGATATCGTTGTCCAAATGCACTTCCGGACTTTCATCTTTTAAACATTGATAGAGTTTTTCTAAGGTGTTGACTTTCATAAACGCACACTCGCTGCACGCACAAGTATTGTCTTCTTTTGAAGGCGCTGGAATTAATGTTTTGGTTGGATTATCCAATTGCATTTGGTGTAAAATTCCCGCCTCTGTGGCTACGATAAAAGTGTCGTTTGAACTGTTTTTTACATGATTCAACATACCTGAAGTCGAACCAATGTAATGTGCTACTTTCAAAATATGCGTTTCCGATTCTGGATGTGCAATGATGGTAGCGGTAGGATGTTTTTTATATAAATCGATTAATTTTTCTAAAGAAAAGGCTTCATGAACAATGCAAGAACCTTCCCATAAAACCATATCACGACCTGTTTCAGAAATTAAGTATTTGCCTAAATTTTTATCAGGAGCAAACACAATAGGTTGGTCTTCCTGAATAGATGCGATTACTTTTTTAGCATTGGAAGAAGTACAAACTATGTCGGTTAAAGTTTTCACTTCGGCTGTGCAATTGATGTAGGTTACAACGGTATGATTTGGATAATTTTTAAGAAATGCTTTGAATTCATCGGGTGGACAACCATCGGCAAGTGAACAACCTGCTTTTACATCAGGAACGATTACTTTTTTATTAGGATTGACAATTTTAGCCGTTTCTGCCATGAAATAAACGCCAGCAAAAACGATAATATCCGCATCAATTTGCGATGCTTTTCTAGATAATTCTAAACTATCACCCACAAAATCAGCAATTTCTTGAATGGCTTCTTCCTGATAATAGTGCGTTAGAATTACCGCATTTTTTCTTTTTTTCAATTCAAGAATTTTCTCTTTTAAATCCGATGTTGTTTTCATTAGAGGATATTTTTATCTTTTATTTAATCAAATTTTTTAAAGCTTAAGGAAAGTATCTCCCGTATTGAATTCACTAATCAAATCCAAAAGAGAGGTTTCTTTCAGTGTTTTCTTTAAATTTTCACGTAATGGCTTATACTTATGATGAAAAGGACACGGTTGTTTGTCGGAACAATCATGAAGTCCTAAACTGCATCGGTCAAATAAATCATTTCCGTCGATAGCTTTTACGAGCTGTTCTAGCTTAATGTTTTTCAATTGTACCTTTTCGATTTCAAATCCACCGCCATTTCCTTTAATTGATTTTATGATGTCGGCTTTTACCAAACGTTGTAAAATCTTAGCGGTAAAAGGTTCTGGCGATTCAATTTTTCTAGCAATGTCTCGAATACCGCTACGCTTGCCAGCAGACGATTCTGAGGCAATGTAAATGGTAGCTCGTATGGCATATTCGCAGGTTTTTGAAAACATAGATAAAATTTACACAAAGTTAGGTATTTTAAATCATCGAAATATGATTTTAGTCATATTCTGATGAATATCCTTTTCTGAAATTGATTGCGAACTGGGTAGTGACGCAATCGTGTTTTGATAATTTCTAAAATTTTGAATGTAATAGTTTTTATTGTAACCTAATTCTAATAAAACGTTTTGCATTGCAACAATATCTTCTGGATTCAATAATGAAGAATGATAAGTAGTTCGAACTTCAAACGGAATGGAACTCGCTTGAAGCAAATCAAAACAACTTATAAATTGAGCATAAAAATCAGCTTTTGTAATCGCAAAGAATTTCTCTTTCGGACCTTTAAAATCCAATGCTACATAATCGATGAGCTGTTCTTCAATTAGTTTTTCTAATACTTTGGGGTGACTTCCGTTGGTGTCTACTTTGATTAAAAATCCTAAACTTTTGACTAGTTTTATGAATGGGATAATGACTTTATGTATCAAACATTCTCCACCGCTAAACACCACGGCATCCAACAAATTTCTTCTGGATTTTAAAAACGAAACGATTTCGGAAAAGTAAAAAGAGCCTTTTCCGAAAACTATTTCGGGATTGTAACAATAATCGCATTTCATGTTACACCCTGCAAACCATAAGATACAAGCCGATTTATCGGGATAATCTAATAGGGTGAAGGGTGTAAAACTATGAATGGCTTTTTTGTTTAGAAAATCAAGATTTACATTCTCTAAAATGGGTTCGTTGTTTGTGTTCACCTTTTTTTCCAATATTAAAACTTTCTACGGGTCTGTGATAGCCCATTACTCGTGTATAAACCAAACATTTGGTTCTTTTTTCATTATTTTGAAGCAAAGCTTCAATGGTTTGTGTTTGCATAAGATTTTGTTTTTAAGGTTGCTAATAATTCTTCATCGCATTTAGGACAATATTCGTGTTCGCCATTCAAATAACCATGTTTCGGACAAACGCTGAAAACGGGTGTCACCGTGATATATGGTAATTTGAAATTCGTAATTACTTTTTTAATAAAATTACGACACGCTTCTACCGAACTCAATTTTTCGTTCATGTACAAGTGTAAAACTGTTCCTCCGGTGTACTGACATTGTAAATTGTCTTGTAATAACAGAGCTTCAAACGGGTCTTCAGTATAATCAACTGGTAATTGTGAACTGTTTGTATAGTAAATATTTTCGCCTTCTCCCGCTTGAATAATATCAGAATATCGTTTTTTATCTTCTTTAGCAAAGCGATATGTAGTTCCTTCTGCTGGAGTTGCTTCTAAGTTGTATAAATTGCCTGTGTCTTCTTGATAGGCTCTCATTTTGGTTCGGATGTGTTCCAAAATTTCGTTTGCGAATGCCATTCCGTAATCCGAAACGATGTCTTCTTTTCCATCAGTGAAATTTTGAATCATTTCGTTAATTCCGTTTACACCAATTGTAGAAAAGTGATTTCTGAAATGTGGCAAATAACGCTTGGTATATGGAAACAATCCTCTATCATACATTTCCTGAATGAAAACACGTTTTTTCTCTAAAGTTGCTTTCGAAATTTCTAGCAAACGATCTAAATCGGAATATAATTTCGCTTTATTGCCTTTGTTCAAATAACCCAATCGCGCCATATTAATAGTTACCACACCGATACTTCCCGTCATTTCCGCACTTCCAAATAAACCATTTCCTCTTTTTAATAATTCGCGTAAATCGAGTTGGAGGCGACAGCACATGCTTCGTACGGCATTGGGTTTGTAGGCATTTGGATTTTCAATTTTGTTTCCGTTTTCATCATAAGTGTATTGACTTCCGATAAAATTCTGGAAGTAAGACGAACCAATTTTTGCTGTATTTTCAAAAAGAATATCGGTGTTTTCTCCATACCAATCAAATTCTTCGGTAATGTTAACCGTTGGAATAGGGAAGGTGAACGGTTGTCCATGAGCATCTCCTTCGGTCATAACAGTATAATACGCTTTGTTGATGAGATTCATTTCTTTTTGAAAATGTTCGTAACGCATTTCGGTTATGTCTGAAACGCCTCTTTCTTTAGCTCTTTTTATAAAATCTTCTGAAGCGATTCCTTTAAAAAGATGTTGTTCGTTTCGTGTTGGTATTTGCTCTTTCAAATCATCTGGAACCACCCAATCCAATGTAATATTCGTAAACGGAGATTGTCCCCATCGTGCAGGCACATTCAAATTATAAACAAAACTTCGAATTGCTTTTAAAACATCTTCATACGATAAATTATCCTTGAAAATATAAGGAGCCAAATACGTATCAAATGAACTGAAGGCTTGAGCACCTGCCCATTCGCTTTGTAAAATTCCGAGGAAATTCGCCATTTGCCCTAATGCTTCTCTAAAATGATTCGGAGGACGACTTTCTACTCGACCACGAACGCCATTAAAACCTTCATTTAATAAAACTCGTAAACTCCAACCCGCACAATAACCTGTTAAACAATCTAAATCGTGAATGTGAATATCGCCATTTCGGTGCGCATAACCTTCTTCTTTCGAATAGACTTTGTCTAACCAATAATTCGCAATGATTTTTCCAGCGACATTATTAACTAAACCTGCATTGGAATAGGAAGTGTTTGCATTTGCATTGATGCGCCAATCCGTTTGGTTGGTATATTCTTCTATGGTTTGGGTGCTGTCGACATATGTGGTGTCATCATTTAGACCTAAAACGTGTTCACGTTGTAGTTTACGCGTATGACGGAACAACATGAAAGAACGCATCACTTCATAATGCCCATACTCGTAAAGTGTTTTTTCAATTTTATCTTGAATATCTTCAACTGCCCAAGTGTCTTGATGTGACAACAATTGGAACACCGTTTCAATTACTTTTAGGTTTAAAGTTTCACTTACACTGGCAAAAGCTTTTGTAATGGCTTCTTCTATTTTGAAAGGTTCAAATGGTAAATATGTGCCATTTCGTTTGATTACAAATTTGTCCATACTGCGGAATTTTAATTGTGGTATTGAACAAATTTAGATATTAAAAAGACTTTTTAGTCTTGTTTGAATAAATAATAATCAACAAATTATATTTTTTTTTGTTGATAAGTTATTTTAGTAAATCGCATTTTTAATTTTTGAAATCAAAGACATAATAAATTACAATTACAAAGTGCATAGAATTTTAATTGAAGAAAGACTGTATTTTAGATGAAAGTAATTCTTGTTATCGGATATAATAAACCTTTATAAATCAATATTTTACAGGTTTTTCGAGAAGCTGAAGAGAATATAATATTCCTTAAAATTTTAATTTTAAAGTAGGTTGAGAGGTTACTAAATTAGTTAACATATTTTTTTTACATAATAAATTATTTAAATTATCGTAAATGTATATTATAAATATGAGCATAATTTTTTGAATATTAATACTAATTTTTGAACTAGTTACTAATTTTTTCAGTGATATAGCAGTCTTTTTAGCTGATTAGATTTTATCCTACTATGCAACGCACAACGTGTTCTATTTTAAGTCCAGTATACTCGCAAAATTCTTCTATAGAGATTAGTTGATGTTGTTCTTTATTAAAGTGTTTCTTAATCTTCAATAAATATAATCTTGCTTGAGCGTATTCTTTTCCCATGATGCGCTGCACGTCTTTTGGATATATACATACCCTGATGCTGCTTGGTATCACTTCTTTTTGTTTTAATACTTTATCTATGCCTTTGAGTAGGCTTTGCCTAACTTCCAGCATTAGACAAATTTAAGTAAAATTTGAATGATTGGTATAATTAAAATAGTTGATTATTTATGTTTTTGTATGTTTTCTAAAAGAGACTGTTTGAAATATGAATTTAATAAATGAAACTTTGAATAAATCATTCGGGATTTAGTTGCAACGATTATCGAAATGAAAGTGAAATTTGAAAAGGAGTATTAATCAAAAACTTTAGAAATTATGGCTAGACAGAAAGGCATAATTAAATTGAAAGGTACTATCGGGGATATTACTTTTTATAAGACGCAGGATGGTCACTTAGCTCGTGAGAAAGGAGGAATTGATGCTAGTAGAATAGCAAGTGACCCTGCGTTTCAGAGAACGCGTGAGAATGGCTCTGAATTTGGTAGAGCAGGTAAGGCAGGAAAAATGCTAAGAACTGCTCTTAGACCATTGCTTTTAAACTCTGCAGATGGTAGAATGGTTAGTCGATTGACACAGGCAATGATGAAAGTCATTCAAGCGGATACAGTAAGTGTACGTGGTTTGCGAAATGTGATTGATGGTGAGGCTGAATTGTTATTTGGTTTTGAGTTTAACATTCGTGGTAAATTGGGAACCACTTTATTTGCTCCGTTTGTGGCATCAATTGATCGTGTTGCAGGTGAGATAAAAGTAGATTTGGCTTCATTTATTCCTGCTAATATGATTGCAGCTCCAAGTGGTACGACTCACTTTAAGATTATTTCTGGAGGTGCAGAGGTTGATTTTGAGGCTGAAACGTATGTAGTAGCAACTTCTGAAACCGCAATCTTACCATGGGATGCATCTGCAACTGTTCCAATTAATCAGGTAAATGCAGTTACTGCTAATTCAACTAAGCCCTTATTTTTGGCTTTAGGTGTTGAGTTTTATCAAGAGGTTAACGGTCAAATGTATCCATTGAAAAATGGAGCTTTTAACCCATTATCAATTGCGAAAGTTGATAGTGGTGTATAGCCAGTGGTCAGTAATCAGTTTTTAGTAGTCAGTAATGGTACTATTTTTAACTAGAACTTATTTCCCTGATGGAACGAATGGTAAACTCGAAAGCGAAGGTAAATTGATTTGTCATACAATTGAATTGCCGTGGAAGATGAACGAGACGAAAGTTTCCTGTATTCCAGAAGGGAAATATTTTATAAGAAAGCGATATAGCGCAAAGTATAAATGGCATTTGGAATTAGAGGATGTACCGAATAGAAAATGTATTCTTTTACATCCAGCTAATAATACTCAAAAGGAATTACTGGGTTGTATTGCTCCTGTTACTAAACTTTCTGGACCTGGATTAGGGTTGATGTCGAGAAAAGCTTTTGGGAAACTAAAGAACATTGTTTATAAAGCTTTGGATAATAAAGAAAGTGTTGAAATACTTATTCAATAGATCCTTTACAGGATGACAAAAAATGTAATTATGAAAAAAATAATAAATAGAGCTACAGCTCCTACACCAAAGTTTTTTAAAGTGCTTCGGACTGTTGGGTTAGCATTGGCAGCAGTTGGAGGGGCGATTTTAGCTGCTCCAATTGCTTTACCTGCAATTATAACTACTATTGGTGGTTATGCAGCCCTTGCTGGTGGAGTTTTATCAGCTGCTAGTCAGCTTACTACAACTGATGATAGCAAATAATCCTACTTTGGTAGGAACTGCAGGAGGAACGTTTTTAAGTATTGTACCGAATATTCAATCTGAAGATATTACACGAACTATTATTTTAGTTAGTGTTGGTGCAATTGTCAGTTTTACGATTTCGTTACTACTTAAAAGCTTAAATAAGAAGCGCAAAAAGTAAGTTTAGCCCTTGTTGTGGTGACCTTTGGGTTAAATAAATTAAAGTCAAGTCGTAAGATTTGGCTTTTTTTGTTTTAGATTTCTCCAAAGTGATTGAGTTGCACTTCAACAACAATGACTTCGGAATTATGACTATACAAATCATGGTATTTTGCAAAATCAATTGCTTTATTTCTACTATCAAATGCACCAAAAAATACTCTCGATGCTTTAGATTTCCAATTGTCGGTTTGAAATAATAAAAATAGGCTCATAGTATTATGATTTAAGTGTTAAAAATTGATTATTTGTTACTATAGCGGTGAATAATTACCCTACGCATATCGTTAATTAGATTAATGTTTTCGTGAAATTGTTTCTCTTTTTGAGCTAGCAATTTTAAAGTTTCCACATGTTTTATATGTGCTTCATATTCCTCCATTAATTGTGCAGATTTTGAGAAGAATTCTTTTTTAAAATCAGGTAGTCGTAAAAATGAAATGACTGAACCCACTAAATGTTGGTGCCAAAATTTTGATTTCCATAAACTATATGCTACCCAAAAGATATTTTCACAATCTTTTTCATTGTCAAATATGATTACAAAGCTGTTTGTGAATGGTTCATTTTGAGGTTTTCCACTATTCATTCCTTTGTTTAAAGTAAAGAAATGAGGTTTGTTGTAGCTAGTACCTACTTTGTGAGATTTGATGATGTAATTTTGCATTGTACAAGGTTTTAAAAGATTAATTTTCTTCTGTCTTCCTTGTTTCAGATGCTCGAAATGTGAACTGGAATAGAGGTGCCTCACACATATTTTTGCAAAAGAAAAAGGAAAAAAAGAAAGCCACTTCGCCTTGTGGAGGGTTTCAAAAAAGCAAGTTTTTCCGGTAAAATACTACCCTTATGAGTCATTAGTAATAAGTAAAAAGTGAAATGTTGGGGTGGAAATGTGAGGGTGGAGATTTTATCCGAAACTGAAGGCTTGAACTTGCTTTTTTGAATACCTGTAACAAACCTTTGGTTTCTTTTTTTTCTTTTTTTGTAAAAATGTTTCCTTTTTTGTTTTGGAATGGGGGAGTCTTCAAAGGGTGTGGTTTTCTTTTTTTAGAACGAGCTCGACTATGCTCGGTTAGATAGAAAGTTCAAATGAGATTTGAAAAATTAAAACCACACGCTTTGTGGAATTTGATTTTTGAGGATGCCTGATGAGACAAATAACAGTCGCAGTTTTCAGTTTGCAGTCAAAGTCTAATGGAAATGGGAGGCATTTTCAAAAAACAATGCAAATACTTCATAGTGCGAAAGTGCAGAAGGGCAGGCAAGGGTATTATTTTTATTTGCTTTACTATAGGGTTTTGCTATTGCTTTTATGATGGATAGATGCCTGAATGTCTTTAAAATTGATTTAGTTCAATTGCTACTAAGTATGATAGCTACGTAATGGCATCTTGCCATCGTGAAAGCAATTTACTGGGATTGTTTTAGCAAAAAAATGATATGCTTGCTGGGGATTTTGGTTTTGTGGGTAATAGAATAGCTTTTACCAAAGGCAAGTTAACTAAAATGGAAAGCTATTTTATTATTTACAAAAGCAATGAAAAAACTTCCTATTTAAACACAAAGCTGAAAAACAGTTAACGTGAGCGTTCTTAAAAGCAATTATAAACGTAAAGTTTCCACTGAAATGGAAAACGTTGTTATCGACAGTGGCGAAGGACGGTGTTTTTTGAAGCTGGGTGATGCGATGGGAGCTGCAAAAAATGTTGTCCTGGAGCCACTGGCACAAGCGTTGGGTGAGCGGCTTTTTTACATAATGTTATTATAGTGCATCCGTGATTTGATTAGTAGCAGGATAGTTCTTTATGCACTATAATGCCACATTATGTAACTAAGCTTTGGAAAAAAAAATTACTGGCATGAGTTGCGAAGCGTACGTGTTTTTGTTTTGAGAGTTGGGCAAGCTCTTTGACTGATGGCTTATTGGATTATCCTTTATAAACAAAACGTTATAGCCAACAGACAAAGTGCTTGATGTGCATTGGGACAAAAACCATGACAGTAATTTTTTTGGAGCGATGGGAAGGAGTGTAACAGAAAACATTAATTTAGTAATAAATGAAAAAGTACGTTCTCATTATTTTAGATATGAAAATCGCAAATGAAGAAATGGAAACAAAATCAAATAATTTATATTAATCTTCAATACCTTCTTTTTTTAGCAGCTTTTCTTATTTGGTTTAATATTCTAATGCATTTTTGCACCATTTCTAGCTTTTTTTAGAAACACTAAACTATAAGCCTTAAAATTAGCAAAAATTTTGAGAGTTCATTTTTCAGTTTTATAAAAAAAAACCATCCTTAGTTGGTATTAATTTCAATCTTTATTTTTAGCAATAAACTTGCCATTAACATCTTTTGAAATTATTACACTCCTTGGTCTGCCATAATCATGAATAGACATTTCAGTTGGATTACCTTTTTTGTCAAAATCTGTATAAACAAAACTTGGTTGGTCAAATTGATTATTGTAATTTACAGTCATAAAACAATCCCAACCATTTTCTTTTTTTCGAATATCATAACTACCTTCTAAAATTATTTCTTTTATTTTTGGGAAAGTTTCTAATAAAACATCCATTGTTTCTTGTATCTGCTCTTTTGTTACCATAATTATTGTATTTTAATTCCAATTTTTTCTAATTCTATCTCAAACTTCCATGATTCTAACTCTCTTAAAGTTATATCTCCTAATTTTGGATTGTACTTTTTTCTAATAGTATTAATATTATATAAATCAGATAATAAATCTTCTTTTTTCCATTTTTTGGTTTTTAATAATCTATTCAATACATATTGCTCGTGCATATGTGTAGGAATTTCAGCCCAATATTTCATATAATTAGGCGTTTTCTTTTTTAAGTACATAAACATTTCAACATGAAAAAGTTCGTGTTGGGTGGTATATTTTGTAAAGAAAACATTTTTTGCTACACCCCATTCATCTATAGTTTTACCGGCAAACATATAAATTTGAGGTCCTTCACCAAATAATCCTTTGTAAAGCTTTATACCAAATTCTCCAGAAGTCGGTTTAAAGAAACCGTGTCCACCACCTTTTTGCCATTGGTCAAAAAGTTTTTTATATTTTTCATTATTTCTATCTATTAAATGAATATCAAAGTTATTTAAACCTGTGCTTTCTCTTACTTGTTTTACAATGCCTTTTATATAATTTTCAAAAATATTGTCTCCACTATGCATGACAAAATCACCAAGTTTTCTTTCAATTTCCGCCACTTCATACAACTCATCAAGCAATCCATCTACATCTTCAATACCTTCTTTTTTAGATACTTTTCTTATTTCATCTTCATGTTTTACTAATTTCTTAGCACTTTTGCGTAAACCGTTTTTTATTGCAGCTGTGAGTTCACCTGATAAAGATAGTAATTCTAAATAAAATAAATATTCTGTGAGTGATTGTCCAAATGAGGTTTCTCTTAATTCGGTGAGTTTTAATAGAATGTTTAATGAGCCACTGCTAATTTCTATAGCTCCTACTGCTAGTCTAATTTTTGAAATAGTGGAAGCAAATTTACTTGCTTTTTGATACTTTGAAAAGCGTGAAGCAACTTTTGCCATATTTGCCAAGTGCCTAAACTTGGCGATATTTCCAATGCCTGATAAGGTGGTTACCACATCTACGGTATATTCTAAACTAGTGATGATGTTGCTCCAAAAGGCTTTGTCTTCATTTGCTTTAAGAAAATATGCTGGCAATAATTTTGGCAATGCAATTGCACTTTCTTGTTCTATATTTGCTAGTAAAATGGGTTGATAATAATGATATATATACTTGTTTTGTTCTTCAACTAATTGTTCTACCCATTCTCCAAGTTCAGGATCAAAAAAACTTATAACATTATCTATCCAGCTTTCATCTTCTGAAACTAATATTTGGTTGTTTTTTAAAAAATTAAAATTTTTATTGCTGCTAAAAAAGCCAGCAAATTTTTCAGATTTATAAGGTAAATTTAAAGGACCATTACTATTTTTAAAAAAATTATTGTCTATTTCAACAAAAGAACTTTTTAGCCAAGTATTGTAAATAAAGGTAGTCAATGAAACAAAATTGTCTCCATTCATTTTTTCATAGAGCAATGCAAACCTTGTTTTTTTACTTCTATTTTCTTTTAGAAGTTCCAATAAAAATATATTTTCATTAATAGAACTAGATAATATGCTCTCTAAAATATGCAAAACAATATCTTCTTTGTTGAGCCCAGCATTAGTAACCCTACCCTCTAAAGTGTTGTCTATAATAGACCATAGTAAGTTAGTATCTATTTTTTGAAAAAGAAACACAGGTACATAGTACAATATTTCGAGCACTTTGTCACTGCCTCCAAATGCAATTTCTGAGGTAATTAATTGAACATAATCTTCTAAAAATAATTCACGAGCACTAAATGTGCTTTCGTCGTCATTTATGAATTGGTCAATAGTGTTTAGTTCATAAAAAAGAGTTTGATTCAAAAATTCTGCCATTGCACCTATTGACTTGAACGACAATGTTATTGCAGGATTATTGATGCTTCTGTTAAACGGAATTCCTCGTTGATAGTAATTATAATCTAAAATATAGCGGTTTAGTGATGTTTTTATTTTAGGCAAAAGATAAACATATCCAGGTTTTTCGCTTTTATAGAAAGTTACAATTCTTTTTGCTTCAGAGATTAATACATTTAGGTTTGAAGAAAATAATACCCTAAGAAATCTATCTGAATTATCAGTAGTGTAGCCTTCTTCATCTTTGAAATTAAAGCTAAAAGAACTATCAGAACTAATGGTAATGTCTTTTGGATGATAGACAAAATAATCAGGAAAAACAAAGGTATCTTCTAAAAAAACTTCAATTATTGTGGCATTTTGATAGTCATAATAAAAATTACTTACTTGATTAATTTCTATTTCAACTAATAGGACATCTTCTTTTTCTACCCACGCGTTTGAAAATTCATAAGGAATTCTTTTATACCAAGATATTGCATCTGAACTAGTATCATCTTCTCTCTTTATATAATACTCTTTTATACTACTAGTTTGATTTATTAAAAACAAATTTCCAATAATTTCTCCAGCAACAAATTTATATCCATTTTGTTGCACAATAGCCTCTTTTTCTACAAAAATTAAATCGTTTTCATCAATAATTGTAGCATTTACATAATCTTCATCTACTTTTATTGCTGCTCTAAATTTGTTTTTTTCTTCAGTATCTTCTGTTCTTCTAAAAAACCTTAAATAATCAATAATTTCTTTAAATTCACTCATATATTATTTATAACATTTTGATATCTAAAATATTCTATTTGAGTGTCTAGGTCAATACGTATTAATACTTAATTATATTAAGGTTTAAAAAAAAATGATAAAATACAAGTAATTATGATAAACACTATTATAAAGGTCTTATTAATGAAAATCAATCTGTTCTAAATTTTCCCAAATCTCTTTTAAGATTAATAGAATAGCATCTATATTTTTGATTTCGTTTTGCAAATCTTCTAATCTAAATATCTCATCACTATATCTTGTCCATTGTCTTCCATCGTGAACTTTTTTGTAGATGTGTTTATGATTTGAACATCGCACGTAAATTCCTTTTTCATCTTTTTTAACGTCATTCCAAACTCCGTGTACAAAGAAATTACGTGTTTTTTTTTAATTGATTATTTTTCTTAATAACCTCTGTAATCTTTTTTCCTCATAACCTCTTCTGCGATTTATTTTTTCTAAAACATTCAAGTTTGATGAAAGATTATTATTTTCAATTAAAGTATTGCTAATTACATCATCATCTGAATTTATTAAGCGTTCTATTATGTGAGAAATTAAACTTTCTAATTCAGTAAAACGTACTGTAACGAGCCCTATGTGACCGTAAAATGGAATGTTTTCTTCTGTAAGCTCTAATTGTACTTTCTTAAATAGTTGCATAAAATTGCTTGAATTTTTTATATTTTATATTCAAATTGAAAATCTGAATGAGTAAATAAAAAATATGAACAATAACCCATAGAAAACTCATTTTGAATTTTAAAATTTTGGTCATCAGATGTAAAATGATAGTGAATTGTAGTTCTTTTTATTCGTTTAGACTGTCTATTTTATCTTGTATTTGATCTAATAGTTTATTTAAATCGTGACCAAAATAATTTGGTCTAGTAAATTCCTCATATATTATTGCTCTGCCATAATCTGAAACATCTGCGCCTCCAGTAAAGAGTTCATATACTTCAGGATTGTTTTTAACGTGATAATCTGCTAAATGTATTGCATTGAATATTTTTCTCTCTGCATCATTTCTAATTTTTTTATTTTTACCATTTCTGTATGTTTGATAATCGATTACAAAATTTGTATGAATATCATTTAGAATTCTATATAATTCTTGCCATTGTTTTTTAGTCATTTTATAGATGGATTATTTAAATTAATTTTTATTTTCTTAGATATTTGTTAACTATCATAATAAATATATGTTGAACTTAAATATATTCTCTTTTAATTTATACTTACGTTATCTAAAAACATAATTTTATTAGAATTGATAAAGAAGATGGTATTAATATGATAATATATAAATTAGGGTATAACGTTACATTCCTATCACTGGAACTTTAATAGTTTTTATTATTGGTTCTGAAAATGTTTTCTTTTCGTATCGAGGAGTAACATTTATATCGGTAAATTGTTTGTCTTCATAATAATTGGTTTCCCAGATAACAGAAATCTTTACGTTTGCATCTATTCCTTGAAATTGATTATCATTTAAAAGACCGATATAGAAAATTCCTTGAGTTCTGTTAGAATTTTTGCCATAAGCAGCTATCCCTTTTCCTTTATCAAATTGCATAAAATTTTGATTTGTCATAAAAAGTTGAGCATTATTATAATCTGTAATGAACCAATATGCTACATCTTCTCCCATCGTCGGCACAGCTAAATTAGAAACTGTACCAATGGCTAACCCTGCTAATGGACCACCTCCAAAAATTGTTGCAGTTCCTGATGCTAGATTTGTTATGGATTTAACATTTTTAGCCCAAGCATCTGAAGCCTCTTTTCCAACACCAATCCAATAAGCCCAAGACACAACTCTTTTAGTTTTATATGTTGAAATTTCATTTTCAGGTAATGTAACTTGAATTGTTTTGTAGTTTTTATATTCAAGATTGGTACTAGAATGTATTCTCTCATTTTTATTTATTATCATATCTTCAGAGAGTTCTGTTTTAACTAGTTCCCTTTTAGTTTTCTGGGTATATAAAGTATCATACCCGACCAAAACATCTTTTGTATATGTATTAAAAGTCGTTTCTTGTTTGTCTATCCAAGTTACTGTTGAGTTAAAACTTTTAGTTTCTTCATTTGCAGGAATACGTTGAATTTTTATTTTGCAAATTCGTCCTCCAAGTGCTGTATTTTTAAATCTGAAGGCATATACCCCTTGCTTTGTTACAGATATTATTTTGTTATCAATTTGTTTAGATTTATAATCTGAAAATTTTGAGTTATTTGGATACTCAACAATTTCAATTTCCTTTAATTCTTTGTTGTCTACCTCCTTAAAGTTTAAAATTATTTTATCGCCCACAGCAAAGCCAAAATAAAGTTCTTCTTCTGTAAGTCCACTAATTTTAATAGTTTGGTCTGTTACATCAATGGGTTCTTGTGAAAATATGGGATAAGTAAATAGAAATAGCCCAATTATTAAATTTATTACTTTTTGCATAAGATTATAGGTGTTGCTTTATTTATTTTGAAAAAATTGATTTATCTTATGTTTAACAATTTCGAAATGTATTAGGAACAATCTTTTTATAGGTTTCTTTTGATTTCTTCATATTCTAGTGAAGTTGATTTTAATTCTTTGAGTAAAAGAGACTTTTTAACACCTACTAATTTGTTATCCTCGATTATTAAAGAACTTCTATGTTCTTTGAATAATTTTAATGCAGTGTTTCTTGAGATTCCAATATTTTGTAGAGCAATTATCAACGGGTTTTGTGTTCCATATTCTAAGAGTGTTGCCCAATTATCTCCAGTTTTTTCTTCTCCAATGACACTTAAAAGAATTTGGTAATAATGATTAAAGTATTTTTCAAGTAAGAAGCGTAAAACGTATTCAATATCATCTATAATTTTTTCTATCAGTAAATTAATATGCTTTCTATTGGATTTATTAAATACTTCATATTCTCTAAAATCAATTTCAATGTTATTTTTATTATCGTGATTCCACTCTATTGATTGACTAATTATTTGACTTAATGAAAAGCCGTTAATCCATTGATTGATCAAAACAGAATAGTATTTTAAGCTATTTTTATTAGAAAGTTTTTTTTCGGTTTTATCCCAAGAATATAGAGTATGAAATTGTAAAAGTACTTTTAGAATACTTTCATATTTTATTTCATTTCCTCGTGGTAAAATGCTTTTTTTTGATTTCTGGACAGTTTTATAAACGCTTTCTTGTATATCAAAATCAATGGTTTGATTAAATTTAAGTATTGATTTAGGAAGTTGATAATTTTCAACTTTGTTTTTAGCTAATTCGATTATTTTGTGCTTATTTTTTTCTATCAATTTCTCAATGATTGGGCTTTTGTAATTTGAATTGGTTTCAAGCGTATCCACTTTTAGAATATTTGCTATATATTTTAAAATTTCTTTTTCAGTTTCAGAACCTGATTTAATTTCTTCATTTTTTAAAGCCTTCTCTATCCTTTTAAGGTTTCTGTCAATTTTTGTAAGAACGGTTGGTGTTAATGTGATTTCCTTTTTGATAAATACATCTTTACTTTCCCATTTAAACTCGTCATATTGAACGCAAAATATATTTCCTTCCAATTCCCTTGTTAATCTTCCTGCTCTTCCTGATAAATTCCAAAAATCAATTTGAGATAAAGGTGTTTTACTACCACTTCTATTATCAATGATGAAAATATTTTGTGTAGGCATATTTACACCTTCTAATAATGTTGAAGTACAAAAAACATATCTAATTTCTTCTTTTTGGTAAAGTTCTTCAATTAGATTTCTTATTAATTGTGGCAATCGACCATAATGGTATGCAATTCCTTTTTCTAGAAAATCGACTAAATAGTAATCAGGATGAATATACTCTTTTATGTTTTTAATTGCTTGACTTAGTTCTTTGCTTAGTTCTATTTTTTGAATTTTCTCTGCAAGTTTAATGGTCTTATTGATTGTGTTTCTTTTTGAATAACAATAAATTAGATTGTTTTTTCCATCTCCAATAAACTGAACGAAGTCTAATAATTCATAATTTTGCTTTGATTTTAAAACCTTGTCAAGTGGAACGGAATTATTATTGTAATATGTTTCAACTTCATTGTTTTCAAGATTTACAAAGTAAATATTTTGACTTACTGGTGATTCATTTGTTTTAAACGAATTCAGTTTGTTTCTATTGAATAATTCTAAAAATATTTCTGGATTGGAGACATTCGGTGAAGAAAAATAGAGTTTAATATTACCAAATTTCTTTTGAACCTTTTCTATAGCTGAATATGTTGTAACGCTTCTCGAATCTTTTTCATTTGCAAGTTTATGAGCTTCATCAATAAACAGGAATCCAATAGGAGGTTTTTTGTCTTCTGATAAATAACTTAATAATCTTTCAGGAGTAAGAATAAAAATGTAATTAAATCTTTCTTTTGTTAAGTTTTCTGAAACATTTGAGTTGATAAATATCTTATATCTATAAAGTTCAAGTTGCTCTTCAAGTTCTGTTCTTAAGTCAGAAAAAAATTGATTTATCAATGCTCTCGTCGGAACAATTATTACAATATTTTCGGGAGGACTATTTTTAATTACTTTTTTTATGAATGACTTAATTATAAATGACTTTCCCATTGATGTTGGTCCAGAAAAACTAAACTCGACACTATTAGAAAGTTTATTGAATAGTTTAAATTGCGTATCAGTAAAAACCAGACCATTACCATCAGGAGCTTCCTGAATTAGTTTTTTAGATTCAACTTCAATTTCTCTTAAAAGTGGAAGAGTAGCAAAATTGTTATTTTTACTTTCTAAGTAATTGATGGCAGGAAAATTTCCTAGTTTGCTAAATATTGCTTTTGAAATAGTTCTATAAATTTCGTTATTACTATATGTGTGATTTAAAGCTGAAGCTATTTGATAAGATTTGTTTCTAGCAATTGAATTATTTGAATTGGAAAGAATGTCTGCGAAACGTAGTATATCTTTTAATTCTTTTAAGGACAAATCTGTTTTCTCTTCTAGTTTAAAAATATTTTCAGCATTTATTAATAAACATTTACTGAAAAGTGAATTAAAGTAATTGTCTTGAAATATATCTTCAACTAATTTTTCGATTAACTTCATTATTCAACTATTTGTTTTATAATATCCTTTCTTACGTTTTTTAAATCTGAAAAAGGAACAACATAAATGTAAAATTGATAGCCAGAATATCCTTTTTTCTTAAGCTGAAAATTTAAAGAAGCCTTAGCCTCCAAAACTTGTTTTTTTATTTTCTCACGAATATTCTTTCTGAAATCACTATTGCTTTGCTTTCGTTCTTCTTCACTTACTTGAATATCAAAGCCAAGAAAAATACCAAATGAATAATCCAAATATGTTTTATCTTCTTTTGCGCTAGGGATCATAATTTTCTTTAGAGTATTATAACTTTCTTCATCATACGATTCTTTGACAAGTTCGCTATTAACTAAATCTATTTCTAATTCTAGTTTAGAACTTGATTTTAAAAATTTGTCAATAGACCCAAAAGCTTCGTATATTCCGGAACTTATGTCAGAGTTTAGTTTTGATTCCCCTAAGATTAGTTGGTAATCAGATTCATTAAGTTTTAGTATATGGACACCATCCGCACCTTTTACATAGTCGTTAGAATTTGTTTTTAATTCTAATTTTGTCAGAATTTTAGGCGCATTAAGATGAGATTCGAGTAAGCAATATAATAGTATTTCACCTAGTTCTCCATCATTTGTATTGTAGTCTTTAAGTTTAGCTTTAGATTTTTTTATAAGATCGTTAAGTTTATCCTCTTTTTTCAGATGATTAATTTGTTTTCTTGAAAGTGCAAAATAATATAGTTTGTTACCTAATTCATTTATTAACTCGTCATAAGAAAATGTATTGTTTTTAACTTTTAGTGTGAAAAGATTTAGATTGTTGTTGTTCTCTAACTTTTCATCACAAATATCATTATAAAACAATTCAAGAAAATCTTCTTTTATATTTTTTTCAATCATTTAGATTATATAATTAGGTTTAGTTAAATGCTCAAATAAAATTTATTTTGATTTTATAAACAATACGTAAAAACACGTAATTTTAATTAGAAAGGATTAGCATTAAAATAATAAATATGAAAATAGCTGTAAACATAATTATTTGGTAGACTTTGAGTAATATGAATTTGTTGGGAGAAAATATAAGGCTCATTAGCGAAGAAAAATATTGTATTATGCTTTTTTTATTTTTTGAATTAATGATATCTTTTTTTAAAGTTTCATTATGAGGATATTATCTTTTATAATGTTTTCTTAATTTCAAGTCAAATATTTTAAATTTCCAAAAAAATATTAATTTAACTATTGGTCCATTTTTTCCAATTTTTCTTTATTAACAAAATAATGATGAAGTTGGCTAAAATTAAAAATATTAATTATAACTTGGATTACCATTAGTAATGAAATAGTGAACAAATAAGAGATTGACAGAAGAGCTAATAAATTAATAAGTGTTGTATAAATATTCTTTAAATCAACATTCAAGTTTTCATGTTTATCAAAAAAAATAAATAGATGGAATGAATAAGCAATTACTAATGATACTGCTTGAATTATTATGTTTGCTGCAAAAGTAGCTGAGGATTTTTGATATAAACTAAACTTACTTTCCTCATTTAAAGGTTCTGTAATCTTATTTATCATGCCAACATGAATTAATCCAATCATAAAAGAGTAACCAGCTACTGTGAAACCTAAAATGCCAGGTAAAAAGTTTAACATTAAATCTTTAATTTCAATTAAAACGATGTAGAGATTAATCTTTAATAGAAGACATAATATTACAATTAAAAATGCAGAAACTAAAGGTACAATGTTTATCCAATTTGAAAATAATACCTTTTTTATACCAACAATTTTAAATATTGAATTAAAACCAAAAATTGTAGTCTCTTTAATTATATCATAATTTTGGTTAGTTTTTGTCATCACTTCTAAATCTATTAATGATTTTTTCTAAAACTAATCTATCAAAGCTACTTATTACTCCATATACATAATCCTTTAAAGGATAATCAGAAGTCTTTATGGTATCTACTCTTCCATTTTCATCAATTATCTTGGCTTCACTTTCCCCATTACTTATAGAAGATTCTAAAGCACCAGTTAAGATTTGACTTTCTTTTATTTTTATCGTTTTGTTTGGTTTATGAGTAGCCTCAATAACTAATCTACTTGAGTCTGAAGCTTTAATATCATTTTCAATAAACTCTTTAAAATCACCACCGTTGTCAAAATTTGAATAGTTAATATCAATAGTCAATTTTTTAATAAAATTTGCATTTAATATTTTTTCAAAACTAGAATAATCGGTTTCAACGTCAATTTGAACATACTCGTTTTCTTTGCATACTTCGTTTAATGCTATTTCAAGAATTTTTTTTATAGTATATGGTTTTGTTTTAAAATCAGTATTGGTTTTGTAAGCAAGTCTGTGAGCTTTAGGAACGAAAATTACTTGAGTGATTTTAGCATCTGGGAACAAACCATTTGGGACTTTGAACTCTTCGTCAATATCAAGGGACTTTAAGCTAAACCATTTATCATTTTTTATAAAAGTGAATTGAGCTAAAGTGCCAGAAATATATTTTATTCCGTTAATTTGATTGTCAAAAAATAAAGTTCTAAAAATACAATGCTTTGATGGAGAAGATTCAGCATGTATTTTTTTATCATATACATCTTTGAACAAACGAATGTAATCATTCTCATTTAATTCTTTATTTGACCTTTTATCCCTTAGTTTAATGTTAATCAGATAAAAGTATTGATGCTTCTGTCTTTCTTCTTTTCTCATTTTATTTTTACTTTTTAAGATTTTTATTAAAATTTAAAAACTATAATTGCTTTATTATTAAAGCCTTTACGATTTCAATGATGTTATTTGCTGCTTTATTATTCAAAACACTATGATTTATTTTTGGACCAAAAAAGCTACTAATCCATAGTGTATTATATCCATAAATATTGGCTATTTTATCCACTTTTTTTACTGTCATTCCACCAGTTCTTGTTGCACAAATAATTATATCGCAACCACCAAATTCTTTACTTAATTCTTTATCTGCCAATTTTTTAATAGTATCATCATATATCATTCTGCTATTTGGATCCCCCTGACTTTCAAAACCAATTTTAATTTTATCTAATTGAATAGTTAAAAGAATATCCCCAGAATAATTGGGTATTATAGAAGGAATTGCATTTGGGAAATCCCTTAATATAATTTCACAAACTTTTTTTATTGTTTCTGATTTTCCTTCACCAGCTCTTCCGTGTACAGCAATAATAGTTTTATTCATCTTTGTTTTATGATTTTGTTTTAACCTTTTTTTCTTTTAGTTGTATAAGTTGTACTAGGACTTTTTTTAGTTTCAGATTTGGTAACGTATCTACCAGTTTTTGCACTACGATGTTGTTGGTAGGTTTTTGATTTTTTCTCTTGTGCGTTTACTATTAAACTTAGAAATGTAATTAGTATTAAAGCGATTAATTTTTTCATTTGATTTAATTTTTAATTGTTTGTTTATCTTTTATTTCCAAATCCAAATACGATTCCCAATGCAGCAATTAGATTACCGTCTTTAGTGGTCGTACCGTCGTAGTTTTTACCGAATGAGAACGTTAATTTTTGATTTTTGAGAATAGCATAGTCAATGTTAAACATTAGACGCCAAGAATTGTCAGCTTCACTTTCTGTGAAGTAGTTTCTGTAAATAGCTTCTAAACTGGCATTTAATTTTGCTTGTGATTCTCCTAGGATATATCGGAATCCTGTATCGAACGTAGCAACACTATTAAATTCATTTGTACTATTATCTAAAGCAAATATTCTTTCTGGGTTGTATAAGTATCTTACTATCCCTAAAAAGGCACCTGATTTTTCAGTAGTGTATCCCATTGTTGTCCAAATTCCAGCATTATATATTTTGCCTTGGTCGAAACTTTTGTTGTAAAATTCTCCACTAATTCCGCCTGCAATATCCCATGTGAATCCTGTTCTTGTGAGTTGGAATTTACTTGCTGCTTTTTTTATTTCCTCATCTATTGTTGTTATTTCTTTATTGATTTCACTAGTGCTTAATAAAGCTTCCATTTTTTGTTCTATTTCTAGATTCATTTTTTCAGCTTTTTTATTCAGTAATTCTATTAGTTTGAGGTTGTCTTCCGATTCGTCATTAAAATCAATTCCTTTAAAAACATCTTTACGCGTTCTTTCTATGTCAGCAATTTCCTCAGCCAATTTTTCTAGCGAGTTGTCTAGATTTTTATTCATTGCTTTTAGTTTGACTTCTTGTAAATTTTTAATTTTTGCCAAACTTTTTTGGGTATCAGTGTCGTATTCTCCTCTGTAAATAGAAAACTTGAATCCGAAACCAGCATAAGTATTGTCTCTATTAAAGTTAAGTGAAGTTGAGTCTACATTTTTTATAGCGAATGATAGTACTAAGGATTGTGGAATAACATTTTTTCCTGATGAAGTACTCAGACCGCTTGTTGTAATGTCTCCTAAGTTTTTACTTTTTAATAACCAATAGGGTGCAATGTCAATGGCATAGTTTGAAGGAAGTTGTGTATAGCTATTTGATGCCGATTGAAGTGATACCATGAATTCAGACACGTCTGTTGGTTTATCGATTTCGCTTTGAGCAAATCCTAATAAGTTAGAGGCAGGAGAAACAGGTGCTTTTAGTAAATCATATTCCTGTGCAGTATTTAATGTTTGGTTATCATTTTGAGCGAAAGCAATTGTTCTTGTGAGTAAAATGACAATTAGAATTATTATTTTGTTCATGACTACGTAGTTTAAGGTTTGTAAAATTCAATCACTGCATAATAATTGGCTGAATCCCCTTCGTTTTCAACTGTTTTGTACAAAGGATAGCTTCTAGCTAAAACTCCTCCAGACATTTTAATGTTTAGAAAGGTCACGTTTGTTTTTGTAGACGTATCTGTAATAGTGGCTGTTATTTTCAGCACTTTTCCATTTAGTTCATTGTTTTTTCCAATTTCAATATTGGCTAAGTTTCCTGCATGGTTTTCTTGGATGATTTTTCTATCTAATCGAACCGTTAACAATGATGTTTGCCCTTCGTCACCTACAATAATTTCAAGGTTTATTTTTTTAGTACTATCGTTTATTAAGTATAGCGTGTTTAGGTTGGTTTTAGTTGACATATTATTACAGTTTTAGTTAGTATGTAAAAATAGGGTATAGGGTTTGGGTTTGAAATACGTGGAAATACTTAATTTGAGGGAGAAGGGAAAAGAGAGAAGGGGAGATAGGGAGATAAGGAGAAGAGGAGATAAGGAGAAGAGGAGATAAGATAAGGAGAAGAGAAAGGTTCGTATATCTCATAACTTTGTCTTTCAAGATAAATAATTGCTTATGATTTAAGGTTATGGGTATATGTTTTAATTGAAATATTAATTCAAAGAGTTAGATTTTTACAAATGGATGTCAGTTAGACTACTATGCTTGAATCCTTACCCCACTATGTAGATTATAAAACAGTCTTGTTCGTTTCAACGCATTTTTTGTACGTATAAATACTTATTTTTCACTGATTCTGTAAAGTTGATTCTTTTTTTTGGTAATCTAATTGTTAGGTTTTAGAGGCGGTATTAAGTAATTATACTTAATAAAAAGTGGTAAAAATACGTATTTTAAAGCCTGTTTCCAGCCGATACTTTTGGTTTCATAACATTAACAATTTATTTATGAAACCAGATGTAAACACAGGTAGTATTATTACAGAAGAAGAAGCAAAAACATTAATTACAGCATTTGAATCAAAATTTCCAGGTGAGGTAACTTCGTCATTTATTGGAGCTAATAATGTTAAAAATATTTTAGAACAAGAGAATTGTATAGGGGTGAGAATTTATAATGGTTATGATGATTTAAATAGTAAAATTAGCTTGGTTTTGGTTGGAATAGATGCTGAAGAAAAGGAGATTTTGGAAAATGGATTAATTTATGATCAAGTAATTACCTGCCCTCCAATTTGTCCAATAGATGGATTATCAAAAAAATAATTATTTTTACAAAGTTTCATATAACCTATCATTTGATAGGTTTTTTTAATTTTTTGTATGTTTTATATTTTTATTTTTACTCTTTTATGTGGAATAATTCCATTTATTTTTTTTAAAATCCAGAAAGATAAATTTTTGAATAAAGAAATTTTTTTTATTGAGCCATTTATCATGCTAGTCTTTTTTGGAAGTATATATGAATTAGTAGGGTCTTTATATTTTAAATGGAAAGTAAATTATTGGTTCATTACATATAATTTATTGTCTTATGCCACAATATTTTACTTTTATTTTAAAATATTAAATTCAAAATATAAGTATTTGTTTTTGTTTTTTGGATTAGGTATTCTTTTTTTATTTCTTTCAATTGCTATAAAATATACAATTGATGATTTTTTTTTATTTAATTATCAATTTAAATTAATTCAAACAATTTTTATTTTGGTTTTCTCTTTTTTATGGTTTCGACAAGTTTTTAAACAATTAAAAGTTGTTAGTCTGATTGAAAATTCAATATTTTTTATTATTTCAGGATTAATTTTATACTATTGTGGTACTTTTTTTTTATTTCTTGTTGCTAATCATGTTTATTTAATCAATAAATCTTTACTTTCAGATTATTGGTTTATAAACTTAATTTTTAATATTGTTTTAGATACTTTTTTAATTATTAGTATATGGAAGGCTCGGATGAGATAAAGTCTTTTTTTTGGATAGGAACATTTATGATGATGTTTCTTGCTTTTATACTTTTGTTTATGGTGTCTTTTTATCAAAGACATTTTGCTAAGATGAAGCAGAAAGAAACAGAATTACTTTTGAAAACCGCTTTGGAAAGTGAGAAGCAAGAACGTCAACGTATTGCAAAAGATTTGCATGATAGTGTTCAAAGTGATTTGAGTGCAATACGTAATTATTTTTTGTTGTTATCACGAAAGATTCGTGATAGTCAGAATCAAATTTTATTAGAAGAGATGAAAATTGCATTAGAGCAAACAATAGAAAATACAAGATTGATATCCTATAAACTTATGCCTCCTTTGTTGGAGAATGGTGGTTTTGTTATGGCTGTTCAAGATTATTTTGAAACCTTGAGTAAATCATCAGATAAAAATTTTGCTTTAAAAGAGTATTTAGAGGATTTTGTAGTTAGTACAGCTATAGCATATGAATTGTTTAGAATTGTTCAAGAGTTTACCTCTAATATGCTAAAGCATGGTACTATAAGCGAATGCAATTTGTTTATTTATGAGACCATTGAGGGAATTAGCTTGGAGTTAGTTGATGATGGAGTATCATTTGATTTTAAATCGAGTTATGCACAATCTAAAGGTTCTGGTTTGCAAAACATACAATCCCGTTTGAGTAGTATTGGTGCTAAACTTGTTCAACGTGAAGTTACAAGTGGTAACCATTTTGTTATTTATTTACCTAAAGAAATATGATTAAAGTAGCCTTAGTTGACGATCATCAACTTTTTAGAAAAAGTTTGTCCTTATTATTGTCTTCATTTGAAGGGATTGAAATTATACATGATACTAATGATGGGTTGGCTTTTTTAAAATTTGCTGAAACAGAAGTCATTGATGTTGTGTTACTTGATATTCAAATGCCAATATTGGATGGTTATGAAGTTTGCAAACGTTTGAAGTTGATTAATCCAGAAGCAAAAATATTGATTATTTCTCAGCTTACTTCTAAAGAGGCAATACACCAAATAATGGAGTGCGGTGCTAATGGTTTTTTTACAAAAAATTCACCCCCAGAACTATTGGAAAGTGCCATACGAAATGTAGTTGAACGCGATTATTATTTTGATGTGGAATTAGGTGCCGTAATTAGAGAAGCTATTTTATGGGAGAAAAAAGTACATTATAACTTAGATTTGACAGTACATGTTTCTTTAACCGCTAGAGAGATAGAAATTATTAAAATGGCTTGTATAGAAATGAGTAGTAAAGAAATAGGGGATAAGTTATGCATTAGTACTCGAACTGTAGAAAAACACAGAAAACGCATTATGGAAAAAACAGCCTCTAAAAATTTTATTGGTGTAATTTTGTATGCATTGAAAACTAATGCTATAAGTTTGAGTGATATTTAATTTTATAATAAATAGATAAAAGCTACTTTTTAGGGTAGCTTATGTTTTGAAATTTAATCCTTTTTTGTTTCTGTGTCTAGTATTTGAAGGATAGTTGGTATTCTATATTTTCCTTTCATTTTTTTTATTTTTTCCAATGCAGAATTAATTTCAATTCCAATACTGGAAATATATAAGGGCATCTTACTTTCACCTCTGAAGATAGGAAAAGAAACTTTATCAGTATTTACAAATGATTTTTTGGCTACCCCAATTATAGGAATTTTTTCATTTAATGAATGATACAAATGACCTCCTAAACCAAAAGTTTTGTTATTATTTATATATACATGACCATCAACAATTATACATTCCACTTTTTTTAAATCTATTTTTTCTAAAAGCTGGAGAATACAGGGCAGTTCTCTTTTATAAAACTGCCCTGATTCATATTCTGCAAATTCATCGATAATAGTTGTTTCAATTTCTTTTGGGATTTCATCTTCCCAATTGAAAAATACCCCAACGGCTTTGGAGTATTTTTCTTTGTAATGGACATCTATTGCGAGTAGCATTATTTTTTAGGATAATATTTCCATGTGCCAGGGACAGCAATATTATTGTGCATTTTTACTTCTGATTCAAGCTGTCCATTTTCATAATACTCTCTTTCCCAACCTTCTCTATAACCATTTTTAAACTCTATTTCACCTGACAACCATCCAGCATCTTCATAAATAAGTTTAATACCTGTAAATGGCTTGCCCTTATAATGCAAAATTTCACTACCTCCACTATCTATCCCTACTAGTTTTAAATCTTCTTGTTTTACTCTTAAACTCATATTTTAAAGTCCTATATATTTTACATTTGTTGTTAAAAAATGGCAATGTGCACAAGGTGGTTGAATTTTATTAGCCCCTTCTCTTAAATATCTATTATAGCCAACAATATCTTTAAATACATCATCTCCTAACTCTCCTAAAGGATCAATTTCTTTTAATAAATCATCTAAGGCTCTAATTTCACCATGACTAGCTTCTATTCCTGATCGTGCTATATCAGATGAATCTGCATTAAGTCCTTTTTTAACTTCTTTCATATGTAAATCATATCTTTTACGTAAGGTAGGATGCATTTCGTCTAAAAAAATCTGATACTTAGTTGGGTTTCCTAAATCATCCGAGAATTTACCATTACTAGTCAATTTTCCAATTTCGTCTATGCCATTCATTTTTGTAAAATTATGCCTTGTAAATGTTTTAGATATTTTGCCATTTTTAATATATGTCATCCCAGAAACCATTGTGCATTTCTCTAGTTTTGTTTTAGACAATGAGTTTACTAATTTTTGTACCTGTAAATTGACTTCTTGCACGGTTTGTTTGCCTATTTTTCCATATTTTGCTAAAGCAGTACCCTCATCAACTAAATTTTGTAAATTTCGACCTTCATACTTTATTTTATATACATCTTTATAATTAAATATTTTGTTAGATGATTTTATATCATCAAACAATTTTCTCAACCACTCCAGTATCTCCTCCAAAAAAGGTTTGATGTTTTTTGCACCATTTCTTAGTTTAGCTAATAAATCAATTGTATACTCAATAGAATTTGTTGCAACTTTAGAAGTGTACTTTAAAGTGCTTTTTGCAAATTTATATATTTCTGTGAATTGTTTGCTTATAATTTTTAAAACATCGGCAACTGTTTTTGCACCACCTGTAAATATGGCACTAATAATTATATCTACAAGCATACCAATAAAATAGCCTATATAGTATCCAAAAGCATCTATGGGTACTTTTAAATCTGTATTTAAAAGATAATTTGTTCCCTCAATTGATAATTGCAGAAAAAGTTTTGGTAATTGCACTATAAACTGCAATAAAGCCTTGAGGTTTTCTTTTGTAAAGAGGTTTTTTAAGGAGTCTAAAAAATTTTCTATGCCTTCAAAAAACATACTGAATAAACTAGCTAAATTTTGAGCTAAATAACTAGTACCTTTTCTTATTCCTTCAAATAGTTGGCACAAAAGGCTTAAAATATCAAAAAGACCCTTAAAAATTTCAATAATTCCGTTAATAAAACCCACTAAAAAAGCGTTCAAAGCAATGAGTGTGTCTTTATTGTTCTCAATAACTAATGCTTCAGGATTTCCTAAAAAATCTTTTGTTGGTTTTAAAATGTTGTCAATTTTATTAATAGAATCATTAATGTAGGTATGAAGGTATTTATTTTCTTTATCAAATTTTAAGGTTTTTATATTTGCTTTCCACTCATCATTTTTATTATTTAATTGTTTTAAAGCACTAGAAAACATTTTTTTATGGTAGTTAGTTTTTAATTTAGCCTCTAATTTTTCAAAGTCATTTAAATTAAAAAATAATAGATTTTTTTCTTCGTTTTTTGTACCGTCTTCGTTATAATATCTCCATCTGTTTTCTTCTAATTTTATACTATTAATTCCAGATGAAATGGAATCAAAAGCCTCTTTAAGTGTGTTAAAAGCAAAATTTACAGGGACAGAAACAATTTTATCTGTTGCCCAAAATCTTTTTTTTATGTAGTGAATAATCCCTTCATTATTTTCAATTTCTTCTTTGATAGCTTTTGAAAGAGTAACCGTATCTATATCAATTCCAAGTTTAAAAGCATTAATTACTTTTGCTGTTTGGCTTGCAGGGAAATTGCTGTTTTCTGTTATGTTGGCACCTAATTTTATTCGTAATACCGAACCAAATAAGTTACTACCAAAATCATTTTCAATGAATAAGACTACCTCATTATTATAGCATTCAATATTTTGATAAGCACGCTCAAGCTTTACTCCATCATCTGAAATAAAAACAATTACACTTGTAGATTTGTCGTTTAGTATATCATTAAGTAAGATTAAAGGTTTGTTCTTTTTTTGCCTATTTTCCTCTATAATATAAAAATTTTGTAATTGGCCAGCTACTTTTACAAATTGTTTACCTTCAATTTCATATATTTTTGATTCTCTAATTAAAACTTCATCCGTTGTTGTATTTTCAAATGAAAAATTGAAATCTATCTCGCGCCAAGATACTATATCACTATTTTTGATGTAATCAAATTGCTCCCAAGAGATTTTTTCACCATCTGTTATAAAAACTATACTTCTTTGACCTATCTCATTATTTATAAATTTGACTTCTATAAAATGATAATCGGACTTAAAATCTGAATTTATGTCATAATCATTTCCTATATTTACTGCTTCATTAAATACAACAACATTTGATTTGGTGTTTTTGTAGGATGGATCTCCAAAATTTTGTATTCCATAATCTATAGCTCTCATTTACATTAGTTTTTTAAAATAATAAATTTGAGCTCATATATTTAATAATATAAATCTCATACTAATTTTATTAAATTTATTTTGAATTTTTCAAGTTTTGAAATTGATTAAACCTCTAGAGATGAGATGTCTCTAGAGGTTTTTTTATTTAAAAAGAACCACTTAATGAAAATGTTATTTCAATTTCAAGAGTTTGATCATCATCTAATACAACAGTTTGCTGTTTAGAACCTACCATTACTATATAATTATTGTTTGTGTATTCATCATCCTTATCAATAATTAATTCATAAGTGCCAGCAGGTAAATTGTTTATTTCCCAGTCGCCATTCATATCATTAAAAGTTCTATCTTGGATTGACCCATCTAATCTATTCAATTGAATTTTTGACATAATGATAGTATCACAATTAATTTTACCAACAATGCGAGCAGTTTTAGAATTTCCACCCCCAATTTGAGCATTATTAAAAATTATTTGAGAAGATTGTGGTACTTCGTCAGGGTTTTCAAAATCAGATAAGTCATCATTAAACGGTAAAGCTTTAGTTACATTCAATCCAATGCTTTGTGCTTGTAAAATTGTCATTGAAGTTGGTATTCTTGTTGGCCAAGCTTTGCCTACTTTTTCTCCTTCAGGTTTTTGAAGTTCATCAACAATAGATAAGAATAATTCATCCCCAATTACTGGCACTTCACCACCGTTCCAAATTTGACCTGTTTGCATGTAATATTGTACAGCTTCTTCAAACCCTGGTCTAACCGTTACAATTGCTTTTGCCATACCACTTTGCATAAACGCTTTGAATATGTGATCGTGCGTTTGATCGAATTGGTACATTTCAATCCAATTTTTACTATTACCCCAATAGAAAGGATAGAAGTAATAACTCATGATATCCCATTCAAAAGCTTGTTCAATAAATTTCACAAAAGCTGCATAATCATCTAAATCTGTGCTTTGATTAATCATTATGTTATCAAAACTATTATTTAAACTAGGATTAATTTTTTTATAGAAATTTTTCCCAAATGTGCGTTTTGCAATAGGATTACTTGAAATTAGGTAAGAAATACAATTTTTTCTCAACAATGTGTTTTCTATTTCTCTGTAAAATCCAGGATTTGTTTCTAATATTTGTATCCCATTTGTTTGTTCTGTTGATAATGTTTCCTTGTATTTTTCTAAAGCTTCTTCGTAGGCATTAATAATAGCGTTGAATGTTTGTTGTTGCCATTTATTTTTTAAAGAATTATCTAATTCAAATTTTAAATCAAAATGTACTAATCCTGCATCTGCTTTTCTGAAGAATGCAGAAACAGGTACTTTTCCAACATAAAGTTTATTAGAAACAGATTCTTCCCACGTTCCAATAATAGCATTTGTATAACTTGTTGCACCTGAAACACTAAAACCAGCATTGCCCTCACTACTTCCACCTCGATGAAGTGTTTTAACTTTATAATATGTAAGGTGATAACCTTCAGGAATCTCTATATTATTATCTGTTCCTTCGTTACCCATGTTGATGCTTTTACCTGCCCAAATTGTTTGGGGATGAGCTGTTTCAAATTCAAAATTATACTTTGATGACCAGTATTTAATAGTAGCGTCAGTTATTTTTGAATAATTATCAATTTTATTAATTTTAGATGTTCTAGGATCCTCTGGTTCAACAAGAAATGATATTTTTTCGTCAGTATTTTGTGATTTCATTCCAAGTTTATGCAAGCAAGCTGGTTCAGGTATCATGAATTCAAACATTAATCGCTTACCATAATTTATAATTTGGTTTTTCATTACTTTATCGACCCAACGATATACACCAACAACATGTTTATCACCTTTTCTATTGTCAAATCCATGAGAATTATTTTCTTCGAATTCTTCTAAAATTTTTTCGATTCGTTCTTCTTTGACTTTTTTAACAATTCTGTCCAAAGCTCGTTCTGTAATTTCTTTTGCGCTAGTAACAGCTTGTCGAGTACTTTGTTCGTTTGAATTGTGTGTTGCAAAATTAGCATTGGTAGAGATACTAAAACTAGATCCGTTATATGATGCATTAAATCCAGCACTAAAATCTTTACTATTCGCAATTACTTTCGCTACTTCACTTTGCATCTCAAATCTGTCAACGGATGAAGTGTCTGTTAATTGCTCACGTTCTGTTTCAGATGAAGTTGTTTCTGTGATTTCACTTCTTCTCAATCTTCTAGTAGATTTTTCTTTGAACTCACGAGCCATGACATTTTCAATATGAGCTACTTCACCTTCAATGTAACCATGTATACTTTGTTCTACTTTATTATAGTCAGCTATTCCAATTTGTTTTACTCCAAAACCAGTAGGAATAAAAGTGTTTTCAGGAGCTACAGTTGAATTATTTTCTTCATCTATAATATCAGAGATTTCATTTAAAAATAATAAATGGTTTTTGTAAGTACTATCAAGAGCAAAATCTGGAATTAAAATTGATGCAACTGCTCCATTAGATAATTGGATTGTAACTGATAATTCTTTTAGATTTGATGTAATTCCATCCATATTTAAGTCAACCATTGTATCATAACCAGTATAATGGTCTACAATTGTTGAACTATTTTCTACTATTGAGTTATCAAGTTTTGTCATTCTGTATTGTATGGCTGAAATCCTAGAGTTAACGTCAGGAATTCCAACCATTAGTTGAAGTGTTCGGGATGTAACGTTAAAGACACTTCTTCTTCTAGTTTTAATTTCATATTGAAATGGTTCGAGAGGAATAGAAGTGTTTGGAATCGTTATAGTGCTACCACCAATTACTACAGTAGTATTTCCATTGTCAATATTATTGTCGCTAATTATTAGATTTTCGGCATCAATTAGCTGGTTAATTCCATCGTAAATAGAATTAAAAGAGTTATAAGTTATTGGACTAATATTTGCTAGTTTACTAGAATCATTAAATTTTGATATTTCTGAACTTTCTTGATATATATTTATGTTTTGAAATACCTCATAACTTTCTAAAGTAAGTTGTTCACTAATGAAATTTGAATCTAGTTCTTCCATAAAAGAAAATTCAAATTCTGGAATTTTTGGATAGGGAACAACAGGAGCTTGTTGACAAGGATCAGAAGGGTCATAAGGTAATGTGCTTGATGTAGGATTTATTGAACACCAATCGCTCAATGCTGCTTTTACATCATCATTATATTTGTCAATTAAAGGTTTAATTTCATCTTCATAATCTAAATAGTCTTTTTTGTATTGATTTTGATATTCTTTACGATATTTTTGTTCAGCTATTACTAATTCATTTTTTAATTTAGTTAATAAATTAATATTTTCTTTTGCTATGGCTTGTTTTTCCAATTTGTTTAAAATTGGATTTGCAAAAATCATTTGAGGATTTAAATCAACTGTTTTATTGATTTCCGCACTTATCTTTGTGCCGTTATCTGTGAAAAGTTTTTTTGACAAAACTACTTTTGCTAAAGCTCTTTCCTTAAATGTACCAAGATTCGATTCGCAAACATGATGTGCAAGTAATATTTGCATCAATGTTTCTTTAATATAAAAATCTTTTTGTGTAATTACTTGATAGATTAAATTTTCCCAAATTGTACCTAAATTAATTGAGGAATCAGTTATCAAATTAGCTTGAGTTTCTATTTCAGAATTAGTAGCCTGTCTTTTGTTTTTAGCTAACCAAACAGAAAAGAAATATAAGTCACTGTTAAGATCTTTTAATTCATCAATTTTTATAGCATCATCTTCAAAATCAGCTGCGGCTGCTAATAAAACATCTCTTTTTGTATTTCCAGGGGAGATGTTATCAATTGCGTCAAAAAAATAACCTTCTTCTGGAGTTTGAGTTATAAAATTTGGTTTTATGTCGATTTCTGAACATAATTCAGGTGCTTTCATGTTAACAAATCGAAAGAGCGTGTTTTTGATTTCTGTGTCCATTTTTAAAATAAATTTAAAGTTATTAAATTCAAATATAAGTGGGCGAAATGCATTTTTCTATTCGTATTTATACTTCTTTTAATAAGTATAAATACTCTTTTTAAACTTGATATGGAAATCAATTTTAAAATTTTTTATAACGAATAATTACGTGTTTTCACGTATTGATAGTCAAACTTTAGTCTACTACTTTTATTTTTAAAATTATACTTATGGAAATAAAGCACGGTTTTACAAAACTTAAACCAATGGAGTTTGAAAATTGGATATCAACTATTCGAGTTGGGAGAACTATATTAAAAATTCAGCAGCATCATACCTATATACCTAACTATTCTCATTTTAATGGTACTAATCATTTTGAGCGTCAACTAGCTATGAAACAATATCATATTGTTCAGAATGGATGGCAAGACATTGGACAACATTTTACTATTTTTCCTGATGGGAGTATTTTAACTGGACGAAGTTTAGAAAAATCACCAGCTTGTATCACTAATCAAAATGCTCATTCCATTTGTATAGAAAATTTTGGAAATTTTGATAGTAATGGAGATAAAATGACTGATTCTCAAAAGGAAAGTATTTTAATTGTTACTGCAGCTTTATGTAAACGTTTCAATTTACCAGTTGATTCTAATTCAATAGTTTATCATCACTGGTTTCGATTGGATAATGGATTAAGGACAAATGGTGGTGTAAATACCAAATCATGTCCTGGAACGGCATTTTTTGGAGGTAATAAAGTTGTTGATTTTGAGCAAGAGTTTAAGCCATTGGTTATTGAACAGCTTAATGGTATACTGCCTAAAACTGATGTAGAATCTGTTTTGCGTTTTGTTTGTGTTACTGCTTCAAAATTGAATGTTCGTAGTATGCCAAATGCTACGGGCTCAATAGTTAAAGAACGTCCAAGTTTATCTATGGGAGCCATTTTAAGAGTTTATGAAATACAAGATGGCTGGTATAAAATTTCTTCCTCTCAATCGCATTGGATTTATGGAAAATACACTAAAGAAGTAAAAAGAGCAGAGGTAAAAACTTCTACTTTAAATGTTAGAACAGGACCAGATGTGAAATTTGAGAAACAATATAGTCTTCAAAAAGGTGAGATTGTTTTTGTTTTTGAAGAAAATAATGGTTGGTTTAAAATAGGTTTAGAAGATAAATGGGTTAGTGGAAAGTATTTAAAATTTTAGATAATTAGGATTATGAAGAATATCGGAATTTATATTTCAGGATTAGGTCAATCTTTTCATCAAGAAAACGTATTGAAATATGCTGAACGTTTTAAAAATGAATTATTATTTAATGAGCGAGGAACTTCTTATGAATTAAAAAGTGAAATTATTACTTATTCAGGGAAGAATACCTCTAAGGTTGTTAGAGTTGTTAGACAAGGGCAAGAAAGCGAGGAGGTTGTTTATACTTTTTATGAATTTGAATACCATGAATTATTGACAGAAAGATTCAATAAGCGTAATATTTTGTTGAAGAATTTATTACTTTTTTGGTTGGTTTTAAAAAAGTTACCACAACTTCTCAAGCGTGTTTTTGTTCATGATCACTATAATCGCCCATACTTAACATTTTATGCCTTTTCGATTTTGGTTTTAGTATCGTTAGCTGTTCTTTTTTTAATACCAGCTTCCATTGATATGGTAAATGATTTTCAAGTGGCTAAAAAAGCATTGGCTATTATAGAAAGTTCTACAGGTAATTTGCCTAATTATATAAAAGAGGCTTATAAATGGACGGTGCCTTTGACTACTTTTGTTTTACTTGTAATTCCGGAATCGAAGACAATTGTCACCTCAATTGCTACTGAATTTGCTTGTGCTGACCAATACTTAAATGATGGGATACAGAGTCAGTTGATTTCTGGTAATTTGGATTTGCTTGTTGAATATATTTCTGAAAATGAACCAGAGTCTAAAATTCATTTCCATTGTTATAGTTTTGGTTGTTTGATAGCTACCGATTATTTATTTCCTTTAGGTACTATGCCTTCTAAAAACGCGAAATTATTAACAGATGTTTTAATTACTATTGGTAATCCATACGAGTTTATTAATTCGTATTACAATAGCTATTTTAAGAATAGAAATTTAGTGATAGAACAGAAAATTAAATGGCTAAATGTTTATTCGATTTCTGATGCCTTATCTTCTAATTTTAGAAATGATTCTACAAGAGGTGAGGCATTGAATGGCATTCGAGATTCGTTATTAAAGCCAATTAATTTGAATTATGAAATCTCTCCAGACAAATCTCAACACTTTTTTAATTTTATTACAATGGATGGAATTCGAATGCATCGTTTGTATTGGGATACTGAGACTAATGGACAAAGTTGTCTTCGAATCCTTTTTGATAAAATGGTTGAATTAGAAATTATTAAGATTGATAGTTAAATATTCTCAAGTATTAAGATTTTGTATTTTGAATTAAGAAAGAAACAATGATAAATAAGCCTATTTATAATACTCATACACATATTTTTACCATAGACCATGTGCCTAATAAGTTTGGTAAACGATTGATGCCACTAGGTTTGCATCATATTATTACTATGCGTTTAGTAAAATGGTATTACAAGAATTTTACCTCTAGGGGCAATTATAATTATAAAGTTTTTAGGAATAGGTTAACGTTAATAAAGTACTTTATTAAAAATTTATTTAGAAAAACTATTGTTCTTCATCTTTTATTTGAAATATTATTTTTTATTTTAGGTTGGCTGTTTAAAGTTGTAATGCATTTTTTTAAATTAGAATTTGTATTTAGTAAATCTACCAGAGAAACATTTAAAAGATTTTTGACTTTGGGTCGCTATTCATTATATCACGATCAGTCTAAAATTTTTGATTTACTTTCTAAAAGTTATGATTACAATACTCGTTTTGTTGTATTGTCTATGGATATGGATTTTATGGAAGGAGGAAAGCCCGCTAAGCCTTATCTTGAGCAATTAGAAGAATTGCGATGTTTGAAGTTGCGAAAGCAAGAAAATTTGCTTCCCTTTTTATTTTTGGACCCGAGAAGAATAGCTGCTACTCGAAATGAAGTAAAGCATAAAAATTATGAAAATTATGCAAAGCATTTATTGCACTCACAACAGTTTGATGGAATAAAACTCTATCCTGCATTAGGCTATTATCCATTTGACAAGGATTTGATTGAAATGTATCTTTTTGCTCAAGAAAATGAAATCCCAATCATTACTCATTGTATTGAAGGAACTGTATTTTATAGAGGTAAGAAGAAGCAAGAATGGAATCAACATCCCATTTTAAAATACAATAAGAAAGATGGTATTTATGAACCTATTCCTCTGCCACAAAGAGAAGGGTTTGAGTATACAACCAATTTTACACATCCTTTGAATTATCATTGTCTATTAAATAAGGATTTGTTAAATATTTACTTAGGTAATTCAGCTTCTGAAGCTATAGATTTGAGTAAATTAAAAATTTGTTTGGCTCATTTTGGTGGTGAGGATGAATGGAAAAAATATTTGAATGATGGTTGGAATAACTACAATAAGAATATTACTCACGATAGTGTTGCAGATTATCATAAGAGAAAAAATACATTGAATCACGGTAATCCTAGAACTATTTGGTGGAATGCAAGTTGGTTGTCAGTCATCTATGATTTAATGATTGAATATGATAATGTTTACGCTGATATCAGCTTTATACTTCATGATGAAAGTTTATTTCCGTTACTAAAGTTTATACTTGAGGATGAAAAAGTAAAGCACAAAGTTTTATTTGGTTCTGATTATTATGTAGTGAGTCAGAAAGATACCGAGAAGGATTTGCACTTGAACTTGAGAGGTTATCTTGGAGAATCTTTGTTTGAGTTAATAGCTAATACTAATCCAAGAAAATTTTTGAGTACTAAGTTTAAGCAATATTAATTTTTAATATAGGTTATATAGTCTTTCAGGTGATAAAGTTCGATTAGTTGATTTGAATTTGTTTCTAGTTGTTTGATTTTAAACTTTTGGATATTATTGATTGCTAAATCTTCACCTAAAAGATGTTCTATAATTATGTAAAGTGATTGTTTTAGCTCTGTAATGTTTTTGTAAGCTAAGTAGTTTTTTATCCAAATAATGATTGTTATTTTTCTTTTTTTATGATTCCATTTAATCGGAGTGAAGTACATTTCACTAATTTTTAATTCCATTCCAAAAAATCGAAATGGATTGTCATTTCCAGATTCATATTTCTCAATATTTAATGTAGGTTTTAATAAAGCGGTGATTTTCCATCGTTCGATTTTTGGTGCCTGTCTTACTATTTCAAAAGCATTTTCATAGGCTTCTTTATTTCCATTTGCAGTAATAATTAGTTCGCCTTTGTTCTCTTTTGTTTTGATGATTATATCTAAGTTTTTATCGTAGTCGTGTAAAAGACTTGTAACTTTATTAAAATTAATTTGTACTTCTTCGTGAGTAATTTCAATTATGAAAAGGAATATGAAATTATTTTTTTGGAAGTGGTTCCAGAAGTTGGTTATTGTTTTCATGTGTTTTAAGTTGACGATTTCAAATTTTACCACCCCGTCCTTCGGACACCCCTCCAAAGGATGGGAATATTAACGTTTGTCTTGTGCTGATTTTTCGAATGCAATTAGATTTACCATTTGTCTTAGTCGACTTCTAACTCTGTTTCCGTAATGGGTTTCTATTTCTGAGGCTGATAGGTTAGTGGTGATGTGTGTTTTAAGTTTTTTTGAGATAAATAAATCGTATCTACTCAAAAGAATCTCAGCCATTACGTTACACTCGTTACCAAAGTATTTTAGATTGTTTTCTGTGCCTAAATCGTCAAAACAGTAGCTTCTTGGTCCAGATTGATCTAGATTACCATTACTATATTTATGGATTATTTGGTAACCATCTTGGATGAATTCAAAACTTATATCTCGACAAGGTTTTAAAAAGAATTTTTGTTCGGTAGGAGCGAGGTATTTAATCAAATTCATTAATGAGGTTTTACCGCAGCCGATTGGTCCGGTTAGTAATAAGCCTTTGTTGAGGTTTATTCCATGTTGAAAACAAGTTGGCTCGTCTTTTAGAAAATAAGCAATGAGTTTGAAGATAATTGGATAATCGGTTTCAAGAATTTTAAAATGATTGCCATATAGTTCGATGCCTTTTTGTTCGAGCAATGTTATGACTTCTGAATAGCAGTATTGGGATTTTAAATTTTCACTCATATTATTGTATTTTGTTCGCTAAAGCGAAGGTTTTGGAACACGGATGAAGTTGATTAAACGGATTTACATAGATTAGCCACCCCGCCCTTCAGGCACATCCCGAAAAAAAATCGGGACAAGCTCTCCAAAGTAGGGGAATTTTAAAGCGGTTCTGCATAGTTTTTATCGGTTGTGGTGTTTAGTTGTTTTGGTCTGTTTGGTTGTTCTGCGTTTGGGATGAATTTTGTTACGTTTAGCATCCAATTTTGTGCTGCTGCTTGCCAATCTAACATTGGTGTTTTTCCACCGACTAGCCAACCGACGCTTTTGAAGTAGTTGAAGAATTTTTGAGCTTCGAGTCCTGGGAAGTGGTTTTCATGGAAGTAGGTTTTGACTTCTTGAATTGTAGGTTCAAACTTTTCTTCTTTTTTTGCGGAACTTTTTTCTTCTTTTGGCATCTCGACTTCGCTCGATGTGACAATTTTATCAGATGAATTATTTATTTCTTCAAAATTTTTTGCTTGATCTTCTAAGTTTAAAACGTTTTTTTCGTTTAAAATGTTTGTATTGTTTATATAGTTTATAGAAGGTACTACTGCTTGTTCACTACCTGTTTCACTACTAGTACACGACTTGTTTACAACTAGTTCAGAAACAAGTTCAATAAGCGGTTCATTTTTTGGTTTTCTCTCATTTTTTGGTAGTGGTTTCAAATCTTCTGAAAAGTTGAATAAAATGACGTGACTTCCTTTGAACGGATTATATGATGGTTGGTAGTTTATATAGCCTAAACCATGTAAGTTTTTCAGACATTTGTGATAGGTAGCTTTTGAGCTTATTTTGCTTATTCGCATTACCTCATCGCGATTGATACTGATTGGATTTTTGAAACGATTACAGTTCCAGAATTGGAATAAGGCTATGTATAAGCTTACATGTGTAGGATTGAGTGTTCTATCTATGGCTACTTTTTCGAAGAAGCCGGTTAGGTGTTTGATGTAGTTCATGGTTTGTTGTTTCAGGTTTCAAGTTTAAAGTTGTGGTTTTTAAGCTGTGCTTAAAAGGGTGGTCTACTTTGTAAATTAAGTTTACCACATAGAAACATAGGTTTTCTTTTTAGGTGTTTTACTTTGCATAGGAATGATAGTTGCTTGAACTGCCTTCCAGTCTATCCTGCTTTCCATGGCACCTCGATTCCGATTAGTCGGAATGAGCTAGGCTCAGTGTGACAATTGCTTACTGTTTTTACTCCCGAATTCGTGAGAGATTTGCAGGTGCACACTTCACAGGTGCCGTTGCAGGTGTTTGTGTTTTCTTGCATATTACTTTTCTAACATTTTTACTATATCATCGTATTTGTAGTAGTTGATGCCACCGATTTTAGTGTAGGAAAGTGTTCCATTGATGCGGAGGTTTTGGAGTGTACCAGGGGAGATGTTCAAAAGTTTGCGGACCTCATTGGATTTGATCCACTGTTTGTTTTTTTGGGGATTGGATTGAATGATTTCTTTTATATCATTTAATAAAAGATTTCTGAATTCGTTTAAGTCTTCTAGGGTAATAATTTGCTCACGATACATTCTATTGTTGTTAGATGTGTTCGCGAACCTTTCGGTTTCTACTGCCATAACGTATGATTTATATTGTTATGGAGCAAAAGTGGCGTGTATGGTTGGTTTTATTTCACAACTGTTTCACAAGTTGTGATGAAAAAATAGAAAAATGTACCTAAAAAGAATTAGGACATTTCATTTATTTTTTGAACGAAGTATGTAGGAGAAATATCGGTTCTGTTTTTGAATGCTCTTGTAAAATTTTGTGTTGAGCCAAAGCCAACTTCCTCTGCTAGCGCTTTATTGGTGTAATTTCGATATTTATTTTCCGTTTTTAATAACTCAATTATATAATCAATTTTTAAATCGTTAATATAATCGATTGTCTTTTTACCTCTATGTTTTAAAATTATTTTTGAGGCGTATTTGGTATTGGTTTTTAGATAGGCAGCAATCTTACTTAAATTCATATCTTTTTCTAGATATTTTTTTGTTTTTTCAAATTTTTCAAGATTTTTTAGAGCTGATTCAATAATTTCAGGATTAATCTCTAAGTCATTATCCGTTGTTTTAGATACAAATGATTTTTCGTTACTATTAGCGCTCATTAACTCTTCAAATTTTTGCTTATAGTATTTACTTTTTCTTCTATGTTTACGAATACCAATAAAACTAACAACAATGAAAATTGTAGCAGTACCATATGCCATGCTATTTCTCCAAATCATTTTGTTTTCTATTTCCGCTTTGGCTTTAATTAACTTTTTAGCATCATATTCTTTGAAGATTTTTCTAGAAAGGTATTTGTAATTGTGGTTTAAGATACTATCTACTTCCAACAATCTATTTATATAAAGTAATTGTTTATTTGCATCGCCTTTATCGGAGTAATATTTTATTAAAAGTTCGTAGCTTTCTCTAACATCTGGACGTATGTATTTTTTTTCAAGAAAAGTTTTATCCACTTTTAACAAATAGGGGATTGCTTGATTCGTTTTATTGAGCATCCAATATGATTTAGCTATATAAAAGTTTGCTATGGTGATATTGTCAAAATCACTTTCTTTTGTTAGCAATGAGATTATTTTTGTTAGGTTATCAATACAAGAATTGTATTCCTTTTTATGGTATTTATTTATGGCTTCTGAATGTTCAAAATATTTTATCATTTGCGGAATTTCCCAATCATGACATAATTTTATACCTAATGAATTGTAGTAAGTAACTTTATTAAAATTGCTTATTTTCATATTGCAAAGACCAAGTGCATGAATTGTATTCAAGTAAGCTCTATCATTTTCTTCGATAAAAAATGCTTCCAATTCGTTGAAAATAATTATTGCTTCATCATAAAATCCAAGATAAAACTTAGTTTGTGCAATAGCATATTTTGCCTTACTTAAATCATATTGATTTTGCGATTTTTCTAAATAGCTTTCTGCTTTAATGTAGAAGTTTAATGCTTGCACTAATTCCTTATTCTCATAAAATACAATACCTTTATTTAAATAGGCATTTCCAATTGTGTTTAGATTTTTAGTTTTAAGAGCTATAGTTATTATAGAATCGGCATAAACTTTCTTTATTTTAATAGGCTCATTGATCATCAATTGGCGGTAAGCCTTTATTTGTTCTGCATGATTTTCTTCATTTTTAGCTTTTAAAAGCCATGCCTTTTTAAACTTGAGATTCTTTTCGTTTTCATTCACTTTTCTTAAGAAAAATTCATAATCGCTTTTACTTAAATGAATAAGAGTACTATCTAACACAGGTGTTGCTTGTAGTAAGGCATAGTTAGTTATTACACTTATAATAGCGATTAATTTCTTCATTTTAAATAGGTTGTATTGTTTAATCTGCTGGTGTTGTAGATTGGTAAATTTAGTAGGCTATTAATAGCAAATTTAGTTTAAAAAAATATAAAAACTAAACAATAGTTAAAGTTGGAATGAAAAATTTGATTTTGTGTGTTTGTTCAATTCAAGAATTGACATTGTTTAATTCGGGAATTGAAATTATGACGGTTTGTAGAGGCTGGTTTTGTGAGATAGTTTTGCCTCGAATTCAAAAGGATTTATTAGCTGTAAATCCAACCTAGTTCAGCTTACCCGGGCAAGATGAACTGATGAAAAAAAGTAATCAGTACAATCTTAAAAAAACAAAATCATGAAACCATTTTATTTATGCATTCTATCTTTATTTCTTTTATACTCTTGTGACGAAACCACAGATTTGGAATTTAAGTTTCAAACACCATCCAATTCATTATCAACCCATAGAATTGGTGAAGCTATGTATTTTGATTTACCAATAAATCAGAATAATCCCTATGATTATGTTGGGCAATTGCATTATGAACTTTATCAAGATTATTATGCTACAAAACCTGATAGCTTATTGTCTTTTGAGCAAGTTTTATATGATGTAGAGAGTATAGCTAATAAAAACTCAAATTTTACTTCACTTGCTGGGATAAATTATTCCTTTTCGAATGTAATAGCTTTGGAGCAACTTTTAGGTTGTAAGACATTGTGTTTGGATACTGTTTTGACACAATCTTCTTTATCGTTTATTGGTCAAGATAAAACAAAGGATTTCTTTGAAAATTTTAATGAGCTCTTTGAAAAGAATCTTGAGAGTGCACCTGTATTGGAATATATCATCCAATTTGAAAATGAAATTATTACATCAGCAACTTTATCATTATCAGATAAATCCATTATTTTGAGTGCCACATCAATTGCACGTTATAGTACATATGAGAGTAAGCGTAGACCAAAGAAGAATACTGACCCTGATTGGGATTCTTTGATAACAAGTCTTTATGGAGCCTTTTTAGGTGATGAAAATAGCGTAGGGGATAGAATAGTCGCTTCATTAGTTTGTGGTATTAAAACTAATGAATAATTAGATGGAAGCGGTTCTTCTAAGATAACAAATAATAGTCTATTGAAGTCTTTTATTTAGTTTTAGAAGAGCCGCTTATTATTTATCTAATTGTATTATTTTTTTGTTTAGGTTTTCTTGAATTGTTTTTAAGAAATTTGTTTTTTCAATCGTTTTACGATTTCTTATTTCTAAAAATATTCTATTGTGTTGTTTAATTTCTGTGTTAAAGAAAGTTTCTGCCACTTTCACAAGTTCATTTAGGCTTATTTCGCCATTGTTTATTACTCTCTCATTGTGTAGGGCATAAATGAGTTCTACTAAGGCTACTTTACTAGCTGTCCATTTTATGTTTTGATTTATAATATTATCCGCTTTGTTTTTTAAGGCTTTGTTGAGATTTGCTTTTAGATAAGAAATAATTTTTTCATTGGCTATAATTTTTGCCCATAAGTAATCATGAGAAGTTGAAAAGTTGTTGTCTGATTGAAAATAATAACTTTCAAGAGTAAGTTTAATATCGTACTTTCTTATAGTAAAATATTTTTTATCTAGATAATTGTTATTTGTTCTGTAGTACTTATATATTTCCGCATTTTTAGAAAAGAAGTTATATCTTTTTCTAATTTCTTTCTTGTAGAAGTTTTTTATTTGCTTTTTGTCTTCTCCTGTTGGTTTGTTGATTTCTATGGTATAGACGTCATTGTAGTAGATTAGTTTACTAGTAATTTTTGGTTTGATTTCTTTGAAGAATTCAATCTCTTCTTTTTTATCTGTTATTTGATAATTTTTGAAAAAAGATTTTAATTTTTCTAATGCTATAATGGTACAATTTATAGCTTGCTCAGAATATTTGACTGGGTCTTTTTCTACTTGTTTGATGTTTTCTACTTGTTCTTCTAATTCGGATATTAATTTACTTGAAAAATTTTTCATTTCAATTTTAGTTAGATTTGGTTGTTTCGCAAATCTATGTTTGATAATTCATTAAATGAAGTTGTTTTGTGTGTAATTCCCGAATTGAATACTAAAATTCCCGAATTATATTGTTGTTTTATTTGATGCTTTATTATTGAAATTTAAGCATTTAGCTTAATTGACTATTTAATTATTTGTTACACCCCAAAAAATATTTTTATTTATACATTTGATAGCGTTCAGGAGACTATTTTCTATTTTACGAATTTAAAATTTGGACTACTTCTTTTTCTTATAGCGGTAATATCCGTTTTTATGTTCATAGATTTTTCCTCTTAGATAAGCTCCAACTATCACAAAGATTATTATAAAAGCTACTTCATACCATTTCATAATTCACTAATTTAGTTTACTAAATTAATACGTTTTTATAGGTAATTAAATACGTGTTTTTACTACTATTTGCTGTTTGTTATTAATTGGGTGTAATTCTATAAAATTTATATACAATATTAATTCTCGTTTCTACAGTTCTCGATACATTTTGCATTTGTAATGCCCTGGGCTTTACAAATGCAAAATACTCAAAGCGACGAAGCTGGAATTGTTTTAAAAAAATATAGTATAAAAATTATCCACAAAATTGTTGCTATTTAACATCTAATTTGTAACAAATGTTTAAATAAATACGTTAAATTAGCAATAGGAATATATTGTTTAGGTGTTATTACTTATTGCTACTATTTCAGTATATTTGTATTGTCAAAGAAGTTAAATTCAAACTGTGTATTATGTCAAAAATAGTTTTTAGAAAAGATGTATCTCAAACCAAAGCTTTAGTTAAAGCGGCACGAGTTTCAGCTAAAAGAGCTTTTAGTGGTTCAAAGGCATTGGGTTTGTCTGTTTCCTATATTAAAGATGGTATAGTATATGAAGAAGATGCAGATGGTAAGACTATTGTTAAAAACCATATTGAGGCTTCAGTTGACACACCGTTTAAAATAGAGAAAGGTTTAGTTTTACATGCCAAGTAATAAAAAAATACGCATTTTTGCAGGACCAAATGGGTCTGGTAAAAGTACACTTTTTCATGAGTTCTCTAAAAATTACAATACTGGTTTCTTTATTAATGCTGATATTTTAGAAAAAAGATTAGCAGAATCAGGTTTAATTGATTTGAAAGAGATTGGCTTAGACGCTACCCAAGATGATTTAGATGCTTTTATGATTTTAGATTCTTCTAAAACATTATTTAATAAAGCTGCTGAAGAAGGTCATGTTATCGATGTTTTTGTTAAAGAAAATTTCATAGTGGATGCTTCCAAAGAAACACAAAGTTATGAAGGTGCTTTCATTGCGTCTTTTATTAGGCATCTTTTAATTACACAAAATAAGTCGTTCAGTTTTGAGACTGTAATGAGTCATACTTCAAAAATTGACGAAATTAAGCACGTTGTTTCTTTAGGCTACCATGCTTATTTGTATTTTGTTTGTATAGATAGTCCAGAGGTAAATGTATCCCGAGTAAATAATCGTGTTGAAAAAGGGGGACATGAAGTCGCTGAAGATAAAATTATAGATCGTTACTACAGAACTCTTGAGAACTTACATTTAGCACTTCCACATTGTTATCGTGCTTATCTTTTTGATAATTCAGGTAAAGAACAATTATTGATTGCAGAGGTTTATAAAGGGAGTATGGAGTTAAAAACAGATAAATTGCCTAATTGGTTTATTAAGTTTGTTTTACCTTATTATACGAGATAATATTAATTTAATTCCCAACATTAGAAGAAACACACATACATATCGAATAGTTGTGAATTGCTTTCAAAATTGTATTTTTACTTATAATTCCCAACAGTCCAGACAGAATCATTTCATTAGGAACTGTTGTGAATTGCTTTCAAAATTGTATTTTTACTTATAATTCCCAACATATAGCAAAGGCGCATTTATCGACATTCAGTTGTGAATTGCTTTCAAAATTGTATTTTTACTTATAATTCCCAACTGAATTAAAATTAACATTATTAGCAACCTAGTTGTGAATTGCTTTCAAAATTGTATTTTACTTATAATTCCCAACTTTCTTTTGAGAAAATATTGAATTTAATACGTTGTGAAT